>CAVZWE010000016.1:0-11543 GCA_963778925.1 uncultured Alphaproteobacteria bacterium | reverse complement strand
GCCGCGACCTATAATACCAGACTGCGTATGGACTGACTTTCGGGATTGGCGGCGAGTTGTGATTTATTGTGGGCTTAACGATTTGATTCGGAAGGCAGGCAATGAGCGCAGCGGTTGGTCTTCGGGATGATTTTGCGGCGGCCGATCTGCGCCGTCTGGCGGGAAAGGCGAAAGACGCGGACCAGGCGCGACGGCTACTGGCGCTGGCTGCGGTCTACGATGGGATGGATCGTGCGACAGCGGCGCGGATTGGCGGCATGGACCGCCAGACGCTGCGGGACTGGGCCCATCGCTTCAATGAAACTGGTCCCGACGGCCTGATCAATGTCAAACCAACGGGCCGTCGGCCGAAGCTGTCAGCCGAGCAGCGGGAGGTGTTGCGGGAACTGGTGGAGACCGGCCCCGATCCGGAGAAGGATGGGGTGGTACGCTGGCGATGCGCAGACTTGCAGCATATCCTTGGACAGCGCTTCGGAGTTGATCTGTCGACAGTCGCGATCGGGCGGGTGCTCAAGAAACTCGGCTTTTCGCATATCAGCGCGCGGCCGCAGCACCCCGCACAGGATCCGCAGGCGATCGCGGCTTTTAAAAAAACTTCCCCGCTCTGGTCGCAGAGGTTGTGAACACACTGACGACGGCAACGCCGATCGAGGTCTGGTTCCAGGATGAGATGCGCGTCGGGCAGAAGAACGGCCTGGTCTACCAGTGGGCCAAAAAGGGCACACGGCCGCGCCAGCCAAAAGATCAGCGTTACGAAAATGCGTATCTGTTCGGTGCAGTCTGTCCGGGTCGTAACACCGGCATCGCAGTCATCATGCCGCATGCCGACACCCAGGCCATGCAGAAGCACATCGACGAAATCGGCCGTGCGGTTGCGCCCGGCGCGCATGCATTGATCATTCTCGACAAGGCGGCCTGGCACACCACGCGCAAGCTCAAGCTCCCGGACAACCTCTCGCTGGTTCCGCTGCCGCCTGCTTGCCCGGAACTGAATGCGGCCGAAAACATCTGGCAATACCTGCGCCAGACCTATCTCTCCAACCGCGTGTTCGAAAACTACACCGCAATCCTCGACGCTTGTCAGTTCGCATGGCGTAGCCTTCTCAGCGAACTCGGCCGCATCGCTTCCATCGCCACCCGCGATTGGGCCACCATGGGTTAATCAATTTGAAGTCTGGTATAACCACCGGCTTTCATTGTTGCGACGGCCTCTGGCCTCAGCGACAAAGTGCAACACCTCGCGGTATGGTTCCCGGCGTTCGCCGGGACGACGGGAGGTTATTCCAGATTGATATTGAATTCGTAGGCACGGTCGCCGCCGACCAGTGTCAGCTTGAGCGCGGCCCCTTTGGGATCGGTGCCGGGAGGCGCGCCGTCGAGATCGAAGGCGAAGCGCCTGACCCCGGGCGGGCTGGATTCCAGCAGTTTCGGAACCGGCAGTCCCCAGTCCGGCGTCGGCCCTTCGACGAACAGGTTGACCACCCTGTCATCGGGGCTGATCACGTCGACCAGCACCTCGGATTTGCCGTCGCGCTTGACGTCGCGGATGGTCAGCGGGTTGGGATCGCCGACATTGGCGGGCTTCGGCACCGTGTCCAATGCAGCGAACAGCGCGCTGTCCTCGGTGCTCGCCACGCTGTTAAATGCGAGTTCGGCGCTGGCCTCCACGGGAATGCAGAGTTTTTCGCACACCGCATAATTGATGTCGGCGCGAAGCGTCACCGGTCTGTCGGTATTCTTCGCCACAATTCGCAACGGCAGCACGATCTGGTCATGATAACCCATTGAGGTGCCGCCGGCGCCGTCGTCGAATTTGGTCGGCGCCGGCCACAGCACGGTCACGGCCTCGATATTTTCCGATTTGGAGAAATCGAAGCGCGGCGGCACGCCGGAATCGCCGGGCGTCCGCCAATAGGTCTTCCACCCCGGCTGAAGCTGAAAGGCGATACCGCCGAGCAGCACCGCGCCGCTGCGCGATCCCGCCAATAGCCGAACCGCGGAGTGTCCATCCCGCTGCCATGGCGAGGTATCCTGGGCGCAAGCCTCGGCCGCGAGCGATGACGCAAATAAAGCCGCGGCAAAGCCGAGCGCGGCACGCATGGGAACCATGACGGTCATGAGACGTCTTTACAGGCAAGCGGGAACGCAAACCATTGAATTGCTTGTGATGTATTCTAAATGCGGACAGCAAGCTTGATTGACAGAACCGCCGCCCGATATCAGGATGGACCATGACACGAGAGTCCTTTGCGGATGGACCCTGAAGGCAAAAGACCGAGGATAGTTCGCCGCAAAGCCGCCGGCATGGGCGACAATTCGGCGGGACGCGGTTATCTGGACGGTCAGTTGCTGATCGCCATGCCGGTGATGGGCGATCCGCGCTTCGAGCGTTCGGTGATTTATCTCTGCGCGCATTCATCCGAAGGCGCGATGGGCATCATCGTCAATCGCCCGGCGGGCAGCATCGATTTTCCCGAATTGCTGGTGCAGCTCGACATCATCAAGAAGGCCGACCAGATCAAGCTGCCGGAAAACGCCGAGACCATGAAGGTGCTCAAGGGCGGCCCGGTCGAGACCGGACGCGGCTTCGTGCTGCATTCGAGCGATTTCTTCATCAAGGATGCGACGCTGCGGATCGACGACGAAATCTGCCTGACCGCGACCGTCGATATTCTCAAGGCGATCGCCAGAGGCGCCGGACCGAAGCACGCGATCCTGGCGCTGGGCTATGCCGGCTGGGCGCCGGGACAGCTGGAGACCGAAATCCAGGACAATGGCTGGCTGCATTGCGACGCCGATCCCGATCTGGTGTTCGGCAGCGACATCGAGGAAAAATACCTGCGCGCGCTGCGCAAGATCGGAATCGATCCGGGCATGCTGTCGAACGAGGCCGGGCACGCCTGAACTTCGCCGTCATGCCCCGCGAAAGCGGGGCATCCAGTAATCACCGGCGTCCGCAATTAGCAACAACTGCGTTTACTGGATCGCCTGTTTTCGCGGGCGATGACGACCCATTTTGGCGATGGCTTCGCGTTCCTACTCCGCCGCCTGCTGCTTAACCGTCGGCGCGGTGCCGGCTACCGTGGCGCGCCGCATGTCGCGCGGCTGCGACTGGTCGTAACGGCGCACGCGGTGCATGGTCTGGCGGTTGTCCCACATCACGAGGTCATGCAGCGTCCATTTGTGGACGTAGACGAATTCCGGCCGCGTGGCGTGCTCGGTGAGATCGCGCAACAACACCCGCGCCTCCGGCACGCTCATGCCGAGGATCGCGCCGGCATGCGACGACAGATACAGCGACTTGCGGCCGTGCACCGGATGGGTGCGCACCAGCCGCTGGCGCACCGGCTTGAAAAGCTGCTTTTCCTCCTCGGTGTAATCGAGGAAGCCGAGCGATCCCCGCGAATACATCAGCGAATGTTCGCAGATCAGGTCCTCGATCTCGACTCTTCGTTTCGTCGTCCAGCGCGTCGTAAGCCGCGCGCATGTCGGCGAATTCGGTGTTGCCGCCCTTGGGGTTCACCACGCGCGCCGAGAGCAGCGAAAATTTCGCCGGGATCGGACGGAACGAACTGTCGGAATGCCACAGGCAATTGCCGAGATTGAACAGATGAGCGCGGTGGTCGCGCGGCAGCGGCTTGCCGTCCTTGCCGAGGTTGGAGACGTCGTTGAGCCCGGTCTGCAGCCGCGAGTCCTCGGGTTTGACGACATTGCCGCCGCGCGGATTTTCGCGCTCGCCGAAATTCAACGCAAAGGCCAGTTGCTGCTCGTCGGTCAAGTCCTGATCGTGGAACAGCAGCACGGCGTATTTATCCATGCCGGCCTCGATATCCCGGGCCTCCTGCTGTGTCAGCGGCTTGCGCAGATCGACGCCCGATACCTCGCCGAAAAAATACGGGTGAAGCTGCCGGATCGTGACCGTCATGGCGTTTCTCCTGATCGAGGGGATGCGGTTATCCCGCTCCGTTTGGCCGAAAAAACTACTCCGGGATCGGGGGAAGTCAATTGAGCCCGACGCATGTCTCGTGTCCCGGACGCGGTGCAGCGTTCTTCACGCTGCGCCGCAGGGCCGGGATCCACCCATCGCCAGAAACAAGATGGGCTCCGGATCGGCAGCGCACCACGCCGCAAGGGCGACGTGCTGCGCCGCGTCCGGGGAACGCATCACGCATTCCGCGCCATCAGGCCGCCGTCCACCGGGATGATCGCGCCGGTCAGGAACGACGCGGCAGGCAGACACAGGCTCAGTGTCATGTGGGCGACCTCCTCAGGGTAACCGTAGCGCCCGAGCGCGGTCCGGCGTTTGGCATAGATCGCCTTATGCTCGTCGCTGATTCGCGCGGTCATGCCGGTGGTGATCGGCCCCGGACAGATGCAGTTCACGGTGATCCCGTCGCGGCCGAGTTCCACCGCGAGCGAACGGGTCAATCCCACGACACCCGCCTTCGCCGCCGAATACGGGCTGAGCAACGCGGTTGCGCCGAGCGCCTCGGTGGAGGCGATATTGACGATCCGCGGCGATTTCGATTGGCGCAGATAGGGCAGCGCGGCGCGGATCACGCGCTGATGCGCCGTCAGCATCACCGACAGTCCCCTGGTCCAGGCTTCGTCATAGCCATCATCGTCGATCGGCACGCGCACCGAAATGCCGGCATTGTTGATGACGATATCGAGGCCGCCGAAATGTCTGGCGATGTCATTGACGACGGCATCGATGTCATCGCGGTTGGCAACATCGAGCGTCCAGGCCTTGGCGGCACCGCCCGTTGCGACGATCTCGGCGGCAACGGCCTGCGCACCCTCGGGGGCGAAATCCGTGACGGCGACGTTGGCGCCCTCGGCGGCGAAGACCCGCGCCGTGGCGCGGCCCATGCCGCTGGCCGCACCGGTGACAAGGACCGTCAATCCCTTGACCGAGCGGCTGAGTTGCTTGAAATCGGACATGGGTCTCTTCCCCGGGATGTAAGCTGCCATGTTTTTGGCAGTCAGCAGAAAATTCGAGGTTGACGATGAACGAACTGGATTTCAGCGGCAAGCAGGTTCTCGTGGTCGGCGGCAGTAGCGGCATCGGCAACGGCATTGCGCAGGCGTTTCGCGGCAGCGGCGCGCACGTCCATGTCTGCGGTACCCGCGCTTCCCCGGCCGACTATTCCCCCGCCGAGGGATCGGATCTTGCGGGTCTCGATTACGCGCAACTCGATGTCGGCGATGCCAGGGCGATCGAGAATTTCAGGCCGGCGTTCGACCGGCTCGACGTGCTGGTGCTGGCGCAGGGTTCGGTGATTTACCGGCGCGGCGAATTCGAAATGACCGGCTTTCGCAAGGTGCTTGAAGTCAATCTGATGAGCCTGATGGCCTGCGCCGGCAAATTTCATGACATGCTGCGCGCAAGCAAAGGCTCGCTCATCATCATCAGTTCGACCGCCGCCTATCATTCGACCAAGGGCAATCCGGCCTACAATGCCTCGAAGACCGGCGCCGTCGGGCTGACCCGAACATTGGGGCAGGCGTGGGCCGAGGACGGCATCCGCGTCAACGGCATCGCGCCGGGCCTGGTCGATACCAAAATGACAAAAGTGACGACGGCGAATCCGAAACGGCTGCAAGGCGCGATCGAGCGGATACCGCTGAAACGGCTGGGCACGCCGGCCGACATGGCGGGCGCAGCCTTGTTCCTGGCCTCGCCGCTTGCATCCTACATCGTCGGCCAAACGCTGGTGGTCGATGGCGGGCTGAATTCTGCAGGGTCTGCAGCGAGCGCGCCGTCCGTACAGCGTCGACGTTGTTATGGCTGCGCAGACCAACGCTCTTCATCCCGAGGAGGCGCGTTAGCGCCGTCTCGAAGGATGGCCGCATCGGGGCCTCATGGTTCTCCCGGCGATGCGAAGCATCGTCCGGAGACGCGCAAAGATGCGCTCCTCACCATGAGGGTTTCGAGTAGGCTCACCGCGCGAAGAAGCCCGGGACCTGTGCCGATCGCCCGATGCTGGCGGGCGGGCGCGGCACACCCAGCACGCCCGGCGCACGCGTCGCCGGCGATGGTAATAGTGACGGCGCGGGTTTGCGCGGCGCGTTTCCAAGTCCGAATATGTCCCGCATCGCCGGCGCACCCGATTGAAGCGGAAGCGGCTTCTTCGGCTTCGGCGGCGCGCCCGGGATACCCGGCGCGGCAACCGTTCCATCCGGCGCAACGGACGCCACCGGCGTTTCGCCCTTGGCCTGTTCGCGTCCGACTTCGCGGCGCGGCCAGGCAAAATCATCGGCACGGCCCGCGGGCGGCGCCAGCGCCTCGCCCTTCACCAGGGTTCGCGCGGCGAGCGCATCGACCGCGGCCGGGCGGGAGCCGGGGCCGCCGAGCAATTGATCGGTGCCGACCGAGGATGCCACCAGCGGCAGGATCGGTCCCGCCAGCGGACGCGGCGCGGGCTGGCCGGGGAGCGCATTGGCGTCGGGGGTTGCCGGTTCGGTCGGCAGCGCGAATGGCGTGGACCGCGTCGCCAACAGCCGCGTGATCTCGCGCTCGACATAATGCGCGAGTTTACGCGCGCCGTACGTGGTGAAGTAAACGCCGTCATTGGAGCGCAACTGTCGGGGCTGGCCTTCGAAATCGGGACCCCTCTGCAGGAAGCGGCCAGCTTCGTCGACGAAACCGTCCCAGACGTCGACATAGGTGATGCCGGCCTTGCCGGCGGCGTCGCGATACAGCGAATCCAGAAACAGCATGTCCGACGTCGCCTTGGCGCCGCGCACCGCGGGCAGGCCGACCCAGAGCACCGGCACGCCCCTGGATTTCATCACGCCGATCATCTCTTCGATCTTCTTGGTGTAGAGCTCGACCCAGCGCTCCTCGCGAAACTGATAGAGGCCGTTCGGCGAGCGCGTGCTCTTCTCCGGCGCGATGGCCGGCGGTGCGTCGGTGTCGGTGGCGTCGTCCGGGGACAATTCGGCATCGACCTGCTTGTCGTCGGGCTTGGCGGCGGCACCCGCGGCGCCATCCAGCTTTGCGCCGGATTTCGCGTCCGCGGGCTTGGTATCCGGTTTGGCCTTGGCGTCCTTCTTGTCGGCCTTTTTGTCCGATGATTTGCTGTCGGATTTTTCCGCCGCCGGCTCACGCATCGCGACACGGTCATTCAACCCCAACATCACGACGATGGCGTCCGGCGTCTCGGTGGCGAGGATGCCTTTGGCTGCGGCGGGCCAGTCGGCAGGATCGCCCTTGGGCTGATAGCTGATGAGGCCGGACACCGTCTTGTGCTTGCGGATCACGCCCATTTCCGGTTGTTCGGCATAGGCGTTCTCAAGCCCGTAGGCGAGCCAATCCGCCATGCCGTCGCCGAGCACCAGCACGTTGCGCTCAGCTATGGTCTCGCGCTTCTCGGGCGGCGGCGCCTTGGAAAAATTCTCGATCCGCTTCGGCGCCTGCTGCTGCTGCTGGAATGGCGTGAACAGATCGCCGCCGAACCAGCCGCCGGGTCCGCCGTTGCTGCGCGGCGGCGGTGGCCGCGACCATCCGCCGAAATTGAAGAACTGCGCCGACGCCGGCGCGGCGAGCCCGACCAGCAGCGCGATCGCAACCGCCAGCGCGATCAGCGGGCCGGTCTCGGTGAAGATGCGCAAAAATGACTTCGGCTTGGGCATGCGGTTAGGTCGCGATGGATCGTTCGGCAATCGATATAATAGCGGAATCAGGCCGCAAGCGGGCAGATTTCCCCGCCATAAACCGGGCATCGGTCGGCGCCGTCAAGGGCGCGGCGAAAATGCTGTGTTCACGGTTACTTTCGGGGCCGGAACCGGTGTTTCACCGCCCCCTCAGCCGCTCCAGCACGTCGGCGGAGGCAAATCCGTCCGCAGGCGCCCCGATCGAGGCCTGGAAGCCGCGCAGCGCCTCCCGGGTCTGGCCGCCCAGCTGGCCGTCCGGGGTGCCGCGATAGAAGCCGCGCTGGGCCAGGAGCTGCTGCAGTTCCAGCCGCTCGGCCCGCGACAATTCCCGTTCCTGCCGCGGCCAGGGCTGCACGAACGGCGCGCCGCCGCGCAGCCTGTCCGCGAAATGGCCGATCGCCAGCGCATAGGCTTCCGCCGGATTATATTTCATGATCACCCGGAAATTCTGCAGCATCAGGAAGCCAGGGCCTTCCGCGCCGGCAGGCGCCAGCAGATAGGCTTTCTCGGTGGGATGCGGGAACGGCTGGCTTCCGGCGCGGGTGATGCCGAGATGCTCCCACTGCGCGATGGTCATGGCTTTGGCGCGGTCCGCCAGCATGTAATTGAAGCCCTGGGGCACCACGACCTCGTAGCCCCAGGTCTGGCCGCTTTGCCAGCCATTGCCTTTGAAAAGGTTGGCGGTCGAACCCAGGATGTCGGCAACCGAATCGACAATGTCGCGTCGTCCGTCATGGTCAAAGTCGACGGCGTAACGCTTGAAGGTTGTCGGCATGAACTGGGTCGGACCGAATGCACCGGCCCAAGAGCCCTTCAGATGTTCCGGAACAATATCGCCCCGATCCAGGATTTCGAGAGTCTGAAAGAAATTGTTCCCGAAAGTACTCCTGACGGCGGCCGACGCAGGCGAGCGTTGCCGTCGAGCGCACCACATCGCGATCGCCGATTTGCGTCGAATAGTTCGATTTAATGGCCCAAATCGCCGCAAGCACATAACGATCGACCCCGTAGGCCTTTTCGACTGCATCGAACTGCGACTTGTTGGCGGCAAGAATCTCGCGGCCTTTCTGCAGCCGCGCATCGCTAACCAGGATGTCGAGATAATCCCAGATCGACTTGCTGAATTCCGGCTGCGAATCCATTAGGTCCATTAGGCGCAGGTCGGGCGTGAGCGGCAAGACATAGCGCTGATAGGTCTTGCGCGCGGAATGCCGCGGCGCTGAGCGAGCGGCCACAGCTGTTCAAGGCAGGGCTGGAAGTTGCCCGCAGCGGCGCGGATTGCGTCGGCCGTCATCAGTGGATGACCGGAGGCGCCGGACTCCCCGCTCCATTCCGTCGTACCGGCGGGAGAGCTATGGGGCGGATTTTCCTGCGACGTCGACGGCGCACCCGCCAGGAAGGGAAATATCTTGTCGAGAGCTTGCGCGGATGCGTGCGAGAGCGAGCCGGCCACCACGATCAGCGCTATCGTCGTTTGGCGGAGCAGATTAGGACGTCGCATTACTCATTCATTCCAGTCGGTCTGCAACATTGTTCCTGCATCGTGATCAGGAGATCTTGCATCTGTTCGCTGTATCGGCGAGATGCGCCTTGACGCTCTGCCCTTGCCTGTCAAACCAGGTTGGAAGAAGATGGTTTTTTCCTTAAGCGCGGTGAGGCAGTGAACCCGGGTCAGCGCGTAACATCTGAATTCATTCAGCATAGATCGAACACCGTCGAGTTCGTCATCTGCCATTTTAAATTCCTCGGGAGTGATGACGCGATCCTTGTTCGAGAGAGCTTCATCCTTCAAATCGGCAAAATCGCTTAGGGCCGCGGCAAAGCATTTGTTGACCACGGCAAAGTGATTTGTCAGAGCAAATCTATCAAGGTTATTGGCTTCGATTTCATCCGCCAGTGATTTGACGTTGCATCTGATTTCCCCCAGGATCTCCTTCTTGATCTGATAGCCATTTTCTTGTCCACCGATCCTTGAATATGGGACGATCGATGTCGTAGCTGATGTCGTTGAGCAATTGACTGTAATTCTGATTCCAGCTCGCCAATTGCTTGTAGAATTCTTCGAATTCTGCGTTTCTGCAGACTGACGTCATATTGGCCTAATTGTGTGTCAGCCGCTGTTTTCCGATTGGCGATATTTCTGACAGCCACCTGAAAGAGCAATGTCGCGTAATATCTCTTGTCGATTTCGGAAGCAGCTTTGTCATAGGTCTTGCTCGCGGAGGTCGCTTCTTCCGAAGCGGCCTGCAATTTGATCGAATTTTGCCAGCTGATGTATTGAAACAGACTGGTCGACGCCAGTGTCACCAATGTGACCATGACCGGCACAATAATCGAGTTGAAGATCGAGAAGTGCGACTTCCCACGCAATTGAGAGCCGATTGTCTCAAGGTCGCGGCTCAGAATGCTGTACTGATCTCCCTTTTCCCGTTCGAGTTGGACGTAAACGCGCGGCTCGGGCCGCGGCGTATCGGTTGTATCGCTCATGTCCTTCCTCCCTAGCGGGTCGAGGCAATCTATCCAACGCGGTTTGCAATCGCAAATCCCGCAGGCGAATCCGGCAAGAGAGCCTCAGGCGCTAGGGCTTGGCACGCAGTCGATTGAGTAACTCGATCGTCGGATAGGAATCTGCGGGCAGCCCCAATGCCAGCTGCGCGGCCTTGATGCCGGCCCGGCTTGCCCGGCCCAGTCTGCCGTCGGCCTCGCCCTTCAAATAACTGCGCTCGATCAACAGCTTCTGCAGTTCGATATTCTGCTCGCGTTGCAGTGGCAAAATGGAAGCTGTGCCGCGCGCAACCGGCGGCGCTCCGTCGGAACCTGAGCCGCGAGGTGAGCGATGGTTGTGGCGTAGACCAGCGCCTGGTTCCAGCGCAGAAAGGTACGGAAATTCCGGTACGCGAGGAAGGCGGGTCCGGTGTGCCCCATTGGCAGGTACAGGGACGCCGGCAGATCGTCGGCCGGCAATGCCTTGTCGCCGGCCGACGTGACGCCCCAATTCGCCCACTGTGAACGCGGATGACTGATGGCAAGGTCGGCTTCTTCCCATTTCATATCGGCGGGTACGCGCACCTCCTGCAGCCATGGCTCGCCGCGGTGCCAACCTTGCTTGGCAAACAAGTTCGCGGTGGAGGCCAGAGACACTGCGGGCTCCTCGATCAGATCGCGTTTGCCGTCGCCGTCGTAGTCGACGGCAAAGTCAAAATAGTCGGATGCCGGAAATTGCAGCGGCCCCATCTCGCCAGCCCAGTCACCGACCATCTCGCCGGGCTTGAGATCGCCGCGCTCGATCAGTCGCAAGGCGTCGACCAGTTGCATGCGGAATTCCTTCCAGCGGCGGCAATCATAGGCGAGCGTGACCAACGCGCGCAGGGTTGAAAACTTTCCCTTGGTTGCGCCGAAATCGCTCTCAAGCCCCCACAACGCCACAAGCACCGGAGCAGGCACACCGAAATCCCCCTCGATTCTCGCGCGAACAGGGCTCGGTGTTTCTCGATTTGCCGGCGACCGCGCACGATGCGGTCGTCGTTGATCATGCGGTCGGAGAACTGCAGGAAACTCTGGAGGAAGAACGCCCTGCTGCTGGTCGTGCGCGATGATCCTGGGATCGGGCTGAATGCCCTTGAGCGCCATTGCGATGGTCTGGCGTTTGACCCCCTGTGCAAGAGCCTCCTGCCGGACCTCCTCGATCCATTGTTCGAAATCGCCGTCGTTCCGGCAGGCTACCGCCGGTCGAGCGACCGGTTGCCCGGACGATCCACTGTCGGAGGGCTCCGCGCGCGCCAGACCGGCCAGCAACAGTGTTGCCGCAAGTAGGACTGCGTTGGTTTGCCCGATCGTCAACATCCCCCCTCCGTCCCGTTCACCCGCAATTGCCCGGGAAATCT
>CAVZWE010000015.1:0-109272 GCA_963778925.1 uncultured Alphaproteobacteria bacterium | reverse complement strand
CGTCGTTACAATTGGCTAGCTCTAGTTGACACCCTCTGAAAATGTTGAACAATATGGCTTTCAACCTCTCGTTGCTAGAATAGACCTTCCTCAAAAGAGTTTTTCAAACTGTGAACCGTTTGGACGTAGCCCCCTCCATCACCCACAGTATACTAGATGGCAGCGCCATTCTTTTTTGTTGGGGCCGGTGTTTCATTTCTAAGCAAAAATAAGAATGGGGAATTCGTTACCTAACGGGGACAAATTAAAGGAGCAGCTTCACATCGAAACTAAGACAAGGAAGGCTTTTCCATTAAGAAATTTTCAGACTTTTCGTCCGAAAACTTGGCTCAGCGAAGCTTTACGATTACTTGACCGATGCTCTAACCGTCACTACCCTTTCAAGGCAGGTCGGGCACTAGTTAGTCTTGCCGCCAAACATTACGATCATTGGTCACATGCTGATCGGCAGTCGTTTATTGGAGGATGTCGCACATTCTCACCAAAGCGCAGGAGTGGCAGACCAAAAATAAAGCAAGTCAGGATGACGTTTCCATGATGATCCGTGAAACTATCCTCATTTTAAAACGGATTGATCCTTCCAAGAGCCATTGATCGGCTGGCCGGAGTAGCTCTGTGAGAATCGCGTCCCGAGAATAACAAGACGACGAACAGCGATCACTCCGCCATCGCGGCTTCCACGAACCCCGCCGGATCATCACAAAACTCCCGCATGACCTTGTAGTGGTCCGTCTGTTCGACGGTCACGGGCTCCAGGCCATCCTTCGACAGCCGCAACAGTCGCGCCCCCGGATAGGCCATCAGCATCGGCGAATGCGTGGCCATCACGACCTGGCAAATCGTGGACGCCTCCATCCGCCGCATCAGCTTTAAAAATTCCATCTGGCGCGCCGGCGACAGCGCGGATTCCGGCTCGTCGAAGATGAAAATGCCCTGCTTTTGGCAGCGCTCCTGGAAGAAGCGCAAGAAGCCCTCGCCGTGGGAATGCGAGAGGTAGTCAGGCGGGGTGCCGGGGGGAACGCCGGGAATATATTCGCGATTGACCTTGTCCTGGTATCTCGCGACCGAGAAAAAGCTCTCCGCGCGAAAGAACCATCCGTTGGTGATCCTGGGCAGCCAGCTTGCACGCAGCGCCTTCGAAAGCTCGCCGCCCATCTTCTCGATCGCCTCGGAATGATCCACCGGCGTGTAGCCCTTGCCGCCGCCGGCCTCGTCATAGCCGGCCAGCACGGCGATGCCTTCCAGAAACGTGGATTTGCCGGTGCCGTTTTCGCCGACGATAATGGTGATCGGACGATCAAAACTCAGCTCGAAGTCGTCTTGCAGGAAAGGCAGGCAGAACGGATAGACGGCGCGGTCGGCTATGCGCGATGGCTCGAGCCAGACGCGCCGGAGATACGGCGCGGGCAAATTGATCGCTCGGTTGCGTCGTGAGGCCATGCGCTCGGCTCGTTCGAAAGGCGGACCGGATCGGCCGCCGGAGTGATCATTCCTCTACCACCGCTTCCACGAACCCCGTCGGATCGGCATAGAATTCCCGCATGACCTTGTAATGGTCGGTCTGTTCGACGGTGACCGGCTCCAGCCCGTATTTCGACAGCCGCAGCAGACGCGCATTGGGATAGGCCATCAGCATCGGCGAGTGCGTGGCCATGACGACCTGGCAGATCGTGGACGCCTCCATGCGCCGCAGCAGCTTCAAGAATTCCATCTGGCGCGCCGGCGACAGTGCCGATTCCGGTTCGTCGAAGATGAAGATGCCCTGCCGCTGGCAGCGCTCCTCGAAGAACCGCATAAAACCCTCGCCGTGCGAATAAGACAGGAAATCCGAGGAACTCCCGACCGAGTCGAGATAGCGCGCGACGGAGAAAAAACTCTCGGCGCGGAAGAACCATCCATTGGTGATCTTCGGCAGCCAGCTCGCCCGCAGCGCCTTCGAGAGCTCTCCGCCCGACGCCTCGATCGCATTGGAATGATCGACCGGCCGGTAGCCCTTGCCGCCGCCGGCCTGGTCATAGCCGGCGAGCACGGCGATCCCTTCCAGAAGCGTGGATTTGCCGGCGCCGTTTTCGCCGACGATGATGCTGATCGGCCGGTCGAGACTGAGCTCGAATTCGTCGTGCAGGAACGGCAGGCAGAACGGATAGGCCGCGCGGTCGGCGATATCAGATGGATCGAGCCAGACCCGCCGGAGATACGGCGCCGGCAGGTTGATGGTCCGATTTCGTCTTGAGGCCATGCCTCCGCTCCGTGCCGCGTTGCGGCCGCCAAGCGTCACGACCTCAACTAGAACATAGCAGGAACATTACCGGTGGGGAAGTGGGTTCTGCGCGGCGCGCATCAGGAATCGAAACGCAGCAATCGATCAGAGCATCAGCGCGGCATTGCTTCGTCCGAGCGCAGACTGAAACCGGAAAACGGAATCTCGGCATATCGCTGTTCCGGCTCGCCGCCATGTTTGAACCCGAGTTTCGTCATTCGGAGCTCTTCTTCCATCGTGACCAGGACCGGCGGATATTCACCAATGATCAACGCCGCCCTTTCCAGGGTCAGCGTTGCCCTCTCATCCAGGAGCATCCGATACATCACGTTCAGCGGGCGTGCATGTTCAAACGTCACGTTCCTTTTCCAGTCCTTGTCGCCCGACGCTCGCACCTGCCTGGCTGCGTCACTTGCGCGAAGGTAGGTTTGCCAGTTTTCCTTACTGAAGCTCCCGCACTCCAGGTAAAGGCAGATTCCCCGAAGCATCTGGTTGGTAACGAAGCTCGGTTTGATCCCCGCCTTCGCGCAATCGACCAGCGCGTTGATCAAGATGCGGGCTTTCTTCGCCACCAGCGTTTTATCGTGGATCGAGTATCGCATTGGTCCGAACGCTGGTCGCCTGATTTCATGAAGAAGAAGCTATCATGCGAAGCAACCGTCTCACGCCGCATCCGCCGGCCTGACGCGCCTGGCGATCTCGGCGCCCTTCTCCCGCTCGACCACGCCAATGTCATGTTGGCCCTGCAGGTCCAGCCAGAACTGCGCGCTGTTGCCGAAATAGCGTCCGAGCCGCACCGCGGTATCGGCCGTGATCGCGCGGCGGCCGTTGAGGATGTCGGTGATCCGGCCGGAGGGAACGCCGATATCGAGCGACAGGCGGTTTGCACTGAGCTTTCGCGCGGCCATTTCGCGCTTCAACAAACGGCCGGGGTGTACAACAGGAGCCATGGCATTCAACCTCTATGGTAGTCCACGATTTCGACCTCGTGCGCGTCGCCCCTTACGGGATTCGAAACCGATGCACCAGCGGTCGTTCACCGTCATCGCCCATTGTCCACGTCGATCGCCCTTGAGGCGCCGGCGGTTCACGCCAGCGCCTCCTTCGATCGAGCGGTGCGGAGGACGGATCAGCCCGGTCCCGCCCCCTGGGTGGCGGTGTACACGGCGTAGAGCGACTGGCTCGCGGCCATGAACAGGCGGTTGCGCTTGGGGCCGCCGAAGCAGACGTTGCCGCACACTTCGGGCAGCCGGATGCGGCCGAGGAGCTTGCCGTCCGGTGACCATACCGTCACGCCGCTATAGCCGACATGGCGGCCGGCATTGCTTGAGGCCCAGACATTGCCGTTGACGTCGCAGCGCACCCCGTCCGGTCCGCACTTCACGCCGTCGATCATGAAGTCGCTGAACAGCTTTTGATTGGTGAGCTTGTTGTCGGCGCCGACATCGAACACGGACACGTCGCCCTTGCCGCCCGGACCGGTATCGCCCGGTCCTTTGCCGGTCGAGACGACGTACAGTTTCTTGAAGTCGGGCGAGAACGCCAGGCCGTTGGGATCCGGCACCTGGTCCTCGGTCACCACGAGGTCAATGCGGCCAGAGGGATCGATGCGATAACAGTTGGTCGGCAGTTCGCGCTTGCCGGGCACGAATCCGGCCGGCTGGCCGATCCGTGGATTGAGCTTGCCGGCGGCATTGGTGGGGCCGCCCGGACCGTCCGGCTCGCCCTCGTAGAGCTGGCCGCCATAGGGCGGATCGGTGAACCAGTAGCTGCCATCCGGGTGGGCGACAACGTCATTGGGCGAGTTCAGCTTTTTGCCGTTAAAATTATCGGCGAGCACAGTCGAGGTGCCGTCGTGCTCGTAGCGCACCACCCTGCGGGTGAGATGCTCGCAGGAGAGCTGTCGCCCGTTGAAGTCGAACGAGTTGCCGTTGCTGTTGTTGGACGGCGAACGGAAGACGCTGACGCGACCGTCGTCCTCCGACCATCTCATCTGGCGATTGTTGGGAATATCGCTCCACAGCAGATAGCGGCCCTGCGCACTCCAGGCCGGGCCTTCGGCCCACAGCAGGCCGGTGTGGAGGCGCTTGATCGCCGTGTTGGGCTGGGCGAGGTCGTTGAACGATGGATCGACCGCGATGATGTCGGGGTCCCAGAAATAGGTGGTCGGCGCGCCGCCAGGGCCAAAATCGCGCGGCGGGCTGGTGATTGTCGTCGGCGGCGCCGCTTCGCTGCTCTGCTGGGCCAGCGCGCCGCTGGCGCCGGCTACGGTTGCGCCGGCGGCAATCGCCAGGCCGTGGACGAGTGTTCGTCGTGAAATCATGGATTCCGAATCGCGCTGCGATTCCGGATCGCGCTGAACGTCGCGTGTCATCACATCCTCCCAATGTATCCGCCGGCCGTTGATCCGGCCTGGGGAGGACAAGGCTAACCCGATCCGGGTCCGCTTGCGAGAGGCTGAAGCGCACAATTCAAGATGACATTGCCGCGCCCGACTGACGTCTGAAAAAAGGCGGCGAGAAATTGAGGGATTTGGAGCGGATTCCACTGCTGAGGAATCATGACGGCGTATCCCATGGCCTCGTGGTTCGAGACGCGCGGCGTTGCCGCGCTCCTCACCATGAGGGTCTAAGACCTCATCCCCGGATGAGCGCATTCGCGCTCACTCGGGGGGAGCGCGCACCTGCGCGCGTCTCGAAGGATGAAGCCACCGAACTGGAAAACGCTCTGGTGTCGGCCCGCGAAGGGCAACAGCGAGACTGATTTGCCCGACGGGCAGTTTTTCAAAGTTCGTGTCCAGCCCCTTTTGTAAAAATATTTCGCTTTGCTCGTCGGGCAAATCAACGCCATGACTCCCGCCGTCTACTCCTCGAAGGGGCGTATCGCGATCGTCACGAACGCGGGGTGGATGCGATGGACGCGACGGCGCTAAAGACGAGAGCGCCGGCACCGCCTTCGCCAAGGCTCGGCGGGCAGGTACCAGGCCCGGCGACGCCCTTGGCGAAGACGGGTCGCGGACGGCAAAGCCGTGTGGTCCTGGCGCCCCGACGCTGGCGTCAAGTCTGCGATAAGAAGCGCGGACGACGGTGGCAAGAAAGCCCGGTCACCGAGGAGAGCCCGGTATAAGCCGTTAAAACCATTGCGCAGGAAACGTCGGGCAAGAGTCCGGTGAACCTGTGGTGAATACGCTCGTGTGCTTTTCATTTTCGCACGCGAGGCTGCGGGTGCAGCGGGCACCCGGCGTTTCCTGCTCCCTCTTTTACGGGGGATACGTCATGCACAACCCGGGCGCCCCACGCCGCGGGAACGCGGAGGTGTGTCTCAATCCGTCATCCCCGGGATGAACGCGATTGCGTTCACCCGCTAGGCAGGCCGCAACGCGGCCGTCTCGAAGGACGACGGCCCGGCCGCGCATTCGTCGAGGCTCGCTTGCTGCTCGCAATGACGATCGTCGACTGAACCGGCTGTTTGACATTTGAATCGCGAATTTGGCAATGGCTGTCGCCGCAACATCTGTTCCCTCCCCCCTTGTGGGGGAGGGCTAGGGAGGGGGGTGGCGTCATCGGGACTGCCCGTGTGGACCCCTCTCCCCAACCCTCTCCCACAAGGGGAGAGGGAGCTCACCGCCGATGTCGAAGCTTGGGGGCTTCACTTCAAACGCTCAACGCTCCCCTACCCCAGCACTTCCAGCACCAGCTCCATCGTCATCAGCACCGGATTGTCGCCGCGCAGCAACCGGCCGACGGCAATGCTGCCGGTGTAGTCGACCAGCGCCACGTCCAGCGTTGCCTGCAGCGCGCCGTCTTCGCCCGAAACGATCGCGCCGGATCGCACCGCCATTTCGGTCGCAAAGGGCTCGACCACGCGCCCGTCATCGAAGCGCGCGCCGATGATGCTGCCGACGCCGCCATGGAGTTTTGCGGCGGCGATCATGCGTTCCCGGCAGAAGGCCTCCAGCGCGCCGGCAAAATCCTGGTTCGGCCGCAGCCGCAGCGCGTAAGCGGGGCCGGCTGTTGCCGCGCCCGTCGCCACCGACGGCACCGGCCCGAACAGCTTGAATCTGGTCTCGGGATCGGGCTCTGCCGTGAAGGCCGCGCCATCGAGGCCGAAGGCTTCCACCTCGAACGGTTCGGCAACGATGGTTTCCTCGGGCAGGATATGGCCGCCGCCGGCGCGGCCGTCGGCTTCGGTCCACAGCGCGTGGCAATGGAAGAACGGAGCGCCGTCGCGCCGGCCGAGCGTCATCGCGCCGAGTTGGAGCCGCGTGACACCTTCAGGCCGAAACGTGTCGCTGTAGAACGCCGCGTTCTCGCCGGTCTTGGAAAGCGCCGGCATCACATAGGCCAGGGGACCGAGCGCGCCGCCCCGGATGTTCAAGGTGCCGCCGGCAAATCCTTCCGCCGCAAAACCGCGGCGCGCGGCCTCCAATAGCGGCAGGCCCGCCTCCAGCGTGACGGCGAAGGCGCGGCCGCGCGCTTCGGCCCATTGGATGCGCTCGGGCGCCGGCCGGCCGGGCTGTGGGATGTTTCGCATCGTCATCCCGTCTGCTTGGCGGGAAGGTCAAGAAGCCCACGCGCCTCCAGCTCGTCACGCACCAGCCGCTTCGGCACCTTGCCGTAACCGGATTTCGGCAGCGCGTCCCAGAAGAAGAAGCGTTTCGGCATCTTGTAGCGCGGAACTTTGGCGGCCAGGAACGTAGCCAGTTCAAGTTCGCTCACCTCGGTCGCACCCGCGCGCGGCACACAGACGGCGATGCCGACCTCGCCCCACACCGGGTCCGGCACGCCCACGATCGCCACCTCGCCGATTGCGGGATGGGTGAGGATTTTTTCCTCCACCTCGCGCGGATAGATGTTGGATCCGCCGGAGATGTACATGTCGGAAGCGCGGCCGGTGATGTAGACAAAACCTTCGTCATCCATGTGGCCGAGATCGCCGGTGCGGAACCAGCCGTCGCGGAAGGCTTTGGCGTTGGCCTCGGGGTTATCGTAATAGCCGGCGAACACGGCAGGCCCGATGACGCAGATCTCGCCGGTCTCGAACGGTTTTAGTTCGCGCCCCTGATCGTCCTGGATCGAGACCTGCATGCCCGTGCGCTCGAAGCCGCAGGTGCCGATGCGCGCATGCGGGCCGTCCTCCGGGTCGTGCAGCGCCGGCGGCAGCACGGTGATATTGCCGGTGACCTCGCCGAGCCCGAAATATTGCACCAGCACCCCGCCGAGTTTTTTCAGCGCGGCCTTCTGGTCCTCGCGATACATCGGCGCGCCGGCATAGATGACGTAGCGCAGCGAGGAATGGTCGTAGCGGTCGATCGCGGGGTGTTCGACCATCATCTTCAGGATGGTCGGCACCGTAAAAATGTTGCTGACGCGGTGGCGCTCGATCAGCCGGAACGCCTCGTCGATGTCGAAGCGCTCGGTCGGAAGCAGGATGGTCGGTACGCCGCGCGCGGCCTGCACCAGCTGGTGCACGCCGGCGCCATGCGACAAGGGTGCTACCACCAGCGAGGCGTCGTTCTCGGTGGTGCCGGGCATGAGGTCGGCGAGATGGTTGGTCACCACAAACGCCATCTGACCGTGGGTCAGCACTGCCGCCTTGGAGCGCCCGGTGGTGCCGGAGGTGAAGAAGAACCAGCAGGGATCGTCGTAGTCGACAGCGGCGTTATCGACTTTGGCACCGGCATGCGCCGATATCGCCTCGCTCACCGATTTCTCGCCGAGCGCGCCCTCGCCGATCCGCCAGGTGAAAGCGAGCACCTCGCTCGCCGCTTTCACGGCCGCGGCATGATCGGGAAAATCGCCGTGGCACAGGAACGCTTTTGCCCCCGAGGCGGTGGCGAGATAGGCGACTTCGTCCTGCATCAGCCTGAAATTGGTGGGAACCCAGACCGCGCCCAGCCGGAACGCGGCGAACATCGACCAGAACATCTCGTCGCTGTTCTTGGAATGGACGAGGATGCGGTCGCCCTTGCCGATGCCGCGCGCGGCCAGCGCCGCCGCCAGTGCCGAAACGAGCGCGTCGATCTCGCGCCAGCTCCAGGATCGATCGCCCCAGATAAAGCCTGTGCGGTCGCCGTGCCGGCGCGCATTCTGGGTCAAGAGATGCGCAAGGTTCATCACCCGGCGCGACATCCGCATCACCCCGCCCGATGGCGCAGCCGCGGTGGTGGCAGCCTCGTCCCTCACCTTCGTCCCATCCATACACCCGCCGCCAGCAGCACCACGCCGGCTACGCCCGACACGATGCCGTGACGACCGCGACAAAGCAAGGCGGCGGCGCGATATGATACAAGCCCATAGCATTAACCAGCGGCGGCGCTCCGCCGTCGGTCCCCAAACAGAAACACGGATGAAATGACCGACATCGTCAACAACAAGCCGCATCACCGCTACGAACTCGCGGTCGACGGCCATATCGCCGCGACCTATTACAAGATCGCCGACGGCGTCATCACCTTCATCCACACCGAGGTGCCGCCGGAGCTCGGCGGCAAGGGCATCGGCTCGCAACTGATCAAGGGCGCGCTCGACCAGGTGCGGTCAGAGGGTTTGAAGGTGATTGCGCAGTGCCCGTTCGTGAAAGGCTATATGGAAAAGCATCCCGATTATGCCGACCTGCTGAAATGAGCCTGAAATGACCGAAGTCCGCGACAACAAGGCCCTCTCCCGCTTCGAACTCGACGTCGAGGGCGCGGTGGCGTTTGCGAATTACCGCCGCACGCCGTCGGCCGTCATCATCACCCACACCGAGACCCCGCGCCCGCTGCGCGGCCGCGGCATCGCCTCTGAACTGGTCGAGGGCGCGCTGCAACTGGTCCGTGCCGACGGTCTAAAGGTCGTCGCCGGCTGCAGCTTTGTGGTGGATTATCTGCGCAAGCACCCGGAGGTCTCAGATCTGGTGGGCTGAGATCACACGACGACGATGGCAGAGGCGTCGCCGCGCACGCAAAAAAGGCCCGCGACTCCGCGGACCTTGATTGGCCTGAAATCGGGTTGTCAGTGCTTGATATCCGCCGGCAGCTTGCCGCCATTGGCGGCGAGCTTTGCCATCACCTGCTTGTGCAGCCAGATGTTCATGCTGGCGGAATCATTGCTGTCGCCGGTGTAACCGAGTTCCTTGGCCAACTCCTTGCGCGCGCTGAAGCTGGAGTCGATGTCGAGCGCCTTCATCAGATCGACGATCGAGGTGCGCCATTCCAGCTTCTCGCCCTTGGCGGCAGCCGCCTTGTCCACGATGGCCGCGACATCGACGGACTGCGCGCGGCGCTGCCGGAGCGGAAGCAGGTGCGGCGGCCGATCCCGAGCTTGGGGCCGCCCCGCCGCCCGCCGGCGTGGCTGTGCTCGCCGGCGTGGCGCCGGCCTTGGTGCCAAAGATCGCGCTCATTATTTTGCCAAATATGCTCATTGTTCGCTCCCTGTGAATTTACCGAAGATGTGAAAGCTTTGCGGCACCTTGATGTTTGTCCAGGCGGCACCGGAGCGGCTGAGTTCAGCCGCGTCCAAGCGTTGCCAAATGCAGGACATACCTTAGCCAAGGCGAAATGACGGCGAAATGACTTATGCTCGTTTGCGTTGCGGCAACGCAAGCATTCACCGAAGCGTGAGCGGCGGTTGCCGCGATTGGGAGTACGCTCGCGATTCAGTTCGCGACATGGCCAGTTTCGGTTTCCTTTCTTCGCGTCTGGCCTGATCGCGATCGTTTTCCGAACAGCGGTCGCTTGCGCCTTTAACCGGCGCGAAAACCGGCCGCCGCGGCAAGGGAGAATAACGACCATGGCCACACCATACCCCGGCAATGTGACGCCGTTGGCGCAGCCCGTGCAGGACAACACGTCAGCACCCATCATCCGAACCATCGGCCTGTCCGACTTGGGCGAGGCCTTGCGGCTCGGCTGGGAGGATTTCAAGGCGGTCCCGAGCCATGCCATCATCCTCTGCGTCATCTATCCGGTGCTCGGACTGGTGCTGGCGCGCA
Organism: uncultured Alphaproteobacteria bacterium; assembly: GCA_963778925.1. Taxonomy (GTDB): domain Bacteria; phylum Pseudomonadota; class Alphaproteobacteria; order Rhizobiales; family Xanthobacteraceae; genus Bradyrhizobium. The sequence goes on along the minus strand of CAVZWE010000015.1, from coordinate 99,038 downwards.
CGGTGCTCGGCTATTCCGTGCTGCCGCTATTGTTTCCTCTTGCCGCAGGCTTTGCCCTGCTCGGCCCGTTCGCAGCACTCGGTCTCTATGAACTCAGCCGCCGCCGCGAAGCCCGCGAGTCGGCTTCCGCCTGGGACGCGCTCGAGGTGGTGCGCTCGCCGTCGTTCGGCGCCATGCTCGGGCTCGGCACTTTGTTGCTGGCGCTGTTTGTTACCTGGGTCGCCACCGCGCAGGCAATCTACGTGGCGGCGTTCGGTTACGAGGCCGCAGCGGGCATTCCGGATTTCGCCATACGGGTGCTGACGACCCCGCAGGGATGGTGGCTGATCGTGGTCGGTTGCGGCACAGGTTTCCTGTTCGCACTGGTGGCACTTTGCGTCAGCGTGGTTTCGTTCCCGCTGATGCTCGACCGTCACGCCGGCGTTGGTGACGCCATGGTGACGTCGCTGCGGGCGGTGGCGCGGAACCCCGTGCCGATGGCGGCATGGGGATTGATCGTGGCGGTGCTGCTGGTTGCGGGATCGTTGCCGCTGTTCCTCGGGCTTGCCGTCGTCATCCCGCTGCTCGGTCACGCCACCTGGCATCTCTACCGCAAGGTGATCGCGCCGGATCCCAATCCGAGGCCTGTTCCGCCACGCCCGCCGCGCGCGCGGCGTCCCGCGGCGGATTTCCCGGCCAACCTTTTTCCATGGCGGCGCAAGGACGGCGCATAGGCCGCAAGAAAAAACAATTCTCCGTCATGCCGCCGGTCAATCCTTGACCGGCGGTTTTTGTTCGGGCGCGCTTCGACCAGGAGGTGGACAAGCTTGTATCGCACCACCCGAGCCATGTTTTAGCCGCGGTTCGCTTGGACATTTGATTCGTCGGGGGAAACGTTCGTTCGAGAATTATTTCGGAGCTCACTGTCCCGATGACCCTTGGTTTCCTGTTCAGGGCCGCAGCGTTAAGCGCAGTTCTCGCCATACTGGCGGCGCCGGCGCTTGCGGCATCCTGCGGTACCGGCAGTTTTCCGGCCTGGCTCGACGATTTCAAGAAAGAAGCCGCCGCCAAGGGAATTTCCCAATCCGCGATCACCTCCGGTCTGAGCGGCGTGACGCCGGATCAGGGAGTGCTCTCGCGCGATCGTTCGCAGAAGGTCTTCAGCCAAAGCTTCGAGGAATTTTCCGGCCGCATGGTCCCTCCCCGGCTCGCACGCGGCGCCAACATGATGAAGCAATATGGTTCGGTGCTCGGGCGTATCGAGCAAAGCTATGGCGTGCCGGGCGAGGTGCTGGTGGCGATCTGGGGACTGGAGACGGATTTTGGCGTCAATACCGGAAAATTCCCGACCATCCGTTCGCTGGCGACGCTGGCCTATGATTGCCGGCGCGCCGAGACGTTCCGCAGCGAGCTGATGGACGCGCTACGGATCATCGAGCGCGGCGATCTGGCGCCGGCCGAAATGCGCGGCGCCTGGGCCGGCGAGATCGGCCAGACCCAGTTCATGCCGTCGTCCTATCTCAAATACGCCGTCGATTTCGACGCCAACGGCCGCCGCGACCTCTTGCGCAGCGCCCCCGACGTGCTGGCATCGACGGCCAACTACCTTGCCAGTTACGGCTGGCAGCGCGGCAAGGACTGGGAACCCGGCAGCGCCAATTTCAACGTGATCCAGCAATGGAACAGGAGCGAGGTCTATGCGAGGACGATTGCGTATTTCGCGAGCCAGCTCTCGCACGCCCCCTGAATTCTGCGCCGCCTGAAGGGCCGATCGCCCGGCGCAACCGGCCCTCGCGCGAGTTTTACTTCATCATGCCCGTATGCATCGCCTTGTTGAGATGTATCGCACATGCGCCCATCTTGCCATCGAGCATCGCGGTTTGCGCCATCGCGATTTCCTTCTGGCTCATGATCCGGTCCGGGCCGTCGGCCATGTTGTCGACCATGGATTCGGTCTTCATCAAATTTTCACCGCTACAGCCGCCCATTTTGGCGGCCGATGCCGGTGCAACGGCGAGGATAACGGCGGCCATTGCGGCCGCTCCGAGTAACTTATTGATCATGTTACTTTCCTTCCCATCTAGAACAGACCCAGCGTCATTGCCGGATTCTGTGAAAGGATTGTTCGCCGATCAGCGGAAAGTTGCGGAATGAATTTCGCGCGATAAAAATGTGATGAGCACGCAACGCAAGGCCTTATGCGTGAGAGCGCTTTTTCATTACAGGCTGGTAACGATCCCGCTGCAGCGGTCCATCTTGCGGAGGCGCTCAACCGAACGACTTTGATTGGGCTCGCCCGCCTCGCGATTGATCGCGAATCTCCTTGTTGGGACGAATGCGGATCGGCCAAGTGCGCGTCGACCGGTAAGACGTCGCCCAGGATCGCCCTTGCAGGCCTGCTTGGGCTCCCGCGAATCCCAGTTGGAGGGGGTGGAAATCATCATAGGTTTTAGCATGCGGACCACGACCGCTTCAGGAAGCAGACGGCCTTGGCCTAGGCCATCTCGACGCATCATAAAGTATGATTTTTAGTTCATTTTATACAATGAGCATGCGAATCACGCATGCGTGAATGGTTCAGAAACGACTGTAAATGCGGCTACGAGACCTGCACTTCGGCGAGCTGCCTTGAACCTGATCGTGTAATGGCCATCTTTGAAATACACGGTGCAGATTGTCGATATTACGACAACACCATGATTATGCGTGTGATTTCCACGCGGCGCGGCAGGGAATGACTGTTTCCGGGTGCCGCTTCGGGTAGCTATTCCGAGATGTTAATCGTTTACTACCATAGCTATGCATTTCAAGATTAGCTGCACCGCACCATTGGAACTACCGGTGCGAGGAATCCTGCCCTATGTTCATTTCAACGATGAGGTTTCCCTCCAAGGGCTGAATTGTAAATACAAGGAGACTACTCATGTTGCTCTCGCTCATCCGCATGATCCAGGCGTTCCGGGACTATCAGCGCAATGTCAGCGAATTGTCCCAGCTTAGCGATCGCGAACTGGCCGATATCGGCCTTGATCGCTCGGACATTCCGCGCGTTGCAGCCGGCACCTATAACGGCTGATCCATCTTCAGCCGACTGACGAACGAACGGATAACGCCCGCCTCGCTGCGGGCGTTGTCGTATCCGGCGCCACGCGCTACCTCTGTGCCATGACAGGCACCAAATCCTCCGTGAACTCAGTACATATCGTCGGCGCCGGCCTCGCCGGTTCGGAAGCCGCCTGGCAGGTCGCCAAGTCGGGCATCCCTGTCGTCCTGCACGAGATGCGTCCCGGCCGGATGACCGAGGCACACCGCACCGACGGTCTCGCCGAGCTCGTGTGTTCCAATTCATTTCGCTCCGATGACGCCGCCAACAACGCGGTAGGCCTGTTGCACGCCGAAATGCGCCGGCTGGATTCGCTGATCATGCGGGCTGCCGACGCCAATCAGGTTCCCGCGGGCGGCGCGCTCGCGGTGGACCGCGACGGGTTTTCGGCGGCCGTCACCAAGGCGCTGCACGAACATCCGCTGATCGACATCCAGCGCACTGAGGTCGGCGGCCTGCCGCCGGCGGACTGGCGCAACGTCATCATTGCGACCGGGCCCCTGACCTCGGCGCCACTGGCGGAGGCGATCCGCGAACTTTCGGGCGAGGACGCGTTGGCATTCTTCGATGCGATCGCCCCGATCGTGCACCGGGACTCCATCGATATGTCGGCGGCGTGGTTCCAGTCGCGCTACGACAAGGTCGGCCCCGGCGGCACCGGCGCCGACTACATCAATTGCCCGATGACCAAGGAGCAATACGGCGCCTTCGTCGATGCGCTGATCGCGGGCGAGAAGACCGACTTCAAGGAGTGGGAAACCAACACGCCCTATTTCGATGGCTGCCTGCCGGTCGAGGTCATGGCCGAGCGCGGCCGCGAGACACTGCGTCACGGGCCGATGAAGCCAGTCGGGCTCACCAATCCGCACGATCCGGCCGTGAAGGCCTACGCCATCGTGCAGCTGCGCCAGGACAACAAGCTCGGCACGCTCTACAACATGGTCGGCTTCCAGACCAAGCTGAAGCACGGCGCCCAGCAGCGCGTGTTCCGCACCATTCCCGGGCTCGAGAACGCCGAGTTCGCCCGCCTCGGCGGGCTGCATCGTAATACTTTCCTGAATTCGCCGAAGCTTCTGGATGCTCAGTTGCGGCTGCGGGCACAGCCGCGGCTGCGCTTCGCCGGACAAATGACCGGCTGCGAAGGCTATGTGGAATCCGCCAGCATCGGGCTGATCGCCGGCCTCTATGCCGCGGCCGATGCACGCTCGACCTCGCTGGCGCCGCCGCCGGCGACATCCGCGCTCGGATCGCTGCTCGGCCATATCACCGGCGGCCATATCGAAACCATCGATGCCGGTCCGCGCTCGTTCCAGCCGATGAACATCAATTTCGGACTGTTTCCGCCGCTCGCCACTCCGCCCACCAGAAGGCCCGATGGCACGCGGCTGCGCGGCAACGAGAAGACCGTCGCGAAGAAACAGGCGATCAGCGCCCGCGCGCTGGCCGATCTGGATCGCTGGATTGCCGATCATCTGCAGATTGCTGCGGCAGCGTGAGCGCCTCATGAGTTTGCCAAAAGACGACAACGCCGTCCTGGCGGCGCGATGGACCGAAGGCGTATTGCTGAAGCGCGACGTATTTTCCACCGTCGAGCGCGGCCGCTTTCGCGGCGAAGCGGGCGAAATCGACGCGGTGCTGCGCCGGGTCGATCTGGTGCCGTGGTGGTCCTATCTTCCGGCACGCCATCTGTTCGCCCGCGAGCGCCGCGCGCTGGCGCTGGCGCGCGGGCTACATGTCGGGCCGGAACTGCTGTGGGCCGGCCGCCAGGCGCTGGTGCGTGGCTTTATCGACGGCGTGGCGCTGCATCTGGCAAAACCGGCTGGCGACGTCGCCTATTTCCGCTCGGCCAAGCTTGCGCTGCGCAAGCTGCATCGCGCCGGCATTTGCCATAACGATCTCGCCAAGGAACAGAACTGGCTCGTGGGCCGCGACGGCCACGCCTACCTCACCGATTTCCAGCTCGCCGCCTGCTTCAAGACCCGCGGCCGGCTGTTCCGGATCGCGGCCTATGAGGATCTGCGGCATCTCTTGAAGCACAAGCGCAGCTATGCCCCGGGAGCGCTGACGCCGAAGGAGCGCAAGATTCTCGGGCGCAAATCGTTCGTCGCCAGCATCTGGCTCAAGACCGGCAAGAAGGTCTATCGCGCCATCACCCGCGGCCTGTTCAATTTCACCGATCGCGAAGGCGGCGGCCGGCGGCTGGTCAATGACGCGCCCGTCCTGATCGACCTGATCCGGAAAAACCCTTGCGTCCGCGATACCGCCATCGTCGCGTTCGCCGACCGGCGCACTGGCGTCGGGCTCTATGCCTTTGTGGAAGCCGACCAGACCGAGCTCGAGACGCAACTGCGCAGCGAGCTCACGGCGGCAAGAGGTCCAAAGCCGCCGGAGCATATCCAGGTGGTGCGGGCCTTGCCGCGCGATGCCTCCGGAAAGCCCCGCACCGAGATCCTGCAGCTGGTGGCGATGAACCAGCTCGACCTGATCGAACCGATGATGAAGAGCGAGACCGACCGCGCGTTTCTGAAGACTATTCTGGAATCGCGCAAGAATTTGCGCGACCGGTTCAATTTCGAAGTTCCGCCGTCATCCTGAGGAGCGGCCACTTGGCCGCGTCTCGAAGGATGGCCCCTTGCACCTTCCCGTTCATCCTTCGAGGCTCGCAAGAGCTCGCACCTCCAGCGATAACGGCGAAGCCGTTACGCAGGGATGACGAGCGGCGATAGCTCATCCTCCAAACTCCCTCGACCTCGACGCCCGCCACAGCGTCCACAGGGTCCGAAGCCGCGAGGTGACGCGCGGCTTGAACGGATCGGTGTCCGCGCGCAACATTAGCGGAAGATCGCGGGCAACCAGCGCAAGCGGCAGGAACACCGGCCTCACCTCCGGCGGTGCTTGTTCCAGCAGCGCGAAGGACGTCTTCAGATGTTGACGCGCCTCGCCGATCAATTGATCCAGCGCCGCGCGCAGCTTTGCGGTTTGCTTGCCTGCGAACACCTCTTCCATCCCGCTGCCATGTTGTTCCAGCAATTGCAGCGGCAGGAACAATTGCCGCCGCGCGGCATCCAGCGGCAGGGCCGTGATCACCTGCGTTATTCCTTGCGCCAATCCTGCGTGGCGCGCGAGGTGCTCGACCTCGGCCGATTGCAGCCCGGCGATCCCTGCCGCAAGCGAAAGCAGCGCCGCCGAGGTGTCGTTGATGTAGCCTTCCAGTGCCGCCATGGTCGGCATCGGATCGTTGTAGAGATCGAACTGATGCTCCTCGATCAGCCGCGACAGCCGCTCGACCGGCAAACGCCAGTTCCGGATTGCCGACTTAAGTTCGGCCGCAACCGGATTGCCCTCGACGCCGCCACGGCCCTCTCCGGCCAGCATGTCGCTCCACCATTGCAGGCGGACTTCGCCGGGCAGCGGCTGGCTCACCTGCTCGCGCACGCGGGAAATCTCGACATTGAAGGCGTAGAGCGCCAACAGCGCCCGGCGCTGCATCGCCGGCACGAACAGCGTGGATGCGTAGCGGGCAAAATCATGGCCGCGCACGAGATCCGCGCAGAATTCGGCGGACACCTTGCCCGCGTCCGCGCTGCTCATGGCACCGCGATCAGCGCCGCCGCGACGCGGCGCCGCTCGCCGATCATGATATTGTAGGTTCGGATCGCAGGCCCGGTCTGCATCGCGTCCAGCACGATTCCGACGGCGCGCAGCGCCTCGCGCAGGCGCGGTGGCGGCGGCCAGACCCCGGCGCCGGTGCCGACGATCAGCGTGTCGATGCCGTTCGCCGCGGCGAATACGCGCTCCAGCGAGGCCCTGTCGATTTCCTCGGGCCTGGTCACCGGCCAGGCCCAGATTGCGTCAGGCAAGCACAGCAGGGAGCCGCGATGCGACATCTCGGCAAAGGCAAAGCCGCCATTGCCGTAGGCCTCGATCGGAGCAGACCTCGGAAGATGCGGCGCGTCCGAGCGGCTCGGCATGGCTACTTTTTCGCTGGCTTTTCCGGCGCGTCGGCCCGATGGGTGCCGACGCCGAGATAAATCAGGATCGGGGCAGCTATAAAGATAGAGGTATAGGTGCCGACCAGCACCACGCCGAACATCATGACAGCGGTGAAGCTGTGGATGGCATTGCCGCCGAATAACAGCAGCGCCAACAGCGCCAGCGTCACCGTGACGTGGGTGATGATCGAGCGCGACAGCGTCGAGTTGATGAACTCGTTGAGCAATTCCGGCATCGCCATCTTCTTGTAACGCCGCAGCATTTCCCGGATCCGGTCATAGATCACGACGGTGTCGTTGAGCGAATAGCCGAGGATCGTCAGAAGTGCGGCGATGCTGGTGAGGTCGAAATCGACCTGCGTGATCGACATGAAGCCGATGGTCAGCACGATATCGTGGACGTTGGCGATCATGGCGCCGAGCGCGAACTGCCATTCGAACCGGAACCAGAGATAGATCAGGATCGCAATGATCGCGAGCATCAGGCCGAGCATGCCGTAGGCCAGTAATTCCCCGGATACCCGCGGTCCCACCACTTCGACACGGCGGTACTCGACGGCGTCGCCGAGCGCGCCGCGCACCTTCTGCACCGCCTCCTGCTGCGCGGCGTCGCCGCCGGGCTGTTCGGCGACCCTGATCAGCACCTCGTCGGGACCGCCGAACTGCTGCAACTGCACGTCACCAAGGCCGAGGCCGCCGAGGGCGGCGCGCATCGAGGCGATGTCGACCGTGCCGGATTTGGCGCGGATTTCCATCAGCGTGCCGCCCTTGAAATCGATGCCGAAATTCAGCCCGTGGGTGAAGAACAGCGTGATCGCGACGATCGAGAGAAACGCCGAGATCGGAAAACTGATGCGGCGGAACCGGGTGAAGTCAAAGTGCGTATTGTCGGGCACGATCCGCAGCGACGGCAGCCAGCCGAAGCAGCTGACGACTGTCAGCACGGCGATCACAATGCCAAGCCCGATCAGAACCAAATGTGTCAAAGCCGGCTCCGGATTCTCCGCGCGATCATGATCCAGTCAGGCTGGATCATGTTCGTCGCTCTATTTTCGTTTGGGGGCATGATCTTCTCCGAAAACCGCTGTCTACTTTTCGGGATCATGCCCTAGATCGGTACGCTCTGCGGCCGCTTCCACCGCACCCAGGTCGCCACGATCAGGCGGGTAAGCGTAAAGGCGGTAAAAACCGTGGTGATGATGCCGATGCCGAGCGTCACGGCAAAGCCGCGCACCGGACCGGTGCCGATATAGAACAGCACCGCGGCGGCGATGAAGGTGGTAATGTTGGAATCCAGGATCGTCGACAGCGCCCGCTTGAAGCCGGCGTCGATCGCCGAAATCGCGTTGCGCCCGCCGCGCAATTCCTCGCGAATGCGCTCATAGATCAAGACGTTGGAGTTGACGGCGATGCCGACCGTCAGCACGATGCCGGCGATGCCGGGCAGCGTCAGCGTGGCGTTCAGCAGCGACAGCACGCCAAAGATCATGGCGACGTTGATGGCGACCGCGACGTTGGCGAACACGCCGAACAGCCGGTAGGTCACGAGCATGAACACGATGACCAGGATCGAGCCGACATAGGCCGCAAGTTCACCCTTCTCGATCGAGTCCTGGCCGAGGCCCGGACCGACGGTGCGCTCCTCGATCACGGTGAGCGGCGCAGGCAGCGCGCCGGCGCGCAGCAGGATCGCCAGATCGTTGGCCTGTTGTACCGTGAAACTGCCGGAAATCTGCCCCGAGCCGCCGGTGATCGGCTCGCGGATCACGGGCGCGGAAATCACCTCGTTGTCGAGCACGATGGCGAAGGGCTGCCCGACATTTTCGGAAGTGGCCTGCGCGAATTTGCGCGAGCCCGACGTGTTGAAACGGAAGCTGACGATCGGCTCGCCCGAGCGCTGGTCGAAGCCGGGCTGGGCGTCGGTCAGATCGCCGCCGGAGACCAGGATCTGCTTCTTGATCACATAAGGGATCTTCGGCGAGGTCGAACTCATCAGAAGGTCGGAATCCGGCGGCACCCTGCCCGCCTGGGCCTGGTCCGGCGGCACGGTCGGATCGACCATGCGGAATTCCATTTTGGCGGTCTTGCCCAACAGTTCCTTCAGGCGGCTCGGATCCTGTAATCCCGGCACCTGCACCAGAATGCGATCGGTGCCCTGGCGCTGGATCACCGGCTCAACCGTGCCGAGCTGGTTGACGCGGCGCTCGACGATCTGGATCGATTGCTCGATGGTCTGGCGGACGCGCTCGGTGATGGCCGCTGGCGGGACCGTCAGGCGGATCAGCCCGCCGCCGGCGTCGCTGACTTCGAGGCTGCGCTGGCCGCTGGAGCCGATCAATCCTCCGAGCGGCTGCGACAGCTCGCGAATCTTGGTCAGCGCATTCTGCAGATCGGTGTCCTTGACGCGAACCTCGACGCTGTCGGGACGCGAGGTGAGGCCGGTATAGCCGATCTTGGCCTCGCGCAACGTCCGGCGCACGTCATCGCGGATCTGGTCGAGCTTCTCTTTCTTGACGTAGTTGGAATCGACCTCAAGCAGCAGGTAGGAGCCGCCCTGCAGATCGAGGCCGAGCACCAGCCGCCGTTGCGCCCAGGCCGGCCAGCCCTTGACGGTCGCTTCGGGGAAGAAGTTCGGGACGGCGCAAAGACACACCACCAGCGCCGTGATAATGATCGCCAGCGCCTTCCACCGCGTGAAATACAACATCGAGTTGACCCGTCAGATCCCGGAGAATGCGGCTTCGCAAAAGCTAGCCCGCGGACGTCTCGTCCTTGGCGGCATCGGCCTTTTCCTTCGCCGGCTCGCCCTTGGCGCGCACGCCTGAAATCATCTGCCGCATTTGCCGTACCCGGACGCCGTCCGAGATTTCGAATTCGATCTGGTCGTCATCGACCACTTTGGTCACCTTGCCGACCAGTCCGCCGGTCGTCACCACGGTGTCGCCGCGGCGGATGTTCTTTACGAGTTCAGCGTGATCCTTCACCTTCTTCTGCTGCGGTCGCAGAATCAGGAAATACATGATCACGAAGATCAGCGCGAACGGCAAAAGCGACATCAACATGCTGTTGGTATCGCCCCCGGCCGCGGCCTGGGCATACGCAGGTGTAATCAGCATTCGGACAATCCTCGTGAAACGGGAAGGAGCCGGCAACGCCATCGCGCCACGCCGGATCGGGGCAAATTCGCGCGGACTATAGCGGCCGCGGTCCCAATTGCAACGCCGCCCAACCCCTCATTTGCTCTTCATTTGAGTGGCTTGCGGGGCATTGAAAGGCCCGATATGGCTGCAGGGTCAGGAACTCCAGAGATGTCGAAAAAGCCCCGAAAAACAAGACCTCGTGTGACACGAAAATCAGCGGCCGCCGCGACAAAACGCCCGGCCGCCCCCGTCGTACATGACACGACGGAGAGGATCGCACGGGCGCTCGAGGCGATCGCCGTGCATTTGTCCGCCTCGCCTGCGCCCGGTGCGGCCGGCTCATTCGGCAGCGCCGACGCCTTCATCTGGCATCCCGACGGACGGCTGGCGCCGGTGCCGCACGTCAGCCGCGTCGACCTCGGCCTGCTCAAGGGGATCGACCGGCTGCGCGATATCCTGATCGAGAATACCGAGCGTTTCGCCAACGGCCTTCCAGCCAACAACGCGCTGTTATGGGGCGCGCGCGGCATGGGCAAATCCTCGCTGGTCAAGGCGACGCATGCCAGCATCAATGGGAACCGCAAACCGGCCGACCGTCTGAAGCTGATCGAAATTCACCGCGAGGATATCGAGAGCCTGCCGGCGCTGATGGACCTTTTGCGCAGCTCCGATTTCCGCTTCATCGTGTTCTGCGACGATCTTTCGTTCGACGGCAACGATGCCTCCTACAAGTCGCTGAAGGCGGTGCTGGAAGGCGGCATCGAGGGGCGCCCCGACAATGTGATCCTGTATGCCACCTCCAACCGCCGGCATCTGTTGCCACGCGACATGATCGAGAACGAGCGCTCTACCGCGATCAATCCTGGCGAGGCGGTCGAGGAGAAGGTGTCGCTGTCGGACCGCTTCGGACTGTGGCTCGGCTTCCACCGCTGCAGCCAGGACGAATACCTCGCGATGGTGAAGGGCTATTGCAACCATTTCGGCATCAAGCTCGCCGAAGACGAGCTTGAGCGCGAAGCGCTGGAATGGTCGACTACGCGCGGCTCGCGTTCCGGCCGCGTCGCCTGGCAGTTCACGCAGGAACTGGCGGGACGGCTGGGGGTGAGGCTGGCGGGGAAGTAGGCGCGATCTCCTGGGCGAGAGAACCGTCAGCGCTTCATCACACTTGGTCGTCATCCCCGCCAACGGGTCTCGCCTTCGGCGAGCCCGATGACAGGCTCCAGCGGGGATCGAGTACGCCGCGGCTTCTCGATCGATCACGGCTGTCTCTGGAATACTGGGTCGCCCGGTCAAGCCCTACCGTATGCACACATCTTTTGACCGGCTATCAGCGTCAACGAAAATAGCGAGTCTTTTCAATGATCGCTGAGCGACCGATACTAAGGCCCATCCTAAACCGGGGGTCATCTAAATCCCTGTGTTTGAGTCGCTTTTCGAGATGTGTGAATCAAGTAGGGTCAAGCCGGGCGACGACAAGCGTGTGCGTGGCACGCTCGCACGCAATGAACTGCAACTGATTCAAATTTTCAGACAGCCCGCCGCGTGCAGACAGGGCATCGCGATCTCGCCGCGCATTGTTCGCGCGAGTTTTGCTATGAACGTCCGGCCTTCTGAAACATCAGAGGGCGCAGGGAATGCCGGGCGCACGATGCGCCCGCAGCCTTGTGTGCAAAGTGATGGAAGCACACAAGCATAGTCACCACGGTCACGCCGGAAATCAGCCGACATTCCCCGCGCAATGGTTTTACGGCTTACTCCGAGCTGCCTCGTGGCTGCGCCGGCAGAAGGTCGGCAAGGCGGTGATGGAGGCGAGCGGCGGCTACGAGCGCGCGTGGGCCAAGGCGCTGCGTGACGCCAGGATCGAGGTTCGGATCGTCGACCCGAAGCGGGTTCGCAGCTTCGCTCAATCGGCCGGACGGCTCGCCAAGAATGACACGATCGATGCTGAGATGATTGCCTGGTTCGCCGAGACCTTCGACGAGGCTCGGAGCCAGGCCTACGATGCGACCCGCGAGCAGCTTCACCAGATGGTGAATGCGCGTCAGGCCCTGAAGGAGATGCAGGCCAAGCTGGAAACCCAGGGCGAGCATGAGGTGCCGGCCGCGGTTCAGCGGATGCAGGCCCGGATCTTGAAGACGATCGACCTCGAACTGGTCAAGATCGAGGCCGCGATCTCGGCCATGATCCAGAGCACGCCGCATTTTACCGAACTCGCCGAGATCATCGAAAGCGTTCCGGGAATCGGCCGCACCACCTCTGCCGCGCTCATTGCCGCCATGCCGGAACTGGGGCAAGCCAACAACAAGATCGTTGCGGCCTTGCTGGGTGTCGCCCCCTACGATGACGACAGTGGCCGACGTCGCGGCGAGCGGCACATCAAGGGTGGACGCCGCCGGACTTCGCAACGTGTTTTATATGGCCTGTCTGGGGGCGGCGACCCAGCACAATCCAGTCCTGAAGGCCTTTTACGACCGCCTGGTTGCCAAGGGGAAAGAAAAGAAGGTGGCGCTGGTCGCCTGCATGCGCAAGCTGATCAGCATTCTCAACATCATGATCGAACGGCGCCAAAAGTGGGATGCCAGTCGGTATGCATTGAGCTGATCGAGCGCCGACCCTGCGCTCGGTCTTCGACCGAGCGCTTGCAAAGCAAAAAGGACCGGTGAGCGGACGGGGTCAAGGCCGTAGCCGCCGGAGGCGGTGGCGCGCGCCGCGCCAGCCTTGAGGCCGGCCGATCACTGGTCCAAATCAGCACAGTTGCTCCCCGGTGACCGGGCTCTTTTGCCACCGTCGCCTGCGCTTCTTATCGCAGACTTGACACCAGCGTCGGGGTGTCAGGACCACACGGCTTCGCCGTCCGCAGCCGTCTACGCCAAAGGCTTCGACGGGCTTGGTACCCGTCCGCCGAAGCTTTAGCGAAGGCGGGATCCGCGCCCTTCGTCCGAAAGCGCGTCCGCGTCCACCGCATCCCGCCCCGCGTCCGTGACGTTGCGTAACGCCCCTCTGTGGGACGGGACGGCGCGAGATATAAATTTGATTTGCCCGACGCCCAAAGCGAAATATTTTTGCGAGTGGGGCTGGACAGCAGCAAAGTCAGCAGTCGAACTGATTTGCCCGTCGGGCAGTGAGGGAGCGCTTCGTGTCGCTTGATGAAGTTGTCGTCGCCCGGCTTGACCCTATGTGATTCACACATCTTGTGGACCGGCGGCATCGACAGAAATTAGCGAGTTCTTTCAACGGTTCTGGGTGGCTGACACCAAGACCGTTCAAAGACCGGGTCATCTAATTCCCTGTCGATGACGTCGGCCCTCCAGATGTGTGCATACATAGGGCTTGACCGGGCGATCCAGTACGCTGCGGCTTCTCGATCAACAACAGGCGTCTCTGGAATACTGGGTCGCCCGGTCATAGGCGAGCGGAAGCGACGCCGTCCTTCGGACGGCTATGCCGGGCGACGACAGTTGTAAATGTGGAAGCTCACGCCCCGTTGAGGAATTGCAGCGGATCGACCGGCGAAGAGCCCTTGCGGATCTCGAAGTGGAGCTGCGGCGATCCCACCTCTCCCGACTGACCCGATTTGGCAATGATCTGGCCGCGTCTGATGGTGTCGCCGCGCTTCACCAGGAGTTCGCTGGCATGGGCATAGGCGGTGACATAGCCGTTGGCGTGCCGAACCAGAACCAGATTGCCGTAACCCTTGAGTTCATTTCCGGAGTAGGCCACGATGCCGTCTTCCGCCGCCTTGATCGGCGTGCCCTCGGGCACCGCCAGATTGATACCGTCGTTGGACTTGCCGTTGGTCTTGGCGCCGTAGCTGGTGATCACCTTGCCGCGCACCGGCCAGCGGAATGTCGGCAGCGCACCGGTTGCTTCAGCCGACTTGACCGGCGCCTCAGCCGAAGGCTCTTCGATCTTGGTCGTCGCCTGCGCCAGCCGCACGGTTTGCTGGGGACCCGCTGCCGCCATTTTGGTGGCGGGCGGCGCCAACGCCGCGGCAGGCTGCGCGGCCGCAACAGCGGCCGGCGGCACCATCGGGGCGGCTGCCGCGGTCTTTGCGGCGGGCACGGTCAGCTTGGTGCCAAGCCTGAGTTTGGCCTGGGGATCGATGTTGTTGGCTTTGGCAAGTTCCGACAGCGGCACGTGATTGTGACGCGCAATGCTGAGCAGGGTATCGCCGGGATTGACGACATGGACCGATGGCGCCGCTGCGGCAGCGATGGGCTTGCTGGCCGGCGCGGCCAAAGCGGGGCCAGCGGCAACGGCCGTGCGCCTGATGCGGAATGATCAGTTGCTGGCCCGGCGACAGCGTGCGCGGACCCTTGTACCCATTGGCCTGCAGGATCGCGGCGGCCGAGACATTATAGCGGCGCGCCAGGGTCTCCAGCGTATCGCTGGTGCCGACGATGATCGTGGTGCTGCCCTGACCTGTGCCCTGGCCTGCGCCATGGATCGCCGCGACCGAGCGCGGCGCGACGGTGCCAGTGCTCTCGATCGGACGCGCCGGCGGAGCGTAGGAGGCAAGCCCGCGCCCTCCCCCGGACACGCCGCCACTGGCCGCCGGATAGGCCTGCGGTGCCGCGATCGGCGGCGGCAAATCCTGCGACTGGTAATGCGACTGCGACGCGAATATTGCGGGAGTTCGCGGCGCTCGACCGCGGGCGTCGGCACCGAGCCGGTGGCTTCCGGCTGCAAAGCAAAGGGATTGGAGGAATTCTGCGACAGGCGGGTCGTCATGTCGGCGCTGCAGCCGGCAAAACCGATCGACATCAGCGCCAGCACCGCGACGTGCGGCACGCGGCGCGAGCAAAGCAACTCGACGATACGGAACATGGTTACTCACTCGTACGCAACAAAATACTGTTTTGAGTAAACACGTCCCCAGTAAACAACCGCTTAACCCTGGGAATAAGACGTTGGCGGGACAGCCAATCCGCGGTTTTACAGCTCGCGGGCAACACCCGGCAGCGCCGGCACGAAGCGCACGTCCACCAGTGGCTTGCGGTCGAAACCGGTATCCGTCCTGGTCACGCGGACGAGGGTCTGGATGCCATGACGCGGCCCGACCGGCGCGATCAGGACACCGGCCGGCTCGAGCCGCTGCATCAGCTCTTCCGGGATTTGCTCCATGGCCGCGGTGACAATGATACGGTCGAACGTGCCGGCGCTGGCCGGGATGTCAAAGCCGTCCCCCAGCAGCACCTCGACATTGCGGCATCCGAGGTCCGCCAGTCGGGCCCGGGCGCTGTCCGCGAGCGCCCGGTAACGCTCGATCGTCAGCACGTGGCTGCAAAGCTGCGACAGGATGGCGGCCTGGTAGCCGGAGCCGGTGCCGATCTCGAGCACGCGGTGATGCTTCTGCAGCTGCAGCTGTTCGGTCATGTAGGCCACCACGAAGGGCTGGCTGATGGTTTGCCCGCAGGCGATGCCAAGCGCCGAGTCTCGGTAGGCATCGGCGTGGTCGGCGGGCTCCACGAAAAGCTCGCGCGGAATCTCCTCCATGGCGCGCAGCACCGCCTGGTCGCTGATCCCGCGCCGCCGCAGGTTGAGCTGAAACATCATCTTTTCCGGCGGATTCTGGGTAGCGGGCATATCGATCTCTTAGAGGAATCAGGCAGGGCAGTCTCGAACAGTTTGATGCAATATAAGGCGCCGGCTTACAGGATATTTCCCCCAAAAAATCGATGTTCCCGGTGCGGAACCGGCACGATAGCTTGGCGTTAATGGAGCGGGCAATCAATCCCGCTCGATAGCCGAGACCGGCGCGGAGCGTGTTCGAACAGGTCGACATTGCGCCGTTTGACGTTATTTGCGATCCTCGGATTTGGGAAGGGCAAGGATATCAGTATGACGCGGCTGCCGCGAGGTTCTGTGTTCCTCGTCGAGGACGAGGTCATGATCAGGATGATGGTCGCGGATATGCTGGAGGAGCTCGGCTTCATCATCTCGGCCGAGGCCGGCGAGATCAACGAGGCGGTCAAGCTTGCGCAGTCCACCCAGTTCGACCTTGCCATTCTCGACGTCAACGTCAATGGCAAGGTGATTTCTCCGGTCGCCGAATTGATCAAGGCACGCAACCGTCCCTTCATCTTCGCCACCGGCTACGGCTCATCGGGTCTGCCGGAGCAATACCGCGACCGCCCCGCGCTGCAAAAGCCGTTTCAGCTCGAGACCCTGGCCAGGATGATCGACAGCACGCTCAGGGGTGCGACGGTTTAGCTTCTCGTCTCATCGGCATAGTGGTCGTCATCGCCGGGCTTGACCGGGCGACCCAGTATTCCAGAGTCGGCAGTGATTAGAACCGCGGAGCCCCGGCGTACGGATACCCGCTTTCGCGGGCATGACGCTTCGCGTCATTTCAGAGTTGCCGTCAGCGCTTCGGAAAACGCCTCGTCGGTACGGTCGAGCCGCAGCGGCGTCACCGAAACATAATGCGCGGCCAGTGCCGCGAGGTCGGTGCCTTCGGCCGGCACGTCGATCTGCGCCAGCCGCTCGAACCCGATCCAGAAGTAAGGATTGCCGCGGCCGTCGCGGCGCTGGTCGACTTTGAGAAAACCGAGATTGCGCTTGCCCTGCCGCGTCACCCGCACACCGGCGACATCATCGGGCGCGCAGGCGGGAAAATTGACATTGATCACGGTGTTCTTGGGCACGCCGGCCTCGATCACCTTGCGCAGGATCGGCGGGCCGAATTTCAGCGCCGTCTCCCATAGCGGCGCGTGGCGCGTCTCCATGCTGAATTCCTGCGACAGTGCAAACGAGGGAATTCCCAGAATGGTGCCTTCCAGGGCGCCGGCGATGGTGCCGGAATAGACCACGTCTTCGGCGACGTTGCGGCCCTTGTTGACGCCCGACAGCACGAGATCCGGCATGGTTTCGCCGAGGATGTGGCGCGCGCCCATGATGACGCAGTCGGTCGGCGTGCCCCGGACTGCGAAATGCCGGGGGCCGACTTCGCGCAGCCGCAACGGATCGTTCAGCGACAGCGAATGCGAGACCCCGGACTGATCGAGCTCCGGCGCCACCACCCAGACGTCGTCGGACAATGCGCGCGCAATTTCCTCGACGATCTTCAGGCCGGGGGCATGGATGCCGTCGTCATTGGTGCAGAGGATTCGCATCCGCCTGAATGCCCTTTTCGATCGATTCCGTGGTCAACGCGCCGTCTTTATCCCGCTGACGCCGTTGAGGCAAACGCCGCAAAATTCCGGTCGAAATGGGCACTCTCCGGAGAAACCGGCTGTTCCGGCCCAACTACTCGTCCTCGTCGATCTGGGGCTTTTCGTGCAACACGGCATCGAGCAGTGAACGATGCACCTCGATCTTGCCGTTGTAGTCGATGAATCCCTTTTTCCGGAATTTGTTCATGAAAAAACTCACCCGGGACCGGGTGGTGCCGATCATTTCCGCCAGGGTTTCCTGACTGAGGGTGATCGGCGTCGGCCGTGCGCCGTTCCCGCCGAAATTGGCAAGCAAGAGAAGCAGGCGCGCCAGGCGCCGTTCGCTGGAATTGAAGAGTTGGTCGATCAGGTCGTCTTCGATCCGGCTGTTTCGGGACAGCAGGTAATTTATGAAGAACGCAGCAAACTTCGGCTCGGCACCGAGCGCAGCAAGCATCGCGCGCCTGGTTATCGAGGTAATCACGCAGTCTTCCATGGCCTGGCTCGTGGTGGTGCGCAATTCCGCCCCTTCCAGGCAGGCCTCACCGAAGAACTGCCCTTCCGCGAAAATCCCGACGACCGCTTCCTTGCCGTGCTCGGATAGAACCGTGATCTTAACCTTGCCTTTTTGGATGAAGAAGACCGCGTCGGCGGCGTCGCCCTGGCTGAAGATCTTCTGGTTTTTCGCGTATCGCTCGATCGTGCGTCCAGCGTCGACCCGGCCGAGAAAATCGCGGATATCAAACGCGCCCTGAGGTTGCGGTGTGTTGGGCATGGTGCTGGTCCGTCGACGGGCCGGGACCGCACACGTTCAGTCACCTTCATAAGCCCGCGCAGCCACACGAGTATAAGCCCGCTATGTCGGGTAGACGACACAAATCCGGCCGGACGACGGCAACTTTTGGATGAGTACCACGGAGCAAACGGTACCCGCGGTCCGTTCTGCCCTAGGTCGACCGCCTTAGCTCGCTGTCCGAGGTCTTGAGGTCGCGCGATACCACGGTGGTGCGCACACAGCCGCATTTCTGGCACTCGAACGTACGGGCATCGAGGCCGGGCGGTCCCGCCTCGAGCTTCGACAGCAGCATGCGGTGGTGCTGGCACTTCGGGCAGCGGGGCCGCCGGATCGCGGAAATATGCGCTGACGCTACCGGTTGAAATTCAGGCATGGCCTATCGACTCGATGTGAGAGCGTTGTCGGATTCGCTGTGACCGGGACCACGGCCGAATGGAAGCATGGCGCTTCCGGCGTCTCATGCCGTGGTCAAAACTGCTCACTTTGAAAAACTTCATCTGTGAGGTGAAGGAACCGTACGGCGATCGTGGCCACTGCAAGTCAAATGCAGGCATTTTCGGGCGTGTGTTACGCCATTACCGCCGGATGCGAACGCGCCATTGCGGCACGAATTTCGCCGGCCAGCCTTCGATCCGCATATCGAAAGTTTGAGCCACCGGTTTCGGCGGCTCAACGGGGCTTTCCTCAAAGCGCCTTTCTTCCAATTCGGCTTCCATCGAGCCGCTCTCCATCAAGCCGGTTTCTGTGACGCTCGGCGCTTCCGGAGGCGGTTCCTTCAGGACCGCCTCGATCAGGCCCAGGACACTGTCCTCCGGCTGCGGGACCCCTTGGGGCTGTTCCGGAAACCTCGCGCGGGCGACGGCAAGGGCCCTGCTGAAATCCTCGATATTGAACCATTTCAGGGCACGCATGCTTTCGAGCACGCCGTCCTCCCAGATCCGGGAGACCCCGATATCGAACTGGCCCTTCTGCTTCTGATCGCAGGCCTGGATGCCGTAGCCGGTGACGGCCCATTGTCTGCCGACCCAATAGATGTCGCGATGCAGCGCCATATCGATATTCGTTTCCGGAAACAGGCTCTCGCCGCTGGCAGAATACGAAGATACCGCGCCGCCCCGCCTTCGCAACATCGAAGGCGCAGCCTGCCTCGAATAGTTTGCTATCCGTCTCTATCGATCGCCTTCAGGCCGCCCATATAGGGCTGCAGCACGTCAGGCACGGCGATCGAGCCGTCTTCCTGCTGGTAGGTTTCCATCACCGCGATCAGCGCGCGGCCGACGGCGGTGCCGGAGCCGTTCAGCGTGTGCACGAAGCGTGGCTTGCCGTCGCCTGCGCGGTAGCGCGCGTCCATGCGGCGGGCCTGGAAATCGCCGCATACCGAGCAGCTCGAGATTTCGCGATACGCCCCGCCCTCACCCTGGCCGGGCATCCAGACCTCGATGTCGTAGGTCTTCTGCGCCGAAAAGCCCATGTCGCCGGCGCACAGGGTCATCACCCGGTAATGCAGGTCGAGCTGCCGCAGCACTTCCTCGGCACAGGCCAGCATCCGTTCGTGCTCGTCGCGGCTCGTCTCCGGAGTGGTGATCGAAACCAGTTCGACCTTCGTGAACTGATGCTGGCGGATCATGCCGCGAGTGTCGCGGCCGGCAGCGCCGGCCTCGGCCCGAAAGCACGGCGTCAGCGCCGTCAGCCGCATCGGCAGTTGCTTCTCGTCGATGATGGATTCGCGAACGAGATTGGTGAGGGGCACTTCGGCGGTCGGGATGAGCCAGAGATTTTGCTTATCGGACGCGGCGCTGCGAGCGCACCACTCCAGCGCTTTGCGGCGGAATGCGTCCGACGAGAGAAACGCTTCCCTGGCGATGGCATCTTGATAGGAGCTCAATTCGTCGGCGACCGATGCCAACAATTCCAAAAGGGCGGTGCCAAGATCTGGTGATTGATTCTGCATTCCGCTCACAGCGGCGAACTGATCCTCCGCGAACTTTGGCAGTTGCCCGGTTCCGAACATGACGGGATCACGCACCATCAGTGGCGGATTCACCTCTGTATAGCCGTGCTCGTTGGTATGGAGGTCGAGCATGAATTGCCCGATCGCGCGCTCCAGCCGCGCCAGTCCTTTCTTCAGCACCACAAATCGCGCGCCGCTCAGCTTTGCCGCGGTTTCAAAATCCATGAAGCCGAGCGCACCGCCGAGATCGTCATGCGGCTTTGGCGTGAATGCATAATTGCGCACCGCGCCGAACAGGTGGCGCTGCACATTGCCATGCTCGTCCGTGCCGTCGGGAACTTCGTCCAGCGGCAAATTTGGAATCGCCGCCAATTCCCTGGCAAGCTCCTCGTCGGCCGCCTTTGCAGCCAGCTCGAGTTGCGGCATCGTGGTCTTGAGCTCGGCGACTTCGGCCATCAGCGCCGCGGCGCGCGTGTCGTCCTTGGCCTTCTTGGCGTCGCCGATTTCCTTCGAGGCGGAATTGCGCCGCGCCTGGGCCTGTTCCGATTTCAGGATCGCCGCGCGGCGCCTCTCGTCGATCGCCAGCAACGACGACGCCATCGGCTCCAGCCCGCGTCGTTTCAGTCCGGCGTCGAAGGCTTTGGGGTTGTCGCGGATCCATTTGATGTCGTGCATGGTGATTTTCCCGTCATGGCCGGGCAAAAGCGCGAAGCGCGTCTTCACCCAGAATCCCGGCCATCCACGTCTTGGTCGCACGGTCTGTAAAAGACGTGGATGGCCGGGACAAGCCCGGGCATGACGAATAAGCCCTACTCCGCCGGATTGGCGGCGGGCGGCGGCGGGGTCGCGGCGGGCGGGGCTGTGGCGGCAGCAGCGGCGGCGGTGGCAGCCTTCCTCTCCACCATGCGCACGGCGATGATCGAGCCCTCATACAGCAGCAGCAGCGGAATCGCGAGCGAGGACTGGCTGAGCACGTCGGGCGGCGTCAGGACGGCGGCGATGATGAAGGCGACCACGATGAAATAGCGGCGTTTCTCGCGAAGCTGTTTGGACGTGATGATGCCGATCCGTCCCAACAGCGTCAGGATCACCGGCAGCTGGAACGCCACGCCGAAGGCGAAGATCAGCGACATCATCAGCGACAGATATTCGCCGACCTTGGGCAATAGCTGGATTTGCGCCGTCTCGGGGCCGCCCATCTGCTGCATGCCGAGCGAGAACCGCACCAGCATCGGCAGCACCACGAAATACACCAGCATCGATCCCAGCACGAAGAAGACCGGCGTGGCGATCAAATAGGGCAGGAAGGCGCCGCGCTCGTGCTTGTAGAGGCCGGGCGCGACGAATTTGTAGATCTGGGTGGCGACGATCGGAAACGAGATGAAGCCGGCGCCGAACATCGCCAGCTTCAACTGGGTGATGAAATATTCCAACAGCGCCGTGTAGATGAATTTCGAGTTTTCCGGGCCGGCGACCCAGACGAACGGCCACACCAGCACATTGTAGATCTGCTTGGCGAAGAAGAAGCAGAAGATGAAGGCGACGCCGAAGCCGAGCAGCGCCTTGATCAGCCGCGAGCGCAGCTCGATCAGATGATCCATCAGCGGCGCTTTGCTGGCCTCGATATCCTCGGCGCTCATGACGCTTTGGCGTCCTTGAGGTGGTCGGGCGTCGCGGACACCGTCTCCTGAGGCGCGGCCTGTGCCTGGACGTCGCGCACGATCGCCAGCGGCTGGGCGGCGAGCGCCTGCGCATCGGCCTCGGTGAAGGTTTCCGGGATCGGCACCTCCGGCGTTTCGATCTTCGAAATCGCCGGCGTCTCGGTCGCCGAAATGGCCGGAGTCACCGGCGGCTCGATCGCGGGCGTATCGGCCGCTGCGACTGCCGGTTTGTCGATGCCCTCGATGTCGAGCGCCTTGCTGACGTCCCGCTCCAGCGAGGTCATCAAATTGCCGCTGGTGAAGCTGGTGGCGGCTTCCTTGACCTCATCAAAACTCTTTTTGAGGTCGGCCATTTCGGCCTCGCGCATGGCTTCCTGGAACTGGCCCTGGAATTCGGCGGCCATCTTGCGCGCCTTGCCCATCCATTGCCCGACCATGCGCAGCACGCCCGGCAACTCCTTCGGGCCGATCGCGATCAGCGCGACGACCGCGATGACGACGAGTTCACTCCACCCGATGTCGAACATGAAAAATTCCGCTCACGCGAGGCGATTTCACCCCAATACTTGCCAGACAAGAGTTGGGCCGCCCGCGTCTCCCTCAACCGGTCCTGCCGCGAAATCCGAACGCGCAGCCCGCCTGCCGCAGGCTTTCAGTATTCAGACCGCCTTGCTGCCGACATCCGACCGCGCCGCCGAGGACGGCGCCGCATTGTGATCGATCGTCTTCACGGGCTCGGGCTTTTCCGCAGTCTTCTCATCGTCCTGCATGCCCTTCTTGAAGGCCTTGATGCCCTGCGCAACGTCGCCCATCAGGTCCGAAATCTTGCCGCGGCCGAACAACAGCAGGACGACTGCGATCACGACGATCCAGTGCCAAATGCTAAGCGAACCCATCCTGCAACCCTCCAAACAAACGAGGCCGGCAACCCAGCCCGATCTACCCGGAAAGTAGGCTCAGGGGGTGTCAAAAACAAGGACTTAGACCGCGTCAAATCCGGGCTACGCCGCTACCGTTAACCGGCCACGGCGTTCTGTCGCAGCGCATTCCGATTCAGCTTTCCTCGCCGCTGTCCGGCTCGACCGCAGGCGCCAGTGCCAGTTCCAGGTCGCCAACATCCAGTGGATCCTCGTCATCGCGCAACGCCGGATCATCGGAGGGCGTCGGAACGCTGAATCCGGTCGGAAGCCGCGAGTCCAACAGGCCGGTCCCCCTCAGTTCCTCAAGGCCCGGCAGATCGGTGAGCGTCTCCAGGTTGAACTGCGACAGGAAGGCTTCCGTGGTGCCGAAGGTCAGCGGACGGCCCGGCGTCTTGCGGCGGCCGCGCGGGCGAATCCAGCCGGTTTCCAACAGGACATCCAGCGTCCCCTTCGAAGTGATCACCCCGCGGATTTCCTCGATCTCGGCGCGCGTGACCGGCTGATGATAGGCGATGATCGCCAGCACCTCGATCGCCGCTCGCGACAGCCGCCGCGTCTCGGTAGTCTCCCGTGTCATCAGCCACGACAGATCGCCCGCGGTGCGGAAGGTCCATTTATTGGCGACGCGAACCAGATTGACGCCGCGCGAGGCATAATCCGCCTGCAGCTGGGCGAGCGCGACCTTGATGTCGACGCCATCGGGCATCCGCTTGGCGAGCGTGGCCTGATCCAGCGGCTCTGAGGACGCGAACAACAGGGCTTCGAGCAGCCGCAATTCCTCGGGCCGCGCTTGCGGATCGGCGGAAGGCTCCTCGGCATCGGCTTTGCGTTTTTCCGCCAGGCTCGCCATGGCTCGGTCTCCTTCTTCCACTTACTCAGCTTCTACTTACTCTGGGGACAGATCCGGCGCAGTCATCGCGTCGGATTGCGGCGGACGCTTTCGAAAATACAGCGGCGCGAACGCCTCTTTCTGGTGCAGCTCCATCGCGCCTTCCCGGACCAGCTCAAGTGCTGCGGCAAAGCTGGAGGCAAGAACCGTGGCCTTTTGCGAGGGATCGACGACGTAGTTGAGCAGGTATTCGTCGAGGCGGCTCCAGTCCTGGGCCATTCCGACCAGGCGCTCGAGCGAGGCCCGCGCTTCCGTCAGCGACCACACCGTGCGTTTCGTCAGATGCACCGACGCCAGCACCCGCTGCTGGCGCTGCGCGGCATAGGCGGTGAGCAGGTCGAACAGGGTCGCGGTGAATCTGGGATGGCGAATTTCGGCGATGGCTTCCGGATCGCCGCGCGGAAAAATGTCGCGCAGCAATTGCGGGCGGTTCATCAGCCGGTTCGAGGCTTCGCGAATGGCCTCCAGCCGGCGCAGCCGGTTGGCGAGCGCGGTCGCCATTTCCTCAGCACTCGGTCCGTCGGCGGTCGCAGGTTCAGGCAGCAGCAGCCGCGATTTGAGAAACGCCAGCCATGCCGCCATCACGAGATAGTCGGCCGCGAGTTCAAGGCGGATTTTTCGTGCCGCCTCGATGAACACCAGATACTGGTTGGCCAGCGCCAGAATGGAAATCTTGTGCAGATCGACCTTCTGCTGCCGCGCCAGCGCGAGCAGGAGGTCGAGCGGACCCTCATAGCCCTCGACATCGACCACCAGCGACGGCTCGTCGGCCGAAAGTTCGGCCGGCCGCCCGGTCTCGAATGACAAGATCTCCGCGCTCATGCGCCTGCCGTCCCTGCCCGTTCTATCAACGCATCCAGTTCAGCCCGCGCTCTGCTCCGATCGAACGCTTGCGGAGGCTTGCGCGACGCCAGCGCCCTGGTCGCCCGTTCCAGCGCCTTACCCGACAATTCAGGCGTTTTGGCTGCGACTTCGCACATTTCGTCGAGTTTGCCGTTACAATGCAGAACCATGTCGCAGCCGGCAGCAAAGATGGCGCGCGTCCGCTCGGCGATCGATCCCGAGAGCGCGTTCATCGACACATCATCACTCATCAACAAACCTTGGAACCCGATCACGCCGCGAATCACCTGTTCGATGATTGTCGCAGAAGTCGTGGCCGGATGGGCGGGGTCGAGCGCACTAAACACAACATGTGCAGTCATCGCCATTGGCAGGTCCGCAAGCGGCTGAAAGGCCGCGAAATCGGTCCGTTCCAGCTCCTGGCGGGGTGTCTTGACCTCGGGAAGCCTGAAATGGGTATCCGCGGTCGCCCGTCCGTGCCCGGGAATGTGCTTCAAGACAGGCAGAACGCCGCCCTGCTCCAGCCCCTCGGTCACCGCGCGCGCGATGGCCGCGACCTTGGCCGGCTCGGTTCCATAGGCGCGGTTGCCGATGACGGCGTCGGCACCCGCAACCGGCACGTCAGCCAATGGCAGGCAGTCCACGGTAATACCGGAGGCGATCAGGTCGGCTGCGATCAGCCGCGCGCTCAAGCGCGCCGCAGTGAGGCCGAGTGCCGGCTCGATGTCGTAAAGTGCCCCAAAGACAGCCCCCGGCGGATAGGAGGGCCAATGTGGCGGGCCAAGACGCTGGACCCTGCCGCCTTCCTGGTCGATCAGGACCGGGGCATCCGGATCGGCTATCTCCTTGCGTAACTCGTTCACAAGCAAAATGACCTGCGCAGGCGTCTCGATATTCCGCTTGAACAGAATAAAGCCCCACGGCCGCTGCGCACGGATGAATTCGCGCTCGGCCGCGGTCAGCTCCAGTCCGGACACGCCCGTGATGAATGCGCGGCTGTTCATGCGGCCGATTAGCCCGCGCGTCGCCTGAGGGTCAAGGAAACCGGTGCTAATTCCTTTGGACGACGCACTGCCCGCCCGCCGTCTTCAGGCTGATGCAGAACTGCGCGGCCTCGTCGGACGTGCCGAACGGCCCTACCAAGGCACGGTAGTAGACCCCCTTGTCGCCGAGGTCGGCGCGCTTGATCACCGGGCTGCGCGATCCCAGCACGGTCGGGAACTTGCCCTGCAGGGCCCGGAAGGAGGCCTGGGCGTCGGCCTCGTTGCGTTGCGAGGAGACCTGAACCAGATAGGCGCCACTGGCGGCGGGCGCAGGAGCGGGTGGCGTTGCCGTCTGTGCCGGGTTGGTGGCGGCGACCCGGGTTCGCGGTTCCGCCTCAGGAGCCGGCGGGGCGGCTTGCGGTACCAGCGACAGCGGTGCATTGGCGCTGGCATTGGCGTTGGCGGCTGCCGGCGGGCTCCGCGGGGCGGCCGCCGGGGCCGGCGCCGCCGTGGTTCGCACAGGGGCCGCCGATGTCACCGGCTGGGCCGCGCCGTCAGGCTGCTCGCCGCGGACGGTCAGCGTCTTGATTTTTCGCGGCTCGTTGTTCGGCAGCGTGCCATTGGCTGCGGTCGCCGGCGGTGGAACGCCCGGCGCCGTGCTCATCGCCGATGGCGGATTCGCATTTGGGCTCAGCGACGGCAACACCACGCGCGGGCCCGACTTGGCGTTGACGTCGACAGGGGCTTCTTCACGCGAAACGATTTTCTCGGTGCCGTCACCGATGGCCATGCGGTCCGGCACCTTCGGCGCCGCGTCGGCGGGCGCCGGCACGATCTTGGTCGGGCCGGCGTCAGCCCGGATGATCGGCGGCTCGCCGCTGC
The DNA here is from genome assembly GCA_963778925.1 of uncultured Alphaproteobacteria bacterium. Taxonomy (GTDB): domain Bacteria; phylum Pseudomonadota; class Alphaproteobacteria; order Rhizobiales; family Xanthobacteraceae; genus Bradyrhizobium. The sequence goes on along the minus strand of CAVZWE010000015.1, from coordinate 72,745 downwards.
GGGGCGATCCGATATAGGTGCGATAGGCGAAGGCGGCCCCGGTCCCGACGACCGCCAGCAAAAGAACGAAGACAACGGTGACCATGCCGCGGCGTCGCTTCGGGGCCAGCTCTTCCACACCGTCGTCATAGCCGTCCTGGTAGGCGTAGGCGTCATCCGAATAGGCTGGATCGTGCTGCCCGCCGGGATCGAGCTGGCCGTACAGCGCCTCGTCATAGCGCGACGGATCGGGCTCATGCCCGGCGTCCGCATACGGTAGCGGCTCGTCATATTCCGGCTCAGGCTCTGCATAATCCGGTTCTGGCGCAGCAGGCGGAGTGGCATAACGCTGCAACGGATGCGCGGCGCTCGGGTAGTCCTGCTGGGGCACCGCCTGCCTGTTGGCGCGCTGCATCCACGGCGGCGGACCGGCGGGCGGGCCATCATCTTCGGGCGGAGGTTCGTATTGATCCTCAGCCGGTGGCTGGTATTGATCCTCGACCGGAGGCCGGTATTGATCGCGCGCGCTCGTGCGCGGGGGGACCTGCACGTTGGCGCGGCCCATGGCACCCATTGGATCGGTTTGACCGATCAGCCGCGCAAGCTCGGCAAGCGGATCGCTCTCGCCCCGTGCATGCTGATCGCCGCGGTCATAGTCATCGTCCGCGGGAAAAGGTCTGTTCTGATATCGATCAGCCATCGTGATGATGCGTCCCGTTCGGGAAAGCCGCTACCCCGCCTTTTAAGACGAACCGCCCCCCTGCCAGACGCCCTCACATATCCCCATGTGAGCGGCGCTCGTGTCTAAACTAACGCATCTCGTCCGGAGCGTGAACGCCTAGAATGGCCAAGCCCGATGCCAGAACCGAGACGACGCCCTGAACCAAAGCCAGCCGCGCCTTTGTCATCACTGCATCATTATTGATAATGAAGCGTAAATAGGGCAAATCGCGCCCCCTGGTCCATAGCGCGTGAAATTCGCTGGCGAGATCATAGAGGTAAAAAGCGATTCGGTGCGGCTCATGTGCCACCGCCGCAGCCTCGAGCATCCGGGGGTAGAGCGCGAGCCGCCGCAGCAGGTCCAGTTCGGCGGGGTCGGTCAGAAGCTCGACTGCCGCCTCGCTGAGGAACGCCGCCCGGGCGCCTTCCTCCTCCGGCAGGTCCGGGACCACTTCGCGGGCGTTGCGGAACACCGAGTGACCCCGGGCGTGGCCGTACTGGACATAGAATACCGGGTTCTCGCGGGACTGCTCGATCACCTTGGCGAGGTCGAAATCCAGCACCGCGTCGTTCTTGCGGTAGAGCATCATGAAGCGGACGGCGTCCTTGCCGACCTCGTCGACCACCTCGCGCAAGGTGACGAAATCGCCCGAGCGCTTCGACATCTTCACCGGCTCGCCGTTGCGCAAGAGCCGGACCAATTGCACGATCTTCACGTCCAGCGTGGCCTTGCCCGCGGTGACGGCCTTGACCGCGGCCTGCATGCGCTTGACGTAGCCGCCGTGATCGGCGCCCCAGACGTCGACCAGGTTGTGAAAGCCGCGATCGAATTTGTTCTTGTGATAGGCGATGTCGGAAGCGAAATAGGTGTAGCTGCCGTCGGACTTCAACAGGGGACGATCGACGTCGTCGCCATAGGCGGTGGCGCGAAACAGCGTCTGCTCGCGATCCTCGTAATCCTCGACCGGTGCGCCCTTCGGCGGTGGCAGGCGGCCCTCGTAGACGTCGCCCTTGGAACGGAGATAATCGATGGTCTCCGCGACCTTGTTGTTGCCGGTCGCGATCAGCGACCGCTCCGAGAAAAACACGTCGTGCCTGATATTGAGCGCCGCGAGATCGCCCTTGATCTCGTCCATCATCATCGCAACGGCCCTGTCGCGCACGATCGGCAACCATCCGCCTTCGGGCATCGCAAGCAGCTTGTCGCCGTATTCGGCGGCCAATGCCTGCCCCACCGGCTTCAGATAGTCGCCGGGGTAAAGCCCTTCCGGAATCGTACCGATGCTCTCGCCGAGCGCCTCGCGGTAGCGCAGGAAGGCGGAGCGTGCGAGCACATCGACCTGGGCGCCGGCATCGTTGACGTAATATTCGCGGGTCACGTCATAGCCCGCGAAAATCAACAGGCTCACCAGCGCATCGCCAAACACCGCGCCGCGGCAATGCCCGACATGCATCGGCCCGGTCGGGTTGGCGGAGACATATTCGACATTGACCTTTTCGGCCGCGCCCATCGCGCTGCGCCCGTAAGCGTCGCCCTCGCGCAGCACGGTACGCAGCGCCTCCGACCAGGCCTTTGGTTTCAGGGTGAGGTTGATGAAGCCGGGTCCGGCGACATCGACGGCGGCGATCAGATCATCGGCGCGCAGCCTTGAGGCGATGGCTTCGGCGAGATCGCGCGGTTTTGCTTTGGCCTCTTTCGCCAGCACCATCGCCGCGTTGGTCGCCATGTCGCCATGGGCGGCATCGCGCGGCGGCTCGACCACGACGCGCGACAGGTCGATGCCATCAGGCCATCCGCCTTCGGCCGCCAGCGCGCTGCAGACCGCATGCACGCGCGCCAGCACGTCGGCGAAAAGATGCTGATGTGAAGCTTGATCGGCCATGGTGTGACTGTACCGGGGATTGTGCCGCGCCTGCGGCCTTAGGCCGCCGCCTAACGCAAATCCGGGGTCGAGTCAAAAAGCCTTTGATGCTCGGTCAGCGCGAAGCGGTCGGTCATCCCGGCGATGAAGTTGCCGATCCGCCGTGCGCGCTCGGCTTCAGAGTCCAGGCCTGCCGGCGGCAGCCATTCGGCCGGCAGGTCGCCAGGGGTCTTCTGATAGCGCGCGAACAGGTCAAACACGATCTGTTCGGCCTCGCCCATCACCCGCATCACCCGCAAATGGCGGTACATCCGCTTTTTCAGGAACGACTTGATCTCGGCCTCGGCCTGCGCGACGCCTGCGGGAAACGCGATCAAGACCTCGCCATGGTTGCGAACATCGTCGACCGATTGCGGCCTTGCTGCGGCCAGGCGCTTCTCCGCTTCGGAGAAGACGGCGCCGATCAGATATGAAATCAGCTCGCGTACCAGTTCCGCGCCGCGCCGGATGTCGTCGAGATCGGGATATTGCCTGGCGATGTCGGCGATCATCTCGGCGGTGAGCGGCATGACCTTGAGATCGTCGACGGTAAACAGCCCGGCCCGCAGGCCGTCATCGATATCGTGGGCGTCGTAGGCGATATCGTCGGCGATCGCGGCGACCTGCGCTTCCAGCGATGCAAAGCTCCATAGCTCCAGATCGTAAATCCGGTTGTATTCCGAAATGCCCGAAGGGATACCATGCTCGCGATAACGTCCGGCCGCTGTCCCACTTCGTTCGGTCAGCGGGCCGTTGTGCTTGACGATCCCTTCCAGCGATTCCCAGGTCAAATTGAGCCCGTCGAATTCGGGGTAGCGATGTTCCAGCGCGGTGACGACCCGCAAGGTCTGGGCGTTGTGATCGAACCCGCCATGGGCCTGCAGGCAGGCATCCAAAGCCCGCTCGCCGGCGTGCCCGAACGGGGGATGGCCGAGGTCATGGGCCAGCGCGAAGGTTTCCGTGAGATCCTCATCGAGACCGAGCTGCCGGGCCAGCGCACGCGCAATCTGCGCCACTTCGAGGCTATGGGTCAGCCGGGTGCGGTAATGATCGCCTTCGTGGAACACGAAAACCTGGGTTTTGTACTTCAGGCGGCGAAAGGCGGTGGAATGAATCACCCGGTCGCAATCGCGCCGGAACGGGCTGCGGGTCTTGCTCGGCGGCTCGGCGAATAGCCGCCCCCGGCTGCGGTCGGGGTCGCAGGCATAGAGCGCGCGGGGAGCAGCCATTCCGACCGACACGATGTATTAATCCCCAAAAGGTTTGATTCCGGTGCCCGGCACACTTAACTATGCCTGAGCGCCGGATACCAAATCATTTGGCCATCGTACCGGCTATCGGAGCCAACGTCATGACAACAGCCAGCGTCGTCATCAGCGATCGGGCGGCCCGCCGCATCGGCGAAATCCTCAAGACCGAGGGCAGTGGCGCCATGCTGCGCATCAGCGTCGAGGGCGGCGGCTGCTCCGGCTTTCAATACAAGTTCGATATCGAGCGCGCCAAGGCCGAAGACGATCTGGTGATCGCGCGCGACGATGCCGTGGTGCTGGTCGATCCCGCCTCGGTGCCGTTTCTGGCGGGATCCGAGGTCGATTTCGTCGACGACCTGATCGGCGCGTCGTTCCGCGTCGTTAACCCCAACGCCACCGCGTCCTGCGGCTGCGGCACCAGTTTCTCGATCTGAGGCCCCTAATCCTACTCCGCCGCGGCGACCTGCGGTCGCTCGACGTTCTCGGCTTCCTCGGCTTGCGGTTCGAGGCGGCGCTTGAGGTGGCGGTCGATGCGGTCGAGATAGATATAGATCACCGGCGTGATGAACAGCGTCAACAGCTGCGACACGCAGAGACCGCCGACCACGGCGACACCGAGCGGCTGACGCAGTTCGGCGCCAGCGCCGGCGCCGAGCGCGATCGGCAGTGTGCCGAAAATCGCCGCGAACGTCGTCATCATGATCGGGCGGAACCGCAGCAGCGCGGCTTCGCGAATGGCATGCTCGGCGCTCAAGCCGACCCGGCGGCGTTCCAATGCGAAGTCCACCATCATGATGGCGTTCTTCTTGACGATGCCGACCAGCATCACGATGCCGATCATCGCGATCACGGAGAGTTCCATATTGAACAACATCAGCGTCAGGATCGCGCCGATGCCGGCCGACGGCAGACCGGAAATGATGGTGATCGGGTGAATGAAGCTTTCATAGAGAATGCCGAGGATCACGAAGGCCGCGAACACCGCGGCCAGGATCAACACGCCCTGCCCGCGCAACGAATCCTGGAATACCTGCGCCGTGCCGGAGAAACCGGTGGCGATGGTGGCGGGAAGATTTGAGCTCTGCTCGATCACGGTAATCTGGTCCACCGCATAGCCGAGCGAGTAGTTCGGCGCGAGGTTGAACGAGATCGTCACCGCCGGCTGCTGGCCCTGATGGTTGATTAACAGTGGCCCCACTGTCGGCACCATTTTCGCGACCGCATCCAGCGGGATGGTCTGGTTATTCGCCGTCTTCATGTAGAGCTTGGAAAGATCCGACGGGTCGACGCGAAACTGCGGCTGCGCCTCCAGGATGATCTGATAGTCGTTGGACGGCATGTAGATGGTGCCGACCTGACGCGCGCCATAGGCGTTGTAAAGCTGGTTACGCACCTGGTCGACGGTGATGCCATAGACCGCGGCTTTCTCGCGGTCGATGTCGACGGTCATCTGCGGATTCTTGATGTAGAGATCGGTGGTGACGTCGAGCAGTCCCGGCACCTTGGCGATGTTGTCGCGCATTTCGGGCGCCAGCCGGTAGAGCGATTCAGTATCGCCGCTCTGCAAGGTGTATTGATACTGGCTCTTCGACGGCCGGCCGCCGATGTTGAGGTTTTGAACGCTCTGGAAAAACGCCAGCATTCCTGGAACCTGCGTGGCCTTCTGACGCAACCGGGCAATCACGACCGGAGCGGGGTCGCGTCCTTTCCGATCTTTAAGCGCCACGAACAGCCTTCCGTTGTTGGTGGTCGCGTTCGGGCCGCCCGCGCCGACGGTGCTGTTGATATAATCGACCGCGGGATCGGTTCGCAAAATCGTGACCAACGCCTGTTGCCTTTCCTTCATCGCCTCAAACGAAGAATCGGTCGCGGCTTCGGTTGTCCCGAACAGAAAACCTGTATCCTCCTGCGGGAAAAAGCCTTTGGGCACGACGATGTAGAGTGCGACGGTGCCGGCGAGCGTTGCCAGCGTCACCACCAGCATCATTGCCTTGCGGGCCAGCACCCACTCGAGCGCCCATTCGTAGGCCCGGAGCCAGGAGTCGAACATCCTCTCAAAGACACGAAGCACGATATTCGGCTTCTTCGATTCGTCATGGGCCTTCAACACGCGCGCGCACAACATCGGCGTCAGCGTCAGCGAAACGAAGCCGGAAACCACGATCGCCACCGCAATTGTCACCGCGAATTCGCGGAACACGCGGCCGACAACGCCGCCCATCAGCAGCACCGGGATGAACACCGCGATCAGCGAGAAGGTGATCGAAATGATGGTGAATCCGATCTCGCGCGCGCCTTTCAGGGCCGCTTCATAGGGACGCATGCCGTGCTCGATATGCCGGACGATGTTTTCCAGCATGACGATGGCGTCATCGACCACGAATCCTACCGACAGCGTCAGGGCCAGCAGCGTCATGTTGTTGATGGAGTAATCCAGCAAGTACATGACCGCGCAGGTACCGAGCAGCGAAATCGGAACCGCGAGAGCAGGAATGAACGTCGCCGCCGCCGAGCGCAGGAACAGGAAGATCACCAGGATCACCAATGAAACGGCGATCAACAGGGTTTCCTCGACATCGCTCACGGATTGCCGGATCGAAACCGATCGATCTAGCAAGACTTCCATCACCACAGATGGTGGAATTTGCGCGCGCAGTGAAGGCAGCCTCGCCCGTACGCCATCGACAACCGCGACCGTGTTCGCGTCAGGCTGTTTTTGAATGGCCAGCACGATCGCCCGACGGTCGTTCAGCCAGGTCGCGATCTTGTCGTTTTCCACGCTGTCGTAGATGTGTGCCACCTCGTCCAGCTTCACCGGTGAGCCGTTACGCCATGCGACGACGACGTGGCGATAGTCGGCGGCCTTGTCCATCTGCCCCGAGGCGACAAGGGAAATGTCCTGCTTCGGGCCGTTCAGAGTGCCCACGGGGGTCGAGGAATTCGCGCGTGAAACGGCGGCGCGGATATCTTCGAGCGAGAGCCCGCGCGCCGCGGCGGCCTCGGGATCGGCCTGCACCCGGATTGCGAACTTCTGCGCGCCGAAAATTGTGACCTGCGCAACGCCCGGGAGCTGTGACAGCGCCTGTCCGACGGTAATGTCGCCGTATTCATTGACCGCCGACAGCGGCAGCGTCGTGGACCCAAGCGAAACGAACAGTACCGGAAAATCAGCCGGGTTCACTTTGCGAAAACTCGGCGGAATGGTCATCTCGATCGGCAGACGGCGCTGCGCGATTGTCAAAGCGGTCTGCACGTCGAGCGCAGCGCCATCAATATTCCGGTTGAGGTCGAACTGGATGGTGATGACGCTCAAGCCCTGTGTTGAACTGGAGGACATCGACGAGATGCCGGCAATGGTCGAAAGCTGGCGCTCGATCGGACCGGCGACGGACGCCGCCATGGTATCGGCGCTGGCGCCCGGCAGGGTCGCAGTCACCGCGATGGTCGGGAAATCGACTTTCGGAAGCGCGGAGACCGGCAGCAGGCGGAAGCCGAATACGCCGAACGCAATGATCGAGGCCGTCAGCAGCGTCGTCATGACTGGCCGACGGATGCAGAGTTCCGAAAGCGTCATCGATCAGGCCCCCGCCTTGGGCGCCCGCGGCGCGACGGCAGTTCCCTCCGACAACAGCAATTGCCCGTCGACAATCACGTCCTCGCCGCCCGACAGTCCGGTCGCGACGACGGAAGTTCCCTGGAAGGTGCGGCTGACATTGACCGGTTGCACGTGGGCCTTGCCGTCCTTCATGACGAACACGTAATTGCCGTTCTGGCTGCGCTGCACGGCGGCGGTGGGCACGGTGACGCCCTCCTCGATGCGGATCACGAGCTTGGCGTTGACCAGGATGCCCGGCCACAAGGTTTCGTTCTTGTTGTTCATGATGCCGCGCACGGTGATCATGCCGGTGGTCGAATCCACTGCGTTCTCGACCATCGCGACCTTGCCTTCCTCGGATCGTTCGTGGCCCGGGATCGTCGCGATCACCCTGGATCCCCCGCTCGCCATAGCGTCACGCAGATCGACCAGCACGCGCTGTGGAATGGCAAAGGTCACATAGACAGGCGCCATCTGGTTGATGACGGCGAGCGGCGCGAGATCGGCCGGACGCACGAAGTTGCCGACCTTCACATTGGCTGCGCCGATCCGTCCCGAAAACGGCGCGCGGATCAGGGTGTAGCTTTTCTGGACCTTGAGGTTGTCAAGTGCCGACTGATCGGCCTTGATGGTGCCGATCAGAACGTCGGCCGAAGTCTTGGCATTGTCGAGGTTGACCTGGGTGGTGGCGCCCTTGCCGACCAGGTCGGTGTAACGCCGGAAATCGCGTTGCGCGCCCTCGAGCTGCGCCTGATCCTTGGCGAGCGTGCCCTCGGCCTGCTCGATCTGGGCGTCGATCTGGCGTGCATCGAGCGTGAACAGGAGATCGCCTTCGTTGACCCTGGCGCCGTCCTCGAAATGCACCGCAACGATGGTGGTTTCGAGCCGCGATTTCAGCGCCACGCTGGAAATCGGCGTCACCGTCCCGATCGAATCGACGTCGACCGGAACCGGCTTGCGCTCCGCCTTGGCCAGCTCGACCGAGATCACGCGCGCGCGCAGCGTCGCTTGCGCACTGGCACCGCCACCGGTCCACGACGATCGCGTCACAAAGGCGGCCAGCGCAGCGATGCCCAGCAAGGCCGCGGCAATCATCAAATTACGCTTTTTCATGACATTCATGTCAGCCGGCCCGCATAGTAGCGACCGAGAGGACTCCCGTTTCTTGCCCTGTAACGGCGACTTTTGCGCCTTATTCTAAACGGTTATCATAGCCCCTACGCTCATGGTATGCCACCAGGCCGAAAATTTCTGGTTACCTGTCCGGGGCCCCTCTCATGCGTATTGCCACATGGAACGTTAATTCGATCAGGCAGCGGATCGACCATCTGCTGACCTGGCTGAAGGATTGCGCGCCCGACATTGTCTGCCTGCAGGAGATCAAATGCGTCGACGAGGCGTTTCCACGGCTTGAGATCGAGGCGCTGGGCTACAACGTGGTCACCCATGGCCAGAAGACCTTCAACGGCGTCGCGCTGCTGTCAAAGCTGCCGTTCGATGAAACCAAATCGGGCCTCGCCGGCGATGACGAAGATGCCCATGCCCGGTTTCTTGAGGGCGTGGTCACGCTGAAGCACGGCGTGCTGCGGGTCGCCTGCCTTTATCTGCCCAACGGCAATCCGCCGGAAACCGAGAAATACCCCTACAAACTCAAATGGATGTCGCGGCTTCTTGAGTATTCAAGGCAGCGGCTCAAGGCGGAAGAACCGCTGGTGCTTGCGGGAGATTTCAACGTGATCCCAAGGGCCGAGGACGTCCATAATCCCGCTGCCTGGGTCAACGACGCGCTGTTCCGGTCCACTACCCGCGAAAGCTTCCAATCCCTGCTCGGGCTCGGCCTGACCGACGCGCTGCGCGCCGTCACCGACGCCCCCGGACAATACACCTTCTGGGACTATCAGGCGGGCGCCTGGCAGAAGAACCAGGGACTGCAAATCGACCATCTGTTGCTGTCGCCACAGGCCAGCGACCGGCTGATCGATGTCGGGATCGACAGCTATGTGCGCGGCTGGGAAAAGCCGTCGGACCACGTGCCGGTATGGGCGGATTTGGATCTGGCGGCGGCGTAAGGCTCAGCCGCCAGTGGAGCGCGAGGTGAAAATCAGTCCTTGCGGCCCTGCACCCAGTGCTCAAGCATCTGCAGCGCCATCGCGCGGTCGTCGTCGGAGGCCTTGGCGATCGCCTTGTTGTAGCTTTCCTTGATCCAGGTCTCGTCCGGCGTGGCGCTGTCGCGCGCCAAGGTCAGCCACATCAGCCCGCGGGCGGCCTGGCGCGGCAGCTGGTCGCCATTGAACAGCATCTGGCCGAGCAGCGCCTGTGCCTGGTGCTGGCCCTTCTGGGCGGCAAGCCCGAGCCAGCGCGCGCCATAGCGGAAATCATCCCGCGACGTGCCGGCGCCATGCAGATAGAGCCGGGCAAGATCATACTGCGCGTCGGCATTGCCGAAATAGGACGCCGCGTAGGAGAACATCTCCCTCGCCCGCTCCGGATCGGACTTGATCTTGGAGTTGGGAATGCCATTGAGGTAGTACCGCCCCAGCGCGACAAAGGCGTTGGCGACGATCGTCGCCTGCGGCGCCGAGGGGCTGTCTTCCGCATGGGCATTGGCGATGCGGCTGAAATAATCGAAGGCACGCAGATCGTCCTGGGCGACGCCCTCGCCATCGGCATACATCCGCCCCAGTTTCCACTGCGCGACGGGATGACCGCCCTCCGCGGCATATTGCAGCGAGGTCAGCGAGCTCTCCGTCGTGGCTGGCGGGATCGCCTTCTTCAAGGCTGCGGCCGCCCCCGGCTGGGCCGGAACGATGGGAATTGAGGTATCCGAGGTCGCTGCCGGCGCCCCGTCGAAGGCGAATCCGGGTGCAGCCACCGGCATGGCCCCTAACATCAACGCGAAAATGGTCCGCCTAAATATCCGCATAACACTGGCTCTCGTGTGCCCCGCCCGGATGAGTTACGGCGCCATCCACCGCCGGCCCGACTTGTTGGGCATATTTCCAGAGTGCACCCGACGTATGGTTGGTCGCGCGCGGCTTCCATTTGGTTCGGCGCTCGGCGAGCTCTGAGTCGGTCAATTTTACGTTAAGAATCCCGACCACCGCGTCGATTTCGATGATATCGCCGTCCCGCAAGAGCGCGATCGGCCCGCCGAGGGCGGCTTCCGGCCCGACATGGCCGATGCAGAAGCCGCGGGTTGCCCCCGAAAACCGGCCGTCGGTGATGAGCGCGATTTTGCCGCCCATGCCCTGCCCCGTGAGCGCCGCCGTGGTCGAGAGCATTTCGCGCATGCCGGGGCCGCCACGCGGTCCCTCATAGCGGATCACGATGACCTCGCCTTCCTTGTAGGTCTTCTTCTGGACCGACTCGAAGGCGGCCTCTTCGCTGTCGAAGCAGCGGGCGGGACCGGTAAATTTCAGGTTCGACATGCCGGCGACCTTCACGATGGCACCTTCGGGCGCAAGATTCCCCTTCAGGCCGACCACACCGCCAGTGACGGTGATCGGCTTGTCGGCGGGCCGCACCACATCCTGGTGCGGATTCCATTTTACGCTTTTGAGGTTTTCGGCGATCGTCCGGCCGGTGACCGTCAAGCAGTCGCCATGCAAATGGCCGTTGTCGAGCAGCGTCTTCATCAGAAGCGGTATGCCGCCAGCCTCGAACATGTCTTTGGCGACATAACGACCGCCCGGCTTCAAATCGGCGACATATGGTGTCTTTTTGAAGATTTCGGCGACGTCGAACAGGTCGAGTTTGATACCGCATTCGTGTGCGATTGCCGGTAGATGCAGTGCAGCATTGGTCGAGCCGCCGGACGCGGCTACCACCGCGGCCGCGTTTTCCAGCGAGCGGCGGGTAACGATGTCACGCGGACGGATGTTCAGCCTGATGAGCTCCATCACCTTCTCGCCCGCGGTCGTACAGAACGCGTCGCGGATTTCGTAAGGCGCCGGCGCGCCAGCCGAATATGGCAGCGCCAGCCCGATTGCCTCGGATACCGTCGCCATGGTGTTGGCGGTGAATTGTGCACCGCACGCGCCGGCTGACGGGCAAGCCACCCGTTCGATTTCATCGAGATCGGCATCCGACATATCCCCGACCGAATGCTTGCCGACCGCCTCGAACATGTCCTGCACCGTGACCTGCTGGCCACGGAAATTGCCGGGCAGGATCGAGCCGCCATAGATGAAGATCGAGGGCACGTTCAGCCGCACCATCGCCATCATCATCCCCGGCAGCGACTTGTCGCAGCCGGCCAGACCGACCAGCGCGTCGTAGGAGTGGCCTCGCATGGTCAATTCGACCGAATCGGCGATGCATTCGCGCGACGGCAGCGACGAGCGCATGCCGTCATGGCCCATGGCGATGCCGTCGGTGACGGTGATGGTGCAGAATTCGCGCGGCGTGCCGCCAGCCGAGGCGACGCCTTTCTTGACCGCCTGGGCCTGCCGCATCAGCGAGATATTGCAGGGCGCGGCCTCGTTCCAGCACGACGCCACGCCGACGAATGGCTGGTGGATCTGCTCGGTGGTCAGCCCCATGGCGTAGAGATACGAGCGATGCGGCGCCCGTTCGGGGCCCTCCGTCACGTGACGGCTCGGTAGCCTCTTCTTGATGCTGGTCTTGGCGTCCATCGCGAACCTGTTTCCCCAGCCAACTCTTCTCAGACCCGGAAAATCAGAAATTTCCCTTCGCCTTCGCGAGCGCCGTGGCCGTAAGCCTACGAAGGATGATTTCATTGAGGGGTGTGGCTAAAAAGCGGCGCGCGCAAGCTCTAGCTGGAATGACAGTTAAATGTTCGCTGAGTGTTGCGACTGGGCAACAATCGTTGCGTTGCGGCAACCCTTTTGGCGGTTCCTCGGCCGCCTCGCCCTGCAAGGGCCCTCGCGGGCCTAGTCGACCTTGACGTTGGCGGCTTTGATCATCGGCCACCATTTTGAAATTTCGGCCTTCTGCCAGGCGCCAAGCGCCTCCGGCGAAAGCTGATCCTTCGGCGGCATCTGCAGGCCCAGGCTTTCCAGCTGCCTGTGCGCGACCGGATCGTTCAAGGCATCCACCACCGCGGCATTGAGTTTCAGGACGATATCCTTCGGCGTGTCCTTCGGTACCCACAGGCCGGACCACAGCGTCATATGAAATCCGGGCAGGCCCGCCTCATCGGTGGTTGGAACGTCCGGCGCCGAATCCAGGCGTTTATCGGCGGTAATCGCATAGGCGCGGATGTTACCGGCGCGCACCTGGCCGATGGAGTTGGAGGTCTGGTCAACGATGAGATCGATCTGGCCGGCGACGAGATCGTTCATGGCCGGCGCCGTGCCGCGATACGGCACATATTGCAGCTTGATGCCGCTGATGTTCTCGAAATAGAGCCCGGCGATATGGCTTCCCGAACCGGCGCCGGCGGTACCTGCCGGCGCCGGCGTTGGCCGCGCCTTGAGCCAGGCAATCAGCTCCTGCAGGGATTTGGCTGGAACCGCATTCTTGCTGACGATGATCATGGGATTGCTTGGCAGCAGCACCACCGGCTCGAGATCGGTGACGAGGTCGTAGCCGAGCTTGTAGATCGCGCCGTTGGCGACGTTGGTGCCGAGATGACCGAAGCCGACGGTGTAGCCGTCGGGCTGCGAGCGCACCACGCGACCGACACCGATCGAGCCGCCCGCCCCCGTCACATTCTCAATCAGGACAGCTTCGCCAAGCGTTGTCTTCATTCGCTCGGCCAGAATCCGCGCCATCGCATCGGAGGGACCGCCGGCGGAAAACGGCACCACGATGGTGATGGGATGCGACGGGAAGTTGTCCGCAAGCGCGGGGCCGCCGACTGACGTCAGCATCGCGATCAATGCCGCCGAAACTGCTCTTCGCATTACACCCTCCGACGCCGGCGCGCCGTGAACTAAAGCTTCGCGTAATCGATCGGCTGGTGGCGATCAAGCGTCCGCGTGACCGGCGGCAGCGGATATTTAAGCCCGGTCGCGCAATTGAACAGCATCACCCGATCATTCTTCGTCACCCGCCCGTCGGCAAGACTTTGTCTATGGGCAGCGTAAGTTGCGGCACCCTCCGGGCATAGCAACAAGCCCTCTTCGCGCGCGACTTCGTTCAGCGCAGTGGAAATTTTCTCATCGCTCACGGCAATCGCGAATCCCTTGCTCTCCCGTACCGCGCGGAGAATGAGAAAATCCCCGATCGCCTGCGGCACGCGGATGCCGGAAGCGATGGTGTGGGCATCCTCCCAGCGCGGCGCGTGCTCGGTGCCGTTCTCGAAGGCACGCACCATCGGCGCGCAGCCCGCCGCCTGCACTGCCACCATCCGCGGCCGTTTGCTGCCGATGAAGCCGATGGCTTCCAGCTCGGCGAACGCCTTCCACATGCCGATCAGCCCGGTGCCGCCGCCGGTCGGATAGAAGATCACGTCGGGCACGTCCCAGCCGAGCTGTTCGGCAAGCTCTAGTCCCATCGTCTTCTTGCCTTCGATGCGGTACGGTTCTTTCAGCGTCGAGGTGTCGAACCAGCCGGCCTTGGTCTTGCCCTCGCCGACGATCTTGCCGCAATCGTCGATCAGCCCGTTGACGCGATAGACGGTGGCGCCCTGCAGCTCGATCTCGCTGACATTGACCTCGGGCGTATCGGCGGGACAGAAGATCGTGGTCTTGATGCCGCAACTGGTGGCGTAGGCCGCGAGCGCCGCGCCGGCATTGCCGTTGGTCGGCATCGCCATGTGCCTGATCCCGAGCGCCTTGCCCATCGACACCGCCATGACCAGACCACGCGCCTTGAACGAGCCGGTGGGAAGGCGTCCCTCGTCCTTGACGATGATTTCGCCGCCGCCGAGTTTTTTCGAAAGTTTTGGCAGGCGGATCAGTGGCGTCGTGATTTCGCCGAGACTGACGATGTCGGCGACGTTCCGCACCGGCAGCATTTCGCGGTAGCGCCAGAGATCGGCCGGCCGCTCTTTGAGCGCCTCCCTGGTCAGCGCCTTCTTCACCCCGGCAAGGTCGTAGCGTACCAATAGCGGCTTGCCCGCTTTCGACAGGTTATGGATCTGGTCGGCGGGATAGCGATCGCCTTCCATCGCGCATTCGAGATGGGTCACGAACGTCGGACGTTCGATCGTCAGATTGTCGTTGTCTTTCACGGGGGTCCGGTCTCGTTGACTAGATATTCAGCACACGGCCATAGGCGTCCAGCACCGCTTCCTTCATCATCTCGGACAGCGTCGGGTGCGGGAACACCGTGTGCATGAGTTCTTCTTCTGTTGTTTCCAGGTTCATGGCAACCACGTAGCCCTGGATCAGCTCGGTGACCTCGGCGCCGATCATGTGAGCGCCGAGCAACTGGCCGGTCTTCTTGTCGAAGATCACCTTGACCAGTCCCTGATCCTCGCCGAGCGCGATCGCCTTGCCATTGCCGACAAAGGGGAAGCGGCCGACGCGGATTTCGCGGCCGCCCTCTTTTGCTTTCGCCTCGGTGAGACCGACCGATGCGATCTGCGGGTTGCAGTAGGTGCAGCCGGGAATGAGATTCTTGTCCATGGGGTGCGGATGCAGACCCTTGATGGCTTCGATGCAGACGACGCCCTCATGCTCGGCCTTGTGCGCCAGCATCGGCGGCCCCGCGACGTCGCCGATGGCGTAGATGCCGGGCACGCTGGTCTTGCCGTAGCCGTCGATCACCACGACGCCGCGCTCGGTTTTGACGCCAAGTTTCTCCAGACCGAGATCTTCGACATTGCCGACCACGCCGACCGCCGAAATCACCCGCTCGAACTCGACCGTCTGCGGCTTCTTGCCGTCGTCGATGGTGGCGACCACGCTGTCGGCCTTTTTCTCCAGTCTTGTCACCTTGGTATTGGTGAGGATCTTGATGCCCTGTTTCTCGAACCGCTTGCGCGCTAGCCCTGCGATCTCGGCGTCCTCGACGGGAAGGATCTGTGGCAGCACCTCGACCACGGTGACGTCGGCGCCCATGGTGTGGAAGAACGACGCGAACTCGATACCGATCGCGCCGGAGCCGACCACCAACAGCGATTTCGGCATCTTCTCCGGCACCATCGCCTCGAAATAGGTCCAGACCAGTTTCTGGTCGGGCTCGAGCCCCGGCAGCACCCGCGGCCGCGCGCCGGTGGCAAGAATGATGTGCTTGGCCTGATAGGCCCCCTCACCCAGCGCGCCCTTTGGCGCCTCGACCTCGGATTTCGTGACGGTGATCCTGCCGGGCGCGTCGATTGCGGCCTTGCCCCAGATCACCGTGACCTTGTTTTTCTTCATCAGGAAACCGACGCCGTCATTGAGGCGTTTTGACACCCCGCGCGAACGCTGCACCACGGCCTTGGCGTCGTAAGCGACTTTCTCGGCCGAGAGCCCGTAGTCCTTGGCGTGCTGCATGTAGTGAAAGATTTCCGCCGAACGCAGCAGCGCCTTGGTCGGGATGCAGCCCCAGTTCAGGCAAATGCCGCCGAGATAGGATTTTTCCACGATCGCGGTCTTGAAGCCGAGCTGCGCCGCGCGGATCGCGGTGACATAGCCGCCGGGACCGGAGCCGATGATAACGACGTCGAAGGAGGTATCGGGCATGGCTACTCGCTGTTCGCTTCCTTCCCTCTACCCTTTGCGGGGGTTTGGGCTTCTGACATGCCGATTGGTGTATCACAAATCGGCGCGAAATAGTGGAAGCCATGCAGGCGATTTCGGGCATTTCGGCCGGAACCGAAATGTCTCTTGCCTTTGAGCCCGCCCGTAAGACAGCAAAAAGTGAAATAGCGAAGCGAACGAAGGATCGATGGACGCCTTCAAGCCATCGTGCGTTCGCAACCGGCGCGCCAAGGCCGGAATTTTTTCTCTCAGAGGTCCGAGTTGTTCCAGCGCGCTTGCGCCAGAGTGTCGGACGGCAGCTCACCGAACAATTTCCTGTAGTTGTTCGCAAAGTGCCCGAGATTGCCGAAGCCGCACTGCAAAGCAATGCCGGTCACGGATGCTTCCGGATTTCCCGCGCTGAGCAATTCCTTCGCGTGCTTTAGTCGAACACGTCTGGCGAAAGACATCGGCGTGTATCCCCGCGCCTGCACGAAGGACCTGAACAGGTTGCGCGCGCTTACGCCCGTCACGTCCACGAGGTCTTCGATGCTGATTGGCGCATTCCAATTGGCAGCAATATATTCTTCGGCCCGGCAGACCTGATAAGGCGCGATATCGGTGGCCTCCCGCTCCAGCAGTTCGCTGAAGGTATGCCGGTTCGCGCACAGAAAGCCCACCGTGAGGGCCTGCTCCAGCTCGCGTAGCAGCAGTGGTGGGAGTTCTGCAGACGTTGAATCCAACTGCTCGGCAAAATACCGGACCAGTCGAATGAGAACTCTGAACACGCGGGTGATTCCGATTCGTTGCAGGGACGAATTTCAGCCGACCCTTCGGTTTCCTTCCCAGCAGCGAAGTCAGCTTTCGCTCTATCGCGTCGGAACTGATCCGAAGGATGAGCCATGAGTGGTCGCCTTTTATATTGCAGCATTCAGGCTCATCGCGCGAGATGACGCAGGATTGCTGCCTGTCGATCTCTATCGCCCCGCGGCCGGCTTTGACTGTGCCTCCACCGGTCAGGCCGATGATAAATCGGAAGTAGTCGGTCTCCGGGAAATCAATCGATACACCGGAGTTGGACGCCGCAAGGACGAGTCCAACATCCTGCAGTTGAACCAGACTTACCCGCGCTTCAAAGCCGGTTGCCGATGCAACAGCAGCCTTGGCCGCTCCGAACCTGCTGGACAGGGCGTGCCTGAATTCTTCGACGTCGGCCGTCTGAAACGCGGGAAATCTTCGCAGAAGGTCGGGTAATGGCCCTTCTAACATGCTCATTTGCAGCTTTCGAAGGAACTCAAGCCAGGTCAATTGCTGATTCGGCTGTCAGGATAGCATGACGGTTCAAATACTGTGCCCCGCTCGGGAACAATGCCCGATGAATCCGGGCAACCAAGTCTTGTTGCATTTTTTCGGCGGTGATCTGGCAGCGAGTCAGCAAGATAATGCAGCATTCGCGCTTCTCGTGTAGAGCAGTATTTTAAGTCCTACAGGTTGTGACCGCTTCGGTCTTTCGTATCGTTACGTTCCGGAGTCGTCGGCTCTGCGAAAAGAACGCCGTTTGCAGTTTCTGAGTGGCGTGGCGCTCACGGGACAAAACGGATCTTAACTCGAATCAATAGCAATGGATTAAGTTCTTCGCAGCGCAGGGCGATGAGGCTCCGCGCGATCTGTCTTCTTGTGTGTTCGGCTTTCTCAAGCAGCAGATTCCAATTTGGCCTTAAGGTGGATGACACGACATGAACGCAATGACGCATTCTTCGACGACCACAGGCGCTGTTGATGCCGCGCAAGATCGGGAGATCAGGATGCGCTTCATGCGCATCGACGCCAAGACCGGCGAACTGCTGCGCGAGTTCTGGAAGGTCGTCGAGCCTGCGCTGCCAAAGCTGCTCGATGCATTTTATCAGCACGTTGCCAAGGAACCTCAGCTTGCGCGCATGGTCGGCAACGATATTCCGCGTCTCAAAACGGCGCAGGGAACACACTGGGCACGGCTGTTCAACGGCCGCTTCGATCACGAATATATGCAGGGCGTGCGGACGATCGGCCACATCCACAACAAGATCGGGCTTGAGCCCCGCTGGTATATCGGCGGCTACAATCTTGTTCTCAGCGAGCTCGCGGTCCTGGCGGTCGGCACCTACCGCTGGAAATCGGGCCACCTCGCCGACATCATCACCGCAGTGAACTGTGCCGTGATGCTGGACATGGACATCGCGATTTCCGTCTATCAGGAAGCGATGCTGGCCGATCGTCAGAAGCAGCAGGACAAGCTGACCGCCGCGATACATCAGTTTGACGCTCAGATGAAGGTCGCACTTACGACCGTTGGGGGCTCGGCCACGAGTCTGCAAAATTCCGCCAACACCTTGGCCTCGAACGCGGAAGAGTCGAGCCGCCAGTCGACCGCCGTCGCCGCCGCCTCGGAACAGGCTTCAACCAACGTGCAGACCGTTGCGTCCGCGACAGAACAGTTGTCGTCTTCGGTGTTGGAAATCGGCCGTCAGGTCGCCGAGTCCACCAAGATTGCGGGCAAGGCGGTGGAGCAGGCCAATCACTCCAGCGCCACGATTCAAAGCCTCGCCGCGGCGGCGCAGAGGATCGGCGACGTCGTCGAGTTGATCAACACCATCGCAGGGCAAACCAACCTGCTGGCTCTGAATGCCACCATCGAGGCGGCGCGCGCCGGTGAAGCCGGCAGGGGTTTTGCCGTAGTCGCCTCCGAAGTGAAGGCGCTGGCGGAGCAAACCGCGAAGGCAACCGGCGAAATCGGCCAGCAGATCCTCGCCATTCAGGCCGCGACCAAGCAATCCGTCGAATCGATCCAGGAGATCGGTGCGACGATCGCCTCGGTCAACGAGATCACTACCGCCGTCGCGGCGGCTGTCGAAGAACAGGGATCGGCGACGGCCGAAATCGCGCGCAATGTTCAGGAGGCCGCGCGCGGCACGCAGGAAGTTTCAAGCAACATCGGCGGCGTCAGCCAGGCCGCGAGCGAGACCGGTCAAACCGCAACCAAACTCCTGGCTGCCGCCAACGAACTCTCGCAGCAGTCGGAGACGCTCCGCTCCCAGGTGGAAGGCTTCTTCGCCACCATTCGGGCTGCTTAGGGAGTTTTGATCTTGAGGCGGGACGGGTGAGGCGCCGCCTGGCGGGCAGCCACGCGAGGGACGGGTTTGCAGCCGTCCCGCTCAAGGCCAGAGGGAAGAAGCAGTCTCTGTCTCACACCACCATCATTACCGGGTTCTCGATCAGCAGCTTGAACGCGCCGATCAGTTCGGCGCCGAGCGCGCCGTCGACGGCACGGTGATCGCAGGACATCGTCACGCTCATGATCTGCGCGACCTCGATCTTGCCGTGCTTGACGATGGCGCGCTCCTCGGCCGTTCCGACCGCGAGGATGGTGGCGTGCGGCGGGTTGATGACGGCGGTGAAATCCTTGATGCCGTACATGCCAAGGTTGGAGACGGCCGTGGTGCCGCCCTGATACTCCTCAGGCCTGAGTTTGCGGGCGCGGGCGCGCGCGGCAAAATCCTTCATCTCGGCCGAGATCACCGAGACCGGCTTGGTCTCGGCCTTGCGGATGATCGGCGTGATCAACCCGCCGGGCATTGCCACCGCGACGCCGACATCGCTATGCCTGTGTTTCAGCATGCCGCCATCGATCCAGCTCACATTGGCGTTGGGAATGCGCTGCAGCGCCAGCGCCAGCGCCTTGATGACGAAATCGTTGACCGAGAGCTTGTAGGCCGGCTTGCCGTCCTTGTCCTTTGGCGCCGCGGCGTTGATCTGCTCGCGGGCCTCGACCAGCAGGCCGATATTGCAATCCATCGTCAGATAGAAATGCGGAATGGTCTGCACCGACGCGGTCAGGCGCTGCGCAATCGTGCGGCGCATGCCGTCGTGCGGGATCACCTCGTAGCTGCCGTCCTCGTACAGCGCGCGGATCTGCTGGTCAGACATTGACGGCGCGATCATTGGTGCAGCGGCGGGCGCGGCAGCAGGTGCCTTGAGCCCCTTGCCGGATTTTGCCTGTTCGACATCGCGCGCGATCACGCGGCCATGCGGGCCGGAGCCATCGATGCGCGCCAGCTCGATGCCGGCTTCCTTTGCCAGGCGGCGCGCTAGCGGGGATGAAAAGATACGGCCGTGACCGTTGGTTTGCGCCGCAGGGGCTGCGGCCTGGGACGCAATGGCCGCGGCTGGCGGCGTTGCGGCCTTCGCCACGGGAGTTGCTGCCGGCGCTGGCGCAGGCTTGGCGGCGGCGGGCGCCTGGGCGGGTGGCGCGGACTTCGGCGGCGCGCTGGCAGCCGCGGCGCCCGCCTCCTTCACATCCTCGCCGTCACCGGCGAGCACCGCAATCACGTCATTGACGGCGACATCCTGCGTGCCCTCGGGCACCAGGATCTTCGCGATGGTGCCCTCATCGACCGCCTCGACCTCCATGGTCGCCTTGTCGGTCTCGATCTCGGCGATCACGTCACCGGACTTGACCTTGTCGCCCTCTTTCTTGAGCCACTTGGCAAGGTTGCCCTTTTCCATCGTCGGAGACAGCGCGGGCATCAGAATATTGATTGGCATTGTCAGTGACCCTGTTGCGACCGCGGCGCGGTGCTGCCCGCGTCGGTCGGCCGCGCGATTTCGGCTTCGAACATGTCGAGAATGCGCGCCAGCGCTTCTTCTTCGGTGTAGCCGCTCTCGCGCGCATAGGCACGCGCAGCATGGCGCGCGACATCAACCAGAAGCAGGCCCCACATGTCCGGCTCATCGAACGCGCGCGCGAATGCGATGGAAAGCCCGCCATCGAGCACAAACGCGCGCAGCACCTCTACAGCGTCATCGCGGCCGATGACGTCGGGAGGCATTGGTTGCTCCTTGGGACCGGCCATGCGTCACCGATAACAAACGGCTTTGGCGGCTTCCACCACTTCGGCCACCGAGGGCAGTGCGAGCTTTTCGAGGTTGGCCGCGTAGGGCATCGGCACGTCCTTGCCCGACACCCGGGTAACCGGCGCATCCAGATAATCGAAGGCGTGCTGCATGATGCGGGCGGCGATTTCGGCGCCGACGCCGCTTTGCTGCCAGCCCTCCTCCACGGTAACCGCGCGGCCGGTCTTCTTCACCGAGGCAACGATCGTGTCGGTGTCCATCGGCCGCAGCGTCCGCAAGTCGATCACCTCGGCTTCAATGCCGTCCTTGGCGAGTTCCTCGGCGGCCTTTAGCGCGTAGGACATTCCGTTCGACCATGACACGATGGTGACATGACTGCCGGTTCGTACGATCCGCGCTTTCCCGATCGGGATCACATAATCGTCGAGTTTCGGGACCTCGCCGGAATGGCCGTACAGCATTTCGTTTTCGAGGAAGATCACCGGATTGGGATCGCGGATCGCGGCCTTCAACAGGCCCTTGTAGTCGGCGGCGGAAAACGGCGCGATCACCTTCAGCCCGGGAATTTGCGAATACCAGGCGGAGTAATCCTGGCTGTGCTGGGCGGCGACGCGCGCGGCGGCGCCGTTCGGCCCCCGGAACACGATCGCGCAGCCCATCTGGCCACCGGACATGTACAGCGTCTTGGCCGCCGAGTTGATGATCTGGTCGATTGCCTGCATGGCGAAGTTGAAGGTCATGAACTCGACGATCGGCTTCAGGCCCGCCATCGCCGCACCGACACCGACGCCGGCAAAGCCGTGCTCGGTGATCGGGGTATCGATCACGCGCCTGGCGCCGAATTCCTGTAGCAAACCCTGGGTGACCTTGTAGGCGCCCTGATATTCGGCGACCTCCTCGCCCATCACGAATACGTCGGGGTCGCGCCGCATCTCCTCGGCCATGGCGTCGCGCAGCGCCTCGCGGATGGTCATGGTCATCATCTCGGTGCCCTCAGGCACCTCGGGATCGGGTTCGGCGACGGCTTTGGGCGCGGCCGGCGCCTTGGGCGCATCGATCATCGGCTTGCCTTCGCCGACCGGCGAGCGCGACTCCGCTACCTCGTGGGCGACTTCGGGTGACGGGGCGGCAGCTTTCGGCGCCGGCGCCTTGCCGAGATCGGACGCACTCTCGCCATCGGCCAGGATGGTTGCGATCGGGGTGTTGACCGCGACGTCGGCGGTGCCTTCGGGGATCAGGATCCTGCCGAGGGTGCCCTCATCGGTGGCCTCGACCTCCATCGTCGCCTTGTCGGTTTCGATCTCGGCAATGACGTCGCCCGATTTGATCGCCTCGCCCTCCTTCTTCAGCCATTTCGAAAGGTTGCCCTTCTCCATGGTCGGCGACAGCGCGGGCATCAGCACTTGAATTGGCATGGCAGCTCCGGAAACATTCACTTTTCAGGCGATAATGTGCGCCCGTCGCTCAGCGATAGATATCGGTATAGAGCTCGGAAGGGTCGGGCTCGGGATCGTGCTGCGCGAAGTCGGCGGCGGCGTTGACGATGTCCCGCACCTCGGCGTCGATCGCCTTCAATTCCTGTTCGCTCATCTTGGCCGCCAGCAGACGATTGCGGACCTGCTCGATCGGGTCCTGATCGTGCCGCACCTTGTCGACTTCCTCGCGGGTACGGTATTTCGCGGGGTCGGACATCGAATGTCCGCGGTAGCGGTAGGTCTGCATTTCCAGGATAAAGGGGCCGTTGCCGGCGCGGCACCAGGCCACCGCCTTGTCGCCGGCGGCCTTGACCGCGCGGACGTCCATGCCGTCGACCTGCTCGCCCGGAATGTTGAAGGAGATGCCGCGCTTGGAAAAATCGGTTTGCGCCGAGGAGCGCGTCACCGAGGTGCCCATGGCGTAACGGTTGTTCTCGATGATGTAGATCACCGGCAGCTTCCACAGCTCCGCCATGTTGAAACTTTCATAGACCTGGCCCTGGTTCGAGGCACCGTCGCCGAAATAGGCCAGGCTGACGAAATCATTGCCGCGATAGCGATTGGCAAACGCGAGTCCGGTGCCGAGCGACACCTGGGCGCCGACGATGCCATGGCCGCCGAAGAAATTCTTCTCCTTGCTGAACATGTGCATGGAGCCGCCCTTGCCCTTGGAATAGCCGCCATGCCGTCCGGTCAGTTCGGCCATCACGCCCTTGGCCTCCATGCCGGTGGCCAGCATATGCCCGTGGTCGCGGTATCCGGTTATGACCTGATCGCCTTTTTTCAGGGCCATCTGCATGCCTACGACGATGGCTTCCTGGCCGATATAGAGATGGCAGAAGCCGCCGATCGCACCCATGCCGTAGAGCTGGCCGGCCTTTTCCTCGAAACGCCGGATCAACAGCATGTCGCGCAGCGCGCTCAGTTCCTGTTCACGGGTGAATTCCAGGGGATGTTGGGAGCCGTTTCCCTTTTCCCGCCCTGTTTCGTTTGTGACGCTTTTTTTCGGTGCGGCCATGACTGATCCGGATGAGAGAACGAACAGCCCTCTCTATCCCAACTCAAACCGCCATGAAAGGATTGCGTGATGACGTGAAAATTTCGCTATGCCGCAGTGCAATGCGGCACGACATTTTCGAAATCGATTTCAACAAAATTTGTAATTTGAGCATGATCCGGACCGGACAAACAAACTCGATTGTCCCGAGTTCTTTGCTCAAATTTGCACCAGTCAGTTCGGATTGGTCATCCGAACCAGATCGCGGGGATTGGCGTAATCGAGCTGGTAACGCGCGCGCTCGTCGAGCATGTCCGGGTCGACCCGGTCGGAACGCAGCAACGAGACCCTCTGCTCGCCTTCGGCGCGCTCTCGCTTCAGCCGCGCCAGTTCCGAGGTCAGCGCGATGATCTCGGAATCGAGTTCCTGTCGTGCGTTCAACCCATATTTGCCGGTGTAGGCGTTGACGCCGAAATAGCCGACCATGCCCACCGCCATCGTGTAGAGGGCAAGCCCGGTCAGAAAGGATTTGAGTCGCGAGCGCGAGACCATGGGCTGAGGATGCGGCGGGCCCGGTTAACGGAATCCTAAGATCGGTCGGCAGGTGCCTCCGCCCGCTTACGTGTTGTGCTTTGCGACGAAGGCCGCGAAGGCGTCGATATATTGCTGCAACACCTTCTGCAGGGCTTCCTTGGTGAGAGTGCCCTTGTCGTCGAACGCATCGCCGACGCCGTTCAGGTAGATTTCCGGCTGCTGCATGATCGTACCCGCGATACCCGGCAGGATCTGCTGCAGATGCTTGGCCGCGTTGACGCCACCGAGCGTACCCGGGGCATTGCTGACAATGCCAACGGGTTTGCCGAGCAACGAGCTCTTGCCGTACGGGCGCGACGCCACGTCGATGGCGTTCTTCAACACTCCGGGAATCGAACGGTTGTATTCAGGCGTGACGAACAGCACGCCGTTCGATTTCTGCAACTTTTCGCGAAATGCTAGCCAGTCGGCCGGTGGCGCCGCCTCCAGATCCTGATTGAAGAATGAAATTCCGTGCAGGGTGGTGACGTCGAGTTTCAGCGTGGCCGGCGCCAGCTTGGCGAGCGCATTGGCGATCTTGAGCGTAAAACTCTCTTTGCGAATGCTGCCGGCGATGACGACAACGTTGTACGGGGTGGCCATGGGATTTCCTTGTGATGCGGGCGCCGGATCGGCTTGGCCCGACCTAGCCATGCCGGAAGGAAAGATGCAAGTGCATGAATGGGAAATTTGGGCGCAAGCCGGCCAGACTTACTCGGTTAAGCGGCCCGGTCGTCAGATGCGATTGTCCGGCTCGCGCGCATTGCTGCAGCTATTTGACCAGTTCGACGAATAATCCGACGACGCCGACATAGCCGAGCGTGAAGATCAGGGTACGCAGGTAGGGAATGCCGAGCAAATAGACGATCGCGTGCGCAAGCCGCAGCCAGAAGAACCACATCGCCCAGAACGCGGTCATCGCATCGGCCTTGCCGGCCAGATGAATCACGATCACCAGCGCCGCGAACGGTGCAAAAGTCTCGACCGCGTTGATGTAGGTTCGGTCGGCGCGCTTGCCCCAAAACGGCAGCGGCCGCGGCGTCGGATCGATATAATTCGCAGGCGTCATCAATCCATTGGTCATCACCTGGCAGACCACATAGGGAATCCACAGCGACGCCGTGAGAATGGCGGTGAAGGCGAGATATTTCAGATCCGTCGACATTGAATTTCCCCCTCATTGAACGATGATTTCAGCAACTCCCGTAGCCTGCATTGGCGTATTCGAACGTTAGCCGCCCTTGTTCGGGTTGATCAGGTATTTCTCGCCGGTCGCGCGCTTCCCATAGACAGCGATATGGCTCAGCTGCAGCGCCTCCTGCAGCGACACCACCTGGGTGTAATGGCTGGCAAAGGTCGTCTTGAGCTCGTCGACCACGCGCTGGCGCAGCCTCGCCCCCTCGGCCTGGCCGATCTTCATCAGGAATGGAAACAACAGCCAGCCGCCGATGCCCCAGGCCATTCCAAAGGCCCGGTTCAGTTCGGTCGGACGCATGTCGAGGCCGCCGTAGATATAGACCTGCTTGTGCACGCTCGATCCATAGCGGCTGTAGGCTTTTGCCGTCTTGTTGATCGCCGTCTCCATGCAGGTCAGGATTTGCCCGGCGAGCTTGCCGCCGCCGATCGCATCGAACGCCAGTGTGGCGCCGGTTTCGACCAGCGCATTGGTCAGGTCATCCATGAAGCTCGGCGCGGTGGAATCGACGATATGCTTCGCGCCGATCTTGCGCAGGATGTCCGCCTGCTCCGCATTGCGGACGATATTGACGAGGCCAATGCCGTCCTTGAGGCAGATCTTGTTGAGCATCTGCCCGAGGTTGGAGGCAGCTGCGGTGTGCACCAGGGCCTTGTGACCCTCGCGGCGCATGGTCTCGGTCATGCCAAGCGACGTCAGCGGATTGACGAAGCAGGACGCGCCTTCGGCCGGGCTGATGCCGGCAGGCAGCGGAAGACATTCACCGACCTTCAGGCAGCGGTATTGCGCATACATCGCGCCGCCGATCATGGCCACCGTCTTGCCCATCAAGGCCTTGGCCGCATCCGACGATCCGGTCTTGATCACCACGCCGGCACCCTCGTTGCCGACCGGCATGGATTCGTCGAGCCGTCCCGCCATCGCCCTCATTGCCGCTTCCGGCACCTTCGCCGTAACCACCGGCGCATCTTTGCTACCCGACGCCCTGGCGGTCGACATATCGGCGGCGCCGACAAGCAGCCCGAGGTCCGACGGGTTGATCGGCGAGGCCTCGACGCGGACCACGACTTCATCGGGGCCCGGTTCAGGCACCTGCACAGTGGCCAGCGATATCTCGAGTTCGCCGCTCTTCTTGATCAGCGAGCGAAGCTGAAGCCCGGTTTTGGCATCGGCACTCATCACAATCTCCCTGTCTTCGGTTCAACCGAATTCGGCCGGGAGTGTTCTCACGTTGGCGAGGAAACGCAAGCCTCGTGACCCCTCACAAGTTCGTTGCATTGGCGATTTCCAACCTTTGCGGGCGCGCAGTCCCCGGCGCTATGCTGCGAATGCCACGAGAGGAATATGCTATGGGCCAAAGCGAGATCGACGCCGTCCGCGCGTTGCTCAGTTCAAAGCCACGTCCGGTCGGCTGGACGCAACGCCGGCAGCGCATCGAGGAAGTCGGGTCGATATGGCCGGCCGCTGCGGACATCAAACGCGAACAAATCGACATCGTGGGAATACGGGCAGAGTGGTCGATCGCGCCAGACAGCGATGCCTCGCGCGTGCTGCTGTTTTTTCATGGCGGCGGCTATTGCTCGGGCTCCATCCTCAGCCATCGCCGGCTGGTGACCGAAGCCGGCCGGGCAGCCGGAGCAAGAACGCTTGCGATCGAATACCGGCTCGCGCCCGAACATCCATTTCCTGCAGCACTGGACGACGCATGCTCGGCATGGAATTTCCTTCGGAAATCCGGCATCGCCGCCGAACATATCGTGGTCGGGGGCGACAGCGCTGGCGGAGGCTTGACGGTCGCTCTGATCAACCGGCTACGCGACGCCGGCGAGCCTGTCCCGGGCTGTGCATGGCTGATCTCGCCATGGACCGACCTCACGCTGTCGGGTTCGACCCTCACCACCAAAGACGCAGTCGATCCCATCATCCACAAGGCCTATCTGGCCGAGCTGGTCGAGGCCTATCTTCCCGGGGATATCGACAGAAGAGATCCGCGGGTCTCCCCGCTCTACGCCGACCTGAAGGGTCTGCCGCCGACGCTGATCCAGATCGGCGCGAACGAAACCCTGCTCGATGACTCCACACGTTTTGCAGCCGCCGCAGGTGCTGCCAACGTTGCCGTTACGCTCGAGATATGGCCGGACATGATCCATGCCTGGCCGATGTGGAACGCCCATCTGGAACCCGGTCGGCATGCGCTGGCAAACGCCGGTGAATTTATTCGCCGCCACCTCTGAGTTTCCGGCAGCGGAGCCGTCTTAGCGGAGCGCCTTCAGCGCCGCCTTCCCGGCATATTTCGCCTGTGTGCCGAGCTCCTGCTCGATGCGCAGCAACTGGTTGTACTTGGCGGTGCGGTCGGAGCGCGCCAGCGAGCCGGTTTTGATCTGGCCGCAATTGGTGGCCACCGCGAGATCGGCGATGGTGGAATCCTCGGTTTCGCCGGAGCGATGCGACATCACGGCGGTGTAGCCGGCCTTGTAGGCCATCTCGACGGCGCTGAGCGTCTCCGTCAGCGTGCCGATCTGGTTGACCTTGACCAGGATGGAGTTGGCGCGGCCGTTCTTGATGCCGTCGGCGAGCCGCGTGACGTTGGTGACGAACAGATCATCGCCGACCAACTGGCATTTGCTGCCGATCAGGCCGGTCAGTTCCTTCCAGCCGTCCATGTCGTCTTCCGACATGCCGTCCTCGATCGAGACGATCGGATAGCGCGCCGCCAGATCGGCCAGATACCTGGCCTGTTCGGAACGCGAGCGGGTCTTGTTCTCGCCGCCATAGACGTAGTTGCCGTCCTTGAAGAATTCGGTGGCCGCGCAATCCAGCGCCAGCATCACGTCGCCGCCCGCTCTGTAGCCGGCCTTGCCGATGGCGGCCATGACGAATTCCAGCGCGGCATCCGCTGACGGCAGGTTCGGCGCAAAACCGCCCTCGTCACCGACATTGGTGTTGTGGCCGGCCTTTTTCAGCTCCGCTCTCAAGGTGTGGAAGATCTCCGAGCCGCAGCGCAACGCTTCCGCAAACGTTCCGGCGCCGACCGGCATGATCATGAATTCCTGGAAGTCGATCGGGTTGTCGGCGTGCACCCCGCCGTTGATGATGTTCATCATCGGCACCGGCAGGGTTCGCGCCGAGGTACCGCCGACATAGCGATACAGCGGCATATCGAAGGATTCCGCCGCAGCCTTGGCGCAGGCCAGGGATACGCCGAGGATGGCGTTGGCGCCGAGCCGGCTTTTATTGGGCGTGCCATCGAGATCGATCATGGCCTGGTCGATCAGAACCTGCTGTTCGACCGCCATGTCGCTCAGGGCTTCGAAGATTTCGCCGTTCACGGCTGCGACGGCCTTCTGCACGCCCTTGCCGAGGTAGCGTGCCTTGTCGCCGTCGCGAAGCTCGACCGCCTCGTGCGCGCCGGTGGAGGCGCCCGACGGCACCGCCGCGCGGCCCACCGAGCCGTCTTCCAGCACCACATCGACCTCGACCGTGGGGTTGCCGCGACTATCGAGAATTTCGCGGCCGATGATGTCGACGATGGCGGTCATGGGTGCCTCTTTGGAAAAGCCCGATTTGGAAGGTTGGCGCTGCTTCTACAGCAAGGCCCGGGGCTGGAAAAGGCCGCGATGCCCGTGACGTCAATGGGCTAATTGTCTAATAACGCGGCAGCGGAGATACATCATGCCGAAAACGCCCAGCAAATCGTCGAAGTCGAAACAACTGCAGCTTGGCCGTGCCGTCGAATGGCCCCACACGCCCGACGAAGCGCAAATCGACCGCGTGCCTAACCCGCAGCGCGATACCAATTACGTGGTGCGGTTCACCGCCCCGGAATTCACCTCGCTCTGTCCGGTCACCGGCCAGCCTGATTTCGCGCATCTCGTGATCGACTATGTGCCGGGGCAATGGCTGCTGGAGTCGAAATCCCTGAAACTCTACGTCGCGAGCTTTCGCAACCACGGCGCATTTCACGAGGACTGCACGGTCGCCATCGGCAAGAGGATATCGGCGGAAATCAAGCCGAAATGGCTGCGCATTGGCGGCTACTGGTATCCGCGCGGCGGCATCCCGATCGACGTGTTCTGGCAGACCGGCAAACTGCCGAAGGGAATGTGGATACCGGATCAGGGCGTCGCACCCTATCGCGGGCGGGGCTAAGGCTGCACGTCGGGCCGCGCGTCCGCATCCGCCGGCCTCCTCTGCCGCAACAGTTGCGCGCAAGCCAGGCCGAGCGCGACCATTATGGCCGCAGCTCCCAGCAAGGTCGGTATCTTGCCGACATGCTCGATACCAAACCCGTAAGCGATGGGGCCGACGGTCTGGCCCATGAAAAAGAAGAACGAGTGCAGCGACAGCGCGGTGGCGCGGGCTTCCACCGAGAGTTCGCTGGCAAACACCTGCATGCAGCCGTGGATCATGTAAAAGCCCCAACCCATGAACAGGAGGCTGATCGCCTGGAGCTTCCAGCCGGGACCGAACGCGATGACCGCGAGTTGCAGGGCGACCAGCGAGGCGCCGGCGATCATCATGCCCTTGACCCCGAGGCGCGGCAGAAAGCGTGAAACCGTCAGTGTGTAGAAGAGGCCGCCGACGGCAAAGCCGGCGATTACGATGCCTGCGATCGAAAGGCTGGTTTCGCCCAGTTCAAACAGGAATGCCGCCAGATACGGAAACAATCCGAGCACGCAGCAACCCTCGATGAATACCGCGCCATAGCAGATCGCGTTCGGATTGGCGAAGATCGTGCGGTAGCCCTGTCGCAGCGCCGACAGATTTGTTCGGGGCGCACGCTTCAACGCCGCGCCGCGGAAGCCGACGGCGACCGCGACCGAGGCCAGAACGACCAAGCCGCCGAGCACAGCCAAAACACCTCGCCAGCCCAGGAAGTCCCCAATCAGACCGGAAGCGGACGCGCCCAGGAGATTGCCGGTCATGGCGCCCGCCAGCGTGCGTCCGATCGCCACCTGCCGCTTTTCCGGCGCGACCAGATCGCTGGTCAGGCCGAGCGCGATCGGAAATACGCCGCCCGAGCCGATGCCGGCGAGAATTCGCGTCGCGAACAACAGCGGAAACGACGTCGATATCGCGCCAAGGATACCGGCGAACCCCAACAGCACCAGGCAGACAATCATCAGCCGCGCCTTGCCGAACAGGTCGGCGGCAGCTCCCAGCACCGGCTGCACGATCGCGAAGGTGAAGGCGAAAACGGATGCGAAACTCGCCGCAGTGGCGATGCTGACGCCGAATTCGTCGGCGACATGCGGCAGCACCGGATCCAGCGCCCGCGCCGACAGGCTCGCCGCGAAGGTTGCAAGCGCAATGATATTCAGGGCCGGCGGCAAGCGCTGTTCATGCGGCCGCAATCCCGTCTGCGGCATCAACGCGCCATGTTTTTGGCGAGCGCGTCGAACGCCATCAGCGTCCGCAACAGACCTTCGAACTCGCGCAGCGGCACCATGTTGGGACCGTCCGACGGCGCGTGATCGGGATCGGGATGGGTTTCGATGAACACGCCGGCAACCCCGACCGCAACCGCAGCACGCGCCAGCACCGGGACGAACTCGCGCTCGCCGCCCGATGATGTGCCCTTGCCACCCGGCTGCTGCACGGAATGGGTGGCGTCGAAGATCACGGGCATACCCGTGGTGCGCGCCAGGATCGGCAGCGCGCGCATGTCCGATACCAGCGTATTATAGCCGAACGACGCGCCGCGCTCGGTGACCAGCACGTTCGGATTGCCGGCGCCGGTGATCTTGGCGACCACATTGGCCATGTCCCAGGGCGCCAGGAATTGCCCCTTCTTGACGTTGACGATCTTGCCGGTCGCGGCCGCCGCCAACAGCAGATCGGTCTGCCGGCACAGGAATGCCGGGATTTGCAGGACATCGACGGCCTGCGCCACTTCAGCGCATTGCTCGGCCTCGTGGACGTCAGTGAGGACCGGCAGTCCAAGCGTTGAGCGGATCTCGGCAAAGATCGGCAGCGCCTGCGCCAGCCCGATGCCGCGGGCAGCGGAAGCGCTGGTGCGGTTGGCCTTGTCGAACGAGGTCTTGTAGACCAGCCCGATTTTGAGCCGGCTCGCGATCTCCTTCAGCGCGGACGCCACCTCGAGCGCATGCGCGCGGCTCTCGAGCTGGCACGGCCCGGCGATGACCGAGATCGGCAAATCATTGCCGAACTTGACCGGTCCGGCGGCGACGACCCGCGGAGCTGAGACGGCTGTGTTCAAGGCTTTTCCCTTGGTTCGCGAGGACCATGCCGTCCAGCGGCCAGCGGATCAACCCTCACGCGCGTTGCCGGTCACTTCATCGCCGAGAAGGCGGTCGGCACCAGCAATTGGTTGACGATGTTGCCGACGATCTGGCCGTCCTCTTCGGTCTTTGCGCGGGCCGCGAGCCATTCCGGATCGGTCGCAAACGCACCCCATTTCTTCTCGCGATCGGCGAGCGACTCCCACGCCAGAATATAGGTCAGTTCCTGATTGGACTCGCCCACCAGCGTGGTGAAGAAGCCGACCTGCTTGATGCCGTGCTTCTCCCACAGTTTCAGCGTGATGGTCTCGAAGCGCTTCAACAGCGCCGGCAGGCGGCCCGGTATGCAGCGATAGACGCGGGTTTCGTAAATCATGGGTATTCCTCCCTCGTTGGTTTCGGCGCTTATAACGGCTCGACGGAAAGCTGTCTTGAGGGGATCGTCACATGGCACCCCTGCTCGGCTTGACCGATTTGCAAACAGATTGTATATACAATAATGGTTGACTTCGATCCCGCCAAGGAAGCGACCAATCTATCGAAGCATGGCGTATCGCTGGCACGCTGGGTCGATCTCGATGTTTTCGCGATCGTCAGGGACGATCGTTTCGACTATGGCGAGCCTCGATTTCGCGCGTACGGATTCATCGATGGCGTGGCGCATTGTCTGGTTTTCACCGTTCGCAACGAGCAATACCGACCAATCGACGCGCGCGTGCAAAGGAAATGAGGCGCTATGCCCCGAAAAGTTAAAGAACCTGTCTTCGATGACGATAATCCGGCGTGGACGAAAGCCGATTTTGCGGTGGCCACGAAGTTCCCCCGTGGTGTGCGATTGAAGGATTTGAAGCCCAGCGAACTCGCTCGGATTTTGCCAAAACGTGGACCTCAGAAGGCGCCGACCAAGATTCCGGTATCGATTCGTCTTAGCCCGGAGGTCATCAAGCATTTCAAGGCAAAGGGACCGGGTTGGCAGTCACGGATCGACGACGCCCTGCGCAAGATCGCCAAGAAGGCGAGTTGATCCTGCCCATCTACACCAGCCTCGACTGCACCATCGCCGCCTGGATGAAGGACGCAAACAGCGGATGCGGCTCGAACGGCCGCGATTTCAGTTCGGGATGGAATTGCACCCCGATGAACCAGGGATGGTCGTCGTATTCGACGATCTCCGGCAGCACGCCATCCGGCGAAAGCCCCGAAAATTTCAACCCGTGCTGCTCCAGCCGGTCCTTGTAGGCGGTGTTGACCTCATAGCGGTGGCGGTGGCGCTCCGAAATCTCGGTAGCCCCGCCATAGACCTCCGACACCCGGCTGCCGCGCCTGAGCACGGCGGGATAGGCCCCAAGCCGCATGGTGCCGCCGAGGTCGCCGGACTTCGTTCGCTTCTCCAGTTCATTGCCGCGCAGCCATTCCGTCATCAGGCCGACCACGGGTTCCGGCGTCGGGCCGAACTCGGTGGAATTGGCCTCCTCGATCCCCACCAGATTGCGCGCGGCCTCGATCACAGCCATCTGCATCCCGAAGCAGATTCCGAAATAGGGCACGTCGCGCTCGCGAGCGAACTGGGCCGCGCGGATCTTACCCTCGGCGCCGCGCTGGCCGAAGCCGCCCGGCACCAGGATGCCGTTGACGTGCTCGAGGAACGGCGCCGGATCCTCGTTCTCGAACACCTCGCTCTCGATCCAGTCGAGATTGACCTTCACCTTGTTGGCGATGCCGCCATGCGACAACGCCTCGATCAGCGATTTGTAGGCGTCCTTCATGCCGGTATATTTGCCGACGATGGCAATGGTGACGTTGCCTTCGGGATTGCGGATCCGCTCGTTGATCACGTGCCAGCTTTGCAGCGCAGGCGGAATTTTGGGCTGAATCCCGAACGCCGCCAACACTTCGTCGTCTAGGCCTGCGGCGTGATAGGCCTCGGGCACCGCATAGATGTTGTCGACGTCGCGCGCCTCGATCACCGCACTTTCGCGCACGTTGCAGAACAGCCCGAGCTTGCGCCGCTCCTCTTTGGGGATCGGCCGGTCGGTGCGGCACAACAGGATGTCCGGCTGGATGCCGATCGAGCGTAATTCCTTGACCGAATGCTGGGTCGGTTTGGTCTTCAGTTCGCCGGCGCTCGGAATGAACGGCAGCAGCGTCAGGTGTATGTAGATGGCGTGTTCGCGCGGCAGATCGTTCTTGATCTGGCGGATCGCCTCGAAGAACGGCAGGCCCTCGATATCGCCGACGGTGCCGCCGATCTCGCACAGCACGAAGTCGAACTCGTCATTGCTGTCGAGGATGAAATCCTTGATCGCGTTGGTGACATGCGGGATCACCTGGATGGTGGCGCCGAGATAATCGCCGCGCCGTTCCTTGGTCAGGATGTCCTGATAGATGCGCCCCGTGGTGATGTTGTCGGCCTTGGTGGCGGGACGCCCGGTGAAGCGCTCGTAGTGACCGAGGTCGAGGTCGGTCTCGGCGCCGTCGTCGGTCACGAACACCTCGCCGTGCTGGTACGGCGACATCGTTCCGGGATCGAGGTTGAGATAGGGATCGAGCTTGCGAAGCCGGACCTTGTAGCCACGTGCCTGCAACAGCGCGCCGAGCGCGGCTGATGCCAGACCCTTTCCGAGCGAAGAAACCACGCCGCCGGTGATGAAGATATACCGCGCCATGGGACTTAACCTTTAAGGCCACGGGGCCGATTCGCCAAAACGAATCGCACCACGCAGCGAAACTTTTGTTGGGCTGTAGGTTACGTAAAATTTAAAGCGTTATCAGAATGTTGATGGGGATTGCTGATGCGGGATGCCAGACGCGATCCTGCATGGCCACCCTGCTTTATTGCGAACGCGGCGCCTGCGGACCCGATGGCGCCGGCTGATTCTGCTGCTGCTCGTCGACTTTCTTCAGCGAGTCCAGAAGGCCGCCTGAGGTCGGCGGGGCGATCGGCGTCGCCCCACCCGCCGGTTGCGACTGCGAGGCTGGCGTCGCGCCAATGATGGAACTCGGCTTGCGGTCGTAGCTTGCGAGCCAGGACAGGAACAGGCTGGTCAGGAAGAAGCCTACCGCGAGGATCGCCGTCGTGCGGGTCAGCAGATTGGCGGTGCCGCGGCTCGACATGAACCCGGCGCCCCCGCCGACGCCAAGTCCGCCGCCTTCCGATTTCTGCAACAGCACGGTTGCGATCAGGGTCGCAACGATCATCAGGTGGACTACGATAATGACAGTCTGCATCTCTACCTTCCGTCACAAACCAAAAGCGCCGAGATCCGGCTGCTCAGGGGTTTGCGGGATTTGAAGTTGCGCGGTGTTACACGATTGGAAGGGGCATTGTCACCCCCGGCACCGCCTTGCCGTAGTTAGGGACAACCACGCGCAATCGCAAGGAAATCGGCCGCTTTCAGGCTGGCGCCGCCAACCAGCGCGCCGTTGACGTTCGCGACCGCCATCAATTCCCCGGCGTTTGAGGGTTTTACCGAGCCGCCATAGAGGATCCGCATCCGGGCTCCCTCCCCTTTAAATCGCGCCATGAGAAGGTCCCGGATAAACCGATGAATTTGCTCGACATCTCCAACCGTCGGGGTCAGGCCGGTGCCGATCGCCCAGACCGGCTCATAGGCCACCACCAGATTGTCCGATCGCGCCCCGTCGGGCAGCGAAAGGTTGAGCTGGCCGCGGCAGATGTCCAGGGTTTGCCCGGCGTCGCGCTGGTGCTGGGTTTCGCCGATGCAGACGATGGCGGTGAGGCCGGCGCGCCGGGCCGCTTCGGCCTTCTGCTGGACCAGTATGTCGCTCTCGCCGTGATCGGCGCGTCGCTCGGAATGGCCGACAATGATGGCGCTGGCGCCGACGTCCGCCAGCATTTCGGCCGAAAGATCGCCGGTATGGGCGCCTGACGGCTTCGGATGGCAATCCTGCGCGCCAACGCCAAGCGTCCGTGAGCCGCGCGCCTGTTCCGCGAAAGCGGCAATCAAGGTGGCCGGCGGGCAAACCAGCAGATCGGCCTTGGCGGCGACATCGGGTGCGCCCGCAAGCATGGCCTCGAATTCGCCCAGGGAGGCCTTGAGGCCGTTCATTTTCCAGTTGCCGGCGATCAGCGGCCGGATGACGTCGGTCATGTCGGGATTCCAGTGAATATCAGCTCAATCATGCGCTAGCAGAGCGCGGCCGAGAGTTCCAGATGCCACACTTTCCGTCTCCGGGTCGCCAGCCCGCTTCACTTGGTCCTATTTCGCCTCCCCCCCAAGGTTGCGACGGAGCGGCTGCCACTTTATGATACTTTATCAACTCGGTGACGCCCTTTCGCGGAATTCGATAACGAATCCCCTTGGGCGCGGGCCGGTTCCCTCCTGCAAATAAGTTGGACCCATGCTTCGAGGAATGCGGAAAGCCTCATCAAACTGGCTCGGCAAGACCATCATGGCCGTGGTGATGGGGGTCTTGATCATCAGTTTTGGTATTTGGGGCATCGCCGACATCTTCCGCGGTTTCGGACAATCGACGCTTGCCACTGTTGGCCGCACCGAAATTTCGACCAACGAATTCCGCCAGCTCTACACCGAGAGGCTGCAGCAGATCGGCCGTCAATTCGGCCGGCCGCTGACGGCCGATCAGGCCCGCGCCTTCGGGCTCGATCGCCAGGTTCTGCAGCAAGCCATTGCGGAAGCAGCACTTGACGAGGAAGCGCGGCGGCTGGGGCTTGGACAGTCCGACGCCGAGACCATGCGCCAGATCGTCAGCGATCCCAACTTCAAGGGCGTCGGCGGCGCCTTCGATCCCCAGCGCTTCCAGGCAATGATCCGGCAATTCGGCTTCAGCGAGCAGCGTTATGTCGCCGACCAGCGCAAGGTGTCGCTGCGGCGCCAGATCGCCGGCACGATCTCCGCCGGGCTCGAACCGTCGAAGGTGAGGATCGACGCGCTGAGCCGCTTCCAGAACGAACAGCGTTCGATCGAATATGTGAAACTCGACGCCGCCCAGGCCGGACCGATCGATCCGCCATCGCCGGAAACGTTGGCGGCCTATTTCGACGATCACAAGACCCAGTTCCGTGCCCCCGAATATCGCAAGATATCGTTTGTCGCGATCACGCCGGAAGACGTCGGCAAATGGACCGAGGTCTCCGACGAGGACGCAAAAAAGCTGTTCGAGCAGCGCCGCAGCCGGCTCGGAGCGCCGGAGAAGCGCGAGGTATCGCAGATCGTGTTCCCCAATGCGGAAGAAGCGCTGTCGGCGCGCAACCGCATCGCCTCGGGCACCTCGTTTGAGGAACTGGCCAAGGAGCGCGGGCTCAATACTGCCGACGTCGACCTCGGCATGGTCGCGAAATCAGGGATCATCGACACCGCGATCGCGGACGCAGCCTTCTCGCTGCCATCGGGCGAGGTCAGCCAGCCGGTGCAGGGCAAGTTCGGTGTGGCGCTGGTCAAGATCGGCAAGATCGAGGCAGGGGTCGAGCCGTCCTATGAAAGTGTCGCCGCCAACCTGAAGAAAGAGATCGCGACTGAACGCGCGCGCGCCAAGGTTGCCGAGCTACGCGACAAAATGGAGGACGAGCGCGGTGGCGGCGCGAGCGTCATCGAAGCCGCGCAGAAACTCGGCCTTTCGGCTGTCACCATCGACGCGGTCGATCGCTCCGGCCGTCAG
This sequence comes from uncultured Alphaproteobacteria bacterium, assembly GCA_963778925.1. Taxonomy (GTDB): domain Bacteria; phylum Pseudomonadota; class Alphaproteobacteria; order Rhizobiales; family Xanthobacteraceae; genus Bradyrhizobium. Next base: position 35,715 of record CAVZWE010000015.1, on the reverse strand, counting down.
CCCGGCGGCCAGCTCGTGTCCAATATTCCCCGCGGTCTCGATGTCGTCTCGCAGGCCTTTAACAGTGATGTCGGCGTCGACAACGACCCGATCTCGTTCAGCGGCGGCTATGTCTGGTACGACGTGATCGGCATTACGCCTTCGCGCGAGCGCGGCCTTGAGGAGGTCAAGGACCAGGTCGAGGCGCGATGGCGCGACGACCAGATCAGCAGCCGGCTCAAGACCAAGGCGACCGAGATGGTGCAAAAGCTCGAACAGGGCCGCAGCCTTGCCGACGAGGCTGCGGCTGCCGGACTGAAAGTCGAAACCGTCAGCGGGTTCAAGCGCGATGCGTCGCTGCCTGGCGTACCCGCCGGCGCGATCACGGCGGCGTTTCGCGCCGCCAAGGACGGGGTCGGGCAAACCGCGGGCGCCGGCAACAACGAGTGGATCGTGTTTCGCGTGACCGACATCAGCGTGCCGGCGGTCGACCTCGCCTCGGACGACATCAAGAAACTGAAGGAGAGCCTTCAGCGCAGCCTGACCGATGAACAAGTCGGGCAATACGTCGCCAGGCTTGAAACTGACATCGGCACATCAATCAATCAGGCCGCCTTCGCACAGGTGACCGGCGCGAATAATTGAGCATGATCCATAATGAATGTCGGCTGCCCGTTATGATATTCCCCTCATCCTGAGGAGAGGCCTCTTGGCCGCGTCTCGAAGGATGTGACATCCTCATGGTTCGAGACGGCCCAACAGCGCCTCCTCACCATCAGGTCTCGATTTCGAAAGCACGCGATGGACGACCTCAAATCTATCATCGGAAAAGTCGCCACCGGCGCGACATTGTCGCGCGACGAGGCGGCATCGGTCTTCGACAGCATGATGTCCGGCGAGGCGACGCCCTCGCAGATGGGCGGATTGCTGATGGCACTTCGCGTCCGCGGCGAAACCGTCGATGAAATCACCGGCGCGGTTTCCGCGATGCGCGCCAAGATGCTGCGGGTCAAGGCTCCTGCGGATGCCGTCGACGTGGTCGGCACCGGTGGCGACGGCTCCGGCTCGGTCAACGTCTCGACCTGCGCCTCATTTATCGTGGCCGGCACGGGCGTGCCCGTCGCCAAGCATGGCAATCGCGCGCTATCGTCGCGGTCGGGAGCGGCCGACGTCTTGTCCTCGCTCGGCGTCAAGATCGACATCAAGCCCGATCATGTCGGGCGCTGCGTCGATGAGGCCGGTATCGGATTCATGTTCGCGCCATCGCACCATCCCGCCATGAAGAACGTCGGGCCAACGCGGGTTGAGCTTGCGACCCGCACGATCTTCAACCTGCTGGGTCCGCTGTCCAATCCGGCCGGCGTCAAACGGCAAATGGTCGGGGTATTTTCAAGGCAATGGGTGCAGCCGCTGGCGCAGGTGCTCAAAAACCTCGGCGCTGAATCGGTCTGGGTGGTACACGGCTCCGACGGCCTCGATGAAATCACCCTGACCGGCCCGACCTTCGTCGCCGCGCTCGAGAATGGTACTATCCGCACCTTCGAAGTGACGCCGGAGGAAGCTGGTCTCGCGCGCGTCGGCGGTGACGCGCTCAGGGGCGGCGATGCCGATGCCAACGCGATCGCGCTGCAAAGCGTGCTCGACGGGATGCCGAGCCCTTTTCGGGATGTGGCGCTGCTGAACGCCGCGGCGGCGCTGATCGTCGCCGGTCGCGTCAAGAATTTGAAGGAAGGCGTCGCGCTCGGCACCAAGTCGATCGACTCGGGGGCGGCCGCCGCGCGGCTGAAACATCTGATCGCGGTCTCCAATAGCTGACCTTTAGGGGCCTGCATGTCCGACATCCTGACCAAGATCGAGGCTTACAAGCGCGAGGAAATCGCGAGCGCCAAGCGGGCGTATCCGCTGTCAAGCCTCGAAGCGCTGGCGAAGACGGCACCCGCCCCGCGCGGTTTTGTCAGGGCGATCGGCGAAAAGCTCGGCCACGGCGACTACGCGCTGATCGCAGAGGTGAAGAAGGCCTCGCCCTCCAGGGGGCTCATTCGCGCCGACTTCGATCCACCGGCGCTTGCCCGCGCCTATGAGGCCGGCGGCGCGGCCTGTCTCTCGGTGCTGACGGATACCCCGTCGTTTCAGGGCCATCTCGACTTCATGGTGGCCGCGCGCGCGGCCACCAAATTGCCGGTGCTGCGCAAGGATTTCATGTACGACACCTATCAGGTGGTCGAGGCCCGCGCCCATGGCGCCGATTGCATCCTGATCATCATGGCGGCACTCGACGACGACACTGCAAAAGACATCGAGGCCGCCGCGATCGCGCATGGCATGGACGCGCTGATCGAAATCCACGACCGCGCCGAACTCGATCGCGCGCTGAAACTTCGCTCGCCGATGATCGGCGTCAACAACCGCAATCTTCGTACCTTCGAGACCTCGCTGGCGACCAGCGAGGCGCTGGCGCCGTTGATCCCGAGCGACCGCCTGATGGTCGGCGAAAGCGGCATCTTCCAGCCCGCCGATCTGACCCGGCTGGCGCGGCTCGGCATGTCGACGTTCCTGGTCGGCGAGAGCCTGATGCGGCAGGCCGATGTGACGGCCGCGACCCGCGCGCTGCTGGCACGTGGCGATGCGGTCAGTGCAACGGGCACGCGCTGACAAATGGCGCGCAAATCTCCCAAAGGCCAGCCCACCCTCACCCATATCGACCCAAAGGGTGAAGCGCGGATGGTCGACGTGTCAGCCAAGCCCGCAACCGAACGCATCGCGGTCGCGGAAGGCCGCGTCGTCATGAGCAAGGCGACGCTCGAACTGATCGTTTCAGGCAACGCCAGGAAAGGCGATGTGCTCGGCACCGCCCGCGTCGCCGGCATCATGGCGGCCAAGCGAACATCGGACTTGATCCCGTTGTGCCACCCGCTGGCTCTGTCGAAAGTCACGCTGGACATTACGCCCGACCAGAAGCTGCCCGGCTGCACGGTACGCGCTACCGTGAAGGTCACCGGCCCGACCGGCGTCGAGATGGAGGCATTGACCGCGGTATCCGTCGCGTGCCTGACGATCTACGACATGATCAAGGCGGTGGAGCGCGGCGTCCGCATCGAAGGCATTCATCTGATTGAAAAAAAGGGCGGCAAGTCCGGGCATTACCGCGCTTGAGGCCGATATCCTCACCCCCCTCGCCGTCGCGGCGGAGTGACTGATGACGATGGGAGAGCGCATCCGCTTCCGGGGGTGTTCGCCGGGCGCCTACCAGCGCATCACCGCCGTATGATCACGATATCTGTTAATGTCCCATTAACCCACATTCCTAACCTCGCTTCCACCCTCGGCATCGTAGCTATGTGCTGGCGGGGCCGTGAGAAATTGGTCCAGTGTTCAGCTCCGGCAGCGATCAAGACCAATGACGGCACACGATACCGCCTCCTTCAACGTCAAAGCCTCCGTGAGCGACAATCCGATCCGTTGGCTCATCCTCGGCGGGGTACTGCTGATCGCGGCCATCGCAATCGGCACCTCGTTCATGGTTGGAAATTTCCGCGAGCGCGCGCTGGACAACAGCAAGCGCGAACTGGAAAACACCGTCCTGCTGCTTTCGCGCCACTTCGATCAGCAGCTTGAAGAGCTTGGCGCGGTTCAGAACGATCTGGTTGCCTATATGCAATCGAGCGGGATCGACTCCGCCGAACGTTTCAAGCGCCGGATGTCGAGCCCGGACATCCACCTGATGCTCAAGGCCAAGCTGAGCGCGTTGTCGTATGTCGGCGGGGTTAATATTTTCGATGTCGATGGAACGCTGATCAATTCATCCGCGGCCTGGCCGGTTCCGGTCGTCAATGTCGCGGATCGGCCCTATTTCAGGACCTTCAAGACCGACCCGAAATCGCCGGATATGATGTTCGAACCGGTGCACAGCCGGATCACCGGCGTCTGGACCACCGTGATCGCCCGCAAGATAACCGGAGCGAATGGCGAATTCATCGGCGCCATCGGAAGAGGCATCGAGCCGGCCAACTTCGAGAAGTTCTTCGCGAGCCTGACGTTTGGCGGCGATGCTGCGATTTCGATGTTCCACCGCGACGGAACCCTGCTGGCCCGCTATCCCCATATCGACTCGATGATCGGACGGAATTTTGCCGATGGTCCATTCTTCCGTTTGCTGTCGAGCGCCAACCAGGGAACCCTGCGTTTGACCAGTCCGGTCGATCGCCAGGACCGGTTGGGTTCGGTTCGCCGGTTGAGCAATTTTCCGATCGTCGTGATCGCGACGAGGACGGTATCCGCCGCGCTGGCGGATTGGCGCGCGCAGGTCAGGTTTCTGATCGCGGTAGCCGGGCTCATCATGGTCGTGATCGCCGCCATGCTGTTTCTCGTCGTTCGCAAGCTGTCGCAGCAACATCAATTGTCACGGCAACGGCTGACGTGGGAGAAGCAACGTCTCGACACCGCCGTCAACAACATGACGCAGGGCCTGCTGCTGTTCGATTCCTCGCAGCGGCTTGTGGTCTGCAACCAGCGCTATATCGAGATGTACGGTTTGTCGGCCGAGGTCGTCAAACCAGGCTGCACCTTCCGCGAGGTCATCGCTCATCGCAAGGCCACCGGGTCGTTCGTCGGCGACGACGACGCCTATTGCACCGACACCCTGCGCGACATCGGGCGCAGAAAAGTCACCATCATCGAGACCCCCGACGGACGATCGATCCAGATCGTCAACGAACCGCTGGCGGACGGCGGATGGCTGGCAACCCACGAGGACATCACCGAGCGCCGGCGCACCGAACAGCGGATCACGCACCTGGCGCATTACGATGCGCTGACCGACCTGCCGAACCGCGCATTGTTTCATGAACAACTGAAGCAGAAGCTGGCCGGCCTGGTTCCGGGCGAGCAACTGGCGGTGCTTTACATCGACATCGACGAATTCAAGAGCGTCAATGATTCGCTCGGCCACCTGATCGGCGACGAACTGCTGAAATCGGTGGCTGCGAGCCTGCGCCGATGCGTCGGCGCCGCCGATTTCGTGGCGCGGCTGGGCGGCGACGAATTCGCCATCGTTCAGACCGCGGTCAAATCTCGAGCCGACGTCACCGATCTCGTCGGCAGGGTTTTCAATGCGATCCGGGAACCCTACGAATGCCTCGGTCACCAGTTGACCACGGACGCCAGCATCGGCATTGCGCTCGCACCCGAGCACGCCACCGATCTCGATCATATTCTGAAGAACGCCGATCTGGCGATGTATGCCGCCAAATCGGCAGGACGCCGGACCTATCGCTTCTTCGAACAGTCCATGGACGCGCAGGTAAAGGCCCGCCGCAGGCTGGAGACCGATCTGCGCCAGGCGATCGCGGACGGTGCGCTGGAGGTCTACTACCAGCCCTGCGTCTCGCTTGCCGACAACAGCATCACAGGCTGCGAAGCCCTGCTGCGCTGGCGGCATCCCGAGCGCGGCATGATCTCGCCCGCCGATTTCATCCCGATCGCGGAAGATACCGGCCTGATCAACCAGCTCGGCGAATGGGTGCTGGCGACGGCCTGCGCGGAGGCCACGAACTGGCCGGAAGACATCAAGCTCGCCGTCAACGTTTCGCCGGTTCAGTTCAGGAGTGGTACGCTGGCATTGAAGATCGTTGCCGCCCTGGCGACCTCGGGGCTATCGGCGAGCCGGCTGGAACTGGAGATCACCGAAGCGGTGCTGATCCGCGATGACGAAGCAGCCCTTGTCATCCTGCATCAGCTTCGCAGCATCGGGATAGGAATCGCGCTCGACGATTTCGGCACCGGCTATTCCTCGCTGAGCTATCTGCAGCGGTTTCCGTTCGACAAGATCAAGATCGACCGCTGCTTCGTCAACGATATCGCCGAGCCGGAGGGCTCATCCTGCATCGTGCAGGCGGTGGTGAATATCGCGTCCGAACGCCACATGACGACGACGGCGGAGGGCGTCGAAACCAAAGAGCAGCAGGAACTGCTGCGCGCGCTCGGCTGCTCCGAAATGCAGGGCTATCTGTTCAGTGCGCCGAGGCCGGCAGCCGAGATCAGGCAGCTGTTCTTCTCGCACCGCGAACGATCGATACCCCTGCCGCTCGGCCCGGCACGAAAGCGCCGGCGAATTCCGAGCAGCGCCAGCGCCTAGATTCTTGATTTGACGCGTTTTCTTGACGCGAACCGGTCTCCACCCCGGATCAAGTCCGGGGCAGGCTTTCGCTTGAAAACGCTCACTAATTCGGAACCGCGGCCTTGGCAGAGGACGGGACGTCGGCATTGACCGTGACGCCGCGCAGCAGGTTGTAAGCCGCGGCAAGCGCCTTGTCGTCCTTCTCATTGGGCGGAACATAGGCTTGCGAACCGCTCTGCTCGGCGCCCTCGGCCGAGAGATGGCCGCGCATCGACGCCTCGCCCTGCAGGTCGGCGCGGCCCTTCAGCTCGTCGGGCACGGCTTGCAGCACTTCGATGTCCGGCTTGACGCCCTGCGCCTGGATCGAATGTCCCGACGGCGTGAAATAGCGCGCCGTGGTCAGCGCCAACGCGCCGTTGCCGGTGCCAAGCGGAATAATGGTCTGCACCGAACCCTTGCCGAACGAGCGGGTGCCGATCAGGGTGGCGCGCTTGTGATCGTGCAACGCGCCGGCCACGATCTCGGAGGCGGACGCCGATCCGCCGTTGATCAACACCACAAGCGGCTTGCCCTTGGTGAGATCGCCGCCCTTCGCGCTGAAACGCTGGGTTTCCTCAGGCGTGCGGCCGCGCGTGGAGACCACCTCGCCGCGCGCCAGGAAGGCGCTCGAGACCGAGACCGCCTGGTCGAGCAATCCGCCGGGATTGTTGCGGAGGTCGACGACGTAGCCCGAAAGCTTGTCCTGCGGGATCTGTTTTGCGATGTCGGCGATCGCCTTTTTCAATCCATCCGTGGTCTGCTCGTTGAACGAGGCGATGCGGATATAGCCGATGTCGCCGCCGTCGGCGTGGAAGGTGACCGGGCGCACGCGGATGATCTCGCGGGTGATGGTAACGTCGATCGGCTGCTCTGCCCCTTTACGCATGATCTTGAGCCGGGTCTTGGTATCGACCGGCCCCTTCATCTTGTTCACGGCCTGCTCCAGAGTGAGCCCCTGAACCGCGTCGTTATCGATCTGGGTGATCAGGTCGCCCGACAGGATGCCGGCCTTCGCCGCCGGCGTGTCGTCCATCGGCGAAACCACCTTGACCAGGCCGTTCTCCATCGTGACCTCGATACCGAGCCCGCCGAACTCGCCCTGAGTGGTCTCCTGCATGTCCCGCCAGGCCTTGTCATTCATGTAGCGCGAATGTGGATCGAGCGATGAGACCATGCCGTTGATCGCGCCTTCGATCAGCTTGGCGTCGTCGGACTTCTCGACGTAGTCGGCCTTGACGCGCTCGAAAACCTCGCCAAACAGATTCAGTTGCGAATAGGTATTGGGGCCGGCGTCGGCCCTGGCCGCCCGGGTCCATTGCGCGCCCTGAGGCACGGTGACCAGAAGGGTCAGGCAGGCTCCTGCCGCCGCGCCGAGGAAAAACAGGAAATTCTTGCGCATGGTTCGCGGACCTTCTCGCTATCAGTTCTTGAACGGTTCTTGCCCGCCTCGGCGGGGTTGTATTGGTGGATATCTGGGCTCTGCCGAAAGGCTCAACAACGCCATTGTCACATCACCTTTCCGGTATCTTTGAGGCCGCTCTGCCAGGTCGACGGCCTGGTGCCGAAGCCGCGCTTGGCGCGGGTACCGAGCCACCAGCCGAATTGCGGGGGTACGTTGCGGAACGGCCCCTCAATGCCCAGTTTCAAGGCAGCATCCATCGGCCAGTTCGGATTGTTGAGGATCTCGCGCCCGACCGCGATCAGATCGGCCTGCTTGTCCTGCAGAATCTGCTCGGCCTGGTCGCCATGGATGATCAAACCGACCGCCATGGTCATGATATCGGCGTGGCGGCGGACATATTCCGACAGCGGCACCTGGTAGCTGTATTTGATTTCCTTACCCAGGATCGGCGCCGCATCGGTGATGCCGCCGGACGAGCAGTCGATGACATCGACGCCCCTGGTTTTGAGGATTTTTGCCAGCCGCGCGCTCTGTTCCGGTCCCCATCCGGCATTGTCTTCCACGGACAGGCGCACGAACAGCGGCTTGTCGTCGGGCCAATGTGCCCGTACCGCTTCGGCGATCTCGGTGATGAAGCGCATCCGGTTCAATTCGGAACCGCCATATTCGTCGGTGCGCTGGTTGGATCTTTCCGACAGGAATTCGTGAACGAGATACCCGTGCGCGCCGTGCAGCTCCAGCACGTCGAAGCCCGCCTCATCCGCGCGCCGCGCCGCGTTGGCCCAGGCCTGCACCAGATCTTTCACCTCCTGCCGCTCGAGTGCCCTTGGCACCGGCCATTTTTCACTGTGCGCGATCGGGCTCGGCGCCACCGGCGTCCAGGCGTCCCAGTCGTCGATGTCAGGCGTCCGCTTCAACGGTCCGTCGCCTTCCCATGGACGGTTGGCGCGGGCCTTGCGGCCGGAATGACCGAGCTGGATGCCGGCGACCGCGTTTTGCTGCCTGATGAATTTGACCAGCCGCCCCAGCGGCTCGATGAATTTGTCGTCCCAGATTCCGAGATCGCCCAGCGTACCGCAGCCGCGCCGTTCGACTTTTGTCGATTCAACGACGACAAGGCCGGCGCCGCCGGCGGCGAATTTTCCGGCATTCATCAGGTGCCAATCGGTCGGAAACCCTTTTATCGCGGAGTACTGGTGCATCGGCGGCACCACGATGCGGTTCTTGAGCTCGACACCTCGGATCGTCAGCGGCGAAAACAGCAACATGGTGGACCTGCATTATTTTTCGTTCGAGGTGTCCCGGAAGCCGGCCGGGCGGTCTTCTTGTCGATGACGCAACGATATACGCGCTCCGCAGCGTCGGCAAAGCCGGAATCCGGCAAATTTCATGTCCAATTTGTAATCGCAGCCATTCGAACCCCGCGCCCGACTGATCGCGACCCACATTCGCGGGCTGATAGCCGGGCGATGGAGATGACACATGAAACGCACGATCATCGGCAGGGCACTGAGCACGGTGCTCATTTTCGGCGGCATGCTGCAAGCGGCCGACGCCGACACCTGGGTGTCCCGGGATACGCTGCGGCCGAACGGTCACGATCGCAGCGCGGCAGCGAAATGCGTCGACATCCGCTGCGGCGCTTCGCACGGCGGATACACGTTCACAGACGCCAAGTCTGAAACCGGGATATGACTCAGCGATCCCGCGGCGCACTGCGTCCGAGTCTTGCAAGAACCATCCGCCCCGGAGGGCGTGGGGAATGCCGGGCGCCCAATGCACCCATAGCCTCGCGTGGGAAATGAAATAACCACACGAGTTAGTCACCACAGGTCCACCAGGATTACCCAGCATTCCCGCACGCGAATGGTTTTAACGGTTACTCCGCGCTCTCCCCGGTGACCGGGCTCTTTTGCCACCGTCGCCTGCGCGTCGTAGCGCAGATTTGACGCCAGCGTCGGGGCGTCAGGACCACACGGCTTCGCCGTCCGCGACCCGTCTACGCCAAAGGCTTCGCCGGGCTGAGTGCCAGTCCGCCGAAGCTTTAGCGAAGGCGGAACTGGCGCTCTCGTCTTTAGCACCAGCCGCGTCCACCGCATCCCGCTCCAACGTCCGTGACGATCGCGAGCGCCCCTCTGTGTGGGACGGGATGGCGGGAGTCATGGCGTTGATTTGCCCGACGAGCAAAGCGAAATATTTTTGCAAATAGGGCTGGACAGCCAATTCACAGGCAATTCACTGATTTGCCCGTCGGGCAAATGGATTGATCCGCTTCAACAAATTTCGCTGTGCGCGCAAGCGCGCAGCCGGGTCATATCGGGTTCTCCGACACTAATGCCTCCTATTCGCCCGGCGAAGTGTGTGCGTCCTGGTTATAACGAGCGATTTGATCCTCCGGGTATTTCTCAGGTTGACTTGAGATCACTCGCATGAATGGAAGACGCGGTAGGGACGCTCATTGCTGAGCGCCCCCCGCACAGAACCGTACGAGCGGCTTTCCCGCATACGGCTCCCACCTCGGGTGTGTGACGGCAAAACGATCGCTCGGCCAGGGATGGAGGATGATCGGTTTCGGAAGCCAATCGTCCACCAGCTGCGTCATCCGTTCCCACGTCATTTGATCCTTCTGACTGCGCCGCCGCAGCGTGCGCCGCCAGAGGTCGGTGATATGGTGCCGGAACACATGCAGTGCATGGGCATTGGTCGGCACTGCATGATAGTTGAAGTAGCCGTTGACGACGTAGCACAGCCATTTCCCCTGAACAGGGATCGGCTGGTGCATGCGCCGCCACATCTCCTCTTTGATCATCTTGAGCTTCGCTCGCATGCGGTCCGCCCGGGTCTTCCGTTTGATCTGGAATTTACCCGCGCGGGTCTTGCCGCAGATGAAGGTGAAGCCCAAGAAGCTGAAGGTTTCCGGCTTGCCGAGCCCACGCCGCTGACGGCGCTCCGCCGCAAAGCGTCCGAACTCGATGAGCCGGGTCTTCTCGGGATGCAGTGACAGCGCGAACTCTCGCAACCGCTCACGCATCTCGTCGAGGAAGCGCCGGGCGTCGCTCTCATGCTGCAACCCGACAATGAAGTCGTCGGCGTAGCGCACGAAGATCATGTCACCCGTTGCCTCACGCCGTCGCCAGCGCGTGGCCCAGAGGTCGAGCGTGTAGTGCAGATAGATGTTGGCAAGCAGCGGCGAGATCACCGAGCCTTGCCCCGTCCCTCTGTCACTGACCCTCACCACCCCGTCTTCCATGACGCCCGCCTTGAGCCATTTCTGGATCAGACGGATGATGCGCCGGTCGCCGATCCGATGCTCCAGGAAGCGGACCAACCATTTCTGGTTAATCTCATCGAAGAACGATCGGATGTCGGCGTCCAGTATGTAGCTCACCTTCTTGCTGTGGATCCCGACGCAGAGAGCATCCAGCGCGTTATGCGTGCCGCGCCCCGGCCGGAATCCGTACGACACTCCGAGGAAGTCCTCCTCGTAGATCGCATTCAGCAGCGCGACCGCTGCCCGTTGGACGATCTTGTCCTCCAAGGCGGCGACCGCGAGCGGGCGTTGTCGGCCGTCCGGCTTGGGTATGTACACCCGACGGCTCGGCAGCGCCCGATACGCTCCCCGCTGGACCCGTCCGTGCAAGTCCTCGAGTTTGCGCTCGAGGTCTGCCTCGTAGTCCCTCCATCTCAATCGATCCACACCCGCAGCGGCGTTCTCCTTGAGTGCGTAGAATGCCTCTTCGAGCAGGTCGACGTTGATGTGTTGGAGGAGCGTGGTGAACCTCTCCTTCTTCCTTTCCCTTGCAACTCTCCGTATGCGCTCCAGCGCCTGTGACACGCTTTCCCGGCTCTGCGTCCGGCGCGTGCTTTGCTGGCCCGCATTCCCCTTGGTCCCCGCCCTTCGCTCCACCGGCTCCGCCGCGTAAGGCTCCCCCATAGCTCGCGCCATAGAAGGCTCTTCCGCTTTGTTCGCCAGTTTCATCGCTACTATGGCGGGGTCCGACTTCTCGGGTCCGTTCATTATCGGCTACGGCTCCTCACCTTCCCGATACGGACCGTCCCTCTCACGCAACGCTGACGGTCAGACCCGAGACCTCCCAGCTTCCGATGCGATCCTTTTGCACGTGATGTGGCCTTCGACCCCGGCAGGGCGTCAGCACCTCGCATAGCGGCGCCGCACATGTTGCCTTCGAGCGAATAAAAACCCTCGGCCCCTGCGATATCTGACCTTTCGTGGCTCAATCCCACACCCCATACAATTGCTGTGTACGCTTCGCGACCACCGTCGCCAGTGGCCACGCAACACTCGCTACCAAGCGGACGCTACTCCCTACTTGGGCCGGACTTTCACCGGCCGGATCGCACCAGCTTACGGCTGGCGCACTTATTCAATCACCTCATCAGCGAGCGCCATTAGGCTTGCCGGAATTTCGAGACCCAGCGTTTTCGCCGCCCTCGCATTGATAGTTATCACGAGCTTTGTAGGTGCCTGCACCGGCATTTCGGCTGGCTTCTCGCCGCTGAGGATACGGCTAACGTAATTCGCAGCTTGTCTAACCACCTCATCTCCATACCCCTCGTGGGGCCCGTAGGACATGAGTCCCCCAGCGGTGACAAAATCGCGCCATGGATAAATTGCAGGTATGCGATGCTGGGCTATCAGTTGAGCGATTTCATTTCGGCGTGCGTAAGTGAGAGCGTCTGGCAGAAAAACTAAACCGCCGCGTGACGTGTTCCCGAGATCGACAATGGTGCGCTCGATATCCGCGCTGTTTGTGTGCGGTGTGACGATCCTCTTGATGGCTAATGATGGTGCAGCACTTTCGATAGCCCGCAAGAACGATCCAGAGTTGTTGCCCGGCTCAGGATTAAAGATGACGCCCACGTCTTCGATTGATGGCGCGAGTTCCTTCAAAAAGGACAGCCACTTGCTGCCCAGCGATGGTTCAAATGGCGTGAGGCCAGTGACGCTGTGGCCCGGGCGCGACAGACTTTCCACATATCCCATTCCAACGGGATCGCTAACGTTGATAAATACAACTGAAATGCTCGTAGCTTCACGATGCAGAGCGGCCATCGATGTGTTCGAGTTTGCAAGGATGACAGCCGGTCGCATCCCAATTAATTCCTTCGCATAGGCCCGCGTTGCATCAGTATCTCCACCGGAAAAGCGATACTGGATTTCGACATTCGGGCTGGACAACGAGCCGCGCTGCTTCATCAGCCTAGCGAACGCGGTCGTGAACCACTTGCTGAAAGGATCATCGGCGCTGGCGCTGAACAACACGCCGATCAGAGGCGCCTGTGCTGGCTGCTCCGCACGAATTGATAGAGGCCACCCGGCGGCTCCGACGACCATCGCTTTCATGAACTCGCGTCGTCTCATGTAGTCTGCTCGAATGTGTTCAGAGGGAGTTATGGTGATCCTTGGAGGATATTGCACCAAAAGGGAGCATTAAACGAGAGTTTGGTTGTGTGCTCCCGGGTAGCAAGTGTTCGACGACCGCTTCGGGTCATTTGCGACCGGGTTGAGCCGGCGGAAAGTCCGGGCATGGTCCGCTATGCCGCCGAAAGCGGAAGTGAGCTATCCATCGCGACGCAACAGGAATGACGCTGATGACCGAGACCGCTGGAGACAAGTAACCGCGCACGGCCGTTGGCGTTACTTAGTCGAGATGCACCGCCGCCCATGGGAGCGTGTCCGCACTGCCGCGAAGGTGCAGCCACGGCAGCGCATCAGGGAAGACGTCGGCCGTCGTCTTGCCCGACTGCCAAAACCTCACCAACACATCGCGGTGGTCGCCCAATCGTGCCGCATCTCGTCGCTGATGAAAGCCGTAAGGTCGGTACCGATACCATCGCCGTAACCAGAGTAGCCCTGAACCGGATACACAATGCGACCCGTCAGCATTTGGTGCCTGCGGTAAGGGCCGATCAGCATGCGCGAGGTCCGCTTGCATCGAATTATCGTGCTCATGCTTCACCCCTGTAGGGTCCCGAAGGCCGCCCGATGACTTAGCCGGGTTAAATCGGGTTTCTCCGACACTAATGCCTCCTATTCGCCGGGCGAATTGCGCGCGTCTCGGTGATAACGAGCGATTTGATCCTCCGGGTACTTCTCCAGGAAGGCAGTCAATTCGCTCCCGGCGACCGCGAGCGGCCCATTACGAAGCGCCGCATAGACCACCTCCCAATCCCGACACAGTTCTCTGTCCGCTGCGTCGCCCTCTCCGCTTTCGCACCGCAATTCATAGATCTCGAACGCCTCGGCAAAACCTTTCGGGCTGATTCGATCGACGCTGCGGAACAGAAATCGGGACCCCGCGCGCTGCTGTAGCGCCGCGCTGACGAGGATCGACGTTCCATAATTCCTGTTGAGGCCTTCAAGGCGCGCCGCGAGGTTCACGGTGGCGCCAAGCACCGTGTAGTTCATGCGGTCCTCGGAGCCGATGTTGCCGACGACGGCTTCGCCGGTGTGAAGACCGATCCGCGTCTGGTAAATCGGCCAACCCTCCCGTTCGAACTCGGCATTCAGGCGATCATTGGTACGCTGAAAGGCGAGCGCGGCGGCGCAGGCGTTGGCGGCGTGATCGGGATCGTCGGCCGGTGCGTTCCAGATCGCCATGATCGCATCGCCGATGAATTTGTCGACGGTGCCGGCGTGACCCATGATCTGCTGCGACATCGCCGCGAAGTAGCGCGACGTGTATTGCATGACCTTCGCGGGGTCGGCTTTCTCCGTAATCTCGGTAAAATTCACGACGTCGGAGAACAGCAGCGTCACTTCCCTCCGCGTGCCGCCAAGCTGCAGCGGCGTTCCGGTCTCGATCAACTTCTCTACCAGTCGCCGCGGGACGAAGCGGGAAAATGCCTCCGCCACTGTGCGCATGGTGGAGACCGAGCGGCCGAGTTCATCGATCTCGCGGATCATCGAACGCACCGGCGGCGCGACCCGTGGTTCGAACCGCTGGATTCGGTCGGTTTCCTCGGCCAGCGCCCGCAGCGATCGCGATAACAGCGACCCTATGAAATAGACGATCGGAACCATGAGCCCGACAAACGCGAGCGCCGCCGCGAACAGCCGTTCGCGCTCGGAAAGGATGCTGGCAAAAAATTCGTCGACCGGCGCCACGACCGCGACGCGCAGATTGGCGGGGCCCGACCGGGGTATGGTCTGGAAGGCAGCGGCATAAAGCCGCCCGGCGGAGTCGGCGAAGAACTGTTCGGAAATTCCGCTGGCGCGCCAGGTCCTGATCGCCATCAGCACACCCGACATGTCGGACTCGCGCATGCGGGGAATGGTGCCCGATACCTCCCGTCCCAGCAGTTCGGACATCCGTGGGTGCGCCAGAATGCGATCGTCGTCGTCGAACAGGAAGGCGACCGCGGATGACGTCAGTTGCTCCCGTTTCAGCAGCTCTTGAGTGACGTCCAGCAGCAGGTCGCCTCCAATCACGCCGCTCCTGCCTTGTTCTGTCGCCAACTGGACCGTATAGCCCTGCTTTTGCGTCGCGAAGAACACGTACGGCCCGGTCAGCCAGGTGCCGTCGTGGCGGCCGGCGTCCTTGTACCAGGGCCGTTCGCGCGGATCGTAGTCGAGAGGCCCGGACAACTCCCTGACCGTCTCCAGGTTCTCGGACAGGAACAGCCTTCTCGATTTGATCCGGGACGGGTCGGACCTCGATATCACGACCAGGCGAAACGCGGCCTGGTCCGGCGCTTCCAGCCTCGCACGGGTGTCCCGTCCGGCGCCATTGAGGGTGTCCATCTCGATGAATGAGCCGTCGTCGTAGCCGACATACAGGTTGAAGAGCTGATCGTTGTTCTTCAGCATCGCGGCGAGTAATGCGTTCAGCCGCGGATTGTCCTCGATCTCCGCGGACTGAATCGGCGGCAGCGCACTCAGAACCGCGAGGTTGTCCCGGACCAGCTTCAATTGCGAACCGATCCGGTCCGCCGCCAATTCGGCCACCTCCCCGATGAACTTGCTGGCGGCCGAATCCGTGACCGCGGTGATCCGCGAAAAGCTGAGATAGACGAGCGTCAGCCCGATGACGAGAACGATCGCGACAAAGAGCGTGATGACAGAGGTCTTGAACCCGAGCCGAAGCGGCCGGCCTCTTGCCGAAGTCTGTGGGTTGATGAGCGCCATCGGTGTCCTCACGAATCCCGGACCGCCCCGCGGCTACGGGTCACAATCAGAACGGGTTGACGTCGTTGGCGATCGCGATCTGGCGCAGCAGCACCTTGCGGATGACGTGGGCCAGTTTGACGTCATCGGTATAGATCGCCGCGTCGCCGGTACCGCCGGCCAGAACCGGGGCTGCCGAACCGGGCAGCCCGGTGCGCCGCGTCATCGCGGGTGATGCCCTGCGGCGGCTAGATCTCATGTCACCACACATACGGATTTGCCATCGCTTGCGGCTCGCCAAACGCGAACGCCGGTCAACAGCGTTGTCGGCCGGCCGAGCGGAGGTCGAGCCGCCGCCAGGGCGGCCTCGCTTACTTCGATCCGGAGCCTTCCCTCAGCTTCTGCATCACTTCATCCAGATTGAAGGTGGCCGCTTTCTGCCGCTGCGGATAGTCCCTGAACGTCGCCAGGAACTGGCCCACATAATCCTGCGCTGGAGTACCAAGGAATGCGTGGTCCATAATCCAGTCCCAATAGGTGTTTGAGGTGATGTCCGCGCGCTCATATGGATCCGTCCGCAAGTTGAACATTTTCGGGAACCGCAAGTTCGTGAACGGATTGGACCAGATGAGCAGTGTTCCCGGAGTCCGCTGCTCCATGAATACGAGTTTCCAGTTGTCGTACCGCAGAGCGACCAATTGCTGGTCGTCGTTGATGTAGAAGAACGACTCGCGCGGGCTCTTGGGGACTTGCCCGGTCAGGTAGGGCACGAGGTTGTCGCCGTCGAGATGGACCTTGTAGGTCATGTCGCCGACTTTGTAGCCCTTGAGCAAATTGTCGTTGACCTGCGTATCGCCGCCAACGGCCGCGAGCGTAGGCAGCATGTCGAGGTGGGATACGATCTCGTTGGATACTTCGCCCGCCTTGATCTTACCGGGCCAGCGGAACATGGCCGGCACGCGATAAGCGCCTTCCCAGTTCGAGTTCTTTTCATTGCGGAACGGAGTCATTGCGCCGTCCGGCCAGGTGTTCATGTGCGGGCCGTTGTCGGTCGAGTACATGACGAAGGTATTGTTCGCGATGCCGAGATCGTCCAACGCCTTGAGGACCGTGCCGACATTCTTGTCGTGGTCGATCATGGTGTCGTGATACGGGCTCTGCCATCGCCCCGCCTGGCCGATGCTCGACGGCTTGGTATGCGTGCGCAAGTGCATATGGGTGAAGTTCACCCAGACAAACACAGGCTTGCCGGCCGCGTTCTGACGCTTGATGAATTCGGCGGCCCGGTCTGCGATGTCATCGTCGATCGTCAGCATGCGCGCCTTGGTCAGCGGACCAGTGTCCTTGCATACTTGTTTGCCGACTTTGCCGAAGCGCGGTTCGACCGTCGGATCGTCAGTGTTGGAAGCTTTGCAATCCAGCACGCCGCGCGGCCCGTACTTGGCATGGAAGGCTGGGTCTTTTGGATAATCCGGCAGTTCCGGCTCTTCTTCGGCATTCAGGTGGTAGAGATTGCCGTAAAACTCATCAAAGCCGTGCACGGTGGGCAGGAATTCATTGCGGTCGCCAAGATGGTTCTTGCCGAATTGGCCAGTTGCATAGCCGAGCGGCTTGAGCATTTCGGCAATCGTCGGATCTTCTTTTTGCGGCCCAAGGGTGGCACCGGGTAAGCCGACCTTGGTCATGCCGGTGCGCAGACCGGACTGACCGGTGATAAACGAGGCGCGGCCGGCCGTGCAACTTTGTTCGGCATAGTAGTCGGTGAACATCACACCTTCACTGGCGATCCGGTCGATGTTGGGCGTCTTGTAACCCATCATGCCCCGCGAGTAGGCGCTAATATTGGATTGGCCGATGTCGTCGCCCCAGATGATCACGATGTTGGGTTTCTGTTGAGCGGAGGCTGGCGCATCCATCGTGATGAAAGCAGCGAACAGCATTAACGCTGCAACGCAGGGCTTCTTGATTGCATCCATTGTATCGCTCCATTTGTGTTGAGTGCCGAAACTGGTCAAGGAATTGAACCGATGCGGAACGTGCCGCCGGGAATCCGGATCCACGTCGCCGGTCCGGCGCCATCTCCCGATGGCCGGTCGTTCTGCTGAAGTCCCGGCCCGCAGCACGTCATGGTGGCAACTCCAGACGTGTACGATTACGGACAGACGTCCCAGAATCCCTGAGTCCGGCCTGGGCCGGTGCTATTTTGCTTGAGTTGTTGCTGGAGCGAGCTATCGGCTCCGCCAACGAAAGCCGGGGCCGGCGAAGCCGTGATCGCGAAACCAGCCAAACCAATAATGACCGCGCAGGTCATGCCGTTGAAAGTCTTTGGCGGGCAGCCACGTTGACGAACGAACGTCATCATTGTCGATTGCATTTTCACGCCCTTTCATGTTTGCCCGCCGCGTCATTGATCCGCGCGGCGAGGGTATTCCGTCAGCACCTCTTCCCTATTTTGGTCACGCTCCAGATAGATTCTTCGACTCGACTTCAGCGGTCAATCTTGAATTGATTCCAAATCGAAGCGGATTTTAGGCTGGCCGTGAAGGACGAATTGCACCAGCTGCGAAAGTATGTCGCAGATCAATCAGGTATTTCCATCGGGCGGCGTCCGGCCTCATCTGACAATCAAATTCAAACAATCTGTAGAAATTGCGGCGCGCGGTCGTGGCCAAATATTCCCGGCTGTTACCTATCTGTCACGGATTTCTGTCGCTGCTTGTGGCCTACTATCTGGAGTGGTGCGACTGCCCGGCAAGTCATTTTGTTCGTTGGAACTTGGCGCTTGGCGGACCTTTCCCGCCCCGCCGCTGGCCGCACTACCACGTGGAGGGATTGCGATGGCATCCATTGGAACAAACGTTCGGCGCATCAGCTGCGCGCTGACGGCCGCCGCGCTCGTGCTTTACCCTGCCATTTCACGCGCAGACGAGAGCGGCATTTCGTTCTGGGTGCCCGGACTGGAAGGCAGCCTCGCGGCAGTCCCCACGACGCCGGGCTGGTCCGTGGCCGCAATCTACTACCACACCAGCGTGAACGCATCCGGAGCCGCGGCAGCGGCGCGAGAATTCCAGGTCGGACAGATTCTCCCCGACCGTGAATCTCAATCTGAATGTGAATTTGAGTGGACAAGCGGATCTGATGTTTATCGCGCCGACCTACACGTTCGCAACGCCGCTGCTCGGAGGCCAGTTGTCAGCGACCCTGGCCGGTATCTACGGCAGAAATTCCGCGAGCGTGGCCGGGACACTGACGGCGACTGCGGGGCCAATTGTGACGACGCGAACGGGCTTCCTCGAAGACGCGCTCGTCTCCTATGGAGACCTTTATCCGACCTTGAAACTGAAGTGGAACAGCGGCGTCAACAATTTCATGGTTTACGCCGCCGGCGACATTCCGGTCGGCAACTACGATCCGAACCGCCTGTCCAACATCGGCATTGGTCATGGCGCCATCGACCTCGGCGGCGGTTACACCTATCTGAACCCCACGACAGGCACCGAATTCTCGGGCGTCGGCGGCTTCACCTACAATTTCAAGAATCCGGACACGCAATACCAGAGCGGAATCGATTTCCATTTCGACTGGGGCGTATCGCACTTCCTGTCGAAGCAGGTGTTCGTCGGCTTCGTCGGCTACGCCTACCAGCAGATCACCGACGACTTCGGCCAACCGGCGGTGCTCGGTGGCTTCCGCTCGCGGGTTCTCGGCATCGGCCCGCAACTTGGATATATTTTCCCGATTGGGGACAACCAGGCATTTCTGGGCGTGAAGGGCTATGGCGAATTCGACGCCGCCAACCGGCCCTCGGGCTGGAACACCTGGCTGACGTTCTCGATCTCGGAGGCCGCGCCGAGGACGGTCACGCCGACCAGGCATCTGATCACGAAATAGCTCCAGGCCCGACGCTGCCGCGCCCTTCACCTGCCGCGCTTACGCCCGTGACGATCGCAGCCGGGCGCGCAAGCGGCGTAACCCGCTTGCGCCAACGGGTCGAACCTTCAGCGGCCGTAGAGACCGGTCAATGTCGCCTTCGCCAAGCTGTGAAATTTCAGATCGAAGCCGACCAGCGCCGCGGAGGCCTGATCGTTCTTGGCATCCGGCAGCTTGTCGACATCGACGGCGAAAACCGTGATCTGGTAATGATGCGGCTTGTCGCCGGCCGGCGGGCACGGGCCGCCATAGCCGTCGCTGCCGAAATCGGTCCGGCTCTGGATCGCGCCCTTGGGCATCAGCTTCTTCTTCACGTCGCCGGCGCCCTTGGGCAGCGATGTCGTGGCGGCGGGAATATTGAACACCACCCAGTGCCACCAGCCGCTGCCGGTCGGTGCATCCGGATCGTAGATACTGACGGCGAAGCTCTTGGTGGCCGCGGGCGCGCCGCTCCAGCTCAGGCTCGGCGAGACATTGCCGCCGGTGCAGCCGAAGCCCTTGAATACCTGCTCGTTGGCGATGGTGGCGCCTTCCTTGATCTCGGCGCTGGTCAAGCTCATGCTTTGGGCGTTCGCCAGGCTTGCGCCAGTCAGGCTCAGGCCAAGTGTCGCCGCCCATACCGCTGATTTGGTCATGGTCATTCCTTCCCCCGTTGACACGGGATTATCTGCTCTGTTCCCGCCGATACCAGCCATAGCAATTTTCGGGATGGCGCGGAAGCTCTGGACGCGATAGGCGAAAGGCCAAGACGGCCAAGCCGTGACGAATCTCCGGGGAGGAAACCATGAATGAGGCGACCCGCATCCCGCCGGCGGCCGTTGAGCTCGGCGCCAGCGGCGAGGAGTTCCAGAACCTGCACGAGTTCGTACGGAAAGCCCGCGCCAACCTCAACCAGAATGCCTGGGACTACATCGTCGGCGCCGCCGAGACCGAGACCACGATGCGCCGCAACCGCATGGCGCTGGACGAGATCGCATTCCGGCCGCGGGTGCTGCGCAACGTTGCCAAGGTCGATGCCTCGGTCGAACTGTTCGGCCGCAAATTGCGCCTGCCGGTGATGCTGGCCCCGGTCGGCGCGCTGGAATTGTTCGATCCCGGCGCCGGCGCCAGCGTTGCGCGCGGGACCGGCCGGTTCGGCGCCGCCCATATGCTGAGCTCGGTGACCGAGCCCGGCCTGGAGAAGACCGCCGAGGCGGCGCCCGATGCGTTGCGGATCTACCAGCTCTATGTCCGCGGCGACGACGCCTTTGTCGAGGATCGCGTCAGCCGCGCGATCGCCTGCGGCTATACCGCGTTCTGCCTGACGGTCGACACCGCCCATTACAGCCGGCGCGAGCGCGACATCGCCAAGCGCTATGTCCGCGCCAGCCGCACCCGCGCCACCGGCGGCGATTTCCAGAAAGGGCTGGATTGGCGCACCGTGAAGCTGATCAAGGATAAATTCAAAATCCCGCTGGTCATCAAGGGCATCGCCACCGCCGAAGACACCAAAGTCGCGCTCGATCACGGCGTCGACTGGATCTATGTGTCGAACCACGGCGGCCGCCAGCTCGACCATGGCCGCGGCGCCATGCACGTGCTGCCGGAAATCGTCAGCGCCGCTGCGGGCCGCGCCAAAATCATGGTCGACGGCTCGTTCTGCCGCGGCAGCGACATCGTCAAGGCGATCGCCATGGGCGCCGATCTCGTCGGCATCGGCCGCCTGCAATGCTGGGCGCTGGCGGCGTCAGGCGAAGCCGGCGTGCTGCGCATGCTGGAGCTGCTCGAAGACGAGGTGATCCGCAGCCTCGGCCTGCTCGGCGTCACAAAATTCGCCGAGCTCGACAAATCCTATCTGCATGCGGCCGCGCCGACCAACCCGCCGAGCGTGTTCAGCGCGTTTCCGCTGCTGGAGATCGAGCCGTATCGGTATTGAGGGCGGACAACAAAACGGTTTCGGCATGACCATTCCCGATCCGTCGACCAAGCCCAGTTCTCGATTTTTGTCACCTCACAGCCCGCAGTTCGAACCCTTCGCAATTTGCCGGGCACAAAAAAGCCCCGGACAAGGCCGGGGCTCAAGTTGCTGGAGATAGAAGATCAGTGCCTCGCGACGACCGGACCGCCGAAGCGGTAATCAGAAGTGGTAATCAAGTGATGCTCGCACTATGTTCTCGTTGAATTTCGCTGTGTGAGCAAAACTCGCGGTGCCTGGATCGATAGGTCCGCCCACAAGCCCGGATCCACCATTGAGGTTTTCAAAGGCGATGAACAGGTATTCGCCGCGCAACGACCAGTTGCCAGCCAGCCTCCATGCGATGCCGCCGCCGACTGCCGCGCCTAGCTTGGTCTGGCTGAATGCTGCCGCGCAAGCGCATCCGGGCGCAAAGAAGTTGTCGGTGTAGTTAAATCCATATTTGAGGTTGGCAACGGCCAGACCACCCGCGACATAGGGATACCAAACCCCCATGTCGTAACCAATGCGTCCCAAGAATGTGAAAAGCCAGTCGGACCTCGGATTTTGATAGACCGAAAAGATGTTCGGATTGTCGAAGTAGGCTTGAGAATTAGTCCGCGAACCTCTCAAGTTTGTCCAATCGAACGCCGCCTCAACCCCGAAAATTGCCCTACCGCCCTGCCAGACATAGCCGATTTGGCCGCCTACAATCGCTCCCGAAGTATCGATCCGGTTCGAGCCTGCCGCATTCACGCCGGCAATGTTGGCGACGTCAAAGAAGCCAAAAGGGACGGTCCCATTCGTGGTAGCAAGGGTGGTGTCTGTTCTCCCCCACGCTCCACCACCATTGATGCCGATATAAAACCCGGTCCAGCTGTAAACCGGCGCCAACATCGGCGCGGCCTTTACCGGCAGGTCGGCGGCTGACGCAGCGCCGATCCCGAAAATAGCGCTCAGCGCAATGGTGGCCGAAATAATGGCATTTGAGTTTCGCATGACTGGCTCTCAGGTTTTGCAATGGAATCCACAATTGAATCAAGTTTACGCCAAAGGTTGCCCTTCGTTTAGCCTCATCAGAGCTGTGGGCGTCGATTTCGGTGGCACTGTTGCGAAAATACTGCAGGTTGCGCCGGGTTCCAGACGTGGCAGATCGGCCACAAGGGCGCTCATCCTCAGTGTCGGCTCTTTTCGAAAAAAACATGGCGTCAAATTGAACGCGTGGTGCGCGTCGATCCCGCGGCAGCTTGTGGCGCCCGCTGTAAGATATGCTGCGCGATGGGTCGAATACGCGTTCGACGTCGCAAGCCTTCGATCGATTTTTCCATTTTGGTTGTTAGCTGGCTGTTGGCACTTTTCAGGCATCGCGCCACGTCAGACCGGGGTCCGCAAGTTGCGTCAAATGGACAGCCGCCCACCGTTGCCCGCCTCCACCGTTTTTCGTAAACGACACCCATGACCCCTCCCCGCCTCTCCCCCGGCGCCGCCGACGCGCTGTTGTTCGACCTTGGCCGCGTCGTGTTCGATATCGACTTCAGCAAGGCGATCGCCTGTTGGGCCGGTCACGCCGGCTGCGAGCCCGTACATCTTGTCGGGCGACTTTCGCGCGGCGAGCTCAACCATCGTCACGAGACCGGCGAGATCAGCGATGCCGAATTTTTTGCCGGCCAATGCGCGTCGATGGGCATCGAGCTGTCGGATGCCCAGTTCCTGGAAGGATGGAACGCGATCTTCGCCGGCGAAATGCCGGGCATTGCCCGGCAGCTCGCGCGCGCCTCAAAACGCCTGCCGCTCTACGCCTTCTCCAACACCAACAATGCCCATGTCGAACATTTCTCGGTCATTCATGCCGACGTGCTCGGCCATTTCCGCGAAATGTTCCTGTCGTCTTCGATCGGGCTTCGGAAGCCGGACGCGGCGGCCTATGATCATGTGGTGAAGGCAATCGGCGTTCCCGCAGAACGCATCGTGTTCTTCGATGACCTCGCCGAGAATATCGAAGCCGCCCGCGCCCGGGGCCTGACCGCGGTTCACGTGACGTCGCCGGATGACGTGGCTGATGCGCTGGCTGCGCTGGGGATTTAGGTTACCGGCGAAGATGTTTGAGACCGTCATTGCGACCCGTTGGTTCTTCAGCAATGACGACAAGAAGGATCTAGCGACTTTGGTTCGATTCAGACCCCTGGGAGTTCTATCGTGGCATTGATGCCGGTTGCCGACGCCCTTGCCGCCATCCTCGCGGGCGCCGAACCGCTGCCCGAAGAAATGGCCGCACTCGATGCGGCCCACCACCGCGTGCTCGCGCAAGACGTTGCGGCGTTGCGCACCCAGCCGCCGCAGGCGATGTCGGCGATGGACGGCTATGCGGTGCGCTCGGTGGACGCGTCCGCCGCAGGCGCCCGGCTCAAGGTGATCGGCGAGGTCGCCGCCGGCCGGCCGTTCGAACAGGCGGTTCAGGCCGGCGAGGCCGCACGGATTTTTACCGGTGGCGTCATCCCCGAAGGCGCCGACGCCGTCATCATCCAGGAAGATACCGTGGTGGATGGTTGTCACGTCGCCATCACCGAAGCCGCGCGTCCGGGGCGGCATATCCGACCCGCCGGCGTCGACTTCCACAAGGGCGACGTCCTGCTGGCACGGGGAACGCTTCTTGCCGACCGCGATCTCTCGCTGGCCGCCGGCATGAACTATCCCGAGCTTCCGGTGCGCCGCCGACCCAAGGTTGCGCTGCTTGCCACCGGCGACGAACTGGTGATGCCGGGGTCGAGCCCCGGCCCCGGACAGATCGTCTACTCCAACGGCTACGCGCTGCGGGCACTCGCCCGTGCCGAAGGCGCCGAGATCACCGACCTCGGCATCGCCGCCGATACCGTCGAGGCCACCAAGGACGGCATCCGCCGCGCCCGCGATTGCGGCGCCGACATCCTGGTCACGACCGGCGGGGCTTCGGTCGGCGACCACGACCTGGTCAAGCGG
The DNA here is from genome assembly GCA_963778925.1 of uncultured Alphaproteobacteria bacterium. Taxonomy (GTDB): domain Bacteria; phylum Pseudomonadota; class Alphaproteobacteria; order Rhizobiales; family Xanthobacteraceae; genus Bradyrhizobium. The sequence continues at coordinate 11,213 of CAVZWE010000015.1, read as the reverse complement.
TCGCTGGAGGCCGAAGGCGTCGCCATGGCGTTCTGGCGGATCGCGATGCGGCCGGGCAAGCCGATGATGCACGGACGGCTCGGGGCGATGCGGGTGATCGGCCTGCCCGGCAATCCCGTGTCGTCCTATGTCTGCGGCTTCCTGTTCCTGGTGCCGCTGATTCGCACCCTGTCGGGTCGATCGGACGTCCACCACGTGAGCGAGAAGGCTCTGCTCGGGCGCGACGTTCCCGCCAACGATGTGCGCGAAGACTATCTTCGCGCACGGCTTGCGGTGCGCGGCGACGGCGCCCTGATCGCCACGCCGGTCGATCATCAGGATTCCTCGCTGCTGGGAAATCTCGCTGCGGCACGGGCGCTTGTGATCCGTCCGCCGTTTGCACCGAAGGCAGCCGCCGGCTCCGCCTGCGACATCCTGCGGCTGCCGGCCTGACCCTCTTGCATGGCCATCCAGGTCAAACCTGGTTCTGTTGACGGGAAATTAAGTGGTTGCGGAACACATATGGAACATATAGTGTATGTTCATGATTTGTTTCGAACGGGTGGTGTCCACAAGCGGGAGTTTCCTGACTGAAGGAATCTTTGAGTTCAGGAATTCTTTGAGTTCAGGAATCTTCGGGCTCAGGAATCTTCCGGCTCGGACCAATCGGAATCAAACCGCACCTATCAAGGCTTGAGAACGCAAACTGGGGAACGCTCGAGATGCTCACGCGCAAACAATATGAACTCCTGCAATTCATCAGCGAACGCCTGAAGGAATCAGGCGTTCCGCCCTCCTTCGACGAAATGAAGGACGCGCTGGACCTGCGCTCGAAGTCCGGCATCCACCGCCTCATCACCGCGCTGGAAGAGCGCGGCTTCATTCGCCGCCTGCCCAATCGCGCCCGCGCCATCGAGGTGATCAAGCTGCCGGAGCTTTCTTCGGCCAGCAGCGGCAACGGCCGTCGCGGCTTTACGCCCAGCGTCATCGAGGGCACGCTCGGCAAGGTCCGCTCCTCCGGCTCCGAGGACGACGGCAGCCGTCCGGTCGCCGTGCCGGTGATGGGGCGCATCGCCGCCGGCACCCCGATCGAGGCGCTGCAGACCCGCAGTCACACCATCAGCGTGCCGCCGGACATGCTCGGTTCCGGCGAACATTACGCGCTCGAAGTGCGCGGCGATTCCATGGTGGACGCCGGCATCCTCGACGGCGACATGGCGCTGATCCAGCGCAACGAGACCGCCGAGACCGGCGATATCGTGGTGGCGCTGATCGACGAGGAGGAAGCCACCCTGAAACGCTTCCGCCGCCGCGGCGCGTCGATCGCGCTGGAACCGGCCAACACCTCCTATGAAGTCCGCATCCTGCCGCCGAACCGGGTCAAGATTCAGGGCAAGCTGATCGGGCTTTACCGGAAGTACTGATCGAGGTTTGACGGCGCCATTCCCGGGCGCGGCCAGCGGGTCCGCGCGATGCGCGGCCCGATGACGGGCTGCGACACGAAGTTCGGATGTGCAATTGCACATCGGGAAACTTCGATGGAGTGCGCGTGCCCGCGGCACTGACGCCGCTTTTTCGAGCGCTCAAATCCCCATACGAATTTGTGATCGGGCGCGTCGGGCGGGGCCGCAGAATTGCCCACAAAGAGGCAAACGCTCGGGGCCTACTGTCACTCTGATAGAGGCCTGCGCCTCTCAGCGGCGCGGGTTGGCTATCTCAAAGCGAGGAGCAATCCGATGTGTGACTATAGTCTGCACGCCGTAACGACGCGTCCGGCCGTGGTTGGCGAGACGCTGATCACCACGACTTTCCGCGGAACTTCTACCCGCGGCTTCGCGTCAGAAAGCGATCTCGGCGTAGCCGTCTGCATGCTTCCCGGCACCGAGCTGGCATTCGCCGAGAATGTCAAATACGACAACCGGTGGATCTGGACCAAGGAAATCAATTCCCGCGTGGGCAAATTCGGCGCGATCGACCCGGATATTCCGCATCGTCACCATGACGCGATCGAGTTTCCGGATGGAAGCAATGTGCTGGTGACGCAACTCTCCGAAGGCCAGCGCGTGACCGTGCTGCAATTGCCGGTGGCCCGTCAGGTGGCGACCGAGCACGCCAAACCCGCCGCCTTTACAAATGCAGGAACATCGATCCCGGTTGGTTGAAATGGTCGCCTCGAAATCCCCGCCGGCTCAGGCCGGCGGGCCCCGCGAAAAGTCGAGTGCTGTGAGCCGCAGCGAACCGCAGGCAATTCAGGGGAATCGCCGCGACCAGGCGCGGGCCAAAGAACTCAATAATCTGAAACTGGCGCTGGCGACGTTCGCCCTGCAGCTCGACGCGTTCGAATTGCGAACGCGTGGACGAATACGTTCGTCGCCGTCAAATCCTGCTTACGGGCTGCAGAAGGAAGAGCACGATCAGTGGTCAACAAGATCGCATGGCAGCAAGCCGGGCGCGTGACCGAACCGGGCCGCTACATGTTCACTTTCGGGTGGCTCACGGTTACGGCGCAGGATCTTGCGATCTGGCGGCAATTCCCGGATGCGGCCTTTACGCTGGTCAAGACCGCGAACGCCGGAGAGGAATCTCGCGGCGAAGCCGCAGAGGAATTCCATCTGGGTGCGTTTGAACTGCGGTAGAAATCCGGATACCGGCTCACTCCTCCGCCTGCAGGTCGGCCTCCGACGGCGTTGCATCGACGGTGCGCGGGACCGACGCGCGCGGCGTGAGGGTTGCCTCTGCCTCGGCGTCTGCCCCGACCGCCGGCGACCACGGCCGGTTCACACCCCTTGGCCTGACCGCGACGACCGCAAATCCGGCAACTCTACGCCTTAGCGCCATCGCACCCTGGCTGCGCAGGCGGTCCGCCGACATCACAACGGATGGACAGGAAGGCGGCGCCTGTCGCGCCGTCACCAGGAGCGCCGCGCGCTCGCAATCGTCGCTCAGCGCCTCAGGCTTGAGCGCCAGTGCGACCAGGGCGCCGTCCGCCATCCCGGCCATGCAGCCGGCCTCGTCGCATGAGACGCCCTCGGCGAGCGAGGGATCCGTGGGGATCCGGGGGTCGGCATCGGCGGCCAGCCATTCCTTCAGCAGAAAAGAATCCTTCGCGGCCCGCAGCAGATGCAGCCGGCCGTCTTTGCCGCGGACGCCGACATTGCGGCCGTCGGCGGAGATCAGGACATCCGGCTGCGGCACCGCCACGGCCCAAATTATCGAGAGCAGCAGCACCACGGCACCCGACCAGCGCAGCGGCGTCCGCAACAGCCCGAGCAGGATGATGCCTGCGCTCGCTGCGATCACCGGGCCGGTCCCGAACGCCGCCATGCGGCCAATCGCGCCGGGCAAGCCCGCGACCCATTGCGTCACCGCGATCATCCAGTCGATGCCGGCGCCCATGATCCACCAGAACACGCCGTCGAAGCCGAACGGCATTGCGACCAGGCCAAGCAGGCCCGCCGGCATCACCACCGCCGAAACCACCGGCATCGCCGCCAGATTGGCGAGCACGCCATAGGGCGTGACGCGATGGAAATGGAAGGCGGCATAGGGCGTGGTCGCGAGCCCGGCGACCAGGGACGCCAGCGCCAGCATCGCGATCTCGCGGCCGCCCCAGAGCGCGGCGCGGGCGGTCGCCGAGTTGTCGGGCGAGGCAAACAGCCGGGGCATGCCGATCTGCACCAGCGCCACCAGGCCCAGCGTCGCCGCAAACGACATCTGGAAGCTCGGATGCACCAGCGCTTCGGGCGCGATCGAAAGCACGATCATCGCCGCCACCGCCAGCGTCCGGAAGGTCACGGCGCGGCGGTCGACCATGACCGCGATCAACACCACCGCCGTCATGAAGAACGAGCGTTGGGTGGCGACTTCGGCACCCGACAGCAACAGATAAAACAGCGCCGCGGCGAGCGCCGCCGCCGCCGACCATTTTTTGATCGGAAAGCCCGTGGCAAGCGCGGGGATCAGCGCCAGCAGCGCGCGGACCGCGAAGAACACCACGCCGGCGACGACCGCCATGTGATATCCGGATATCGGTCAAGCCAAAACTTCTGCACGCTGAAACAATAGCTTAGAAGGTATTTGCTTCCCAAGTTTTCGCCGCTGGAAGCAAATGGGAAGCTACTATTCCGTTGCGGGGTGTTTGGGTCCATCTTGGGTCCACAAAGGGAAAACGAGGATGCCGATCGCGATCGACGGAATGATCGTTCCGGGGTTTGGCAAGGCAACCGGGGTAATAGCGCAGCTAAGGCACGTGCTCCGCCCCTATTTCCCACAAATTGACACTTGCCAAAACGGGACAATCAACGTGGCTCTGAAAATGCCATTGCAAGTTCGTTTACCTGACATTGTAACCCCGCCCCTGCGGTGGCATCCGGGCGATCCCGAGAAGTTTGGATTTACCCGCGTCGAGATCGAACTATCCGGAGAAGCCCGGCACAATGCATGGATTCTCTCTCCGGAGCATTCCCCTCATCGCTTCAACAGTTACATGGCTGAGATCCTTACCGAACCGCTAGCCGGAATCGAGGCAGGCCGGCAATGCAAAATTCATATCGATCGGTTTTTGCCGATGATCGTGATTTAAGGTCGCTCTTTGCTGTGGTCCCTTGGCGCCCACGTCGTTGCATCCGAAGCAAACCGACTGGAAACGCGCCAGTCGCCGGATTTCTGGAAGGCCTCCGTGACTCTGGTAGGCCCGCTGGTGAGTCCGTTTCTGCGGGCTGTCGAGGGCCGGCCGATCGGCGCCAGCGCATGGCGTGCCGCCGCTGCTCACGCTGCCAGCGCTTCAATCACTTTCTCCCACGGGCCCACCTTGTAGCTGACTACGGCTACCTCGCCTTGGTCGGACCATTCCACGTTGAGCACCTTACCAGTCGATGCATGCCATACGTTAAGCCCATGAGGCAGGTTTGCCTTCGGCGCGAGGCCGTAAGCCAGCGCCTTGCGCAAGGTATCACCGCTAAAGGGCGCCAATTTTTGGAATGGTGACCGATAGGAGATCGTCAAGCCGTCCGCTTTCAAGGTGAGAAATTTGGGCCCGCCCCCAACTTCCTCCCAAACGCCGCGTGCCTTCACCAATGGCAACGCCAGATCGCAGAGTGCAATTGCTCGATCGCGCTTTGTTACCTGCATGGTTTAAGCCTTCCGATGTTTTTGGACGATTGCAGCCAATAGCTCGGCGCCTGTCAGTTCGGCGTCGGCTTCTTCCGCAAGTTCTCTTTTCAAGTCGTCAGGCAATTCATCGCCAAGGCCCGATACAATCTTTGGAAGGGCGTCGAGCCACGTTTGCACCTGATCAATCGCATCCTGGTCGTAGCCGACTGCTGCCATGCGCTCTACCAGCGGCTTTGATCGGTAAAACGTTGGCAATCCCGCCTCGTCCTCCATCTCCTGCAGGCGCTTTTCCAATTCCAAGGCTTCTTGAGCCAAGCCGCGCAATTTCCGCACGACCCGTTCTTTTTCGCCCTCATTCAATTCGATCTCTATCGATTCTCTCGTCTGTTTAACTGGCATGGCTTCCTCTTTTGTTGAGGTGAAGACTACGCCTTAAGGTTGAGCGAGGCGCGACCTTTTCGGCTGATGTTCACAAGATTCAGAAGGGCTGCCCGGATGTGAAGCGGCCGGCCCCGGATAGCTGGCTATTTACCGCTTCAGCCGTCTTGCGTGAGCGGCCAGCCGCTGGCGGCGACGATTTTGAGCGCAGTTCGTCGTGGCGTGCTAAACACGATGTCAGCCTTGGCCATTGGATTCGGTTCCTTTGCGGTCGGGGCTAAGAGTTGGGGCGGAAGTTTGCGCTTCCCCTCGGCCGACGCGCTCCGAGGCCATCCGCCGCCTGGTCGAACTCGGGCTTAGGGCAGGAAATGATCAGCCTGCGATTTGCTGTTCCGGCCGTTCTAATCGCCGCTGCCGTGGCAGCGTGTTTCACCTATTTTGTCACCCCGCCACCGCCAGTCGAGGCCGATCAACTATTGCCGCCGACCGCGCCCGATGCGGCAGGTCCCGACGCGGGGACATCGACGAATATTAATCAGCGTCCAAGTGCGGAAAAGCAAGCAGCAGCAGCCTTCCAGCAAGCCGCCGCGGCGATCCTAAAGCACTTACCGGATGCGCAGGCGTCAGCCGGTACTAATGAGCCACCAATCACCGGGCATATCCCCTTGCCGAAGAGGCGCCCGACTCCGCGCCCATGACACCTGCAGCGCGTCGTCGCGATAGCTTAGCGAATGCGGTGAAAATTTGCGCACACGACGTGCCTAGGCCCCGGGGCAAAAATACGTTCTCGGGATGACTCGGTAGGCCGCGTATCGATAGTACGGCCGATAGGCGTACCCTAGGTAAATGGCGGGTGCCTGCCCGCCATAGTATGCGCCGTGATAAAAGTTATATGCTGGCGCCCGGCTGCAACGATAGGGAGCCCAGACGGCGCCAAGCAGTGGCAGTGTCGCCACCTCCCCGGGGATAGCTGGCCAACGCTCGTATACCTGCGCTTGTGACGGGACAATTGAAGCGGTTGCGGCGAGAGCGGCGGCGCTAATGATAGCTAGTGCGTACCTCATTTTCGGACCTTCTATTTTCCAGAGTATCGATGCAGGCTAGGCCCAAGACAACTGTGGCAAGCCGCCCGGAATGTGCATGTAGGATGCCACCTAAATGGGTTCGCTCACCCGGCCCCGTCTGGGCTCTTCCTCCCTAAACACTTTGCCGTCGCACCTCCCGGCTGCGGCGGTCATTTTTTAAATCATCCACTCAAGTCCGACATCGCCAAACCCAGCGGGCGGCTTTCGTGTAATCACCCCTTGCCCTCGACCGCAGGTCGGAAGGCGCGCGTCGCGAGGACGACGGGCCAAGTGACGAAAAGTATAGCTAAGAAGGCGCCATCCAGGTGGACTAGGAAGTAGGGCTTTTCATTATTTTTTTAGACAAAATCTCAAACTCTGTCCCACCGCCTATTGATACAGTCATTCGAAAATTCCCCTCCTTCTCGAAGCTCATGTACCCGCGTGGTAATACTAGCGTTACCATTTTTTCCGGCTCGATAGGAGCCTCCATTATGCCATGAGCTACTTCGGTCTGATCCTGCCAGAGTCGAAATTCTAGGACGAGCTTATCCGTTTCATCGTTGTCGGGCACATATTCAAAATAAACTGCGACCTGAATGTTCGCCGGAAAATTAGCGACGACCATGTCGCCGCCTATGACTCCCATCAAGGATTTTTTATTGCCAAGTTCTTCGCGAATATCTTCGCAAAGAACCACATTTCTGATTTTATCCTTTAGGGTCGTCACGGTGTTAGTTCGGCCCGAACGGTGGGAGTTCTCGTATTTGATTCTAACGGAGTCAAAGATTGGTACGGCTCGAGTGGAAGCGCTTTCTTGTATTCGGTTTTTATTTTTGGTGCCGTAAGTTGCGCAATCAACGGATGCATCTCGTTTGATTGAACCCGCTCAGCAAACTTCCCAACGGTATAATCCATCTCAGCGCCCAAACTCAAAAGCAAATCGCTGATTGTATCAATCGTAAGATTGCTCGGCGAACTTAGCCAGCGGGTGATCTGAGCCGGATCGCGGTGCAAACATTCTGCAATGTCGCGCTTGGTTATCCCGGCACGCTCAGCCTCTTCGGCAAAAAACGAAGTCAGCAGCTCAAAGATACGGTTCTTTGCGCGCTGGCGATAATAATAGATATCGCGCTCACTTACGGGTGATATTTTTGAAATACTTGCCATCTAACGCTCCCGTTACCAGTCTCTTGACGTCTGTTTCCACGATGGGTGTATAAGGATTGAAGAGCCGCCTCCAACTCGCCCGTGCTGCTCGTTTTACGATTTTCCACTCTCTGGATTCCCATCCTCCTAAGGTCTCGCGAAGTGCATGGTTGGTTGCGATGAAAACGTCAGTTCCGGCAAACAGTCCAAGGACGCGGATAGACGGCAATTCGCGCACGCTACGAATTTCCCAAACTGCATCGCGGGATGGATAGAGTAGGAAAAGATACTTCGGATCGATCGTGCGCGCGGTGACAAACACTTCGAGATCAGCCCTCAGCTCCGCGACTCTCTGCTCCCATTCCTGGCTCCCTTCCGGTGAAGTCAAGATTGCGTTCAATTCCTCGCTCACGAAAAGCGCGCGCCGTATTGTGGTACCGCGTGCGAGCGGGCGTATCGGAAACAGCATTTCCGATTGGCCCTATCCAGGATTTCATCAGCAATTGACATATAAGTCAACAACCCAATTTTTCAAATAGGTGTGACACTGTGACTGATGCAACCCATGGTTAAAAGGAACTTTCGCAAATAGCCCCGAAATTGCGGTTAATCCCGGAAAACCCGACGAATAGGACGATTTGCCAGTTCATTCGGACCGCGCTTCAATGGCTCATGCCCTTCCTCACCCGCAAGCGCGTCAATGATCGGCCCGTGACCTGGCATATCCACTATGCCGGCGTGCGCGTCGGCGCGATCGTTGAGCGGTCCGGCGCCCCGGGGACGGCGGATCAGTGGGAGTGGCATTGCGGGTTTTACCCTGGGAGTTCTCCGGGGGAAGATCGGCGCGGCACTGCGGCTGATTTCGAGACAGCGCGCGCGGCGTTTGAAGTGGCGTGGCTCGAATATCTGCCAAAGCGGACCGAGGCCGATTTCGAGGAGTGGCGCCAAGACGCGGCTTGGCATGCAGCGAAATACGCGCGGTGGGATCGCAAGGGCGAGCATCGGATTTAATGCCCTGGTCCCGCCCCTTCGAAGATCCAATACCAATGCCGAAGGGCAAACCGCTCGTCACTTTGAAGGATGCTGCCGCCTACGTCCGAAAGTTGCCGGCGGCGGAACAGGAAAGCCCGGACTGGCAGGCTGCGATCGAGGCGCTGATCATGGCGGCGGAGGGTCGCGGGCCGTTGATGCATGCGCGCATCGGCGTCTTGCGAGCATTGAACCGTCACGTCGTGCGGTAGTTCAATCCGGATCGCAAAGACCCTCATTGGGAAAGCGGAAGTTGGCGCGCGATCGATAGATTGATCTGAAATCACCCGCCTCCTGGCACTTTTCGGACATGCCGAGACAGCCTGACGATGTCCGCAGTTGGGGGCGGAGCGGACATCCCGCCGCAAGGCCGCGACTTCCGTTTTTGACCCACAAGCGACATCGACCGCTCGGTGGACGGGCTTTCCGCTTCACAAACGTGTTAGGGTGCCTCGATCGGTAGTTGGGGGCAGTGCAATGAAACGCCGCGATTTCATCGCGCTCTTGGGTAGTGCGACGGCTGCTTCGGCGGCGTGGCCGCTGGCTGTCGGCGCACAGACGCCGCCGAAAATCCCAAGGGTCGGTTTCGTTGGCGGCGGTAGCCCCGCGATGGCTGAGCACACCTTCGGGGCATTCCAGCAAAGGCTCAGAGAACTCGGCTATCTGGAAGGGCAAACGATCGCACTGGAAGTCCGCTGGGCCGAGGGGCGCATGGAGCGGATACCCGCGTTGGTGGCCGAGCTTGTTGGTCTCAATATGGATGTTCTGGTGACAGCCGTCAGCCCGGCAGCGCTGGCGGCCAAAAAGGCTACCCGAACCATCCCCATCGTCATGATCGCGTCTGATCCGGTTGCGCTCGGCCTGGTGGCGAGCCTGGCGCGGCCCGGCGGAAACATGACGGGGCTAAGCTATTTCAATGAAGCCATTGTCGCGAAACGCCTGGAGCTTCTGAAAGAGTTCGTGCCGGGGCTTGTCCGGGTCGCCGTGCTCAGGAATCCGCTGCTCGCCCCCCATGCCACCTTCTGGCAAGAGACCGAGGTGGCTGCTCGGCAGTTGGGGGTGGCGCTTCAGCCTCTCGATGTGCGTGGACCCGAGGACTTCGAGGCCGCGTTTGCTGCGGCTACGCGGGGCAACGCTCAAGCCCTCATCGCCTTCGACGACTCGCTCACGGTTGCGTATCGGCCCCGGATTGCGGCCCTGGCTGCCAGCAGCCGCCTCCCGGCCGTGTATGGCTTTCGTGAATTCCCGGACGACGGGGGCCTGATGTCCTACGGCGCGAGCTTCATCGACCTCTTTCGGCGCGCCGCTACCTACGTGGACAAGATCATCAAGGGCGCCAAACCCGCCGACCTCCCCGTTGAGCAACCGACCAAGTTCGAACTCGTTATCAATCGCAAGACCGCGAATGCGCTCGGCCTCACCGTGCCGCCCACGCTGCTTGCCCAAGCCGACGAGGTGATCGAGTGAAGCGCCGCGAGTTCATCACGTTACTCGGCGGGGCGGCGGCGACGCAGCCGCTAGCCGCGCGCGCGCAGCAACCGGCAGGGCGCGTCTACCGGGTGGGCTATCTCGCGATCTCGTCTCGGGAACAGCAACTTCATCTCATCAAGGCGTTCGAAGACGGCTTGCGCAGCCTCGGCTACCGCGTTGGTGAGAACGTCGTCATCGAGTACCGCTCCGTCAACGGCGAGATGGAGCAGCTGCCTGCGCTTGCCACAGATTTGGTCCGGCTCGGTGTGGACATCATCATTGCCAGCGGGGGCAATCCGGCCACAGTTGCAGTCATGAAGGCGACTACAACCATCCCGATCGTCATGACCAGCGGTGTCGATCCGGTCAGCACCGGGCTTGTCACCAGTCTGGCGCGCCCCGGCGGTAACGTCACCGGGCTCGCCTTGGATACGGGCAGCGAGATTTTGGGCAAGCGGTTTGAGTTGCTGAAGGAGACAGTGCCGAACCTCTCGCGTCTGGGCATTCTGTGGAATCCGGACGTGGCGTTCGTTCGGAATCGGCTGACGTCGATGGCGGAGACCGCCCGGTCACTAGGGTTGACGACTATTCCCGTCGAAGCACGTGGGTTGGACGCACTTGAACAAGCGTTTGGGATGATGGTGAGGGAGCGCGCGCAGGCGTTCGTCGCGCAAGGAGATAGTGTGCTGTACAACTATCGCGCCCAGATTGCAGAAATGGCTTTGAGGAACCGGCTGCCAGCCGCCGCTATCCAGAAAGAGTATGCGAACGCGGGCTTCCTTCTGACCTACGGGGCCGATGTTCCAGATCTATTTCGTCGTGCTGCGGGCTTCGTCGACAAGATCCTCAAGGGTGTGAAGCCTGCCGACCTGCCGGTCGAACAACCGACCAAGTTCGAGCTGGTGATCAATTTGAAGACCGCGAATGTGCTTGGCATCATTGTGCCACCGACCCTGCTCACTCGCGCCGACGAGGTGATCGAATAGGACGCTATTGCTGCGGTGCATGAGTCCGAAAGTGGCACTTTTCGGA
>CAVZWE010000014.1:0-381033 GCA_963778925.1 uncultured Alphaproteobacteria bacterium | reverse complement strand
TAGCCGCCGGCGATTGCCGCACCTCTTGTCCTCTTTGCGCGATCAAATGCCGAGACCGCGTGCCGAGACCGCACGAGCAGCAAGGCGCGTTTAAACCGATTTGCTTTGTTACAATCTGAGCGTACTAACAGGCCTGCGAAGAGCGAGCATAAGTCCGTATTTATTGGTGTTTTTAAGCATGCGGTACGAATCCAATGTTCTCCGCCAGTTGGACACATCGGCGATCATCGTCACAATATGACGTGACTATCAGGCCCGCGCGCCGCCTCGGCCTCCCGCCACAACGATGCTGCAATTCTTCATGGTGACCCGCAACGCCACGAGCCATGGAAGCCTCAAGCACACCCATCCGCGCCATCGCGTCGGCGTCAAGATGCTATTCGCCACCAAGAATCTCCCGATTGAGATTGAGCTTTGCGGTGCATCTCGAAGGGTTTAGCTTGTTCCGAAGGCGCGCCGAATTACCCAAGCCGAGATGACGCACGGCTCCAGGCGTCTCGGAGGAGAGCCGAAATGCAAAGACAGAGTTTTTGGAGGCTGTATGCCTGGCTTATTTCACTTCAGCGGGTAGCTCGCATCCGAATATCCGCGCAAGAGATGACCGGGACCTCGGCGTCGCCGATGCTAATTTTCACGGCGGTGGTTCTCTTCTTGATTCTGGCGATCCTCGAAATCGATCAGCACCGCGACGAATTGAGGGCGTTAGGTCTTATTGGCGGCGAAGGGGACATCGTGTCATCTTTTGTCGGGCCGTGAGATGTGAGCGATCGGTGGCGCCGAGCGATCCGGCACAGCGTCCTGGTCACGAAACCAAGCAATGGCGTCGCTGCGTCGACCGCTGATGGGACGCGCCCATCGCAGGGTTTTCAATGCCTTGGTATCTTCGCCAACCCACCAATACTCCTTGACTACCATTGGCATCCAGGGCTTTCGACCAGTGCGCGTAAATGTAAACACCTCGACCACGAAACCGTTCATTCGACCTGTATAACTATGCCTTTCGAGTGCGCACTCGACGCCATCTAAAGTCCATTGTGATCGCTTCAATCCCGGATTGTGGTACTCATCAACAAATCGAACAACCGAGAGAAGGATGGGCTGACAAAATTCTTCATGGGGTCCACGAGTCGGGACTGGCAAGTTTTGTCATCGGTCTTTACGGGAATGCATCACGTGCTCTGCGACAGCAGTAACGCAACCCAGCGTGACAATGGCGACAATGATGTCGATCGCTGCCTCGAACACAAAAGCAAGAATGCACGCAAAGCAGACCACAAACAGCACGCTCGAGACGAAACTGTTCTGACTTGCGATGGCAATTATGCTTCGCCAAATGCCATTCATCGCACCCCCCAAGCGTCAAGCCGAAGGTTGCCAAAGAGAACATTTGGGAGAGGAGGGCTTTCGAAAAGACACCTACCACGACCAAGCCTCGAGGGCCTTCGCGCAGTAGGAGCTATCAGCCTCGCGGCGGGTATCGGGGAGCCCCATCCCCATCAGGCTCCATAGTAAGCGGACGCTGCTCAACTGTCAAAGTTATCGAAATCGCCAATGCCCAAGCGGCATTGGGAAATGACGGATTATCATTAATGAGCTTGACCGCGGCAAGCGAAGGCCGCGAACTGAAGTGGCTGGACCTTCTGACAATTCTTGTTAGGTTATCCTTACCCCACAGCTTGCCGTAAGCAGGCTGTGCAGCATACCGGCACGACGGTTCACGGGCTACCTCCTTTGCTTCCCGAGCCGCGCCATGGCCGAACTTCACACCCTGCTTCTTGCCGCCTGCATGTTCGCTGGCGCGGCGCTCTATGCGTCCGTAGGCCATGCCGGGGCATCAGCCTATATCGCCTTAATGGCCTTGTTTGGCGTTGCCCCCGGCCACGATGCGCCCCACGGCGCTTGCGCTCAATATCCTGGTGGCGAGTTTCACATCTTTTCGCTACTTGCAGGCTGGACTGTTTCGCTGGCGCACATTGTGGCCGTTCCTGATAGGAGCAGTGCCGTTCGCGGTGCTCGGCGGTGCGGTGCAGTTGCCGGGGCAGTTCTACCGGCCTCTTGTCGGCCTGATCCTGATTATCGCCGGAATTCGATTCCTGTGGCCAAAGGCGTTGTCGACCAATCAGGAGCCGCGTGACCCGCCGATCATCGTGGGAGTTACTTTCGGCGCATTGGTAGGGCTTCTGTCGGGACTGACCGGAACGGGCGGCGGGATCTTCCTGTCGCCGATCCTCCTGTTTGCCGGATGGTCTGATACCCGCATGGCGTCCGGCGTCGCGGCGGTATTCATTCTCTGCAATTCAATTGCGGGGCTTTTGGGCAACGTCGCTATTGTTAGGGCGCTACCCGCCGATCTCCCGATCTATCTGTTGCCGTACTGGCTGGCGCTATTATCGGCACGACATTCGGAATCAAGTTTGCGGTGCCGGTGATCTTGAAGGCGCTTGGGGCAGTGCTGATTATTGCGGGATGCAAGTTAATCGGGGTCTATTAGACTAGCCGCCGCATTCAAAAGGGGCCACTGCGAAATAGTCCCTCAAAGAGGACGTGATGCCGGTGTGTTTCCGCAAGAGCTGACCCAGGAATACGCCAGCTCTATCGAGAGACTGGCCCACCGTACATAACGCCGTGGCGGTGATGCCAACATGCATCCATGTTAGCGTTCTCGCGGAGATCACCAAATATCCTTCCAGCAAGAAAACCCCCGCACGCTGACAGCGGACGGGGGTTTATAAGTTTGCTGCAGCGCAGGGTTATTGTCGGCGCTGCAGAGTGATCGTATTCCCGGTGCGACCAGGGAGCAATTGCCGTCTTCGCGAATTGCGTTCAGATGGGCGATCACTCGATGACGATGCGCGGCGCCGGTCTGCTTGCCACGCCGCTGGTGAGCGCCGTCCAAATCTCGCGTGCGATGCCGACATAATGCTTTGCGTGCACACTGTCTGGCTCGGTCGCGACGATGGGTCGTCCGTCGTCCGATGTCTCGCGAATGTGTATGTCCAGCGGTATATCGCCCAGAAATGGAATTCCGCGCTTTTCGGCCTCGAGCCGTGCGCCACCGTGGCCGAAGATCAGCGTGACGTGATTGCAGGTCGGGCAACAAAAGCTCGACATGTTTTCGATCAGTCCCAGCAGCGGTATGTTCACTTTCTCAAACATCGCTATGGCGCGCCGCGCATCGATCAGCGCGATGTCTTGCGGCGTCGAGACAATGACCGCGCCGGCGAGCGGCGCCTGTTGTGCCATGGTGAGCTGCGCATCGCCGGTGCCGGGCGGCAGGTCGACGACCAGAATATCGAGATCGTCCCACGCCACTTCGCGCAGCATTTGCGTGATCGCCGAGATCACCATCGGCCCGCGCCAGATCATGGCGAGGTCCTCCTCGACCAGGAAGCCAATTGACATCACCTTGACGCCAAAGCGCTCCATCGGTTCAAGCATGCGGGGGCCGACCAGGCGCGGTTTGCCGCGCAGGCCGAACAGCTTTGGTTGCGAAGGGCCGTAAATATCGGCGTCGAGGATGCCGGCTTTCAGTCCGATTGCAGCGAAGCCGAGCGCAAGATTGCAAGAGGTGGTCGATTTGCCGACGCCTCCTTTGCCGGAGGCAACCGCGATGACGTGCTGGACACCGGGAATGCCGGCCGCTTTCGAGGTCGCGCGCGCTTTCGGATCTGGATGGATGGCGGACAGGACGGGCTCCTCACGATCCAAGCGGATCGTCCTTCTTTGCATCGCGCGCGCGCAAATAATCCTCGGTGGTCATGACGGGCGGGCGCGGCGATGCCGCATGCGGGTCGAAGCCCTCGTTGACAACGGCTTCGACGCGGCAATCCGCGCACATCTTGATGACATCGATACGCCTGGCGTTGGCGCCCTCGAACATCCAGTGCTTCTCGCCGAGCTTGGCGAGCACGCGGTCGATCGAGCTTTTGGTGCCGAAGGGCTTGCCGCAGGCAATGCAATTGAAAGGCTCTTCCTCCTTCAGCACCTGCAGCGGCGCGTTCCACGCCTTGAAATCGAGGCGCGGCTCAAGGGTGATGACCTTCTCGGGACAGGTCGATTGGCAAAGCCCGCATTGCACGCAGAGGCTTTCGGTAAAGCGCAGCATCGCGCGGTCGGGATTGTCCGACAACGCCGCGGTCGGGCAGGCGGTAACGCAGGCATGGCAGAGCGTGCAGCCCTGGACGTTGAGGTTCACGCCGCCGAACGGCGCCCCCGGCGCCAGCGGCACGACGTCGACCGGCGCGGGCGCAGCCAGGTGGAGTTCACGAAATGTGGTTTCGAGCACGCCGCGTTTGGCGCCGCGTGGAACGAAGCCGGCAGGCTTTTGCGTCGCGACGCCGGCAGGCGCTGCATCCAGTAGGATGCGGAGTTGGTCCGGATCGTCGGTCTCGATGATCCGCACCAGGCCTGCGCCGAAGCCGAGCGCCGAAATAATGGTGTCGGAGATCTCGACCGCACGGCGAAGCGCTGCAATATCGTGCCTGGGCCTGGCGCGTGTCAGCATGGCGACGCCGCCGCCGCCATAGGCAAAGACGGCCGCGATCATCTCTGGTCCGAGCTGCGTCACTTCATTGACGCGGACCGGAAGCATATTCGCCGGCAGACCGGCGCCGAACCGCGCCAGCGCATCGATGATGTCGTCGCCGTGCCCGCCGTCGTGAAACAACACGATGGCGTTACTGCCGCCCGCCTTGCGATAGGTCTGCAGCAGCGTGCGCAGCCGCCGCATCAGCGCATCTGCGCTCGGCAGCGAATACGATGCAGCACCCGTCGGGCATACCGACGCACACGAGCCGCAGCCCGCGCACACATTGGCGTCGATCGCGACCGCATTGCCGTTCGGTGTGATCGCGCCGGTCGGGCACAGATCAAGACAGCGCGTGCATCCGGTGATGCCAGAGCGCGAATGAGCGCAGAGCGACTCTTCGAAGTGAATATAGCGCGGCTTGTCGAACGTGCCGACCAGGCCACCGGCATCTGCAATCGCGCGTTCGACCGCGGCGCGGTCGCGCGGATCGGCGCGGAGATATCCCGGACGCAATTCATGCGCGGGGAACATCGCAACGCCGCCTGAGAGATCGAGAATCAGGTCGCAGGTCGAGGTCGCGCCGTCGCGCGACGGCCCGAAGACCAGCTTCGCGCGCGAGGAGGGCAGCGGCAGCGCGTAGTCATCGATGTCAAGCTCAAAGCCGCCGAGATACCCACGGGCGTTGCGGACCGTGCCCTTGAGAACCGGAAATTCATTTGTCCTGCGCGGTGTCACGTCGCCGGGTTTTGTCAGAAGCACGGTAATGTCGAGACGATCCGCGAGACGCTGCGCGGCCTCGATGGCAATCGCGTCGCGGCCGTAGATCAGCGCGACGCCGCCGCTCTCCAGTGTCACCATTGAAATTGGCGGCATGTCTTCTTCTGCCGCAGCAATCAAGGCCGCGGCTTTCGGACCGGCTGCCGCCGCATCGTTCGACCAGCCGCCGGTTTCGCGAATGTTAACGAAGGTGAGCTGGGCTTGCGGAAAATTCTCCGCGACTTCCTTGAACAGCGGGGCTTCCTGGGTGCAGGCGACCGTGATCGGCGCGCGGTCGGCAAGGGCTTCCTTGAAGCGCTCAAGGTCGAGGCCGCAGAGTTGGTTTGCCTGCGTGATCCTCGCCGCGCAGCCGCGGCCGATCGCCTGCGCATCGAGCGGCATGGTCTTCTCGCAACTGCAGATCAGGAGATGAGACGATGTCGCGCTCATGGTATAAGGGGCCCTTAACCGGCATGCCGGCCGCGCGGTTGCTTCGTTCTACGGTTCCGCGGTACCTGCTAAGAAGATCTGCCGGGTCAAGACCCGCTCGCGTCGCCGCCTTGAGCGGGATAGCATACAACGCGGAACTGCGAAGCATAAGGTTGTGTACTTGATGTCGCGTCTTGCGGATGTGGAACAGACACTCGATCTGCCCCCCGGCTATACTTTGGTCGCGTTGCGCGAGCTCGGCGACGCGTTCGCGCACGGCTGTGATATTGCCGCGGAGGCGGGTGCCGGGACGCTGGTTTGGGTGCGGCGCTACGATCTGGTCGAATTCGCCGTGGTTCTGGAGCCCGACGAGCCGCTGCTGTCCGCGCGCCGTGCGTTTTTTGCCGGCATGAACGCTACGGCAGACGCGATTGCCGCCCATTGCCCGCCCGAGCGCGAAGTCAGCTTCGATTGGCCGGACGCGATCAGGTTCGACGGCGGGCTACTTGGCGGCGCGAGGCTCGGTTGGCCCAAGGATTGTGCGGAGGCCGAGGTACCAGCGTGGCTGGTGTTCGGCGTTGTCCTGCGAGCGGCTGACATGGCCCGTGTCGAAGAGGTGCAGGCCGCATCGGGCGTTTCGCTGTTGAGCGAAGGCTTTGAGATGATCGACACCGACGCGATCATCGAAAGTTTCGCCCGTCATCTCATGACGGCATTCGACCTTTGGAATGAGCGCGGGTTCGAGGCGATCGCACGGGACTATCTGGAGCGGCTTCCCAGGCAAAAGGCGGGTGAGCGCCGAGCTATCGATCTCGATGGCGATCTCCTCGTGAGACCGCCCGAGGGAAGCGGACCGCCCGACCGGACCAGTCTTGTGAATGCGCTCGCCAGCGTGGCTTGGTATGATCCGCTAGCTCGCGGTCCGAAGTTCGGATGAGGCGGACATGTTGAAATTGCCGAGGACCATCAGGCTTGATCCATCGGACAGGTTCGTTTTCGAGCGGGCCGCCGAACCCGGCGAATGGGCGGTTTCCGGCGCGTTTGTATTCTGGAACCAGGACTCGGCCGCACTCGACCAGAAGCAACGCGTGGCGCTGCGTTCGGGTTTTCTGGGCATCGATAGTCTCGGCTGGTCCACGCTTGCTGTTGTCACCGAGGCGACGGAGGCGGACAGGCAATCGATGGTCGAACGTCTCGCAAGCAAATTTGTGGAAAGATTCGGCGCACCTAACCCGCAGGCCGCGCGCCTGGCCGCCGAAGAGGAGGTCGCGTTTGCGGCTTCGTTGTGCGATCACCCGCCCCAGACCCTGCTCGCCGTGCAGCGGAGCATCGAGAATGGCGAAATCCGCGAGCGCTTCCGCACCCTCAAGCCGCGCGAAGCCGCCCCGGATGCCGATCGCTTGCACGCGCATGCCCGTGCCTTTACCTTTCATGAGGTCGAGGGCGACGCTGAGCCTGCCGAGGAGGTCGATCTGCTGGGATTGATCAAGACTGACCGCGTGACGACGGATCGCACATGAGAGAATTCTGGGTCGCCTCGGGACACCACCTCACGCGGCGTGCCGATCATGGCGGGCTTGTTGCGACGCCCGAACTGATCATGGCCTATCTGGCGCGGCCCGAATTGATGCCGCCGGCCGACGCCTGCGAGGCCGAGCGCAACCTGCATGCAAGCCTGCTGGCCGATCCTTTGCGTCCGGTATCAAGAGAGGACATTGCCGCGCTCGCCGACGCCGATGCGCGCGAGAACTGGACCTTCATGATGAGCTTCCGCGACCGGCTCATTGCTGCGCCATCGCTTGAGGCCGTGTATGTGAACCTGGCCCGCAACGGCGCCGGCGATCTGCCGCCGATCTTTCTGTCGCAGCTCTGCCATCTGATCCTGCGCAACGCGCTTGAGGGTTGCGACGATCCCTACACGCTGCGCGCGGCCGAACTGTTCTATCGCGGCCAGCAGGCGACCGTGCACGACGGTGCGCTGCTGTTGGCCGATGCCGAGGTCATCGAGGCGCAGCAACACGCGCAGCACGATATGCATTCCTCGCCGCTCACGGCCCTGCTTCAACCGAAGGCGTTCGGCGAGATGGGCGTGATGGACGACGAAAACGCCTGGACCTACTGGTCGCGTTCCGACGCGCATGCGATGGTCATGAACATCGGTGGCAATCCGAAGGCGCGCGCCGGGCTGTGCCGGGTCATCGAGCGATGGGTCGCCCATCTCCTGGGCGTTGTCGTCAAGGTGGAAACCGTTGCTTCGATCGAAGACCGCGACTGGCGCTGGTTCGTAGGCCTCGACACCGAGGGCACCAGAATCGGCAACGCCTTGTGGAACGGTGCCGCGCTGGACGGCAATGCCGCGGAGCGCATCGTCGCGCTGATGCGGTTGACCATCGAGGACACACGCCTGGTGGATGAACGCGTCGGCACCAGGCCAGTCTACCTCATTCTGGCGATGGGCGCGGACAGGGTGGTGCGCCTGAAGCCTCAGAATCTGGTCGCAGGGCTGCCACTCGCCTCAACAGCGAATGTTGCATGATCGGCCAGCGTACGGAGGATCGGCCATGGCAATGACCGAGACGTCTCGCGAAGTCGGGGTGGTCCTGCGCCGCCGTTCGATCGACAATCCGTGGATCGACCACATGTGGTCGCCGGTGTTGATTCTCGACGAAGTGCCTGCAACTCTGCCGTGGACTGTGCTGTCCACCGAAGCCGATGCAACGATTTACTACGCGGGCTCCGCGAGCATTGACCTGTTCAGCTCGGACACCGCGAATTATCGCGACAATCTCGCCGACGGCGAGCCCCGTGTCTGGGTTGCGCTGCGTCATCAGGATGGCGGCCCCGAACTCGAACTGACAAAAATAACCGCGGATCCGACCGAAGGGGAGGCGATGTTCGAAAGCGGTTGCGACGTAATCGGTACCGTTCCGATGCCGCCTGACATCGCGTCGTGGATCGCAGCCTTTGTCGATCAATTCCATGTCGAGCGCGTATTCCATAAACGCGAGCGGGATCGCAAGAGCGGGCAGCGTCAGCAAACGTCGGGTGGCTCTTCGGATGAAGGAACAGGCCGCGCATGAGTGGTCCGGACCAAGGCGATCAAGACAAAGGTTTTCTTGCGCGATGGTCGCAGCGCAAGCGGGAGGCAAAACAGCCGGAGCGTGACCCGCCGGCTGCCGATGCCGAAGTCCCGCCGGAGGCAGTTGTCGCAAGCGATGCCCCGGAGGAGTTCGACCTGTCCAGCCTGCCGAGACTTGAGGACCTGACGCCAACGACCGATATTACCGCGTTTCTCCGCAAAGGCGTTCCCGAACATCTGCGCAATGCGGCACTGAGAAAATCGTGGGCCCTGGATCCCGCGATCCGCAATTACGTCAACCCCGCGCTCGACTACGCCTATGACTGGAACACGCCGGGAGGCGTGCCGGGCAGCAGCGAGATCGGCGCTGGCATGGATGTGGCGCGGCTGGTTTCGCAAATCATGGGCGCCAGCGAATTGGTGGCCGAACCTCCGGTAGCGTCGGTCGATCCCGGACAGGCGCCGGCGAGCGATCCTGGGCAATCCCGCGAACCCGGTGCACCGCAAGAACTAAGATCGGATTTGCCGACGCATGCATTGAGGGTGACTGACGAAGATATTTCGGCGGCGCAGCCACTTGCGAAAGCCGATGAACGCGCCGGCGCCGAGTCCCACGAAAATAATTCTGCTGCACCGCAACAAGCGGTGCGACGCCATGGCTCAGCAAAACCGCTTGTCTAACCAAAGTTTTTGAGGGCCATAGGCAACGCCTATGCTACAAATTCAGAACTGGAACTATTCCAGTTCTGAATCGAATGCCCGATTAAGAGGCATGGGGACGGGGAAGAAGGCGGTCGCACCATGCGTGACGCCGGTCTGGAACAGGCAATCAAGGCAGCAGGTGGTGTCGCGTCCTTGGCGCGAGCGATCGGCATTGCGCAGCCTTCGGTTTCGGCGTGGTCGCGCATTCCCGCAGAGCGTGTTCTCGCGGTCGAGGCGTTGACCCGCGTAAACCGTATCGTGCTTCGCCCCGATCTCTACGGATCATCCGAGACCCAATTGTCATCGAAAACCGAAGTCGACGAGATCGATGATCTGCGCGCCGCGGAATACGGCCTGTTGTCCCTGCTGCTCGGCAAGGCGCCCGACGCGGACACTCTGTCCCGGGTCGCCGTACTGAAGGGCGACGCGTCCGATCTCGGCATGGCGCACATCGAACTCGCGGCGGCAGCCGCCGCAGCCGATGATCGCGTCGTCAGCAAGGAATTCTTCGAGCTGTTCATCGGGCTCGGCCGCGGCGATCTGCTGCCCTATGCCTCCTATTACATGACCGGCTTTCTTCACGAACGCCCGCTGGCGCGTGTCCGTGAGGATCTCGATGTGCTCGGGATCGAGCGCGCAGGCACCTCGCGTGAGCCGGAAGATCACATCGCGATTCTGCTTGAGGTCATGGCCGGCCTCGCACGCGGCGACTTCGAAGCTGAATTTGCCGAACAGGCGCGTTTCTTCGAACGGCATCTCATGCCGTGGGCTGCGCGGATGTTCGCCGATCTTGAGATGTCCCGGTCGGCCAAATTCTATCGTGCCGTTGGCCGTGTGGGCCGTGTCTTTGTGGAACTGGAATCCGAGGCCTTTACGCTGTCCGAGTGACACTGAGGCAACCGAAAGTTTGTCGTGGAGGAGATCGCAATGAGCAAGCCATCCGACAGCAAGGCGTCAGCCCGCAAAGGCAAGTCGCAGACGACGGCAGGGGTGGACCGCCGCCGCTTCTTCATGATGGGCGGATCGGCGGTCGCCGCGGCTGCGGTGGTGCCGCTTGCGAGCGACGAGGCCGAGGCGGACGAGTCGCAGGCCGAGCGCGTCAAGGCCCGCTACAAGGAAACCGACCACGTCAAGAACTACTATCGCGTCAACCGCTATTGATGGGATCACGCACATGTTGATCAAGCGAAGAGACGGATCCGCGGGCAGGGCGCGTTTGCAGGGTATCGCCGCCGGCCTGGCTTCGGGAGTTCTCGACCGCCGCACCTTCCTGCGCCGGTCAGGTCTGACCGTGGGGGCAGGGGCCGCATTGGGCCTGATGCCGCTTGGCTCGGTGCGCAAGGCGCAGGCCGGACCGAAAATCGTCGGGGCGCCGACGGAAGTCAGGAAGAACATCTGCACGCATTGCTCGGTCGGTTGCACCGTGATCGCCGAAATCCAGAACGGCGTCTGGGTCGGTCAGGAGCCGGCCTGGGATAGCCCGATCAATCGCGGCTCGCATTGCGCCAAGGGCGCTTCGGTGCGCGAACTCGTGCACGGCGACCGCCGCCTGAAATATCCGATGAAACTGGTCAACGGCGAGTGGCAGCGCCTGTCGTGGGATCAGGCCATCAATGAGATCGGCGACAAGATGCTCGAGATCCGCGCCAAGTCCGGCGCTGACTCCGTCTATCTTCTCGGCTCGGCGAAATTCTCCAACGAAGGCGGATATCTGTTCCGCAAGTTCGCGGCGTTCTGGGGTACCAACTCCGTCGATCATCAGGCCCGCATCTGTCATTCGACCACGGTCGCCGGCGTCGCGAATACCTGGGGTTACGGCGCGATGACCAACTCCTACAACGACATCAGAAATTCGAAGACCATCGTCTTCATGGGTTCGAATGCCGCCGAAGCCCACCCGGTGTCCTTGCAGCACATACTGACCGGCAAGGAAATCAACCGCGCCAACGTGTTCGTGCTTGACCCGCGCTTCACCCGAACCGCGGCCCACGCGACCGAATATGTCCGGTTCCGCAGCGGCACCGATATCGCGGTGATCTGGGGCATGCTGCACCACATCTTCAACAATGGCTGGGAAGACAAGCAGTTCATTGCGCAGCGCGTGTACGGCATGGACCAGATCCGCGCCGAGGTCGCCAAATGGACGCCGGAAGAGGTCGAACGCGTGTCGGGCATTCCCGGCGAGCAGTTGAAGAAGGTCGCCGAGACCTTCGCCAAACAGCGGCCTTCGACCTTCATCTGGTGCATGGGCGGCACCCAGCACACGGTCGGCACCGCCAACGTCCGCGCTTACTGCAACCTGTTGCTGGCGACCGGAAATGTCGGGACCTTCGGCGGCGGCGCCAACATCTTCCGCGGCCATTGCAACGTGCAGGGCGCGACCGATATCGGCCTCGATATTACGACGCTGCCGCTCTATTACGGCCTGGTCGAAGGTGCATGGAAGCATTGGGCACGTGTGTGGGAGGTCAGTTACGACGACCTGCAGGCGCGCTTCGACGAGGTGCCGGCCAAGGCCGGCCGTCCGGCCCGCACCCGCAAGCAGAACATGGAATTGCCGGGCATCCCGTCAACGCGCTGGTTCGATGCGACGCTCGCCAATCCCGACGATGTCGATCAGCGCGACAGCCTGAAGGCCATGATCATCATGGGGCACGGCGGCAATACCGTGCCGCGCATGACCGAAATGGTGAAGGGCCTCGAGAAACTCGAATTGCTGGTGGTCGCCGATCCGCATCCGACGACATTCGCCGCGGTCTCCGAGCGCAAGAACGGCACCTATCTGCTGCCGGCCTGCACCCAATTCGAGACCTCGGGCTCGCGCACCGCTTCCAACCGCTCGCTGCAGTGGGGCGAGCAGGTCGTCAAGCCGATCTTCGAATCGAAGGACGACTACGAGATCATCTACCGGCTCTCGGCGAAGCTCGGTTTCGCCGAGGCGATGTTCAAGAACATCAAGGTGGAGAACAATCGCCCGTCGCCTGAGGACCTGCTGCGGGAAATCAACCGCGGCGGATTCTCGACCGGCTATTCCGGCCAGTCGCCGGAGCGGCTGAAGGCGCACATGAAGAACCAGGGCAAGTTCGACCTGGTGACCTTGCGCGCCAAGGCCGATGAACCGGAGGTCGGCGGCGACTACTACGGTCTGCCATGGCCGTGCTGGGGCACGCCGCAGATCAAGCATCCGGGAACGCATACGCTCTATAACACCAACCTTCACGTCAAGGATGGCGGCGGCACGTTCCGTGCGCGCTTCGGCGTCGTGTACGAGGAAAAGCAGGCGGACGGTTCAGTGAAGAACGTCAATCTGCTTGCCGAAGGCTCCTACAGCAAGGGCTCGGAGCTGACCGACGGTTATCCCGAGTTTACCTATGGCGTGCTCAAGAAACTCGGCTGGGACAAGGACCTGACCGCAGCCGAACTGGCCACGATCAACAAGATCGGCGGCAACAATCCTGACGGCGTCGGCTGGGCTGTCGATCTGTCGGGCGGCATCATTCGCGTCACGCTGGAACACGGCGTGATGGCCTACGGCAACGGCAAGGCCCGCGCGGTGGCGTGGAATCTTCCCGATCCCGTGCCGGTTCATCGTGAGCCGATTTATACGGCTCGTCCCGAACTCGTCGCCAAATATCCGACGCGGCCGGACGGGCGCCAGTTCCGCATGGCCAATCTCGGCTTCGCTATCCAGAAGGCGGCGGTGGACAAGGGGCTTGCCAAGCAATTCCCGATCATCCTGACCTCGGGACGTCTGGTGGAATACGAAGGCGGTGGCGAGGAAACGCGGTCGAACCGCTGGCTTGCCGAATTGCAGCAGGACATGTTCGTCGAGGTCAACACGTCGGACGCTGCCGATCGCGGCATCAAGGACGGCGGCTGGGTCTGGGTATTCGGTCCGGAAAACGGCTCCAAGACGCGGGTCAAGGCGCTCGTCACCGACCGTGTCGGTAAGGGCGTGGCGTTCATGCCGTTCCAC
Source organism: uncultured Alphaproteobacteria bacterium (assembly GCA_963778925.1). GTDB lineage: Bacteria > Pseudomonadota > Alphaproteobacteria > Rhizobiales > Xanthobacteraceae > Bradyrhizobium. The sequence goes on along the minus strand of CAVZWE010000014.1, from coordinate 367,563 downwards.
TTCGCCGGCTGGTTCCAGGGCGTCGATCAGCGCGGCAAATACCCGAAGGGCAACGATCCGATCGTGCTCGGCGAAAGCGTCAATACGCTGACGTCCTACGGCTACGATCCGGTCACCGGCATGCACGAGGGCAAGGTGACCCTGTGCCAGATCCAATCGGCGTGAGGGGAGAATAGATCATGGCTCGCGTCAAATTTCTATGTGATGCCGACCGTTGCATCGAGTGCAACGCCTGCGTGACGGCCTGCAAGAACGAACATGAAGTGCCGTGGGGCATCAATCGCCGCCGCGTCGTCACCATCAATGACGGCAAGCCCGGCGAACGCTCGGTGTCGATGGCCTGCATGCATTGTACGGATGCGCCATGCGCCGCGGTCTGCCCGGTGTCGTGCTTCTATACGACCGCCGACGGCGTCGTGCTTCACTCCAAGGATCTCTGCATCGGCTGCGGATACTGCTTCTACGCCTGTCCGTTCGGCGCGCCGCAGTACCCGAAGGTCGGAAACTTCGGATCGCGCGGCAAGATGGACAAGTGCACCTATTGCGCCGGCGGGCCGGAGGCGGACTCCACGCCGGCGGAATACGAGAAGTACGGCGCCAACCGTCTCGCCGAGGGCAAGCTGCCGATTTGCGCCGAGATGTGCTCGACCAAGTCGCTGCTCGCGGGCGATGGCGCGATCATTGCCGAAATCTACAAGGAGCGCGTGATGAAGCGCGGCTACGGTTCGGGCATGTGGGGCTGGAAAACGGCCTACAGCGATTTGCCGACCGGCTGATGCAAGGTTTCGTCGCCCTTGTTGTGGCGGCGTTCGCGTAACCCAGGAACCGAAAGGGCGTTGTGCAAATGCCAGGCTCACTTTCAACTCTCAAGGTCTCCATTGCGCGAGCCCTATGTGCCGCATTCGCGCTGTTGTTCGTCCTGGCCCAGCCGGCGGCGGCGCAGCTGTCGTTCAAGCCCACCGCCGAATCCGTGCACGAGGACCAGCTCCTGAATGCGCTGAAAGAGGGCGACAAGATCACGGGGCGGATATCGATCCCCGACGCCATGGCGGCCAGCCTGATTCAACCAGCCGGGCGCGACTGGCGCGATTTTCAGCGCAGCGCGCTGCCGATCATTGGCGGGGTTGCGATCATCGGGATGTTCGCTTTGTTGCTGGTCTTCCTGATGGTGCGCGGACGAATTCGCATCTATCACGGTTTCGCGGGGACCAAGATCCTGCGTTTCGCCAGCTTCGAGCGCTTCACCCATTGGCTCACGGCGAGCTGCTTTATCGTTCTGGCTCTCTCCGGCCTGAACATCAGCTTCGGCCGTATCCTCATTCTGCCGCTGATCGATGCGCAAGCTTTCGCAACCCTGTCGGCTTACGCCAAATTAGCCCATAACTATCTGGCGTTCCCGTTCATGCTCGGCCTCGTGATCATGTTCGTGATCTGGATCAAGGACAACATTCCCGGGAAGCTCGATCTGGAATGGTTCAGGCAGGGCGGCGGAATCCTGTTCAAGGGCCAACATCCGCCTTCCAGGCGCTTCAACGCCGGGCAGAAGGGCATTTTCTGGATCGTCATCCTCGGCGGGGCGCTGATGTCGGTGTCCGGCTGGTTCCTGCTGTTCCCGTACCTTCCGGGCAACGTCACGACGCTGCAGTTGTTATCCGTGATCCATGCCGTGATCGCCATGCTCCTGATCGCTGTCATGCTGTCTCACATCTACATCGGCTCGATCGGGATGGAGGGAGCGTTCGACGCGATGGGGACAGGTGAGGTCGATCTCAACTGGGCCAAGGAGCATCATTCGCTGTGGGTCGAGGAAGAGCAGGGTAAGGGCCACGCTCCGTCGGGGAGTACGCCGCGAGCCGTGCCGGCCGAATAGAATTCGGCCCGTCGATGCAAGTCAATCCTGGGGAGTGCCATGAAAGTCTTTCTTGCGGCCTTGTTGTTTGCGGCGATCGCCGCGGTTGGCATGTCGATGCTGCTCAACACCATCCAGGAACCGAGCTCGGTCGCATTTACCACTGGCGGCGCCAGGGTCGGAGATCCCGGCAATAACCTGATCGGCCCGAGCTGATACCGGCTGGAATCGCCTCCGCCATCAAGCGAACATGATCGGGTTCGACCTGACGGGGCGAGATGCCCGTTGCGGGTATCAACACGGCGCAAATCGAGAACGCAGACAGGACAGTCCCTTGAACGTGCCTAATGTCACCGCGGCCTGGCCGGTTGAAATCCGGCTCGCGAAGGACCGTCGCGCGCTGCACGTCACATATGACGATGGCCAGGTTCTTAGCCTCTCCGCGGAGTTGCTCCGCGTGACAAGCCCGTCGGCCGAACTGCAGGGACATTCCGAAGCGGAACGCAAGACGGTTGGCGGCAAGCGCAACGTGACGATCCTCTCCGTCGATCCGGTCGGCAATTATGCCGTCAGAATCGGGTTCGACGATATGCACTCGACCGGCATCTACTCCTGGGCGTTTCTGCGCGATCTCGGTGTGAATGCCGAGCGGCGTCTTCAGGATTACCTCGACGATCTCCAGGCCAAGGGCCTGGACCGCGACAGGCCGGGCCTGCGCTAGGGCGATGCGAATGGCGAAAGCGACTGCGATTGCCCCTTCTCGCAAGCAACGCCGCCCTGCATTTTTGATCTGTGCTGCCGTGCTGGTCATTCTGCCGCTTGAGGTGACGGCTGCCTTGGCGCAGTTGCGCGGCCATGGCGGCCCAGTGCGGGGATTGGCGATTTCGTCCGACGGACAAACCGCGCTTTCCGGAAGTTTCGATTCAACGGCGATCCGCTGGTCGCTGACGCACAATGCGGCCGAACAGGTGCTCCGTTTCCACGCCGATGCCGTCAACGCGGTCGTGCTGCTCGGGGATGGACGCGCGGCGACCGCGGGCGCCGACGGGCGCATTGCCATCTGGACTCCCGGCAACGCCCAGCCCGACGCGGTGCTGGAAGGCCATACGGCACCGATCGCTGCGCTTGCGCTGTCGCCTGACGGCGCAACATTGGCTTCGGCGTCGTGGGATCAGACGGTGCGGTTGTGGCCGCTCGTGGGCGGCGCGCCGCGGGTGCTTGAAGGGCATACCCAGAACGTCAATGGTGTGGCGTTCGCTCCGAATGGTCGCACGCTGGTCAGCGTCAGCTACGATCAGAGCATTCGGATCTGGCCGCTCTCGGGCCAGTCTGCGCCGACTGTCGTTGCCGTGCCGAGCCCGCTTAACGCTGTGGCCATTGCCAGTGATGGCGAGATCGCGGCCGGCGGCGCCGACGGCAAGCTTTATTTTCTGACGGGAGCCGGTGCGGCCGCGGGCGAGGTTGCAGCCGGGCCAAGGCCGGTGATCTCGATTGCAGTCTCGCCGGACGGCGCGCTGGTCGCCGCCGCGAGCGTTGGCGGATCGGTAGCCGTGATCGATCGCAAGACCCGCGCTCTGGCGCGCACCCTAGTCGGTCCCGGGCTGCCGGTGTGGTCGGTCGCGTTTCTGCCGGACAGCCGCACTTTGCTCACCGGCGGTGCCGACAACATCATCCGCCGCTGGAACGCAGTGACGGGAGATCCGATCGATCCACTTCTTCTCGAGGCTGCGGGCGATCCGCTGGCGGCCTACGCCGGCGACCGCGGCGCGGATGTATTCCGTGCCTGCGTCGCCTGCCATACGCTTGGCGCCGACCAGCCCAACAGGGCAGGGCCTACGCTGGCCAGCCTCTTCGGCCGGCGGATCGCAACACTGCCGGGATATAATTTCTCCGAAGCCCTCAAGCGCCTTGATATTGTCTGGACGCCGCAGACGGTTTCCAGATTGTTCGAGATCGGACCATCGGCCTACACCCCCGGCACCAAAATGCCGGAGCAGCGCATCGGTTCGGAACAGGACCGCGCCGCGCTGGTGCAATTCCTTGAGCGTGCGACAAAACGTTAGATGCTCGACAAATCGGCATCTCAACCGCGCGACGCTTTTCAGCCCCATGAGCGAATCTCACCAACCCGCGAGAAGTGTATCCCCGGCGGAAACCGTTCACCATCAACGTAATAAACATAAGCGTGAGGTGTGAGGCAGCTCACGTTCATGCGCCGTGGTTCGAGCTAACCAAAATAGGGGTCCCTATCGGAAACTCAATCTTGCTGGCAACAGATATCGACTCGGGCGATGCTCCTGCCTTATGCGAGAGGTTTGTAGCCTAGTCTGATTGGCGTTGGTCGGAGCGTTTCGGTCGCGGGCCTCGCTTGAGGCTGAAAACACGATTCTGCGTCATCAGCTTAACGTGCTGCGGCGGAAATCGCCGAAAGGGCCGACGTTCGGGATGCTGGACCGTCTGATATTCGCCGGCTTGTATCGTTTGGCTCCGAAGGTGCTGGGCGCCTTGGCGATCGTGAAGCCGGAGACCGTGATTAAATGGCACCGCGCCGGGTTCAGATCGTACTGGCGGTGGAAGTCGCGGCGCCGTGGCGGCCGACCGACTGTAGCGCCTGAGATACGCAAGCTTATCCGCGAGATGAGCGTTGCCATTCCGCTGTGGGGAGCGCCGCGGCTCCATGGAGAACTCCTCAAGCTCGGCATTGATATCGGACAGACCAGCGTGGCCAAGTACATGGCCAAGCGAAGAGACCCGCCATCCCAAGGCTGGAGGACGTTCCTTCGCAATCATGCCGACGGCATCGCCGCGATGGATCTGTTCGTCGTACCGACAATCTCATTTCGTCTGCTCTACGGCTTGTTAATTATGGGGCATGGTCGACGGCAGATTTTATGGTTTGGCGTCACAGCGCATCCGACCGCAGATTGGATCGCAAATCAGATCACGCAAGCCTGCGGCTGGGAACAAGCTCCCCGCTATCTCATTCGTGACCGGGATGGAGCCTACGGTGAGGTCTTCATCCGAAGGCTTCGATCAATAGGCATTCGCGATCGACCGACGCCGCCGCGCTCCCCCTGGCAAAACGGATATGCTGAACGACTGATAGGCTCGATCCGACGGGAGTGCCTTGACCACGTTGTTGTGTTCGGCGAGCGGCATCTTCGTCATGTGCTGCAGTCGTACATGAAATACTATAACGAGATACGCACGCATGTATCCTTGGAGAAGGATGCGCCAGTACCGCGCGCTGTTGAGAGGGCGGGGCACATCAATTGTCGGCCTGTATTGGGCGGGTTGCATCATCAATATGTCCGGATTTGATTTACGACAGGCACATGTTTGACTTCCCATATGTCAAGTGAAACATCGCCCGGGCACATTCCATAACATTCGATCGACGAATGTCCGCTTTTGAACCAGGCTGCGTGAAACGTACGTGAGTCAGAGATGCACAGAATTGTTTTCCCAATCGTCGCTCCCGATGGAAGCTGCCGGTGCACTTTGGTGTCCGCATCGACGGATTTGAGACGGATATTCTACACACAAATAGAGCGAAGGAGTTTTCACACGGCGTAGAAGCGAAGCGGACATCTGCGTAATGAGCAGTTCGGAAAACAGACGGGTGTGCCGGATATGAGCTACGACTCATTTGGCTCCGCGCATGACGTGATAGCTGAGCTCGCCGGGATCACTGAGATCGGGGACCTTCCAGCCATCCAGGTCATACTCGGCCATACATTCCTCAGCGAATCCCTTGAATTTATCGGCATTGCCGGAGGCTTGTGCGCCGAACAGGCAGTAGCGACGGATTTCCTCGGTCGAGCCGCCGTAATTGATTTCGTAAAGCTCGTGCCGGCCGCCGAACTCGCTCGCCAAACAGTCCCACAACAGCTTGAGAAGCTTGACGCGTTCTTCCGCCTTGTAGCCGTTCGAACCGCGCAGATATTGATCGAGATAAGGCCGGATTTCCGGATTTTTGAAATCGCGCGCATGGCTGTTGAGATAGATGAGACCCGAGGCGACGGTCTGCTCGATAAGGTACTTGACCCGCGTGTAAGCCATCGTGGCGATGATCTGATAGGCGTTGCCGGGATCCATGTTCGGCAAGACATAGTCGCCGATCCACGGCTTCGGATCGCGAACCATGGCATCTGACAGTCCCCAAAACAGGTTGCGCCAGGCGATCACTTCGCCAACGTTCGCCTGCACGCCACGATAATCCTTGGTGCCCGCGGCTTCGGTGGCCTTGAGCAGCAGGCCAGCGATGAAATCGAGCTTCACCGCGAGCCGCGTGCACCCATGCACAACGAAGCGGGGAAGGAAACCGGTGCGCGGAAAAAAGTTGTTCGCCTTCTCGAGATCGCCGTAGACGAACACGTTCTCCCAGGGCACCAGCACCTTGTCCATGATGAAGACCGCGTCATTCTCGTCGAGCCGGCTCGATAGCGGATAGTCGAACGGACTACCCATGACCGTCGAACTCATCTCGTAAGACGTGCGGCAGATGAATTTCACGCCCGGCGAGTTGGTCGGCAGCATGAACACCGCGGCGAATTTCTTGTCCTGCACCGGGATCAATCCATGGTGCGCGACGAAGGTATAATTCGTCAGCACCGAGCCGGTGGCGACCACCTTGGCGCCCGAGATGATCAGACCGGCGTCGGTCTCCTTGTCGACGTGGCAGCAGACGTCGCTGACCTCGTTCGGCGGCCGGTCGCGATCGATCGGCGGATGGATGATGGCGTGGTTGATGAACGGCACGCGCTCCTGGCTGAATTTGTACCAGCGCCTGGCATTGTCCTGGTAGGGATCGTAAAAATCGGAGTTGGCGCCGAGGGTGGCGAGAAACGCCGCCTTGTAGTCCGGCGAGCGGCCCATCCAGCCATAGGTCATGCGCGCCCATTCGGCGATGGCGTCGCGGCCGGCGATCAGGTCCTCCACGGTCTTGGGCGCCTTGAAGAAGGCGTGCGTCATTCCGCCATTGCCGGTGTCGGTCGGCAGCAGCAGCTTTTTCTTGCGCTTGTCGTCGTGCAGGGCGTCGAACAGGCGCGCCACCATTCGCGCGGTGTTGCGGAAGGCGGGATGGATTGTGACGTCCTTGACGCGTTCGCCATAGATGAAGACTTCGCGGCCGTCGCGCAGCGACTCGATATATTCCGCGCCGGTCTGCGGCCTGGTGACTTTCATCTGGCCGATGTTTTCAGGCCGCCGCGCGATGGCCGCGCGGTCACCACCGCCGTTGGATTTTGCCGGCTTCGCCGCGGCTGCTTTTGCCCCGGCTGCCTTGGTCGTCGTCGCTCTTGCCATTGTGCCCTCCCTGGAATTCGACCGTCTTTTTGGTGTCCGCGCCAGTTTGTTCGATATCCGAACCTATGTGCGGAAAGCGAACTGGAACGATACGGTCTCCGAGCCACCCTGACAAGGCGACGAATGCCGAGGAGGGTGCCTGGCAGTCAGATCGGCTGCGGCGCCTGCGAAATCCGCTGCGCGATGGCCTTGAGTTCGGGCAGGAATTTCTCACGCATCTCGTTGCGCGTGGTGCGGGTGGCGTGCGCCGACAGATTGATGGCGCCGACCGCCTGGCTGGTACGGTCGAGAACCGGGACAGCAATCGAGCGGAGTCCTCGCTCGAGTTCTTCGTCGACGATGGAAAAGCCCTGCTCGCGATCGGCGCAAACGCGATCGAACAGCGCCTGCATGTCGGTGATGGTGTAGGGCGTATAGGCTTCGATCGGCGCCGACCGCAGCCGGCGCCAGATTTCCGCGCCGTCAAGATAGCCGAGCTGGGCGCGGCCGAGCGAGGTGTGAAACGCCGGCAACCGGCTGCCAACCGCCAGCGCGGTCGACATGATGCGCCGGGCCGGCACGCGCGCGACATAGACGATTTCGATGCCCTGCAGGATCGAGCCGGAGCAGGATTCGCCGAGCTGCTCGCTCAGCTCCTTCATCATCGGCAACGCGCGGTCGATCCAGTCCTGCCCCGAGAGATAGGCAAAGCCGAGCTCAAGAACGCGAGGGGTCAACGAAAATGCGCGGCCGTCCTGAACGACATAGCCGAGCTGGGCAAGCGTACGCAGGACTCGGCGCGCGGTTGCCCGCGAGAGGCTCGCGACTGTAGCCGCGTCGGACAAGGTCATCGCAGGCCGCTGCTTGCCGAACGCGCTGAGGACGGCGAGGCCCTTGGCGAGCGTGCTCATGAACTCTTTGTCGTGACCATCATCTGGCCGCGGTTCGAAAGACGTCATTATGCGCACCGTACCCTAGCGAGTGGTTGACTCCGTCAGGACGCTAATTGAAACTAACCGAAAAGCGAACGTCAGTTCGAATATCGAACAATTTCGGATGCGCGGTCAAGGTTTCACGCGAGAACTCTGGCCGCTTCGCGGAATCTATAAAAACGCGGAATCTATAAAAAAGGGGAGGCTTCATGACCAGGATCATCACAGGGATTGACCGCCGTACTTTGCTCAGATCGTCGGCGGCAGCCGGCGCGGCGCTTGCCACCGGCATCGCCATGCCGGCGATCGCCCAAACCCGCTCGATCAAGCTCGGCTATGTCAGCCCGCAGACCGGCCCGCTCGCCGCGTTCGCAGAGGCCGACAACTTCATCATCGCCAATTTCAAGGAAGCCGCCAAGGCCGGCATCAAACTCGGCATGGGGACCATTCCGGTGGAAGTCGTGGTCAAGGACAGCCAGTCGAATCCTAACCGCGCCGCGCAGGTCGCCAAGGATCTGATCGTCCAGGACAAGATCGACCTGATGCTGGTTGCCTCGACGCCCGAGACCACGAACCCGGTTTCGACGCAATGCGAGATCGAAGAGGTACCGTGCATTTCGACCGTGGCGCCGTGGCAGCCCTGGTTCATCGGCCGTCAAGCCGATCCGGCCGGCGGACCTCCGGCATGGAAGAATTTCAATTACACCTATCACTTCTTCTGGGGGCTCGAAGACGTCATCGCGGTCTTTACGAACATGTGGAGCCAGGTGCCGACCAACAAATCAGTTGGCGGTCTGTTTCCGAACGACGGCGACGGCAATGCCTGGGGCGACAGACAGGTCGGATTCCCGCCGGTGCTCGAGAAAGCCGGCTACAAGCTCACCGACCCCGGCCGCTACCAGAATCTCACAGACAACTTCTCGGCACAGATCAGCGCGTTCAAGAGCGCCAACGCCGAGATCATCACCGGGGTGGTGCTTGCCGCCCGACTTCACGACATTCTGGAAACAGGCGCTGCAGCAAGGCTTCAAGCCGAAGGTCGCCTCGATCGGCAAGGCGATACTATTCCCGGTCGCGGTCGAGGCGCTCGGCAAGGACGGCAACAATCTTTCGTCGGAAGTATGGTGGTCGCCGAACCATCCGTTCAAATCGTCGCTCAACGGAATGAGCGCGAAAGACCTCGCCGCCAGCTATGAGACCGCGACCAGGAAGCAATGGACGCAGCCGATCGGCTTCGTGCATGCGCTGTTCGAGGTCGCCGTCGATGCGCTCAAGCGCGCGCCGCAGCGAGATGCCAAGGCCATGGTCGCTGCGATCGCCGCGACCGATCTCGATACCGTGGTCGGCAAGGTACAGTGGAACGGGGCCAACCTGCCGCCGTTCGCCGCAAAGAACGTCGCCAAGACGCCGCTGGTCGGCGGGCAATGGCGCGTCAAGGACGGCAACAAGTACGACATCGTCATCACCGACAACCGGACTGCGCCGAACATTCCAGCCGGCGGCAAAATGGAGCTGATCGGTTGAAAGCGAAGCCAGGCGAACAAGGCACGCCCGGCGCAGCTTTGCGATTTCGTTTCGATTGGTCCGTCTTGTTGCTAAACTCTAGCGCATGCTGAAGATCAAGGGTCTGCGCAAGAGTTTTGGGTCGGTCATCGCGGCGGACGATATCGATCTGTCGGTCGCGCCGGGCGAGGCGCTCGGCATCATCGGTCCGAACGGCGCCGGCAAGACGACGCTGTTCAACCTGATCACCGGCGGGCTCGCGCCCGATGCCGGCGAAATCAGGCTGAACGGCCGCGATATTGCCGCGGCCCGGCCGCATCAGCGCTGCATCGCCGGAATCGGACGCTCCTATCAGATTCCCCGGCCGTTCGAGAATCTCACCGTGTTCGAGAATCTGCTGGTCGCCGCCGTCCATGGCGGGGGTTTGACGGAGCGCGCCGCCGCCGCATCCTGCGCGGAAATTCTCGAGCGCCTGCATCTGCTCAAGCGCGCCAACACCCTCGCGGGCTCATTGACATTGCTCGAACGCAAGCGGCTGGAGATGGCGCGCGCGCTTGCAACCAATCCCCATCTGCTGCTGCTCGACGAGATCGCCGGAGGGCTGACCGAGGGCGAATGCCTCGAACTGGTCGAGACCATCAAACAAGTCCATGCCGTGGGAATGACTATTATCTGGATCGAGCACATCGTGCACGCGCTGCTGGCGGTGGTCGGGAGGCTGAGCGTGTTGAATTTCGGAAGGAAAGTCGCCGAGGGCGATCCGCGGGAGGTGATGGCTTCCACAGAAGTCCGGCAATTTTATACCGGTCTGTTGGCGTGACCGCCCCGATGCTCGAGACCCGCGGCTTGACTGCTCACTACGGCGACTTCCAGGCGCTGTACGGGATCGACACCGTGATTGCGCCCGGCGAGACGATAGCGATCATCGGCGCCAACGGCGCGGGCAAGTCCTCCTATCTCAAGGCCATTACCGGACTGATCCGCGCCGAGCCCGGCAGCGTGTGGTTCGAGGACAAGCCGATCGGCGCGCTTGGCGCGGCTAATATTCTCAAGCTGGGAATCGCGATGGTGCCGGAGGGGCGGCGGCTGTTCTCTTCGCTGACGGTCGAGGAAAACCTGCTGATCGGAAGCTACGGTCGTAATGTCTCGGGCATATGGTCGCTCGACAGCATCTATGCACTGTTCCCCGGGCTGAAAGAGCGCCGCGCTGCGCCGAGCCATGCGCTCTCTGGCGGGGAGCAGCAGATGGCCGCGATCGGGCGCGCCCTGATGTCGAACCCGCGCGTGCTGTTATGCGATGAGATCAGCCTCGGTCTCGCGCCGATCGTGATCCGCAATATCTATGAGGCGATGCCGCGCATCAAACAGAACGGCACCAGTATCGTGCTGGTCGAGCAGGACATTGCGCAGGCGATGAAGGTCTCCGATCGCGTCTATTGCTTTCAGGAAGGCCGGGTGTCGCTGTCGGGCCGACCGGCGGAACTTACCAGCGAACAGGTTCACCTCGCCTATTTCGGACACTGAGCATGCAGGATTGGCTCGGCACGATTATTCAGGGCGTACTGCTTGGCGGCCTGTATGCGCTGTTCGCCGCCGGTCTGTCGCTGATCTTCGGCATCATGCGGCTGGTCAATCTCGCCCATGGCGACCTGATCGTGCTGGCGGCGTTCGCAATCCTCGCGCTGACGGCGTGGCTTGGCTTTGATCCCTTTCTCGCGGCCCTGTTGACCATGCCGGCGATGTTCGCCGCCGGCTTTGCCTTGCAGCACGTGCTGCTGAACCGAACCCTGGGGCGAGATCTGTTGCCGCCGCTGCTGGTCACCTTCGGCCTATCCATCATCATTCAAAACGGCCTGCTCGAGGCGTTTACCGCCGACAGCCGGCGGCTGCGGCTCGGCGCGATCGAGACCGCTTCAATCCAGCTCGGCGGCAATCTGGCGATCGGCGTGATGCCGCTGCTGACGCTTGGCTCGGCGATCGCGGTGATCCTGCTGCTCAATCTGTTGTTCTATCGCACGTCGCTTGGCCGGGCATTTCGCGCGACCTCCGACGATCTCGAAATCGCGCAGTTGATGGGCATCGACCATCGTCGAATCTATTCGATCGCGATGGGGATCGCGATGGTGGTGGCGACGATTGCTGCGCTCTACCTCGGCATCCGTGCCAATTTCGATCCAACCATCGGGCCGGCGCGGCTGATCTACGCATTCGAGGCGGTGATCATCGGTGGCCTCGGCAGCCTGTGGGGCACGCTTGCGGGCGGCATCATCATCGGTGTCGCGCAGACCGTCGGCGCCAAACTGAACCCGGAATGGCAGATACTCGCCGGTCACATCGCCTTTCTGGTCGTGGTGGTGCTGCGGCCCCGCGGCCTGTTTCCGCGCGCGCTGGATTGAATGATGATGGCGAAAGGTGACGGGAACCAACTAATCGAGCCGACCGCGTATCGGATCGAAACGAAAACCCGGGCGTCGGCGATCCTGGCGTCCGCCGGCGTCGTCCTCGTCCTGATCTTTGCCGCCCTGCCGGCCTTTGCCGGCCGCGGGCTGATTCAGGATCTGATCTTCGTGTTCTATATGCTGGCGCTGGCCCAGTGCTGGAATCTGCTGGCGGGCTATGCGGGTCTGGTCTCGGTCGGACAGCAGGCGTTTGTCGGCCTTGGCGGCTACATGCTGTTTGCGCTTGCGATCGGCGCCGGCATCGATCCAATTGCGGCGGTGGTGCTGTCAGGGCTGATCGCCGCGATATTCGCCGTGCCGACAGCGCTTGTGGTATTCCGCCTTCGCGGTCCGTATTTTGCGATTGGCAGTTGGGTCGTTGCCGAGGTGTATCGGCTGGTGTTCGCACAATTCAAGCAGCTCGGCGGCGGCACCGGCACGTCGCTGCCGCCATCGGCCACCAACGGGATTTTCGGCATCGAATGGGTCAAGGCGATGTTCGAGGTACGCTCGCCGGCCGCGCGCGACATCATTACCTACTGGATCGCGCTTGCGCTTGCGGCCGGCGCGCCGTTCCTGGTCTATCTCGTGTTGCGATCGCGCCATGGCCTGGCGCTGTTCGCGATCCGCGATTCCGAAGCGACCGCCGAAAGTTCTGGGATCGACAGCTTCCGCACCAAGCTCGGCATTTATGTGCTCGTCGCGGCCGCGACCGGGATGATCGGTGCGCTGATCTATTTGCAGAAGGCGCGTATTTCGCCGGACGCCGCGTTTTCGGTGCTGGATTGGAGCGCCTATGTGATTTTTATCGTCGTGATCGGCGGGGTCGGCACGATCGAAGGTCCGATCATTGGTGTGATCGTGTTCTACGCTCTGCAGCGCTACCTTGCGGACTTCGGCACCTGGTACCTGATTTTGCTCGGAGCACTTGCAATTGCCACCATGTTGTTTGCACCGAAGGGCATTTGGGGATATGCCGCGCAGCGGTATCGCGTCACGCTATTTCCCGTGCGACGTATCCTTGCACGGCCGAACGAGTAAGTCTGCGGCACGCCTCGCGAAGTCCTCAAGAGCGCCGCAATCCGATAACCGGTCGCTTATCGCAAAGCGGACGTCAACGTTCCATAACATTGGATGGGCGAAGTGAACGTTCCCTAGCGAAGTTCATAACGTTCGTACCCGAAAATCAGCCGAGTAGGTGCCGATGGTCTGCCCACTGCAAGGGAAGCAGTTTCGGGATTCGCGCCAGTGAGAGTCCTGCCGGCTGTCTGCCTTCCAAAATCGCCGATGTGATCTCCGGCGAAAGAAATGCCAGCCGCAATGCCTGGCGAACTACTTTCGGATGCATACGGGTTTCCTCCGCGAGCTTCTCGACGGACCCATACATTCCATCTCGAAACGATTGCATCCAAACGTGCGCGCGGATAACTGACTGTACCAAGCCTTCGTTATGTACGCCCTGTATTTCGGCGTCGCTCTTAAGCGCAACTGTTGAACTTTTTGCCTTGGTCGGCCATGGAATCCTTATTTCTGGGACCGCACCGTCCATCTCGGTAGCATCGCTAAATCGCGTGAGACTTATCAACAATTGATCTCGGGCGACGACGACTCGAAAGTGTACGGGGCGCGGACGAGATGAAAGGGATCGTGCACCGCTTTCACGAGGTATCGCACCGGGATCTGCCGTTATGACAACCAATCCGTCGCTGTTCTGGGGGTTGGTGGCGAGCATGCGGATTGGCAATCTCACGTTGCTAATTGTCAACCTGCCCCTGGTCGGAATTTGAGTGAAACTTCTGAGCGTGTCTTACCGCGTCGGCAACTATCTCCGGCATTTTCATTACTCGTCGACGCCCTTCGCTTTCGGCGATAGCAGTCCGCGAAGAGCTCATGTTCCAGCGAAATGAGCATTTGAGGCCGATCCGCGCGCAAGTCGATGCCGTCGATCAGCATCGACAATTGCGCCGAGGTCAGCATCATCGATCCGCTCGGGTCAGCGTTTGACGGCTACGGGAAAGCACTTTGCTCAAGCCGCTTGGTGAAGAGGCACAGCCCGGTGCCATCCCGATAGACAATCTTGATGAGGTTGGATCTGCGGCCGCGAAACACAAACAGGTGGCCGGAGAAGGGGATCGCGACGCAGCATGCCTTGGACCAGCATGGCGAGGCCGTCGAGCCCTTTGCGCATGTCGATGAAGTCCAAGGCAAGGGTGTACCTTCACGCCTCGAGGAAGCAGCGTCATGGCAGGCACTCCTCGGTGGAGAACATTGTGGCCCGTAACTTCAGCCATGCTGTTTCTCCCTTGAGGAATTGTTGATCTTGCTCATGAGGCGGACCATCCCCCATCGATCGGGAGTGCGGCCCCTGTGATATCCTGGGCGGCTGGACTGCAGAGGAAGACCGCCATCGCTCCCACGTTTTCCATGGAGACGAAACGTTGGGTCGGCTGACGCGAAGCCAGGTAGTCACGCTTTGCCTCCTCAATCGTCATGTTCTTGCTCTTTGCGATGGTTGCAACTCGCGCCTCGATCGCGGGAGTCGGCAACGTGCCCGGACAAAGTGCGTTGCATGTGATGCCCGTCGTTGCCGTCTCCATTGCGACCGCGCGCGTCATGCCGAGGATCGCAGTTTTTGTTGTGACATAATCGATGCGATTTTCGACTGCACGGGTCGAATAGATCGAACCCATGTTGATGATACGTCCCCAGCCACGCAGTTTCATGGCGGGTAGGGCGAGGCGGATAAGATGAAACGGGGCGGAGAGGTTGACCGCGAGTGCTTCTTCCCACCGCGCCGGCGGAAACTGTTCGATTGGCGCAAAGTGCCGGACCACGGCGTTGTTGACCACGATATCTATCGCGCCCAGGCGATTGAGGAGTCGGTCCATCATCGCCTCGATGGCCGAGCGCTGCGTCAGGTCTGCGGCGACACTCATCGTGTCGGTTCCGAAGCGAGACCGAATGCTGTCTTTCGCCACTAGAGGCTCGCTCAGATCATGCAGGACGATATTGGTTCCTGCACTTGCCAGGCTTTCTGCCACGGCCAGACCAAGACCAGCCGTAGCGCCAGTCACAAGAGCCCATTTGTCCTTCAGCATGGCGGCGAACTTTCGACTACTTGTTTTGATCCAGTTCAGCGAAAACCTCACGCGGATTGCGGAACGCATCCACTCCGGCCGGAACGCCACAGTAGATCGCTATCTGCAACGCTCAGCCGCGCATTTCCACTCCGGCCCATTCCTCCAGGACCTTGGCAATCGAAGTGAAATCGGAGGAGGCACCATACTTCGCGTTAGTGATCGCCAGCATCTGCCGAACCACAGCCCCACAAACCATCGGAACACCCATCGCTTCGGCCTCGTCGACGCACAAACGGACATCCTTGTAGGAAAGACCTGTCGTAAACCCGAAATCGAACGTGCCGGGCAGTACCGCGCGGGGAAACTTGTCCTCGGAGGCGCTGTTGCGACCGCTGCTGGCATTTATGATATCGATCAGAACCCGTGCATCGAGGCCGCCCTTCACGCCCATAGCGACCGCCTCGGACGTGATGACGAGAGCTGCTGCGGCCATCAAATTGTTCGCAAGTTTGGCGGTCTGCGCCAGTCCCGGAAGCTCGCCGGTGTAGAAAAGCTTGCCGAAAATTTTGAGAATTGGCGCAACGGTTTCATAGATCGGCTTGGGGCACGATACCATGACTGCGAGCGAACCGCCGACGGCACCTCTGATGCCCCCACTGACTGGCGCGTCCACCAGCGCGATATTCTTAGCTTTCAAGCCATTCGCGACAATCTTGGCGGCGCCCGGTCCGGTTGTGGACAGGTCAATCAGGATGCGCGCGCGCGCTCCTTCGATAATACCTTGGGGGCCTAGCGCGACGGCCTTTACAATGTCGGGACTCGGCAGGCTGGCGAGTACGATATCAGCCGACGAGGCGATTTCGGCAGGAGATTTTGCAAGGTGCGCGCCGCGCGCGACGAGAGGCTTCGTTGCTTCAACCTGGGAGTCGTAGACTGACAGTGAATATCCAGCATCGAGCAGGCGTCCCGCCATCGGACCACCCATTCGGCCGACGCCAACAAAGCCAATAACCTGGTTGGGCATATTCCGCTCCCTGTCGCCCCGCCGTTTGCGGGTGCGCTTTATTTTTATCTTTTGGCTAGCGGCGCGTTCACGATCGCCACGTTGGGGCGAATGTCCAGATTGTCAGTTAATCTGTCAAGCATAAGATTGGAGAGGTCGACAGGTAGTAACCAGTCGCATTAGGATTTGAAAAACAATCAGAGGAATGCGCTACAGATGCCGGCAGGAACGACGACAGAGCAGAACCGACTGCGCGAATTGAATCTGCACGTCAAGGCGGCATTGGAAAATGGCCTCATGAGATCAAAGAGATTCTTCTTCAGGTCGCGGTTTATTGCGGCGTGCCCGTTGGCATCGATGGCTTCCGCACTACGCGCGAAGCATTCAAGGAGCTGGAGAATGAGTGAAGCGGCTCATTCTGCCGGCTTGGTGTGCGAACGATCGCATAGCCGGTTTCAAAAGGAGTGAGTTCGTGATGGAAACCTCTATCGAGATCACGCGCCGTGGGCGCATCGAGATCATCTGCATGCGACGGCCTGATCAAGGCAATCGCGTCAGCCAAAAGATGGCGGAAGAGATGATTGCGGCGATTGAACGTGCACGGTCGTCGCCGGAGGTTGGCGCCTGTATCCTGACCGGATATGGCGATGTGTTCTGCCTCGGTGGGGACTACCAGGGTGCGGGTCCGACAAGCGTCGGGCGGCTCGAATTCGCCCGCGCCTTCATGGATTTGGCGCAGGCCATGGCGCGGCTGGGAAAGCCGATCATCGCGGCCATCAATGGCAATGCTCACGCAGGTGGGTTCAGCCTTGTCGTTGCCTGCGACATGGCGATTGTGGCCGAGGACGCGACGCTCGGTCTGCCTGAAGCGGTGAAGGGCTTGTTCCCGTTTCTCGCGCTCGCAATCGTCAAGGACGCGCTGCCAAAAAAGGTGTTGTTCGATATCGTCTATCAGGCTCGGCTTATGGATGCTACCGAGGCCAAGGACCTGCACCTTGTCAACGAGATAGTCGCGCGCGAAGCGGTCCTCAATCGCGCTGTCACGATTGCGGAGCGGGTGAGCGCCGGCAACCCCTCGATACTGCGTCTTGGGCGCGATCTCTATTACAACATGCGCAACATGAGCCCGGCGCAGGCGCTGGAGGAGTTCGGCTTTGCACTGGTCGCTGCCCTCAGCGCTGAGGACGAAGCGCGATAGACCGCGACGGGCGCAAGTAGTATCGCATCCGCCATTGTGCTCCGTCCTGCGAACGGAGTGAGAAAACCCCGCTTACGGCGCCGGGATAAACTTTCCGTCCTTCACCGTCATGATCACGCCCTCATACAGAGCGCCGCGATCCGAGTCGAAATTGAATTTTCCACGCCCGAGGATAACCGGAAGATCCTTGATCTTGAGCAGCGAGAGCCGCACGGTCTCGTGCGTTGGGTTCGCTCCCACGTCCTTGAGCGCCGCAGCGACGATCTTGGCCGTGGTGTAACCGAGCGCCGCGCCATTGTCGGGCGTGCGATTGTATTTATTGCGATAGGCCGCGACGAAACGCTTATTCTCATCACTCTCTTGACCGGCATAGTAGTCCGCGACATAGACCGCGCCTTCAACCGCCTTACCGCCGATCAGGGTGAATTGATCGGAGCCGAAATTCGGCACGCCAAGAAACTTCGTCTTCGGATCGATGCCCTGCTGGCGCGCCTGAATGATGAAGTTCGCCGACTGCTCGGCGACCAGAGCCATGAACACCGCTTCCGGCTTGGTCGCGATGATCTTCGTAATCACGGCCAGAAAGTCGGTGTCCGATGTGAGCACCGACTCCTCAGCCTCGATTTTGGTGCCACGACTCTTGAAGACCTCGAGCGCAGCGTTCTTCTGGCCGACCTGACCGTCATTGTTGCGGCCCCAAACCATCGCGACGCTCTTAACGCCCATCTTGTCGACGGCGTATTTCGCCACGTCGCCGATCACAAGGGCAGGGCTTGCGGGAGTCTTGAAGACCCATTGGCCGCTCTTGTTGATTGCGTCCGAAACCGCCGTCGTGGTGAGCAATGGAATCTTCAGCTCGTTTGCCACCGGTCCAATGGCGACGCCCTCGGAACTGGAACTCGGACCAAGAACCATGACGGTCTTGTCGCGCGCGCTGAAGCGGTTGATGAGCGAGATCGCCTGTGTCTTATCGCTGGCAGTGTCTTCGATGAGCACCCTGAGCTTGTTCGCACCAAGCACACCGCTCGTATTGACTTCTTCAATGCCGACCTCGAGTCCCTCGCGGCTCGGAACACCGATCCAGGCGTAGGTTCCGGTGAGTGCAATCTCCGCACCAATAATGTAGTCCTCAGCCGCCGCAGGGCGAGCCATGACGGTGAGACACGCCGCTGCAACACCGAGCCATACAATGTGCGGCATCGTCTTTTTCATTTCCATAACGCCCTCCCTTGATATGCGGATTTTTACCCGCGTGCTTTACGATCGATGCTCGACGGCTGGCGGCCCTGCCGCCGTCGCGCCGCCGAGATAATGAGACTGAATGTTGGGATCGGAGCGTAGGCGCTCGCTCGCGCCTTCATCAACAATGCGTCCGCGCTCCATCACGTAGGCATAGTTGGCGATGGCCAGCGCGCGCCGTGCATTCTGCTCGACCAGGAGGATGGTGAGGCCAGCCTCATTGAGGCTCTTGAGTGTCTCGAACACCGTTGACACGACGATCGGCGCGAGGCCAAGGCTTGGCTCATCGAGGAGCAGAAGATCTGGTCCGCCCATTAGGGCTCGCCCGATCGCTAACATCTGCTGCTCACCTCCGGAGAGCGAGTCGGCCAGCTGCTCCAGCCTTTCCGCCAGACGGGGAAACAATTCGAGCACGGTTTCGAGGTTCGCATATGGACCACTCGAACGTGCGCCAAGGGCGAGCCGACCAAGCTCAAGATTTTCGCGTACCGAGAGTGGTCCCAAGATCTGGCGGCCTTCTGGTACGAGCAAAATACCTTTGCGCGCCACCCGGTAAGCCGGTTGTCCGGTGATATTTGCATCACGGAACATAATGTCCCCCGATGCCGGGCGCATTAGGCCGCAGACGGTGTGCAGCAGCGTCGTCTTGCCGGCTCCGTTGGAACCGATCAGCGCGACGCATTGGCCGGCAGCGACGCGCAGGCTCGCACCGCGGACCGCGACGATACCGCCGTAGGC
Organism: uncultured Alphaproteobacteria bacterium; assembly: GCA_963778925.1. Taxonomy (GTDB): domain Bacteria; phylum Pseudomonadota; class Alphaproteobacteria; order Rhizobiales; family Xanthobacteraceae; genus Bradyrhizobium. The sequence continues at coordinate 348,297 of CAVZWE010000014.1, read as the reverse complement.
AGAGGTAAGGTCGCGAACCTCTAGCATACCTCGCCTCCAAGATAGGCTTCGATCACACGCGGATTTGCGCGTACCGCTTCGGGGGCACCATGGTCGACCAACTCGCCAGTTGCGACCACGCAGATTTCGTCGCACAACGACATCACGAAGCGCATATTATGCTCGATCAGCAAGATTGCGATGCCGCGTTGCGCGAGCTTTCGGAATATCTGGCCAAGCTCATCCGCCTCGGTATCGTTCATACCGGCGACCGGCTCATCAAGCAGTAGCACCGTCGGCTGGAGCGCGAGCGCACGCATGATTTCGACGCGGCGCTGGTGGCCGTACGAGAGTTCACCAGCGAGGTGGTCGGCGTACTCGCTCATGCCAAGTTCGGCCAAAAGAACGTGGGCACGCGCGATGGAAGCGGCGCGGGCATGGCGCATCGAGGGCAGCCCAAGCGCCTGTGCGATAACTGACACTTCTTCCTCTTGTCGGCACCCGACGACGACATTGTCGAGTACGCTGGCCTCCTTGAGGAGCCGAATGTTCTGGAATGTTCGCGCGATTCCGAGCCGCGCGACTTCGTGCGGCGGCAGTTCCTGAATATCAGAATCGCCAAGGCTGATGCGGCCCGCGGTGAGCTTCAACAGGCCCGCGATCATGTTGACCACCGTCGTCTTGCCGGCGCCATTCGGACCGATCAATCCGGTGATGCGACCGGGCTTCACCGTCATCGATAGATCCTTGACGGCCTGCACGCCGCCGAAATGGCGCGACACCCGGTCGAGCTTAAGCACGGCCATCGGTGGCCTCCTGCGTGCTAAGCGGCGTGACGGGATCGACAGCGGCGCGACGGCGCCAGATCACGATCGAGTCCACGATGCCGTGCGGAAGATAGATGATTGCGAACATAATCATCGCGCCGTGAATAATGAGCCGGTTATCGGCGAGGGGGCGCGCGATTTCGGGCAGAAGTGAAAGGATCACCGCACCGACGATTGGCCCTGCCACGGATTGGCGGCCGCCGAGAACGACATACGCAAGGACGGTGGTCAGCATGTCGAAACCGAATTCTTCAGCCGCTACGCTGTGATTGTGGCATGCCATCAGTGCGCCGGTTGCGCCCGCGATCGCGCCAGACAGCGCGAAGGCAAGAGCCTGATAGCGCGCGACCGCGATACCAAGCGAAACCGCAACTGTTTCGTCCTGGCGAATCGCATCGAATGCCGAGCCCACTCGTCCGCGTCCGAGGCTGAACAGAACGTAGATGCAGACGCCGATAAACAAAACCAGCGCGGGCGTGCCGACCAGCCGCGGAATGCCATTGAGCCCGTTGGCGCCCCCCGTAATGTCGTCAGCGTAGAGGTTGATCGACAGGATAATTTGCACCATCGCAACAGTGGCGATCGCCTGGAACACCCCGCGCAGGCGGGCCAGCGGCAAGGAAAGGATCAGTGCGGCGATCATCCCCACGACCGCACCAAGGACAACGGCAAGCAAGGTAGGCATGCCGTAACTTAGAATGAGGATACCGGCCGTGTAGGCGCCGATCGATGCAAGACCGGCAGTCGCGACCGAGAAGACGCCGGCGCGCAGCACGACGTATTGGCTCAGCGCCAACCCGCAATTGAGAATGACGAGATTGAATAGTGGCAAATAGCCAGCGATAAAATCGATCATTCGCGCGCCACCCGCTTTTCCTTACGCAAGGTTCCGAAGAAACCGGTGGGCCGGAGAAGAAGTGTCACAAAAAGAAGCGAGAAGATGATGGCATCGCTCAGCCCGGAGGACACGTAGGCAATCGTGAGAGTCTGTACCATACCGAGCAGGAGGCCGGCTACCAGCGCGCCCATGATGCTGCCTAGACCGCCGAGCACAATTACCACGAAGGCGCGCAGCATATAGGGCTCGCCCATCAGGAAATGCACGGCATTGAACGCAACGCCGATCAATACGCCCGCAGCGCCTGCAAGCGCACCCGAGATGAAGAAAGTCTGAAAGTAAACAAAATCAGGATTGACACCGAGCAGCGTGGCAGTCCGCTCGTTCACCGCCACAGCGCGGATTTGCCGCCCAAACCGCGTGTAGAACAAATAGCCAAGCAATGCGCTGACGATGACGAGCGCGCTGCCGACGATCACGGCCTGAATCAGCGTTACGCGCAGCCCCAGCAGCATAAAGATCTCGACCGGCAGGGTACCGAACGGATACCGCAACACGCGTGTCTCAGAGAGGCGCTGCGCCAAATTCATCAGGATCAGCCCAGCCCCGATCGAGGAGATGATGGCTGAAAATTCCGGTGCCCCGCGCTTGCGAAGCGGCCGAAACGCCACCCAGTCCAGGGCGACGCTTAGCAGTCCGGCAAGCACGACTGCGAGCACGAACGCGATGGGGAAAGGCATGTCGAAGCGCGTAACAGCGAACAGGCCGATGAATGCACCCCACATAAAAACTGCGCCGTGGGCCATATTGAGAATGTGATGCACCCCGAAGATCAGAGTGAATCCAAGCGCAAAAAGCGCATAGACACTTCCGACGACCAAGCCGTTAACTATTTGCTGCGCGAGCATTCGGTATTCGATCCCAGCCAAAGTTCGGCGGTGACTGCTGAAAAAGTTCAGCGTTTAAGACGCAAAGCGCTTCTCGCGTGCAACGACTTCCGGAAGACCAACAAAATTATTGAACTCTTCGAACGATGTGAGGCGGTCGGCGATCGCGTTGGTCGAGCCCTCGCGCATGAAGATTTCCATCATCTCTTTAACCGCCTTGTGCATCGCAAACATCGGTTCGATGGGGCAGAGCGCATAGTCGAAGCCGAGCTCGTAGACTTCCTTGAGCGAAAGATATGGGCTCTTGCCGGAGCGGGCCATGTTGAACAGCAGCGGCTTGCCGAGCGGCTTCAGCTGCCGACTGATCTCGCGAAGTTGCTCGATGCTTTCAGGCGCGTCGACGTAAAGCCCGTCTGCGCCAACAGTGGCGTATGATTTCAGCCGCGCGATGGCGTCATCAAGACCGGTCACCGCGACGGCATCTGTGCGCGCGACGATGAAGAAGTCCGGATCGCGGCGGGCTTCCAGCATGGCGCGCAGCTTCTGCTGCATTTCTTCGGGAGCGACCAGCTGTTTGCCGGCAAAGTGACCGCATTTCTTCGGCACGGCTTGATCTTCCAGATGCAGCACCGATGCGCCGGATTCTTCCCACAGCGCCATCGTGCGCTGCGCGTTGAGAACGCCGCCATAGCCTGTATCTGCGTCGGCGAAGACCGGGATCGTGGTGACCCGGCAAATCCGGCGGATATGCTCGAACATCTCTGTCTGCGAAAGAACGCCAAAATCCGGTTGCCCGGCGACAATCGCAGACGCGGCGAACCCGCTGACGTAGATCGCCGGCGCACCAGCTTGCTCGGCGAGCTTTGCCGTGACGGCGTCATGCGCGCCCATGCAAATAAAGGGCGGGGTTTTCAGAAGCTCACGGAATCGGGCTGAGCGGGTCAAGGCAGTTCTCCCTTAGTCTCTTTTTATTGCCCCAACCGGCGAGGCGCTCTATGTTATCGATAACATATTTTGGAATGCGGCGCTTGGCAAGCTGCGACGATCGGGCTGTGTGGATGGGCACATCGGCGCGTTTGAATTCTGAGGATTGGGATGAACATCAAGCGAGCAGACAGGGCAGGTGAGCAACGAATAAAGCAACACCGCCCGGTGCCGGTGAATCGTTCTTTGGGCAAGGGCCAGGCGATCAAGGCGCTGGCGGTCGAGCGCCGGGAGGCGCGCATGGAAGACGTGGCGAAGCTCGCCGGCGTTTCTGCCATGACAGTGTCGCGCGCGTTGCGGAACCCTGCGATCGTGACCCCCGACACACTCAAGCGGATCGAGGAAGCGATCGAAACAACCGGCTATCTGCCCAATCGCGTCGCGGGCAGCTTGTCTTCGCGGCGCACGAACGTCATCGGCCTCATCGTACCGAGCCTGCGCAATGCGGTGTTTGTGGAAACAATCCAGGGCGTGGCGGATATGTTAGGCAAGGAATTTGATCTCATGATTGCCCATAGCGGCTACACGCTGAAAGGCGAAGAGGCCGCTGTCCTGGCATTCCTGAGTCAGCGTGTGTGCGGAGTCATCCTTCACAATACCAAGCACACTCCGCGTGTGCAGCGGATGATACAGGAAGCTGGATTGCCGTGCGTGGAAACAGGAAATCTGGGTCGCAAGCCCATCGAGATGGCCGTTGGATTTTCCAACCGCGACGCGGCGCGTGCAATGACCGAGCATCTGATTGGGCGAGGTTACCGGCGGATTGGGTTCGTGAGCCTGCCTCTCAAGGACAACGATCGCGCTTTCGAACGGAGAGCGGGATATATTGGTGCGCTGGAAACCCACGGCATCAAACCGAATCCGGATCGGATGCTCGAGGCGTTGCCGGGGCTGGACAGCGGTGGCAAAGCGCTCGTCCATCTTGTGGAAGGCGACCGGAAAATCGATGCCGTTTTCCTGACAGGAGACGTGCTCGCCACGGGAGCGGTGCTTGAGGCCAACCGCCGGGGCTGGAAGGTCCCAGGCCGGATAGCGATCGCCGGGTCGGACGATGATGAGTTTCAGGCAAATGTTTTGCCCTCGTTGACATCAATTCGCTTTCCTCGATACGAGATCGGTCGTCGAGCTGCCGGTATGGTGATGGACCGTGTCCTGGGGCGGTCGAGCGGCTCTGCGGTCCTCGATCTCGGATACGAGATCATTCAGCGCGCAAGCACATAGATTTGGTCGATGCTGTCCAAACTCACGAGATGATGAGAGCATAGTCGTCAATTTAGGTTATAGATAACCAAGATCGTTGGACTCTCAGGTCGGTTGCGCAACGACGACGATGAATTCCGTCGGAGCCGGGAGCCAAATTTACGAGGACGGGTCAGGAGCGTCAAGACTCCAAGACAGCCGCCAAAAAAAGCTCGTCGATGGGAAGAATCCTACTTCACTTCGACCTTCGCCTTGTCTGCCACTTCCTTCCAGATCGCGATATCCTGCCTGATGAAACTGGCGAAGGCCTCCGGCGAGTTGCCGACGGTCTGCATCGCCTGCTTCTCCAAGAGTGCCTTGGTTTCCGGGTCTTTCAGTGCGGCCACGATCTCGACGTTGAGCTTTTTGATGATCGCGGGCGGCGTATGGGCGGGCGCCAGGATGCCGTGCCAGGCAATAGCGTCGAAGCCGGAATAGCCGCTCTCGGAAATCGTCGGTACAGCGGGCGCGACCAACGAGCGCTCCCGGCTGGTCACCGCCAGCGCGAGCAGGGTCCCGGCGTTGATGTGCTGCAGCGCCGAGATCGGATCGGCGAAAACCATCTGCACCTGGCCAGCGAGCAAATCGGTCACCGCGAGCGCGGTACCGCGATAGGGGATATGCGTCATCTTGATCCCGGCCTTGCTGTCGAACAGCTCGGTGACCAGGTGATTGGCGGCGCCCACACCTGTGGTGCCGTAGTTCAATTCGCCCGGCTTGCTTTTGGCGAGCGCGACGAACTCTTGCAGGGTTTTCACGCCCAGCGCGGGATTGACCACCATGATGTAGGGGTACGCGGTGGTCATCGAGATCGGAGCAAAATCCTTCAGCGGGTCATAGGGCAGCTTTTTGTAAACCGCCGGGTTGATCGAGATTGGCCCGGATTGGCCCAACAGCAGCGTGTAGCCGTCGGGGTCGGATTTGTTCACGAGCTCAGTGCCGATGATCGAGCCAGCACCGCCGCGATTCTCGATCACGATCGTCTGTCCGATGGTCTCGCTTACGCGCTTGGCAACAATCCGCGCAACCGAGTCGGCGCCGCCACCGGCGGCGTAGGGCACGATAAGGCGGATCGGACGTGACGGATAATTCTCGGCGCGCGCGGCGCCTGCTGCAAGGGCGGTGGCCAACGCAAAGGCCAATGCAAGCAGCCTCGAATTTGTCGGCATGGCATCGGCCTCCCAGAGTCGTTTCTGTGACCCGCGCCGGCGGCGGGCCTTGTTTTGCCGGCTGCAGCATAGGGCAAATTTTCCTGTCCAGTCTACCGAAGGCGCAGTTGTGCTTTGGCGCGAGCCAGCCGATGCTCCAACCGAGTTTCGGGAGGACAGGCATGTTGCATAAACCTGGGGTTACGGAGAACCTTGCGCGCTTCATTGTCGCCACGCAGTGGGACGACATTCCGTTGCCGGTACGGCATCAGGCCAAGCGCTCATTCATGAATTTTTTTGCCGTAGCACTCGCAGGCTGCCGCACTGGGCCGGTCGAGATTGCGCTGCGCTTGCTTGCTGAATTCTCCGGCGGCAAACAGGCGACCGTGGTCGGGCGCATTGAGCGTATTGACGCTTTGAGCGCGGCCTTCCTCAACGCTGCTGGCGCCAATGTCTATGATTTCTGCGATACCCATCTGCGTACCGTAATTCATCCGACGGCTCCGGTGGCGCCGGCGGTACTGGCGCTTGCCGAATTGCGACGACTAAGCGGACCCAATCTGCTGCTCGGCCTTATCCTCGGCAATGAGGTACAGGCGCGTGTCGGGCTCGCGATTTCGCCCAGCCATTACAACAGGGGCTGGCACATCACTTCGACCTGCGGTGTGTTCGGCGCTGCCGCCGGCAGCGGCAAACTCCTGTCGCTCGACGAGCGCCAGATGGTGTGGGCGCTCGGCGCTGCGGCTACGCAATCTTCAGGTCTCTGCGAGTGTTTGGGCACGCCGGCGAAAAGCCTGAGCGTCGGCAACGCAGCGCGCAATGGGTTGTGGTCGGCATTGTTGGCTGAGAAAGGTTTCGACGGGCCGCCGGAACCGATCGCCGGCGTGCAAGGCTTCTACCATGCGCTCGCGGAAACGCCCGATTTATCGCTTGTCACCGACGGCCTGGGCGAAAGCTGGGAGATCATGGCGACGTGCTACAAGCCGTATCCGTGCGGCTTCGTGATTCATCCGGTGCTGGATTGCGTGCTGGATTGGCGGTGCGACAATCCCACGGCCGAGGTTGCGCGCATCGTGGTGCGCGGCAACCCGCTGCTCAGCGTACGCACCGACCGGCCGGATATTTCGACCGGCCGCGAGTCGCAGGTGAGCGTGCAGCATGCGGTCGCGGCCGCGCTGGTGACCGGCAAGGCCGGGCTCAACCAGTTTACCGATGCCTGCGTGCGCGATCCCGCAGTGTTAGCGTTGCGAGGTAAGGTCGAGGTCGAGCGCGATGGCGCGTTTTCGACCATCGCGGCGACGGTCGAGATCACCACCGCCGACGGCACCGTTCATAAACTGTCGCAGCTGGCGGCGCGCGGCAGCGATGTCAATCCGATGAGCGACGCGGACCTCGAGGAGAAACTGCGAACAGCTGCCGCTGGTTGGAATCTGCGCTACGACGCCAGGCCGCTGATCGATGCGATCTGGGCGCTCGACCAGAGCGCGGATGTGTCCGGGCTAGCGTCGCTGGCTGTGCCACGGGGTTGAACTGGCTCTCAAGTGGGAAAAATTCCCGGTTATCCGCCGAAAGTCCCTGTTCCTGGACATATTTTCCCTGTTAATTTGAGCAGGGAACTTCTCGAGAAGTGGCTGCGGTACAGCAGTTTCTCACCGCCAAATCGTCTCTTGAGGCTCCGGAATTGCAAGATTCCCTGTAAAATTCCCCCGCGCCCAAAGGTATTCTGGGATCCGATCGCCGCCGTCGTCTCCTATGACGGGCAACTGGCGACCTCAGGCATCACCACGGTACTGGATTCGCTGCGGGTTTGGCGCGAGGACGGCGCCGGGGATGTAGATGGCAGGGCAGGCGTACTGGCTGAGGCGATCGCATCCGCGCGCGATGCCGATCTGCTGCGCGCCGATCATTTTCTGCATCTGCGCTGCGAAATTCCGATGCCGAGCGTGGTCGAGGAAGCCAGGGAACTGATCGGGCGGCCCGATGTGCGGCTGATGTCGCTGATGGATAATACGCCGGGGCAACGCCAGTTCCGCGACGAAGGCAAGCTGCGCGACTATTATCGCGGCAAGGGCGCCGGCATGACCGACGCCGAGCTCGACACCCTGTTCGAACGGCGCTTCGCCTATCAGAAGGCGCATGCGGCGATCAACATGCGCGAGATCGTGGCGCTGGCGCAGCAATATGAAATCCCGCTCGCCAGTCACGATGACACCACGGACGAAAACGTCACCGATGCGATTCGGGATCGCGTTTCCGTGGCCGAATTTCCGACCACGATCGAGGCCGCGCGCGGATTGCACCAGGCCGGCATCGGCATCCTGATGGGCGCGCCGAATGTGGTGCGCGGTGGTTCGCATTCCGGCAACATCGCCGCCGTCGATCTCGCCCGCGAGGGGCTGTTGGATATCCTGTCGTCTGACTATATCCCATCGAGCCTGTTGATGGCGGCGCTGCAGCTGCCGCTGCGAGTGCCGGCGATTGATCTCGCGTCTGCGATCCGCACCGTCACCAAGACGCCCGCCGAAGCGGTTGGCCTCGCCGACCGGGGCGAGATCACGGCCGGCAAGCGCGCCGATTTGATCCGCGTTCATGTAGCACGGGATGTCCCGGCGGTGCGCAGCGTCTGGCGTGAAGGACATCGCGTGGCGTGACGGAAACGTCGACCATATCAGGTGATCGGCTGGCGAAGATTGGTCCGGGCCGGCTGATCGTGGTGGTCGGTCCGAGCGGCGCCGGCAAGGATACGCTGATCAGGTTGGCAAGGGCCGCCTGCGCCGACGATGGTAATATCGTCTTTCCGCGCCGCGTGGTGACGCGGGAAGCTTCACGCTTCGCGGACAACCAGCAGGTGAGCCTCGATGTCTTCCGGCAGGCGCGCAGCCAAGGCGAATTCGCCGTTTATTGGGAAGCACATGGTCATTGCTATGCATTGCCCCGCGCGATCGATGACGATATCCGTGCTCGCCGCACGGTGATCGCCAACGTATCGCGTACCGTGGTTGACGAGATGCGCCGCGCTTACGCCGATGTGGTGGTGGTGTCGATCACGGCTCCATCAGAAATCCTCGGCCAGCGCCTCGCCGCGCGGGGGCGCAGCAGCGATGGGCAGATCGGGCACCGGCTTCGCCGCGTCGTCGATGATGCGGTGGCTGTGCCTGATGTCCGCATTATCAATGTCGGCAGCGCCGAAGATCACGCGCGCGAACTGGTGCGGATCATCAAGGGCGGTTGATGTCCGATGGGGCCAGATATCTGGAGAACGGCAATGTCGGTTATTGCGACGGTCGAGCAGCTTGAAGCGATCTACGGCCAGCCGAACGAGGCTTCCACCGTCAAGGTCGCTGGTCGGATCACTCCGCCTTATAGCGTGCTGATCGGCAAGTCGCCGTTCGCGGCATTAGCGACGTGCGGACCGGAGGGGCTGGATTGCTCGCCACGCGGCGATCTGCCCGGCTTTGTCAGGGTTCACGACGAAAGGACGCTGATGATGCCCGATCGCCGCGGCAATAACCGCGTCGATTCGCTTCGCAACATCGTGCGCGATCCCAGGGTGGCGCTGCTGTTTCTGATTCCGGGTTCCGGCAGCACGCTGCGCGTCAATGGCCGCGCTCAGGTATCGGCCGCCGCGGACCTGTTGGCGTCGTTCAAGATGGATGGCAAGACGCCGCGCACGGTCATCGTCGTGTCCGTGGATGAAGTCTATTTTCAGTGCGCCCGCGCCATCGTCCGCTCCGACCTGTGGAATCCCGACAAGCGGGTCGACCCCAAAACCCTGCCGACGCCGGGCCAGATCCTCGCGGACATGAGCGAAAATCGGGTCGGCGGCGAGGAGTATGACAAGGCCTGGCCGGAACGGGCGCGACAGTCGCTTTGGTAGGTGCGGTCAAGCTGGCGAGCCAATTTGTTGACGCGTAGTGGTTTGTCATCCAGCAGCACAAATAATCGTCCGTAAGTCTGCTTTTTGGCGCAAACCGGACGTGGCGCTCGGATCGAGCGATGTCCGCTTTGCGTCATGTTTTACCGCGCTGTTGCCGAAACGTGACAGTTGCGAATGGGCGCTGTGGTACCCTCCGGGCAGTTCCAGCCGTACGGATCATGGTTCGTCCGGTTGTTCGCGGGAGACCATGGAATGAACCGGCGCCTACGTCCGCTGTCTTGTTTCCTGACCTTGGCTGTGCTCGCCGTTTGTTCGACTGACGCCGTAGCACGGGCCAGCCATAAGCCCCAGGCGGCCAAAAAGCCGCATGAAGCGATCGGAGTGCGGTACCACCGCCACGCGGCGCTCAAGAAAGTCCGGCATGCAAAGCATGTCGTGGCGGCGCAACGCAAGTCGACGCGGTCACGAGACGTCCCGCCTGCGAATGCAGACGCTTCTCCGCTCTCGGCCGATCTCGTGGCGGCAAAGAATGCGATCGATCTCGCGCGCAAGGCCAAGACAAGTGAGGCGACCGCCATTCAGAAAACGATCGGCGACCCCGCGGCGCGGAAACTCGTTGAATGGTTCATCCTGCGCTATTCGGAGACCGACGCCAACTTCAGCCGATACGCGGCGTTTATCGCCGATAGTCCGGGCTGGCCGAGCATGGCACTCATGCGCAGGCGGGCGGAGGCGCGCCTGTGGCAGGACCGCAGCGACGCCGCCACCGTTGCCAACTTCGTAGGAGATCAGCCGACAAGCGCCAAGGGCCGCTTCGCGCTCGCGCGGGTCCTGCTCGCCGAAGGCGACCGTGTCAGGGCCGGAACCCTCGTTCGCCAGGCCTGGCGGTCGGATGAATTGTCGGAGCGCTCCGAAGCCGACGCGTTCGAACTGTTCCGCGACTTGCTGACGCGCGAGGACCATCGTGCGCGCATGGACAAGCGTATCGGCGCCAAGGATCTTTCGGGCGCGAAGCGCGCTGCGCAACGCCTCGGCAGCGACGAGCTGTCGATCGTGAAGGCCTGTGCGGCGGCGAACGCGGACAAGGCACTCGATTTGCTCAATGCGGTTGCGACCGACGCCCGCAGCGATCTGGGATACACGCTTTGCCGTATCCGCTGGATGGTGCGTCACGACCGGATCGACGACGCAACCCGCCTGATGCTGGCGGCCGCGCCGGAGACCATGGCGCTTCAGGACACGGACGAATGGTGGCGCGAACGGCGCAGTCTCGCCCGCAAACTGCTCGACCGGGGCAAGTTTGAAGCAGCCTACCAGGTGGTGCGCGATGCCGCTCTGCCGGCCAACGAATATTACCGGGCGGACTTCCATTTCATGTGCGGCTGGATCGCCTTGCGCTATCGCAATGATCCCGCAACGGCGCGGACGCATTTCGCCCATATAGACGACGGCTCGGCCAATCCGATTGTGCTGGCCCGGGCGAACTACTGGCGAGCCCGCGTTGCCGAAGCGATTGGCGAGAAGGATGCGATGCGCGCCAGCTATGAGGCGGCCGCCCGCTATCCCACCGCCTATTACGGACAGCTCGCACGCGCCAGGCTCGGGCTCGACAGAATTGAGCTGCGGGTGCCGGTGCCAGCTAACCCCGGTGATGATGCAGCGCTCACGGACGAACGCGTGCGCGCCGCCGATATGCTCTATGCGCTCGGCGAACGCGACGTCGTCCTATATTTTGTTGCTGACCTCGCCGAAGAGAGCACTGACACGGCGGTGCTGATCGCGCTCGCTGAACTAACCGGGCGCCGCAACGATGCGCGCGCCATGTTGCAGATCGGCAAGCTGGCGCTCGCCCGCGGCCTCGCGCTCGACAAGTACGCCTTCCCGACGATCGGAATTCCGCAGCACAGCCCGATCGGTCCCGGGATCGAGCGCAGCATCATCTATTCAGTCGCGCGCACCGAAAGCGCGTTCGACCAGCGCGACAAGTCATCGGCCAATGCGGTCGGTCTGATGCAGGTCACGCCGGAAGCTGGGCGCGACACAGCCAAGCGCTTCGGCGTCGCCTATGATTGGGACCGGATGGTCTCCGATCCCGTCTATAATACGCAAATGGGCGCGGCTGAACTCAGCGCATTGTTGAAGGAATATGCCGGTTCTCACATCATGACCTTCGCCGGCTATAACGCCGGCCGAGGCCGCGTTCGCGACTGGGTGAAGCTGTACGGCGATCCGCGCGATCCCAATGTGGACGCGATTGATTGGGTGGAGCGCATTCCGTTCTCCGAAACGCGCAACTACGTCCAGCGCGTCATCGAGAATCTGCAGGTCTATCGCGTCCGATTTGATAGTGGCGCTTCGGTGATGTCGAAATCCGATCAACGTCCCGGGAACTCGCAGGAGGCCAACTCGGCGCTGCTTTTGTTAGCCCCGATGTAGGCTCTCAATGAGGACATAGGCGTTCCATAACAGGGAATCGACGATTTTCCCCTGCGGACGATTGATCGAGCAGGAGCCCTCGAACGGGCGTTGATCATATGCGGCGACCTGCGACGGGCCTCATCCATCCACTCTGACCCGGCGCGAGGACGACGACGGTCGAGCCTAGCTTGACCCGATCAAACAGATCGATGACATCCTCGTTGGTCATGCGGATGCAGCCGGACGATATGGCGTGGCCGATATATTCCGGCTGGTTGGTGCCGTGGATGCGGTACAGGGTGTCCTTGTTGCCCTCGTACAAATAGAGCGCCCGCGCGCCCAGCGGATTGGCCGCACCTCCTGGCACGCGTGCCGGGTAGGGGCCGAGTCGCGCCTGAATCTCCGGCGTCGGGACCCAATCAGGCCATTCGGCCAGACGGCCAACCGTAGCGACGCCAGACCAGGCCATCGCTTCCTCCCCCACTGCCACGCCGTAGCGGATCGCCTGGCCACCCGACAGGATGAAGTAAAGATAGCGCGCGTCGGTATCGACCAGGATCGTGCCCGGCACCTCTTTGCGCGGATAGTCGACGATATGCCGGCGATAGGGCTCCGGAATGGTCGCCTGCGCATAAGGCGGATGGGCCAGCAATTGCCGGTCCCTCGAGCTTAAACTGGCATCCGACGCAGGTGCGAGCGTCGCTTGCATGCAGCCGCCGAGTATGGGCCCGAGCAGCCCTACGAGTAACAACGCGAGCCCGTACCTCGGCATCGCCCGTGCTCCAAAGCGGTATATTGCTCCATTTGCTTCTCGAATAGTGCAGAAATCAAGGCGCCATGGGGACAACCCCACGACAACGAGGTTGCGCCGAGTTCGCCGACCTGCGTGCTCTGTCCCGGCGTCGACGATGCATGCGCGAGGCACGACTTTTCGCCGGCGAAGTCGACAGGCTTTCGGAGGAATTTGCCTTTTGTTGCCAACCGGACGTGCCAGCAGTCGACAGTTTTCGCGACTACCGGCAGGCAACAAGTTCGGCATCGTTGTCTCGATTATGCCGCAGTTTGGTCCACATGATAGCCCCGCTTTCAGCGATTCCCTTGCGGATCAAGTAGTTCTCCAAGGCGTCGAACCGGGGAACGTATGGCATACGGTACTGCGCGCGCTGACAGGTTTCCGTCGGACAGCGGCACTTCGTTGTCCGCCAAAATTGCGTGGGTCGTTGCTGCTTTCTCATTGGCATCGGGAACGGCGTCGTGGATCTCCGGGTTCAATCCAGTTTATTGGATTTCAGGTCCGGCTTTTTCAAATGATGGCGACACGGCATCGTTCGATACCCGGTTCTTGCAAAATTATGTTCCCGGTTCGCCCTCGAATTACCTCCCGGCGTCGCCCCTTGTACTATCGACACCTTCTTCAGAGCTGGAGAAAAGACTAGAACAGGCCAAAGGCGTTCTCGCCAGGAAATTGCCATCTCGCGACGCGCGAGCGGCCCTCATCGACGAACCCAAGCCATCGACCGTTGCTGCCATTCCTCTTCCCAGGTCTCGTCCAGTTGAGGCGAATCTCGAAATAACGAACAGGCCGGCCATTGTTCAACCTGAAGATCGCACGTTGCTGCAGAAACTTTCTGATTTGTTGCCGGCTCATCTGACGCTTGCTTCGCTGGCTCCCGATGGCGGTCTGTTTCGGGGCGGGCCTGATCTTGCATCTCTGGGTTACGACAATTTCACAGCTGTCTACGACATCTCGGCTCATGCCGTTTATTTGCCCGACGGCTCAAGACTTGAGGCACATTCGGGGCGCGGCAGTCTGATGGATGATCCAGAACACGCGAGCGAGCGAAATGTAGGTGTGACACCGCCAAATGTGTATGACCTGAAACCGCGAGAAGCGCCATTTCACGGAGTCCAGGCGCTCCGCATGATACCCGTGGATGACCGTAGTACACTCGGGCGGTCCGGATTGCTTGCGCACAGCTATATGCTTGGCCCCAACGGTGATTCCAACGGTTGCGTGTCGATCAAGAACTATGAGAAGTTCCTGGCAGCATTCACAAGAGGCGCGATCAAGCGTCTCGTCGTCGTACCTAGCCTGGGCGATGAGGTGTCGGCGTTGCGCCGGTCGACCTGATATTCGCAAATCGTCGAACGAGAGCGGCATGGGTTGAGACATCGATGGATGTTCGCCCGAGCGCGGTCTTTCAATAATTTCCACCGCTGAGTTGATCGATTGCCGTCCGGTGGAACAACCTCAAGCGTCAAGATGTCTCCTCGAAGGGAACCGGCCTCAGCTCGGAGTGAACTGAGGCAAGAGTTCGGTTGTCATGAGTTGACCAGCCCCGAGGGGAAGCCGCCTATCAATTTCGCCCACGCAATCGGGACCATCAGCGCGAGAGCGGGAGTGGTCCGGCAGGAGGAGGCGGGCGAGGCACCGACGATGGCTGCACAGTCGATGACTGCGCCCTGGGTTGCGGAGGCTTGGGCTGCGGGGTCGGGGCCGCCTGTTGGGCCAGGGACGGAGGCGCGGATGACATCTTCTGTCTGATGTCCTCTTCGACAGCCTGCAGTGTCGCAATGTTCTGGGCCATCTGATCTTGCTTGGCAGCGAACTGTTCAACGCTGCGCCGCACGGCATCGAGATTGGACGCCAATGGCTCAAGCTGTTGCGCCGGGTCAGGTGAAATTGCAGCCGCGGTCGGCGACTTCGTCTTCGAAACCGACAACAACCAGGCCAGCGTTGGTGCCCGGGCTGCCACGATATTCCTTGCTTCGTCGCCGTAGGACTGCCAGGCAAGCGTTGCGCCGACACCGATGAGAACCGCAATAGAAAATCGGGAAAGGCTGCGCAATATTCGCCTGCCCATCGACGGCCGTTCGCTCGCGATCCGATCATCCTCGAGGTCGATGGAGCGAGGAGAATGGATCGACGGATTCCCGGGCCGTTTGACAGTGCGCTGATCGGATATGGCGTCCAGATCGAGCTCTTCTGCGAGAGGTGGGCTTTGGGAGTAATGCATTCGGTACCTCCACCGGCGTTTTTGCATTGGCGGAGGAGGCCCTCACGGTTTGACAGAAGCGAGGCAGGAGCACAGCAGTCCTGGGGCGATTATGAGATCGTCGCACGCAAGCGTGGCGCTAAGCGACCATTGCGGTTTCGCTCGATGACATGCACGTATTATCCAGGCGCCGCCAGAAGCAGGTCGAACCGCTGCCACGGCCTCCGATGTTCCGGGCGCCAGCACTGTTCTTCCACCGCGAGGCAGCAATCCGGCAGAGACGCATCGGGCGCGACCTGGGTTCCACCGCAGGAACCAATCCGGCCGCCGCGAATTGGTGCGCATATTTCACAGGCCGGGAGACTGCCATGAAAATCGCAAAGATCATTTTGGCTGGCGTTGGGACCCTCACCATCATCAGCTCGGCGGCTTTGGCACAACAAGCGCTTACGGGGACGGTCACCAAAGTAGACCGGATCAATCGCACCGTCGCAATTCAACGGGCGCAAAGCGGCACCATCGGAGCGAATACCGGCGGCGCTGCTGAAGAGTTCAAAGCACAAGAGGGCTTGTCGTTAGACGCGGTGCATGCCGGCGACAAGGTCACCTTTTCCACTTCGGAAACGGGTGGGGTCAAGACGATCACGAAATTTCAGCCGCGGTAAAACTTCGGAATCCGGAATTTGAAAGTGAAGGAACGAACGCTCATGAAACGACTGTTATTGATCGGATAGCACACTTCGACGGGGTCGACGTCGAGCTGACGAGCCGTCAGGGGAGCAACCCTTGGCGGCCCGGAGTAACCCGCGACGGCCAAGCCCAAAGACCTTCCCTCGACCGCAAATCCGAGAAAAATTGCGATCGCCGTTGCGTTACGCGCGATGTGTGCGAGTCGCGTTATGCAAAAAGCTGGCTAGTGCGCTGGATTTCTTCGTGCCGCGACGACCTCACGATACAAATTGGCATAACGGCTCGCCCGATCACGCCACGATACATCCGTCGACATTCCATTGTGTTGCAAGCTTCGCCAAGCCTGCTTGTCATGGAACGAGATGTTTGCCCTGCGCAGGGCGCCGGCGAGATTTTCGGCGGTGACTGGACCAAACTTGAAGCCGGTCGCCGTGCCATCGGAAATGCCGGCTTCCTCAATGTCGATAACGGTATCCGCGAGGCCGCCGACCCGTGATACGATCGGCACAGCGCCGTATCTCAAGGCACAAAGCTGGGTCAGGCCGCATGGTTCGAAGCGCGACGGAACCACGAGTGCGTCGGCGCCGGCCTGAATGAGATGGGCGAGAGCTTCGTCATAGCCGATCAAAACCGCTATCCGGCCCGCATTCGCAGTTGCGACCGCTTGATAGCGATCCTGAAGATCCGGATCTCCACTCCCAAGCAAAGCCAACTGCATTCCTTCGCTCAAGACGGTGGGGACGCACTCAAGAAGGAGATCAAGGCCCTTCTGCCAGGACAGTCGACTGATGACGCCCAGCAGAAGCGTGTCGGGCGATGGATCAAGACCGAGCCGCCGCTGCAAGGCCGTCTTGTTCGCCGCACGGAACTGTAGCTCTCGCGCGCTGAATTGCGCGACGATCCGCGGATCTGTTTCGGGGTTCCAAACGGAGGTATCGATACCGTTGAGGATCCCGCTCAGGAACTGCGATCGCTCGCGCAGCAGTCCTCCCAGTCCCATGCCCCCCTCATCCCCCTGAATCTCAACCGCGTAGGTCGGAGAGACTGTTGTGATGCGATCCGCGAATTGCAGGCCCGCCTTCAAGAAGCTGATCATCCCGTAATATTCGATGCCGTGCATCGTGAAGGACTTCGTGAGGCAAGCCGAGCGCATCAAGCATTTGATGCGGAAACTTCCCCTGGTAGGCCAGATTATGGACCGTCATCACGGTCCCGGGCCGGCGACGATTGCCGTAGTGCAAATAGGCAGGTGTGAGTCCGGCCTGCCAGTCGTGAGCATGTACCACTTCCGGTACGAAGGACGGGATAGTTCCTTGACCGATTTCGCCCGCCATTTGCGAAAGCGCGGCAAAGCGCAGGCCGTTGTCCGGCCAATCCGCGCCGTCCGGCGTTACGTAGGGGTTTCCGGGGCGGGCAAAAAGATGCGGTGCGTCGAGCACGAGCAAATCGAGTTCGTCGTGTGAACCGCCGAGCACGCGCGCGGGTCCACCGTAGAAATTTTGCAAATGGAGCAGTTCTTCTGCCGCCTGAAGCGCCTTTATTACAGCGGGATATCCCGGCACCAGGGTTCGCGTTTCGATTCCGTGAGATTTCAACGCGGCCGGGAGCGCGCCGACGACGTCGGCAAGGCCGCCAGTCTTGATGATCGGGTAGATTTCCGAGGCGACCGAAAGGACACGAATGGACGTCATTCGTTCAGCCCGTCGATCATCGACTGCGTAATGAGACAGATGCCCTGCGGGGTGGTTCGAAACCTTTTCGCATCGAGCTCGGGATCTTCTCCAACAACCAGACCTTCCGGGATTTGAACGCCACGATCGATCACAACATTGCTCAGCTGCGCATTGCGGCCCACATTTACGTAAGGCAAGACAACCGCATTTTCCACGCTGGCGAACGAATGGACGTGCACGCCGGTGAAGAGCAGAGAGCGGCGCAACGCCGCGCCGGATATGATGCATCCTCCAGAGACAAGCGAAGTCACCGCCTGTCCCCGCCGGCCCTCATCATCGTGGACAAATTTTGCAGGAGGCGTGATTTCAGCATATGTCCAGATCGGCCACTCGCGGTCGTAAAGATCAAGCTCCGGCAGGACATCGGTGAGATCGATATTGGCGGCCCAGTATGCGTCTACGGTTCCCACGTCTCGCCAGTAGGTGCGCTGATCATCGCCGGATCTGACGCAGGAGCGGCTGAATTGATGGGCTACCGCCCGGCCGTTCTTCACGATGTAGGGAATCAGGTCCTTACCGAAGTCGTGGCTCGAGTTCGGGTCATTTGCGTCGCGCCGCAGCTCGTCGAACAGGAAATTGGAATCGAATACATAGATTCCCATGCTGGCCAATGACTTGTCGGGTTTACCGGGCATCGCCGGCGGATCGGCCGGCTTCTCGAGGAAGGATTGGATTACGCCATCGTGGTCGATCTGCATGATACCGAAGCCGCTCGATTCGGAGCGGGGCATCTCGAGGCAACCGATCGTGACGTCCGCGTGTTGCTCGATATGCTGCTTCAGCATGAGTTCGTAATCCATCTTGTAGATGTGATCTCCCGCGAGCAGCACGATGAATCTGGCTCTGTGCGGCTCGATGATATCGATGTTCTGATAAACGGCGTCTGCCGTGCCAAGATACCAGTTCGTCTCCGAGATGCGCTGGCTCGCCGGCAGGATATCGAAACTCTCATTCCGCTCGGGGCGAAAGAAGTTCCAGCCCATCTGCAGATGTCGGATCAGGCTGTGGGCCTTGTATTGGGTTGCAACCGCGATGCGGCGGATTCCGGAGTTCACCGCGTTGGAGAGAGCAAAATCGATGATGCGCGACTTTCCACCGAAATAAACGGCCGGCTTGGCGCGCCTGTCGGTAAGCTCCAAAAGCCGGCTTCCGCGCCCGCCCGCGAGAACGAAGGCAAGGGCGTGGCGCGAGAGGGTTTCGTTTCCGACGGTGCTCATTTCATCCTCCCGGCATGGCCCTCGGAACCTTCTCTTGTCCGGAAGGCGACGCCGAGGGCCACAGGGCCGATTGTAGCGGGACGACTGGTCTGTCGGAAAGTAATATGTACGACCGCGGAATCAGAAGCCTGGTCGGTGGCACCGCCCGCGGGAGTTCGGGCGTGAGCCTGGTTCGCTCTTCCCACTAACGCTGGCTTCTGCTTGCTGATTGAGACGATCCTTGTGCCACTGCGCAAGGCATTAGGTCGGACAGCAGTGCGTTGCCTTTCCGCGGTCAAATGACCGCGTGAAAAGCGCGATCTGACGCCGACGCCGTTCTATCGGACGCTGGCTTTGCGCTGGCGAATTTAGCTCCGCCGGATACGCTCGGATGGCGTCCTCTATTGGGAAGGTGCAGCCTGGGACCTGGCCCCGGCCCTCCAAAGCGACGCGCGCCCGGGGTCGTGCGCAGGGTCAGCCTCGAAAGGCTCAATTTGAGGGTTATTGCCCATTATTTGAGTATATGCTCTGATCGGATCGGGAAACTTGCAATGACCAAGCCCGATCTCATCATTTTCGACTGCGACGGCGTACTTGTCGATAGCGAGGTGCTGAGCTGCCGCTGCCTCTCGCGGGTCTTGGCGGGGTATGGCATCAATCTTGATCAGGATCAGGCGCTCGATCTGTTCCTTGGACGAAGCGTGACGGCGGTGGTCGAGCATTATGGAGCCTTGGGGCACGCGATTCCGGAGCGGTTCGCAAGCGAGCTGAGGGTCGGGGTTCGCGCAGCGTTTCGCTCCTCGCTCTGCCCGATTGATGGCGTCAGTTCCGTGCTTGAGGGTTTGCAGATCCCGCACTGCGTCGCCTCGTCCAGCGATATTGATCGGGTATCCTTCTCGCTATCCCTGACCGGCCTGGCGCCGCATTTCGACCGCCGGCTGTACACTTCCCAAATGGTGGAACGAGGCAAGCCCGCGCCCGATCTGTTCCTTTATGCGGCCGAAAGGATGCAGGCAGACCCGCACCGCACTCTGGTGATCGAGGACAGCGTCAGCGGCGTGACGGCAGGCAAGGCAGCCGGCATGACCGTTTGGGGATTTGTTGGAGGCAGTCACTATCAATCGCGTGACGGCAAAGCCATCCTCTCACGAGCGGGAGCCGATCGAGTTTTCGGGCGAATGGCGGATTTTTGGAGAGCAGACCGGTAGAGTTAGATGGCAGCATCCGATAACGAGAAATCGCGCCTGGACGAAGCCGCGCGTGCCGGCTGGCTGTATTTCATCGCCGGTCACACCCAGGACGAAATTGCCAAAATGCTGCAGGTTTCGCGCGCGTCGGCGCAGCGCCTCGTCTCGTTGTGCCTGGCCGAGCGCCTGATCACTTTCCGTCTGGAGCATCCGATTGCGGCATGCATGGAATTAGCCGCGCGACTGAAGGACTTGTTTCATCTCGCCTATTGTGAAGTCGTGCCGACCGATCCGGCCGCGCCACTTTCGGCCGCCGGCATTGCCGAGCGCGCCGCCAACATCCTGGAATCGATGTTGCGCACCGATAAGCCGACGATCGTGGCGCTTGGCACCGGGAGAGCAGTGCGGGCTGCCGTCGAACGCGTGTCTCCGATCGACTGTCCAAACCACCAGATCGTGTCGCTGGTCGGAAACATCTCGGCCGACGGCTCCGCCAGCTTCTTCGACACCGTCGGCCGTCTCGCGGACCGGACCAGGGCGCGCCACTATCCGATGCCGCTGCCGTTCTTGATGTCGTCCGCGCGTGAGCGCGACCAGATGCTCAAGATAGACCCGATTGCCAAGGTGAGAGCGGTCGCGGCCAGGGCCGACCTGCGGCTCGTCGGGGTAGGGCAGATGGATCAGCAGGCGCAAATCCACATTGACGGCTTCGTCACGCGCGAGGAACTGCTCGAAATAATGCGGCTAGGCGCCGTTGGCGAGTTGACCGGTTGGGCGTTCGACGGAGAGGGTCGTATCATCAAGGGGGGGACAAACGCTCGTCTGACCAGCATTCCACCGCAGGTCCCTGCCGAAGCCCTGACCATCGGGGCCGCCGTCGGTCCCGCCAAGGTGTCGGCGATCCGGGCGGCGCTGAAGGGGCGCCTGATCAACGGATTGATTACCGACGAGGCGACGGCTCGCGCCATCCTCAAGCTGTAGCGGACCTGATTGCACATCGGGCCGCGCCCGGACCGCGGGGAACCCGTGGTCGCTCGCAGGTTTTCAGTCTGATTGCCTATCCCCCAAAACTGGTGGCATCCGCCGCATCTTGGTCTTGACAGGTCCAATGCGCGGTGTGAACATAATTGCAATGCGTGGGCATATGCTCAACGCAAGAATAGGGAGGTTATCGTGAAACACGTCCTCAGCGCCCTGCTGGGCGCGGCTACCCTGCTGGTTTCTGCCCCCTCGATTGCACAGACGACACTGACGATCGCCACCGTGAACAATGGCGACATGATCCGCATGCAGGGGCTGACGAGCGAGTTCACCGCCAAAAACCCTGATGTGACCGTGAAATGGGTGACGCTCGAAGAGAACGTCCTTCGCCAGCGCGTCACGACCGATATCGCGACCAAGGGCGGTCAGTTCGATGTGCTCACCATCGGCACCTACGAGGTCCCGATCTGGGCCAAGAAGAACTGGCTCATTCCGCTCGACAATCTCGGATCTGACTATGACGCCGCCGATCTGCTGCCCAAGATCCGCGATGCGGTGTCGGTATCGGGTAAGCTGTATGCCGCGCCGTTCTATGGCGAGAGTTCGATGGTGATGTATCGCACCGATCTGTTCCAGAACGCCGGATTGACGATGCCGGAGAAGCCATCCTGGGACTTCGTGATCGATGCAGCGAAGAAGCTCACCGACAAGTCCGCCGGCGTCTACGGCATTTGCCTGCGGGGCAAGGCCGGCTGGGGTGAAAACATGGCGTTCCTGACGGCGATGTCGAATTCGTTCGGCGCACGCTGGTTCGACGAGAAGTGGCAGCCCCAGTTCGACAAACCCGAATGGAAGCAGACCCTGACGACTTACGTCGACCTGATGAAGGCCGCGGGCCCTCCCGGGGCAAGTTCGAACGGTTTCAATGAGAATCTGGCGTTGTTCAACTCCGGCAAATGCGCGATGTGGATCGATGCCACGGTAGCGGCCTCGTTCGTGACGAATCCGAGGGAGTCGACGGTTGCCGACAAGGTCGGCTTTGCGCTCGCGCCAAATGCGGGATTGGGAAAGAACGCCAACTGGCTCTGGGCCTGGAATCTGGCCATTCCCGCAGGTTCGAAGAAGGTTGAGGCTGCGGAGAAGTTCATCGCGTGGGCAACCAGCAAGGATTACACCAAGCTCGTGGCTTCGAAGGAGGGCTGGGCCAATGTGCCGCCCGGCACCAGGACCTCGCTTTATCAAAATCCCGAGTATTTGAAGGTCGCTCCATTCGCGAAGTTGACGCTTGCTTCGATCGACGCCGCCGATCCGAACAAGCCAACGGTTCAGCCGGTGCCTTACGTTGGCGTGCAATACGCGGCGATACCGGAATTCCAGGGCATCGGCACCACCGTCGGCCAGCAGTTCTCGGCTGCGCTGTCCGGTGCATCGACCGTCGACGCTGCGCTCGCAGCCGCGCAATCGGCCACCGAACGCGAGATGAAGCGCGCCGGCTACATCAAATAGCGCCGTCGCAGATCGTTCGCCGCGTCTCTTCCCGACGCGCCACAAACTGGCTGCCGTCCAATCCGATCATGCCGGACGGCAGCCCTCATCGAGTTTCTCCAGATAACAGGAGGCCGCGATGGCAACTCAGCAAACGCAGGTGCTAGGGCGTGCCCTGCTGACGCCGGCCGTCGCGTTGTTGTTCATCTGGATGATCGTCCCGCTGGCGATGACGATCTACTTTTCGACGCTTCACTACAGCCTGCTGGATCCCGGTACGGAGAGCTTCGTCGGGCTGGAGAATTTTCGATATTTCCTGACCGACCCGGCCTTTCTGACCTCCCTGCAAAATACCCTGGTGCTGGTCGGCTCCGTCCTTGCCATCACGATCGTTCTCGGCACGCCGCTCGCCCTGCTTCTCGACCAGCCGGTGATCGGGCGCAACATCGTTCGGTTGATGGTGATAGCGCCGTTCTTCGTGATGCCTACCGTCAGCGCCCTGGTCTGGAAGAACCTTTTGATGCATCCGGTCTCGGGGTTGTTTGCCTGGATCGCGAAGCTTGTGGGCGCAACCCCGATCGACTGGTTCAACGATGCACCTTTGCTTGCCGTGATCCTGATCGTCGCCTGGCAATGGCTGCCGTTTGCGACCCTGATTCTGCTCACGGCGTTGCAATCGCAGGACGAGGAGCAGAAGGAAGCGGCCGAGATGGACGGCGCCAGCGCCTGGTCGACGTTCATCTACCTCACGCTGCCTCACCTGGCGCGGCCGATCACGGTGGTGATCCTGATCGAAACGATATTCCTCCTGACCGTGTTCGCCGAGATCTTCGTGACGACGGGCGGCGGACCGGGCCTGCAGACCACCAACATCGCCTTCCTGATCTACTCGCAGGCGCTGATCCAGTTCGACGTCGGCAACGCCTCCGCCGGTGGACTGGTTGCGGTCGTGATCGCCAATATCGTGGCCTTCTTCCTGGTGCGGATCATCGGGCGGAATCTGGAGGCGTAAGCGATGGCTCGCAAGGTGACTTCAAGACGCTTGATGGTGTCCACGGCTGCCGCGTGGTTGTTCGGATTTTTGATTTTCCTGCCGATCCTGTGGATGGTCCTGACAAGCTTCAAGACCGAGCTCGAGGCCTTCGCCATGCCGCCCACGTTCCTGTTGTTCCATTGGACGACGGAAAACTACGCAACCGTGCAGACCCGCAGCGACTACGTTCATCATGCGCTCAATTCGATCATGATTGCGGGCGGCTCTACTCTGATTGCCATGATGATCGCTGTACCGGCTGCCTGGTCGATGGCGTTCGCGCCGACCAAGCGGACCAAGGACATCCTGCTCTGGATGCTCTCGACAAAGATGATGCCGCCGGTTGGCGTTCTCGTTCCGATTTATCTGATCTATCGAGATTTCGGATTGCTCGATACCCGAGCCGGTCTCGTTTTGATCCTTTGTCTTGGCAATTTGCCGATCGTGATCTGGATGCTCTTCACCTATTTCAAGGAAATCCCGAAAGACATCCTCGAAGCGGCGCGGATGGACGGCGCGACGATCGGACGCGAGCTCGTCTATGTGCTGGCGCCGATGGCCGTTCCGGGCCTTGCCTCGACGCTTCTTCTCAACTTCATTCTGGCGTGGAACGAGGCATTTTGGACCCTGAACCTTTCGACGCTGGACGCAGCGCCACTCACGGTCTTTATCGCCTCCTATTCAAGTCCGGAGGGCCTGTTCTGGGCGAAGCTGTCGGCCGCATCGACGCTCGCCATTGCCCCGATCATCATATTGGGATGGTTCACCCAGCGGCAGCTCGTCCGCGGGCTGACGTTCGGCGCCGTCAAGTAGATCAGTGGAAGGGACCAGACATCATGGGCCAGATAACGCTCCAGGGAGTCCGCAAGTCGTTCGGACCGGTCAACATCATTAGGGATGCGAATCTGGATATTGATAACGGCGCCTTCGTCGTCTTCGTGGGGCCTTCGGGTTGCGGCAAGACCACGCTGCTGCGCCTGATCGCCGGACTTGAGGACGTCACCGGCGGGCAAATCCTGATCGACGGCCGCAACGTGGTCGACGTCCCCCCGGCAAAGCGCGGGCTGTCGATGGTGTTCCAGTCCTATGCGCTCTATCCGCATATGAGCGTCCGCGGCAACATCGCGTTCGGTCTGAAAATGGCCGGGCTGCCGCGTGCCGAGATCGACCGCAAGGTGGAGGCCGCCGCCGCCACGCTGAATCTGACGCCCTATCTTGACCGGAAGCCGCGCGAACTTTCGGGCGGGCAGCGCCAGCGTGTCGCGATCGGTCGCGCCATCGTGCGCGAGCCGAAGGCATTCCTGTTCGACGAACCCCTGTCGAATCTCGACGCAGCATTGCGCGTCCAGATGCGTCTGGAAGTGACAAAACTGCAGAAGCAGCTAGGAACCACCGCGATCTACGTGACGCACGATCAGGTCGAGGCCATGACCATGGCCGACAAGATCGTGGTGCTCAATGCAGGCCGCATCGAACAATACGGCTCGCCGCTGGAGCTCTACGAACATCCTGCCAATATTTTCGTCGCGGGCTTCATCGGCTCGCCCAAGATGAACTTCATATCCGGAGAAGCTGCCAGCGAGCACGGCGCCGCCACCATCGGCATCAGGCCCGAACACCTGAAAATCGGCAAACAGGGCGAAGGCTGGCCAGGCACCGTATCGGTCGCCGAGCATCTCGGCAGCGATACCTTCCTCTATGTCGACGCCGGTGAAACAGGGAATGCTTACCGCGCGCTGCATCGGGGAGTTCAATCTGAAGGCCGGCGACCGCGTGTGGCTTTCGCCGGATCCGGCCCGCCTGCACCGCTTCGACAAGGACGGCGGGGTCATCAGGACGTGAGTGAGGGCGGACGATACCTTCAACAACAGGAACCAAGCGAAGATGTATCTGGAGAAATTTAGGCTTGGCGGCCGCATCGCCGTCGTCACCGGCGCAGGCCAAGGCATCGGCCTCGCATGCGCGGAAGCGCTCGGGGAAGCGGGGGCGAAAGTCATCATTGTCGATCGCGATCCCAAGGCGGCCGAGACCGGTTGCGACGGCCTCCGGGCGAAAGGATTTCGACGCCGAGGTCGTCATCATGGACGTGACGGATTCGGCGCGCGTCTCCGAGGTTGCGGATCAAGTCGCGGCACAGCACGGAAAGATCGATATCCTCGTCAACAACGCCGGCATTGCGCGAAGCGAAACTCCGGCGGAGAACGTCACCGACGAGCATTGGTTGAACGTCGTCGACGTCAATCTCAACGGTACGTTCTGGTGCTGCCGCGCCTTCGGCAGGCACATGCTGCGGGCAAAGTCGGGTTCCATCGTGAACATCGGCTCGATGTCCGGCTTCATCGTCAACAAGCCGCAGGAGCAGTGCTACTACAACGCTTCGAAGGCCGCGGTGCATCATCTCACGAAGTCGCTTGCGGCCGAATGGGGTGCTCGCGGCGTGCGCGTCAATGCCGTCGCGCCAACCTACATCGCGACGCCGCTCAATGCATTCGTCAAGAACAACCCGCAGATGTATGATGCCTGGATCGGCGGTACGCCGATGGCCCGGATGGGAGAAGTCGACGAAATTGCTTCCGTTGTCCTGTTTCTCGCCTCCGATGCCGCGAGCTTGATGACAGGAAGTGTCGTGCTCGTCGACGGAGGCTATACGTGCTGGTAGGCTGGCGCGGATCTCGAGTGGGATTGGAATGAGGCAGGCCTTCATCGGCATCGACGTCGGCACATCGAGCGCGCGCGCCGGCGATCTTCGACGAGTTGGGGATGCTGTTGGCCACGGCCCGGCATCCGATCACGGTCTGGCATGAGACAGGCAATATCGTCGAACAGTCGTCCGCCGAGATCTGGGCGGCGTGCGCCGCTTCTGTCCGTGCCGCCATGGCGGAGGCAGCCCTCCCGCCTTCTGCCATCAAGGGCCTGGGTTTCGACGCGACTTGCTCGCTTGTGGTGCTCGACGCGGCCGCCAACCCGCTGACGGTCAGCACGTCAGGTGACGAGCGACGCAACGTCATCGTCTGGATGGATCATCGCGCGATTGCCGAAGCCCGCGTCGTCAACGACACGCATGACGACGTTCTTCGCTATGTCGGCGGCTCGATTTCGCCCGAAATGGAAATTCCCAAGCTGCTTTGGCTGAAGCGGTACCTGCCGTCGACCTACAACAGCGCCGGCCATTTCTTCGATCTCGCCGACTATCTTTCGTTCCGTGCCACCGGATCGACATTACGTTCGATCTGCACGCTCGCCTGCAAATGGAATTTCCTCTCCCACGAACACCGCTGGAGCAACAGCTATTTCGAACGCATCGGTCTTGGAGATCTCGCATCCGAAAGCCGCGCGAAAATCGGCGAGGAGATCGTCGCACCCGGTACACCGCTGGGCGTCGGCCTGACCAAGTCCGCCGCGCTCGATTTCGGTCTGCCCGAGGGGACGCCGGTCGGCGCGTCGCTGATCGACGCTCATGCCGGAGGCGTGGGTACGATCGGAGGGCGCGAAGAGTCGGGCGGACCGGTCGATGTCCGTCGCCGTCTTGCCTACATCATGGGCACCTCGGCCTGCATCATGGCGACGACGTCGGAGCCTCGTTTCGTCCCGGGTGTTTGGGGTCCCTACTATTCCGGAATGGTTCCCGGATTCTGGCTGAACGAAGGCGGTCAGTCCGCGGCGGGCGCGGCGATCGATCATCTCATCAGGTCCCACCCTGCGTATAACGAGGCCGTCGGGATGGCGCATGCTGGCGGCACGGAAGTTTTGGAATTTCTCGAGCAGCGGATCGTATCGCGATCGCGAAACCCGGGCGAGGCGGCATTGTTTGCCCGCGACATCCACGTCCTCCCCGAGTTCCTCGGCAACCGTTCGCCGTTCGCCGATCCCGATTCGCGCGCCGTCGTTGCCGGGATGGATCTCGACGTCGACATCGGATCGATGGAACGGCTGTTCGTGGCGGGATTGTGCGGCCTTGCCTATGGCCTTGCGGATGTCGTCGACGCCTTTCGATCGCACGGTGTCGACAGCGACTTGATGGTGATCGGCGGCGGTGCAGGACGGAGTTCGCTGGTCCGCCAGATCATGGCGGATACGATTGGCCTGACGATTGCGGTTCCCGAAACGCAGGAACCCGTCCTGCTCGGCGCCGCCATGCTGGGTGCAGTCGCCGGCAGCGCTTACGGATCGATCGGCGAGGCAATGACTTCGATGTCGGCGATCGGTTGCTCGAGCGAACCGACGGCGCCCGGAATGGCCGACTTCCACCGGACCAAGCGACGGGTTCATGGGCTGATGCGAGAATTGGACCGGGAAAGCCGCGACGCCATGCACGGGTTCGAATTGATCGCCGCTGCCAACGCGAAGAATTAGAGCCATGCTGCTGAGTTGCGGTGACGCCTTGATCGATTTCCTGCCCGTCAAATCGGTGGATGGGCGCGACGCCATCGTTCCTGCGGTTGGAGGTTCCTGCCTCAACATCGCCGTCGGCATGGCGCGTCTCGGCACACCGGCGGGGTTTGTCGGCGGCATATCGACCGACCTGTTCGGCCGCATGATTGCAGACCACGCTTCCGCTTCGCAGGTCGACCTTCGATACGCGACGCGGAGCGAGCACCAGACGACGCTCGCGTTCGTCCGAACCGTCGCCGGTGAACCGCAATATGCCTTCTATGACGAGGGGACCGCGACCCGAAACTGGATCTATCGGCGCGGCTCAATCCCTTTCGATCAAATCGAGGCCGTTCATGTCGGATCGACCACGCTCGTCGATGCCAAGGGAGCGGCCCAAGCGCTTGCCATGCTCGAGGATGCGCGCGGATCAACCACGGTCTCCTTCGATCCGAATTGCAGGCCCAAGCTGGTCAAGGACAAGGCCCGCTATATCGAGCAGATGGATATGTTTGTCGCGGCCGCGGACATCGTGCGCATGTCGGACGTCGATTTTGAATTCTTGTACGGTGGTAGCGATTACGCGGGAAGGGCAAAATCATTCATCGAGGCGGGCGCTAGCCTGGTCGTCGTCACCCGCGGCATCAAGGGAGCTCTGGCGTGGCATAAGGAAGCCGGCATGGTTGAGGTTCAGGCGCCCGCCGTAAATGTGGTGGATACCATCGGGGCCGGTGATAGTTTTCAGGCCGCCTTGCTATTCGCCTTGCGTGCGATCAGACGAATCGGAGCCGAATCGCTCGCGCACACGGATTCCGACGAACTTCGTCGTGTGCTTTCATTTGCATCAGACTGCGCCGCCTTCACATGTGGGCGCGCCGGTTCCGATCCACCGCGACAGGCTGACGTTGGCGCCGGATTGTCTCGGCTTTTGCCGAATCGCGCGGCTGTCGGATGAACTCCAAGGTCACTCGCGGCCTGCGCACACGGCACGCCGCACTCCGCAAACCCACACTTGTCCCGGACAAGGCCGTGTTCGGGTTGACCGCGCCATACTAGACAGAATGGTCAAGCGCACTAACAAACTTGTGCAGATCGCGATACGCGCAGTTTCTCGGCCAGATTCCAAATACTGTCCGTGGCGCGAATCAACACACAGGAGACAATATGGCAGTGCAGATGACAAAGTCGCAGCTGATCGAGAAGATCGCTGCCGAGAACGAAGTAGCAAAGAAGGACGTAAAGGGCGTGCTGGAGACACTGGCGACCATCGGTTACAAGGAACTTAAGAAAAGCGGTGTCTTCCTGGTTCCCGGTTTTGCCAAATTCGTCGTCATCAAGAAGCCCGCCACCAAGGCGCGCAAAGGTACGAATCCCTTCAACGGCGAGCCAATGATGTTCAAGGCCAAACCTGCTCGAAAGATCGTCAGAGCACGTCCCGTCAAGGCTGCAAAAGACGCGGTTTGAATTAAAAAAGGCCCCCTCGGGGCCTTTTTGCATTTCAAGAGCAGGTCCGATGTGCCGACAAGCCAAGACCGCGAGGCTTCTGCTTCGAAACAATGGGTGCCACCCTCGAGGCAATGTGAGATGAATGTGGCGGGCCAAATCGCGCCAATCAGTGCTCGCCTACCGAAGAGTACAAATTGGAGTCAGTCCTTCACTGTCACCGGGCCGCCGCTTTTCGGCCACCAGACGATATCGTTATAGTTTGCGCCACTCATGGAATGGGGCTCACCCAGCGCCCCTGCGGTTCAGCAAAATTGGCTTCTCCGTCGGCAAAAATTCACTTCGGCATGGGAGCCGTCTCCGAAGCCGCGTGCGGATCGCCGCGTTGACCGCCGAGAACGTGGACGAAATGGCCGACGCGTGAATATCGGGGAATTTCAAAATTCCGCCAAATTGTTGACAGTTTGCAACCGCGCGGTTGCTACGACCGGCGCGGGTAACCTGCCACGAGTTCATAATTGTTGAATTGAACCTGCGGATTGATCGGACCATGCTCCGCCTGTCGATAGGCGTGGGGCAATGGTGCGTTTCGGCGGATCGGAGCACTTCGACGTGGTCGACGTCAGGATAGCGAGCCGTCAGGGGAGTAACCCTTGGCGGCTCACTTGTGTCTGGTGCTGAATTCCAGGGTAGCCGCGACGGCCAGGGCGAAAAACTCTCCCTCGCATCGCAAATCCGACAAATTTTCGATCACCGTTACGTTACACGCGATGTGTGTGAGTCGCGTTACGCAAAAAGCGCGGGCCAATGCTCGACAACGAAACCATCGCCATCCACCTCACCAAGATCGTCGGGAAAAGCTACCTCGACGACTACACCGTGATATGGCGCGGCTTGCCGATTGGCCGGATCAGGAAAAATCCCGGCCTTCCTGCGCATGTCGATCAGTGGTCGTGGGGCTGCAATGTTTGCGGCCAACCATCGCTCAGCGGCGATAGCGGATCGGGCACCGATCTGGAGGACTGCGAAGCGAAGTTCAAACTCGCATGGGCGCGGATACGCGTCAGGCTGACGGATCGGGACATCGCGAAGGCGCGTGAGACGCGACAGTGGTGACGCCGACTGTCCTGACCGCCCAAAAGGACGAGCTCGCTGCTGTTTCGCGCGATCTTCGTCGCGAGGGCGACAACCAATAAGCCTGAACGCATTTCTGAGATTGTGGATTCCGGCACTGTCACCCTGACAACGACCGCACCTGGCATCATGATCGCGCGGCATCCTCCCACTCTCGAATAGGGAGGTTCCCCAGGAGGTTCGATAGCTCAACCGCAAGCGCGCGAAGCCGGGCATTCTCCTTCGAGAGTGATTCCCAGCGTGGCGATTCATTGTCTTTAAAGGTCTCAGCCTCTTCAAGCAGCGGCGACAATAAGTCGAAAAATTCGTCATTAGCCGGATGTCGCAGAGACACAACGTTATCGCCAAGGCGGCGGTCTTTCTTGTCGCGCGGCGGATGTCCGATGCCCATGGCAAGTCCTTCAATTTAAGACGTACCCCCATCCTGTCGTATCCAGCAGCCTCGATTGAGTCGCAGGCGAATTTGAGTCCAAAATGAGACCAACGGATCGTGATGACCATCGCCCATACAGCAGTGACCGTTGACAAGGTCACATCAACCGATTGACGCGGCCTTCCCAATAACGAAGCCCAACGTGCTGGGTTTTGACGCCAAGGCATGGAGCATTCAATGCGCCACAGAATTTGCCTGTGCAAATGCCGCAGGATTGGACGTGGCACTGATGCGGATCACGGCGGGTCGCGGATATTGATAAGTCCGCAGGCGACGTCACGCGCCGCAGCGGTCGATATGGCTTCTGCGGCGCTAACGCGGCGATAGACGCGATTGGGCCGTCAGGAAATATCCGCTTCCGAGTGCCCCGTAGAGATAGATCACCACAGTCGACCATCCCAACGCATTCGACGTGCCGGACAAGGTGCCTAAAGTTGCGACCACGAGATTTATGATGTCCCCCAAGAGGGCGCCGAGCAGCACCGCCCGCACGGCGGCCGCGTCGCGGAAGTCCCTGGCGAACCAGAGGATCGCACTCAGCGTCAGCAACACTCCGCCGAACAGCCGTCCCACCAGGGCCAAAGCGGGCGAAGTTTCGATGCCGTAGTTGGCAAGGACTTGACCAGGAGCGAGCACAAAGCCGACGCCGAAGAGGAAGGAGAGAACAGCGAGGACCGTGAAAAATGATCTGAGTGTCATGACCTGCACCCCGTCTTACCGCGATGGTGAACTGCCCACCGGCGCACTAACAAAGCGGAAGTACCACGGTTAGGCAAGGTCTCGAGGTCGGTCGGCCTTCCGGCAGACCCGTGCGGTAAATGCAAATGCAAGGCGGCAGGGTCCATCAACGCGCGAGGGCCTGGAGCTGATCCGAGCCACCGCCAATCGCCGAAGTTGCACTTTTCGGACGTGGCTCGCCTGGCTGACGATGCCCGCTTCTGGGGGAAAAAGCCGAAACATATGCTCGCATCCGGCTTTTGAGCTTCTGACCATCTGAGACATCGACCGACATCTTGTGTGGCAGAAGCAGAGCGGCGGCCTCCCGCCGGCGTCAGCCGTCGTGACTGGAAGACGGAGCTGCGTTCTGCTGGTCAGGAGCATGCCCGCGCCGCTTCATTGCACCGCCCTTATGCCGACGACGGAACGTAGCATGGTTCGTCCCCATGTAGTGGATGCCAAAGGCGGAAATGATGCCTGCTCGCCGACTGCTCGCGCGGTAGCTACTCCTCGCGTGCCCAGATCAGAATGCCGCGCATCACTTTGCCGCCAAAATGCCCGCGCATTCGCGCGTTATTATACATCGCTGTGATCGTCGCCTTCGTCGATTTTCTCCGAGGCGGCGGTGCTGGCCGACGCAAGGTATTCTATCGTGCGTCGCCCGGGCAAAAAGAAATAGCCGCCGCCGCGCGTGCTTACAAATGAAGGCAACTTCATGAGCCGCATTGAACCGTCACGCGTCGGAACTGTGTGGCTATCGGCGCTGTCGCGGTTGCCCGTCAGCGGATCGCGTTCATTCGACAACCCGTGGAACGATGCGCCACCAATCCAGGTTTGCTGCACGAACTCAAACTGCCGTTCGATATCTCCGTTCAGGCACATGAAGAACAGTCCCCGCCGCTGGCCGGGCTCTGGTTCATAGAAACGTCCGACCCGGATGATGCGATGACGATTTGTGATCTCGATCTGCTCACGCGACCCTGGATCGAAGCTCTCGCGCGGATTTGCGCGCCGGACATGCGCGCCTAGCGGACACCGCAGCCCCTGCGGGTCCTCAGTTCCGAACAGGAAGTCGTTGTCGGGTTCAAATTTCGGTTGGGTGTTTGCGCCGCCGGTTCCGGCGCCGGGCCGACCGGGAGCGATCGGGATCTGCACCGTCAATTGCTCCGACGAAGTCCCCGCACCCGCACCTGCTCGCGACAAGGGATGCGCCGGGACCGGCGCATCGGTGGCGGGATAGCGCGGATAGCGAACGAGCGGCGATCCGTCGCGCCAGCGGCCGACAATCTTGGCGGCAATGAATTCCTGCGGCGGCGCCCGTACGCCGGGTGGAAACCAGGGTTGCAGACGCGCGCCTTCCGTCCGGCAATAGGCCAGAAATTCATCGACGTTTTGTTCGAGCTCACGAATCGCAAGAAAGCTGCCGTTGCGTCCGAGGTCGCGGTCAATGTTGACGGTGTTGTTGGAAAAACCGGAAGGGGCAGCAGCCGCGACCGGCAGCAGATTGGCGGGATCGTGGATCGCATTCAATGTCGGGCCTGGAGGCATGTAGCCGCGATTGTCGGGGTATCCCAGGATGAATTCGCCGGCTTCCACGATATGGATAGGGTCCGCGCCGCGCAGGGCCTTGTAGGTTCCGCGAATGACGGGTTGCGATATTCCATCGACGAAGCCGAACGGCTCGCGCTTGAGGTGCGATTGCTCCGGAGGAGTTTCTCCGGCGCTTTGCAGCGTCTGGAAGGAGATGGTGCGCCGTACTGCGTGCCCATGCTTCCGCAGCGTCGCAACGATGCGCTCCCGCAATTGGTCGAGTTCGTCCGGCGTCTTTGCATAGAGCAGCAGCACACCATCGATTTCATCGCCTTGCTTGCCCCAGCGCCACGCCTGCGGCGCACTCTCTCCGACGTCTCCCAGCAGCCGCGACCGCCACGGCGCGGCCATGCCATCGACGAACGCGGCCGGAAAAGTCGCAACGCTCTCGTCCGGCAAACCAAATTTGTGCAGCGCGGATGCAGTCAACCCGAGGATGGTCGCTTCCGACCAGCTGCGTCCATCGGCAAAGCGGATGCTTGGCAGCAGTTCGCCGAGCCAGGCCTTGGCTGCCGCCTTGTCGTCCGCAAGTCCGAACAGCAGCGCCGAGCCTTCCGGCAGGAAGCGCAAACCTCCGAACATCAAGCTCTGGATCTCGATCGACTCGAGTGCCGAAGCCGGTCTCACCTCGGAGCCGAATAACGACAGCCAGCTTTGCGCCTCGTCCTCGGTCATGACGCCACCGAGGCCCTGCCGGATCGCAGCATTGGTGCGGATATTCGCAGTCGTAATGTCGGGATAGGCCGCATACCAGAACGCGGTTGGAATCTGCTGGCGGCGCGCCCAGCGCTTGAAGCGATCGCCGTCTGTCGCGCCGTCCATAAACAGATATGACGCCTTGGGGAAGCCGACGGTATTGGACCAGATGCCGGTCAGGCCGGAGTGCGCCTTGGTGATGAAATCTTCGAGATAGCTCTCCCAGCTGCCGCCGTAGTTCGACAGGAACAGCAGATCGCCGGTCCCGGGCACCATGACCCAGCGCGCGAAGTTGATGGTTCCAAGGTCGCCCAGATATCCCGCTCGGAAAAATCGCGTCACCAGTTGCGCGGTGGCCCAGAACGAAAGGCGTAGCGCGAAGCGTCGCAGCCAACCCGGTTTCATCACCGAGAGGGCGGCGAGATGGTTCTGCGCGGCGTAATTCTCGCGCCGCAGGATCGCCGCGACGGCGCCGGCCTCGGGCGGGCGGTCGATCGGCACCTCGGCATCTTCCCGCCGCCGAAACACACAAAAAATCAGAATTGCGGCCACGGCCGCCAGCAGCGCCGTCACCAATGCCGTCGCGGCCGCGCATCCAAGCGCGAACAGCAAGCCTCTGCCGCTGAAGTCCCGCACCCACCACGCGATCAGAAAGGCAATCAATGCCGGAACCGCAAGCGGCCACAGGAAGTCCCGGGCAAACGGCAACGCGAGCCTGACAGCGACGGGCAGCGCGCGCGCCAGGGTATCGGGCACGATGGCAAGCGTGCCACCCTGTGCCATCGGCTCGGGATCGAGCGCCCAACTCCATTGTGCGTCTTGCCGCAGCTGCCTGCGGATCGCTTCAAGGCGTTGGAGCGCCGGCCTGCCGGGACCGATCGTATCGAGAATCCCGGTCAGGTGCAGGACCAGATCGCGCTCACGCCGAATCCGTTGCACCGACAGACCTGGAGTGCCCGTAAAATTGACCCCCGGGTTGGTGAACGGCGTTTGCCCGGTCTCGACGACGTGGCCGCGCCAGAACTCGCGCAACGGCTGATTTCCGCGGCCATCGGCATGAGCGAAGATCGGGTCCAGGTCGGCACCGAGTTTATCGCCGAGATGGTCGAGCAGTTCGTCGACGGCGCCATCGCCGGAGAACTCGAACACCAGATAGCCGCGATCGCCCGCCGAGGCTTCGAACACGTTCAGGCTGGCGAAATGAATCGCCGCGAGGCCGTCGAGCGCTGCCGCGATTTTCGGGGCCGCGGGATTGTCGAGGGCCTCGATCGATGCCCGAAGCGCCGCGATGTCCTTGACCGGGACGTCGGCAATAATGGTGACGAATGCGTGGTTCACTTTCCGCCCCCGCGAAATGAGACGATCAGTTCGTCGATGAAAGGCCCGTCGTAGCGCGGCCGTTCGACACGCAGGATGCCGCGCTTGAGGACCTGGCGCACGAGTTCTGGTATCTGCACGTCGTTGACGGTCCGGCCCGAGCACGGGTGGAGGCCGCCGCCGAAGTGGCGATAGAGCGCCGCGGGGCGCGTGGGATCGAGCCGGTTCGGATTCGCAAAATGATCCCGATCGAACATGGCGGCCTGGGTATAGGCAACGACCGTCGTTCCCGCGGGGATTTTCTTGCCGCCGACCGACACATCCACCGCTGCGCGGCGCAACAGGACCGGATTGTGTGTCCACAGCCGCAGAAGTTCGTTACACCACCCGATCATGCGCGGCTGATCGTCGAGTGCGCGCTCCACCCGGGCGAGTACGGCATCATCGGCGGATGCCATCCTGATGATCTTGGCGACCGCCGTCGCGGTCGTGTCGATCGCACCGACCAGCAGGCCCGCGACGTTGCGCCGGACACCGTCGTCATCGAGCGCGTCGGGATTTGTCCCGCGCAATGCCAACAGCCGGCCGATGACGTCATCGATCTGGAGCCCCTGACGGTGGCGCCGGTCGATCTCGTCCCTGAACCATTGTTTGAGTTCGGCCGCTGCGGCGAGCGCGCGTTGACGCACTTTCTCGTCGCCGGTCAGGTTCAGAAAAGTGTGCTGAAAAACCGCGCGGATGACCCTCATGAGGTCCATTTCGGTCGGCGCGGCAAGTCCGAAGATTTGGCGGGCGGTGCGCGCCGCGACGAGACGCGCATAGCCGTTGACGATGTCGAGCCGCCCGTCCGCCATCATCGCCTCGTCCAGCAGGCGTTCGGCCTCCCGCGCGACCGTGGTGCGCACGCCGACGAGATCGATCGCGGACACGGCGGCGTAAAGCTGCGGCCGTTCGGTCGCCATCTGCACGCCGCGATCGAGACCGAGCACGAACGGCCCGTTCACCTCGTCGATGCGGACGCCGTTGATGGGTGCAATCTGAAAGTCGAGATCGCGGCGAAGAATATCTTCCACGTCGTTCCAGCGGCTCGCGATCGCAAATCCGGCGATCCGAATGACGTGCCCGTAAGCTGCCGCGGCCTTGGCCGCGATGCGCTGAGGCCACGCCTCCAAAATCAGGGAGGTCAGTGGACGACCGCTGCCACGGGCGGCCATCCACCCCTGCGGCTGCGGACGCGCTTCGTAGGTGTCGAGCACGAACTGCCCCGCGCGTCGAGCGCGCATCTGGTCAACGAAGGATTTGAACTCCACGGTAAGCGCGTCGAGCGCGGGCAACGTGGCGCCATATTGCGGGGGGAAGACAACCGGTGCGGCGAGGGCCGCGAATACGATGTCAACGACGCCCGGATCGTCGCCGCCGACAAAGCGTGTGCCTCGCCTCGCAAGTTCGGCCTCCATGATATCGCAGGCTTTGCGGATCTGCTCTGGCGCCTCGGCGACGAGGGCGGGCGCAAAGTCGAGCCGGCGGGCCAGAAGCTTGCGCCACAGCGGGTAAAGCCAATAGATGAAGGCTCGCTCCCAGGGCGGAGCGCCATCGGCGATCACGGGAAAAAGGATCGCCTTGTGCGGAAGCATCTGGGCGTAGACGTAGCGGCGGACCGGGAGCAGGAGCAGATCGAGGAAACGTTCGACCAATGCGCGATTGGCGGCGCGTTCCGCATCGCTTTCGCCGTAGAGGCGCTGGCCGGGACGCGATTTTGCGTCAAGGCCGTTCAGTACCCCGCGCGCACCCGTCCAGGCGCCTTCAGGCCCGACGACGGCCAGAGCATCAACGCTGGCTTTCCCGCGCAGCGAAACGCGCTCGTGGTAGGTGATGTGGTAGTGCTCGAAGAGCCAGCGTGCCAGTTCGGCAGTCGGGTTGACGCGCGCGGATATGATGACGTGACGTGGTTGCTCCGCGACCTGTTCAAAGCTCACGTTGACCCCCCAAATTCCCGCGCGTCACAGTTTCCTGTTCCAACACGCATTGCGGCGGCGGTTGGTAGTGTGGCACACAACCACTGGGAGAGTAATACCCTGCGGTGCTTTGGACATTGAAAGAGCGGGCGTCTTGTTCCGGCCAGGAATATGGGAGTTCGAATTCTCCAAGGTCAGCCAGGCAGTCCGGCGCCCCGAGACTTTAGCGTCGATAATGCCATTGAGGCCCGCCAATGGCGGGATTTTTCGAATTGGCTATCGGTCTCCGGGTTTTTGAAACTAGCCGCCTCGGGGTCGAAATCGCCGAAGCGGACCTCGGATATTTCATGACCTTCCGAGATCAGCGATCTTGTGAATCGCGTTCCGGGCTTTGCAGTGTGACGCCGCCGTCGACCACCAGCACCTGACCGGTGATGTAACGGGCGTAGTTGCTGAACAGGAATTTCACTGCGTGGCCTACATCCCAGCCGGTACCTTCGGTCTTCAGTATTGAGGCGTTGACGCGCTGAGCGCGTGCGGCGTCGCTCATGCCGTTGCCGCTGGCATAGACCATGGGCGTATACATCGGGCCGGGGCAGATGCAGTTGACCCGGATGTTGTCGCGGCCGTGATCGACCGCCATCGCCTGGGAAAGTCCGATGACCGCGGCCTTCGAGGTCGTGTAAGTGGTGAGCCCGCGTGGCCGGAGTGCTGAGATCGACGAGATGTTGACGATCGAGCCGCCCCTGGCGGTCTTGATCATGGCCGGGATCGCGTGCCTGGAGAGCAGGAACATGGTCTCGACGTTGACCTGCATCACGCGCCGATATTCCTCGGGCTTCTGGTCGACGACGCTGCCGCGGCTGCCGATGCCGACATTGTTGTCGAGGAAGTCGAGCCGGCCCCAGCGGTCGACGGCAGCATCGACCAATTGCTTGCATTCGGTTTCCCTGGTGACGTCGCCGGCATGTGCCGCCGCCGTGCCGCCCTCGGCCTGAATCATTTCGACCGTGCGTTCGGCGAGTTTTTGGTCGAGATCGGCCACCAGCACCTTGGTACCCGCGCGTGCGAGCAGGATTGCCGCCGCCCGGCCGTTGCCGATTCCCTCACCCACCGCGCCGCCGCCGCTTATGATTG
The DNA here is from genome assembly GCA_963778925.1 of uncultured Alphaproteobacteria bacterium. Taxonomy (GTDB): domain Bacteria; phylum Pseudomonadota; class Alphaproteobacteria; order Rhizobiales; family Xanthobacteraceae; genus Bradyrhizobium. The sequence goes on along the minus strand of CAVZWE010000014.1, from coordinate 310,006 downwards.
CGACCTTGCCGGTCAAGCCGGCGTCGTCCTCGGGACCCTTCATTACGCTCCTCCCCTGGTCAGCCCACGAGCGCTATCTGCGTTTGGTCTCGTGTGATCTTCTGCGCATTAGGGATGGTTTCACGCAATACAGCAAGATCCCGTGTGATTGCCTTGGCGGCCGTCTACAGCATCGTCGACGCATCTAGCGTCTGATCCTGGCATCGCGTCCAACCGCATGCGCATCGCCGAGCGGCCAGACCCCTGCCATCGCAGGACGAGCTTTACACAGCCGCAGGGGATTTTGCCCGACGGGCAAATCAGTGACTGCCCTGTTACTTGCCTGTCCAGCCCCCTTTGCAAAAATATTCTGATTTTCCGAAGACGCAAATCAGTCTAAATCCGCAGCCGTCCCGTCCCATAGAGGGGCGTTGCGATCGTCACCGCCGCGGGGCGGGATGCGTGGACGCTGATGGTGCTCAAGACGGGAGCACTTGAAGCGGACGGCGAAGCCGTGTGGTCCTGACGCCCCGACGCTGGCGTCAAGTCTGCGCTAAGACGCGCAGGCGACGGTGGCAAAAGAGCCCGGTCACCGGGGAGAGCTCGGTATAAGCGTTAAAACCATTGCGCGGGGAATGCTGGGTGTTTCCGGTGTGACCGTGGTGACTACGCTCGTATGCTCATTTTATTTTGCATGCGAGGCTGCGGGCGCATCGTGCGCCCGGCATTCCCTGCGCCCTCTGATCTCAGAGGGCGGGACGTCTAAAAGCAAAACTCGCGCGAAAACGCGCGGCGAGATCGCGAAGCTGCGTCTGTCGCTGGTTGAAATTCGAATCTGTGGCAATGCGTTGTGCGCGAACGCGCTACACTCCCGGTCATCATCACCCGCGAAGGCGAAGGCGGGTGACCCGGTATTCCAGGGGCGTTGGGGCCCAGCCCAACCGCCGGCATTGCGCAAGCAGCGGACTGGCGTGAACCGACCACGGAGGCTATCTTTCCGAGACAAAAAAAGGGAAACGCCGAAGTGTACGACAAGATCATTGTTGGTGGCGGCTCGGCGGGCTCGGTCTTGGCCCACAGGCTCTCCGCCACGAGCGCTAACAAGGTCCTCCTCTGCGAGGCCGGTCAGGACACGCCGCCCGGCAACGAGCCGCCCGAAATTCGAGATAGCTATTCGGGCACGGCATATTTCGATCCGCGCTTCCACTGGACCGAGCTCAGAGTCACGACCCAGGTCGTCAGCCACAACAACCCCGAGCAGGAACGCCCGCCAGTGCGCAAGTACGAGCAGGCACGCGTGTTGGGCGGCGGGTCCTCGATCAACGGCCAGTTGGCCAACCGCGGCGCGCCGACCGACTACGACGAATGGGAGGCCCGCGGCGCCGCGGGCTGGAGCTGGAAGGACGTGCTGTCCTACTTCAGGAAGGTCGAGCGCGACCTTGATTTTGACGGACCATTCCACGGCAAGGATGGCCGCATCCCCGTCCGTCGCATCCCGCCGGAGCACTGGACCCGGCACTCCCAAGCTGTTGCCGAGGCCTGCAAGCTCGCCGGCTACGCTTTCCTGCCCGACCAGAACGGCGAGTTCGTCGACGGCTACTTCCCGGTGACGCACTCCAATCAGGCCGAGCAACGCATCTCGGCGGCGATGGGTTATCTCGACAGCGAGACGCGCAGGCGTGCCAATCTGACGATCCTGACCAACACGCATGTCAAGGAGCTGTTGTTCGAGGGCACGCGCTGCATCGGCGTGAAGGCGCAGGTCGACGGCCGGGAAGAAGAATTCCGCGGCCGTGAAGTCATCCTCTCCTGCGGCGCGATCCATTCGCCCGCGCATCTGCTGCGCGCCGGCATCGGCCCGGTCGGACACCTGAAGCAGATGGGTATTCCGGTCGTGATGGGCCTTGAGGGCGTCGGCCAGCGGCTGATGGATCATCCCTCGATCGCGCTGTCGTCCTTCATTCGCCCAGGCGCGCGCATGAATGAGCACACCAGGCGCCATGTCCAGGTTGGGCTGCGTTACTCCTCGGGACTATCAGGCGTGCCGAAGGGCGACATGTTCGTCGCCGTCCTCAGCAAGTCGGCCTGGCATGCGGTCGGTGCTCAGATCGCCTCGCTGCTCACCTTCGTCAACAAGACCTACTCGGAGACCGGGCAGGTGAAGCTCGCCTCGCGCGACCCGCTGATGGAGCCGATCGTCGAGTTCAACTTGCTGTCCGACAGGCGCGACCTCGAGCGCCTGATGAGCGGCTTTCGCAAGATGGCGGCGCTGCAGATGAGCGCGCCGCTAAGGGCCGTGACCGACAAGCCATTCCCGGCCTCGTACTCCGACCGCGTGCGCAAGATCGGCGTGGTCAACGCCAGGAACAAGATTCTCACCGCGATTGCCGCCGCGCTGATGGACGGACCGGCGGCGCTGCGCAGTTACATGATCGACACCTTCGTGGTCGAGGGATTCACGTTTGACGAAGTCATGAGCGACGACGAGGCGCTGGAAGCCTTCGTGCGCAAGGCGACAATCGGCGTGTGGCACGCCTCGTGCTCATGCCGTATGGGCCGGCCAGATGATCCGATGGCGGTTGTCGATACGCAAGGCCGCGTCAAGGGAGTGCAGGGTTTGCGCGTGGTCGACGCCTCGATTTTCCCGGTGGTGCCGTGTGCCAACACCAACTTGCCGACGCTGATGGCGGCGGAAAAGATCGCTGAAGCCATGCAGTGAACGATGTCGTGCGCTGGACAGGCATTTTGATCGACAACGTGCAGGCGCTAGACCGCTTCCAGAGTGTGAACCCAGGCCTCGGAATAAAGCGCGTAGGCGTCGCCTCGCCGCGCAAGCCGCGAGAACGAAGGGAAATGCAGGTGCATCCCGGCGATCAGGACGCCGTCGGTGCTGACGCGATCGAACATGCGCTTGCGCGCAGCTGCGGCCGCGGCGAGATCGGTGTCGAAGGCCATGCCGGCTTCGGGAAGCGCGGTCTGCACTTCCGGCACGTGCACCGTGTCGCCCCAGATCATCAACTGATCGTTGCCCGAGGCGACGAGATAAGCGGTGTGGCCCGGGCGTGTGCCCGAGGCTCGGCACCGCGGTCACGCCGGGAAAAACCTCGCCCTGTCTGAACAATCGCGTGCGATCCTTGTAGGGCGCGACCTGCTCGCGGCCGGCGAGAAAGTAGAGTTTTTTCGATCGCTCGTCGGCCTTCGCCATCGCGCCGTCGTCGAACCAGTGCGCCGGTTCGTTTTCGTGCATGGCCAGTTCCGCGTTCGGAAACAAGCGCTGGCCGTTCGACATGTCGGTCAGGCCGGCGGAATGATCCGGGTGCATGTGAGTCAGCAACACGGTATCGATCGAGTTTGGATCGATGCCGGCCGCCGCGAGGTTGCGCTGAACGAAGCCGGCGGTAGGCAGCAGATAATTGCCCGATCCGGTGTCGACGATCGCCAGGCGGCCCTTCGAATGGATCAGGAAGGCGTTGACGCTGGTTCGCCGCGCCGGACGGAATGCGTCCCGCAGAATCTGATGTGCCTTTTCGAGATCGACATTGCGCATCACGTCGAGGTTGCCGTCCAGATAGCCGTCGCTGATGGCGGTGACGACGATATCTCCGATCTTGCGGTGATAAACGCCGGGAATCTGATGTGCGGGTTGCGGAGCCATGTGGAAAGACCTTGGCGTGGTGGAGGATATGGTGAAATTCTATCAGGCGCCGGCCGCTCTGAGGAACTCGTCGATGCAATCGGCGATCAGATCAGGCGTTTGCACCGCCATATAGTGACCGGTCGGAACTTCGATATAGCGTGCACCGGGGATGGCATCGGCCACGGCTTCCGCGAGCGCCGGCGGGCGCACGCGATCAAGGCTGCCGCCGATCACGAGCACGGGACAGCGCAGCCTGGTCAGTTCGTCCTGCATGTCCATGCCCGCCAGCATTCGCCAGATCGTCGCATAGCTTGCAGGATCGTTGCCGAGCCATCGCGCCCGGTATCGCTCAAAGCGCTTGATGTCGCCGCGAAGCTCCGGGGCATAGCCATTCAGCATCGAATCGGTGACGGCGAATGCCATGCCGGCGGCCTCGATCTTTGCGACGCGTTCAAGGGCCGCAGCGCGACGATCCGGCGCGACGCCGGTAGCCGGGCTGCCGGCCGCGACGGCGCTCGTGCGCTCAGGATATCGGGCAGCGAAATGAAGTGCGATCGCGCCGCCGACGGCAACACCCGCCAGCGCTACCTTGCCGGCGATCCCGAGAGCGTCGAGCAGCGCGGCGATATCGTCAGCCATTGTATCGATGCCGAGCAGGCCGCGCACCTTCTGCGACATTCCGGCGCCGCGGGTGTCATAGCGTAATACGCGGCGAGATTCCTCGAAACGTGGTGCGACGTCATCCCAGCTTTCGAGCGAGCCGCCCATTTCGTGCACGAGCACCAATGTGCGGTCACCCTTGCCGCTCAGTTCGTAGCGTAGCGTGAGGCCGTCCAGTTCGATGAAATCCATTCATGCTCTCGATAGGCTCAAGCTGATCTACGTGTCAATGAAGTCGAACGTATCCTGCCAGCGCACCACGCGAGCGGTGGATGGCGACGGAAAGTGCGCCGTGCACATGAGCGTAGACGTATCGCAGAAACGACCGAACAATTCCCGCCTCGACTGTCCGGCCAGCGCGGAGTCGTAGTCCGACATCATGCCCAGTTGGGGATATCGGGCTTGCAGCGGCGAGTGGATCATGTCGCCGGTAATGACGGCATCGGCGCCGGGCTTGCCGACCTGCACCGAATAGTGGTCGATGGTGTGGCCGGGCGTCGGGATCAGCGTAACGAGATCATTGAACGCGTGCGCGCTCTTGACGATATCGACGCGATTGGCAGCCACGATCGGGAGCACGGAATCGGTAATCCACGGACACGCGGCCGGGTCGTCCTGCTGGCGTTTGGTCCAGTAAGCAAGTTCGCGGTCAGCGAATACGTAGCGCGCCTTCGGAAAGGTCGGCACCCACTGGCCGTTCTCGAGCCGCGTGTTCCACCCGACGTGGTCGGTGTGCAAATGCGTGCACATGACAAAATCGATGTCGTTCACGCCAAATCCGCTTGCCGCGAGGTTCTTCTCGTAGCGGTCGGAATTCATCATGTTCCAGAAGCTCCGTGTCGGCCGCGGCTTATGGTTGCCCACGCAGGTATCGATCATGATGGTGTGGTGAGGTGTCTGCACGATGTAGCTCTGGATGCAGAGCATCAGCTGATCGCTGGCATCGAGGAACCTCGGCTGCAGCCAGCCGCGGTTCTCGTCGAGAAGCTCTTTCGTTATGGTCGGGAAAAATTGCATCGCCTCGAAGAATGGCCCCTCCTGCTCGACGATGCGGTGGATCGTGACGCTGCCGATTTCGATTCTGGCGGGCAAGATGGGCCTCCGTGTCGGTGTCAATCCAGAGGGCTATGATATTGGATCGAATCGCGATCGCACTCTGTTATTGAGCATGGTCTTTTCGGAAAGCCGGTACCGACTTTTCCGGATCATGCTTTAGCGACTGCTGGTTGCCAGATAGGCATGCTCGAGCCGGTCAGGCAGATCAGCCTCGCTGGTTTCGGCTTCGAGCACGATCGATCCGCGCGCGAGCGCGTAGACGCGATCGGCGAGCGCCAGCGCTTTCTCGATCAACTGCTCGACCAGTAATACCGCGGTCCCGCCCTCGCGCAATCGCTGCACCACCACCAGCACGCGATCGACCAACACCGGCGACAAGCCGGCGGAAGGTTCGTCGAGCATGAGCAGGCGCGGCCGTCGCACCAGGCCCTGCGCCACCGCCAGGATCTGCTGCTGACCACCCGAAAGCGCAGCGGCGCGTTCGTGGCGCTTGGCGGCGATTTCGGGGAAGAGCGCCAGCGCCTCCTCGACGCGCGAAGCGCGCTCGCGGCGCGGCAGGTCGTAAACCGCCAGCAGCAGATTGTCGAGTACGCTAAGCTGGGTAAACACCCGATGTCCCTCGATGACGTGCGAAAGCCCCGCCTTGACGGTATCGCGCGGACTGGCGCCGGCGAGATCGCGACCGCCGAAATGCACGCGTCCCGACCATGGCAGCAGTCCCGACACCGCGCGCAACAGCGTGGTCTTGCCGGCGCCGTTTGGGCCAAGCAGCGCCACCACCTCGCCCGCGCCCACGTTGAGGTCGACGCCGCGCAGCACGCTGATCTTGCCGTAGCCGGTTGAGAGGCCGGTGACAGCCAGGAGCGGATCAGGCGCCGAGATAAGCATTGACCACCTCCCGATGCGCGCGGATTTCGGCCGGAGTCCCGGCCGCCAGTATCTTGCCGAGATTGAGCACGGTGACCTGATGGCAGATGTCGAAGATCAGATCGGGGTGGTGTTCCACCACAAGAACGCCGGTACCGGCCCGGGCGATCGCCAGGATCAGCGCGCCAAGCCGCGCGATCTCCTCGGCCGAGAGCCCGGCCGCCGGCTCGTCGAGCAAAAGGAAAGCCGGGCGTAGCATCAAAGCGCGGGCGATCTCCGTGAAGCGCAACTCGCTGTGCTGCAGCCGGTCGGCTCGCACGGGGGCGAGCCGCTCCAGCCCGACCGCCGCCAGCGCCAGCATGGCGCTGTCGTGCAACATCGCCTCGTCGCGTCGATGGCGCGGCAGCGACAGCAACGATTCGACGAAGGTGCCCGCGCCGTCGATCGTGCCGCCGATCATGACGTTCTGCAGCACCGACGCGGAACCGACGATGCGGGGGGTCTGGAACGTCCGCGCAATCCGCATGTGCGCGCGCCGGTGGCGCACGAATACAGGCAGCGCGGCACCGTTGAGCCTGACGGCGCCCCGCTGCGGTGCGTAGTAACCCGAGATGACGTTCAGTGTCGTGGTCTTGCCGCTGCCGTTGGGGCCGATCAGTCCGTGCACCTGACCGGGCCGGATCTCGAGGTCGAGACCGTCGATCGCACGCACCCCACCGAAGCTCAGCGCCACGTCATCCAGCGTTAACGCACCGGCATCGGGCGGCGCGCCGAGCAGCGGTTCGAGCAACTCGGGCCGCGGGACGATCGCGCGGTCGCTCTCCAGCGGACGGCGGTTCTTGAAATCCAGGATCTCGGCAATTCCGCCCGGGATCGCAAGCACGATGACGAGCAGCAACACCGCATAGAGAAACGTCGACCACGCGACCAGGGGCGCGGCGAATTCCGGCAGCGCGGTCAAGAGAATCGTGCCGAGGAGCGGCCCGAGAATGGAGCCACGCCCGCCGATCAGAATGGCGATGAAGAACAGGATCGACAGGTCAAGCGTGAACGCGTCCGGCGTGATGTAGGATTGCAACGCCGCGAATAGCCCGCCGGCAATTGCGGCGACGGCGCCGCTGAACAGGAACACCGTCCCCAGCAGAGTGGATTTTGAGATACCGCTGGCTTCTGCCGCGACCTCCGCATCGCGGATCGCGGTGAGCGCGCGGCCGAAGCGGCTTGCCGCGACGTTCGCCGTCATCCAGGTGCAGATTGCGGCGAGGCCGAAGCAGAAATAATAGAAGCCCCACTGGGAGGCGAACGGTTCCGGGAAGACCGGTCCGGCAACGCCTACCCCGCCGCCGGTGACGCTCTGCCAGGCCAACGCCACCTGGGTCACGATGGTGGCGAAGCCGAGCGTCGTGATGGCGAAATAGAAGGTGCGCAGCCTCAGCGCCGGCAGGCCGATGATCAAGCCGAAGAAGGCGCCGACCACGGCCGCAATCGCCAGCGCCAGATAGGGCGGCAATGCCGGCATGACGTTGCCGGCCGCGAGAACGCTGGTGGTGTAAGCTCCGAGCGTGAGCAGTGCCACCCAGCCGATCGCGATCTGGCCGCCGAATCCGACGACCAGGTTGAGGCCTGACACCAGCACCCAATAAACACAGGCGCGGGTGGCGATCACGCCCCAATAGCCGCCGCCGAACAGTGGGAACGAGACGCCGACAAGCAGCAGCGCCAGGAAAGGCAGCGCCGCGCTGAACGTGCTCGCGGAGCCGAGCACGTCCGGGCGGCTCGGGCGCAATTGGGTTGCTTGCGTATCCATTAAACGCGTCGTTGGTGGGTTGCGCCGGCGAGGCCCTCGGGGCGCGCCAGCAGGACGATGATGAACACCGTGAAGACCGCCACCGAGGCAAAGATGCCGCCCACCAGGAAGTTGGCGGCTTGCTGAAATAATCCGAGCAGGAGGCCGGCGACGACGGCGCCGCGGTTGTTGCCCATGCCGCCCAGCGCGACCGGGACGAAACCATAGAAGGTCAGCATCGGCGCATTGGCAAAGAAGGCCAGCAGCATTTCGCCGCCGGCAAAACCGGCGAGCGCGCCGATCACACCGGCGAGCGCAAAGCTCGCCATGCGCAAGGAGCGTTCCGGCAACCCGAGCGCGCGCGCAGCAAAGTTGTCCTCGGAGATCGCCAGAAAGGCGTGGCCGATCAGGGTGCGGCGATAGAGCAGCTCGAGGCCGACGATCACCACCGCGCAGGCGAGCATCGGTAACCAGAACTGCTGATCGAATCCGCCGCGGGCGATGTCGAAGAGCCGCGGAAACGGCTGCGGCTCCGTGCTCCATTCGATCGCAGTGAACTGCTGGATCATCAGCGCCAGCGCCAACGTGGAGAGCACGTAGAGATGCTGGTCCAGGCTCTTGAGCACCGGCCGCACGGCAACGATCTCGGTGACGATGCCGAGCACCGCGCCGCCGGCCAATGCAAGGAGAAAGCCGACGGCCACCGGCATGCCCATGCGGGCGATGAACAACGAGCCCAGCACGCCGCCGAGCATCCCGAGCGTGCCAGCGGTGAAGCTGAACACGCGCGAGGCGGAGAACATCACATTGTAGGTGATGGCGATCAGTGCGTAGATGCAGCCGATCGCCAGCCCCGTCGAGACGATGGATTCGACCATCCGCTCAGGCGCCGTAGCCGGGAGCCAGGTTGAACGCGCCGTCCTTGAGCGAATTGGCCTCGACCATCACGATCTCGTTGTCCGGGTAGCCGTCGTGCCGATCGGCTGTAAAGGACATGTCGCCGTAGACGCCTGGAAATTCCTTGAGCTTGTTGAGATAGCCGACGATCGCTTCCGGCTCGGTGCCGACGTTCTTCATCGCCTCGGCGATCATCCGCGGGCTGTCATAGCCGAGCGCGATCCACCACAACAGCGTGTCGGCCATGTCGATCTTGGCGCTCTTCAAGCGGTCGACGAACGCGCTGGTGCGATCCGAAAGCTTGCCGCCGGTGGCATAGCAAACGGGGCGGAAATTGTTGGGGTACACCTTCGCCCAGTATTCGGGCTTTTCCAGCAGCGCCTTGGTCTGGCCGGAGCCGAGCGTGGTCTGGCCGACGATCGGCACGTCCCATCCCATCTGCCCGCGGGTATTGATGATGCGCGACAGGAAGCCGGCGTTCACGCTCCAGGGCATGATCGCTTCGGCTCCCGCCGACTGCATGCGCAGCAGCTCGGGCTTGAGGTCCGGATTGGCGGCGTCGATGTTGCCCTGATAGACGACGTCCGCGCCCACGCCCTTGAGCATCGGCACATAGGCATTGACCGATGCGGTGCCATAGCCGGTGGTATCGCTGACCACCGCGACCTTTTTACGCTTCAGCACCTCAACCACGTAGCGGTGCGCGGCGCCGCCGATCTGCTGGTTGGTGGGCGCATTGCGGAAGCACATCGGATATTTCTTCGGGTCGGTCAGGGTATCGACCCAGCAGGGATGAATCTGCGGCGTGTTCGCGCGCGCGAGCAACGGCACGACCGCGAGCAACTCGCCGGAATTGACCGGACCGAAGACGACGCTCACCTTCTGCCCGTGCGTGAGCTCCGCCGCTCCGTTCACGGCCTTGGTCGGATCGCTCTGGGTGTCGCGGGTAATCAGTTCGAGCTGCCGCCCGTCGATGCCACCGCCCGCGTTGATCTCCTGCACCGCCAACTGGATTCCGCGGTTGATGCCAACCCCGGTGGACGACGAGGGACCGGTGAGGGCCGGAAGATAGCCGATCAGGATCGGCTCCTTTGCTGCGATCGCGGGCTTGGCCAGGCCGCTTAGTGCTACGGCGCCGGCGGATGCCAGCGCTTGACGACGAGTTATTGCCATTTCTATTTCCTCCCTGAATGTGTCTTGATTTTCTTGATTTGCTCCCAAAATTTTCTTGACTTGCTCCCAAAGCTTGTTGACTTCCGTCGGACGTCTGCAAGCGTACCATAGCCTAGGCTCGGTGGTCCGCAAAGCGCCCTGTCCCCCTCAGAAAGTCGAAATCGAACGTAGCGATGGTGTGATCCGCTGCATCGGTCCGCTTGCGATGCTGCGGACGGCTTCTCCGCCGATACGAGAGTGCTTCGGATTGCGGGCGCTGTTCTTCTTCGTGAAATTTGTGCGGTGCACGACTCCGATCGACGAACGGGAGTTGTTATCGAATAACACCTGGCGCCTGGCGCGACGCGGTTCAACCGTTGTGATGAGACCGGCCGGTGCGCTAGCCTGAGGAATGCCAGGAGGAAAGCATGGGCCGGAAGATAGCTATCGTTGGAGCGGGCGCCGTCGGCGGGTATGCCGGTGCCCATATGGTGCAGGCAGGTGAGGACGTGACGTTCATCGATCCATGGCCCGAGCATGTCGAGCACATGAGGAAGCACGGCCTACGCGTCACCCACGCCAAGGATGTCGCGGAATTCTCGGTTCCCGTGCGCGCGCTGCACGTCACGGACGCGCAGCAGCTGGCCAAGGAAACGCCGGTTGACATCGCCTTCGTGTGCATGAAGTCGTACGACACGGCCTGGGCCACTACGCTGATCAAGCAGTATCTGGCGCCTGATGGCTATGTCGTGTCGCTGCAGAACTGCATGAATGAAGAGACGGTTGCCGGTGTCGTCGGCTGGGGCAAGACGCTTGGGTGCATCGCGAGCAGCATCTCGGTCAACCTGCCTGAGCCGGGCCACATCCATCGGGGGGCTGGCAAGGGCGGGGCGGCACACACCGTATTTCGTGCCGGCGAAGTGCACGGCCGTATCACACCGCGGGCGGAAGAGATCTGCCGCTTGGTCGGCCACGCCGACAGCTCCAAGGTAACCGGTAATCTGTGGGGCGAGCGCTGGTCGAAACTGGTCGCCAACGCCATGGGCAACGGACTCTCCGCCTGCACGGGCCTGACCGGTGGACTGATGTTGCAAAGCGAGCCGATCCGCCGCTTCTCCACCCGGCTCGGGAGCGAAGCGATCCGCGTCGGGCAAGCGCACGGCTATCAATTGGAGGAGATTTTGCATCTGCCGCCTGAGACGATTGCGCGTGCGGGCGAGGGCGACGAGGCGGCCATGCGCGCCTGCGACGAGCAGCGCTTCAAGGATGGTGCGCACACCTCCTCCGAGCAGCGTCCCTCCATGGGCCAGGACATGCAGAAGGGCCGGCGCACGGAGATCGAATTCCTCAACGGCTTCGTGGTGCGCGAGGGCGAGAAGGTCGGCCTCTCGTGCAGCGCCAATGCCGTGCTGACGGACATCGTCAAGCGCGTGGAACGTAATGAGTTAGGCCCGGATCCGCGGCACATCACCGAGCTGCGGCTGAATTGAGCCGGCTTGCGCGAATGCTTCGGCGCCGTCGCTGGACTAGCGAGCCAATCTGCACGTGCCAGCTCCGCGATTTGCGCTGGTCGACACCTCCGTTCGGCGATGCTAGTGAAACTTTGATCCTCGCTTCAACGGCAACGTAAACAGCCGCGCCACGACGCGCGGCATTTAACGAGACAAGGGAGAGACGCATGGCCAAGGCACCGCCTTCCGCCAAACGCGACCGCATCAAGGCGTTTACGCCCGCACTGGTCGACTACACCAACGACGTTATTTACGGCGACCTGTGGGAGCGCAAGGCTCTCTCGAAGCGCGACCGCAGTCTCATCACGGTGGCAGCGCTGGTCGCGACCTACCGGCCGGAGCAGCTCGTGACGCATCTGTCGCGCGCGATCGCCAATGGCGTCACGCAGGAAGAGATCACCGAAGTAATCACCCACATGGCCTTCTATGCAGGCTGGCCTGCTGCGATGTCGGCCGCGCAGGTCGCCTACACGGTGCTGGTCGAAGGCGACAAGGGGGAATGACGATGGCCAATGACGTTGTCGTCGGCTTCATCGGGCTCGGCACCATGGGTGGCAAGATGGCCACCAACATTCTCAAGGCCGGATACAAGGTCGTGGTGCACGACCTGCACCGTCAATCGGCGGGCCATCATTTGCAGGCGGGCGCCGAATGGGCGGATACGCCGCGCGCACTGGCCGAGAAGTCTGACGTGATCTTCACCTCGTTGCCCGAGCCTGCGGATGTCGAGCGCGTCTCGCTGGGGGCCGATGGCTTGATCGAAGGTGTAAAAAAGGGCGCCGCCTACTTCGATCTGTCGACAAATTCGCAAAGCGTCGTGAAAAAAATTCACGAGGCCTTTGCCGCCGAGGGCGCGCACATGCTCGATGCGCCGGTGAGCGGGGGCCCGTCCGGCGCGGCGTCGCGCAAGATGGCGATCTGGGTTGGCGGCGATAAAGCCGCCTATGACAGGTACAAGCCCGTGCTCGACGCGATGGGCGATCGTCCGGCCTATATCGGGCCGATCGGCACCGCCACGGTCGCCAAGCTCGTGCACAACATGTCGGGCTATGCGATCACCTGTGCGCTCGCCGAGACCTTCACCATGGGCGTCAAAGCCGGCATGGACCCCGTGGCCCTGTGGGAAGCTGTTCGCCAGGGCGTCGGCGGCCGCCGCTTCACGTTCGACGGCCTGCTCGATCAGTTCCTGCCCGGCAAATACGATCCGCCGAATTTTGCGCTCAAGCTCGCCACCAAGGACGTCAAGCTCGCGACCGAACTGGGACGCGAACTCGGCGTGCCGATGCGCATCTGCAATCTCGCCTATGCCGAGATGAGGGAAGCGTGCAACCGCGGTTGGGAAGGCCGCGACTCACGCTCGGTGATGCTGCTCGAGCAGGAGCGCGCGGGCGTCAAGATCGCGGCCGATCCGGAGCGCGTGAAGCGAGCGGCGGAACGCGCGAAGTCCACCTGATGCTTGCGCGTGACGCCAAGCCGTCCATGTTGCTGCAACAGCCTGGCCGGATGGGTCCCGCTGCGTTTGAAGAACCGCGTCGTGATGGGCCCGATGGGGACAAACTTCGGCACCACCGACGGGTTCTCGACCGAGCGCGACAAGATAGGGCATTGAAGTGCCGGCTTGAATGGGAAGCGAAGTGGGAGACATCATGAGCGAATTCGATTACGAGCTCTTTGCCATCCGTTATGCCACCCGTGACGCGCAACGCAGCGCGCACTTCATCGGCGGCGATCCGCACGACGGGCCGATGCCGATGGATTACTTCGTCTGGGTGGCAAGAGGCGGCGGCCAAACGTTTGTGATTGATACCGGCTTTAACGCGGAAGTATCGGAAAAGCGCCAACGCACGTTTTTGCGCGATCCCGTGGAGGCGCTCACCGGGCTCGGCATCGATGCCAACGCGGTGGAAGATGTCATCCTCACCCATCTGCATTACGACCATGTCGGCAATTTCGACCGCTTTCCGAAAGCGCGGTTTCATCTCCAGGAGCGCGAACTGGCCTATGCCACCGGGCGCTACATGCACTATCCGCGGCTGTCCCATTCGTTCGAGGTCGAGGACGTGTGCGGGATCGTGCGGCTGAATTATGCGGGACGCGTGATGTTCTACAACGGCGACGCGGAGCTTGCGCCCGGCTTGACGGTGCATGCTGTAGGCGGCCATTCGGCGGGGCTTCAATTCGTCCGGGTCAAGACCCGCCGCGGATTTGTCGTGCTCGCCTCCGACGTCACTCATTTCTATGAGAACATGGCAAGTAGCCGGCCGTTTACAACGGCCTTCCATATCGGCGAAATGCTGGAGGGCTTTGACAGGCTGCTCGCACTTGCGCCGGACGAGGGCCACATCGTCCCAGGGCACGATCCTCTGGTCATGAAGTTCTATCCGGCCCCCAGCCCTGAACTCGAAGGTGTTGCGGTGCGCCTGGACGTGCCGCCATCCGGCGTTGCGCCGTGCCGCGCAGACCACCGCCGCTGAAAATCGAAAGAGAATAAGTTGGTCAGAACTCTGGCGAAGATCAGCGCACGGCAGAAGAAGTAACCGCCCCGGGGTGCTTCACGGTTCGCGGCTGGACGCCCATATCTCCAGAGGGGAATGGAAATCTCGCGCTGAAAGGAAAGACCAGCCGAATCGGACAGCCGAAAATCATCGGGTTATTTCGCGGCAATCCCGGCATCGCCAGGGTGAAAGGCTACGCCTTCACCGTAGCGTGAAGTGGCCCGCTCACGGAACGGGTCTAATTTCAGTCCCTGCGCGGGGCTCTTTATCCCAAGGAGGGAGGACTGAAAAGTGAAGGCAACGATGATCGCACTTTCTGCCGCCGCTCTCATCGCCGCCGCACCGGCTGTGCTTGCGCAGGGTGCACCGAGCAAGACACCTGGTCTGCAGCATAAGGTTTCTAAGAAACATCACCCGGCCGGCTACGCTCAGTTACCTGAGATGCAAGCCAAGGGCTCGAAGAGCGGATATCCGGGAGCTTTTGGTTACGCGCCTCGTGAACCCAGTGGTTTGGACAGAGAAACCGAAATGTCCAGACAGGCGGGTGGTGGTGGCATGTGAGCCCTCGCGCTGCACGATCAGGCGTTATCCGTCATGCTTAATCTCGTGCAGCCGGTCGGGCCCGGCTCCGGTTCAGGACTTCGCGGGTCGATGCTGACGCCGACACGGGAGTTTCCGCTCTGACCGTGCAAGACCTTTCGCGTGTAGTCAGGCGAGATTGACACAAACCTCACGCGAACATGAGATGAGGTTTACCAGGGGACGTTATGAAAGTGACAGAAGGCGCATGATATCAAACCCAACGTGCGTGATTAGTGATCGTTACCGCCAAGTGCAGCGCCAAATGGGGGTCAGTCTGCCGTTTGCAGCAAAAGTTACGATCATCGACGGCACTTCGACACCTATTTCGTCAAGCGAAGACGGGTTGGCCATCCCTGGGTCGTCGGCATCAGTCGCCAAATCGCCAAATGCGGGGAGCACGATCGCGGAACGAGGGGACACAAGCATCACGGGCGCGCTGCGCGGCCTCTCTTTCGACCATGCGCACGGCTTCTTCCAGGGCCAGCCGCTCGTGCGTTATTTCGGCTTCGGTAAATGGCGGGTTTATGGTGCGCAGCTGGGCTAATAGCGCAGCGCGCGCTCGCTCGTAAATAGCCCGCCTGCTTTCGCGAGGCGCATCGCGATCGAGGCCCGCAACGGCTTTAGTGATCAACGGGTAATAGTCAGCCATTTTTCCGACATCATAGTTGTTGTGGTTGCCAGCGCTAATATTTGCGGGATCATTGTGGTCCGTGCCCGTGGCGAGATAGCGCCCAGATGTTGGCAAGACTTTCGTTTAGACCAAGCGAAACTGAGGCACGCGATAGACCGGAACGTGCTGGCGAGCGGGATTTCGGTGAGTAGCCGTTCACAGCGGGAAGCCGCGCGCCGGCAATGACAGCTGGCGATCTAATATCCACGACAACGATCACCGCAACCCGCGCTTGTCTCATCTCCGCAATCGCGGCCAGTTCCGGCGAGCCGAGCGCTACCGCCAGACCACGCCGCTCAAAGGATTCAAAATTGGAAGCCGATGAGGGGTCAAACTTGTACGCAGACCAATAGCCGTTGGATCTTGTTCAAGAGAGAAATCGCTTTGCCCAAGAGAGAAATATCGGCTGTCAGGCCTGACCCGCAGGTGTCCGACGCTCGATGTTCCGCACTTGCGCGGTGTCGGGCATGGTCCTAGGTTCAACTTCGGCGTGGAGTTCGCGCCGAACTTCATGGGAGGATGGAATGACTTGGAAGACCCCTAAAATTGTCGAAGTGCCGGTGGGCATGGAAATCAACATGTACGCCTGCGCAGCGCGCAAATAGACCGCATCGAAACGATCGGCCCGGCTCGAATTCTTGCGTCGAGCCGTGGCAGGCGTCCCGCCAACGGTTTCAAAACATTGGACCGACGCCAGACCGCCCTTAAGGGTATCAAGCGAATAAAAATTATGCCGGGACCTGAGGATCGGGCGTCTCGATACCGCGTCGTCAGTTTGCGCAGCCGTGCCCTTGAGTTCGTGCGCCCAGGCTTTGATGCGTGAGAGCACGCGCCAGCAAGCGTGCAAGGATAATATCTGCTCGTCGCGCCGAAGCGGAAGTTCTATTCGAAAGGAAAGTCCGGGGACAGACCACCGTGCTGTGCTTTGTGAATTGCAGACGGAACAACTCCAAAATACTTCCGGAACACGCGGCTAAAATGCGACGAACTCGAAAAGCCCCATGAAAATGCGACGTCCGTGATGGTTTTTCCGGCTTGGGTCTCCAACTCCTGACGGCAGTTCTGCAACCTTGCGTGCTGGATATAGTCGCTGATGGTGGTACCCCTGTCGCTGAACAACATGTGCAGGTAGCGCTTGGTGCAGTTCAGTGCCGCCGAGATCCGGTCGATCGAAAGATCCGGGTCGCGCAGATGTTCGCGGATGAAGAACTGCGCCCGGACATACATCGCCTCGGGCCCGACACGATGGAACATCATGTCGGGCTCGCGGAGCGGCAGCAGCAGGAGGTCGATCAGCGAATCGGCCACCCCGATCGCGTTATTCGGCGACAGCTTGGTCGCTTCGTCGAACGCGGCATGGACAAAGTCATAGGCGATCCGGCCGGTGCCGGTGCGCGCCGAGAGTTTGCATGCCGACATCTTCGCCGAGCGGAAGCCGCGTTCCTGCAGCAGTTCCTTCGGCACGATGACGACCTCGTGTCGCGTTAGCGTCGGGCTGACTATCGTGTGCGGACAGGATACATCGTAGGCGAGACAGTCGCCGGGCATCAACTCGATGCGGCGGCCGCCCTGCTCGAAATGCGAAATCCCGTAAGTCTGAAAATGTATTTTGACGAACGGATGACCGCCCAGTCTTGCGCGCGAGGCGGTATGCGCAAGCCGATGCTGGCTCGCCTCGATCTGACAGAGCTTTAGCTTCGAAACCGTCGTGTAGTTGATCCGGCCTTCGAATGACGAAGCCTCCAGCGGATCGATGTCGAAATGGCCGCAAAGATCGGTCAGCGCATCTGACCAACATTGGATCTGCTTCTTGGGCGCCAATCCGGAAGTGTTGAGTGAGCGGACCGTGTCGGACATTATCCAGCCACCGATTCGAGATCAAAACATGACCGCTTGCCGCGAGGGGCCTCGGGTCATGATAGAGCGACTTTTACCTCAATTTAAGGCGGTCATTGCGGTTCGAGCACCACGCCTCCTGACATCCCTTTGATAATCCTCCGACTTAGTTTCAGCGCCGTCAAGGGGAACCTCAACCAACGGGGTCCCGCGTTACGGGCCAATGGTCAAAACGGCTGACGCATCGCAGCATGGCGGCGCGCCGCCTGCGAAGATCACGGGCGCCGGCCAAAAAGTTCGTTGTGTTTCGCTTTCGCGCAAACGGACTTCCCTCTTGGGCAAGTTTCCTATTTCCGAACCGGGTACGACAGCAGCGAAGAAAACTGAAAAGTGGACCGTTTTTACGGAAACCCTTCGCTCACAACTGGGAGGATTCACTATGCACAAAATGAAGAAATTTCTGGTTTTAACGACTTCGGTGTTCGGCCTGTTGGCCGTGCAGAGTGTTGCTGCGCGCGCTGACGCGGACCTTGGACCAACGGGCCAAGGATCCCAAGCAGTGGGTCATGCAGCAAGGCGACAACGCCAACACGCGCTATTCCAAGCTCAATCAGATCACCGCCGCCAACGTCAAGAAACTGCAGGTCGCCTGGACGTTTTCAACCGGCGTGCTGCGCGGTCATGAAGGCGGACCGCTGGTGGTCGGCGACGTGATGTACGTCCACACGCCGTTTCCGAATACGGTCTATGCGCTTGATCTGAACAACGAAGGCAAGATCATCTGGAAATACGAGCCCAGACAGGATCCGAACGTGATCCCGATCATGTGCTGCGACACGGTCAATCGCGGCGTCGCCTATGCCGACGGCAAGATCTTCCTGCACCAGGCCGATACCACGCTGGTTGCGCTCGATGCCAAGACCGGAGCCAAGGTCTGGTCGGTGATGGATGGCGAGGCCGGCAAGGGACAATCCGGCACCGACGCGCCGTTCGTCTTCAAGGACAAGGTTCTGGTCGGCATTTCCGGCGGCGAATTCGGCGTTCGCGGCTGGGTAAGCGCCTACAACATCAAGGACGGCAAGCTGGCGTGGCGCGGCTATTCGGAAGGACCGGACGCCGACACGCTGATCGACCCCGTCAAGACCACCTCGCTCGGCAAGCCGGTCGGGCCGGATTCATCGACCTCGACCTGGCAGGGCGATCAGTGGAAGATCGGCGGCGGGGCCACCTGGGGATGGTATTCCTATGATCCCGAGTTGAACCTCGTCTATTACGGCTCGGGCAATCCCTCGACCTGGAACCCGGTGCAACGCCCCGGCGACAACCGCTGGTCGATGTCGATATGGGCACGCGACCTCGATAGCGGTGCGGTCAAGTGGATCTACCAGATGACACCGCATGACGAATGGGACTTCGACGGCATCAACGAGATGATCCTCACCGATCAGGCCATCGGCGGCGCCGCGAGGAAGCTGCTCACCCATTTCGACCGTAACGGCTTCGGCTACACGCTCGATCGGGCCACCGGCGAACTGCTGGTCGCCGAAAAGTTCGATCCGGTCGTGAACTGGGCCACCAAGGTCGACATGGACAAGTCGTCCAAGACCTACGGTCGTCCGCTGGTCGTCGACGCCTATTCGACCCAGCATAACGGCGAAGACACCAACTCGAAGGGCATCTGCCCGGCAGCGCTGGGCACCAAGGACGAACAACCGGCGGCCTATAGCCCGGACACCCAGTTGTTCTATGTGCCGACCAACCATGTCTGCATGGACTATGAGCCCTACAAGGTCTCCTACACGGCCGGTCAGGCTTATGTCGGTGCCGCGGTGGCGATGTATCCGCCCAAGGGCGATACCAATATGGGCAATTTCATTGCCTGGGACGGCAAGACCGGCAAGATCGTGTGGTCCAACAAGGAGCAATTCTCCGCCTGGGGCGGAGCATTGGCAACGGCCGGCGGCGTGGTGTTCTACGGCACGCTCGAGGGCTATCTGAAGGCGGTCGACGCCAAGACGGGCAAGGAACTCTACAAGTTCAAGACCCCGTCCGGCATCATCGGCAACGTCATGACCTACGAACACGGCGGCAAGCAATACGTTGGGGTGCTGTCCGGCGTCGGCGGCTGGGCCGGCATTGGCCTTGCGGCCGGTCTGCTTCAGCCTGAAAACGCCGCCGCCTGGCATGGCGCCGTCGACCAGGGCAAGCTGCCGCCGAAGGAGAAGACGGTCGATACGGCGGGCCTCGGCGCCGTCGGTGGTTATGCAGGCCTGGCGTCCTACACGTCGCTGGGGGGAACGTTGACGGTATTTGCTTTGCCAAGCGAATAGTCGCGACGTCACGGTGAGATGACCATGGATCGGCGCGCCGCGTGTTGCTGCGCGCCGATCTTTTTGTCGACCCCGGGCTTCAAAGTGCATGAGGACAGTTGCGTGAGTGAACATTGGAAATTTGCGCTCGTTATCCTGGCGAGCGCCTTTGCGGGCGGAGCCGCATGCGCCGACGGATCGGGCGATCCGGCGGTGGCTTCATCCGACAACGGCAAGTATGCGGACAAGGACGGCAATCCGACCTACAGGGTGAGCCCGGACGGGGCCGTCGACTGGTACACTTATTCGGGCTTTCGCCGCTATCATTCGGACTGCCATGTTTGCCATGGTCCGAACGGCGAGGGATCGAGCTATGCCCCGGCGCTGGCCGATTCCCTGAAGACGCTCAGCTATGTCGACTTCAACAATGTCGCAACCAATGGCCGCAAGAACGTCGACGCCGCCAACGACAAGGTGATGCCGTCGTTCGCGGACAACGTCAATGTGATGTGCTTCCTCGACGACATCTTTGTGTACCTGCGCGCCCGCGCCAACGACGCGATCCCGGGCGGCCGTCCTCCCAAGCACGAAGACAAGCCGGAGGCGGCCAGGCAGGCCGAAGCCAGTTGTACGGGGATCAAATGAACGCGTGGGAAAGTCGTGAATGAGCGCAGCGCGGATGACGACATGTTTTGCGGTATTGAAGAGCGCAACAGGAGTATAAGATGAAGACACGCGCCGCGGTCGCGTTTCAGGCGAAGAAGCCGCTTGAAATCGTTGAACTCGACCTGGAGGGCCCGAAAGCCGGTGAGGTCCTGGTCGAGATCAAGGCGACGGGGATTTGCCACACCGATGCCTATACGCTTGACGGCTTCGACAGCGAGGGAATTTTCCCCTCGATCCTCGGCCACGAGGGTGCCGGCATCGTCCGGGAGGTGGGAACAGGCGTCACGTCGGTGAAGCCCGGCGACCATGTGATCCCGCTTTACACACCCGAATGCCGCCAGTGCAAAAGCTGCCTCAGCCAAAAGACCAACCTTTGCACGGCGATCCGCGCGACGCAGGGCAAGGGGCTGATGCCCGACGGCACCAGCCGCTTCAGCCTCAAGGGCCAGACGATCTTCCATTACATGGGCTGCTCGACCTTCTCGAATTTCACCGTGCTGCCGGAGATCGCGGTCGCCAGGATTCGCGAAGACGCGCCGTTCGACAAGAGCTGCTATATCGGCTGCGGCGTGACCACAGGGGTCGGCGCGGTCGTGAACACCGCCAAGGTCACGCCGGGCGCAAACGTCGTCGTGTTCGGCCTTGGCGGTATCGGGCTCAACGTCATCCAGGGCGCGCGGCTGGTCGGCGCCGACAAGATTATCGGGGTCGACATCAATGATTCCAAGGATGAATGGGGCCGCCGCTTCGGCATGACGCATTTCGTCAACCCGAAAAAGATCGACGGCGATATCGTCCAGCATCTGGTGGCGCTGACCGATGGCGGCGCCGATTTTACCTTCGACTGCACCGGCAATACCACCGTGATGCGCCAGGCGCTGGAAGCCTGTCATCGCGGCTGGGGCGTGTCGGTCGTGATCGGGGTGGCGGAAGCCGGCAAGGAAATTTCCACCCGACCGTTCCAGCTCGTGACCGGCCGGGTCTGGAAAGGCACGGCGTTCGGCGGCGCACGCGGCCGTACCGACGTGCCGAAGATCGTCGACTGGTACATGAATGGCAAGATCCAGATCGATCCGATGATCACCCACGTCCTTAAACTGGAGGAGATCAACAAGGGCTTCGACTTGATGCACGAGGGCAAGTCGATCCGTTCGGTCGTCGTATTCTAAATCCGACGCGTTCTAGACCATAAACCAGATCATAATCGTCAAACACTAAGGGAGGATTGCTATGAGTGTTCACATCCATCCGTCGGTTGACAGCGGAGTCAAGCAGGGTTCCGGGCACTTTGCCGGGGGTACTCTGGTCTGCAAATGCAAGGACAAGCCGGTCAAGGTCGGCATCAAGGGCGACGTCGCTCACAACCATGCTTGCGGCTGCACCAAGTGCTGGAAACCCGCAGGGGCAACCTTCTCGGTGGTCGCCGTTGTGCCGCGGGACAACGTCACCGTTCTCGAGAACGGCGACAAGCTGCACATCATCGACGCTTCGGCGGCGATCCAGCGCCACGCCTGCAAGGTTTGCGGCACGCATATGTACGGCCGGATCGAGAACAAGGCGCATCCGTTCTACGGCCTGGACTTCATCCATCCCGAACTGTTTATCGAAAGCGGTTCGGCCGCCCCGGGATTTGCGGCGTTCGCGTCCTCGGTGATCGAGTCCGGCGTCGACCCATCCCAGATGGGCGCGATCAGATCGCGGCTGAAGGAACTGGGGCTCGAGCCCTATGACTGCCTGTCGCCGGCGCTGATGGATGCCATCGCCACCCATGTGGCGAAATCCAAGTCGAAAGCGGCCTGATCCCCAAGCGCTCTCGTCGGCTCTCGCTGGTGGTCATCACCACCGGCGGGGCTGCCGTTTGAGCCGGGAGATCAAGAAAAATCTGAGGAGGAGGCACGGACCGCTGTCGTGGATTGCAGTCGGTCGATGTGTCAGCCGCGTTTGGCGCGCGCTGACGGCCGGGTGAGCCGGAGCCTGCCGTGGGTTCGCGGCAGGAACGCGGCTCCCTCTGCGCTGAGGAAGTCCAGCATCGCCTGCGCGGGCGGCAGCAGGACCTTGTCCTTACGGGAGAGCACGAACCATTGACGTACGACCGGCAGGCCATCGACATCCAGCGTCACCAGCCGCCGCTCGTCGAGTTCGGTCGCCACCGTATGCGCGGAAATGAATGCAATCCCGAGACCTGCGATTACCGCCTGCTTGATGGTCTCGTTGCTGCTCATCGCCATGCCGATTTTCGGGCGAACGCCGGCGGTTTCGAACAGTTGCTCCATCAGCCCGCGCGTTCCCGATCCAGGCTCGCGCGTAAGGAACGTCTCGTTGGCAAGCTCGGACAGTGCAAGGCGCGACTTTCGCGCCAGCCGATGTGTCGTCGGCGCGATGATGACATGGGGATGATCGCCGATCAGGTGCACGTTCATGGGAATGTCCACCGGCGGGCGGCCCATGATCGCGATATCCAGATCGTAGCCGCGAAGCGCCATTCCGATTTCCTGGCGGTTTCCGATCGAGAGCGTGACGTCGACGTTGGGATAAGCCTTCGAAAATCCGGAGATGGCGAAAGGCACGAAATATTTGGCGGTGCTGACGGCGCCGATCGAAATCCGCCCGGCGGTCTTTCCCGCGATCATGTCGAGCGACGTCTCGCAAGAGGCGACCGCGGCCTCGATGCGCTCGGTGAGCGCAAGCACCTCACGGCCGGCGTCCGTCAGCAGCATGCCCTCGCTGGTGCGCTGGATCAAAGGCAGGCCCGCGAGCGCCTGCAAGTTGCGAAGCTGAAGCGTGACCGCTGGCTGCGTCAGATGCAGTTGTTTGCCCGCCGCGGTGACGGAGCGATGTTTCTGGACGGCAGCCAGCGCCCGCAACTGGCGCAGTGTCAATTCCCGCGAAAAACGGCCCGCCATCGTCGGTCCCTTTATAAGTAAAACTTTGCCCTCGCAAAAGATAACAAAATTTCACTAATTCGGCAAATTGCGCTTCCTTTGCAGCGCGGATTGCCGACCGGCGAACTGCTTTCAAGAGCGTCCCGAAGAGGGCGCGGGGAGACGGCCATGGACGAGCGCGTGACCCTGCGTTCGCATCTCAATCAATCGGCATCGCAGACGCCGCACGGCGCCGCGGCCTCCGAGGTGATCGAGGCCATCGCAGCAGCGGCGGTCGAGCTTGCGGCCCGCATCGCCGACGGACCGCTGGCGGGCATCACCGGTAAGGCCAGTGGCATCAATTCCGACGGCGATCAGCAAAAGGATATCGATGTCCTGGCGGATGAAATGATGCGGCGCGCCTTGCGCAACGCTCCGGTTGCTGCGGTCCTCTCGGAGGAAGCAGCGTTGCCTGAAATCGTCAATCCCGAAGCGCCGCTTTGCGTCGCGATCGATCCACTCGATGGATCCGCCAACCTCGAAAACAATATTTCGGTCGGCACGATCTTTTCGATCCGGCCCCGGGGCAACGACATTCTTTCCACCTTCTTTGAACCCGGCACGGCGCAGTGTGCCGCGGGTTTTGTCGTCTACGGCCCGCAAACCACGCTGGTTCTCGCGCATAACGGCCGGGTCGATATCTTCATTCTGGATCGGCGCACGCAGCAATTCCTGCTGATCAAGCAGGGCGTCAAGGTCGCACCCGATACGCCGGAATTCGCCATCAACGCGTCCAATCGCCGGCACTGGCACGGACCGGTCCGCGCTTATATCGACGAGTGTCTCGCCGGCACCAACGGCGACCGCGGCGCGGATTTTAATATGCGCTGGATCGGCTCGCTGGTGGCGGAGGCCTTTCGTATCCTGGTGCGCGGCGGGGTGTTTCTTTATCCGGCCGACGCCCGGCCCGGCTATCGCGAAGGCAGGCTTCGCCTGCTGTACGAAGCCCATCCCATGGCGCTGGTCATGGAGTGGGCGGGAGGTGCAGCGACGACGGGGCGCCGGCGAATTCTGGAACTCGGGGCCAAGACGCCGCACCAGCGCGTGCCGCTGATCATGGGCTCGGTGCGCGGGGTTCGCGACGTCGCGGCCATTCACGAAGGCATCGAGCCGATGTTCGACAATAGCGACGCACCGCTGTTCGCGCGGCGCGGCCTGTTTCGCTGACGGGCAAAACAGATGTCGCGCAGTCATCCCATCATATCGATCACGGGTTCATCGGGCGCCGGCACGACGTCGGTAAAGCGAACCTTCGAGAATATCTTCCGCCGCGAGAAGGTCGCCGCGGCCTACATCGAAGGCGACGCCTTCCACCGTTACAACCGCGCGGAAATGCGGACGAAAATGGTGGAAGAGGCCGAGCACGGCAACAGGCATTTCAGTCATTTCAGCCCCGAAACCAATCTGTTCGAGGAGCTGGAGCGGGCGTTTCGCGATTACGGGGAATCCGGCACCGGAACCACCCGTCATTACGTCCACGACGACGACGAGGCCAAGCTGTACGGGGCAGAGCCCGGCACGTTCACCGAGTGGGGCCCGCTGCCGGAAAATTCCGACCTATTATTCTATGAAGGCCTGCATGGCGCCGTCGTGACCGACAAGGTCAACATCGCCCAGCATGCCGACCTCAAGATCGGCGTCGTGCCCGTCATCAATCTCGAATGGATCCAGAAACTGCATCGCGACCGCAGCGATCGCGGCTATAGCCAGGAGGCGGTGACCGACACCATTTTGCGCCGCATGCCCGATTACGTGAACTACATCTGTCCGCAGTTTGCCGAGACCGACATCAATTTCCAGCGCGTGCCGACGGTCGATACCTCGAACCCCTTCATCGCGCGCTGGATTCCGACGCCGGACGAATCGATGGTGGTGATCCGGCTCAGGAATCCGCGCGGCATCGATTTCCCCTATTTGCTGTCGATGATTCCGAACAGCTTCATGTCGCGCGCAAATTCGATCGTGATTCACGGGGCGAAGCTGGACCTCGCGATGCAGCTCATCCTCACCCCCCTGATCCTGCAACTGATGGAACGCAAGAGGCGCACGGTATGAGTGTTCATGCTCTCCTATCTGTCACCGGTCGCGTCAATGTGGCGCATGCCGACATGGCGAATGCGATTCGCTTCTTGGCGATCGATGCAGTCGAAAAGGCAAAATCGGGTCATCCGGGCATGCCGATGGGTATGGCCGACGTCGCTACCGTGCTGTTCTCGCGCTTCCTCAAATTCGATCCCGCCGATCCGGCATGGCCGGACCGCGACCGTTTTGTGCTGTCTGCCGGCCATGGCTCGATGTTGCTGTATGCGCTGCTCTACCTGACCGGCTACGAGGGCGTGACGTTGGAGGAACTCAGGGCATTCAGGCAGTGGGGATCGAAGACACCCGGTCATCCCGAGTACGGTCATACGCCGGGCGTGGAGACCACCACCGGTCCGCTGGGACAAGGCATTGCGACGGCGGTCGGCATGGCGCTGGCCGAACGGCTGCTGAACGCGCGCTTCGGCGACGATCTCGTCGATCACTACACCTACGTGATCGCCGGCGATGGCTGCCTGATGGAAGGCCTCAGCCATGAGGCGATTTCGCTGGCCGGACATCTCCGGCTCAATCGGCTGATCGTGTTGTTCGACGACAACGAGATTTCGATCGACGGGTCGACATCGCTGTCATGTTCGGATGACCAGCTTGCGCGGTTCCAGGCCTCAGGCTGGACCGCCAGCCGTATCGATGGGCACGATCCCGAAGCCATCGCGGCGGCGATCGAAGACGCTCGAAATAGTGACCGTCCGTCGCTGATTGCCTGCCGCACGGTGATCGGTTTCGGCGCGCCAAACCGTCAGGGCACCGAAAAAGCCCACGGTTCGCCGCTCGGGGCCGACGAAGTCGCCAGGACACGCTCGGCACTTAACTGGGCATACGAGCCATTCCAGGTCCCCGAACACGTCATCGATCAATGGCGCAAGGTCGGAATGCGCGGGCAGGCGGCCCGCCGGAGCTGGATCGAGCGGACAAGGCGTCTCAATTCAAACCAGCGTTCGCCCTTTCACGATGCGCTGAACCGACATTTGCCCTGCGAATACGCCGCGGCGATGGATCAGCTTCGGATTCGATTTGGCGCTGAACGCCCGGCCATCGCCACCCGGCAAGCATCGCAACTGGTGATCGACACGATCGTGGAAGCCTTGCCGAATTTGCTGGGGGGCTCGGCCGACCTCACCCATTCCAATCTTACCCGCGCCAAGACGCAACGGCCGGTGCGGTCCGATTTCTTCGGGGGCAATTATATTCACTACGGCGTCCGCGAGCACGCGATGGCGGCGGCGATGAACGGCATCGCGCTGCATGGTGGCTTCATTCCCTATGGCGGCACGTTTCTGACCTTCGCCGATTACAGCCGCCCGGCGATCAGGCTGGCGGCGCTGATGGGGATCAGGGTCATCCATGTGATGACACACGACTCCATCGGACTGGGCGAAGACGGCCCCACACATCAGCCGGTCGAGCATCTCACCTCGCTGCGGGCGATACCGGGCCTCTTGGTGTTCCGGCCCGGCGACGCCATCGAGACTGCGGAAGCCTGGGATTGCGCGCTGCGGGCGGAAGCCAGTCCTTCGGTGCTGTGCCTGTCGCGGCAGGCGCTGCCGGCTTTCCGTGACGCGGCCGACAAGGCCAATCTGGTTGCGCTCGGCGCCTATGTGGTCGTCGAACCGGAGGGCGGCCGCGACGTCACGCTGATCGCAACCGGCTCCGAGGTATCGATCGCGCTCGAAGCGGCAAAATTGCTTGCTAAAGGCAGTGTGCGCGCCGCGGTCGTCTCCGCGCCTTGCTTTGACCTGTTCCGCCAGCAATCGCGGGAATATCGCGCGGAAGTCCTTGGAAACGCCCCGAGGATCGGCGTCGAGGCCGCGGTCGAAGGCGATTGGGCGCGCTGGCTCGGCGACAACGGCGAATTCGTCGGCATGACCGGTTTTGGAGCATCCGCCCCGGCTGAAGTTCTTTATCGCGAATTCGGCATCACCGCGGAGGCCGTCGCGACGTCCGCCCTGCGATGCGTCGCGCGATCCCGTATAACCTACGCATGACGTTCAAGCGCGACAGGAAATGACACGGAGACGGCGATGGCACGAATTACGCTGAGGCAATTGCTGGATCATGCCGCCGAGCACGACTACGGCGTGCCGGCGTTCAACATCAACAACATGGAGCAGGGCCTTGCGATCATGGACGCGGCGGCGGCCGTCGATGCGCCCGTCATCATCCAGGCCTCACGCGGCGCGCGCTCCTACGCCAACGACATCATGCTGTCGAGGATGATCGACGCGCTGGAGGAGATGTATCCGCAAATTCCGCTCTGCATGCATCAGGACCACGGCAATGAGGAAGCCACCTGCGCCACGGCGCTGCAACACGGCTTTACCTCGGTGATGATGGACGGCTCGCTCAAGGCCGACGCCAAGACGCCGGCGGATTACGATTACAACGTCGATATCACCCGCCGCGTGGTCGAGATCGCGCACTGGATCGGCGCCTCGGTGGAAGGCGAACTGGGCGTGCTCGGCTCGCTCGAACATGGCGGCGGCGAGCAGGAAGACGGCCATGGCGTCGAAGGCAAGGTCAGCCACGATCAACTGCTGACCGACCCGGACCAGGCGGTCGATTTCGTCCGCGCCACCAAGGTCGACGCGCTGGCGATCGCGATGGGGACCTCGCACGGCGCCTACAAGTTCTCGCGCAAGCCGGACGGCGAGATCCTCGCGATGAAGGTGGTCGAGGAAATCCACCGCCGGCTGCCGAACACGCATCTGGTCATGCACGGCTCATCCTCGGTGCCACAGCCCTTGCAGGACGCATTCAATCAATTCGGCGGCGAGATGCCGCAGACCTGGGGCGTGCCGGTCGAGGAGATCGTCCGCGGCATCCAGCACGGGGTCCGCAAGGTCAACATCGATACCGACTGCCGGCTGGCGATGACGGCGGCCTTCCGTAAGGTGGCCATGCAATACAAAAGCGAATTCGATCCGCGCAAATTCCTGAAACCGGCGATGGACGCGATGCGCGAACTCTGCCGCGAACGTTTCGAGCAGTTCGGCACCGCAGGCAACGCCGGCAAGATCAGGGTGATACCGCTATCGGAGATGGCCAGGCGTTATCGATCCGGCGCGCTCGATCCCCGCATTGGAAATATCGCGTCTGCGGCGGAATGACTCGCCGCCCTATGCCATTGAGGAGAGACCCATGAACGAACAATCGATGACCATTCGCGGCAAGGATCGCTACAAATCCGGCGTGATGGAATACAAGAAGATGGGCTACTGGGAGCCCGACTATACGCCAAAGGACACCGACGTCATCGCGTTGTTCCGGGTTACGCCGCAGGACGGCGTCGATCCGATCGAAGCCTCGGCGGCAGTGGCCGGAGAGTCCTCGACCGCGACCTGGACGGTGGTGTGGACCGACCGGTTGACGGCTGCGGAAAAATATCGTGCCAAATGCTATCGCGTCGATCCCGTGCCGAATTCGCCGGGGCAGTATTTCGCCTACATCGCCTACGATCTCGATCTGTTCGAGAACGGATCGATCGCCAACCTTTCGGCGTCGATCATCGGCAACGTGTTCGGCTTCAAGCCGCTGAAGGCCCTGCGGCTGGAGGACATGCGGCTGCCGGTGGCCTACGTGAAGACGTTTCAGGGGCCGGCGACCGGCATCGTGGTCGAGCGCGAGCGCATGGACAAGTTTGGCCGCCCGCTGCTCGGTGCCACGGTGAAGCCGAAGCTCGGTCTTTCCGGTCGCAACTACGGCCGCGTGGTCTACGAGGCGCTTAAAGGTGGCCTCGACTTCACCAAGGATGACGAGAACATCAACTCGCAGCCGTTCATGCACTGGCGCGAGCGGTTTCTCTACTGCATGGAGGCCGTCAACAAGGCCCAGGCGGCGTCCGGCGAGATCAAAGGCACCTATCTTAACGTCACTGCCGGCACCATGGAGGACATGTATGAGCGGGCGGAGTTCGCCAGGGAGCTCGGCTCCGTCATCATCATGATCGATCTGGTGATCGGATATACCGCGATCCAATCGATGGCGAAATGGGCGCGCCGCAACGACATGATCCTGCATCTGCATCGGGCAGGGCATTCGACTTATACGCGGCAGCGGAACCACGGTGTCTCGTTTCGCGTGATCGCAAAATGGATGCGGCTCGCGGGCGTCGATCATATCCATGCCGGCACCGTGGTCGGCAAGCTCGAAGGCGATCCGGCAACGACGCGCGGCTATTACGACATTTGTCGCGAAGACTTCAATCCGGCAAAACTCGAACACGGCGTGTTCTTCGACCAGAACTGGGCCAGCCTCAACAAGCTGATGCCGGTGGCGTCCGGCGGCATTCATGCAGGCCAGATGCATCAACTGCTCGATCATCTCGGCGAAGACGTGGTGCTGCAGTTCGGCGGCGGCACCATCGGTCATCCCATGGGCATCCAGGCCGGCGCCACCGCGAACCGGGTGGCGCTGGAAGCGATGATCCTCGCGCGCAACGAAGGCCGCGACTACCTGCACGAAGGGCCGGAGATTCTCGCCAAGGCGGCGCAGACCTGCACGCCGCTGAAATCGGCGCTGGAGGTCTGGAAGAACGTCACCTTCAACTATGAATCCACCGACATGCCCGACTATGCCCCGACCGCCAGCGTCTCGATGTAAGGAGCAGGATCATGCGCGTCACCCAAGGCTGCTTTTCGTTCCTGCCCGATCTCACCGACGAGCAGATCTCCCGCCAGGTTCAGTATTGTCTCGGCAAGGGCTGGGCGGTGAATATTGAATTCACCGACGATCCGCATCCCCGTAACAATTTCTGGGAGATGTGGGGGCTGCCGATGTTCGATCTGCGCGATGCCGCGGGCGTGATGATGGAGCTGAACGAATGCCGCAAGGTGTACGGCGACCGCTACATCCGGATGTCGGCGTTCGATTCCAGTCACGGCTGGGAGTCGGTGCGGCTGTCTTTCATTGTCAACCGGCCGAAGGAGGAGCCCGGCTTCCGTCTTGAACGGCACGAAGCGAGCGGCCGCAATATCCGCTACACCACGAAATCCTATGCCGTCGATCGTCCCGAAGGCTTGCGCTACGGTGGCAAATGAATTCGCCGGCTGGTCCATCCGCTGCCCGGCAAGGCGCAGGCGAAACGCTGCCGATCGAGCGGGTCGATCTGCGCGGCGAATTCGCTGAGGTCGGCATCGGCGAGGTGCTGGACCAGCTTGACCGCGAACTGATCGGTCTCAAGCCGGTCAAGACGCGAATTCGCGAGATCGCGTCGCTGCTGCTGATCGAGCGTATCCGCAAGCGCATGAACCTGACGTCGGATATACCGACCTTGCACATGTCGTTTACCGGCAACCCCGGCACCGGCAAGACGACGGTGGCGCTGCGGATCGCCAGCATCCTGCACAAACTCGGCTTCGTGCGCCGCGGCCAAGTGGTGTCGGTGACGCGCGATGAACTGGTAGGGCAATATATCGGCCACACCGCGCCGAAGACCAAGGAAATCCTGAAAAAGGCGATGGGCGGCGTGCTGTTCATCGACGAGGCCTATTATCTGCATCGTCCCGACAACGAACGCGACTACGGGCAGGAGGCGATTGAGATCCTTCTTCAGGTAATGGAATCGCAGCGCGAGGATCTGGTGGTGATCCTGGCTGGCTACGGCGACCGGATGGACAAGTTCTTCGCCAGCAATCCCGGCTTCCGCTCCCGCATCGCCCACCACATCGACTTTCCGGATTATTCCGACGAAGAGTTGCTGGCGATCGCGGAATTGATGCTGCACGACATGAACTACCGGTTCAGCCCCGATGCGCGCCAGGCGTTTATTCGCTACATCGCGCTGCGCAAGACCCAGCCATTGTTTTCCAACGCGCGCTCGATTCGCAATGCGCTCGATCGCATGCGGCTGCGCCAGGCCAACCGTCTCGTCGCCGATCTCGACCGCATGCTGAGCGCCGACGACATCATGTCGCTGGAGGCCTCCGATGTGCTGGCCAGCCGGGTGTTCACGAACAGTTCTGACGGGTGAAACCTGCAAATCTCGATCGGGGTTGGACGATCGGCAAGAGCCCTAAACACAACCGCCATTTAATGGTTGCTACGATCTACGATCTGTTGCCTGACGGGCTGTTTGATTTGCCCGACGGGCAAATCAGCTCGCTCTCAGATCATCGGCTGTCCAGCCCCTTTCGCAAAAATATTCCGCTTTCCCCGTCGGGCAAATCATCTCTACAAGCTCGCCCCGTCCCGACCCGATAAGAGGGGCGGCTCGCGATCGTCACGGACGCGGGGCGGGATGCGGTGGACGCGGATGGTGCCAAAGACGAGAGCACTTGACGCGGACGGCAAAGCCGTGTGGTCCTGACGCCCCGACGCTGGTGTCAAGTCTGCGATAAGAAGCGCAGGCGACGGTGGCAAAAGAGCCCGGTCACCGGGGAGAGCACGGTATAAGCCGTTAAAACCATTGCGCGGGGAATGCTGGGTGTTCCGGTGTGACCGTGGTGACTATGCTTGTGTGCTTTTATCACTTTGCACACAAGGCTGCGGGCGCATCGTGCGCCCGGCATTCCCTGCGCCCTCTGATTTCAGAGGACGGGACTTCAATAGCAAAACTCGCGCGAAAACGTGCGGCGAGATCGCGAAGCTGTGTTTGCAAATGTCGACCGCTTAAGGGAAGCGCCATCGCTTGAGCCGCTTCCGGCGTTGCCCCGGTATTTGCGGCGCGATGTCGCGCCGAAGGAGTCGCGCGGCTTTGCCGTGCCGCTGGCTGAGCGCGCGCTTGCGGTCTACGATCAGGCCAGCGTGGAGGGGTGGGGCGGCAAGGATTGCATCGAATTGCCCGCCTTCTGGTCTAGTCACAACAAAGCCTGAGCTCGCATAGGAATGGGTTGCTCTCGTGCCAAAGCAAAATGACATGTCGGTCGGGATGATCGGCCTCGGAATCATGGGTTCGGCGATGAGCAAGAATCTCATGGCGGGATTGCCGGCTCCAAAGAAAACATAGCGGTTCGCGCAGGGACAAGATTGAAGGGAAGCGCAGTTGAAGAGTATTCCTACCATCGACGGTCATCATCATATCTGGCGGCTCAAGGATTTGACGTGGTTGTCGGGACCACCGGTTCCGCGCATCTTCGGCCCCTACGAAGCAATTTGCCGGGATTACCCAATCGAGGAATTTCGCGCCGATACTTCCGGCTGCGACATCGTCAAATCTGTCTACGTTCAAACAAACTGGCCGGCAGGGAAAAGTCACGATGAGGCAAAGTGGGTTCAATCGGTATCCGATGCCACGGGTTGGCCGCACGCCAATGTCGCCTATGTGGACCTGGCGGATCCCGATGTCGGTTCGTTGCTCAGGCAGCTGGCGAAGCTGCCGGCGACGCGCGGCATCCGGCAGCAAATCCACTGGCATGAAAACCCGCAATACCGGTTTGCGCCTCATCCGGAGATGATGAACGAACCGAAGTGGCGGCGCGGCCTTGCGCACCTTGCCGAACACGATCTGCTGTTTGAAATCCAGCTGTTCACCAGCCAGATGCGGCATGGTGCGGCGCTGGCGCGTGAATTTCCGAATATCACTTTCGTCCTCGAGCATGCGGGGATGCTGGAGGACATGTCTCCGGACGGTTGGAAGCGCTGGCGAGAAGGCATGAATTCGCTTGCGGTCCAACCGAATGTCAACGTCAAGCTGTCAGGGCTCGGCACCTTCGTTCATGCCTGCCGCATCGATATCATGGAGCCTATTGTCAAGGAAACCGTCGAAATCTTTGGCGCGAAACGCTGCCTGTTCGGCAGCAATTTTCCGATCGAAAAGTTGTGGACGGATTATCGTACACTCTATCTGACCTTTCGAAAGGCCATCGACCATTTGGACGAGAGCGATCAGCGCGCGATTTTGCACGATACGGCTGCCCGACTCTACCGTATTTGATATCCGTTCAATAGACCTTCGAGGGGCGTCAGCGGGAAGCTTGGATCGGCGCTCTCCAAGGTCTTCGTGACGCAAAGCGGACGTATCATCGCTGAAAGCATCCGCAGGTCGCTGCGTTAGCCTTCAAAAAACATTCAAAGTCGGTCACTCGGCGGAAGTGGTCACCCCCTTGTAACCGGATGGTTAAGAAGTCTAGAATTGGCGGCGCCAAGAAGAAAACAGGAAACGCCATGAAGCACAGCGCCGATCGAATTCTCACGACCCATGTCGGCAGCTTGCCACGCCCGGCGGATCTTCACGCCATGAGCGTCGCGCGCCGCGAGGGTCAAAAGATCGACGATACGGCGTTTAACGCTCGCGTGCGCAAGGCGGTGTCGGATATCGTCCGCAAGCAGGTCGAACTTGGTATCGACATCGTCGATGACGGCGAGATGAGCAAGCCGAGTTTCATTACCTATATCAACGAGCGTCTTGCCGGGTTTGAGCCCGATAGCACCCACCGCAATCAAAGCCCGTGGGCCGGTTCCCGAGAGGTCCTGGAGTTTCCCGAATTCTACGCCCCGCAACTGGCCAACGTGCACACCCGGCACACCCATTATCTCTGCACCGGACCGGTCAAATATCGTGGCGGACAGGCACTCAAGATCGATCTCGACAATCTCAAGGCGGCGTTGAAAGATATCGTTGTGGCGGATGCCTTTGTGCCGTCGACATCGGTGTCGAGTATCGAAGATTGGAACCGCAACGCCTATTATAAGTCCGACGAGGACTACCTGCTCGCCCTCGCCGAGGCGATGGGAGAGGAATATCGCGCTATCGTCGATGCAGGGTTTGTGCTTCAGGTCGACGATCCGCATCTGGTGACCTATTACGTGTGCCATCCGGACAAGAGCATGGAAGAATGCCGCAGCGTGGATCGCGCGGCGGGTTGATGCGATCAACCATGCCTTGCGTGGCATTCCGAAGGACAGGGTACGCTTCCACACCTGCTACGGTATTAATTTCGGGCCGCGCGTGCACGACATTGAGGTCAAGCATATTATCGACATTCTCGGGCGACTGAATGTCGGCGCGTTTTCGTTCGAAGCGGCCAATCCGCGGCACGAACACGAATGGACCTCGTGGCGCGATGCGAAGCTGCCCGACGACGTCATCATGATTCCAGGCATGATCACGCAATCCAACGTCATGGTCGAGCATCCGGAGTCGATCGCGCAGCGCCTTGGGCGCTGGATCGATGCATTCGGCGTCGAGCGCGTGATTGCCGGCACCGATTGCGGCTTTGCCAGTTTTGCCGGCAACGACGAAATCCACGAAACGATCGTGTGGGCCAAGTTCGACGCGCTCGTGAAGGGAACGCGGATCGCGTCAGAGGCGGCGCGGCCAAGACGTCTGACCGCCCAACGCGCTTAGGCCAAGCAAGAAAAAATCAATCCAGGGAAAACAGTTCAATGTCAGCTTCAGATAGCGTCAAGAACGCGCGCATCCTCACCACCACGGTCGGTTCTTATCCGGTGCCGGACTGGCTGGTGGCGCTGCCGTCCGAGCAGGCGGTGATCGACGCGACGCGCGTCGTGATCGATACCCAGGAGCAGGCCGGCATCGATTTAGTGTGCGACGGCGAGCTTTATCGCTTCGACGTCAATCATCCCGAGACCAACGGCATGATCGAATACTTCGTGCGACCGATGTCGGGCGTGCGCAATGAGATCGGACTGGCCGAATGGCTGGCGTTCAAGCAATCGCCGGATCATAAATTCCGCAGCCGTCCGCCAGGCGTGGTTGATGGCGCCATCGGCCCCGGCTCGCTCGATCTGCCGGCCGCATGCGCGCGCGCGAGAAGACTGGCGACGCGGCCGTTGAAGTTCACGCTTACCGGCCCGCACATGCTCGCCAAGATGCTGCTGGACAACCACTACAGAGACAAGGCGGCACTGACCATGGCGATCGCCGATGTACTGGCGGAACAAGTCAAGCATATCGACGCCGACGTGATCCAGGTCGATGAGGCCAATTTGCCCGGCAGCCCTGAGGAATGGCGATGGGCGGCGGACGCCATGAACCGGGTGCTCGATGCCATCCCGTCCGTGCCTGCGGTGCATCTGTGCTTCGGCAATTACGGTGGCCAGACCATTCAGAAAGGCAGCTGGGGCAAGCTCATCGACTATCTGAACAGGCTGCATGTCAACCACATCGTGATGGAGAACGCGCATCGCCCGCCCGAGGAACTCGCGGTGTTCAAGGATCTGCGGCCCGAAATCGGCTTCGGCCTGGGCGTCGTCGACATCAAGCAGACGGTCATCGAATCCGCCGAATCCATCGCCCGAGCGATCGAGCACGCCGACAAGATTCTGGGCGTCGGCCGGGTGAAATATATCCATCCCGATTGCGGGTTCTGGATGCTCAAGCGTGGCATTGCCGACGGCAAAATTCGCGCACTGGTGCTCGGCCGCGATCTCTACGAGGGCCGCAACTAGGCCATTCGCTTAAGCGTTTCCCAATCCGGGTAGGCGCCGGAGGCAAAGCCTGGCCCGGCGAGCGATTTTATGTGGAGCTGACCGTCGCGAATTTTGAGCCGAACCGCGCCGTACTTACGCTCGTAGAGGTCGGGATGCGCGGTCAGAAACATGGTTTGCTCGGCCGCGGGCAAGCTCGCCATGCCGTTCACATAGTGGTGTCCGTTGCGTTCGACGTGCCTTATGCCAATGAGATTGACCAGCGCCAGATCCTGCTGCACCGCAAGGCCTGCCTGAGTGGTCAGATCCTCGCCGCTCATGAAATAGCGGGGCGCACCGGCCTCGGCATTCCAATTCGCGCAGCGCGCGGCATTGAAAATCGATTTATACAGCCCCTTGCAGCATTTGCTGGAGACACCGTTATAGCCGAGGCTGCGGGCCCGCGGAAAGGCGCCAAGTTGGTCGTCGGATTCGTCGATGATGACCGGCTTGACGCGCGACAACGCCGACACATCGCCATCGAGCGCATGAGCGCGCGTGATCGGCTGTTCGATGAACAGGATGCTCGCGACCAAACGACGCAGTTGTGGCGCATCCTGCATCCGCCGCCATAATTCGAGCAGCGCCGCGATATCGTTATATTGTTCGTTGCCGTCAAGCGAGACGAAATATGGCTCGGGCGCGCGATCGAGCACGGCGGCAATCTCGATCAGTCTTGCCAGATCGGCGTCGAGGTCGCCGCCGACCTTGAGCTTGAAATAACGATGGCCATAGGTCGCCACGACTTCCTCCAGCGATTCCGGCAGGCCGTCGCCGACTTGTCCCGGATGACCGCCGATGACATCGACCAATCCGACGGTATGGCGTGCGGCGATGGAATCCGCTGGTGCAAGTTGCGCGAGAAAACGAGGCACGTCGAATTCGGCAAGATCGCCGGTATGGCTGCCCAGCAGCGCCGGATCGATGCCGGGGAGGTTGTCGCGCATACCATCATAGAACGAACAACCAAGCGACAGGAAGAGCGCGTCCAGAACGGCGCGATCGAGCTGAGCCGGTCCGTAATTGGCGACCAGTGAATTGAGCCCGTGTGAGGCGCCGGCTTCGATCTGCTCGCTGTAATGCGCGGCGAAATGGCCGAACGCCGTTCGTTCCTTGCCGTCAGTGTAGGCGTCCGCCGCGAGCCGAAGCGCCAGGCGCAGCTGATCGAAATTGTCCTCGTTCGACAGCGCCTGGCTCTTGTCGAACCATTTCGGCGCCAGCAACTCGGCAGCGGCGCCCCACTGTGAACGGCCGTCCGCAAGCTCGATACGAACGCGCACAAAACACTGCGGCGCCTCGGTCAGTGTCACCACGCCGAACCGGAACGGCATCCGGAGGTGAACGTCCCTTTCGTAGAGACGAACCTCACGCACGGTGAAGAGCGGCGCGTTCACGCTATGGTCGCCCGATGCCGCACGGCGGCAATGCGAGCGCACTCCGATCGCGTCCACCGCCCAGGACAAGTGCTCAAGATGATATGATATTCGTCAGTCATGCGAATTGCGCCCACCCGATGCGGTCCGGCCCAACAGTGTCGTTTCGGAGGAATCTCTCATCTGCCCGATAATTTTGCTCGCGCTGATCTAACCAGATAGTTAAACTGAATGCCAACCCTCTTGCAGCCTCGGAAAAAGGCCGCAAACATCGGAGGGGCGAGGAAACCTGAGAGGATTGCGGCCGAGATGGCTCGGATTACCCGCGTCGACATCAAGCGGTTCGATTATCCGCTGCTTGGAGAATTCAAATTCTTCAAGTCAGGTTCACGGCCGTCGATTCTGGTCAGGTTGACCGACGAGAACGGCTTGCAGGGCTGGGGCCAATCTGTGCCGGTCGAAACCTGGACATACGAGACCGTCGAAAGCGTCGAGTCGACGTTGCAACATTATCTTGCGCCCGCCATTCTCGGCGCCGATCCGAGCGACCTTGCCGACGTTCATGCGCGCATGGATCGCGCGATCCGGCCATCGTTTTCGGTCGGCCAGCCCTTGTGCAAGGCAGGCATCGATCTCGCCTGCTATGACCTGTGGGGCAAGCAGACCAGCAAATCGGTCAGCGATCTCCTGGGCGGCGCGCGCAAGAAGCAAATCAAGCTGAGCTGGACCATTCAATCTCCGACGCTGGCCGGAGCCGAAAAACAGTTGGAGCAGGGCAGGTCGCTTGGCTATGACAGCTTTAACATCAAGGTCGGCGCTCCGCAGGTCCCGGTTTACGACCTCGAACTCGTGCGTACGGTTATGACGTTCGCGCCCAACGGCTTTCACTGGTGCGACGCCAATACCAGTTACGATATCGACACCGCATTGACGATAGCGCCAAAGCTCGCCGATCTCGGCCTTAAAGGGCTTAAATCGCCGCTGCCTCCCAACCGAATCCGCGCCTATCAAACCCTGAAGCGCCAGGGGGCACTGCCCATCCTGATGGATGAAGGCATCGTCTCGCCGGTTGAAACAGCGGAGTTCATCGCGCTGGGAATGCTCGATGGCATCGCCATGAAAGTGGCCCGTTGCGGTGGTTTGTGGAACGCAACCCGGATTGCGAGGCTTCTCCAGGAAAGCGGATTGTTGCTGTTTGCCTCAGGGCTGACCGATCCGGAATTATCGATGGCGGCTACCGCGCATTTCTTTGCCTGGGCCGGCCTTGAACTTCCCGCCGCGGTCAACGGCCCGCAATATCTCGTAGACCGCGGCACGACGGACCCTTCGTTCCGGCCGCGCGGTGATAGCTTGCATGTTCCGGACCGGCCGGGGTTGGGGATAGAACTGGCGGACGCGGCGCAGAAGTCGATGATGAGTGTGGCGGAGGCCCGAGAAGTTTTACCGGTTTGACGCCTCCGCTGCTCGAACAAAACCGCATGATCAAACGATGTGGGCTGGATAAGGGAACGATGGCTCTGGTGAGTGATTCTGCAAAACCCGATACCGGGGCCGCGAGCGCGGGTGTAACGGGTATTCTCAGGAAATTGACGCCGCTCGCCGGCGTCGTGGGTTTCCTGTTGGTGTGGCAGGTTTTCGTGGCCGCCTGGGGCGTGCCGGCTTATCTGTTGCCTTCGCCCTCCGCGATCGGCCATGCCTTCATCAACCAACTGCCGCTGCTGCTCAGCAACGGCTGGATTACCGTCTACGAAATGCTGGCCGGTTATGCCATGGCGGTCGGCATCGCAATTCCGCTGGCGATCGCGATCACGTCGTCGCGACGTTTCAATCAACTCGTGATGCCGACGATGTTGTTCTTCCAGATCATTCCGAAGGTAGCGATCGCGCCCTTGTTCCTGGTCTGGTTCGGGGTCGGGCCGACGCCGAAAATACTGGTCGCGTTTCTTATTTCCTTCTTTCCCATCGTGATCGACGCTGCTGTCGGCTTGCGCTCGATGTCGTCGGAAATGACGGACCTCGCGCGCTCGATGGGCGCTACCCGGATGCAGGTGTTCGCGCAGTTCAGGCTGCCGACCAGCCTGCCATATCTGTTCAGCGGCCTGAAGGTGGCGGCGACGTTGGCCATCGCCGGCACGGTGGTCGGCGAATTCGTCGGGGCCGACAAGGGCCTCGGCTATCTGCTGCTCGTAACCAATTCGAATATGGAATCCGCACTGATGTTCGCCACCATCCTGGCGCTGACCATCATCGGCCTGGTTTTCTATTACCTCGTGGAATGGCTGGAGAGCCTCTTGATCCCATGGCATGTCACCCATCGGGTGGAGTCGGGCACCATGTAGCCCAAACCGAGTTCTGATTGACGGTCAAAAGGAGCTTCGTCGCGAAGGCGAAGACAAATCGCAGGGAAGAAACGATACCATGAAACGCAGACAGGTTTTACTATCGCTGACGGCGGCCGCTGCTGCCGCCGTAACGTGGACCGCAACGGCCGGCGCTCAGACGCTCGACAAGTTTCCGTTTCGCCTCAACTGGACGCTGTATGGCGAGCACGCGCCCTTCTTCGTGGCGCTGGACAAAGGGTACTACAAGGACGTCGGCCTTGACGTTGAAATCCTCGAAGGCAGCGGCTCGACGACGGTGGCGCAATTGACCGCCAACGCCACCAACCCGGTGTCCTACGTCGATGCGGCGACGATGATGCGCGGCATCAATGCCGGCATGCCGATCAAGGCCGTTGGCGTGACGCTGCAGCAGAGCCCGATGGCGTTCATCTATCGCGCCGACAATCCGCGGCCGAGCAAAATTGCGGAAATCAAGGACAGCCGAATTGCCATCACGGCCGGCGACGCCAGCCTTGCGATCTTCACCGCCTTCATGGGCAAGCTCGATATGAAGGTCAGCGACGTCAAGCTGATTACCGTCGCCAATCCGGCGGCGAAAGAGCAGGCGGTTCTCGGCGGCCAGGCCGATTCCTTGCTCGGCTATTTCATGGATCAGGGCCCGCGCATGCAGCTCAAGAGCGGTGTGAAGATGGGCTGGACCAGGCTCTACGACATGGCCGGCATCTCGACCCTGAGCAGCGCCATCATCATCAACAATGACTGGGCCAAGGATCCCAAGAATCAGGATCAGCTCAAGCGCTTCCTGGCGGCGTCGCAGCGCGGCTGGGAATACACAAGGCAGCATCCCGATGAAGCGGCCGATATCTTTATCAAGCATGCGCCGGCCTTCAACACCGAGATTGCGCTGCTGGAGATCAACGGCACGCTGACGATCACCAACACCAAGCATACTCAGGGCAAGCCGCTGTTCTGGTCTGCCAAGGAAGACTGGCAGGAAAGCCAGGATTTGCTGGAGAAATACGCCGGGCTGATCGCTCAGGCGGATCTGAGCAAGTACTACACCAACGAATATCTGGCGCAGCCGCCGTACACGACCGCGACAAAGTAAGTCCACATCCTGCTCCCCGCGGCAATCCGCGGGGAGCATTTCGTCTCGGGTCATTTGACGGTGGAATTGGCAGGCAATGAGTGAACCCTACATCCGGCTGACCAATGTCGGCAAAAAATTCCAGACGAAAACCGGAGATGTCGAAGCCTGCGGCGACATCAATCTGGAGATCCGGCAATCCGAGTTCGTCGCCATCGTCGGACCGAGCGGCTGTGGCAAGACCACCATCCTCAAAATGGTGGCGGGATTGCAGCCTTATACGTCAGGGACCATCACCGTTGCCGGCAAACGCGTCGATAGTCCGCAGACCGATGTCGGCATCGTATTCCAGGAAGCCATCATGCTCGACTGGCGCGATGTGCTGGCCAACGTCATGCTTCAGGTCGACATCCGCAGGCTGGAGCGCGCCAAATATGAGCCGATCGCACGGAATTTGCTGAAGGCGACCGGGCTCGAGGGATTCGAGACCAAGAAGCCCTACGAGCTGTCCGGCGGCATGCGTCAGCGGGTGTCGATCTGCCGCGCGCTCGTGCACGGCCCGAGCATGCTGATGATGGACGAGCCGTTCGGCGCGCTCGACGCCCTGACGCGCGAACAGATATCCATGGATATTCAGCGGCTGTGGATGGAAACCCGCAAGACCGCCTTGCATATAACTCACAGCATACCGGAAGCAG
Source organism: uncultured Alphaproteobacteria bacterium (assembly GCA_963778925.1). GTDB lineage: Bacteria > Pseudomonadota > Alphaproteobacteria > Rhizobiales > Xanthobacteraceae > Bradyrhizobium. The sequence goes on along the minus strand of CAVZWE010000014.1, from coordinate 269,017 downwards.
TGCTGCTTGCCGACCGCGTGGTGGTGATGGGGCCTCGGCCGGGACGCATCGTCGAGATCATCAATATCGATTTGCCGCGGCCGCGACGACTGGATCAGCTGCCCGAGCGGTTCCACGAATATTCCAACCGCATTCGCAACATCTTCAAGTCGAAAGGCGTGCTGGCGATGGATTAGCGCTGCATGACGCGGTCTACTGTTCGTCGAATGTCTCTTCGATCGCGTAACGATCGGGAGTGTTTTGGTTGCTTTATCCAGCGCCGGCATGTCTTGGGAATCGAAACCGGCCTTGAGGTTGATGGCGTGGACGCGGTTGCGTTGACTCGCCTCGGCCGCTTGCCATATAACTAACTAGATAATTATTTGAACGCTGCTATCGGTTGCCAGCAATGCCGGTTGTGAATTTGCCCAATAAGGATGGTCGGCTGGAAGCCTATCGGCTTGCCGAGCCACGCGCCTGGAAAAGCAGCGCCGGGCAGGAATTTCGTCGCATCGCCCTGGCCGCGGCGCACCTCGTCGCCGACCCCTTGTCCGATGCCGATCCGTGGCTGACGGCCGCGATCGACTGGGATGCGACGGTTGCGTATCGGCGCCATCTCTGGTCGCTGGGCCTGGGGGTCGCCGAGGCCATGGACACCGCGCAACGCGGTATGGGGCTGGACTGGCCCAACGCGCTGAAGCTGATCCGCCTCTCCGTCGAGGCGGCCCGCGACATACCGGGCGCCGCCGTGTTCTCCGGCGTCGGCACGGACCAGCTTGTGCCGACGCCGTCGGTCACCATCGACGACGTGATCGGCGCCTATGAAGAGCAGATCGAGGCCGTGGAAGCCTGCGGCGGCCGCATCGTGCTGATGGCGAGTCGGGCGCTGGTCGCCGCGGCGAAATCGCCGGACGATTACGCCAAGGTCTATGGCCGCATTCTCGAACAGGTACGCGAGCCGCTGATCATCCACTGGCTCGGCGAAATGTTCGATCCGGCGCTGCAGGGTTACTGGGGCAAGGCCGACCATCTCGCCGCGATGGACGTCTGCGTCGACATCATCGCCGACCACGCCAGCAAGGTCGACGGCGTCAAGCTGTCCCTGCTCGACAAGGACAAGGAAATAAGGATGCGCCGCCGCCTGCCGCAAGGCGTGCGCTGCTATACCGGCGACGACTTCAATTTTGCCGAGCTGATTGCCGGCGACGAGCAGGGCTATTCGCACGCGTTGCTCGGCATCTTTGACGCGATCGCGCCGGCTGCCTCGGCGGCGCTCGCCGCCCATGCGCGCGGCGACATGGATGAATACTGGAAGATTTTGGAACCCACGGTCCCGCTGTCGCGACACCTGTTCAAAGCGCCGACGCGCTTCTACAAAACCGGAATAGTGTTCCTCGCCTACCTTAACGGCCATCAGTCGCATTTCGTGATGGTCGGCGGCCAGGAAAGCGGCCGCGCACTGTTGCATCTGGTCGAGGCTTTCAGGCTGGCGGATGTCGCCGGCCTCATTCGCGACCCGGATTTGGCGGCGTCTCGCCTCGGCGACGTGCTGCGGGTCCACGGCGTGGCGGCTTAAAGGATATGGCGCCGCGTATTGTCACGGCCGATGAGGCGGCGGAACTTGTTGCCACCGGCGATACGCTGCTGATCGGCGGCTCCGGCGCCGGGCATTCGGTGCCCGATACCCTGATCGCGGCGATCGCCAAACGCTTCCTCGCCGGAGGCGAGCCGCGCGATCTGACCACGGTGCATCCGGTCGGTCTCGGCGACCGCGCCAACCGCGGCATCGGCCATCTGGCGCATCCCGGCCTGCTGAAGCGCGTGGTCTGCGGCACGCTGGTGGACTCGCCGCCTGTCGAGCGCATGGCTGCGGCGAATGCGATCGAGGCATATACGCTGCCGCAAGGTTGCCTGTCGCAATTGACACGCGAAATGGCGGCGGGCCGTCCCGGCCTCACCACGCATGTCGGCCTGCACACTTTCGTCGATCCGCGGCTCGGCGGAGGCAAGCAGAGCGAGCGGGCGACCGAAGACCTCGTCGAACTCACTTCGATCGGCGGCAAGGAATATCTGTTTTTTAGGTCTTTCGATGTCGATGTCGCGCTGGTGCGCGGCACCAGCGCCGACGAAGACGGCAATATCACGATGGAGCATGAGGCGGTTTTCGGCGAGATGATCTCGATGGCGCAGGCCGCCCGCCGCGCCGGCGGTATCGTCATCGCCCAGGTCAAGCGGATGGCGTTACGTGGCACGCTGCCGCCGAAGCAGGTGAAAATCCCGGGCATGCTGGTCGATCTGATCGTGGTCGACCCCGGGCAAACCCAGACGTTCTTCACGGCGCACGACCCGGCCTATGCCGGGGAAATCAAGATGCCGCTCGGCAGCATCGCGGCGCTGCCGTTTTCGGTGCGCAAGATTGTCGCGCGGCGCGCCGCCCTTGAACTCTATAGCGGTGCCATCTGCAATCTGGGCTCCGGGATATCGACCGGAATCGCATCGCTGGCCGCCGAGGAAAATGCGATCGACGACGTCGTGCTGACCAACGAACAAGGCCTCATCGGAGGCGTGCCGGCGAGCGGCAATGAGCCCGGCGCGGGCCGCAACTATCAGGCGATGGTCGACCAGCCCTATCAGTTCGATTTCTACGACGGCGGCGGGCTCGATCTTGCCTTTCTTTCGTTTGCCGAAGTCGACGAGGCCTGCAACGTCAATGTCAGCCGCTTCGGCGACAAGATCGTGGGACCCGGCGGCTTCATCAATATCAGCCAGAACGCCAAGACCATGATCTTCAGCGGTACCTTCACCGCTGGCGGGCTCGATATCGGCTGGAGCAACGGACGGACCCATATCGCCCGGGAAGGTGCCGAAAAGAAATTCGTCAGCAAGGTGCAGCAGGTGACCTACTCCGGCGCGCTGGCGGCGCAGAACGGCCAGCGGGCATTCTACATCACCGAGCGGGCGGTATTTCGGCGCAACGAAGTCGGCCGCCTGGAACTGATCGAGGTCGCGCCGGGCATCGATCTTGAACGAGATATTTTTGCGCAGATGCAGTTTCGGCCGGATGTTTCGCTGGCACTGAAAGAGATGGATCCCCGCATTTTCCGCCCTGAAGCAATGGGACTCGCCGCTATCATTGCAGCCAAGCCGCGCCCGATTCGCTCGCAGCGGCTGGACCAGTTTTTGAAAAAGGCGGTGTTGTGATGGCCGTCGCGGTGACCACCAAAACCAAGCGGCCGGCGCCGTCGGCAAAGGCAAAGGCGGCGCTCGAGCCGGTAAGGGATGCCGAACGAACCCGGCAGGCCTTGCTTGCCGCCGCCGAAATCGAATTTTCCGCCAAAGGGCTTGCTGGCGCGCGCGTCGACGTCATCGCCGAACAGGCCGCGGCCAACAAGCGCATGCTGTACTACTATTTCGGCTCCAAGGAAGAGCTGTATCTCGCCGTGCTGGAACGGGCCTACTGCGCCATGCGCAAGGCGGAACGTGAGCTCAACCTTACCAATCTTGCGCCGCTTGAGGCCATCAAGACGCTGGTCGAATTCAAGTTCGATTACTGCCAGCAGCATCGGCAGATCATCACGCTGCTGGCCGGCGAGAATATGCTTGGCGCGGCCTATCTCAAGCGTTCGCGGAAGCTGCGCGACATGAATCTGTCGCTGGTCGATGTGATCCGCACCGTGCTCGACGCCGGCGTGGCCAGGGGAGAGATCAAGCCCGGGATCGATCCGTTGCATCTGTATATCTCGATGTCGGCGCTGAGTTACTTCTACTTCTCCAATTCGGCGACGCTGTCGGTGGCGTTCGCCCGGCAACTTGGCAGCCCGGCCGAGCGGGCACTTCGGCGGGCACATGCCGTCGAGGTCATCATGGCTTATGTGAAGGCGCGCTGAGCAGGATCGTCTGGCGCTATTGTAAGAAGGCGGATAACATGAAATTTGGCGACTACCCGAAGGCCGGCTCGCTCGATGGCGTCACGGGCTTTCGCAATTACATGCAATCCCTCGGAATTGAGATGCCGTGCGACGATATCGTCGCGCATGGCCCGAAATCGCCGCTGGCGGCGCCGGTTGAAATCGACGGCATGAGAATAGGGCATCGTCTGGCGGTCCAGCCGATGGAGGGCTGGGACTGCGAGCGTGACGGCAGGCCGTCGGAGAACACCAAGCGGCGCTGGCGCCGCTTCGGGCTCAGCGGCGCCAAGCTGATCTGGGGTGGCGAAGCCTGCGCGGTTCGGTTCGACGGTCGCGCCAATCCGAAACAGCTCACCATGACCGGGGAGAGCCAGGGCGACATCGCGGCCTTGCGCGACATCCTCATCGCCGCGCACAAGGAAGCGACCGGCAATGACGATGACCTTGTGATCGGGCTGCAGCTCACCCATTCGGGCCGCTTCTGCAAGCCAAACGACAACACCAGGTTCGAATCCATCATCGCCTATAACCACCCGCTGCTTGACCGCAAATTCGGCTATCCGGCCGACCGGCCGGTGATCAGCGACGACGAGATCAAGCGGCTGATCGAAGACTATATCGTCGCTGCCAGGCGCGCCGAAGCCTGCGGCTACGATTTCGTCGACGTCAAGCACTGCCACGGTTATCTCGGCCACGAATTTCTCAGCGCCGTCGATCGGCCGGGTCCTTACGGTGGCAGCCTGGAAAATCGCGCACGATTCATGCGCGAGATCATCGAAGGCATCCGCGCCGAAGCGCCGCGACTGAAGATCGGGGTTCGGCTTTCCGCCTTCGATTCCGTACCGTTCAAGCCCGACCCGGCGCTTTCGGTGCCCGGCGCCCTCGGTCCCGGGGTGCCGGAAAACCACAGCACGCCCTATCGCTATGCGTTCGGCGGCAATGCGGACAATCCGCTCGAATACGATCTCACCGAAACTAAGGCGCTGTTCGAAATCCTGCGCAAGCTGAACGTGCGGTTCGTCAACGTGACGGCGGCGAGCCCGTATTACAACCCGCACCTGATTAGGCCCGCCCTGTACCCGCCGTCCGACGGCTATTATCCGCCCGAAGATCCGTTCATCGGCGTGATGCGTCAGCTTTCGGTTGTGCGTGATCTCAAGGCCGCATTTCCGGATTTCTGTCTGATGGGCTCGGGCTATACTTACTTGCAGGAGTTCTTTCCGAACGTGGCGCAAGCTGTTGTCCGCATGGGTTGGGTCGATATCGTTGGCCTCGGCCGCATGGTGCTGGCCTATCCCGAACTACCCCTCGACATCCTGCAGGGCAAGCCGGTGAACAAGAAGCGTAACTGCCGCACCTTCAGCGACTGCACCACCGCGCCGCGCAATGGCATTGTCTCCGGCTGCTATCCGCTTGACCCGCATTACAAGAAGTCGCCGGAATTCAAGCAACTTGCCGTGCTGAAAAAAGCCCAGGTGGGATGAGCGATGCCGACTGCTTCCGACCGCCGTATCGCGTTGCTCGGCACCGGCATTATGGGAGCCCACATGGCGCGGCGGCTGGCGCAAGCCGGGTTTCGCGTCACCGTCTGGAATAGAAGCGCGGATAAGGCTGCGAAGCTCACGCCATTTAGCATAAGGATAGCCGGCAGTCCGTCGTCGGCCTGTGCCGATGCCGAGATCGTCATCGTCATGCTGAGCGATGGCCCGGTGGTCGAGGAGGTCCTGTTTTCGCCGGACCACACCGGACAAAGCCCGGCTGAGGCGATGGTGGCCGGGTCGGTGGTGGCCGTGATGAGCTCAATCCCCGTCGAGACATGCCAGTTGCAGGCGCGACGGCTGGCGGCGCGGGGGGTCGGCTATATCGACGCGCCGGTATCCGGTGGCGAGCCGGGCGCGCGCGACGGCTCGCTCGCGATCATGGCCGGTGGCGACGCTGGCGTGATCGACAGCATCGCAGAGGTTTTCGCCGCGATGGGGCGCGTTACCCATATCGGTCCTGTCGGCACCGGACAAATGACAAAACTCGCCAATCAGATCATTGTCGGCGCCACAATGGCCGCGGTCGCCGAAGCGCTGCACTTTGCCGCCCGGGGCGGTGCCGATCCGGCCGCGGTGCGCAAGGCGCTGATGGGTGGCTTTGCCGATTCCAGGATCCTCAATATCCATGGTGAACGAATGGTCGAGCGAAATTTCGTGCCGGGCGGGCCGGCAGAATACCAGCTCAAGGATCTTCGCACCGCGAAGGCGCTCGCGGCCGCCTCAGACATGCATTTCACGTTGCTGGATTGCCTGGTCGCGCATGTTCGGCGACATGATCGATCGGTTCGGCACCGGTCTGGACGTCGCCGGCATCCTTCAGGAAGTGGAGCGGCGCTCGGGCGGCGTACAGGCGGGCAAAGTCTCCGGAAAGACGTCGCCATGACCGGCCGCGTCACGCTCACCATCGAAGACGGTATCGGACAGATCTTGCTCGATCGCGCCGACAAGATGAATGCGATCACGCCGGAAATGACGCAGCAATTGCAAAGCGTCTGCCGCGCTGTCGACGCGAACCGCGATATTCGCGTAGTGACCATTAGGGGCGCCGGCGAGCGTGCCTTCTCGGCTGGCAGCGATCTGAATGCGCTGGCCGACCTGTCGGATGTCGTGGCATTCCGCGACCGCATCGAATACGCCGCGCTGGTGCGCGATATCAAGAAGCCGGTGATCGCCGCGCTGAAGGGCTGGGTACTGGGCGGCGGAATGGAGATCGCAATCGCGGCCGATATCCGCATATGCGGGCGCAGCGCCAGGATCGGCGGCCCGGAAGTGACGCGCGGCTGGCTTGGCGGCGGTGGCGCGTCGCAGATGCTGCCGCGCCTTGTCGGCGTCGGACAGACAATGCGGCTGTTGCTTACCGGCGATCCGGTCGATGCCGAAACGGCGCTGCGTCTGGGTCTGGTCGAAGAAGTTGTCGATGACGCCCTGGTGGCGGCGCGGGTGATGGAGATGGCAAAGAGGATTGCCTCGTTCAGCCCGATCGCGACGCAGGCCATAAAGGCCGCCGTGCGCGCCGCAATGTCGACACCCCTGGAAGCGGGTCTGCGTTACGAGAACGAGCTCCATGTTATCTGCATGTCAGACAAGGGCAGGCAGGAAGGCATCAAGGCGTTCCAGGAAAAACGCGACGCGAAGTTTTAGCGCCGGCGCTCGTCATTGCTTGCCGGGGGAACCTTCGCCTATCGGGTCTTCGGGCTGTCGAGCCCGAAAAATTGCATCATCAAGCCGAGCTGGCTCTCGAGCATGTGGATGCCGAAATGGATGGCGTGACCGCGCTTCTCGGCGGCGATCAGCAACGGAGTCATGTCGGGCTTCATCACGACCTCCGCGACCAGCACGGCGGGATCGGCGCTGGCGAGATCGAATGCGTGGCCGTCGTCGGGCTTCAGCCCAAGCGACGTTGCGTTAACGACAATATCGTGGCGGCTCGCGTCCGCGGTACCGACCCGAACCTCGATGTCGGGGTATGCTGCACCGACGTCGGCGACCAGCTTTTCGGCCCTGGACCTGGTCCGGTTATGGATGGTCAGTGCAGCGGCGCCAGCGTCCGCCAGCGCATAAGCGAGAGCTGTGCCGGCGCCGCCGGCTCCAGCCATATAAAATCGCCGGCCTTGGACCTGATGACCTTGCTTGATCAATCCACTGACAAAACCGCGGCCATCGAGCAGGGTACCGCTGAAGCTGCCGTCCGGCCCGCGGCGTATTGCGTTGACGACCCTGGTGTGCACGCCATCGCCCTCGAGCTTGTCGCAAAGCGCTGCCGCCTCCGCCTTGTGCGGCGCGGTGACGATGAAGCCGTCGAGGTTGATCATCGATTTCAAACCGGCCCAGCCTCTCGGCAGGTCGTTGCGGCCAATTTGAACCGGAACGCATACCGCGTCGATATTTCGCGCCGAAAAACACTCATTGAACGCCATCGGCGTTCGGACGTGCGCGATGGGATCGCCAATGATGGCGTAAAGCCTTGTCGTTCCGGTGATCATGGAAAGCCCTTAACTATCTAGTTATATAACATAGAATAAGGACCGGTATTGTCAAATTTCGGATTGCCGATCGGCCGCGCATGGCTCTTGGATAGTCGAGGGTTATCCGTTTGGGAGCTCGCGGCGCGCTAGCGATGCAGACACGAATAGATGCGGACGAGATCGCGACCCTCTGCCGGAACCGCGCGGGCAGCTTCGGCATTCGCCGTTGCCGTGCCGCAAGACAACCAGAAATAATTTCCAGTTGGATCGATGACGAGCCGGTTCGGCATGAAGTTCGCGACAATCACGGACAGGTATGGCGTGGTCGAGAACCAGGATAGCCGGTTCAAATTGGGTGCAATTCGCTCCGAGGAAACGAAATGCGGATTGCCTAGCGCCGGATCGGACTCGTCGCCCGCTGCGAGAGCCGTGACCGCTGCCCGGTAGTGCCTCCACGCCGCGACGAATTTTGCGGTCTCGATCACGTGCACCAGCGTCAAGAGTATGAACGCCGCCGCAAGCGGTAGGGCCGCCCGGTCCCGTAGCCCGGTCATCGCCCGTTCCAGCTTCGCTAACGGAAAGGCAAGCCGGCCATCCCTGGACATGGCGTAAAGCGCCGCCAGTGCGCCGAACATCGGCGTGACGATCACCAGCGCCGTTCTCAGATAATACCGGCTGCTCGCGTGGATCGCGTGATCAAACCGCAGCCAGTATATCGAGAGCATTACCGCCACGATGGTCGCGGCATAGAGATATGCCCTTTCCGGCGCCAGCCGCGAAAGCACCAGCAAGATAACGGCGTATCCGGCGAGCACCGCGAACAACAGCACGACGATGCCGACCTGAAAGATGCCGGGATCCAAGAAATGCAGGGCGGCCCGCAAGAACACGCCCGCATAATATTCGTCGGGTGGAAGCATGATCTTGACGGCAGCCGCCATCGCCAGGACCACCACCAGGACTGCCGCCGCGCGCGGAAATGAGGCGTCGCGCAAGCCGCGCGAGGCCAGGGTCGCGACGATGGCGAATACCAGCACCAGCGCGCCTTCATGCGTGAAGGCGAGCGTGAGCATCATCGCGAAAACGAGTGCCGTCCCTGCGACTGTCCGCTTCGCATAATGGCTGACGGCGAGCGCCGGCCAGAACATGGCGTGCGCCAGCCACATCTCGGTCGGGAAGCCGAAGATCAGCGGGCAGAGCAGGGCCGTCGAACAACAGGCGTAGACGAAGATGATGCGGTCACGTGAGCGGTCGGCCGCGAACGTGCCGATCAGCCCAGCGAGCGGCGCGAGATAGAAAAGCAGCCCATAGACGACGATTCCGGCGCCGGGGTTCCCGGTGAGCCCGACATAGATCTCGGCCGGCAACATACTAAGCAGAAAGACCGACAGGCGGCCGGAGATATTGTGCCAGTGGAACGCCCAGACGTCCTGGACCGCAACGGCATAGGAAAACATCGCGCCGTCTGCGTAAAGCTGCAGTTCATAGCCTAGCGCGAGTGCGACGAATGCGACCGACCAGCACAGGCCAGCTCCGATCACCACGGCGCGCAGGACGTCGGAGCCGGTGCGGATGGTGGGCCACGACATACTGCCGACGTCTCCTCTGGCTGCGCACGGAGCCGACGGTCCAAAAGCTGCTTGAGAACGCCACCGGCCGGTTTCCATAACCTGGCGGAGCATACGCCTGCCAGGTTCGGCCGACGCAAGCCTTCTGGCCTCTTTTTCCGCGCCTAAGACGGGTCGGCGGCGGCGGCGCAACTCGCCGGCTTTGCCGTCGGAATACGGTCGTTTCTCGCGTCGGTAACGAGGGCGAGAATCGTATTCGCGTTGTCACTTGCCGAGAGCGGCAATGTCATCGGCGTAGACGCATCAAGGCCGAGGGCGAGCGCACGGCGTTCAGTGATGATGAGCTGCGGCACGACCGGTGCGCAAAGCGCAGTGAATTCAGCAAGCCGCAGCCCGTCGAGACCTTCGACCGGCAGGGCGAGCACCGCTTCACCCGTCGCGGTGATGAGAACAGGCCGTCGCCCGTGGAATTCGCCAAGGCCGCGGCCAACATCGGTCTGCCCTCGGCTGCCGAATAATGCCGAGCTTGCACCCGTCTGCACTTCATTCATTCCGAGACTTTCATTCCTATGCCAGTGAACATGCAACACCGCGCGCCCCAAATCATTCCGGTCGCAAATAGATGATTTTTATGGCATCATGGCACATAGTCGCATTGTTAACGCAACCGCACAGTGTTTTTGATTCTGCGTGCCGATAAGCAATTTCCCCTCGAGCAAATCTGCGTCTTCCGACCCGTGGGAAGACTTCAGCAATCTATTCCGTAGAGGGCAGCAGCCTCTTCCGCAAGCCTGGGCAGATGTGTTCGGTCCGCTGCGCAAGGGCACGGTGGACGATCTCGTGATTGTCGGCCAGATCGGCCAGTCGCTTGACGGCCGGATCGCGACAGAATCCGGCCATTCGAAATACATCAACGGGCCGGCGGGCCTTGCGCATCTGCACCGGCTGCGCGCCCTGGTGGACGCCGTCGTGATCGGCGTCGGCACCGCCATTGCCGACGATCCGCAATTGACCGTGCGGCGGGTCGCCGGGCCCCAGCCGACGCGCGTCGTTATCGACCCGAAGGGCCGTCTTTGCGCGCACGCCAGGATGTTCGCCGACGATGGGGTCCGTCGCTTGCTGATCACGGCGCAGGGTACGTATTGTGCGCCGCCGTCCGGGGTGGAAATTATCGCCTTGCCCGCGGACGATGGGCAAATCGCCCCGTCCGCGATCCTCGCCGCGCTCGCTATCCGCGGCATGCGCCGCATGCTGATCGAAGGCGGCGCCAACACGGTATCGCGCTTTCTTGCCGCCGGGTGTCTCGACCGCCTGCATGTGATGGTCGCGCCGATCATCCTTGGTGCGGGGGGCTTTGGCTTGACCCTGCCGCCGATCGAGCGCGCCGATCAGGCGCACCGCATGCCCATGTGTGCGCATAAAATTGGGGACGACGTGCTGTTCGACTGCGATCTGTCGGCTCAGCGTGTGGCGCTCGGGGTTGCGAAGAAATCGACGTGACCGACATGGAGCGAGGAGCGTCCGGCGGCAACGGCGTCGCGGCGGCGCGTAAGCCAGGCCGTTGTGTCTGCGAGCGATAACGCGCCCGTCTCGTGCGCGGCGATTGCCCATCCCTCCAGTATTTCGCTTTGCATGTCACGGTCGTCCGGTCCCAGCATCCACTCGGAGATGCCTTGCACAACGGAATAGCCGTGCGCCTCGAAGCGTGCGATCGCGAAGGCCGCCGCCGCCGGCCCGAGCGCCGGCCCGAAGCCTTTGTCCTTGCGTTGATGCGCGTTCACCGCGGCGACGATCGCCGCATCGAGCGGATCAGATGGCGTGAACCCGGTCCGTCCGTCATAGCTCAGCGCCGCGTAAAGAGGGATCGAGCGCGCGGCGATCTCGACCGCGAGCCGGTCCAGCCAGGTTTTGGAGACGAGATCGAGTAAGGCAGATGTTGTGACCAGATCGACCGGCCCGTCGAGTGCGGCTTCGAGATCGCGGTTGAGATCGAGTGGGACGGCGGTAACGGTGGCATGTTTAGCGAGCGGCGTGGCCGTGGCACGCGCCAGCAGGCCGAGATCGTTATCGATCAGCTTCCAGTTCTGCCGCGCCGGCAGATGCGGGCTCAGCGCGCGCAAGGTCGAGCCGGTGCCGCAGGCGAGATCGACGATATGCACCGAGGAGCGCGGCTCAAGAGAGGCGGCGACCGCGTCGAGAACGGTCGGACTCCGCGCGCACAGGTCGTAGGGCTCCCGCAGCGTCAGCCAGTCGGCGGAGAAGTCGCTCATGCCAGCATCTCCAGTGCACGCACAAAGATTTCCGCGGATTGCTGCCAGGTCGGGAGCTGTGGTGCCGCGGCGCGCGCTGCACTGGCCATATCCCGCCGCAGATCTGCATCGTCGATGACGCGGCGTAGCGCCTTCGCCAATGGAAGAATATCGCCGGGGTCGACGAGCAGGCCGGCGTCTGGCGGCACCGTTTCCGGTATCGCCCCTGCATTGGTGCCGATGACGGGTAGCCCGTGCGCGATGGCCTCAGCGTAGGCCATGCCGTAACCCTCGAAATAGGACGCAAGCACGAACAGGTCGGCCTCCTCGTGGAGCTCCGCGAGGTGCTGCGGCGAGACGGCACCAAGCGCGGTAATTCGATTTCCGAGTGCGTGACGCGCGATGTCGGCATCAAGCTGCGCGGCCGCCTTCCGGTCGCGGCTGAGGTCGCCGGCAATCGTCAGCCGCCATGGCAGATCGGAGAGTGTCGCCAGCGCTGCAATCAGAACGTCAAAACCCTTGCGCGGTACCACGGCGCCGACCGACAGCAGCTGTACGACGCCGTCCTTGCTGCCGCCATGGCCACGTCGCGCCAACCGCACTGGATCGCAGCCGGGCCTCGCGACGGTAATGCATTCGGCCGGCACGCCGTAATCGGAAGCGACCAGCCGCGCCGTGGCTGCGCTTGTGACGACAACGCCTTGCACCGCTGCGAGTGCGGCTCGCTCGCTTCTGCGTAACGCATCGGCTTGCGCCACCGAGAGTCCCCATTCCAGCGCGAGCGGATGATGCACCAGCGCCAGCATCGGATTGCGGCCGCCAAGCTGCAACGCGGTTTCCGGCAAGACGCCGAGCGCCAGGCCGTCGATAACGATACTGCGGCCCGCAGGCACGGCGAGCAGCTGGGTGCGCGCGGCCGCGCGCGTTGCTTCGCTGGGCCAGGGGAAGCCATCGCCGAGATTGAGGAAATCGATCCGCCAACCGAGTTGGCCAAGCTCGGCGATCATGCGGCAGTCATAAGCATAGCCGCCGGTCGGGGTCGCAAGATCGCCCGGTACGGCGAACGCGAAACGCTTCACCACAAATCCGCCTCGTACCAGGCACGGGCGACGTGTGACTCGGAGAGAGTGACGCGGATTGCCTTGAGCTCGCGGCCATCGCGGCCGAGCTCACCGGCGCGGGCATCGTTGGCGAGCCGTTCGAAGATATGCTTCGTGAGAAATTCGGTGGTGGTGTTGCTGCCCCTGAATTCAGGCACTTCGTCGAGATTGCGATAGTTCAGCGCCGCCACCACGGCCTTGAGCGCTTCATGCGCGCGGCCGATGTCGATGACGATCCCATTGTCATCGAGCGTCTCGGCGCAGAAGGCCGCGTCAATGACGAAGGTCGCGCCGTGCAACGCCTGCGCCGGCCCGAACACCGCGCCGCGGAAAGAATGGGCGATCATGATGTGGTCGCGAACTTCAACGGCGAACAAGGGACCTCCTCAAGTGTAGGTAATGGGTTGGCAGAGTACGCCACTCCTGGCGTCGAGAATATCGGGCAACCGCCGCGGCAAATCCTGAAATAGAACCGCTGGCGCCAGCAGTGCGTCGAGCCGCGCATCGGTCAAAAGGGCGAGCGCCGCGGCAAGCCGCCGGCGGTGTGTCCAGCGCGGCCGGTGTGAGGCTGCGATCCTCCCAACCTGGCTCGACACCAGCCGCAGCCGGCGGCTGTGGAAAGCGCCGCCGAGCGGTGCCGTCACCGGCGCGTCGCCGTACCAGCTCAATTCAAGCACGGTTGCCTCCTCGCCGGCGAGCGCCAGCGCCGTGCCAAGCCCGACCGTATTGCCACTGGCGTGAACGACGAGGTCGCAGTCGCCCTTTGCCGCCTCCGGCCTTGCAAAGCTAACACCGAGGGTCTGCGCTAATTCCGCGCGTACCGGGTTGGTGTCGATGAGCGTCACCTCCGCGCCGGGTAGCCGCCCGCACAAATAGGCAACCAAGGAGCCGACCACGCCGGCGCCGACGACGGCGATGCGGTCGGCCGGGCCCGGCGCCGCATCCCAGACCGCGTTGAGCGCGGTCTCCATATTGGCGGCCAGCACTGCGCGTTGCGGCGGCAAATTTTCCGGCAGCACGACGGCGGCGCTCGCCGGGATGTTGAACAAGTTCTGGTGCGGGTGGAGCGTGAAGACCGTGCGGCCGTGTAAGCCTTCGGCCCGGCCTTCGACCCGACCGACCGTGGCGTAGCCATATTTCACGGGAAACGGAAAATGACCGGCCATGAAAGGCGCGCGCATGCGGTCGAACTCACTCTCCGGCACGCGCCCGGCCAGCACGAGCGCCTCGGTGCCGCGGCTGATCGCGCCGTAAAGCGCCCGCACGCGCACTTCGTCGGCGCCGGGCGGTACGAGCGTTTCCTGGCGGATCTCGGCTTGTCCGGGCCGGCTATACCACAGCGCCTGGGCAATTTCGTCGGTCCGGCTGATCGCCAATTTCTTTAATCCCCGGATTGGAATTCCTGCACGCTTGTCGTGTTATATCATTTGAGTCTGCACTGTCTGCCGAGGGATTAGAAGTCAGTAACCTTTGTGTTAGAGCGCTCCCCACCACAAGCCATCCAGGGCGACGCCGCCGGAAATGATATTTTCGGCCGGCGAGTGCTGTTTGCGGTCCTGTTTGCAGCCACCATGGCCGGATCCGTGGCGCTCGCCGCGCTGGCACTGGCGCCGGGCGGCTTCGGCATTGTCGACATCACGCTGTTGGCGCTGTTCGCGGTCACGCTGCCCTGGATGGTGGCGGGCTTCTGGAATTCGGTTATTGGGTTTCTGCTCATGCGTTTCTCCGCAGATCCCGTGGCGGCGGTCATGCCGGTGGCGGCACGCATCCGCGGCGACGAAGCCGTGACGGCGTCGACCGCGATCCTGCTATGCATCCGGAACGAACTGCCGGAGCGGATGATCCGCAATCTCGAGCCGATGCTGGCGGGCCTCGACGGCGCCAGTTACGGCGGACGTTTCCATCTCTATGTCCTTAGCGACACCAGCGACGCCGACATCGCAAGGAGTGAGGAGGCCTGCTTCGCGGCGCTGACCGCGCGCTGGGTCGACCGGGTCGCGATCACCTACCGGCGCCGTGCGGTCAACACGGCCTACAAGGCCGGCAACGTCCGTGAATTTTGCGAGCGCTGGGGCAGCCAGCACGATTTCGCGGTGACGCTCGACGCCGACAGTTTCATGACCGCTGATGCCGTTCTCCGTCTCGTCCGCATCATGCAGGCGGATCCCGGGCTCGGCATCCTTCAGGGGCTGATCGTGGGTCTTCCCTCGACCAGCGCCTTCGCGCGTGTCTTTCAATTCGGCATGCGGCTTGGCATGCGCTCCTATACCATCGGCAGCGCCTGGTGGCAGGGCGATTGCGGGCCCTATTGGGGTCACAATGCGGCGCTCCGGCTCAAGCCCTTTATCGCCCATTGCGCCCTTCCAGTATTGTCCAGCGACGGAACGGAAGATCGCCATATCCTCAGCCACGATCAGATCGAAGCGGTGCTGATGCGCGCTGCCGGCTATGACGTGCGCGTGCTGCCGCAAGAGGATTTGGGCTGGGAGGAAAATCCGCCGACCTTGCTCGAATTCATCCGCCGCGATCTGCGCTGGTGCCAGGGCAACATGCAGTATTGGCGTTTTCTCGCGCTTCCGGGCCTCAAGCCGGTAAGCCGCTATCAACTGGCACTAGCCATCCTGATGTTCATCGGATCGCCGGCCTGGATCGGGCTGCTCGTTCTCGGCACGCTTGCCGTCGCACTCTCTGATACGCCCGCCAGTTTTATCCGCGCCGACGCCGGCGTGACACTGTTCGTTTGCGTGCAGGTGATGTGGTTCTCGCCGAAGATCGCGAGCGCCATCGACATTTTGTTGCACCCGGAACGTCGCCGTGCGTTTGGCGGCACCGGACTGTTCGTCGTCAATTGCGCTGTCGAAACTATTTATTCGATCGTGCTTTGTCCGATCCTTTGGTGCGGCCATACGATCTTCCTTTCCGGTCTGTTGTTCGGCCGCGAAATTGGCTGGATCGGACAGACCCGCGACGATCACGCCGTACCATTTACGCTCGCGCTGCATAATCTGTGGCCGCACACGCTGCTTGGATGCGCGGCGCTCGGCCTGTTGGCGGCGACACAACCGGAGGCTATCCCCTATGCGCTGTTTCTCGCTGGCGGACCGGCTTTGGCGGTTCCGTTTGCGATGATGACCGCGTGGCCTCTGCTTGGCAGTCTTGCCGCCCGGGTCGGCGTCGGTCGCCTGCCGGAGGAGACTACGAGACCCGCAGCGCTACTGGCCTTGGCGTTGCCCGCGATCGGGCAGGCGGCGCCGTCGCCCTGGCCAAATTCGGTCTGAGGCGGTGTTCGACGGCTTCAGGACCGCGCGGGGCATCATCCGGTCGCTTCGCGTCTATTATGGCGACAAGCCGCGCGCGGCGGCGATGGACCGGCTCTATGGCGCCTTCGTACACCGCGGCGATCTGGTGTTCGATATCGGCGCCCATGTCGGCGACCGTGTGGCCTCGTTCCGCCGGCTGGGCGCGCAGGTCGTCGCGGTCGAGCCGCAACCCGCCCTGGCCAGGGTGCTCAAGCTGCTCTACGGACGCAGTGCCGATGTCGCGATCGAGGCAGTTGCGGTCGGCCGCCAGGTTGGCACGATCAGCATGATGATCAACGCCGATAACCCCACCGTTTCGACAGCGTCAGCTCAGTTCGTGATCGCCGCACGCGATGCGCCCGGCTGGGAAACGCAGCGTTGGACCGGGTCGGTGTCGGTGCCGGTGACGACGCTGGATGTGCTGATCGGAAAGCATGGCGTGCCGGCCTTCATCAAGATCGACGTCGAAGGTTTTGAGGCGGAGGCGCTGCAGGGGCTATCGCGCACGGTCAAGGCGCTGTCATTCGAGTTCACGACAATCCAGCGTGACGTCGCGATTGCCTGCATCGAACGGTGCATCGCGCTGGGTTATACGCGGTTCAACGCCGCGCTCGGCGAGAGCCAGACTTTTGTGAACGCTGACTGGGTGGGCGGCGAAGAGATCGTCCGCTGGCTGACCGCGCTATCGCACGCGGCCAATTCCGGGGACATCTATGCCGCTCTCGCCTGACCGCAGGCAGCCCGTGCGGCGAGGCTTGTGCGTGGCCGCTGCCGCGCTGATGGCCGCGGGTTACGGCCTGACGCTGCTGATCTTTTATCCGGGAATCATGACCTACGACGCAAAATTCGTCTACGAGGACATCGGCAAGGGTGTACTCGGCGACTGGCAATCCCCGGTCATGACCGTGCTGTGGGGCATGATCGACCCCATCGCGCCCGGTGCGGGCAGCATGTTCCTGCTGATTGTGACCTCTTACTGGCTGGGCTTTGGCCTTCTTGCATTTGCGCTGGCGCGCCGCGGAAGGCGGCTCGCGCTGTTGCTGCCGCTGCTGGCGCTGCTGCCGCCGGCTTTCGTCCTTGTCGGGATCATCTGGCGCGACGTGCTGTTTGCGACGAGCTGGCTCCTGGCCGCCGTGATCGCTTTTGCCGCCGCCGGGAGCGATGCGCGCCTTCGCCTGCCCGCGCAAGTACTGGCGCTTGCGCTGTGCGCCTTCGGCGTCCTGCTCCGTCCAAATGCGCTGATCGCCGCGCCGATCCTCGCTGCCTATATCGCCTGGCCGGCGCGGGTGTCTCTGAAGCGCACAGCGATCCTGTTCGTCCCGGCGATGGTGGGATTGTTTGCCATGGTGCAACTGGTCTATTACGACGCACTCGGCGCGACGCGGCAGCATCCTTTGCAGTCGATCATGGTGTTCGACCTCGGCGGCATCAGCCACTTCGCCGGCGAGAACCAGTTTCCGGTCAGTTGGAGCGCGCCCGAGAGCGCGCTGCTCCTGAACGGCTGCTACCAGCCGACCCAGTGGGACATCTATTGGCGGCTCGAGCCTTGCGATTTCGTGATGCGCAAGCTCGAGCGAGAGGAAAAACTGTTTGGCACGCCGGCGATCAGCGATGCCTGGGCACGTGCGGTCATGCGCCATCCGGTGGCCTATCTCCAGCATCGCGCGGCCTTCATGTGGAATTTCCTTGGCGGCGACAACCTCGCAATGTGGGTCGCCGATGTCGAGCGCCCAACAGAGACGGTGTTTTCGGATCGCCCGGCCTTCGTCGCATTGGTCTCGCTACACGACAGACTCAAGCCGACGCCGCTGTTTCGGGCCGGCGCGTGGTTGTTGGTTTGCATCATCGCGTGCGGTTTCGCCTGGCGGCGGCGTGAAACGCCGGAGGGCGCCTTTGCCTTCGGCGTCTGCGGATCGGCCGCCATCTATGTGCTGACCTTCTTTGCCATCGGTGTCGCGTCGGACTTCCGTTACGCCTATTGGGCGGTTCTGGCCGGCATCGTCGGGAGCGTCGTCGTCACGCTGCGCCAGCCAGAGCCTCAAGGGTCCTGAACGGCACCTCGGCGCGCCGGAGTGGATCGTGAACAGTCGAGGCCGATCTATTTACTCGTTGCCGGCGGCGAGGGCACTGCGGCAGGTTCCGTCCAGGCCTTGTAGTCGGCTTCCGAGATACTCGGCAGCTTTTTCAGGAACGCGACGATCGACCAGATCTCATCGTCCTTGGCGCCGGCCTGCGCGAAGCTCGGCATGCCGGTCATGTTGATGCCGTTCTTGACCACCCAGAACAACTGCCCCGGAGAGAGCTGATCGACGACGTCCTTCAGTTCCGGCGGATCGGGATGCATTCCTTCCGAGAATTTGGCCCAATTGACGCCCGGCGCGCCGTGACAATTGACGCAACCATGTTCGGCGAACTCTCTGGCACCGGCCTGCACGCTGGCAGGGTCGTTGATCTTGATGGATGCCGGCGGCTGGTCGGTCGCGTGGCGGTTGATCGACGCCGTGCGCACCTGGGTCAGCGCCCAGGTGACAATAGCGGGGTCTTCGGCGGTGCCAGCGATACTATAAAAGCCTCCGAAAAAGAATATCGCTGCGCCGATGCCGACAATAATTGCGAGCGCGCCAATCGCTGCAAGGATACGCATGTGAGCCTCCAATGCGTTGGTCTGCCAGCCAACATCGGAAATAATACATCGGGTGGGAAATAATACATCGGCCAAAGGGTTGTGTACGTTACGATATTGTGACCGCGGCTTGGGCGGGGTGCGCTGTTCCGGCACGATGTCTTGCAGCGAGGGCCTGAGGAGCCGTATGTCAGCCGACCGCGCGTCAAGGCAGGTCAAAGAGATCGCCGCCCGACAAGGGCCTTCGCTTGGCATGTCGTCCAACGCGTCCATTTTGCTCGACCATCTTGTGCCCACCGAGGCGATTTCCCGCCGCGACAGGATCATGCTTTGCCTCATCGCAGTGCTTCACCTGGTCGCGCTGATCATCATGGCCGCAACCGAAGCCGATCTGGTCGGCAAGGCCGCATTCCTGCTGGTCTGGGCCGTGCTCAATTTTTTCTGGCTTGCCCTGGTTGGACGGCCGGCTGTGGCGGCGCTCCTGTCGCTCGAACTCGTCGTCGTGCTCACGCTGCTGTCGCGATTTAAATACGACAAGCTTTGGATGACGGTCGATTTCGTCGACCTGATGATCATTGACCGGGATACGTCGGCCTTTCTGTTGGCGGCCTTTCCGTCGCTGCGTGGATGGATCGGGCTTGCCGCGACGGCCACGGCGGCGCTCCTGATTGCGGCCTGGCGGTTTGATCGGTACCGCGTGGGCGTGCGCACAAGCCTTGTCGGCGCTTCGTTATGTATCGTTGCCCTGGTTACCCTGTCACGGTCGGTCCCGACCGATCTCCACGAGGATTTCATCGGCCAGAACTATGTTTCAAAATTCGCGCGGACCGGCGTGGAGGCGATCCATGAATTCGCCGACCACGGATTTTTGGAGTCAGACGCCAGCGCAAGCGGAAGCCTGAACGCAGCGCCGATTGCCTGCCATCCGTCACGCAAACTCCCGCACATCATCCTCTTGCATGATGAATCCAGTTTCGACATTACCGCCGCGCCCGCAGTGAAAGTGCCGGCCGGCTATGGCAGTCATTTCCGGTCCTTCGACGGCAAAGCGCGCAAGCTTGTGGTGGAGGGCGTCGGCGGACCAAGCTGGTTCACCGAATACAACGTGCTCACCGGTCTCTCGGCCCGCTCTTACGGACGTTTCGCGACGTCCGTGACCCGGATCGCCGCCGGGCGCGTCAGTCGGGGGCTGCCTCACTCCCTGAACCGATGCGGCTATAAGACCTTCAGCCTTTATCCGTTCTATGGCGCGTTTCTCGGTTCGCGTGCCTTCCAGATGACGGCCGGCATCGCACGCTATCTGGACATGCTCGACCTTGGCACGCGGGACTTCGAGGCGGATCGTTTTTATTTTGATCGAGCCATCAAGATCATCGAAGGTGAGCGTGGCAATGGGCCGCTCTTCCTCTACGTCTACACCGTGGCCAATCATTTCCCCTGGGATACGCGCCTGCGTCCCGAGCTTACGCCGGATTGGCGCGATCTCGGCAATGCTCCGGACCTTGACGAGTACATTCGCCGTCAGGGGATGACGGCGCATGACTACAGGGAACTGCTGGAGCGGTTGGGGCTGGAATTCCCGACTGAATCGTTCCTGATCGTGCGTTATGGCGACCACCAGCCGCAGTTCGGTCCCCGCATCATCGATCCGTCGCTCAGCAAGGAGGCGCTTGCGCAACGGCTCGAAGCGTCGGATCCGCGCTATTTGACCACCTACTATGCCATCGACGCGGTGAATTTCACGCCGGCCGATCTGTCCTCGGCGCTCGACACGCTCGATGCGCCGTATTTGCCACTAGTGATACAGGAGGCAGCGGGAGTGCCGCTCGGTCCGAGCTTTTCGGAACAGAAGAGGATATTGCAACGCTGCCATGGTCTGTTCTACGCCTGTGCGGGGGGCGCGGAGGCCCGGCGTTTCAATCGGCTCCTGATCGAGGCTGGCTCGGTAAAGGGGCTTTAGGCCACGTCGTGTCACGACAAAATGGCGCTCGGCGCGATTCTTGACCTTTAACTGCTCCTCGCCTGGCAGGCTTTCTGTTGTGGCCATGGCGAACTTGAGCGAGATCAATTATCGGAACAGCTATCATACTTAAGTGGCCCGACCGCAGACCGCGTCTGAATGTGCGCTTTGCCGGGCACGGAGCTACAGAATGAAACGACCTCGATCTGCTCACGTGGGGCTTGCCGTTTTTTCGTACGGATTCCGCCCGTTGTTCCTGCTCGCGGGTGTTTTCGCCGTGCTGAGCATCGGGCTTTGGCTGCCGGAATTCGAGGGTGAGATCAGCATTCCCACGACATTTTCGCCCGTCGCCT
The DNA here is from genome assembly GCA_963778925.1 of uncultured Alphaproteobacteria bacterium. Lineage (GTDB taxonomy): Bacteria > Pseudomonadota > Alphaproteobacteria > Rhizobiales > Xanthobacteraceae > Bradyrhizobium. The sequence goes on along the minus strand of CAVZWE010000014.1, from coordinate 247,972 downwards.
GGCACGTGCACGAAATGCTCTATGGGTACCTCGCCGCCGCGATCAGCGGTTTTCTCCTGACCGCGATACCCAACTGGACCGGCCGATTGCCCTTCCAGGGGCGGCCTCTGGCGTTCCTTGTCGGTCTCTGGCTTGCGGGACGCGTGGCGATTGCAACATCGGTGCATATCGGCTGGGCGATTACGATGTTGATCGATTGCGGTTTCTTGTTTGTCATGGTTGCGGTGACCTCGCGCGAGGTTCTGGCGGGCAGCAATTTCAAGAATCTGAAAGTCGTCGCCCTGCTTTCCGTCCTGCTGATAGGCAATTTGACGTTCCATCTTGAGGCGCACTGGACCGGAAACGCCGATTACGGAATGCGGATCGGAATCGCCGGTGTTTTGATGCTGGTGATGGTTATCGGAGGCCGGATCATTCCCAGTTTCACGCGCAATTGGCTGGCGCGGCAAACGGACGGCCGGATGCCCGTCGCGTTCAACCGCTTCGATGTTGTCGCTATCGTTATCTCCGCGCTTGCATTGCTGGGCTGGGTGCTATCGCCTGTCGCGCAGGCTACCGGGCTTCTTCTTGCGGCCGCTGGACTGGTTCAACTAGCGAGATTGGCGCGATGGGCGGGCGAGCGGACCGGGCGCGACCGTCTGGTTCTGGTGCTTCATATCGGCTATCTTTTTGTACCCGTCGGCTTTTTGCTGTTGGCGGCGAGCGACAAATTCGAGATTCCGTCAAGCGCCGGTATCCATGCCTGGACGGTCGGCGCGATGGCGACCTTGACGCTTGCCGTCATGACACGCGCGACGCTTGGACATACCGGCAGGCTGCTCAGCGCGAACCGCGCGACGCAATTCATCTTTGGATCAATCGTTGTTGCCGCGCTGTTGCGCACCGGTGCGGCGCTCGACACCGCTCAAGCCAACCTGCTGTTGCATCTCTCGGCGCTGGCGTGGATTCTGGCCTTTGTCGTATTCGCAATGGTCTACGGCCCGATGCTGCTGCAGCGCAAGGTGGTCTGAGGCGCACGATCCGTCGACGGAAGGCACGGCTTTTATTACGACGTCGGGTCGTCGATAAATCGTTGCGGTCGCGCAAAGGCTTCGAGCTGTTCCTTGCGGTCGATCACGATCTCACGGCCGCGGATGCGCACGCCATGTTCGGTCAACAGCGCCAGGCTGCGGGACAGATTTTCCCGCGTGGTGCCGATATGCGAGGCCAGTGTGCCGCGATCGAACGGGATCACGATATTTCCCTGCGAGGTGTCCTTGTGCGCCTCGGTCAGAATCCAGTTGGCAACGCGCTCGACGCTCGATCGGGCCATATAGCCCTTCAGTTTCTTCACCGACGATCGATAGGCGAACGCAAGCTCCCGCGCTACGATCCGCGCGAACGCGACGTCCTGATCAAAGACGTCGCGCACCCGTTGCGCCGGAATCAGCAGCACCCGGGAATCGGCCAAGGTGCGGGCGGAGTTCAGATAGGGCTGGTCGCTGACCACGGCGGCGAGGATGAAAGTCGAGACCGGGTTGATCAGGGAGATTCCCCATTCTCCGCCGTTCTGTTCGGTAAAGATCTCGACCAGGCCGTCGACAAGCACATGCAGGAAGTCGGCGTGATCCCCCTCGCGGACAAGGATGACGCCGGGCGGAAATTGCTGCAGTAGCGCCGCGTCCAGCAGGCTGGCGAGGCTTTCCTCCGTCATTTCGGAGAACAGCGGCAGGCTTTTAAGCTGCAGAAGCTCTTGAGTGCGCAACGACCTTCGTCCTCGTTATCGGCCAGGAATGGTTTGTGATATTTATCAAATCGAGATGATAAATGATGCAAATGAACCTGATGCGCCGATCAAATTGCACCGCAGCATTTCATACATTAACGTATCTGCGGCGCCGCGTTTGATCCAGCGCAAATCGATCTGGTTCGTATGCGGCGATCTGTCCCCCGTCGAAGCTCTCTCGGGGGAATCACTATGGACGCCGCAGGTTCAAGCAACGCACATCAAAGCCGGGCACTCTGGCTTTCAACCATTTCCTTCACGATTTGCTTTGCGGTCTGGACGATCTTTTCGATCATCGGCATCCGGATCAAGCAGGAGCTCGGGCTGAATGATACCCAGTTCGGCCTGCTGGTCGGCACCCCCATTCTCTCGGGATCGCTAATCCGCCTGGTGCTGGGTATCTGGACCGACCAGTACGGCGGGCGTCGGGTCTATACCGTCGTCATGCTCGCTGCGGCGGTTGCCACTTACCTCCTGACCTGGGCGCACACTTACCCCGAATTCCTGGTTGCGGCGCTCTTTGTCGGCATCGCCGGCGGATCGTTCGCGGTCGGCATCGCCTACGTCTCGCGCTTCTACGCCTCAGGCAAGCAGGGCACCGCGCTCGGCATCTTCGGCGCGGGCAATGTCGGCGCCGCCGTGACCAAATTCGTCGCCCCGTTCGTGCTGGTTGCCTATGGCTGGCAGACCGTCGCCCAGGTCTGGGCGCTCGTCATCGGCCTGATGGGAATAACCTTCTGGATGTTCTCCGAGGAAGATCCGGTCGTTCGTGCGCGACGTGAGAAAAACGAGAAGCCGAAAAGTGCGTGGCTGGAACTCGAACCGCTGAAGAACGTCCAGGTATGGCGCTTCGCGCTGTATTATTTCTTCGTGTTCGGCGCCTTCGTCGCGCTGTCGCTGTGGCTGCCGCAATACCTGATCAAGGTCTACGGCGTCGATATCGAGACCGCGGGCATGACCGCTGCGATGTTCTCGTTCCCCGCCAGCGTGTTCCGGGCCTATGGCGGCCATCTCTCGGATCGCTATGGCGCCCGGCGCGTCATGTACTGGACATTCCTGGTCGGCGTTGTCGCCACTTTCATTCTGTCCTATCCGCCCACCGATTACCTGGTGAAGACGGTCGGCGGCACGGTTGGCTTCCATCTGGAAATGGGCCTGGTGCCGTTCACGGTGACGGTTTTCGTGCTCGGCTTCTTCATGGCGCTCGGCAAAGCCGCCGTCTACAAGCACATCCCGGTCTATTATCCCAACAACGTCGGTGCTGTCGGCGGGCTGGTCGGCATGATCGGCGGCCTCGGCGGTTTCGTACTCCCGATCGCCTTCGGTGCGCTGGTTGACCTTACGGGTCTCTGGACCAGCTGCTTCATGCTGCTGTTCCTGCTGGTGTCAGGCGCGCTGGTCTGGATGCACGTTTCGATCCGGCAGATGGAGCGCGGCGTCGTCGGCGAAGCGCTGAAGAAGCTGCCTGAGCTTCCCGAGATGGAGGAGGTTCACAAGCCCGAGCATATCGGCGCGCTATCCGGCGCCGTCCTGACCGACTGGCGTCCAGAGGACAAGACGTTCTGGGAAACAAGCGGTCGCGCCATCGCGCGGCGCAATCTCTGGATCTCGATCCCGGCGCTGCTGCTGTCGTTCGCGATCTGGCAGGTCTGGTCTGTGGTGGTGGCAAAACTGCCGACGGTAGGCTTCAAGTTCACCACCGCCGAGCTGTTCTGGCTGGCGGCGTTGCCGGGTATCTCCGGCGCGGTGTTGCGTATCTTCTACTCCTTCATGGTGCCTATCTTCGGCGGGCGGCTGTGGACCACGCTGGCGACCTGGTCGCTGATGATTCCGGCTGTCGGCATCGGTTACGCCGTGCAGACGCCGTCGACGCCATATCCGGTGTTTTTGGCGCTGGCACTGTTGTGCGGCTTCGGCGGCGGCAATTTTGCCTCCTCGATGGCCAACATCTCCTTCTTCTTTCCGCGCGCCGAGAAGGGCAACGCGCTCGCACTCAACGCCGGCCTCGGCAATCTTGGGGTCAGCGTCGTGCAGTTCGTGGTCCCGATCGTGATCACGGCCGGCGTGTTCGGCTGGTTCGGCGGCGATCCGGCGATGGTTGCGAGCGGAACGCAAAAGGCGCCGCTCTGGCTGCAGAATGCCGGCTTCATCTGGGTGCCGTTCATCGCCGCCAGCGCATTCGCCGCGTGGTTCGGCATGAACGACATCGCGTCCGCAAAGGCATCCTTCTCGGATCAGGCGGTGATCTTCCAGCGCAAGCACAACTGGATCATGTGCTGGCTCTATACCGGTACCTTCGGCTCGTTCATCGGTTACTCCGCGGGCTTCCCGTTGCTGGCGAAGACCCAGTTCCCCAGCGTTGACGCGCTGCAATTCGTCTTCATCGGACCGCTGGTCGGCGCGCTGTCGCGCTCGGCCACCGGATGGATCGCCGACAAATGGGGCGGCGGGCGTGTCACCCTGTGGGTGTTCGGCCTGATGATGATTGGCGTGCTCGGGATTCTCTACTTCCTCGGCATCAAGGATCAACCCGGCGCGTTCTGGGGTTTCTTCGCCATGTTCCTGGTGCTGTTCTTCGCGACCGGCGTCGGCAACGCATCGACGTTCCAGATGATCCCGAACATCATGCGCAAGGAAATGGACCGGCTGATGCCGACTGCTGACGCTGCCACCCGTCAGCGGCAGGCCGAGAAGGAATCGGCTGCAATCACCGGCTTCACTTCCGCGATTGCTGCGTTCGGCGCGTTCTTCATTCCGAAATCCTACGGAACCTCGATCGATCTCACCGGTGGGGTACAGGCCGCGCTGTGGGGATTCTTCATCTTCTACGTGATCTGCGTGGTGATCACTTGGGCCGTTTACACGCGCAAGGGCGGCCTGCTTCACGACATCGAACGCGGTGGCCGGATTTCGGCCGCTGTCCAGCCTGCCGAATAAGGAGATCAATGATGAGCCATTTCCTGGACAGGCTGTCGTTCTTCACGCGCGCCAAGGCGGAGTTCGCCGACGGCCACGGCGTGATGACGACCGAGGACCGCTCCTGGGAGGACGGCTACCGCAAGCGCTGGCAGCACGACAAGATCGTGCGGTCGACGCATGGCGTAAACTGCACAGGCTCGTGCTCGTGGAAGGTCTATGTCAAGGGCGGCATCGTTACCTGGGAAACCCAGCAGACCGATTATCCGCGCACGCGACCGGACCTTCCCAATCACGAACCGCGCGGTTGCGCCCGCGGCGCCAGCTACAGCTGGTATCTGTATTCCGGCAACCGCGTGAAATATCCGCTGGTGCGCTCGCGCTTGCTGAAGCTCTGGCGTGAGGCGCGGGTGCTGATGACGCCGGTGGCGGCGTGGAAATCGATCGTCGAAGACCCGAAGACGCGCGCATCCTACGTACAGAAGCGCGGCCTCGGCGGCTTCGTCCGCGCCAGCTGGGCTGAGGTCAACGAGATCGTCGCCTCGGCCAATGCCTATACCGCCAAGACCTACGGCCCGGACCGGGTGTTCGGGTTCTCGCCGATCCCGGCGATGTCGATGGTCAGCTACGCGGCCGGCGCACGTTATCTGTCACTGCTCGGCGGTGTCTGCATGTCGTTCTACGACTGGTATTGCGACTTGCCGCCGGCCTCGCCGCAGACCTGGGGCGAGCAGACCGACGTGCCGGAAAGCGCCGACTGGTACAATTCCGGCTTTCTGATCCTGTGGGGATCGAACGTCCCGCAGACCCGAACGCCCGATGCGCATTTCTACACCGAGGTTCGCTACAAGGGCGCCAAGAGCGTCGTGATCAGCCCGGATTATTCGGAAGCCTCGAAATTCGCCGATCTCTGGGTGTCGCCGAAACAGGGCACCGACGCCGCGCTGGCGATGGCGATGGGCCATGTCATCCTGAAGGAGTTCCACGTCGATCGGCAGACCAAATATTTCAACGATTATGCGCGCCAGTATACGGATATGCCATTTCTGGTGCGTCTGGTGAAATCCGGGGGACGGCTCGTGCCTGAGCGGTTCGTGCGCGCCTCGGATTTCGCCACTTCGCTCGATGAGGCCAACAATCCCGAGTGGAAAACGGTGGCCTATGACGAGACAACGGGTCAGATCGTCGTGCCGAACGGCTCGGTCGGCTTCCGCTGGGGCGAAAAGGGCAAATGGAATCTGGAGGAGCGGGAGTCCAAGAGCCGCGAGACCAAGCTTCGCCTTTCGCTCGCCGATGTCAGGGACGAACTCGCCGACGTCGCTTTCCCGTATTTCGGCAACCGCGAGCACGACCATTTCCAGGGCACCGATCATCCGGACGTTCTCATGCGCAAGGTGCCGGTCAAGCGCATCGCGTTGAAGGACGGCGAGACGCTGGTGGCCTCCGTCTATGATCTGTTCGTCGCCAATTACGGCGTCGATCGCGGCTTCGGCGGTGACCATCTCGGCAAGAGCTATGACGAGGTTGCGCCCTATACACCGGCCTGGGCGGAAAAGATCAGCGGCGTGCCGCGCAACCAGATCATCACGGTGGCGCGTGAATTCGCTGCCAATGCCGAGAAGACCGGCGGGCGCTCGATGGTCATTGTCGGCGCCGGGCTGAACCACTGGTACCACATGGACATGAACTACCGCGGCATCATCAACATGCTGGTGATGTGCGGTTGCGTCGGACAATCCGGCGGCGGCTGGTCGCATTATGTCGGCCAGGAAAAACTGCGTCCGCAGTCCGGCTGGACACCCTTGGCCTTCGGCCTCGATTGGGGACGTCCGCCGCGGCAGATGAATTCGACCTCGGCGTTTTATGCCCACACCGATCAGTGGCGCTACGAGACGCTCGACGTCAAGGAGATCCTGTCGCCGACGGCGCCCGCCGGTCCGTGGGACGGCGCACTGATCGACTACAACGCGCGCGCCGAACGGATGGGCTGGTTACCTTCCGCACCGCAGCTGCAGACCAATCCGATCGAGGTTTCCAAGCTTGCGGCGGCCTCTGGCCTGGAGCCGAAGGACTATGTGGCAAAAGCCTTGAAGTCGGGCGACCTGAAGCTGTCGTGCGACGATCCTGACGATGCCAGGAATTGGCCCCGCAATCTTTTCGTCTGGCGCTCCAACCTGCTGGGCGCCTCAGGCAAGGGTCACGAATATTTCCTGAAACATCTGCTCGGCACCAAGCATGGCGTAATGGGCAAGGACCTCGGCGAGGACGGCAAGAAGAAGCCGATGGAGGTCAAGTGGCACGAACGAGCGCCGGAAGGAAAGCTCGACCTTTTGGTCACGCTCGACTTCCGGATGTCGACGACCTGCATGTATTCCGACATCGTGCTGCCGACCGCGACCTGGTACGAGAAGAACGACCTCAACACCTCCGACATGCATCCGTTCATTCATCCATTGTCGGCGGCGATTGATCCAGTCTGGGAATCGCGCAGCGACTGGGACATCTACAAGGGCATCGCCGAGGCTTTTTCGAAGGTCGCCCCGGAAGTGCTCGGCGTCGAGAAGGACGTCGTTCTCACTCCGATCATGCACGACAGTCCCGGCGAGATTGCCCAGCCCTTCGACGTGAAGGATTGGAAGAAGGGCGAGATCGATCCGATCCCCGGCAAGACCATGCCGGCGGTCACCGTGGTCGAGCGTGACTACCCGAACCTTTACAAGCGCTTCACCTCGCTCGGCCCGCTGATGAACAAGCTCGGTAACGGCGGCAAGGGCATGAGCTGGAACACCGACCATGAGGTCGACCTGCTCAAGAAGCTCAACGGCACCGTGACAGAAGAGGGGGCCAGCAAAGGGCTGGCCCGCATCGACAGCGCGATCGATGCCTGCGAGGTCATCCTCAGTCTCGCGCCGGAGACCAATGGCGAGGTCGCGGTGAAGGCCTGGGCGTCGCTCGAAGGATTTACGGGGCGAAACCACACCCATCTGGCGATCCCGAAGGAAGACGAGAAGATCCGGTTCCGCGATGTGGTGGCGCAGCCGCGCAAGATCATCTCCTCGCCGATCTGGTCGGGGCTGGAATCCGAAAAGGTCTGCTACAACGCCGGCTATACCAACGTCCACGAATTGATCCCCTGGCGCACGCTGACCGGCCGTCAGCAGCTCTATCAGGATCACCTGTGGATGCGCGCCTTCGGCGAGGGGTTCTGCGTCTACCGGCCGCCGATCGACACCAAGACAATCAAGCCGGTGATCGACCGCAAGCCGAACGGCAATGCTTCGGTGGTGCTGAACTTCATCACCCCGCACCAGAAATGGGGCATTCACTCCACCTACACCGACAATCTGTTGATGCTGACGCTGTCGCGCGGCGGGCCGATCGTCTGGATCAGCGAAGTCGACGCCAAGGGCGCCGGCATCGTCGACAACGACTGGATCGAGGCCTTCAACACCAACGGTGCGCTGGTGGCGCGTGCGGTGGTCTCGCAGCGCGTCAAGCAGGGCATGTGCATGATGTATCATGCGCAGGAGAAGATCGTGAACGTGCCGGGTTCCGAGCAGACCGGCCAGCGCGGTGGCATTCATAACTCCGTCACGCGGGTTGTGCTCAAGCCGACGCACATGATCGGCGGCTACGCCCAGCAGGCCTACGGCTTCAACTATTACGGCACGGTTGGTTCCAACCGCGATGAGTTCGTCATCGTTCGCAAGATGGCGAAAATCGATTGGCTGGATACGCCGAACGCCGATCAGCCTGGTACCCCTCGTCTGGAGGCCGCAGAATGAAAATCCGCGCTCAAATCGCAATGGTGCTGAACCTCGACAAGTGCATCGGGTGTCACACCTGCAGCGTTACCTGCAAGAACGTGTGGACCAGTCGCGAAGGCATGGAATATGCGTGGTTCAACAACGTCGAGACCAAACCCGGCATCGGCTACCCCAAGGACTGGGAGAACCAGGCGCGCTGGAAGGGCGGCTGGAAACGCAAGCGCAACGGTTCGATCGAGCCGCGTATCGGCGGCAAATGGCGGATCTTGGCGAACATCTTCGCCAATCCGGATTTGCCGGAGATCGACGACTATTACGAGCCGTTTACGTTCGACTATCAGCATCTGCAGCAGGCGCCGGAAATGCCGGCGATGCCGACGGCGCGGCCGCGCTCGCTGGTTTCGGGCGAACGGATCGAGAAGATCGAATGGGGCCCGAACTGGGAGGAAATCCTTGGCGGCGAATTCGCCAAGCGCTCGAAGGACTACAATTTCGAGGGCGTGCAGAAGGACATCTACGGCCAGTTTGAAAACACCTTCATGATGTACCTGCCGCGGCTGTGCGAGCATTGCCTTAACCCGGCCTGCGTCGCCGCGTGCCCGTCGGGCGCGATCTACAAGCGTGAGGAAGACGGCATCGTCCTGATCGACCAGGACAAGTGCCGCGGCTGGCGGATGTGCGTCTCCGGCTGCCCCTACAAGAAGATCTATTACAACTGGTCGTCGGGTAAATCGGAAAAGTGCATCTTCTGTTATCCGCGCATCGAGGCCGGTCAGCCGACGGTGTGTTCGGAGACCTGCGTCGGCCGCATCCGCTATCTCGGCGTGGTGCTCTACGACGCCGACCGGATCGCGGAGGCCGCGAGCAAGCCGGACGAGCGCGACCTCTACCAGGCCCAGCTCGACGTCTTCCTCGATCCCAACGATCCCAAGGTGATCGCGGAAGCCGAGCGGCAGGGCATCCCGTATGCCTGGCTTGAAGCCGCCAAGACCTCGCCGATCTGGAAGATGGCGATGGAGTGGAAGGTCGCTTTCCCCCTGCATCCGGAATATCGCACGCTGCCGATGGTCTGGTACGTGCCGCCGCTGTCGCCGATCACCTCGGCGGCGTCCGCCGGCAAGATCGGGCTCGACGGCGAAATGCCCGACGTCAAGTCGCTGCGCATTCCCATGCGATATCTCGCCAACCTCCTGACCGCGGGCGACGAGAAGCCGGTGACGCTGGCGCTGGAGCGTATGCTGGCGATGCGCGCCTACATGCGGGCGAAAACCATCGACGGCGTCGTCGATGCGGCGATCGCCAAGCGCGTCGGCCTTGAGCCCGCGCAGATCGACGAGATGTACCAGATCATGGCGATTGCCAATTACGAAGACCGTTTCGTCATTCCGACCGCGCATCGCGAACTCGGCGCTGACGCCTACGACATGCGCGGCTCCTGCGGCTTCACCTTCGGCAATGGCTGCTCGGGCGGCGAAAGCGAAACCAATTTGTTCGGCTCGCCGCGCAAGGCCAAAAATCCGATGGAGATTGCGTGATGAAGACGTTCAAGGTGTTGTCGGCTCTGCTGAGCTATCCGACCGAAGCGCTGATCGCGGCCGCACCGGAATTTCCAGCGGTGCTCGACGCCGAAAAACTGGTGCCTGCGGCGAGCCGTTGGGCCATTGATGTGTTGATCGAGGAAATCGCGGGCGGCGATCTCTACGACCTCCAGGAGCGCTATGGCCTGTTGTTCGACCGCAGCAAGACGCTGGCGCTGCATATGTTCGAGCACGTCCACGGCGAAAGCCGCGACCGCGGACAGGCCATGGTCGATCTGAAGGCGATGTATGAAAATGCCGGACTGATGATCGCGGCGAACGAGCTGCCGGACTACGTGCCGCTGTTTCTCGAATTCCTGTCGATCCAGCCGCTTGCCGAGGCGCGCGAACTGCTCGGGCAGACCGCGCATATTTTCGCAGCCCTGGCCGAGCGGCTTGGGCGTCGGGAGTCGGGCTACAAGGCGGTGTTCGATGCGCTGGTCAGGATCGCGGCCGAAGCGCCGCGGCGCGATATCGTCGATGAATTGCTGAAGGCCCCAGATAGCGACCCAATGGATCTCGTCGCACTCGATGCCGCCTGGGAAGAGGAAGAAGTGCGGTTTGGCCCCGGTGCGCAAGGCCAAGGCGCCTGCAGCCACGAGGGCCTTATCGCCAAACTTCGCCATGCCCGGCGCGCGGTCGATCCCGCGCCGTCGTCCCTGCAGTGAGGAGCGAAGCGATGCAAACGCTCAATTCAATCGTGTTCGGCTGGTATCCCTATCTCTGCCTGACGGTGTTCCTGTTCGGCAGCCTGTTCCGGTTTGATCGCGAGCAATACACCTGGCGAACCGGATCGAGCCAGCTCCTGCGCCGGCGGCAACTGATGTGGGGCTCAAACCTGTTCCACGTCGGCATCCTCGTGATCTTCGTCGGCCATTTCGTCGGGCTTTTGACGCCGATCTGGGTGTTCGATATGCTTGGAGTATCGCACGGCTTCAAGCAGATGCTGGCGATCGTCGCCGGCGGCGTTGCCGGCCTGATGTGCCTGGCCGGAATTTCACTGCTGACACACCGGCGGCTGTTCGATCCGCGCATCCGCGCCAATTCGTCATTCGGCGATACCGCAATCCTGCTGTTGCTGTTCGCGCAGCTGCTGCTGGGATTGGCGACCATCCCGGTCTCGGCAGGCCATCTCGATGGCCATGAAATGGTGAAATTCATGGCGTGGGCGCAAGGCATCCTGACGCTGCAGCCTGGCGTCGCCGCCGACATTCTGAACGTGCATCCGATCTTCAAGGCGCATCTGGTGCTGGGCATGACGATCTTTCTCGTCTTCCCGTTTACCCGGCTGGTTCACGTCTGGAGCGCGCCGGTCTGGTACCTCGGCCGCCGAGGCTATCAAGTCGTTCGCAGCCGCGACGGCCGCGCGGGCCGTCCGCTTCAACCCGCGGAGTAGGCCATGGATTGCTCGGTCACGAATGCGCTGCCCAAGCCGAAGACGATCAGCGTCAACGGCGCGGCGATCCCTCGCGAAGTCATCGCCCGCGAAGTGCAGAACCATCCGGCGGAAAAGCCGATCCTGGCCTGGCAGGCGGCGGCGCGCGCGCTGGTAGTGCGCGAACTGCTGCTGCAGGAATCAAGGCGGCTCGGCATCGAAGCCGAGCCGTTGCGCGATCCGGAAGGACGCTCTGAGACTGCTGAGGAAGCGGCGATGCGCGCGCTGATCGAGCGCGAGGTCGTCACGCCAGAGCCGGACGAGGCCGCATGCCTGCGGTTCTACGAGCAAAACCGTCAGCGCTTCCGTTCCGGCGACCTCTACGAGGCCGCCCATATTCTGATCGCCGCTCCACGCAGCGACCCGGCCGCGCGCACCTCGGCGCGGGCGACCGCCGACACCATCCTGTCAGCCGTCCGGGCCGATCCCGCTCTGTTCGCGGAATTCGCGCGCAGCCGTTCCGACTGCAAGACCTCCGCCGAGAATGGGGGCCGCCTTGGCCAGTTGACGCGCGGCCAGACCGTGGCCGAATTCGAGACCGCGCTGCAGCGCATGCGGCCCGGCGAATTCGCCATTGCCGAAACCCGCTTCGGCTTTCATGTGGTCCGGCTCGACCAGCATGCGCCCGGGCAAATGCTGCCGTTTGAACTCGCCCGCGACCGCATTGCCGACTATCTCGCGACCAGCGTCCAGCATCGCGCGCTGGCGCAATATGTCTCGGTGCTGGCCGGTCGCGCCGAAATCACCGGCATTGCGCTGGCGGCATCGGCATCACCGCTGGTGCAATAGGAGAGGCGCATGCAGCTCGGCGAGATCATCCGTAGTTTCAGCGAGGAAGCTCCCGCCAGCGAGGCGCTGCTCGCCTGCAGCGACATTGTGCTGTTCGCGCGGGTTGGCGAAGCTGCGGGCCGTTATGAAGAAACGGTCGGCGAATATGCGGCCGGTGCGGTGCGGCGTTTCGCCAATCTGGCCGTGAGCGAGGACTGGCTCGGACTGATGAATGTGATCGAGCGGGCTGATGATCCCGGGATCGACTGCCTGACCTACATGGTCAATTGGTCGCTGAAACAGGACGAGGCACCGCCGGCGCCTGCGCATGAGGGGTGTACCTGCGGGGGGAACGGAGGCTGCTCTTGAGCGATGAGCTCAACCACGAAGGCACTGTCGCGGAATCGCGTGGCCTCGCCAGGGTCGGCATTCTCGTGATCTCCGATCGCGCCAGCCGCGGCGAATACAGCGACGAGAGCGGCAAGGCGATCAATAATTTCCTGAACAAGACGGTGCAGTCGAACTGGATCGCCGTGATGAAGATCGTTCCGGACGGTGTGGACAGCGTCGCCAACGCGCTGGTTGAAATGTCGGACCGCGAGGATTGCGACCTCGTGCTGACCACCGGTGGCACCGGGCCGTCGCCGCGCGATCTGACGCCGGAGGGAACGCGGAAAGTGATCACGCGGGAACTGGAAGGGTTCGGCGAGCTGATGCGCCGCGCCAGCCTGGAACAGGTGCCAACCGCCATTCTCTCGCGTCAGACCGCGGGAACGCGCGGACATTGCCTGATCGTCAATCTGCCGGGGCGTCCGGCGGCGATCGACGTCTGTCTCAACGCAGTGTTTCCGGCGATTCCATACTGTCTCGACCTGATAGGTGCCCGTCCAATCGAGGTGAACCCTGATGTCTGTCACGCATTCCGCCGTGGCGCATGAGCTTTCGCCGGGGCAAGCCCGGCCGGTCGCCGCGATCGTTTACGCGGACGAGATCTATCCCGACGGGGTCTTCAAGACCCTCGTCAATCGATGCCGCGCACGGCGACTATCGCTCGCCGGCGTCCTGCAGCATCAGGCCTTCGAGGGTGACGACCGGCGATGCGATGTGGTTCTCGAGGATCTGGCCACGCGGCACCGTACGGCCTTGTTCGAGGACCGCGGCCCCGGCGCGCGGGGATGCCGTCTGGATGAAGCGGCCCTGGCAGAAGCAACCGCAAGGGTCGAGGGAAGCCTTGAGCATGTGCCGCAGCTTCTTGTTCTCAACAAGTTCGGCAAGGTCGAGTGCGAAGGCGGCGGATTGCGCGATCTGATCGCGAGCGCCATCGACCGCGGAATTCCGGTCATCATCGGCGTCCCCGAACGAAATCTCGATGCCTGGCGAAGTTTTGCGGGCGAGTTCTCAACCGAACTTCCCGCCGACACCGGCCATGTTACGAAATGGCTGGAAGCGACCTTGGCAGCGTTGCCTGCAGAGAAGGAAAAGCTGGCCGAGTGAGAAGTGAAAGCAGCGGTGAAACCAGGGCTGCCGTGAAAGAGGAATTGGGACCAGGATTACTGAGGATTTTCAACAGGAGGGTAACGTCATGTCGGCACCTAGGATTTCGGCCTCCTCGCTTTGATTGGGTTGTTCGGTGTGGTGGCAGTGGTGGCTTTGGGCAAAGCAGCATCGGCGAGTATCCTGCTCGATGCTTCATTCATCTGCATTGCGCTCGCTGGCGTTATCTTCCTCGGGTACGTCTTGGCGGGACTCTGGAAGGATTACATTCACTCGTCGTAGATCCGCTGCAGACAACGAAGCTCCGATAAACGCCGATCCTGAGCCTGTTGATGGCATGTGCAAGTTTGGGCTTTCTTCGGATGTCCTTGGTTTCGGTCAGGAGCCCTGACGCAGTGTTCTGTTGGCGCCGAAAGTGCGCTGCCGAGAGGGGGCCATCGGCTGATATCCTGGAGAGGACGAGCGGCTAACCAGCCCGGCTATGACACCGGGCCCACACGTTCCCGGACAGGACGGAGTTCTGGCGCTGAGTGGGCGGACCAGCGGGCGGTTGATCGCGCCAACGATGCCGCGCTGAGGTCGTGCGCAATTGAGCCACCCCTACGCCGGGACTCCGGTATCGGAAGCGGTCTATTTCTACCGCAGGTGCACAGTCAGTTGGCTTCGGCGCAGTTGGGTGCGTCAATCTCGCGGTCGCAATACGTAAAGCCGGAAGGTTGGTGCTTGGTCGCGGCGGCGTTCATGAGCTTTTGCTGATTGCCGTTTTCTCCTTGTCAAACCAGCCCAATCAGGTCAGATTTAAGGGGCACCGGCCTGCCTTCAAATGAGCCGGTTCAACGACAAGTCATTTGGGGCGGAAACATGAAAAGATTCTCTATTGTCTGCGCCGCATTGGTCGGCGCGGCCGGCCTACTCGCAGGACCTTCTCTCGCGCAGCAGGAGACCAAGCAGCAAGCCAAGTCCGCGACGGGCCAGGCGATGGTTTCTCCGGTTACGCAGCAGCAGCTCAACTCAGCAGACAAGAGTGCAACCAATTTTCTGCTGACCAACGGCAATTATGCCCAGACGCGCTTTCATCCCGCCAAGCAGATCGACCGCGACAGTGTGAAGAACCTGCACGTCGCCTGGATCTTCCAGACCGACGTCAAGGAATCGCTGGAGACTTCGCCGATCGTCGTCGACGGCGTCATGTTTGTGACGACATCGTTCAGCCACGTCTATGCGCTCGACGCCAAGACCGGCGTGCAGCTCTGGCACTATAATCACAAGATGGGACCGATAACGACGTACTGCTGCGGTCCCAACAATCGCGGCGTCCAGGTTCTCGGCGACCTCGTCTATCTCGCCACGCTTGACGCCAAACTGATCGCCCTGAATGCAAAGACCGGCGATGTCGTCTGGAAAACCGATATCGCGGATCCGGAGCTCGGGTATAGCGAGACGATGGCCCCGACCGTCATCAAGGACAAGGTTCTGATCGGAACCAATGGCGGCGAATACGGCATCCGCGGCTTCGTGAAGGCCTATGATGCCAAGACCGGCAAGTTGCTCTGGACCTTTAATACCATTCCGGAGAGTTCGGTCGGCGTCTGGGCACCGAAAGACGCTACCGGCCGCGACATGCACCGCGATATCCAGGCCGAGAAGGACCAGCTCGCCAAGATCGGCGATCCCTACAAGACACTGGGCGGCGGCGTCTGGCAAAATCCTGCGGTCGACCTGGCAACCAACCGGATCTATTTCGTGGTCGGCAATCCTTCGCCCGATCTCGATGGCTCGGTCCGTCCCGGCGACAATCTCTATACCGACTCGCTGGTTTCGCTCGATCTCGATACCGGCAAATATGTCTGCCACCTTCAGTACATCGCCCACGACGTGTGGGACCTCGATGCTGTAAGCCCGGCGGTGCTGGTGGATGTAAAGGGTAAGGACGGCAAGACCATCCCGGGCGTGATCCATGCCGGCAAGACCGGTCACATCTATGTTCACGATCGCAAGGATTGCAGCCTGATCCGGTTCTCCGAGGCCATGGTGGCGCAGGAGAACATGTGGGTTCTGCCCACCAAGGAAGGTGCGCGCATGCTACCGGGTGCAAATGGCGGTGTCGAATGGTCGCCGATCGCCACCGATCCGGGGCAGGGGCTTGCCTATGCCATCAATCTTCACCAGCCCATGACCTACCATGTCGAGAACTCGCCTTATCCGAACGGCAAGTTGTGGCTGGGTGGCGCCTTCAAGGTGATCCCGAGTGAGGCGCAGGCGGGTAACATCACCGCCGTCGACTACAACACCGGCAAGATCAAATGGCAGGTGAAGACGCCGGAGCCGATGATCGGCGGCATTCTCGCCACCGCAGGCGGTCTTGTTTTCACCGGTGAAGGCAACGGCAAGTTCGCGGCCTACAACTCGTCCAACGGCAAGGAATTGTGGAACTTCCGCGCCGGCGCCGGCGTTAATGCGCCACCCTCCAGCTACATGGTGGGCGGCAAGCAATACATCGTGGTCGGCGCGGGCGGCAACACCCAGGTCGATTTCCACCGCGGCAACAACATTATCGCGTTTACGCTCAACTGAGCGAATCGGCGATCGTCGAACAGCGAAACGGGACCGGTTGCGGTCCCGTTTCTTTTGATTGGCGTCCTGATTGGGCTTCACTGGATCGCATCAATGAGCCGCAAGTCAAACGCGTGCATTTCCGGCGTTGTCGCCCTGGTAGCTATCTTGACCGCCTGCGCAACGCCGTTGCACGCACAAGGCATTGAAGAAAAGACCCAGGTTTGCGCCGCCTGTCATGGTGCGGACGGCAAACCGGTCGACAAGACGATTCCAACCATCTGGGGGCAACAGGCCGGCTACCTCTATATCGAGCTGCGCGATTTCAAACGGGGCGACCGCAAGAGCGACATCATGCAGCCGATCGCTTCATCGCTGGAACGACAGGACATGCTTGATATCGCGGAATATTTCTCGAAAAAGCCGTGGCCCAATCTGGGCCAGCCGCGGGCTTCGAAGGAAGTCTCGGACCGTGCCGTGGACGCCAACCGCTCCGTCGGCTGCACGGGCTGCCATCTCGATCATTTTCAGGGCGACGGCACGGTGCCTCGTCTGGCAGGCATGGGCAGGGAATATCTGGCAAAACAAATGACCGACTTCCGTTCGCGCGCGCGCGGCAACAATCCCGGCATGTCCGACCTGATGCTTGCGACGTCTCCTGACGACCTCGCGGCGCTGGCGGAATATCTGTCGGGGCTCTGAGACGGAAAGGGCTCTAGGGGACCGTCAACCTTTCGCGCAGCGAAGACAGCACGGTGAGGTCCGCGGCACGTTTGCCCGCCTTGTCCTTGAGAGACGGATCGGCGCCCCGCGCCAGCAACAGACCGGCGATTTCCGAATGGCCGCCCTCGGCCGCGATCATGAGCGCGGTGCGGCCACGGTCATCCCGGTCATCGATATGCGCGCCTGCGTCCAGCAGATATGTGACAACCTTGATCGCCTGTGCTTCCGCTGCGCCCTCATCCGGGCCCGCCGCCCACATCAGCACGGTGAGATCGTTGCGATAGCGCGCGTTGACGTCGATGTTGCGCGCCAGCAACCGCTTCAAGATGTCGAACCGTGCACCCGCCGCCGCGTAGACGATCGGCGGCTTGCCGGTATCGTCGGGCGCGCGCTCGTCTGCTCCATGGGCGAGCAACGCGTCGAAGATGATGTCGTTGCCGGCATAGGCGGCGGCGGCGATTGGAGAGATTCCGCTGCGTCCGGTGAGTTTGACGTCGGCGCCGCGTTCGATCAGCCGTTGCGCGATCGAGATATGGCTGCCTTCGGCCGCAAAATACAGCGCGGTGGCACCCGCCAGATTGCGTGCATCGATCGGCGCACCGCGCGCCAGCAGAAGATCGACCATCTGGAGATGACCGGACCTTGCGGCGTGACTGAGCGGCCGGGCGCCAAGCCGGTCACGGGCGTCGAGCGAGGCGCCCTGGTCGAGCAGTTTGGTCGCCAGATCGATGCAATTGGCATCGACCGCCGAAAACAGCGTCAGCGACATTTCCATCGCGGTGATCTGCGGTTTGGCCTCTTCATACCGGCGAGACAGCCCCTGGCACCGCTCGGAGTCCGCCGCGAGAGCCGCCGGCGCCGCCCAGAGTAGAGCGATGGCGACTGAACATGGAAAAGCGAGGTGGCGATACACGGCAGTCTCTCCCTGCGGGCAGTTTGGTTCATTGCATGATGGCCGTGCCGGGAAGGTGGCACGGCGTCCAGCCTATGCCAAGACGGAGCGGAATTTGGACGAAAAATCGAATTCCGCACCGCGTCATCGGCAAGCGCGCGGCGGTAGTTCCAGCGATTCAACGCGCTTGACGGCAGGCATCGTTTCCCGCGTCCGGAATGGCGAGAAAGGTGATGGTGGCCGGTGCCAACGTCAGGGTACCGGCCGTTGCCGCAGCGCCGGCGATCGTCGGCAGCTCGTCGGTTGGGCCAAGCTGCAGCGGACGGCCGTTTAGCCGGACACGGTCATCCAGCAAGCTTGCGGCATCCAGCGTGTAACGCAGCGACGGGGCGGCAAGCGTCAGCGCGTGCGGTGCGTCGCGGTCGGTGTTGATCACCAACAGCGCGACGCCGCCAGGCGTACCTCTTTGGCAATGCGCGTAGATGTGAAGGCCCGATTGAAGCGGTACACCGGCATCGAGCACCGTGGTTCCCATCAATTGCCGCCACAGCCAGGCGCCCCAATAATTCGGCCTTGGCGTCAGGGTCTTCTCGTCGAGCAGCCCGTAATCGCTTGCCGCCAGCGTGTTGTGCATGACGACCTGAACGCCCGATCTCGCCAGCCGTCCGAGCTGATCGAGATAGCGGAACGTATCCAGGAAGCTGGTAGCCCACGGATTTCCGCCGCATGCCGCATCGGCGGTTTCGGTAAGCCAGATCGGCCTGCCCGGCTCGAACCGGTCGCGCAGGGTCTTGTAAAAGGCCAGCGTCCGATCCGTCCCGGAAAGCCATGCTTCGGAAAGGGCGGCCTCCGGGGTGCTCGTGCCAATGCAGCGCTCCGACAGGGTTCCGTAGTAGTGGTAGGAAATCACATCGACGCCGGGCGCGGAGGCGGCGAGCAGGTCAGAAGCGATGGCAGCCTCACCGATGGTGCCGGGACCGAGAATCGCCGCTTCGGGAGCCGCCTGCTTCATAAGCGAATGGAATATCAGGAAATCCCTGCCATAGGCGTTCGCGTCGTAGCCCGCGGGCGCACCGCCCATCTCGGCGAGGTTCGGCTCGTTCATGAATTCGGCGGCTGCGATGCTTCCCCCAATCGAACGGGTGAAGCCAACAAGGCGGCGGGCCTGATCCGGTTTCCAGAGGCCGGCGGCATCGCGGCTGCCCGCGCTGATGGCGAAAGACGTCACGATCCGCGCATCCACCGATTGCGCGAAATCGACCACGCCGCGCCACTGCTGGCGGGTCAGGACGCCGTCGAATCCCGCCGGTGACGCCGGCGGCGCGTCGTCCTGATCGGCGAAAAAGGTGCGGTTGGCCCAGGTTCCGCTGACGCGGACATAGGCGGGCGCCAGCGCCGCCGCGAGCTTTCGCAGCCGGACGTCGCTCAGGTCGATCGGCGGCCGGTATTGATACAAATTCGAATCCATGCCGGGCGGCGTGCCGGATCCCGATCGCGGCGGCTGGGCGAGGGGAGCGGCCGGGTCCGGCCGATAGGGCTTCCAGAACCTTCCACCGGTAATCTCGACCATTTCGATGTTATAGGACTGGAAGCGCGCATCGACCGCGCCGATACGAGGCAAGCTGGAAGGCATGATGGCCGGTATGTCGGGGAGGGCACCGAAGCAGGCGGGAGCGGCCAATAGCGCCGTTGTGAGGCCGCCGCAAAGCCCTGCGCCGATCTTCCTCAGCACCCGCGATCCTTCCCTTCCTTCGCGCTCGTTGGAGGCGAGGATGACATGACCGCGATGGCGGTCAATGTCTTCGCTTGTCCCGGCTCGATGCGCTTGGCCGGGATCGAGCGGAGTTAGCCCGGATTTCATTTGCCATGGGGATGAGGATATCCAATGATCCCGTGCATTTCTCGCGCCCGCGCGGCATCGGCGAAGCCGTTTCGACGCGGTCGCGGGCCGCAAGGCGGAACAAGGATGCGAACGGAGGAGGCGCGGCGTGGCTCGTTTGACGCATAGCTTATTTTGCTGCGTTGCGATTGCCATGATCGCCTGCATGGCGCGGCCGGCCTTCGCGCTGGACCCGCGTTATCCGGACTGGCCCTGCCAGCAATTGAAGGTGCCGGAGATTTCGATTGCGAGCGTCTGGACCGGCCCCTCGATCGAGTCAATCGACTCCGCCAAGACAACAGACCCGAAGGAGACAGAACTGGTCTCGCGTCTGGCCGCGCGCCGCACTCCCATCGAGGAGGCACGGGAACTGATCGCGGACTTCGTGGTCGGTACCAGGGAGGAGAAACAAGAGAAGGCCAAGCGGCTGTTCGCCGCATTGTATTCGACGCTCAATGCGCAGCGCGACCAGGTGATGAGCGGGATCGAGCGCTTTTCCCGCAAGCAGAAAGCCATGGCCGAGGGAATACGCGAGAAGACCAGAAGATGCGGGAACTGCAGGACAGGCCGAACGCCGATCCGGCGCAGAATGATGAGCTTGCCAGTCAGCTTTCCTGGCAGACCCGCATTTTCGAGGATCGGCGGAAAACGACTTCATACGTGTGTGAGGTGCCGGTGCTGATCGAAAAACGGCTGTTTGAATTGGCCAGCGCGATTCAGGGCGACGTTGGCGCCGATACGCCGCCGAAATGAGGTTTGCTCCGGCTCTCTCGAACCGGGATAGATCAGCCTATTCGTCCGGACGCGGTTCTGGCGTGGCATCTTGCAGCGGAAGAAAGGTGGCGAGCCAGCCGTCAGTCCCTTCAGGGTACCACGCGACATTGGAATAGCCGAGCGCCAGCGCGCGCTTGGCGGCGTTCCACGACATCCAGCAATCCGCCAGGCAATACAGGACGAGCATTCTGGCACGATCGCCGTTGGTCGCTTTTTCAAGGCCCCTGGAGAAATAGTCGGCCATGATTGGTGCGAGTTCGCCATAGCCGGTGTCCGGCAGCCAGATGCTGCCGGGAATATTGGCGCGCGGCTTGTCGCGCCAAAGCGTTCCGGCCGGCAGGTCCCGCGGTCGCGGCGGCCTTGGCATCACGTCGACGAAAACAGCCGAATGGCTGCGCCAGATCGTTTCCGCTTCGTCGGTCCCGATCACCCTTGCGCCCCGCAGCGTCGTGGGCGTCGGCGAGCGATAGTCTTCGAGGCGATAGCTCTCTGGCTCCGGCACCTCGGCGGCCGCGGCGCCAGCGGCGGCGACGACCATCGCCAATGCCAGGCAGACGAGCGCCCCTTTCATGGCCGCTTGGAAAGCGTCTCAGGCGTGATCGGCACGTTGGCCTCGTCCAGTATGGGAATGTTGTAGCCAAGCAGCAGCTTGTTGATCTCCGCCTGGTTTTCCATGATGAGCTGGTTGAGCGTACGTTTCCACTCCTGGTCGGCCGGACGCACCGCCATGCCGATACGGAAGGTCATTTGCGGACCGATCGTTTCCTTGATCAACGGCACGACGACCAGGGGTGGGTTCGCTTGCCTGGCGTAATAGCCTGCCATCGGACCCCACAATATGCCGCAATCGATATCGCCTCGGGCGAGGTCGTCCATCATGGCCTGCGCGGAGGAATCCGCGCGGGTGTCGATGAAGAGCGGGTAGGACTTGGCATGCGCCAACAGGCCGTTGACTGCCATGGTCGTGCTGGGCGGCGTCCTGGCGACAACGCCAATCCGCTTGTCCCTGAGTCTTGGATCGTCGATTGTGGTGACATCTTCGAGACCGCTTCCGCGCTTGAAGACCAGCGCATAGGTTGTCCGGTAATAGGGGACCGTCACCTGCGCCTGGTCGTCGCCTTGGGGAAATCCCATGATGATATCGCATCGGTAGGAGCCAAGCGTCATCCGGACGAAACCGGTCGCCTGAGGGAAGTAGGTGTAGCTGAGCTTCTTGCCGAGCTTGGCGGCGAACAATTCGGCAAGCTTGTTCTCGAATCCCTCGCCCTTGTCGTTGGAGAACGGCAGATTGCGCGGATCGCCGCAGGCGCGAAAGACGTTCGGATCGACGAGTTCGAGCGCTCCGGGATCGCTGGTCTGGGCGCGGGCCTCGACCGGCTGCAACGCGACCAGGCCGCAGGCGAGAACGCCAGCCAAGGCTGGCAGGATAAAGGCCGGCAGGATAAAGGCTGGCACGATAAAGGCTGGCAGAATAATCGCCGGCCACCTCGAAACATGAGACATTGGCGTCTCCTGTAGTTCGGCTCGCTCTGACATCATTTGATCCCCGTACAACTGGCCTCGGCCTGCTTGGCCGCCTCCGGCTTGTCTTCGTGCTTGGGAGGACGGCCGCCCGGGATCGCGTCGTTGGCGCGGGCGCGCAAGTACACGAAGATGTCGTCGAGGAAGCACATCACATTGACGTTGTCCGCGAACGACGGCATCACCTTGTCGTTGGCGGCGTCGACGTTCTTGCGGCCATTGGTTACGACATTGTTGAAGTCGACATAGCTGAGCGTCTTCAGGGAATTGGCCAGCGCCGGCGCATAGCTCGATCCCTCGCCGTTCGGACCGTGGCAAACATGGCAGTCCGAATGATAGCGGCGAAAGCCCGAATAAGTGTACCAGTCGACGGCCCCGTCCGGGCTCACCCTGTAGGTCGGATTGCCGTCCTTGTCGGCATACTTGCCGTTGTCGGATGAAGCCACCGCCGGATCGCCCGATCCGTCGGCGCATGCGGCTCCGCCGGCAAAGGCGCTCGCCAGGATAACGAGCGCAAATTTCCAATGATTCACTCACGCAACTGTCCTCATGCACTTTGAAGCCCGGGGTCGACAAAAAGATCGGCGCGCAGCAACACGCGGCGCGCCGATCCATGGTCATCTCACCGTGACGTCGCGACTATTCGCTTGGCAAAGCAAATACCGTCAACGTTCCGCCCAGCGACGTGTAGGACGCCAGGCCTGCATAACCACCGACGGCGCCGAGGCCCGCCGTATCGACCGTCTTCTCCTTCGGCGGCAGCTTGCCCTGGTCGACGGCGCCATGCCAGGCGGCGGCGTTTTCAGGCTGAAGCAGACCGGCCGCAAGGCCGATGCCGGCCCAGCCGCCGACGCCGGACAGCACCCCAACGTATTGCTTGCCGCCGTGTTCGTAGGTCATGACGTTGCCGATGATGCCGGACGGGGTCTTGAACTTGTAGAGTTCCTTGCCCGTCTTGGCGTCGACCGCCTTCAGATAGCCCTCGAGCGTGCCGTAGAACACCACGCCGCCGGCCGTTGCCAATGCTCCGCCCCAGGCGGAGAATTGCTCCTTGTTGGACCACACGATCTTGCCGGTCTTGCCGTCCCAGGCAATGAAATTGCCCATATTGGTATCGCCCTTGGGCGGATACATCGCCACCGCGGCACCGACATAAGCCTGACCGGCCGTGTAGGAGACCTTGTAGGGCTCATAGTCCATGCAGACGTGGTTGGTCGGCACATAGAACAACTGCGTGTCCGGGCTATAGGCCGCCGGTTGTTCGTCCTTGGTGCCGAGCGCTGCCGGGCAGATGCCCTTCGAGTTGGTGTCTTCGCCGTTATGCTGGGTCGAATAGGCGTCGACGACCAGCGGACGACCGTAGGTCTTGGACGACTTGTCCATGTCGACCTTGGTGGCCCAGTTCACGACCGGATCGAACTTTTCGGCGACCAGCAATTCGCCGGTGGCCCGATCGAGCGTGTAGCCGAAGCCGTTACGGTCGAAATGGGTGAGCAGCTTCCTCGCGGCGCCGCCGATGGCCTGATCGGTGAGGATCATCTCGTTGATGCCGTCGAAGTCCCATTCGTCATGCGGTGTCATCTGGTAGATCCACTTGACCGCACCGGTATCGAGGTCGCGTGCCCAGATCGACATCGACCAGCGGTTGTCGCCGGGGCGTTGCACCGGGTTCCAGGTCGAGGGATTGCCCGAACCGTAATAGACGAGGTTCAACTCGGGATCGTAGGAATACCATCCCCAGGTGGCGCCGCCGCCGATCTTCCACTGATCGCCCTGCCAGGTCGAGGTCGATGAATCCGGTCCGACCGGCTTGCCGAGCGAGGTGGTCTTGACGGGGTCGATCAGCGTGTCGGCGTCCGGTCCTTCCGAATAGCCGCGCCACGCCAGCTTGCCGTCCTTGATGTTGTAGGCGCTTACCCAGCCGCGAACGCCGAATTCGCCGCCGGAAATGCCGACCAGAACCTTGTCCTTGAAGACGAACGGCGCGTCGGTGCCGGATTGTCCCTTGCCGGCCTCGCCATCCATCACCGACCAGACCTTGGCTCCGGTCTTGGCATCGAGCGCGACCAGCGTGGTATCGGCCTGGTGCAGGAAGATCTTGCCGTCGGCATAGGCGACGCCGCGATTGACCGTGTCGCAGCACATGATCGGGATCACGTTCGGATCCTGTCTGGGCTCGTATTTCCAGAGGATCTTGCCTTCGTTGTTCAGATCAAGCGCATAGACCGTGTTCGGAAACGGCGTATGGACGTACATCACGTCGCCGACCACCAGCGGTCCGCCTTCGTGTCCGCGCAGCACGCCGGTTGAAAACGTCCAGGCGACCTGCAGTTTCTTGACGTTGGCGGCGGTGATCTGATTGAGCTTGGAATAGCGCGTGTTGGCGTTGTCGCCTTGCTGCATGACCCACTGCTTGGGATCCTTGGCCCGTTGATCAAGGTCCGCGTCAGCGCGCGCAGCAACACTCTGCGCGGCCAACAGGCCGAACACCGAAGTCGTTAGAACCAGAAATTTCTTCATTCGCTTCCTCCCTGGGTTTTTTGCCTGGAGGGTCGCCGACGCTCCTTGGACCACGTATTCTCCACGGGACGTCTTTCGCCCTCATCTGGATGAATTCTTCCGGCACCGCCTCACGGCCCGTGAATCGCTTCACAGCCTCTGAGATTTTTTAAAGTACAGCGAACAGTGCCCGCCTAAGTCTTCGAAACAACGGGCTCCCTATTACCGTTGCAGATGAAGCCAGAAGCAAAAAAAGCTTAGGTAACTCTTGAAGCATAAGCAAGTTATGAATTGCCGTCTCTCGCACTGCAACGTAAACGGGAACCGCTGGATCGCGAGGCAGGCATTTGACTCGGAACGTCGTGATCCCCAACAGTGGGGCGCTCGGGAAAGAACGATGATGGGCAGGAAACTTCCGATTTGCCAAAGCCCCTGGTCTCCCGCGGCGCTTCGGCTTGCCCATTTTTGCAGGCATGCGGAGTGGGCGTTGCGTGGTGTGGGCATTTTAATTGGGATATTTTCTATTTCTATTTTACCCGCCCGCGACGGCCGTGCGCAACCGCAAAACGCGCACCAATCTTTGCTCGCCTCAGAGGTCGCGCCCGGCGTCTACGTTCACATCGGCGATATCGATATGATGAACGAAGCCAATCAAGGTGACGCCGCCAATCTCGGCTTCATTGTCGGCGACGATGCGGTTGCGGTGATTGATTCCGGCGGCAGCGCGCGCGAAGGCGCGCGCCTTCTCGCCGCAATCCGCAAAGTGACGTCAAAGCCGGTTCGTTATGTCGTCAATACGCACGTTCATCCCGATCACATGTTCGGCAACGCGGCGTTTGTACGGGACGGAACCACGTTTGTCGGGCACAGGAATCTGCCGCGCGCAATGGCGGCCCGGGGCGAGTTTTACCTGAAGGCATTTCGCGGCTTACTCGGCGATGCCCTCATTGACGAAGTGAAGATTGTTCCGCCCACGCTGGTTGTCGACGACGAAATGCAACTCGATCTTGGCGGCCGAAGGCTGACCCTGAAGGCCTGGCCCGCCGGGCATACCGACAATGATCTGACGGTCTTCGACAACGAAAGTTCAACCCTGTTTGCCGGCGATCTTCTGTTCGTCGGGCATATTCCGGTACTGGATGGCAGCATTCGGGGCTTTCTCGCCGATCTGGAGGCGCTGCAGCGCATTCCTGCCGCGCGCGTCGTACCCGGGCATGGCCCGGTCGTCAGCGATTGGCGAGGAGCCGTTGCGGATGAGCGGCGCTACTTCGAGAATCTCGTCAAGGAAGTGCGCGGTCTCATTGTCCGGGGGACACCCCTTACCGAGGTGGCCAGAACGGCCGGGCGAAGCGAGCAGTCGCGGTGGAAACTGTTCGACGAATACAGTTCACGCAACGTTATCGCCGCCTACGGGGAACTCGAATGGGAGTGACGGTAACCTTCCAGGGACATCAGCGCGGCTTGCCGCTGGCTGGCGATTTCGGATAGGCTTACTGTGGTTTTCATTGTGGAAATGGAATTCGACCATGTCGATGTTTTCCAGAGTGATCGTCGCTGTCCTGACTGCAGCGCTTTATTCTGCCGTATCTCCTGTTGCACTTGCTCAGTCCGCTACCGCCGGCCAGGATCAGCCTTCGGAAGAAACCTGGAACAGCATCAGGGGCGATATCTTCAAAGACCGGCCCATCCTCGATGGTTCCGGCCTCGTGATCCTCGATGCGCCGCGCCGCGCCGAGGATTCGGCGATCGTGCCGATCGGCATGCGCGTCAACTTCGCCGGCGACGACAAGCGCACGCTTAAATCGCTGACGCTGGTGATCGACGAAAATCCCGCGCCCGTCGCCGGGAAGTTTACGATCGGTCCGCGCTCCGGCGTGACGTCGATTTCGACGCGCGTTCGCGTCAATAGCTACTCCTATGTGCGCCTCGTTGCCGAACTGAGTGACGGCCAGCTCTATGGCGTCAAGACTTTCGTGAAGGCGTCCGGCGGCTGCTCCGCGCCCGCTTCCTCGAATGCCGACGCCACCCGCTCGTTGCTCGGGCAGATGAAATTCCGCACCTTCCGGCCTGAGTCCGACGCGCCGCTCGAAGCCCAGATCATGCTGCGCCACCCGCAGAACTCGGGCTTCCAGATGGACCAGTTGACGCGGCTTTACATACCGCCGTTCTTTATCGAAGATCTCAAGGTCTGGCAGGGTGACGATCTGGTGCTGGAGATGGATGGCGGGATCGCGATCTCGGAGGATCCGAACATCCGGTTCAACTATACGCCCAATGGCGCCGCGAAGTTTCATGTCGAAGCGATCGATACGAGCAAGAAACTGTTCAGGGACGAATGGTCGGTCGAAAAGTCGATGCTGTAGTGGGGTAGCCGCGAAGGAGTTCCGCTCAAAAACAGCGAATTTCGGCTTCCGCCTGCGCCCGGCGGAATTCCTGCAGTGCAAGCTTGGCCGGCTCGGTCGATCGAAATTCGGAACCGACCGGCCCCGTGACCTGGGACATCGACAGAATGGTCTCCGCGGCGACATAGCGCTCATAAGGGATGATCGATGCAATCACGTCGATCGAGCAGGAACACTTCTGCAGCAATTCCTGGGTTTCGCCATTGGCCTTCATGCAGCCGAAAACATAATCGGCGCGCGCCGATGTCGGATAATCATTGAGATCCTCGGCCATCGCGTTCGGAGCAGCGGCGATCGAAACAGCCAAAAGAGCGCTTGAGCCGAGGAAAGTACGCAACCAAGTCATTGCAAACGCCCTTTACGCCGTTGTGCCTGCGCTCGACCGCGAAAGCGAAACCGGGCCCCGCCAAGCCGGTTCAAAGCGATGCCGCCGCTCAGGATTTTTTGCCGTCGGCCCCGAACTGCTTGAGATAGGCGATGACATTGTCGATGTCCTCTTCCTTCGGCAAACCGGGGAAAATCATCTTGGTGCCGGGAATCTTGGCGCGGGGATCCTTCAGATAGTCCTTTAGCGTCGCCGCGTCCCAGGTGATGCCTGAATTCTTGTTGGCATCGCTGTAGCCATACCCCGGATAAGTGCCGGCCGCGCGGCCCACGATGCCATTTAGCGCCGGCCCGACGGCGCTCTTGGCACCTTCGCCAATCTGATGACAGGCCTTACATTTGAGAAACACCTTCTCGCCGAGGGCGGCATCCTGGGCGCTTGCGGCGCTCACGGAACCCGCAAGGGCGAGGGCAGCGAAAACGTGAACCTGAAGATTTGTCACTGGCCCATCCGTTGTTTCTGTCGTTCGGGGAATGCCGAACGTTCGGTGCGCTGCAACACGATCGTAAAAGGCTCACTAACCGCCTCTGCCAGCAAAAATAATTTTGTCAGGATCAGCAATGTGGGTCAAGCTTCGGATCGGCGGAGCTTGCCGCGGGCAAGACGGTAAGCTAGATCGCCGACGTTGAAGCTCGAGGTCTGCGCGCCGCAAATGACCGATATGACGCGTCTCAAAAACTGGCCGCACGCGCGAGGTTCCGAAATGTCGGCTTGTCGATCCAGCGGATGGGCGCCGGGCTTTCGGGAATGGCCATGACACCATTCGACCTCGCTCAGAACTCCGGCCCTCGAGGTCGACCGCGTCAGCCATCGCTATGGGGCGCGGGTCGCACTGAATGACGTCAGCCTGACCGTCCGGCAATCGTCCTTCACCGTCCTGTTGGGATTGAATGGCGCCGGAAAGTCGACGCTGTTTTCGCTGATCACCCGTCTCTATGCGATACGATCGGGTCAAATCCGCATTTTCGGGCACGATGTCGCAAGCGAGCCGGGCGCGGCCTTGAGCAAGCTCGGCGTGGTCTTTCAGTCCCGCGCGCTCGATATCGACATCTCGGTGCGGCAGAACCTGATGTATCACGCTGCGCTGCACGGCATCGCCAGCAAGCCGGCCAATGAGCTCATCGGCGCAGGTCCTGGACCGCGTGGCGATGACCGATCGCAGCCTCGATCGCGTCGGAAATCTCTCGATCGGGCAGATGCGCCGCATCGAGATTGCCCGCGCCCTGCTGCATCAGCCCCGCCTGCTGCTGCTGGACGAGCCGACGGTCGGCCTCGACATCAAGGCGCGAGCTGACATTCTCGATCACGTTCGCAGGCTCTCGACAATGGAGGGCATCGGCGTGCTGTGGGCGACGCATCTGATCGACGAAGCCAGCGCGGGCGATGACGTGGTGGTCCTGCACAAGGGAAAAATCCTCGCCCATGGCGCGCTTGGCGAGCTAGTCGGCAGCGCCGGCGGCGCCGATCTGCGTGACGCATTCAACCGGCTGACCGGGGCCGCCGATCAGGGCGAACTGGAATCAACCGGCATGACGGCAGGCGGCGTAGCAACGGACGAGCACAGCTTCACGCTGGCGCAATATTTTATCTGTCTCAAGGGCATTGTCTGGCGCGAGGCGTTGCGCTTTATCCATCAGCGCGAACGCTTCGTCTCAGCGCTGGTGCGTCCGCTGGTCTGGCTTTTTATTTTCGCTGCCGGATTTCGGCAGGTGCTCGGCGCTGTCGATCATCCCGCCCTACGAGACCTATGTGCTCTACGAGGTCTACATCGCGCCCGGACTGATCGCGATGATCCAGCTTTTCAACGGCATGCAATCGTCGCTTACCATGGTCTATGACCGGGAGACCGGCGGTATGCGCACGCTGCTCGTCAGCCCGTTTCCGCGCTGGTGGCTGCTGACGTCGAAGCTGCTGGCCGGCACGCTGGTATCGGTGCTGCAGGCCTATGCCTTTCTGCTGATCGCCTGGTTCTGGGAGATCGAAGCGCCGCCCCTGGGCTATCTGGCGCTGCTGCCGGCGCTGCTGCTCAGCGGATTCATGCTCGGCGCATTGGGAATGCTGATTTCGTCGCTGATCAAGCAGCTTGAGAATTTTGCCGGCGTCATGAATTTTGTCATCTTTCCGATGTTCTTTGCCTCCTCGGCGCTTTATCCGCTGTGGCGGGTCAAGGAATCCAGCCTGCTGCTGTATTACGTGTGCGAGCTCAATCCCTTCACCCATGCGACCGAACTGATCCGCTTTGCGCTCTATGAACAGGTGAATTGGGTTTCGCTGGGCGTAGTGCTCGGTTGCACCGCGGCGTTCCTGTTTGGCGCGATCCTGGCTTACGATCCCGCGCGCGGCTTCCTGGCTCGCCGCAATGGTCCAGCAGGTTGAGCGGAGCTTCGCTTCAGAACGTCGCCCTCAGGCCGGCGTAGAAGGCGCGCGGCCGCGCCGGACTGACCGAACGCGGATCCGTGAATGGCGCGCCGCCATTGGCGAAATTGGGAACGGCGCCGGTATCGAAGAAGGTTCCGTAGGTCGCATAGCGGTTATCGAAGATATTGTCCGCGCGCGCGTAGATCTGGAACGTCTTGTCGATCTGATACGAGGCATGCAGGTTGAAAACCGCAGTAAGAAGGCAGCCTCGGCGCCTGATTGGATTCGTCGCCGACAAAGTATTGACTGCCGACGAACAGCGCATCGCCTCCGACCTTGAACGCGTCGGTGATCGAATAGTCGATGCCGGCCTTGATGCGGTTGCGCGGGATCGCCGGAATCCGGTTGCCGGGAAGAATCTGGACGTTGCCGTTGCCGTCGGCGAACGGGCTGTTGGAGCCGACCTGCAGGGTGTCGAGGAACCGCGCGTCGACCAGGGCATAGCTGGCGTATAGCTGCAGGGTGCTGGACTTGAGGGTGACTTCGGCCTCGATTCCCTGGCGGCGCGTCGAGCCGACGTTCTGGAAATAGCCAAATCCCTGCAAGACCGGGCTGGGAATGGCGAGGATGTCGTCGGTGTTCTGCGCACGGAAAGCTCCGACCTTCCATCCGAGCGTACCGATGTTCAGTTCCTTGCTGCCGCGCAGGCCGGCCTCCACCGTGCGGGAAACGACTTGTTTCAACGGCGGATCGGAGACGAGGAATGCCGCGATAATGCAGGGATGCGCCGGATCGGCGCATCCCAGTTCCAGCGGGGTTGGCGCGCGGTTGGCTTCGGAATAGCCGGCATAGGCCGTCAACCCCGGCGTGATCTTGTAAGTACCGCCGATGATCGGATTGAAGCGGGTGTAGGTATCGCTGCCGTTGAGCGCACTGCCGATCTGGTCTTCCAGCCTGATATTGGCGACGTTGAAGCGGCCGCCGCCCGTGATCGAAAACGCATTGGTGACGTCGAACGTGTCGAGCGCATAAAGCCCGCTGTACTGATTGGTGGTGCGAAGCGCGACCGGGCCGATCGATACGGGATCGCCGGATTGTCCGAGAAATATTCCGCTGCCGCTGACGACAAAGTTCGGACCGATGGTGCCGAGTTCGGCGCTGGCCGCGAACCGGGTGACGCTGGAGTCGAAACTGGCGCCGACCACGAAGTGATTGTTGTGCCCGAACAGCTTGTCGGTATTGGTTGCCTGCAACGACACGCCCGTCGTGGTCGAATGGGTCGTGGTTCGATCAATCTCTCCGAGCACGGCAGCCGGGATCGAAGGGATTGGCGAGCTGAGCCCCGTTCAGGCCGTTCGCCGGCGTGCTGCCGTCGCCGAAGCAAAGCAGCGTCGGATCGGCGGCGCAGGGCTGGGTGCCGGTCGGATTGGCATCCAGCATCTTCTGGTCGAAAACGCGCACATGCGCGGAGCCTTCGATGGTCCAGGTCGGCGTGGCCTCGACCTTTCCCGTCAGATTGACATAGCCGACGCGGTTTTCCGTGGTTTGCGGCGTGGTGTAGGTCGCGCCCCAATATTGCTGGAGCAATTCGACCGGCACGGTCGCGGTCGCGCCGAAATTGTTATCGGCCGCGCCCATGTTGACATGAAATTCGCTGCTGTCGTTCCGGTAGCCGATATCGCCGTAGAAGCGACGAACGTTCGATGCCGAAAAATTGCGAAATCCGCCGTCGTGCAATCGCTTCGAGCGTCGCCATAGACGGCAAAATTATCGACCTGCTTGCCCCACTGCGCCGAACTCTGGATACGTCCGAACGAGCCGCCCATGGTGTCGATTTCGGCGCCGTGATAGGTGAAGCCGTCCTTCATCTGCACGTTGACCGCCCCGCCCAGCGCGTTGAGGCCGAAGGCGGGATTGTTGGTCACCACGGTGACCGATCGGATCGCGGCGGTCGGAATCAGGTCCCAGTTGACGGTGTCGCCGAACGCTTCGTTGACGCGCACGCCGTTCTGGTACACCGCGAGCCCCTGAGGCGTGCCGGCGACGGGGGATGCGACGAAGCCGCGAAATTGCACGTCGGGCTGGAAGGGATTGCCGGCAACTTCATTGACGATGATGCCCGGCACGTATTTCTGCAGCGCATCGCTGATGTTCAGCGATCCCGTTTGCTTGATCTGATTGGCGTCGACGACGTTGACGCTGGCCGGCACCTTGTCGGGATCAATGCCAGCGCCCGATACAGGGCGTGGTCGGGTAGACCACGAGCCTGGGTATGGCGCGCGCGGTGCGCTTGGCGTTTTCGGAGCGGCCGCGCTTTTCGCCGGCGTCCGGTGCGGTCGACCACGACAGGTGGCAACTCCTGGCGGCGCCGGGCGCAGTTTGGGCACGAGCACGCGTCATTCCCGGGAAACAGGCATAGCGATATCGCCACGATAAACAGGAATCGAGCGCCCACCTGTCTCCTCCGATTTCGTTTCGGCTGTTCTTATCCGATATCCGGCAATGCTAGGGGATCGGCCGACGATCGACATCGGGAAATTTAGGTCGCCCGATCGGGAAAAAATCCCGGTTCTCTCAGGCGTGGCCGACACTGGTCGGTTGCGGTTGCGCATTGGGAACCAGGGCTTCCACCGTGACGCCATGGCTGGTCGATGCCACCGTCATGGTGCCGCCCAATGCCAGCACCCGCTCGCGCATGCCGATCATGCCGAATCCCTGCCTGTGATCGGCCGGCAGGCCGGCACCATTGTCGCGTACGCGCACCAGGATTGCCTCGGTCTCGACGGTGCCCGGCTGTTGCGGCGCTACCGGCTCAACCGTGATATCGACGCGGGTCGCGCGGGCGTGGCGGAAGACGTTGGTCAGTGCCTCCTGGATGATGCGATAGATCGTCAGTTCCGCCGTCTCGCCGCGGGCGCCGAGGGACGGCGAGATCGAGGTTTCGATCACGACACGGGGATGGGCTTCGCGCCAGAGGCGCATCAGCGCAGCAAGCGCATCCGCCAGTCCGAGCTCCGCAAGTCCAACCGGCCGCAGGCGCTCGAGGACGCGTCGATTGAATTGCTGCAGCGCATTCACCTGATCGAACATCGCGTCGACGTGCTTGCGCAAAGCGCCGAGATCAGGCTCGCGTTGCACCGGCCAATCGCGTCAGCGAGGAGGCATGCGCGCGCAGGGCGAACAGATAGGGCCCAAACTCGTCGTGCAGGTCGCGCGCGATCTCCTTGCGCTCGACATCCTGCAGCGAGACCACGCGCTCGGCGAGATGTCGCTTGTCCTCGACCGCAGTCTCCAGGACCGACGCCAGATGATTGAGTTTGCTGGCAGATCGCGGCCAATTCGGGCGAGCCGCTGGGCCTGACGCGGGTGTCATAGCGGCCTGCCTCGATGCGGATGCATCGCATCCGCGAGCGACTTGATCGGCTGCAGCGCGCGGTTGACGACCGTCATCGTGATCAGCAGAAGCGCCGCAGCGATCGCCGATCCGACTTCGATCTGGGTGACGATGCCGTCCCATATCTCGGCTATTTCGTCGGTCGGGTGCGAGGTAATGACGAGCGACCCCAAGGATCGCCCGTTGGCGACAATCGGCACGGCGACGGTTGGTCTGCTCCGGGTGAATCAGCGTCACAAACCAGTCGGGAACCTGCCGCGGTTCAGCCGGGCCTATCAGTCGGCGCCGGTGCCGCGGGTGCGCCGCTCTGCGGCCGGATTGCGCTCGCGGGTGATACTGACATGGCGCAGTTGCTTCAGGCCCTCGACAATCTGGTCTAGCCTTGCTTCGGGATCGGGTGCGTCATTGAGACCCGACACCAGGGTCTCGACAAAACCGCGCGCAAGCCTGACCACACTTTGATCCTCGGCCGCTACCCGCGGCGCAGCCTCCAGCAGCGAGCCGTGCGATGTTGACGACCAGCCCGAGCACCAAGACCAGCGCCAGAAGCGTATTCAGCCGCGCGCGCAAGGAGAGCTTCTGCCACATTGCCATGCTCCGCTCCGGCCGCTGGATTCTGGTAAGCCGCAAGGCGTTGACAGCCAAAAACAGCGGCTATCTAATTGAACGGTACCGCACTTCTTCTCGAAGGCCATAGCGTGAAATATCAACATCGAGAGGTAAGTGATGAACTGTATTCATGGCCGCGGTTCAGCCTGCGCCACCATATTGCGCTGCAAACTGATTTGCGCATGTCGGCCATGAGGCCTTTCGATCGATGTCGATGCGTATCCTGATCGTTGACGACCATCCCATCGTTGCCTCGGGTTGTCGTGCGCTTGCTGGCCGGCAGTCCGGACGTCGCAATTCTGGAAGCCTCGGACGCCGAAAGCGGCGAGGGGGCTTTCGTCACCGAACGGCCCGATATCTGCGTCCTCGACATCAATCTGCCGGGTGTTTCGGGCTTTGAGCTGGCGCGGAGGATTCTGGCGCGCGATGCCGCGGCACGCATCATCATGTTCAGCATGAACGACGACCCGATATTTGCCGCGCGCGCCATCGAGACCGGCGCGAAGGGCTACGTTTCCAAATCCGGCGACCCCGACGATCTGGTCGAAGCCATTCGCAAGGTGGGCGACGGTGGGGTATTCCTGCCGTCCGCGATCGCGCAAAGCATTGCATTTGCCGGACCGGGATTTGCCGAAAACCGTCTCGCGAAATTGACGCAGCGCGAAATCGAAATTCTGCGTCTGCTGGGCGCCGGCAAAAGCCTGTCCGAGATCGCGTGGCTGGTACATTCATCCTACAAGACGATTGCAAATACCTCTTCGATCATGCGCCAGAAGCTTGGCTTGCGCTCATCCTCCGAACTGGTGCGCTTCGCGATCGAGAGCCGGCTGGTATGACTTGAAGAGCTAACTCCCCGGCTCGGTCGCCGGCTGCGTCAACAACGCTCGCATTTCATCGCCGATTGATGCGACGACATCCTGGCTGCGTGTTCCCCGCGGCGGCGGCAGCGACTTCTCGAGCAATGATGCGCGTTGGCCGGTCGGACAGAAAGAACAGGCGATCCGCCAGCTGGATGGCTTCGGCCAGATCATGGGTCACGAATAGTGTCGTCACCTTTGTCCGCGTCGTCAGCGCCACGCAGTTCGTCGCGCAACCGCGCGGCGACGGCTTCGTCGAGCGACACAAAGGGCTCATCGAGCAGAAGAAAATCCGGACGCACCGCAAATGCGCGGGCGATTGCCGCGCGGCGCGCCAAGTCCCAGCGACAATTCGCCGGGATAACGTGCCAGATGCGAGCCGAGGCCAAGGATCTCGACCAGCTCCGTCAGATCGGCGGCGGCCTCGCGCGCAGGCAGTGCAAGCCGGATATTTTGCTCGACCGTACGCCAGGGCAGCAGGCGAGGTTCCTGAAATACCATTCCGAGACGGCCGGATCCCGGCGTGCGGAGTTGACCGCGGAAATCCGGATCGAGTCCGGCTGCAATCCTCAGGATCGTCGTCTTGCCGCAACCGGATGGGCCGATCAGCGCACCGAACGATCCGGCTTCGAGCCGAAGGTTCAGGCCGCGAACGACTTCCACCGGCGTGCCGTCGGCCGACAGAAAGATCTTCGCATCGATGCGAAGTTCAAGCGGGGCGGCGTCGCCAGCGGATTGCGCGTCGTTCAAGCGGTTGCACCAGAAAGCTCTCGATCACGAGCATAAGCACGATGAAGGAGATCGCATAGCTCAGTATCCTGGCCATGTCGAACAGCGAAAATGCCGAACCAAGCACGAACCCCACGCCGTTCGGGCGCCCGATCAATTCGACCACCAGCACGATCTTCCACACGATCGAGAGCCCGGAACGCGAACTGGCCGCCAGATAAGGGGCGAGTTGCGGGATCACGACGTGACGAATCCTCGCAGAACCAGCTCAATTTGAAGGCCTGCGCCATTTCGTCGTAGTTCGGGATCGAGCGCGCGGGCACCCTCGCGCATGACGACGGTCACATTTGGCAGTTTGTTGACGGCGACAGCCAGAATCGCGGCGGTTTCGTTGAGGCCGATCCAGATGTACGCGAAAATGATCGTCACCAGCGCCGGCATGTTGATCAGGACGACGAGCCATGGATCGGCGTAACGATCGACGGCCTTCGAGCGTCCCATCGCATAACCGGCGATAATGCCGAGCACCATCGCAATCGTGAACGAGATGACCACGCGTGCCAGCGTGCAGGCCATCTGAAACGGCAGTTCGCCGGAGCGGATGTCGGCCAGGATTGTTGCGCCGATCGCCAGCGGGCCCGGCAGCAGCCGCGATTGAATCCGCTGCCGCCGCAATAGCCCAAATCGCGACCAGTGCAGCCAGCGAATAAACTCTCGGCAACGCTCAGTCTCCGGGTGCGTCGGGTCGATAGTAAAGGCCGTGATCGAGCTCCCGTAACGGGCCTACCAGGTCCGGGCCCGCCGATGCTCTGCGAGCGTCCGGAACAGGGCGCGGGCGTCGGTTTCCTCCGCGGCGATCGGCCGCCGCGGAATGCCTTCCCTGGTCCGGTCACGGTAGGCCTTGAACGTCCAATCATCCTCGGCGTTCATCAGTGGGCGCAACGCATCCCATTCCGCGTCGGATCGCAGCATGATGTCATCGGCCTTTTGCGCCGCCGCGATGAAGCGGTCGATAGTGCTCCTGTGGTTTTCCGCGAATTCCTCGGAAAACGCGTAACCGACCAGCGCGACCGGCTGGTTCAGCCCGAGGGCTGTTTGCGCATCACGCACGTCGAGGATACGGCGATAGCCTTGAGCCTCCAGCCTGGCGCAAAAATTCCAGAAATTGAGGCTCGCGTCAGCTTCGCCCTGTTGCAATTTCTGAAAAATCAGCGGCGGAGCGCCATACGCGAGTGTCGCCTCGCGCTTGAGATCGATGCCCTGGCGGATCGCGGCCGCCTGGACAATCAGCCAGCTCTTGTCGAGCGGGCCGCCGGCGACGGCGAGAACCCGGCCCTTGAGGTCGGCAATGTTCCGCACCGGCGAATCGCTCTTGACCATGACCGAGCCGACCGAGCTGGAATAGGGATAGAACAGAAATTTGGCGCCAAGGGCGCGCGCACGGGCCACCCAAAGCCAGTCGACGACGGCGAGATCGACCGAGCCGCTATTGAGAGCAAGTTTGCCCGCATCCGGGGAAGCATATTCGCTGATCTTCAAATCCAGGCCGGCGCTGCTGGCAAGGCCGTGGCGGCGGATCACATCCAGTTGCCAGGCGAACGTGCCGGTCTTTTGCAGGCCTATTCGCAAGGTCTCGCCGGCCAGCGCCGGAGTGGCTCCAACGAGGAGCCAGAGCGTCACGAAAACTCCGAACACTCCCGATGTTCGCGGCGAAACACGACCGATCGCGGGTTCGAAGACAATCGGCCCTACTGCGTCATTCATGCGAAAAATTACCCTCACTGTCCAGCCGCCGGGGAATACCATAGATGAGCAATATCAATTAGTGTCAGGAATTCCTTCCGATCCTGGGTGGCCCCGAGCCGGAGCCTGCGGGTTTTCAAATGCAGTGCAGCAAAGTCCAGCGCCGAGATGCTCGAAGGGCCGGCAGGATACTCTCATGGCAGTGTTGAAGGCATCGAGAGGGTTTGTTTCGGCAACCAAGCGTGGAAGCGCGGCCAAATATTGTCTTTGATCGCGCGACGGCGCCGATCGGTTTTGCGCTCGGCGCCGAGCCCCATTGGGGCCGGGCCGATGAAGTGACCGGCGAACCCGCCAGCCAGTACGGGATCGACTTTGTCGCCGCCGCCGACTGGGAAATCATTCCCGATCGCGTCGTTGCGGCGTTCAACCTGCTCTATCAGCCGGAAACCATGCGTTCGAAACTGACCGGTACCTGGTCGCAGGAATCCACGGCCGGCGTTGCGATGGCCGTCATGGCGCAGGTTCGTTCGGGGATTTTTGCCGGCGGCGAAGCGCGCTATCTGCGCAAGTACGAAGGCCTTGGGCTGGATGCGTTCGCCGGACAGGGCTTTTTCATTGGCCCAACGGTATACGTCAAACTCTCCGAAAAAGCGTGGATCGCCGCCGCATGGAGCGCGCAAGTTGCGGGTCAGGCGACGACGTCGGCGGGGGCGCTTGACCTCATCAATTTCGAACGGCGGCAGGCACGCGTGCTGTTCGGCGTGAATTTTTGAGCGTGTGTTCGCCCGATGCCCGCACCAGACGAAGGACTGCTATTTGGTGCAGCCCTTCAGATCCTTTTCCTCTATCGTGAAGATCGCACCCGCCGTGACCTGCAGATTCGGGACAATGCAGGTCCGCCCGCTCTTGTCGACGAATCTGACGTCGTAGATGCCAGGGGCAGTGTTGGTAATTTTCAGGCGCTCATCATGATCGACGGTACGATCCCGGTCATTGTCGGCCTGGTTCTGACCCCATTCGTTCTTGCCGGCGGGGGAAAGCTGCAGCGACGTGATGGTATTGGCGGTCAGGTTCCAGAACCGGGTGTCTTTTGCCGATGCGCCGAGCGGAATGAAGGCTAGAATGAAGACGATCAAGGCTGGCGTCTTTGGCACTTCCTGCTCCTCCCAAAATGTTGCGGTTTGACCCGCAGCGCGCCGCGGCGACCGGTCAGGCCTTCAATCGCGCCGCGTGCCAGCGCATATGATCTTCCATGAATGTCGATACGAAGTAGTAGCTATGGTCATAACCCGCCTGGCGGCGAAGAAGCAGGGGAATGCCCGCCTGCGAGCAGGCGCGCTCCAGCAACTCGGGGCGAAGTTGGTCCTTCAAGAATGGATCGGCATCGCCGATATCGACAAGGAAATCGGAAAACCGCAAGCCATCCTCGATAAGTGCGACCGTATCGTGCCTGCGCCAGGCCTCGCGCCCGTCACCGAGATATCCGCCCAGCGCCTTGATCCCCCATGGCACTTGCGAAGGCGCGACGACGGGCGAAAAGGCGCTGGCGGCGCGATAGCGGCCGGGATGGCGAAGCGCGATGGTAAGTGCGCCATGTCCGCCCATCGAATGACCGAGGATCGATTGCCGCTTGGGATCAACCGGAAAATGCCCGGCGATCAATTCGGGCAATTCTTCCGTGACATAGCTCCACATCCGGTAATTGCGCGCGAACGGCGCCTGCGTGGCATCGAGATAGAAGCCGGCGCCAAGCCCGAAGTCGTAGGCGCCGGCGGGATCGCCGGGCACGCCTTCGCCGCGCGGGCTGGTGTCCGGCGCAACAAAGATCAGGCCGAGCTCCGCGCATGCCCTTCGGAATTCGCCCTTTTCCGTGACGTTGGCGTGGGTGCAGGTCAGGCCTGACAGATACCAGACCACCGGCAGCTTTGCGTTCTCCCGATGCGGCGGGACGTAGACCGAAAAGGTCATGCTGGTCCCGGTCTCGCGGCTCGCATGCTTGTAAACACCCTGGACGCCGTCAAACGACCGGTTTGTCGAAACAGTTTCGATCGTCATGTTGCTACGGCTCCGGCGCCGGTGGCGCGAAGATTGCCAGGTAAGACATGATTGCCGCTCGGCGGGTGGCTTGCACCGGCCGAGCCAGGCAATTTGGCCGGATCAGGCCGCCTTGGGTTTCGATTTCGCCACATGGGTGGCGATCGCATCCATCAGCGCCGGCGACAGGCAGTCATAGGGCTCGAGCCCCAGTTCCTTCAGCCGCGATCTGATCGCGCCCATCTGGGATGGGTCGACGCCGGACTCGATCACCGAGGACGCGAACGCCGCAAATCCCGGGGCGGCCGAACCGCTTTCGATAAACAGTTCGGGATGGATGAAGTCCAGGCCGTAGAACGGATGCGCCTTGTTCTCGATCCGGCCGTACATATGCGTGCCGCAAACCTTGCAGGCGTGGCGCTGGATCGCCGCCGAAGCGTCGATGATGTGCAGCTTGTCGCCGTTCTCGAGAACGGTGACGTTGTCCCGCGGCACAACGGCGACCACCGAGAAGGTTGCCCCTGCGGGTTTCCAGCACTTGGTGCAGCCGCAAGCATGGTTGTGAGCGACGTCGCCCTTGATGCCGACCTTGACCGGCTTGTCCTTGCATTTGCAGACCAGAGTACCCCCGGCAAAGTGCCCGGAACCCTGCTTGACTCCGCTGTCAACCGACGGATGGATGTGAACACTCATAGCAATCCTCCCTTAGTGTTTGACGATTATGATCTGGTTTATGGTCTAGAACGCGTTGGATTTAGAATACGACGACCGAACGGATCGACTTGCCCTCGTGCATCAAGTCGAAGCCCTTGTTGATCTCCTCCAGTTTAAGGACGTGGGTGATCATCGGATCGATCTGGATCTTGCCATTCATGTACCAGTCGACGATCTTCGGCACGTCGGTACGGCCGCGTGCGCCGCCGAACGCCGTGCCTTTCCAGACCCGGCCGGTCACGAGCTGGAACGGTCGGGTGGAAATTTCCTTGCCGGCTTCCGCCACCCCGATCACGACCGACACGCCCCAGCCGCGATGA
This sequence comes from uncultured Alphaproteobacteria bacterium, assembly GCA_963778925.1. Classification (GTDB taxonomy): domain Bacteria; phylum Pseudomonadota; class Alphaproteobacteria; order Rhizobiales; family Xanthobacteraceae; genus Bradyrhizobium. Next base: position 207,864 of record CAVZWE010000014.1, on the reverse strand, counting down.
CAGGCTTCCAGCGCCTGGCGCATCACGGTGGTATTGCCGGTGCAGTCGAAGGTGAAATCGGCGCCGCCATCGGTCAGCGCCACCAGATGCTGGACGATATCGCCATCGATCTTTTTCGGGTTGACGAAATGCGTCATGCCGAAGCGGCGGCCCCATTCGTCCTTGGAATCATTGATGTCGACCCCGATAATCTTGTCGGCGCCGACCAGCCGCGCGCCCTGGATGACGTTGAGCCCGATACCGCCAAGGCCGAACACGACGACGTTTGCGCCCGGCGTGACCTTGGCGGTGTTCACGACCGCGCCGACCCCTGTGGTCACGCCGCAGCCGATATAGCAGCTCTTGTCGAACGGCGCGTCTTGGCGAATCCTGGCGACCGCGATCTCCGGCAGCACGGTGAAATTCGAGAAGGTCGAGCAGCCCATGTAATGGAAGATCGTCTGGCCCTTGAGGCTGAAGCGGCTGGTGCCGTCGGGCATCAGCCCCTTGCCCTGCGTCGCGCGGATCGCCGTGCAAAGGTTGGTCTTTTGGCTGAGGCAGCTTTTGCACTGGCGGCATTCGGGTGTGTAAAGCGGGATCACATGGTCGCCGGGCTTCACCGACGTGACGCCTGTTCCCACCTCCCGGACGATGCCGGCACCCTCGTGGCCGAGGATCGAGGGGAAAATCCCCTCGCTGTCGAAGCCGTCAAGCGTATAGGCATCGGTGTGGCAAATCCCCGTCGCCTTGATTTCGACCAGGACCTCACCGGCTTTCGGGCCCTCCAGGTCGAGTTCAACGATTTCAAGCGGCTTCTTCGCCTGAAACGCGACCGCGGCGCGTGTCTTCATTGCCGTCCTCCCCCGAGGATTTTTTGAACTTGGACCGTTTTCGGTCTTCGAAAGTCTTTCGCATAGCCCGGAAGCATTGCTTGCCGGCAACTTAACGCAAAACGCAAAATCCGAGCAGATGTATGGTCAAAACATTGCACGCTCACGTTCAATGTCAAGATCGGCGGCGCGGCAAGTCGCTCCGTCGCAGCGACCGATCGAAAAGGTTGCGGTGCGGCAAAAAAACTGTTCGACCGCTGCGGCCTATGTGTCGCGATGGTGCACGACAGATGTGGGCAGTACGCCGGTGGGCGCAAGACGAGCCGCCGCGGGGCAAATTATTCGCGGGAATTTGAAACGTAAGCATGAAATTGGGCGTAATATTCGGAAAGCAGTGCTTCGAATGGAGGACAGATGATCGAAATCATCCTGACCGTTTGTGCCATCGCCAATCCCAACAATTGCGAGGAAAAGTATCTTCAGTTCGCATGGGACGGTTCGCTCAATCAATGCATGATGGCAGCACAACCCTATATCGCCCAGTGGATTGGCCAGCATCCCGCATGGATCGCAAGGAAGTGGAGCTGCGACTATCCGGGCAGCAGGAAGCAGCAAATCTGATTGGTCCGTGGGCGTGTGCCCAAGGTGCTGCGGTCACGTTGATCGCCGGCCCGCGGCGGCCAGTTTCAGTTCGGACCAAAGGCAACCCCCCAGGGTAATTCCCCGACCTGAATTGATTTGATGACCCGCAAGGCCGCCACGTCGATGACCGAGACGTCGTTCGAGACGCCATTGGCGACCAGCAGATATTTCTCGTCCGGCGTAAAGGCGCCGTGCCAGACCCTTTGGCCGACGAGCAGGTATTTCAGCACGGCGTGAGTGGTGCCGTCGACCACCGCCACCCGATTGGCAGGCCCCAGATCGATGAAGCCCAGTTTGCCGTCCCGGGTGATATTGATGCCGACGGGCTGAATTGCCTCGGATCGGAGACCCGGAATCTCGAACCTCACCGTCTGCTTGAGCTGCCGCGTTGCCGGATCGATGATTGCAAGTGCGCCGCCGATTTCGGAGGTCACCCATAGCTCCGAGCCGTCGGTCTTGAATGCCGAAAAGCGCGGACGGGAACCGACCAGCAGGTTGCCCACGATCTCGCGGCTCGTGGTGTCGATAAAATGGACCATGCTCGTCGTCTCCGACGCGCATATCAAAACCTTGGAATCCGGGCTGACCGCCATGCCTTCAGGTTCGATGCCGACCGACACCTCGCCGATCGAGGATCGCTTTTCCAGGTCGATCACGGTCACCATCGCGTCATTTTCATTGGCGACGTAGAGAATCCTTCCCGCCGGATCCAGGATAAATTGTTCGGGATCCGGGCCGGATGGCAGATCGCCGACGTAGTTCAGGGTTTTGGTGTCAAAGACCTGGATGATGTCGTCATCGCCGAGCGCCACGTAGATCAGCTTGCCGTCCCGGGAGACTTCGATGCCGCGCGGTCGTTGCCCCGTCTTGATGGTTGCGATCGTCTCCATTTTATCGGTGTCGATCACGGAGATGGTGTTGCCCTTTTCGTTGGAAACATAGGCACGGTAGGCGAAAGCGGTCTCGGTCGAGAGGGAAAACCCAAGCAGGGAAAGTCCCAATACCGCTGTCCGGCGCAAGTCGACCATGTGAATTCTCCAACGTCCCGGTTCCGGCGGCCATGCAAAGGCTATTTCCCGACGGAAATCCAGCTTCTATTTGATGCCGAGGCGCGGGAACAGACAATCCTTCGGGGGTCGAACCGCCCATCCGGTTTTGGCATTTCGTTGCGCTACGCGGCAAATGGAGTACCCTGACCGGTGCGCAAGAAATGACGGAAAATGAAAAGTGAAATGCCGGCATCAAGCGTGATTGCCAGGTTCGGCTGGACAAGCCCGTCTCGACGAGACGGCCTGGAACGAAATGTTGCGGTGCAATCGAGCACGTTGACCATCCGAACATCGCATTGGAGGCGCAATTTGCTGCGGCTTTTGGTTGCTGTCTCCGCACTGATGGTATCGAGCGGGGCGGCGCTGTCCGATCAGCCGCTCGAAATCAAGATCGGCTACCTTCGTGAAACAGCGTCGAGGATCAGGATATCGCTAATCGATGTTCCCGCCGTCAACGATGGTCTCGCCGGGGCTCGGCTGGCGACCGAAGACGATAACGCCACCGGACGCTTTCTTAATCAGCACTATACGCTGATCGAGAAGTTGCTGGGCGAGGGCGACGATGCGGTCGCGGCAATGAATGCGCTCGCCGACCAGGGAGCCTCGTTTATTGTCACAAGCCTCGATGCAGACCGGCTGCTAAGGGTTGCGGACGCAGGCCAGGCGCGCGGCGAGACGTTGATCAACGCTTCCGCGCTGGACGAACGCCTGCGCGAGCAGGACTGTCGCGCCAACGTCATTCATGTCGCTCCAACGCGGTCGATGCTCGCCGACGCGCTCGCGCAATATCTGGTCTGGAAGAAGTGGCGCAAATGGATGCTGCTTGCAGGCTCGCACGACAACGATGCGCTGTTCGCCGACGCGTTGCGCCATGCCGCGACCCGCTTCGGCGCCAAGATTGTCGAGGAGCGGGTGTTCAAGGACACGGGCGGCGCGCGGCGGACCGATAGCGGCGTCGCCGAGATTCAGCGGCAGATGCCGGTGGTGACGCAAGGTGCACCCGATCACGATGTGCTTGTCGCGGCCGATGAGAGCGAGGTTTTTGCCGGCTATTTGCCGTATCGGACCTGGGATGCCCGGCCCGTGGTTGGCTCGGCCGGCCTGGTGCCCACCACATGGGATGCGGCGTTCGATCAATGGGGCGCCGTGCAGTTGCAGAATCGTTTTATAAAGGCATTTCAACGTCCGATGACGGCGCACGACATGCAGGTATGGACGGCCGTTCGCATGATCGGCGAGGCAGGGGTCCGGGCCGGCTCCGGCGAGCCTGCGAAGATGCTGGCCTACATGAAGAGCCCTGAATTCTCGATCGCAGCCTTCAAGGGTCAAAAGCTGACGCTGCGTGACTGGAACCTGCAACTGCGGCAGCCGATCCTGCTGTTCGATGGCAGAAACACCGTGTCGGTGTCGCCTCAGGAAGGTTTCCTCCATCAGGTATCGGCGCTCGATACGCTCGGTCTCGATCGGCCCGAAACCAAATGCAAGCTGAAGTGATGGCGCCTGACCGTCCCGCCGCGGCGAGATTGGTATCGGTCCGCGCCATGCGCCTCCGCATCGAGGCCTGGGCGTGGGCGCTGAAACGCGACGTCCACGCCATCTATCTCGCGGCCTATAGTCCGCTAGTGCCGTGGTATGCCAAAATTCTCGCGGTGGCTGTCGCAGGGTACGCGCTTTCACCCATCGATCTCATTCCTGACTTCATTCCGGTCCTTGGCTATCTGGACGATCTGATCATCGTGCCGCTGGGGATTTGGCTCGTCGTGTCATTAATTCCGAACGAAGTAATGGCCGAATATCGCGCCATTGCCAGCGAGGCTGGGCAGCGTCCGCGCAGCAAGGGGGCGGCGATCGCGATCGTTGCGATCTGGATTTTCGCAGCCGCGATGCTGGGGTGGGCCGCGTTTGCCCGCTGGGGTCGATCGAACTAAGTCAGCTACTTGACCAGCACGTCGATACCCGCCTGATAGACGCCGTCCATGGTCTTCTTGGCGTCCGCATCGCTTGCTCCCTTGGCGTCATATTTGCCGCTCCAGGTGAGGGTCGAACCCGCGCCGTCCTTTGCGACGCTCATCGTCGACATGTAGTTGGCGACCGGCAAGGGACCTTCGACGATGGAATAGCTATAGGAATGCGCGGCGTCGTCCCACTTCTCGAGTTTCTCGACGACGGTGCCGCCGCCCTTGAGCGACAGGGTGCGCATTTTGCCGTCGGCCGACAATGCGCATTTCTCGATCGCGGGATGCCAATTGCTGATGCCGCAGAAGTCGCCGATCTTGGCCCAGATGGCGTCGGCTGAGGCGGCCGATGAAGCCTTGATGCTGGATTCGATCGCACTGGCAGGAACGGCGGTGATAACAAGCAGTGACAAGCCAATAGCGGCGCCCGATATCCTCATGGCCGTTTTCTCCCCTGATTTTCCGGCTTTCAATGCGCGGTTGCGTTGAAACGTAGCATCCGATCCAGTTACGCGCAAATGAGCTGAGATCCCCTGCAGGCGGTCGCGGTTTTCGCGGTGCACAGCAGATTGGTCTGCCCACCGATTTGTTCGGGCGTGCGTGTGCCCGCTTGCGCTATCTTGAGTGGGGCTCTATCCTCGTTTCGGTTCGGCAATCTGCCGTTCCGCTCGAGAGGAGATCTGAGATGGCCTGGAAGACTCCAAAAATCGTCGAAGTGCCGGTTGGCATGGAGATCAACATGTACGCCTGTGCGGCTCGCAAATAAGCGAATTCGCCAGCGCCTATTTCCCACGGAGGTGGATTGCCGGTTGTAACGAAGCTCCCGCCAGGGACTCGCAGCATCGGCAGCCACCTCCGAAATTTTTTTCAATAATTTTTTCAATTTCCTTGATCTGAGGTCCGGGCACTAATTTCGCGCCGTCGTTCCGGTTAGCCGCCGCACAGCGGTGTTCCGCAGCCTGATTCGTCAGGCCATTGCCGCGATCAGCCCGGTTCCGTCAAGCCCCTCGCCAAGGCTGCACCGCGCATAGCAGTTATTTCCCAGTATCTTACCGCATCGCAGCATTTTCGGCACGAACATTGCTTTCGCAATCCTGCCGGAGAATGTGGGAGCGCGCGGATGAAACGTATCATCCTTGGTCTCGGCCTTTTCGGCTGCCTGATGTCGGCTGTGAACGCCCGTGATTTGGGACAATGGGAAGCAGTAAATCCGGAAATTCGCGGGTGGTACCAGGCCCTGATGCAGCCGGACGCGCCGAACGCGTCATGCTGCGGCGAAGCCGACGCCTACTGGGCCGATGAAGTCCATGTCAGGGACGGCAAGACCTACGCGATCATCACCGACGACCGGCCCGACGAGCCGCGTGGCCGGCCTCACGTCGACCTCGGAACGGAAATCGAAATTCCAACCAACAAACTTAAATGGGATAAATCGAATCCGACCGGTCACGGCATCGTGTTCCTGAGCCGCAACCGTTACGTATTCTGTTACGTTCAGCCCGGCGGCGTCTGATTTGCGATTACTTCAATAGTCGCAACAGGGATTGACCGGCTTTGGTGTTCAATTCCTTGGCGTCGAGCGTCCCGTCATGGTCGGGATCGGCGGCATTGAAACGCTGCTCCACCACCGCGAGATACTCGTCCTTGGTGAGGGTGCCATCATGATCGGGATCGGCGGCGGCCAACTCCTTCGCGGTCATTCTGCGGGCCAGTTCTCGTTTGTCGAGCGTGCCATCATGGTCGCGTTCCAGCCGGTCAAACAATGCTGATGCTGCCTTTTTCGCCTCGGCGAGGTCGACCGTGCCATCGCTATCGGTATCGAACATTCCGACAGGACCGGATTTGAGCGACTTCGCCAGGACCGGCAATCCGCCGGCAAGCAAGGAACCGGCGGCAAGTGTGAGAACTAAACTGCGGCGTGATATCATGGCGGTGGCCTTTCCTGGTTCCGAGCCTGCACTACGTAACTTCGTTGCCGAAATTGTGTTCCCCCGTGCAAAAAGATCTCGGGCAAGAATATCGCATTGGACAGCCTTCTGCCTCGGGAAAAAGAGCTTTCGGAGCCGGTCACCATTGCATCCCCGAGAAAATCGGCTTGGCATCCGGCCGCTTCTAATCACCACGCTCATTCAAGGACCTATCGCGTTGCGCGCGACGACGTCGCGATAGAATGACGCGCTGAGTTTCGGTACCCGGAGCTGGGTCTCGAAGTCCACATGATACACCCCGAAGCGCTTTTCGAATCCGAATACCCACTCGAAATTATCCATCAGGCTCCAGAGGAAATATCCGCGGACCGGCACGCCCTCGGACGTGGCGCGCTGCAACTGAGTCAGGTAGTTGCGCAGGTACATGATACGGTCGGTGTCGTACACATTACCGTCGGCAGCCAATGCATCGGTCGAAGAGGTGCCATTCTCGCTGATGTAGATCGTGTCGATGTTCCATATCTTGGCTGCCAGCCGAGGCGCCCAATAGATTGTCTCCGGGTCGATCCTCAGCCACTCCGAATTCATGTGCGGAAACGAGGCGGGAAAAGGCAGAACCGAGAAGCCCGGCGCGCGCTCGGCGGCGACCACGTAAAATTGCGGTGCGTAGATGTTGAGGCCGACGAAATCGTTCGGCGAAGAAATTATCTTGAGTTCGTCGACGGTATATTTGGGAGCGCTGGCGCCGGCATATTCGAGAAAGTGCGTCGGTGTATTTGCCCTCCAGGATCACGTTCAGAAAGCCCGCATTCAGCTCGCGCGTCGCGATCTCGGCTGCGGCAATGTTGGCGGGCGTATCGATCGCCGGCAGGCACGCCGCGATATTCTCCGCCGGGCCGACTTTGGTCCCTGCGCGCCCTCGCGCACGGATCGCTTGCACCGCGAGGCCATGGGCCAACGCGACATTATGACGTACCTGGTTCAGTTCGGCCTGCGGCAGTTTGAGGCCTGGGGCGTCGATGCCGGCGCCATAACCGAAATTCACGAATCTTCCGCATTCGTTGACTGTGAAGATCGATTTGACGCGATCGCTCAGGCGATCCGCGACGTAGCCTGCGTAATCGCCGAACGCCCTCGACGTTTCACTGGATTGCCATCCGCCGACCCTGTCCTGGAGCGACTGCGGCAAATCCCAATGATAGAGCGTCGCGAACGGTTCGATATTGTTATTGAGAAGTTCGTCGACCAGGCGGTCGTAGAAGTCGAGACCTTTGGGGTTCGGCGCACCGGTTCCTTCCGGAAATACCCGCGGCCAGGCGATCGAGAAACGATAGGCCTTGACCCCCAATTCCCTGATCAGGCGGACGTCTTCCTTGTATCGATGGTAGTGATCGTTGGCGCGGTCCGCGTTGCTGTGATCCTCGATCTTGCCGGGCGTGTGGGCGAACGTATCCCAGATCGAGCGGCCCCGGCCGTCCTCATCGACCGCGCCCTCGATCTGATACGCGGAAGTTGCGGTGCCCCAAAGAAACCCTTCCGGGAAATTCGCCGGGGCGTGCCGGTAGGATGCCGGTTTGCGCTCGTTGTCCGCCGAATTCGCAGGCGTCGACGCCATTGCCAGCGCCGACAGCCCCGCAAGCCTGCCAAAGTGCCGACGCGAGAACCTACCGAACATCGACTTCTCCCGTCAGGTTCACTTCAACCGGCATACTTTATTCCGAATGGTCACAACGACTAATGGAAATCGATCTGATACGCGGAAATCCTGTCGATTTCGAATGCGACTGTATCAGGAGATTCGCCGTCGACGAATCCTACGCCGCCGAAGTTCTTCGAGCCCATCGCGAGATTCACGATCATGTACATCGGATCGTCGAAGCCGATCGGGATTTTGATATCCGACACCGGCTTCCTGTCGATGAAATAGATCAGGCGATCCTGCGCCCATAGCACGCCGTAGTCGTGGAAATCGATCGATGCATCCGGCAGCAGGAAATCCATACCGCAGGATTGCACGAATCCGGTGGCCGGAATCCTCCAATGCGTCGTCATCACCAGATCGCCCGGCCGCTGCCCGCGTCCTTCCATCACATCGATTTCGGGAGGCCAGCCGCCATCATCTGCGAGCATCCAGAAGGCCGGCCATACACCGGTCCCGATCGGTATCTTCGAGCGGATCTCGAAATATCCGTACTTTTGCGAGAACGAACTTTGGGTCGTCAGGATGCCGGATATGTATTCATTGTTGAAAAGAATCGACCTCAGTGTCGGTGGCGTGCGGCTTGCGACGATCGAGAGAACCCCATCGCGAATCTTGAACGGGTCGAGCCCGAGCGGAGTCGTTGATCGGCCGCCATAGCGTGGATCGACATAGATCTGCTGTTCGCCGTTGTAGCTGGTCTTCCGTTTGAAGTCGGAGCCATCTCCTCCCCAGTAGCGAGCTTCCGGCCAGGCGGCGCCGCCGGCGTAATGCGGCGCCCACTTTCCTCTCGATAACGGGTGCTCGTCGAAATCATCGTGGAAGGTCCGGTGCAGCGACAGCGGCGCCAGGAGTGTGGGGTCCGCCGTATCGACGCGACGGCATTGTTCACCAGGGGGACCGGTCGTGACCTGCAGGGTAAGTTCGGTCGGCGCGACCTTGAGATCGTCCTGCGCAAGAGCAGGAGAGACAGCAATCGTACAGCCGATCGCGACCAGAATTCTCGGCGTCACTTCGTCGACCCCCGGTTCACCTGGAGAAAACAGGGTCATTTCCGATCTAACCTCTGATCATCTTATCCGGCAAGAAACGCTTGCGCGATCATACCGATGTATCGGCCGGTGAACCCTGCGTTGAGCCCAGGTCCGATCAAGGTTTTGTCATTTGGTACGCGGGACAGCGTCTCGAGGGAGCGGAATGTCGCTTTGTACGACGCACATTTGTGCGTGAACTCGGGGACTGCGCCCATTCAGGCAGCAGCCTATTTGCGAAAAGCGCCATCATCAAAATAGCAAACTGAACGAACTATCCTGTTGAAATCGCAGTCGCAAAGGTTCGCGCTACAAAAGCCGTCGCGCCCGAAACCGGGGGCATAGCCCGCCCCTTTTCCGAGAAGCGCTTGACTAGTTCAAAAAAAGAACTGTAGGCTCTGTAGCCAAGATAGCCAGCACAAGGGCCACAACAGCCATGGCGGGAATTGGAGTACCATAAAGGTACTCTCCGGCGGATCCCGCGTTTCGACCAGGGGAGGAAGTCATGTTCAAATCGTTCAAACTTGCCTGCGCGCTGGGTCTCGCACTGTCCGCGCCGGCGTTCGCGGCAGATGCTCCGGGCGTTACGGCGACCGAAATCAAAATCGGCGGCGTCTTCCCGTTCAGTGGCCCGGCGTCTTCGATCGGTCTCGTTGGCAGGGGCGTGCTGGCCTATGTCCAGTCGATCAACGACCGGGGCGGCATCAACGGCCGCAAGATCAACTATATCGCCTATGACGACGCCTACAGTCCGCCGAAAGCGGTGGAGCACGTCCGCAAGCTGGTCGAAAGCGACGAGGTTGCGTTCATCTTCGGCCAGCTTGGCACGCCGGGAAATACCGCGTCGGCAAAATATCTTGCCGTGAAAGGGGTGCCGACCGTCGCCATTGTCAGCGGATCAAACAAGTTCACCAATGTCGCCGACTATCCGCTGACCACGACCAGTCTCGTCAGCTTCGACACCGAAGGCAAGATCTACGCGAAATATCTGACCAGGATTTTGCCAAACGCGAAGTATGCGATCCTTTACCAGAACGATGACCTCGGCAAAGACTATGTCAACGCCTTCAAGGCGCTTCTGAAGAACGACTTTGACAAGAAGGTTGTGACCGCGGCTTACGAGATCACCGATCCCACCATCGATTCACAGGTCGTCAACCTGAAAAGCTCCGGCGCGGAGGCGCTGCTGGTCGCGGGGACCCCGAAATTCGCCGCCCAGGCCATTCGCAAGGTCAATGAGATCGGATGGAAGGCGACGGTGATGCTGAACTATCCGTCGAGCTCGGTCGGCGCCACCTTGAAGCCGGCGGGTCTCGACAAATCGACCGGCGTTATCGTGGGAACGATCACGATGGACCCGACCGATTCGCAGTGGGACGGCAATGCGGGGATGAAGGGTTTTCGAGCGTTCGTCGACAAGTATATGCCCGGTATCGACATCGCCGATACCAACTACCTGTTCGGTTACACCCAGGGCATGCTTCTTGAACAAATCGTCAAGCAGTGCGGCAACGATCTGTCGCGGGAAAACATCATCAGGCAGGCAAAGAGCCTGAAGGATGTCGTCATCCCAACCGTGCTTCCGGGCATCAAGGTCAACACGTCTGAAAAAATCAACATGGACTTTACCCAGATGCGGCTGCAGCGCTGGACCGGAACGCATTGGGACCTGTTCAGCGAAGTGCTCGACGCGTCATCCGAGTGAGACGGTGGCTGTCCTAAGAACCCGATGCTGGTGTTTCTTCGCCGCGCATTATTCGTGGCGGAAGTCGCCGGAGCGGAGCGGCCGCGCGATAGATCAGGGCAATCAGCTCGTCGCGCCCGCCTTGACCGGTTTTCGAGATTTTAGGGCGGCGGCTGTACCGGGCCGTGCACCGGGGCCGGGGTGCACGTGGACCTGCTTGGCCGAGAGCGGCTCGCCGCATTCGGAGCACACCATGACCGGATCGAACATCTTGCCGCAGTTCTGATGTTCATGCAGCAAGGGCCGGCCGCGCTCATCGACCATGTGCTTGTCGCCCCAATGGACGATCGACATCATCACCGGATAGAGGTCGAGACCCTTCTGGGTCAGGATGTATTCATACCGCTTCGGCGAGTCCTGATACGGTACCCGGCGCAACACCCCGAGCCGGACCATCTTCTTCAGCCGTTCGGCGAGCAGATGCCGGGTGATGCCGAGCGCCGATTGAAACGCTTCGAACCGCCGCGTGCGCAGGAAGCATTCCCGCAGGATCAGCAGGCTCCAGCGGTCGCCGATCACGGCGACCGTGCGGGCCACCGAGCACGGCTCTTCTTCCAGGGCATCCCATTTCATCGCGTCACTCCAGTCTGGCAGACAGACCCGGCAGGAATTGTCGCCTACCATTCTAAATAGGCACTCATACTGAAACAATCACATATTTTGCCCGGCCGGTTCCCAAATAAGTAGCAAACCTTGCATCGCCTTGACAGTTCTATTTTAGAACTATATGAATCCAAACGCTGGTTGGTCCGGCGGCTTGACCGGTACAATCGCCGAAAATTCTATGCCCGAGGAGGAGCGCCGGTGATCAGTCCCTTGAAGGTCGAATTTCAGTTCGATTTCGGCAGCCCGAACGCCTATCTGGCAGAGCTTGTCATTCCGGGGATCGAAAAGCGTACCGGGGTGAAGTTCGAATATGTGCCGGTGCTGCTCGGCGGAATCTACAAGGCGACCAACAATATGTCGCCATTCGAGTCGCTTCGCGGGATCAAGAACAAGCCCGAATATCAGGCGCTGGAGACCCAGCGTTTCATTCGCCGGCATAACATCACGAAATTCACGCCGAATCCGTTCTTTCCGGTCAATACCCTGACGCTGATGCGCGGCGCGGTCGCGGCCCGGTTCGAGGGTATGTTCGATCCGTATTTCCGCGCGGCCTATCATCACATGTGGGTCGAGCCGAAGAAGATGGATGATCTCGAGACTTTCCGAGATGCCTTCAAATCGTCCGGCATCGATATCGACAGGCTGGTGGCCCGCGCCCAGCAGGACGACGTCAAGAAGAAGTTGATCGAGGATACCGCCGACGCGGTCAATCGGGGGGCCTTTGGCTCGCCGACATTCTTCGTCGGCCAGGAAATGTTCTTCGGCAAGGATCAGCTGCGTGACGTAGAAGAAGTCAATCATCGAACAGACCGGAGCCGCCCGGTCCAGGATCGCGTGAAGGCATCGATCGGGCCTGGACGGAACAAGCCGGCTGATCGCACGACAACAAAGGGAAGCGAAACATGTCAGGCCCACTTAATGGCGTTCGCGTGCTGGACTTGACCGGCGTTGTCTCGGGGCCGTTCGCGACGATGTTTCTCGCCGATCAAGGCGCCGACGTGCTCAAGATCGAGCCGATCGGCGGCGACATCACGCGCCGCAGCCGCGCCATCATCGACAAGGGCGGCGAGTTTTCCGCGCTGTTCATTTCGTCCAACCGCGGCAAGCGCTCGCTCTCCATCGACATCAAGCACGAGGTCGGCCGCGAGGTGCTGGCCAGGCTCGCGGCGCAGGCCGATGTGCTGGTGCAGAACTTCCGTCCGGGCACGATGGAGCGCCTCGGCCTTGGGCCGGACGAATTGCGCAAGCGCCATCCGCGCCTGATCTATGTATCGATCAGTGGCGTCGGTGACACCGGACCCTATGTCAAGAAGCGGGTTTACGATCCGATCATCCAGGGGCTGTCGGGCTTCGCCGACATCCAGTCGCAGCCGGTGACCAACCGGCCGCAGATGATCCGCACCATCGTCTGCGACAAGACCACCGCGGTCTTCACCGCGCAGGCGGTGTCGTCGGCGCTCTATGCCCGCGAGAAAACCGGGCAGGGCGATCACATCCAGGTCGCGATGCTGGATGCGATGATATCGTATCTGTGGCCGGAAGGCATGATGCAATACACGGTGGTCGGTGCGGAGGCTACCGCCGCCGACCCCAACGACCGTCCGGATCTCGTGTTCAAGACCAGCGACGGCTACATCACCGCCGGTACCATTTCCGATTCCGAATGGCAGGGCTTCTGCAAGGCCTCAGGCGATCCGGAGCTTGCCAGGGATCCGCGGTTCGCGACGCCGTCGGCCCGCTCGGTCAACGCCACCGCGCGCATCAACAAGATGGCGGAATACATTGCCCGGCACACTACCGCCGAATGGCTGGAACGGTTGGATGCCGCCGACGTGCCGTGCGCGCCGATCCTGCGCCGTGGCGAGATCATCCACAATGAGCAGGTGGTGGCGCGCGATATCATCACCGAATTCGATCAACCTTCGGTCGGGCGCGTGCGGCAGCCCAAGCCCGCGGCGCGGTTCTCCGTCAATGAGGCCGTGATCGGCGGACCGGCGCCCCGCGTCGGCGAACATTCCCGCGACGTGCTGCGCGAGCTCGGCTATGCCGACAGCGCGATTGATCAGATGATCAGCGATCGCGCGGTGAGGGTGGCGGGATAACCGAACGAAATGCTCTTTCAGGCCGGACGCCGCACCGGCTCGCCGGCGGCGGGCGGAATATTGGCCACCGTGCCGCGCTGGTAGGCCGGCCTTTGCTTGATACGCTGCAGATAGGGATGCGCGTTATCGCAAATGCCGACACCGTAGGCGATAGCCCATTCGAGACACGTCGTCAGCAGGATATCAGCGCTGCTGAACCGGTCGCCCATCAAATAGGTCCGGCCATCGGCGAGCGCGAGTTCGACGTGGCGCAATTGTTGACGGAAGTATTCGCCCGCTTTGGCGACGACATCGGGAGCCACCCCGTAGATGTGGCCTAACGCGTCGGCTCTGTGACGACGCATGACGTAGAGACTGGTGGAATCCAGTTCCGCGACGATGAAGAAGCACCACTCCAGCCACGCAGCATATTCGCGCCGGGCCTCGGGGATCAGCGAATTTTCCGCGGTCGAATAAGTGCGCGACAGATAAGCGACGATCGCAGCACTCTCGCCGATGCAGAAATCGCCGTCCTGCAGCAATGGGACCTTCTGCCGCGGATTGAGCGCGGTGTATTCCGCCGTCTTGGTCTCGCCGGTTCGCGGACCGATGGCGCGCGTTTCATAGGCAAGCCCTAATTCGTGCAGCGCCCAGTGTGGGCGCACCGTGCGCCCGGTTCCAACTCCCCACAGGATCAGATTGGGGGCTTCGGCCATGTCACCATTTCTCCATTGCGGGACGCAGATCCAGTTCATGGGTCCAGCCGTCCCTGGATTGCTGGTGTGCGAACCAATAGGCTTCGGCGATAGAACTGGTTTTGGTCAGGCTATCGGGCGGGATTTCCTTGGCGTCAATTCCCGTCGCCGCCCTCATGCGCTGATGGATGGCCTCGCTGTCTACCCCGGCGTCGATCAAGAGATGAACCACGTGGATATTTTTCGGCCCGAGTTCGCGCGCCATGGCCTGGGCCAGGGCGCGCAATCCGAATTTGGCCGAAGAAAATGCGGCAAAGCCCTTGCTGCCGCGGACGCTGGCGGTAGCGCCGGTGAACAGGATGGTGCCGCGGCCGCGCTTGAGCATGACACGGGCAGCTTCGCGGCCGACCAGAAATCCGGCGTAGCACGCGAGTTCCCATGCCTTGAAGAACAGCTTCTCGGTCGTCTCCAGCAGCGGCTTGCTGACGTTCGATCCGGCGTTGAACAGGCAGACTTCGATCGGCCCGATGGTTTCCTCGACGCGATCAAACAGCGCCTGGACCTCGGCTTCCTGCCGCGCATCCACGCTGAACGCATGGGCGTTGAGCCCGGCAGCTTTCAATTCGTCGACCAGTCCCTGGGATTTTGCGGCATCGCGTCTGGCGATACAGACGGTATAGCCGCCTTGCGCAAATCGCCGGGCCACCGCCGCGCCTATCGCGTCCCCCGCGCCGACCAGGATCGCCACGCCGCGATTTTCCGCCATCGAACGGCCTCCCCATAAGTTCTTATTTGATACTATCATCTATACCGGCCCAAAACCCGATTGTAAATGGCGGGTCCTTCAAAAGCCTTTGTAACCTTGTTGTGTTTCCTTCCCTTCCAGTCCAGGGCAGGCTCTGGCCGAGATAGCCATTGACGAGTTCTAAAAAAGAACGTTAAATCCCGCCCGCGAAACAGGCCGCAGCAAACGGCCGGATGCTGGTCGGGAGGTCTGCCTTGGCGACACCGTCGGAAACAATTGAACTCGCTGAGATCGTTGCCGGACTTCCGGAGCACATCCACGAAGTCCTGGATCGGCACGTGGGCGAATCACCTGATCGGCCCGCCCTGATCGATGACGGCGCCTCCTGGACCTATCGCGAACTTGCCCGGTCGGTTGGGGAAATCGCCGAAGCCCTTCGGTCGCTTGGGGTCCGGTCCGGCGATCGCATGGTGATTGTCAGCGAGAACTGCATCGCGCTTGCCGCGCTGCTGCTGGCGGCCAGCCGGATCGACGCCTGGGCGATCGTTGCCAATCCAAGGCTGTCGCCGCGCGAGCTTGACCAGATCCGGGATCACAGCGGCGCCCGCAGGATGTTCTTCACTTCGAATGTCTCAAAGGAAGCCGCGGCTCACGCCTCGCGCTGTGGCGCGGAGCACCGTCAACTCGGGCCATTACGAGACATCGGCGTCGGCGCGCTGAACCAAAACACGGCCGCCGAGCCGGTTGAGACCGACCCCGCGAAACAGATCGCGGTCTTGATCTACACGTCGGGTACGACGGGTACGCCAAAGGGCGTGATGCTCAGCCACGCGAATCTCCTGATCAGCGCCAAAACCACGGCGCATTTCCGCAGGATGGATTCCAGCGACAAGGTCTATGTCGTGCTGCCGGTTTCGCATATCGTCGGCATCTCGCTCCTGATCATGACCCTGATGGTCGGCGGGACGGTCCGCCTGGTCAGCAAATACGATCCGGCCGCGCTCGCCAAAGCCATCGCCGAAGAGCGGATCACGATCCTCAACGGCGTGCCCGCGACCTATCAGCGCCTGCTGGAATACAAGGCCGTGACAGGTCTCAAGCGCCTCGACCGCGGATCGCTGCGCCTGATTGCGGTTGCCGGTGCGCCGCTCGATCTCGACCTGAAATCGCGCGTCGAGCAGGAACTCGGGCTGCCTCTTTCCAACGGTTATGGCATCACGGAATGCTCGCCCGCAATATCCGGCGTGCGCTTCGATACGCCGCGCAGCGATCAGGCGGTCGGAACGCTGCTGCCGGGCGTCGAAGCCCGCGTCAGGACGATCGATGGCATACCGCTGGCAAAAGGCGAGATCGGCGAGCTTCACGTCCGCGGTCCCAACGTCATGCGCGGCTATTATCGTGCCACCGATCTGACCGCGAAGGTCATCGATAGCGAGGGCTGGTTCAACACCGGGGACCTCGCGCGATTCGACGGTGATTGCCTCTACATCGTCGGCCGCACCAAGGAAATGATCATCCGCTCGGGGTTCAACGTCTATCCCGCCGAGGTCGAGGCCGTCCTCAATTCGCACGACGCGGTGGTACAGTCCGCCGTGGTCGGGCATGCCGTCGAAGGCAACGAGGAAGTCATAGCCTTCGTGCAACTGATGCGGGGGTCACCGGTGAAGTCAGCCGATCTGATGGCGTTCATCAACCCGCAACTCACCTCCTACAAGCGGCCATCGGAGATCATCGTGCTCGACGCTTTGCCGGCAACCTCGACCGGCAAGATCCTCAAGCACAAGCTCGCGGAGACTTTGCGCGGCGCCTGACCGCGACACGGACTGTCCCGGCAGTTGCCGGTGCACCTTTGACGAATGACAGATTTAACCCGACCGGGAGAAGACCTTGCAGAAGAGAAACGCGACCGTGGCCGTGATCGGCGCCGGAGACTATATCGGCGGCGAGATCGCAAAGAAGTTCGCTTCAGAAGGATTCACGGTGTTCGCGGGACGCCGTAACGGCGCCAAGCTTGAACCGCTGGTCAGGGAGATCGAGGCATTGGGCGGTGAAGTTCACGCCCGCTCGCTCGATGCCCGCAAGGAGGAGGAGATCATCGCCTTCCTCGGCGATGCCGACAAGCATGCGCCGCTGGAGGTTTGCATCTTCAACATCGGCGCCAACGTCAACTTCCCGATTCTCGACACCACCGAGCGGGTGTTTCGCAAGGTCTGGGAAATGGCCTGCTATTCGGGCTTCCTCGCCGGCCGCGAAGCGGCGCGCCTGATGCTGCCCCGGGGCAAGGGCAATATCTTCTTCACCGGAGCGACCGCGAGTCTGCGCGGCGGATCGGGTTATGCGGCGTTTGCCAGCGCGAAGTTTGGCCTGCGTGCCGTCGCGCAGGCGGCCGCGCGCGAGTTGGGGCCGAAGAACATCCACGTCGCCCATCTCGTGATCGATTCCGGCGTCGATACCGAATGGGTGCGGCAGCGGCGGATCGAGGCGCTCGGACCAAATGCCCTCGATGACCCCGATCTCTTGATGCCGCCGTCGTCTGTCGCCGAATCCTATTGGCAGCTTTATCAGCAGCCGAAGAGCGCCTGGACGTTCGAACTGGAAATCCGTCCGTTCGGCGAGAAGTGGTGATGCGGAGCCGAGGCGCGGGCATGAGCGACGAACTGAATGTCGTCAAGCCGATCGCATCCGACCTGAGGTGAAAACATGACTGATGCAGTGATCGTATCCACGGCGCGTACGCCGATCGGCAAGGCCTACAGGGGCGCGCTCAACAATACCGAAGGCGCGACCATGCTGGGTCATGCCATTTCCTCGGCCTTGTTGCGCGCCAAGATCGATGGTGCCGAGGTGGAGGACGTGGTGATGGGTTGCGCGATGCAACAGGGCACCACCGGCTCCAACATCGCGCGGAAGGCGCTGCTGCGCGCCGGGCTTCCCGTGACCGTGGCCGGAACGACCATCGACCGCCAATGCGCATCGGGACTTCAGGCCATCGCGCTTGCGGCCCGCTCGGTGATTTTCGACGGCGTGGAGGTCGCGGTCGGTGGCGGCGGCGAATCCATCAGCCTGGTGCAGAACGACAAGATGAACCTGTTTCACGCCGTCGATCCGGATCTGCTCGCCATCAAGGGCGACGCCTATATCGCGATGCTGGATACCGCTGAAATCTTGGCCAAGCGCTACGACATTTCCCGGGAGCGCCAGGACGAGTACAGCCTCGAGAGCCAACGGCGAACGGCATCGGCCCAGCAGAGCGGACGTTTCAACGACGAACTCGCGCCTATCAAAACCACGATGGCGGTCACCGACAAGGCAACCGGCGCAGTATCGTACAAAGAGGTCATGCTGTCGACCGACGAGGGTCCGCGTCCCGATACCACGGCCGAGGGTCTCGCGGGCGTCAAGCCGGCAAAGGGACCGGGCTTTACCATTACCGGCGGTAATGCGAGCCAGCTCTCTGACGGCGCAAGTGCCGCCGTCATCATGAGCGACAGGCTCGCCGCGCAAAAGGGCCTAAGACCGCTCGGTATCTTCCGCGGCTTTGTCGCGGCGGGCTGCGAGCCCGACGAGATGGGTGTCGGTCCGGTCTACGCCGTGCCGCGTCTCCTCAAGCGCCACGGTCTCAAGGTCGACGATATCGATCTCTGGGAGTTGAACGAGGCGTTTGCCGTCCAGGTGATCTACTGCCGCGACAAGCTCGGCATCGATCCGGACAAGCTCAACGTCAATGGCGGTTCGATCGCGGTCGGCCATCCCTACGGCATGACGGGCGCGCGGCTCACCGGACATGCCCTGATCGAAGGTCGCCGGCGCAAGGCGAAATACGCCGTTGTCACGATGTGCGTCGGCGGCGGAATGGGAGCGGCGGGACTTCTCGAAATCGTCCACTGACGATGGCGGCAAGGGGCCGGCCAGGCCCGACGGAAATTTTGGCGGAGCGTGGTAGCCTCCAGCTGGTCATTACGACTTAACCACCCAAAATCTGGAGATTGACGTGAAAACAGCCATCACCGAGTTATTCCATGTTGAACATCCGATCATACAGGGTGGAATGCACTATGTCGGTTTTGCCGAGCTTGCAGCTGCAGTCTCGAATGCGGGTGGGCTTGGCATCATCACCGGTCTCACGCAGCGAACGCCGGAATTGCTGGCCAAGGAAATTGCGCGCTGCCACGACCTGACCGACAAGCCGTTTGGCGTCAATCTGACGTTCCTGCCGGCCTTTTCGGCGCCGCCCTATCCTGAATACATCGCGGCGATCAGGGAAGGTGGCATCAAGATCGTCGAAACCGCCGGGCGCAGCCCGGAACAATATATGCCGGCGCTCAAGGCCGCGGGCATCAAGGTCATCCACAAATGCACGTCGGTCAGACACTCGCTGAAAGCCGAGGCGATCGGCTGCGACGCGGTCAGCGTCGATGGCTTCGAGTGCGGCGGTCATCCCGGCGAAGACGACATGCCGAACATGATCCTGCTTCCCCGTGCGGCGGAGGAATTGAAAATTCCGTTCGTTGCGTCCGGCGGCATGGCCGATGCGCGCAGCCTGGTCGCCGCGTTGGCGATGGGAGCGGCCGGCATGAACATGGGTACGCGCTTCATCGCGACGAAGGAAGCTCCGGTGCACGACAATGTGAAGAAGGCGCTGGTCGCGGCCTCCGAACTCGATACGCGTCTCGTGATGCGCGCGATCCGGAATACCGAGCGGGTGCTGAAGAACAAGGGCGTCGAGCGTTTGCTGGAGATCGAGCGCGAGAAGGGCGCCAAGCTCAAGATCGAAGATATCCATGACGAGGTCGCCGGCGTCTACCCCAAGGTCATGATCGATGGCGACATGGATGCCGGCGCGTGGAGCTGCGGCATGGTCGTCGGCCTGATCCACGACATCCCGACGGTCAAGGAGTTGATCGATCGCATCATGGCGGATGCTGACCGCCTGATTCGGGAGCGGCTGATGGGATTGCTCGGCGCTGAGAGCAAGGCATCGCTGAAAGTCGCCTAGCGTCCTGATCTTGTCAGGCGATCCGGATTAAAAATGGGAGAGTTGCATTGGCAGAAGATCGGATCGAGGTCGACACCGGGACCGGCGAACTGTTGTGCGAGATCCGCGACCGCGTCGCAGTCATCACCCTCAACCGTCCCGAGGCACGCAACGCGCTGTCCGACCACCTGACGCCGGCGCTGCGCCGCATGATCAAGCAGTGCGGCGATGATCCGAAGGTTGGTGCATTGCTGATCACCGGCGCGGGTAATGCCTTCTGCGCCGGAGGCGATGTCAAGGGCATGGGGAGCAATGCGACCAAAGCCGAGGTGCCGCTCGAAGATCGCGTCGCCGACCTGCGAATGAAGCAACGCACCCTGACCGGCGCACTGGTGGCGGTGCGAAAGCCGACGATCGCGGCGCTTCCCGGACCCGCCGCAGGCGCCGGTCTTGCGCTCGCGCTGGCTTGCGATATCCGCATTGCCGCCGAATCCGCGGTCATGACCACCGGATATGCCCGCATCGGGCTGACCGGGGACTACGGCATCGCGTGGCTGCTGACGAAACTTGTCGGAACGTCGCGGGCACGGGAGCTGATGTTCCTGTCGGAGCGGATCGACGCACGACGCTGCGAGACGCTCGGTCTCGTCAACCGGGTCGTGCCTGACACTGAGCTTCGCGACACCGCCTTTGCGCTCGCAAAGTCTCTGGCCGAGGGCCCTTCGATCGCGCTGGCCTACATCAAAGACAACCTCGACCACGCCGTGACATCGGACTTTCTGGACTCGATGGACCAGGAAGCGGAGAACATGGTCCGGTCCGCGCGGACGACCGACCACAAGGAAGCGGTGCGCGCCTTCGTCGACAAGCGCAAGCCCGCCTTTAGCGGACATTGAGCGATGGCGGAGCAGAGACAGTGACTGACAAGCCGCTCGCCATTGTCACAGGTGTCGGTCCCGGCACCGGGTCCGCGATCGTGCGGCGCTTCGCCGCCGGAGGATTTCGCGTGATTGCCCTGGCCCGTTCGCCGGACCGCATCCGGGCCCTCGAGCAGGAGCTTCCCGACACCCACGCCGTGATCTGCGACGTCTCCAGCCAGGGCCAGGTCTGCGGACGCCGTTGCCAACATACGCCAGTCCTACGGTGCCCCGAATGTCCTGATCCACAATGCGGTGGGAGGAGGCTGGGGAACGTTTCTCGAAATCGACCCGCAGATGCTCGAACATAATTTCCGCGTCAACGTCATGGGTCTGTTGTATCTGGCGCGCGAAGTGGCGCCGGCGATGATCGAGGCGGGCAACGGCGCAATACTGGTCACCGGCAACACCTCGGCGCTGCGCGGCAAGGCGAACTTTGCCGGTTTCGCGCCGACCAAGGCCGCTCAGCGCATTCTGTCGGAATCGATCGCGCGCGATCTCGGACCGCGCGGCATCCATGTTGCGTATGTGCTGATCGATGCCGTGATCGACGTGCCGCGTATGCGCGAACGCCTGCGCGAAGCGCCGGACGAATTCTTCATCAAGCCATCCGCAATCGCCGACGAGCTGTGGCACCTCTATCACCAGGACCGCTCGGCATGGTCGTTCCTGACCGAGCTTCGGCCGTTCGGCGAAAAATGGTGAGGGTGGGTGGTGCAGCAATGCGGCCATCGGACAAGGGCAATTGGGAGGAGCGATCGTGACCGAGCATGTGAAGACCGAAGTAGCCGAAGGCATCATGACGCTGACGCTGGCGCGGCCCGACAAGAAGAACGCCCTGAGTAACGCTATGTACAGCGCCATGTCGGACGGCCTGGAGCGGGCGGAGCAAGACCCCGCGGTGAAGGTCGTGCTGTTTCAGGGAGACGGCGACAGTTTCACGGCCGGAAACGATATCGCCGATTTCAGCGCCCAGGCCAACGGCAAGGACAACGGCGAGAGCCAGGCCCATCGATTCATCAGCAATCTCGGCAAGGCCACCCGTCCGCTGGTCGCCGCCGTGCAGGGCAACGCGGTAGGTGTTGGCACCACGATGCTGCTGCATTGCGACCTGGTGTTTCTTGCCGACACCGCAAAGCTGATGACGCCGTTCGTCAATCTGGCGCTGGTTCCGGAGGCGGCGTCGAGCTGGCTGCTGCCGGCGCGGATCGGGCACGTCCGCGCCTATGCGATGTTCGCGCTGGGCGAACCGCTTGACGCCGCCACCGCACTGGCCTGCGGTCTGGCCAATGCCGTGGTGCCGGCCTCGGATTTGCGCGTCAGGGCTCGGCAAGCCGCTGAGGCGTTGACCAAACGGCCGGCGGGTTCTCTGAGCCAGACCAAAGCGTTGATGCGCGATATGGAAAGCATCGCGGCCCAGATTGCCCGCGAAAGCGCGTTGTTTCGCGAGCGTCTGCAGACCGGCGAGGCGCGCGAAGCTTTTGCTGCGTTCGCCGAGCGTCGCAAGCCCGATTTTTCAAAGGTTGCGGGTTAGCGGCTGGGCATCCGAATCGGTTCGACGATCGCAAAGCACGGTTGCGTTATATGACGATAGCCATATAAAGTGAGTGAAATTGCATCCGAATAGCCGCGGCAGCTTGGTCGCAGCCATAACGGGCTTTCGAACCTCACCAGGAGGGACCACCATGAGCGCTGGCATATGGCACAAGACGGCCTGCAATCTCTGTTATGTCAATTGCGGCATCGAGGTCCTGGTCAATGAAGGGCATATCGAGAAGGTCCGCGGCGATCGGTCCAGCCCGAAATCGCAAGGCTATCTCTGCAACAAGGCGGCGCGCATTCCCTATTACGCACACCATAAGGACCGGCTCACGACGCCCCTGCGCCGTCGCGCCGACGGCGGGTTCGATGCGATCGAATGGGATGTGGCGATTGCCGAGATCGCTGGGCGGGTGCGAAATCTCGTCGACCGGCACGGCGGCAAGAGCATGGCGCTCTATGGCGGCGGCGGGCAGGGCAACCACGCCGGCGGCGCCTATGCCAATGCGTTCCTGCGCGCGATCGGTTCGCGCAACGTCTTTAACGCGCTGTCGCAGGAAAAGACCGGGGACTTCTGGGTCAACGGCCACATGTTCGGCAGCCAGACCTGCCACACCGCCGAGGATGTGCACGGCTGCGATCTTCTGCTGGTGATCGGTGCAAACCCGTGGATCGCGCATGGTTTCCCCAACGCCCGCGATCATCTCAATCACATTCGAAAAGATCCCGCGCGCAAGCTTGTCGTCATCGATCCGCGCCGGTCGGAGACCGCGGAGATGGCTGACCTGCATCTGGCGGTTCGGCCGGGCGCCGACGCATTCCTGCTTGGCGCCCTGCTGGCGACACTGGTGCGGTCCGATGCCATCGACCATGACTTCATCGGGGAGCACACGGTTGGCTTCGCTGAAGTGAAGCAGGCGTTGCTGGATATTCCGGTAGAGGAGTGGGCCGCAGCCGCAGAGGTCGCGGTTGACGACATCGAGCGCTGCGCCGCGATGATCGCGGCCGCGAAGGCCATGGTCGTGCGGGTTGAACTCGGCATCCAGCAGGGGGTCAACTCGACGCTGAATTCCTATCTCGAAAAACTGCTGATCATGCTTTCCGGCAGCTTCGGCCGCAAAGGCACCAACCAGTTGCATAGCTGGCTGCAGCCGCTGTGGGGCAATTCTCCGGGCCAGAGATTTTCGCCGACCGGTGACGAGGTCATTGCCGGTCTGCTGCCGCCCAATATCTTCCCCGATGCGGTGCTCGGCGACCATCCCGACCGCTTGCGCGGAGTTTGGATCGACAGCTCCAACCCCGCCAACACCGCCGCCAATACCGGGGCGGTTGAGCGCGCGCTGCGCTCGCTCGAGCTTTGCGTCGTGGTCGATGTTGCCATGACCGAAACGGCGCGGCTCGCGCACTACGTTCTGCCGGCTTCCTCCCAATACGAGAAGACCGAATTCACGCTATTCAACTTCGAATTCCCGACCAATTATTTTCATGTTCGCGCCGGCGTCCTGCCGCCGCTCGAGGGCACACTGCCGGAACCGGAGATCTACACGCGGCTCGCCCGGGCAATGGGCTTGCTGCCCGGCGACAATGCGCTGGCGCCTTTAAGAGAAGCGGCGCGGCGCTCGAGGCCCGAATTCGCCGCGGCGTTCCGCGCCTTCATCGGCGAAAATCCGTCGGCGGCCGCCGTGGCGCCGCTGGTGCTCTACCATACGCTTGGGCAGACGCTTCCTGATGGCACCGCCGCCGCCGCACCCCTATGGAATGCGGCGCTGGCCTGCGCCAAGCGGTCACCGCAGGCGGTAAGGCGGGCGATCGGTGCGTCGGACGAAATTCCGGATCGCGAGCTCGGCGACGCGCTTTTCGATGCCATCGTTGCGGCGCGGCAGGGCACCGCCGTCACCCATCATGAACATGACGAGGTCTGGTCTCTGATCGCTCATCCCGACCGCAAGGTGCGGCTCGTGGTGCCCGGTATGCTCGAATGGCTGGCGCGTCTGGATCCCGCGAGCGCCGGTGCGCCGAAGGAATTTCCCTACATGCTGGCCGCCGGGCAGCGCCGCATGTTCAATGCCAATCAGATTTTTCGCGACCCGGCGTGGCGCCGTGACGATCCGGACGGCGCGCTGTTGATCAATTCTGCCGACCTCGGCGAGCTCGGTGCCAGGGATGGTGACTGGATCGCCGTTGAATCGGCTGCCGGGCGCCTCGTCGCCCGCTGCAAGGCCGACAATTCGATGCGGAACGGCCAGCTCGCACTCCCGCATGGCTATGGCCAATCCTATCCCGCAGCGGACGGCGAGCGTCTCACCAATGGACCCCGGATCAACCAGCTGACCGAGAGCGGCAATCGCGATCCCATCGCCGGCACTCCCTACCACAAGCATGTCGCCGTTCGCCTGTCGCTTGTGCCGGCGCAGGAGGCTGCCGCTTGCCAAATGCGGTCGGAGCGAATTCATCCCTAACAACATGGCCAATCTGGCTACTTGCGACTGACGCCTGCCCGGCAATTATAAGCCCTGCGAAAACCGGCGGCTTGAGCATCTTCTTCGGAGCAAAACCAGCGATCCGGTTTGGTCATGGGTGCATAGCTCCGGCACCCCTGCAGGTGATAGACGCCGACGTAGCCCGTCACGCGCGCGCGCACCGCCAGTTTTGCCTTAATGCTGCAATTGGGCGGCATCGCGGGTTCATCCGGGAATAAGGCCTCCCGTAGCTCGCGGTCCTTGTCGCTTCTGCAGGCTGCGCCCAGCAAGGCTCCGGTCTTTTCCCGGTGACGAAAATCCTTTGGAGCGACAAAGCAACCGTTCCAGAGGCCTTTGAGTTTGTCCTTCGCGCCGGCCTCGTCCGCTGCAAAGCTATTCTTGCCGGAAGAGTCGGAATGCAACGCAAAGCCTAGGCGCACCATCAATTGGTTCAAACTTTCCGTTTCGCCGTCGACGCTGCAAACGCCGATATGCCATTTGCTGTAGGTCTTGTCCGGCCCCAGATCCTCGCAGCGGACCCCGCGTTTGCCGATCAGGCTGGCCAACTGGTCGCGCGCTTCCACGCCGCAGGTCCAAGGCTCGGCGTGGTTATCGATGCAGATTTGATCGAATTCCGGCGCATCGATGCGATCGAGCCTGTAGGTGACGCCGGCGAGCTGGATGGTGTCGCCATCCCTGACGACAGCTTCCGCGGCCCAGCCCGGACTCGATGACAACAACAAAAGCAGCACTATCAAACAACGCATCGAATGATCCGGGGCTTGCAGAAGCGGGAATTCGCTCCGGCTTTATCGCACAATCGGAATTCAAGAACGAGTTGGAAAATATCCGCGCCTGGAATTGGCGGCGCGAGCCGGCGCGAAAACCTGTTTCGCTTACGCGCCGGCGCGGCGTAAAGCCTGCGCGATGCTCAGGATCGGGATTTTGTGCCGCGATGCCGCATCCAGGGCGACGGGGTCAGCACGGCGATGCCGCCCTTCCACCATTGGAAAGATATTCGAGCCAATTCCCAAAGATCGCTGTCGCCGCGGATCCGGCTGCGATATCCCGCCGAAGTGTGAGGCTGGGAAGCTCAACGCTCAGCGGCAGCCTGCGTTCAGCGCTGGCCCGCTTCCGGAAGGCTGCAAGCTTTCTTTCAGTCGCGCTGTCGAAATAACCGGCGGGGAAGGCCGGGTAGGTCTGCCGCTCGCCCGCGATGAACCGGGTGATGTCGCGCAAATATTCGCGCTGGAGCGACAAGGCGTCATATTCCGGATGGCCCTGAAAGAAGATGAACTGGCTCCCCAGTTCCCTGGCGAAGATATCGACGCCGG
Organism: uncultured Alphaproteobacteria bacterium; assembly: GCA_963778925.1. GTDB lineage: Bacteria > Pseudomonadota > Alphaproteobacteria > Rhizobiales > Xanthobacteraceae > Bradyrhizobium. The sequence goes on along the minus strand of CAVZWE010000014.1, from coordinate 181,656 downwards.
CTTCGCCTGACGCAGTCAATAGCTGGTAGCCGCGCGAGGTCAGATCATCCGCGCGCAACTCGTTGAGGCGCGAGTGCGAGATCTTGAGCGGCGACGGAACGTCCTCGATCAGCCAATGATCGATCACTTTGGTGCAGTCATAGACACCCGAACATTTTACAGCGAGATGTCGCCGCTCGATGCCGTCGAGATGCAAGACCGCGGCATGGGCGGCAAGACACGACCAGATCGTCGAACGGGTGTTGGTTTTGGCCCAGTCGACGAGGTCGGTGAGCTGCTGCCAGAACGGTTCGTCGGGCAGCGTTGCGGCATTCGGCTCGGCGCCGGTCACGATCAGCCCGTCGATGTGCAGGCGGCCGAGTTCGGCGATGTCGGTATATTGCCGGTCGATCCGCCACTTCGCCGTCTGCGAACGTTTCACGGACGGCAGCGAAAAGCAGTGAAAATGGATGCGCTTGTTGCCTGCGGCAGCCTGCAGAAGCTGCATGAATTGGCGTTCCGTCGCCTGCAGCGCGGAGTCCGGCATATTGTTGATCAGCCCGATCGTGAGCTCCACCTCGGCACCTGGCCGATGCTCGAATTCTTGTCTCTCGCGAAGCTGCGTCGGCGCGAGGCCTGGACTAACGATCAGACGGTGCTTGTCGGACAGGAAGGTCATGCAGGTTCGGCCGATTATTCCGCCGCCTCGAGCCGCTGATGCCGCGCGCAGGCTTGCGCCAGCGCCTGGTCGATATCCTCGATGATATCGTCGCTGTGTTCGATCCCGATCGAAAGCCGGATGGTCTCCGGCAGAACGCCGGCCATCCGCTGCTGTTCGGCCGACATCTGGCGGTGGGTGGTCGATGCGGGGTGGCAGGCAAGCGATTTCGCGTCGCCGATATTGACGAGCCGCGTGATCAGACTAAGCGAGTCATAGAAGGTCTTGCCGGCCTCCAGGCCGCCCTTGATGCCGAATGTGAACAGCGATGACGCGTTGCCGTTCAGATATCTCTGCACCAGCCCATAATAGGGACTGTCGGGGAAGCCGGCATAATTGACCCAGGCGACGCGCGGGTCGTTGCGCAGGAAGTCCGCGACCTTGCGCGCGTTCTCGACGTGCCTTTCGATGCGCAGCGCCACCGTTTCGATGCCCTGCAGCAGCAGGAATGCGTTGAACGGCGAAAGCACCGAGCCCATGGTGCGCTGATAGACGCTGCGCGCGCGCTGGATGTAGGCGCTGGCGCCGAATTGCCTGGTGTAGACGAGACCGTGATAGGACGCATCGGGCTCGTTGAAGGCGGGAAAGCGACGGGCGTGCTCGCTCCAGGGGAAACGCCCGCTGTCGACGATCGCGCCGCCGAGCGTGGTGCCGTGGCCGCCGAGAAATTTGGTCAGCGAGTGAACTGATATATCGGCGCCGTAGTCGAACGGCTTCAGCAGGATCGGCGTGGCGACCGTATTGTCGACCACCAGCGGTATGCCATGACGGTGCGCGACCTTTGCCAGCGCCTCGATGTCGCAGACATTGCCGGCTGGGTTGCCGATCGTTTCCGAGAAAATCGCTTTGGTGTTGTCATCGATCAGCTTCTCGATGTCGTCGGCCTTGTCGCTGTGGGCGAAGCGGGCGGTGATGCCCTGGCGTGGCAGCACGTGAGCGAGCAGGGTGTGCGTCGTGCCGTAGAGCTGCGGTACCGAGACGATGTTGCCGCCGGTGTCGGCGAGGTTGACGAGAGCGAAATGCAACGCCGCCTGACCGGTCGCGACCGCGAGCGCCCCGACGCCGCCTTCGAGCTCGCTGATGCGCTTTTCGAGAACCGACGTGGTGGGGTTCGCAATCCGGCTGTAGCGATAGCCTTCCGCTTCGAGATTGAACAAGGCGGCGCCATGATCGGCGCTGTCGAAGGCGTAGGCCACTGTCTGGTAGATCGGAACGGCAACCGACTTAGTGGTTGGATCGGGGTCGTAGCCGGCGTGAATTGCAATCGTTTCGTTGCGCATGTTCTCCTCTACGCCCGCACTTGTTATGCGATCTTTTCCGCCCGTGTCTTGTTAGAGGGGAGCCACCAAACCGGCAATAATTCGCGCAAACATTGATGAAATAACCCTAATGGACCTTCGCGAATTGATTAAAAATTGTATCAATCGCCGAGCGCGCGGCGGACCTGTTCGCCGATCTGCTGAAATACCAGCCGGCCTTGCGGGAGAATGGCACCCATGGCGTGGAAGTTATGGATCATGCCGTCGTGACAGACGTGTTCGACCGCAACGCCCGCCGCCACCAGCTTGCCCGCATAGGCATTGCCCTCGTCCCGTACGGGATCGAATTCGGCGGTATGGATAATGGCGGTGGGAAGCCCTGAAAATTTCACGGCGCGAAGCGGCGAAATTCTGGGATCGGCGAGGGCAGCCCCTTCCGGCAGATAGTCGGCGAGGTCGGCTTCCAGCGTGGCCCGGTCGAGCAGATGATCTTCGGCGAACGCGTCACGCGAGGGCGAAGTTTCCTCGAAATCGAGCACGGGACATATCAGGCATTGCGCCGATATCGCAGGTCCGGCGTTTCGCAGGCTCTCCTGGCAAACCACGGCCGCGAGCGTTGCGCCGGCGGAATCGCCGCCAACCACAAGCTTTGCCGCGTTGATGCCAAGCGAGGCGGCCTGTTCGGATACCCATCTGGTCGCCGCGATGGCGTCCTCGACCGCGGCTGGAAATGGATGTTCGGGGGCGAGGCGATAGTCCACCGAAACAACGCGGCAGCCGCTCGTTTCCGCCAGCGCCGCCGCGATGCGGTCGTGGGTGTCGATGCTGCCGGCGGTCATGCCGCCGCCATGGAAGAACACAAAACCCGGCAAGGTTTCGCCGGCGTCACCGGTGGGCGAATAAAGACGATAAGGAAGATCGCCCGCGGGGCCCGGCAATACGGCGTCGATGCCGGGTGCCGCCGTGATGTCGGCGCGTGCGAACCGCATCAGCTTGGCGAGCGCCTGGCGGCGCTCATGCAACGGTGGCCGCGATTGCGACGCGGCCGCCGCCATTATGGCGAGAAAGCGCTTGGCCAGGGGATCGAGGGGCATATCGGCTCCGGTACAGGAATGTACCCCGCAATCGCGATCGATCAATCGTAAATCGATCGCTATCGCGCGGGCATTCCGCAAGGTAATCCTTGGGGAATCCTCCCCGACAATAGCCGCGGCATTGCGATCGGTGCTGCCGGTCCGCAGCCTGGATGATCGGTTCGCCAATGACGTAGTGAAACAATCAAGGCCCGTAAAGCACGAGCTCGGTGTCGGTCAGATCGGCGAGCCTCGGCCGATGCGGGCCTTTGAAATATTTGCGGCCGCGCGCGCTGGAGTAGACGCCGGTGAGGCCTGGTACCGGTCCATTCGAATCGAGAAGCACCGAGATTTTGCCGCGCCGGAGCAGCGCCCGGCCGATGGCGCCGGCGCAGTCGACGAACTCCGCGATATCGCGGCAATAGATCAGTTGCATCGCCGGCGGCGCGATCCATCCGCGGCGGATGCGCATCGGCAGCAGGATAAACGGACGAGCTTCTCCGGCGGCCGTGCGGCATACCAGGCTGACGCAGCCATATCGTGCATGCCGCGTCAGCAGTTCGATCTCTGCCTCCGGCAGGCCCTCGATGGTGCGGGCATGGGGCGAGATGATCTCGACGGTGGTACCCGGTGTGAGGCGTGACAATGCCGGGATCGAGAAGTACAACCCGCTGCAATAGGAATTGAAGCCCTGGGTTTCGATGATCGGCCAGGTCCAGGTCGCCGGGCTGATATTGAGGTAGGTCACTTCCTTGTGCCGCTGCGCGATCTTGGTCAGCAGCGGCGCGTAATTCCGGAACGCCGGCTCGACATACCAGCTCGACAGATTGCACTGGATCGCGACTTCGCCATCGTCGATGCGCGATGTGTAGAGCAGCAGGAGGACGCCGACCGTGCGGCCATCATGGTCGAGCATATAGCCGAAGCGGGGATACCCGTCCGGGACCTGGCGCGCGGCCTGACGGCGCAGTCCCTGCAACCAGTATTCGCGCGATCGGCCGACAAATCCGCGCGTCAGAAGGTCCGCCACCGGATCGAGGTCGGCGGCGGAAATTTCGCGGCATCGAAGTTTTGGGGTGGGCACCGCCGTCTGCCGATCGCGTTCGTTAGTTGAGGCCGAGCATCTCCCGCACCGTAGCCGGCCATTTGGCCACATCCGTGCCGTGGGTGTGGAACATGGCGACCGCCAGCCGGTCCATCCCGAAGGCCACGCAGCCGGTATGCGCCGGATCGCCGTTGGCATCCCTGATGTCCCAGGTGGTGCCGAAATGGTCGCGGTGATAGTTGAAGCTCATGCAAGCCGTCGGCTGTTGCTCGGAACGCAGCGGGATCAACAGCTCGAATTTCAGCGACTGCTGTACCTGGCTGACCGCCATCACTTGACCGACGCGGCCGAAGAATGGATCGCTGGCATAATCGACCTTGAAGGTCAGGCCGAGATCGCGCGCGATACCTTGCGCGCGTACCATCCAGCGCTCGCGAAAATCGGATACGTCCTCCGGGCTGCCGATGCAGACATATTCACGCATCCGGAATGACTGCAGCCGGTCGAGGTGGCGGGATGGCTCGTGGCGGAAGCAGTCGGCCGCGACGTCAAAACGCAGGCCGCCCGTGGGAAGCGGGCCTCTGGCCGCGGCGATCGGATAAACGGGATAACAGGCCGCCGGCGAGAGCACGAGGTCGGCCGGCGACAGCGATGTCGTCCAGTCCCCGCCGGCGTCGAAGCGGCTGACTGCGGAGTGGATTTCGCGTTCCGTGCCATGCAGGCTGCAGACGCAACCCAGCAGATTGGGGAAGCTCTTCAGGTAGCCCGATTTCTCCAGCTGGCCGCGGCTCATGACCGGTGGAAAGCGCATCACCTCGGTGCCGGCTTCGCGATGCCGCGTGATCAGGGCGGCGAGCCGCTCCACCATGTCCTCATAGAGCGCGGTTCGGGCGTAGACGCCATCGGCGCCCATCTTGTGGAACAGCGCCCCGGCGAGGTGATCCAACGCATCGGCCGGTTGCGGGGCGGTTTCCGATGGGGCGGTTCGGATGGTAACATTCATGTCCGGGCTTCCATTAATACGCCTGTTCCGGCTCAATCGCGCAAGGAGGCCGGAACACTGCTCATCAGGCTCGCGGTTGCGATATTGGTGAGGATCCGGTCGTTGTTGATCATGATCGGTGCCGACAGGACGTCGCGCAGATGCCGGCCAACGCTGAAGTCACCGTCATTGCGATAGCCGGCCAGGCCACAAGCGCGCATCGCGCTCATGACGGTCGCTACCGCAAGCTCGGAAGCCTCTACCTTGAGCAGGTTGATCTGAGACTGGAAGTCGAGCGAAGACAGCGCGCGCTCGTCATGCTCATGGGCCGCATAGGTGTCGAGACTGGCCGTAATGATGGCGCGCAGTTTTGTCAGTGTCATCTTGGCCATGGTGAAGTGAGCGGCGCCCGGCGGCATCTGGCCGCCGGCCCCGCGCGCGGCCTTGCGGATGAACAATTGCGCGCGTTCGACGGCCGCAGCCGCAATCCCGGCCCAGGTCGAAGACCAGCAGAGATGGGCGACCGGCGTCATGGTCTGCGCATGGATCTTGTCATAGGGTTCGGGAAAAATCTGTTCGGCCGTGCCTTTGAACTTCAGTTCGAAGCCGGCGCTGCAGGTGCCGCGCATGCCCAGCGTCTCCCATTCGAGACTGCGCTCGAGCGTGTAGTCGTCCTTGGTGATGGCCAGCAGTACCTGGTCGGAGCCGGCAGCATCGTTGGCGCGTCGGGCGATGGTGACGATGCCGTCAGCCTCCGCGCCATAGGAAATCACGGTGGCGTTGCGAACCAGCGAGATCTCTGTCCCGGCGTGCTCGACGGCGGCGGTGCTGAAGCGGATGTTGCCGCCGTTCTGGCCTTCCGTCGTCGACGACGCGAGCAGCAACTGTTCCGACGCCACGCGGCGCATCAGCATTTCGTGGTAGCCGCTGCCGGCGCCGTGGCGGATAAGGCAGGCGACCTTGGTCTGATGCATCGCAAAGATCATCGCCGTGGAAGCGCAGGCGCGGCCGAGCGTGTAGCACATGTCGGCAACGTCCGGGATCGACGCGCCATCGCCGCCGAACTCAAGTGGAATCTGGACACCCAGCAGTCTTTGCGCACGCGCCGCATCGATGGCGGTTTTCGGGAAGCGAGCGTCGCGATCGACTTCTTCAGCTTCCGCGGCCGCAGCCGTTGCGACAGCCGCAGTCCGTTGCGGGAAAGAACCCCGATCGAAGACGAGTTGTTCGCTGGTCTTTTCCGGGGCAGCGTCGCGGAGCCTGGCTTCCTGCACGTTCATGGCCGATATGCCCTTAAGGTTTGTCGGTGCGAAACACCTGCGCGAATACCGCGCAATTCCACATCGATTTTCTTGAACCGCTTTCCGATGACCGCAACGCTTAAGGATTTAATTCAAATGCGTCGATGAAATTCAGGGTAAACGGCCGTCGTTTCAGCGTTGAGGGTTAACCTGCGGTTTTTTGAAATCGCAAAATCTCCTGCGCATCTTCGTTAGCGTTAAGAGCGGAATGAAGACTTGCGTCAAAGGCGCGCCGCTGTTTTTCAAAACACGGCGGGCTATGAGTGGAAGCCCCAGTTCGGCATCGTCCGATCACGCGACGACAGTTGGAAAGTCAGAGATGCAAGCCTTTAACGCCGACGTTCAGAACCGGATCCTTGCTCTGGTCAAAGCCATCCTCGAACAGAATGCAATCGGCGTCGACGTCGATCCGGAGTCGCGGCTGGTCGATATCGGGCTGACGTCGATGGACATGGTCAATCTGATGCTGGGCGTGGAAGCCGAGTTTGATCTGACGATCCCGCAATCCGAAATAACGCCCGAGAATTTTCAGTCGGTCAAAGCGCTGGAGCTGATGATCATCGATCAGCTGGAACCGGCGACGGCCGCCTGATCAACAGCGCGGCCATCCCGGTTCGTCGGACGCCAGGCGGGCCCCCGCTGGCGCTGAGCCCTTGATTTCCCGTTGCGACCGACGTTGTCGAGCGTGGAAAAATAAGCCGCTGCGAAAATCCTCGCGACGCGCTTTGAACTGTCTTCGCGGCCGAAGTCGCCCCGACATTCATCCTCCGCAGCAATGCCGGCCCTGCGCATGTGGAGGAATTCACTAAACAAAACGGGCTCTTCCTCCGCTCGATCCCTTTGCCGATCGTCACCTCGGTAACGGTTGCACTGCAGCAATAACTTCGCTCCTGAAAGAAATTTCCGGCGTCCATTGACTTAAAATATGTTTAGTGAAAGTCTCTCGCTTAACAAGAATACTAAACAGATTCCCGCGACTTTGATAATGGCGGGTTTGCATCTGCGTGCACGACCCGCCGAAACGGCGAAGTGTGATTGGCAGGACGAGCAGGCAATCGCCTGCAACAAAGGGAGGTTGTGATGATCCAAATGATGCGTGCATTGGGGGCGACTGCAGTCGTTGTCGCCTCGTGTCTTGGCGGTCAGGCGGTTGCCCAGACAAAGCAATTGACGTTGTGCTGGGCGGCGTGGGACCCGGCCAACGCCTTGGTGGAGCTTTCGAAGGACTTCACCACGAAGACCGGAATCCAGATGAAATACGAGTTCGTCCCGTGGACGAGCTACGCGGACCGGTTCCTCAACGAGCTCAATTCAAAGGGAAAACTCTGCGACGTCATTATCGGTGACAGCCAGTGGATCGGCGGGGCCGCCGAGAACGGCCACTACGTCAAGCTCAACGATTTCTTCGCCAAAGAAAAAATCTCGATGGACGATTTCATGCCGGCGACGGTGGTCGGCTATAGCGAATGGCCCAAGAACACCCCGAATTATTGGGCGTTACCGGCGATGGGCGACGCGATCGGCTGGACCTATCGCAAGGACTGGTTCGCCCGGCCGGAAATCCAGGCCGAATTCAAGAAGAAATACGGGCGCGATCTTGCCCCGCCTCAAACCTGGGATGAACTCAAGCAGATCGCCGAGTTTTTCCAGGGCAGGGAGATCGACGGCAAGAAGGTCTATGGCGCTTATATCTATACCGAGCGGGGCTCCGAAGGCATCACGATGGGCGTGACCAACGCGCTCTATGATTGGGGTTTCCAGTACGACGATCCGAAGAAGCCCTATCAGATGGAAGGTTTTGTCAATTCGCCTGACGCGGTCAAGGGGCTGGAGTTCTACAAGTCGCTCTACAAGTGCTGCACCGCGCCCGGAATGAGCAATGCCTACATGTCGGAAGGCCTCGACGCCTTCAAGTCCGGACAGGTCGCGATGCAGATGAATTTCTTCGCGTTCTTTCCCGGCCTCTACAAGGATCCCAATGTCGGCGGCGACAAGATCGGCTTCTTCGTCAATCCGAAGGAGAAGTACCACTTTACGCAGCTCGGCGGGCAGGGGATCTCGGTTGTCTCCTATTCCGAGCACAGGGATGACGCGCTCGCCTACATCAAATGGTTTGCGCAGCCCGATGTTCAGAAGAAGTGGTGGGCGCTGGGCGGCTATTCCTGCCTCAAGGCGGTGCTCAACGATCCGAGCTTCCCCGGCAGCGCGCCGTTTGCCGCCGATTTCCTGAAGTCGATGGCCATCGTCAAGGACTTCTGGGCCGAGCCCTCCTACGCGGAGCTCCTGCTCGACATGCAGAAGCGGGTCCATGACTACGTCGTGGCCGACAAGGGAACCGCGAAGGAAGCCCTCGATCTCCTGGTCAAGGATTGGCAGAAGGTGTTCAAGGGCGAGGGCAAGATCTAGCCTGCCAAGCCATGGGTCTCCCGATGTTTACATCGGGGGACCTCCTCCTTTAGCGTGCCGCCCCGTGAAAGACAGGACGCACATGAGCACTCTCGCCGAGCGGGCCGTTGCCCGCACGCCACGCCGGCTGGTATTGCGATTCGGAGGGATGTCCGACCGAGCCATCGCATGGCTGTTCATCACCCCGTCGGTGCTGCTGCTGCTGGCGATCAACATTTTCCCGCTGCTGTGGACGATCCAGCTATCGTTCACCAACTATCGCGCCAACCGCCCGAACGCGCCGATCAGATATGTCGGTCTCGACAACTACCGCGATATACTGACCGACCCCGACGTTTGGGCGGCCATGCAGGCAACGGCCCATTTCGTGCTGTGGTCGATCGCGCTCGAACTGATACTCGGGTTTGGCCTGGCGCTGCTGATCAACCGCCGCTTCCGCGGTCACAGTTTCTGGACCACCATCATTCTGTTGCCGATGATGCTTTCGCCGGCGGTGGTCGGCAACTTCTGGACGTTTCTGCTGCAGCCGCAGATCGGGCTGTTCAACAGCGCGGTCGCGCTTCTGACCGGGATCGACCCGAGTTCGTTTCAGATGATCGGCGACGTAAGGCTGGCGCCCTGGTCCATCATCATGGTCGATACCTGGATGTGGACGCCCTATGTGATGCTGATCTGTCTGGCGGGGTTGCGGTCGATACCCGATTACATCTACGAGGCCGCCGAGGTCGACCGCGCATCCCCGTGGCGTCAATTCTGGTCCATCACGCTGCCGATGGTGATGCCTTTCCTGATGCTCGCCATTCTTTTCCGGGCGATCGAGAACTTCAAGATGTTCGACATGGTCAACCTGCTCACCTCGGGTGGTCCGGGATCGACCACGGAGGTCGCCTCGATCACGTTGAAGCGCGAGGCATTCGAGAAATGGCGCACCGGCTATTCGTCGGCCTTGGCCATCATTCTCTTCGTCACCGTGTTCGGCGCCGCCAATATCTATGTCAAAGCCCTCAACCGGGTGAAACAGCGATGAGTATGCCTGTGTCAGCGCATTCCGTTGCCGCGCCGTCGTCACGGTCGAAGATGTTCGCTTCGTTCGTCGTCGCGACCTACGCAGTCGTGACCATTCTGCCATTGCTGTGGATATTCCTTACCGGGTTCAAGACCCCGCCCGATTCGATCGCCTACCCGCCCAAGATTCTGTTCGAGCCTTCCGTCGAGGGCTATGTCAACCTGTTTACGACGCGCTCGCGGCAGACGCCGGAATTCCTGGCCAGCCTGCCGCCGCCGCAGACCTGGTATGAGCGTCTGGTGCGCTCTCGCAACATGGTGATCGGCGGGCCCTCGAAGGTGGTGCCGCGCTTTGTGAACTCGATGGTGATCGGCTTCGGCTCGACCTTTCTTGCGGTGTGCTTCGGCACCGTCGCGGCCTATGCGTTCTCGCGCTTCCGGGTGCCGCTTGCCGACGATCTCCTGTTCTTCATCCTGTCAACCCGGATGATGCCGCCGATTGCGGTTGCGATCCCGATCTATCTGATGTTCCGGAACCTCGGGCTCACCGACACCAAGCTCGGGATGATCCTGCTGTACACCGCGGTGAATGTCTCGCTGGCGGTATGGCTATTGAAGGGATTCATGGACGAAATTCCGCGCGAGTACGAAGAGGCTGCGATGGTCGACGGCTACACGCGCCTGCAGGCCTTCTTCAAGGTGGTTCTTCCGCAGGCGACGACCGGGATCGCGGCAACCGCGATCTTCTGTCTGATCTTTGCCTGGAACGAATATGCCTTTGCGGTTCTGCTCACCAGCGGTGACGCGCAGACGATGCCACCCTTCATACCCTTCATCATCGGCGAGGGCGGCCAGGACTGGCCCGCGGTCGCGGCCGCGACCACGTTGTTTTTCATCCCGATCCTGTGTTTCACCATCCTGCTGCGGCGCCATTTGCTGCGCGGCATCACCTTCGGGGCGGTGCGCAAATGACGGAGAGGATCGCGCGTCACGCGGCGAAATGGCCGCTCTGGCTCCGTCGCGGCCCTTGCGAAGCCGCGGCGATGGCGCTGATCGGCATCGGAGTTGTGATGCTGATGCAGCCGCTATCCCTGAACCTTTACAGCTATTCCTTCATCACGATCCTGGCCGGGACGCTGGGGTTTGTGATCGTCAGCCATTTTCCGGATTAGCCGCCATGGCCGAGATCAAGGTCGAATTCGTAACCAAGACATTCGGAACGTTCGCCGCCGTCAAAGGCGTGACCTTCACGGTCGATCACGGCGCGTTCCTTGTCATTCTTGGCCCTTCCGGCTGCGGCAAAACCACGACCTTGCGCATGATCGCGGGCCTCGAACTGCCGACCTCGGGTCGCATCCTGCTCGACGGCGAGGACGTCAGCGGATTGCGTGCGTCAGCGCGGGACATCGCATTTGTGTTTCAGCTATTTGCACTCTACCCGCATATGAACGTGCGCCAGAACATTGGTTTTCCGCTGCGATGCCAGAACTACCCGCGCGCCGAGATCAGGCAGAGCGTCGAGGAAACCGCAAAATTGCTGAGAATCGATCATCTGCTGGAGCGTCGGGTCGGCGGGCTCTCCGGCGGCGACCGGCAGCGCGTCGCCCTGGGCCGCGCCATCGTGCGCCGGCCGAAGGCCTTTCTGATGGATGAGCCGCTGGGCGCGCTCAATTCCGAATTTCGCAGGTTGATGTGCGGCGAACTGCGCGAGCTGCACGACCGGATCGACGCGACCACCGTCTACATTACCCACGACCAGCTTGAGGCGATGGCGATGGCGGACCGCATCGTCATCATGAATCAGGGCCGGGTCGAACAAATCGGCACGCCTCAGGAAATCTATGACCGTCCGCGCACGATGTTCGTTGCCGACTTCATCGGCGCGCCGCCGATGAGCTTTCTCGGCGTCGAAACCGCGCTGCGCCGGGGCGATCGCAGCATCGAGATCGACGGCGTCCCGGTCGAAATGCCGGAGGTTTTCGAGGATCGTGCCGAAGCCAAATTTGCGCTTGGCGTGCGGCCCGAGAATGTGTCGTTCGCCGATGCTTCGCGATTGCGCGGTCGTGTGATCGGCGCCGAATATCTCGGCACCACGCAAATCGTCACCGTGGTAACCGCCAACGGCCAGGTGAAGGCGCGGCTGCCATCGGGCAACGCGGTTCGGGTCGGCGAAACCGTAGGGCTGGCGCTCCGGTCGGACCGGCTCTCTCTGTTCGACGCGACCAGCGGGCAGGCGCTGTCCTCAACGCTTTATCAAGGAGGGCACCATGGCTGAGGTCGCGCTCGTGGATGTCAGCAAGAGCTATGGTCCGGTCGAGGCGGTCCGTGGCCTTTCGCTCGCCATCGCGGACGGCGAATTTGTCGTGCTGCTTGGCCCGACCGGCGCCGGAAAGACCACGACATTGCGCTTGATCGCCGGCCTGGAGCGGCCCGATCGAGGCAATGTGCTGATCCAGGGACGCGCGGTGACGGACGAAGTGCCGGCCGAGCGCGACGTCGCGTTCGTGTTTCAGCAATACTCGCTTTATCCTCATCTGACGGTCTACGACAATCTAGCCTTTCCACTGCGCTCTCCGGCGCGGCGTATGGATGAGAAGACAGTGCGCCGTCGGGTCCAGCAAGTGTCGGAACTGCTGCATATCGAACACAAGCTGGGAAACCGGGCTACCGCGCTTTCCGGCGGCGAAATGCAGCGGGTCGCCATTGGCCGGGCGCTGGTCCGCGAGCCCGCCGTCTATCTGATGGACGAGCCGCTCTCCTCGCTGGATGCCAAGCTTCGCGCGGAATTGCGCCTTGAGCTCAAACGCATCCAGCGCGAGTTGGGAACAACGATCCTTTACGTGACGCACGACCAGATCGAGGCCATGACCATGGCGGATCGGATCGGCGTGATGAATGAGGGCGTCCTGATTCAGCTCGGCACCCCGCGCGAGGTTTACGAGAGGCCCAATAGTGCGTATGTGGCAAGTCGGCTCGGCACTCCGTCCATCAACCTCATTCCTGCGGAGCTTCTGGGCAGCGATACGGTGCCGCCCGAGGTGCGAACCGTGGGCCTGCGGACCGAGCATATCAGGATCTCTGCTGCGGATCGCCCGGGGCCGGTCGCGCGGGTCCAATGGGTGGAACACCTCGGCGATCAGAACCACGTTCATCTCAAGCTCGACAACCATTCGCTGGTGACGCTGGCGGACCCGGTGCAGCCGCTCAAGGCAGGCGATCAGGTCTCGCTCGAATTCGCCGAACCTCTGTATTTCGATCAGGCCGGTAACCGGGTCGCAGCCGACGGCTTCAGGGGGCACGCATGATGATCGATCGCCAGGCCCGTAAACTTCTGTTTGAAACGGTGGCGCAGCGTGTCATCGCCAGCGCCGACGAACTGACCGATCTCGATCGCGCCATCGGCGACGGCGATCACGGCATCAACATGCGGCGCGGCTTTGAAGCGGTGCTTGCCGCGGTCGACGAGCTTTCCGCCAAGAACCTTGGCGAGTCCCTGAAAGGCGTGGGGACGACCCTGGTCATGAAAGTTGGCGGCGCCTCCGGCCCGCTTTACGGGACCTTGTTCATGTCGCTCGGCAAGTCGCTGGGCGATGAGGTGACCTCCGAGCAGGTCGCCGATGCCTTTGCCGCCGCGATCGAAGCAGTCAAGGCGCGGGGGAAATCCGATGTCGGCCAGAAGACCATGCTCGACGTGCTGTTTCCGGTGCTCGAAGTCCTGCGCGAAGGTGGTGCCGACATGACCGCGCGGCTGAAGACGGCGGCCCATGCCGCGGCGGAGCATACCATCCCGATGCGGGCGATCCGTGGTCGCGCGTCGTTTCTCGGCGAGCGCAGCATCGGTCACATGGACCCCGGCGCACGATCTTCCGCGTTGATAGTCGATGCGGTCGCAGATGTCATGGAAGGCTTCGCATGAGCGAAAATGTCGGAATTGTCATCGTGTCTCACTCGGCGGACGTAGCGAGGGGCACCGCTCTCATGGTCGAGCAAATGGTCGGCCGCGAGGTGCCGCTCGGCTGGTGCGGCGGGGATCCGGGCGGCGGCCTGGGCACCAGCGTCGAAGCGATCATGGCGGCGATCGACCGGGCATGGTCGGAGCGCGGCGTCGCCATTCTGGTCGATCTCGGCGGCGCGGAAACCAACAGCGAAATGGCGATCGAGATGTTGCCCGAGGAGCGCCGCGACCGCGTCGTCGTTTGCAACGCGCCGGTCGTCGAGGGCGCGGTGATGGCCGCGACTGAAGCAGCTTCGGGAGCAACCCTTGAGGCTGTGCGTCGCACCGCCGAAGAACTGACGCCGGTCTGATGCGGGGCAAGCGTCATGAATAAGCTGCGGGCATCGGTGCTTATGCGACATGAGGTAGGCTTGCATGCCCGTCCCTCGGTCAAGCTGACCAAGCTTGCCAAGGCCTTTGAATCGCATATCGATCTCGGCCTGTCGCCGGATGGTCCCTGGGTCGACGCCAAGAGCATCGTCAAGGTGATGGCGACGAAAGCGCCGAAAGATTCGACCATCTATTTTCGCGCCGAGGGGAGTGATGCCAAGGCGGCACTGGAAGCGCTGGTGACGCTGGTCGACGGAGATTTTCAGGATGGACGATAGGGCGCATCGAGCGGCTCATCGCGTCGAAGGGAGGTCTGCCGCCCCCGGGATCGCGTTGGGCCCGCTCGTGCGTTTGGCTGCCGTGAAGCATGATGCCCGTCAAAAAAGGTCCGCGGCGGAAGAGCACCAGGCCCTGGTCGATGCACTCGCGGCGGCTCATGAGGCTCTCGGCGCGCTCGCGCGCGAAGCAGGGGACACCGAGGCGGAAGCAATTCTCTCCTTCCAGATAGCGCTGCTCGAGGACGATAATCTCGCAGCGCCCGGGTTCGCGCTTATCGCCGGCGGCGAGGTGGCCCATCGGGCGTGGAGCGCCGCGATCGATCCCGAGATCGCATCCTATGAGCAGGCCGACGATCCCTATTTCCGCGCCCGCGCATCCGACTTGCGCGATCTCCGCGATCGCGTGTTGCGGCATCTGGCAGGTGAAGCCGATCAGATCGTGCCATCGGGAGCTATCGTCGCGGCCGAGGACATGCCTCCGTCCACGTTTCTGGCGACCGATTGGCGTGACGGCGGCCTGGTATTGCGCCGGGGAAGTCCGAGCAGCCATGTCGCCATTCTCGCCAGATCGCGCGGCGTGCCGATGATTGTGGGCGTCGATGTCGACCATCTCCGGGATGGCGCGGACGCACTGCTCGATGCCGACGCTGGATTTCTCATTCTCGATCCCGACGCCGATATGCGAGCCGCCTATTCTCGCAGGCGCGCCGAGCAGTCGGCGATTCGCCAGGCCGCTGCTTCATTCGATGGCCCCGCGCTTACCGCCAGCGGTGAACGGGTCCAGGTCATGATCAATGTCACCGGCCTTGCTGAACTCAGGGGGATCGAGCCGGCCACCGTCGACGGCATCGGCCTGATGCGGACCGAGTTTCTGTTTCAGGGTCGCGAAAAACTCCCGACCGAGGAAGAGCAATATCAGATCTACAGGCGCATGGTTGAATGGGCTGCCGGCAAGCCCGTGACGATCCGCACGCTCGACGCCGGGGGCGACAAGCCGGTCGCAGGTTTGACCCGGCCTGGCGACATCAATCCATTTCTGGGTGTCCGCGGCGTGCGGTTGTCGTTGCAACATCTGGACGTCTTTCGGCAGCAGTTGCGGGCGCTCGCCCGCGCGGCAGCCGCCGGAAACCTCAAGGTGATGATACCCATGGTCACGGTGCCGGAGGAGCTCGACCGCTGCCGCGCGCTTCTCGAGCAAGCCGTCGAGGAGTTGCGTCGCGAGGGCCAGCAAGCGCAATTGCCGCCGCTCGGCATGATGGTCGAGGTGCCCGCGGCAGCCCTCACCATCGAGGACTTCAATGCCGACTTCTTCTCGATCGGCAGCAACGATCTCATCCAGTACGTGGCGGCCGCGAGCCGGGACGAACCGCAGCTCGCCGATCTTGCCCGTCCTTCACGCGCAGTGTTCAGCCTGATCGGGCATGTCGTGGATTACGCCGACAGCTCCGGCCGCGAAACCAGCCTGTGCGGCGATCTGGCGGGCGATCCCGAGCACGTGGCGGCGCTGCTCGATCAGGGCTTGCGCATCCTTTCGGTCGTGCCCGGCGCGCTGGGGCCGGTCAAGGCCGCGATCGCCCGCTACTCGGGTCCTGCCGCATGAGTGCGCAAGCAACGCCTGCGGATTCTCAGGATCTGATCGCGGCCTACAAGGCCATCCTTCGCGACGTGCTGGATCGGCGGCCATCCGGCATGCGCCAGCGTCTGGCCGAAGCGCTCGGCAAGAACCGCAGCTTCATCACGCAGATTGCCAACCCCGCCTATCAGACGCCGATCCCCGCTCAGCATGTTCACTCCATTATCCAGGTTTGCCATTTCTCGGCGCAGGAAAGGGACAGGTTTCTGGAAGCCTATCACCACGCGCACCCGCGGCGGCTGCTTCTGCTCAAGGAGCGGGAGCGAGGCAGGCGCCTGACGCTCATGCTTCCGGATCTTGGAAGCGAACAAAAGAACCACAAGCTCGACTCGCTGCTGAGCGAGTTCGCGGAGAAGGTTGCAAGGTTGATCGAAGATAGCTGACGCCGAAGCAACCAAAAACGGGGAGGCCGGGATGAAGAAGCTGATCAACGCCGTCGAGGATGTGTTGAGCGAAAGTCTTGCCGGATTCTGTGCGGCACATTCCGACATTGTGCGCATCGGCGAGCAGGCGCCGTTCGTGCAGCGACGGCAGCTGACGCCTGGCAAGGTCGCCCTGCTGTCGGGCGGAGGCTCCGGACACGAACCGCTCCACTCCGGATTCGTCGGGTACGGAATGCTTGATGCCGCATGTCCAGGTCAGGTTTTCACTTCGCCGACGCCAGATCTCATCCTTGCCGCTGCCGAGGCAGCCGACACCGGTGGCGGCGTATTGTTCATCGTCAAGAATTACGAGGGCGATGTCATGAACTTCGAGATGGCGCGCGAGATGTCGGGAAAATCCATTGCCACGGTGGTTACCGACGACGACGTGGCGGTCGAAGCCTCGACCTTTTCGACCGGACGGCGCGGTGTCGCCGGCACATTGATCGTGGAGAAAATCGTGGGCGCGGCGGCCGAAGAAGGGCACAACCTCGCCGCCCTGAAGGCATTGGGCGACCGCGTCAACGCCGCCACCCGTTCGATCGGGATCGCGCTGACGAGCTGCACGGTGCCGGCGGCCGGCAAGCCGACATTCGACATCGCCGAGGACGAGATGGAGGTGGGCGTGGGCATTCACGGCGAGCCGGGACGCCGCCGCGTCAAGCTCAGGCCGGCTGCCGAAATCGCGTCGGAGATGGTTGGCGCCATCACGGCCGATCTGGGGGCGCGCGCGCGGGGCGAGGCGATCCTGTTGATCAACGGTTTTGGAGCAACGCCGCTCTCGGAACTCTATCTGATGTATGATGGCGTTCGCAGATTGCTCGAAGGCGCCGGGACCGTCGTTGCGCGATCGCTGGTAGGCAATTTTGTCACATCGCTCGATATGGCAGGTTGCTCGGTGACGGTATCGATGCTTGACGAGGAGATGAAGCGTCTGTGGGACGCACCCGTTCACACCCCGGCTTTGCGCTGGGGAATGTAGTCTGCCAACCGCGTGTCGTCAGACATGCACCGCGCTGCGAACGCGGCCGGCATTGCCGAACACGCGCAGATAGCGCTCGATTTCGAACTCGGTCCCGGTCGCCTTTTCCGGATTGTCCGAGAGTTTGACGGCCGGCCGGCTGTCGACCGAAGTCACCTTGCAGACGAGCGAGATCGGATCGAGGTTGGCCGAACCATCGGGCGCACATCCGACGAAATCGTTGGTCAGGTTGGTGCCCCAGCCAAAGCTGATCCGGACGCGGCCGGCAAAATGCCGGTAGGTCTCCTCGATCGATCCGACGTCCATCGCGTCGGAAAAAACCAACAGCTTCTCCCGGGGATCGCGGCCCTTTTGTTTCCACCACTTGATGATCTCTTCGCCGGCCGCGATCGGGGGCGCACTGTCGGGGCGAAAGCCGGTCCAGTCGGCCACCCATTCGGGCGCGTCGCGCAGGAATGACTTGGTGCCGAAGGCGTCAGGCAAGGCAATCAGAAGGTTGCCGCCATAGGTATGGCGCCACTGATCGAGGATGCGGTACGGCGCCCAGCGAAGCTCGTCATCGTCGTTTGCCAGCGCCGCGGCCACCATCGGCAATTCATGGGCATTGGTTCCGATCGCTTCCAGATCATTGTCCATCGCCAGCAAGACGTTGGAGGTGCCCGTGAAGGACGGCCCCAGGCCTTCCTTGACCGCCTCGACACACCATCGCTGCCACAGGAAGCCATGGCGGCGTCGGGTTCCGAAATCGGAAAGCCGCAGGCCATCCAGCTTGCGCAGACGCTCGACCTTGCTCCAGAGTTTTGCCTTCGCGCGGGCATAGAGAACATCAAGGACGAAGCGCCCCTGGCCCTTCATCACCTGGCGTGAGCGCAATTCATTGAGGATCGCGAGAGCCGGAATTTCCCACATCGTGGTGTGCGTCCACGGCCCATGGAAATGCAATTCGTACTGGCCGTCGACCTTGCGAAGCTCATATTCGGGAAGGCGGAAGGTAGCGAGCCAGTTGATGAAGTCGGGCGAAAACATCTGGGTCTTGCCGTAGAACGTGTTGCCGGCGAGCCAGATCAGCTCTTTCTTGCTGAAGCGGATGGTGCGGGCGTGGTCGAGCTGGGCGCGAAGCTCGCCCTCGTCGATGACTTCAGCGAGCCGCACATGCCGGCTGCGATTGATGACCGAAAAGGTGACGCGCTGGTTCGGATAAAACTCCCGGATCATTTGCAGCATCAACAGCTTGTAGAAATCGGTATCGAGCAGGCTGCGCACGATCGGATCGAGCCGCCAGCCGTGGTTGTAGGTCCGGGATGCAATATCTGTGACTGCCATGCCAGGACTCTATCGCGCCGGAAGCCCTGCAACCAGAGGCATTCGCTGCGGCATGGCAGGTCAGCGCGTCATCTTTTGCCTGGTCTGGCTGACGGCGGAACGGATGCCGGTCCAGGGCGGCTTATCCGGCGCGAATTGCAGCCGCAGGTAGGAGATGAGCTCCGCCACCTGATTGTCGGTCAGGCTGTCCTTGAAGGCCGGCATATAGCCGAGATCGCTTGAGGCCGGCGAAGCGATACCGTGCAGGATCACCTGGATCAGATTATCTGGCACCGCACTATGCAGATTGCTGTTGAGCGCCAGCGACGGCCGGCTGCCGAACAGGGGCGCGCCGCCGACCGAATGGCAAACCGCGCAGGCGCCTTCATAAAGGCGTGCGCCGACGGCGGATGCAGAAGCAGCCCTGATGCGGGTTGAGGTTTCGAGTTTGGCAGCCAGGGCCTCCTGGGCAGGTTGATTGATCGCGCTCTCGTTGAAGGAGGCGAGATAGACCGCCATGGCGCGAATGTCCTCATCAGGCAGGTTTGCGAGCTCTTTCACCACCGGCGCCATCGGGCCTGCAGCGACGCCGTGAAAGCGGGATTCGCCCGAGCGCAGATAGGCGAACAGCTCATCCTCGCTCCAGGGGATCGGCGCCTGCGAAAGCGATGTCAGCGGTGGCGCTTCCCAGCCCTCGGCAAAACTGCCGGCGAGGTAAGCCTTGGCGTTCTCGGCCCCGAGCGCATTGCGCGGCGAATGACAGGTGGCGCAATGGCCAAAACCCTCGACAAGATAGGCACCGCGATTCCATAGCTGCGATTTGGTCGCGTCGGCTTCGAACACGCCAGGCTGGTGGAACAGCGCGTTCCACCCCGCCATCAGTGGGCGCAGATTGAACGGAAACGCCAGCGTGTTCTTTGGAGTGTCGGCGCGCACCGGCGCCTGCGCCATCAGATACGCATAGAGCGCCTGCATGTCGGCGTCGGTCGCCTTGGCGAAATGCGGATAGGGAAACGCCGGATAGAGATGCCTTCCGTCGCGATGAATGCCCTCGCGCATGGCGCGCTCGAAGGCGGGGTAGGACCACGCGCCGATGCCGGTCTCGGCATCTGGCGTGATGTTGGTCGAGTAGATCATACCGAACGGCGTCTCGATCGCCCGGCCTCCGGCGTTGAGCGCGCCATTGGCTTCAGTGTGACAGACCGCGCAGTAGCCGAGTGCGGCAAGCTGCCGGCCACGGGCGATGGTCGCGGCCGAAAACACCGACGCATCCGGCCGCGCGATCGGCGCAATCGACCGCCATGGCAGCATGGTGGCGCCGATGCCGATCGCTGCTGCGCATAACGCCACGATGGTCGCAAGCGCGCCGCGCCGCTTTGCAAACGGATTTTGCCACCGGTCGGACGAGGCCGGAGGCTTCGGTGCTGCTAATGGCACCGCGACCGGTGATGATTGCTCGTCACCCCGTAATCCCCTGAGGATTCGCTCCGGTGTAAACGGCAATTCGCGAAACCGCACGCCGGTCGCATCAAAGATGGCGTTGGCAATCGCCGCGGCGCTCGGGACGGAAGCGGATTCGCCGACGCCGAGCGACGGCTGATCCTGTCGTGGCAGCATGAGGACGTCGATCTTCGGCAAGTCCCGGAATTTGATGATGGGGTAGGCGCCCCATTCGCGGCTGGTCACCGCATGGCGGTCGAACGAGATCTCTTCCATCAGCGCGCGGCTGGTCGACTGAATGACATTGCCATGGATCTGGTGGCGCACGCCCTCCGGATTGATCATCAGCCCGGAATCCTGCCCGGCCACGACGCGGGTCACGCTGACATCGCCGGTCGCCCTGTTGACGGCGACGTCGGCGATCCAGGCCGACCACGCCGCGCCGTAACCCGGAAACTTGCTGTGCACGTAAAGCGCGTAGGCAAAACCCCGGCCACGCACGATGTCGCCTTCGGCGACCGGCGCTTTCCAGACCAGACGGGGGGTCCAGCCGGCGCGTTCGGCCACCGCGCTGACCAGATCGACCGCGCGCTGATCCTTCAAATAGCGCAGGCGGTATTCGATCGGGTCGACGCCGGCTTCGGTGGCGAGTTCGTCGATGTAGGATTCGTGGGCGAAGGTGTTGGGCAGCGCGGAGACGCCGCGAAACCACGACGCGCGCACGATCGGGGGCATGTCGTGCGCCACCACGCGGATGGCGTCGTAATCGTAAGGCGGGATCGCGGTGCGGTCGCCCATCTCGAACACGTCAGGCACCGGGGCGATCACGCCGGTCAGCAACAGCGCCAGGGTCGGCGCGCCGTTGGACGGATAGCGCGTGGCAAAGTCGTAACCCGCAACGCTGCCGTCGGCGCGCAGCCCGCCCCTGACGTCCATCAGTTGCGCGGTGCCCTTGGGCTCCCAGGCATGCTCCTGCTCGCGGGTCAATTGCACCCGCACCGGGCGGCCGACCGCGCGCGACAGCAGCACCGCATCGGCTGAAACGTCGTCGGCGCAGTTGCGGCCATAGCAGCCGGCGGCCTCCATCCGGATCACGTCGATGTCGCTCTCCGGCCGCTGCAGCAACAGCGCGAGGTCGGCGCGCAGGAGGTGCGGGTTTTGCGTGCCGGACCACACCCGGGTCGTGCCGTCTTGATAATCCGCCACCGCGCAGGACGGGCCGATCGAACCGTGCATCTGGTACGGCCAGATGTAGGTCCGCGCCATCGGCTTGGCGGCAGCGGCAATCGCGGTATCGACGTCGCCTTTGTCGATCAGCGTCCGCGGCGTCGACGGATTGGCGCGGAGCGCCGTCTCGACGTCTTTCAAATCGGGCAGCGTCGGCGTCGGCTTCCAACTTACTTTGAGTTGTGCGGCGGCCTTGACCGCGTTTTCCTCGCGCTCGCTGACGACGCCGACGAAATCACCGATCCGGACCACCGCGACCAGCCCTGGAATATCGCGGACCGAGGTCTCGTCGACCGCGATCAGGCTGGTGCCGACGAAGGGACCGGCGTCGACGCCGGCATAGGGCGGCCGCACCACCCGGCCGTGCAGCATGCCGGGCACGCGCACGTCGTGGACATAGACCAGTTCGCCGGTCGCCTTCGCCGGCAGGTCGACGCGCGGTACCGATTGTCCAACGATGGTGTAGGCGTTGACGGCCTTCACCTCGACATCATCGGCCAGTTGAAGGCGGATAATCTCGTCGCCGATCAATTCGCCGTAGCTGACGCTGCGGTTGTCCTTTCCGCGGATCAAGCCGTCTTCGATGGAAAGCTCCTCCACCGATAAGCCGAGACGTTCCGCGGCGCGCGCGATCAAAAAGTACCGGGCCTGTGCCGCCGCCTTGCGCAAGGGAACTGCCGTGATCTGGATGGTCTCGCTGGCAATCGTCGCGCCCTGATTGGGAACGCGCGAGGTATCGCCGAGCACCACGACGACGCGGGCAAAGGACACGTCGAGTTCCTCGGCGACGATCTGTCCGAGCGCGGTGCGAATGCCGGTGCCGAGATCGACGTGACCGTTGAAAGCGGTGACCGAACCGTCGGCCGTTATCCTGATGAAGGTTTCGAACGCGCCTTGCGCACCCGAAACATCCGGGCGAACCACCGACAATGATCCGGTTCGAAGTCTGCGCTCGTCCACAACGTCCGGCGCGGCCATCAATCTTGCGCCTCGGCAAGGTGACCGGCGGCCCGCATCGCCGCGCGCATGATTTCGATATGCGCACCGCATCGGCAAAGAACATAGCGCAGCGCTTCAAGCACCTCGCTCTCCGTGGGATGAGGGCTGCGCAGCAGCAGCGCCTTGATGCTCATGATCATACCGTTGAGGCAGTAGCCGCATTGCGCGGCCTGTTCGGCGATGAAGGCGTCCTGCACCGGATCGGGATGATCGCGCGAGCCGAGGCCCTCGAGCGTCACGATGTCGCGCCCGGCGCAGCCGCTGATCGGGATAACGCAGGCACGCGCCGCGACACCGTCGACCAGGACCGTGCAGGTGCCGCATTCGCCGAGCCCGCAGCCGTATTTCGGTCCGTTCAGCTCAAGATCGTTGCGCAAGATATAGAGCAGCGCGGTATCGGGAGCGGCAGCGATGTCATGGATCCGGCCGTTGACTGTCAGGCGGATCGTGGGCTGCGTCATGCCAATAGTTCCAGGGCTGCGGTTCGCAAACATCGCGGTTCAAGACCAGCGGGCAAGGATACCGTTTGCATACAAACGTGCAAGCCGGCCGACTTAGAGCCGAGCCGGCTGCCCCGCTTGTGAACAGGCCGGGGAGGCAATTTGCGGTATTAATCGGCAGCGGCGGTTTTCGCTTGCCGCGGCGCTTGACAGCTTTCGGCGCCGCGCGCAACATCGTTCGTATACGAACAAATGCCTCGAAGGAGGCGCGTTACCCGTTTGGCTTATCCGACAGTTTGACGCTGGCTTCGAGAGAGCTTGTTCATGCTGACCGATACGACGACTGCTGCTGCCGACGACAAGATCCGCTGCGATGCCTGCCCTGTGATGTGCTACATCAAGCCGGGCGCGGCGGGCGCCTGCGACCGCTACGCCAACCACAATGGCGAGTTGGTGCGCGTCGACCCGCATATAGTGCTGGAGCGAACGGTATCGCATGGCGGACGGCTGGTACCGTTCCAGGCCGGCGGCGACTGGGACGGCAAGATCGTCCATGAGCCCAGCATTTTCGTCACCGCGATCGGCGCCGGCACCACCTATCCCGACTACAAGCCGGCGCCTTTCATCGTCTCCTCGGAGATCGACGGCGTCGACATGGTCACGGTGGTGACCGAGGGCATCTTCAGTTATTGCGGCGTCAAGGTGAAGATCGACACCGATCGATATCTCGGGCCGGAGACGGCGACGGTCCGGGCGCAGGGCGAGGTGATCGGCCACGTCACCACCAGCGAATACGGCTCGCAGATGCTGTCGCTGGGCGGCGTCCATCACTTGACCGGCGGCTCGAAGAAGGAAGGCCGCGTCACCTGCGACGCGCTGATGGATCTGAGCAACTGCAAGCCGGTCGAACTGACGATCGACGGCGGCGCGACCGTGGTGGTGCAGGCCGGATATCCACCCATCGTCAACGGCGTCGCCGAGGAGCGCATGCGGGTCGGCTGCGGCTCGGCGACCATTGGCATGTTCGCCAAGCAATGGCATGGCAAGGTCGACGAAGTCGTGGTGGTGGACGACCACATCACCGGCGTTCTCAGTGAACATCAGGCGGGCAAGCTGCTCGATATTCCCGACACCGGAATCAAGATGAAGGGACGGCGTTCGACGCCGGGCCGCTATTTCCAGGTGGCCGAGCCCGGCACCGGCTGGGGCGGTACCAGGATCTCCGATCCGCTTTCGGTGTTGGGTCCGTTCGACCCGAACAAGGCGCATCCCGGCATGACCATGCTGATGGTCTCTACCACAGGCGAGCATGCGGCTTACTATGAACTCGACGGCGCGCTGAAGCCGGTCGAAAAACCGATGCCGGCCGATCTCCGGCATTCGGTCGAGCGCATTCAGGAGAATTGCGAGCCGGCGCTGTGCACGGTGCTGTTCATGGCTGGCGCCGGCGGCTCGTTGCGCGCCGGCGTCACCGACAATCCGGTGCGCCTGACGCGGTCGGTCAAGCAGGCGCTGACGCGGGTCACCAGCGGCGGCGCGCCGGTTTATGTCTGGCCGGGCGGCGGTATAACTTTTATGGTCGATGTCACACGATTGCCGGCCGGCGCCTTCGGCTATGTTCCGACGCCGGCGCTGGTGGCGCCGATCGAGTTCACCTTGCGGCTATCGGATTATGCGGCGCTGGGAGGCCATATGGATCACGTGCGGTCGCTGGCGTCGTTGAGAGACAATACTGAAATCCTTCAGATGGCCTCAAAGCCGGCTGTGCCGGGACAGCGCCCATGACGCGAGCTCCGCAGATCAGGTTCTTGCCGGACGGCAGGCGGCTTCATTTGCAGGACGGCCCGATCGACCTGATCGTGGAAGCGCGCGGCGGCGAGGCCAGCGTGCGCGCAGCCTATGAGGCCGCCACTCGGCGCTTCACCGGTCTGCTGGATGAACTCTGCGGTGAGCTGCCGCTGCTGCGTCAGGCAGCCGATCCCGCGCGGTGCCTGCTGCAAGGCAGTGTCGCGCGCCGCATGCATGCCGCGGTGGCGCCGTTTGCCGCTGATTGCTTCATCACGCCGATGGCCGCGGTCGCAGGCGCCGTCGCGGAAGAGATTCTTGGCGCGATGATGGGCGCGGCGCGGCTCGAACGCGCTTATGTCAACAATGGCGGCGACATCGCTTTGCATCTCGCCGACGGTGAACATTTCACTGTGGGCCTGGCAGAGCGGCCGGACGCGCCCGGCTTGCTGCGGACCATGATCATTGATGCCGATGATCCGACGCGCGGAGTCGCCACCAGTGGACGCCACGGCCGCAGTTTTTCGCTCGGCATTGCCAACGCCGTCACCGTGCTGGCGCAGACCGCGTCGCAGGCCGACGCCGCCGCCACCATCATTGCCAACTCAGTCGATCTGCCCGGACATCCTGCCATCGTCCGCCGCCCGGCAATTGATCTGCAGCCCGACAGCGACCTCGGTGCGCGGCTGGTCACCCGCGCCGTCGGCGCGCTGTCGTCGGGCGAGATTGCGGATGCGCTGGAAGCCGGCGCGGCCTGTGCACGAAATCTGCTCGCCGCGGGATTGATCGACGGCGCCGCCTTGCGGCTGCATGGCGAGATGATCGTCGTGGCGACACGGGCGATCGCGATGTCCGGATCGCACGCGCCGCTCCGCAACATGCAACGGCAGGCGCGATGCATGCCTGAGATCACCGAAATCAGAGAACAAGGCGGAACACGATGAGCGCGGTCATTCGCAAGATCGTCACGGTCGTCGAGGAGACCTATCTGGAAATGGGGAAGACGGTCGCGCCGCCGACCCGGCGCGCGGCTGCGATCGCCGTGATCGAAAATCCGTTCGCGGGAAGATATGTCGAGGACCTCTCGCCTTTGATCGCCATTGGCGAGGAACTCGGCGATCTGCTTTCAAAAAGGGCGGTCGCCGCGCTCGGGATCGACGGCGCCAAGGCACAAAGCTACGGCAAGGCCGCGGCGGTGGGCGAAAACGGCGAGCTCGAACATGCGGCTGCGATCTTGCACCCCAAGATGGGCGCGCCGGTGCGCAAGGTGCTTGGCAAGGGCGCGGCGCTGATTCCGTCGTCGAAAAAGCGGAGCGGACCGGGCACCACGCTGGATATTCCGCTCGGTCACAAGGACGCCGCGTTCGTGCGCAGCCATTTCGACGGCATGGAAGTGCAGATCAATGACGCCCCGCGCGCCAACGAGATCATGGTGGCGGTCGCGGTCACCGACAGCGGCAGGCCGCTGCCGCGGGTCGGCGGCCTGACGGTCGCGGAAGTCAAAGGCGAAGACGGCCTGAGATAGTTTGTTCAACAGTGGAGGATTAGGGATGCGACGTAGCAGATATTTCCTGGGCGCGGGACTGGCGATCGTGCTGAGCGGCATGGCGCATTCCGCGATGGCGCAGAGCGAGATCAAGATCGGCGAGATCAACAGCTATTCGCTGCTGCCCGCCTTCACCGAGCCCTATCGCAAGGGCTGGCAGCTCGCGGTCGAGGAAATCAATGCCGCCGGTGGCATCAACGGCAAGAAGCTCGTGGTCGTTTCCAAGGACGACGGCGGCAAGCCCGCCGACGCGCAGACCGCCGCCAACGAACTGGTGTCGAGCGAAAACGTCGCGATGCTGGCCGGCACGTTTCTTTCCAATATCGGTCTTGCCGTCAGCGATTTCGCCAATCAGAAGAAGGTGTTCTTCCTCGCGGCCGAGCCGCTGACCGACGCCATCACCTGGGCCAAGGGCAATCGCTACACCTTCCGGCTGCGCCCTTCCAACTACATGCAGGCGGCCATGCTGGCGGAAGAGGCCGCGAAACTGCCGGCAAAACGCTGGGCGACGATTGCGCCGAATTATGAGTATGGCCAGTCGGCGGTTGCCGTGTTCAAGAAACTGATGTCGGAAAAACGGCCCGACATTCAGTGGGTCGACGAGCAGTGGCCTCCGTTCGGCAAGATCGATGCGGGCCCGATCGTGCAGGCGCTTGCCGCCGCCAATCCGGAAGCCATCCTCAACGTCACCTTCGGCGCCGACCTTGTAAAGTTCGTGCGCGAAGGCAACACCCGCGGCCTGTTCAGGGATCGCACCGTGGTGAGCTTTCTCACCGGCGAACCCGAATACCTCGACCCGCTGAAGGAAGAGACGCCCGAGGGATGGATCGTCACCGGCTATCCCTGGTACAGCATCAAGACGCCGGAACACGACGCCTTCCTTAGGGCATATCAGGCCAAGTACAATGACTATCCGCGGCTCGGCTCGATCGTCGGCTACCAGACCATCAAATCCGCCGCGGCCATTCTGGCAAAAGCCAACTCCACCGATCCGGAAAAACTGATCGCCGCGACCGAAGGACTTGTCGGTGCCGTCGCCGTTCGGCGAGATCACCTTCCGCAAGATCGATCACCAGTCGACCCTGGGCGCCTTCGTCGGCAAGACCGCGCTCAAGGACGGCAAGGGCGTGATGGTGGATACCGTCTATCGCAAGGGTTCCGATTATCTTCCGAGCGATGCGGAAGTCGCGAAACTGCGCCCGAAGGAGTGAGGGTTATTTCCCCCTCTCCCGGCGCTTGCGGGGAGAGGGTTGGGGTGAGGGGCTCTATCCATGGGCTCAACTCGCGGAGAGTCCCCCTCACCCGGATTGCTTCGCAATCCGACCTCTCCCCGCAAGCGGGGAGAGGTGCCTCAAGACGCGGACCGCCATGGCCTTTTACGTCGTTCAGTTCCTGACCGGTCTTGCCAGCGCGGCGTCGCTGTTTCTGGTCGCCTCAGGGCTGTCGATCATCTTCGGCGTGACGCGGATCGTCAATTTCGCCCACGGCGCGTTCTATATGCTCGGCGCTTACGCGGCATTCACGCTGACCGAGCGTTTTTCCGGCGCGATCGGATTTTGGGGCGGCATTGTCTTGGCATCGCTGGTCGTTGCGGTGATCGGCGTGCTGGTTGAGATGGTGCTGCTGCGCCGGATATATCATGCGCCCGAACTGTTTCAGCTGCTGGCGACCTTCGGCCTGACCCTGATGGTGGAGGATCTGGTGGTGCTGATCTGGGGACCGAGCGATCTGCTCGGCCGCCGCGCGCCGGGATTCAAGGGCGCGGTTGATTTTTTCGGCCAGAACATTCCGAGTTACGATCTGTTCCTGATTGTGCTCGGTCCGGTCGTGCTCGGCGCGCTGTGGCTGATGTTCCAGCGCACCCGCTGGGGCGTGCTGGTTCGGGCGGCAACCCAGGACCGCGACATGGTGGCAGCGCTCGGCGTCAATCAGAAATGGCTGTTCACCAGCGTGTTCGCGCTCGGGGTCTTTCTGGCTGCCTTGGGCGGCGCGCTGCAGATTCCGCGCGACGCCGTGCATCACGCCATGGATCTGCGCATCATCGTCGACGTGTTCGTCGTGGTGGTGATCGGCGGCCTCGGCAGCATCATCGGCGCCTTTGTCGCGGCCGTGCTGGTGTCGGAGCTCAACGCCTTCGGCATCCTGATCTTTCCGAAGATTTCCATCATCCTGGTGTTTCTGGTGATGGCCGCGGTCTTGATCGTGCGTCCCTGGGGCCTGTTCGGCAGGCCGGAAGCCGCCGCACGCCGCACGCCGGGGCTCACCGTGCATCCGTGGCGGCCGCTGACTTCAAATGAGCGGCTTGCGGCAATTGCCGCGCTGGTCGCTGTCGCGGCGCTGCCGCTGATCGGCGGCAACTATGCGCTGACGGTCGGCTCGGAAATCGCGATTTTTGTCATCTTTGCCGCGAGCCTGCATTTCCTGATGTCGGTCGGCGGCCTCGCCTCGTTCGGCCATGCCGCCTATTTCGGGCTCGGCGCCTATGGCGTCGCGTTCCTCGCCAAGCTCGCGGGTCTGCCGATGCTGGTCAGTCTGCTGCTCGGCCCGCTGCTGGGGCTGGCCGGCGCGGCGGTGTTCGGATTCTTCGCGGTTCAACTGTCCGGCGTGTATTTCGCGATGCTGACGCTGGCGTTCGCGCAGATCGTCTGGTCGATCGCATTCCAGTGGGTCGAGGTGACCGGCGGCGACAACGGCATTTTGGGAGTGTGGCCCGAGCAGTGGGCGGCGAGCCCCTCGCATTTCTACTGGTTGTCGATCGGCGTTGCCGCGTTTGTCGTCGCCGCACTTCGGATCATCGTGTTCTCCCCATTCGGCTTCGCGCTGCGGGCGACGCGGGATTCGCCGCTGCGCGGCGAGGCTATCGGCATCGATGGCAAGCGGATCCAGTGGACGGCCTTCGTGATCGCTGGCGCGGCCGCCGGGGTCGCGGGCGCGTTGTTTGCGTATCTGAAGGGCAGCGTGTTTCCCGACAGCCTCGGCATCTCGCTCTCGGTCGATGCGCTGGTGATGGTGCTGCTCGGCGGCGTCGAGACGGTCTCCGGCGCGGTCGTCGGCGCTATCGTCTACAAGGCGCTGTCGATCTGGCTGGTAAGCCAGACCGACCTGTCGAAACTCGTGCTCGGCGGCGTCATCGTCCTGATCGTGGTGGCGTTTCCGAAGGGCATTGTCGGGATGCTGGAGACGATTCGACATCGTCGCCGGCCGCAATCGCCAAAGCCCACGCTTCTTGCCTCGCAGATCGAGACCGCCGAATGAGCATCGCGCCCCCGCTGCTGTCGGTCGAAGCCTTGAGCAAATCCTATGGCGGGGTCCATGCGGTGCGCAGCATCTCGTTCGCGCTGCAGGCCGGCGAAATACTGGCGCTGATCGGTCCAAACGGCGCCGGCAAAAGCACATGCTTCGACATGCTCAACGGTCAAACCACGCCCGGCGCCGGGCGGATCAATCTGCTGGGCGAGGACACCACCGGCAAGAGGCCGCGCGAAATCTGGCGGCTCGGCGTCGGCCGTACCTTCCAGATCACGGCGACCTTCCCAACCATGACCGTGCGCGAAAACATCCAGGTTGCGCTGGTGTCGTATCACCGCCGCCTGTTCAATCTCTGGATGTCGACGCCGCGGTTCGCGCAGCAAGAGGCCGCTCGCCTGCTCGAACTGGTCGGCATGGCCGGTTACGCGGAGCGCCCCTGCGGCGAACTCGCCTACGGCGACCTCAAGCGGCTGGAGCTCGCGATTGCGCTAGCCAACCAGCCAAAACTGCTGCTGATGGATGAGCCGACCGCCGGCATGGCGCCGCGCGAACGTATCGAGTTGATGCGGCTCACGGCCGGCATTGCCCGCGAAAAATCGATCGGCGTGCTCTTCACCGAGCACGACATGGACGTGGTGTTCGAGCACGCCGACCGCATTCTGGTACTCAATCGCGGCACATTGATTGCGGAAGGCTCGCCCGAACAGGTCCGAAGCAACCCGCAAGTGCGCGCCATCTATCTCGGCGAGGGCCTGGTTTATGACGCTCGCCACCGCGAGGGAGCGGGTGCATGAAGCTCTCCGTCGAGGGGCTCAACAGCCATTATGGCCCGGCTCACATCCTGTTCGACATCGCGCTCGAAGTCGGTGAGGGCGAGGTGGTCGCGCTGCTCGGCCGCAACGGCGCCGGCAAGTCCACGACCTTTCGCTCCATCGTCGGCCTGGTCGAGCAGCGCAGCGGCCGCATCGTGTTCGAGGGCAGGGATGTCTCGCATCAGCCGACGCATGCGATCGTGCGCGGCGGGCTCGGTTATGTGCCGGAAGAGCGGCGCATCTTCACCGACCTCACGGTCGATGAAAACCTCGAAGTCGGCCGCCAGCCGGCGAGAGCGAACGCGCCACACTGGACAAGAGAAAAATTATTTACGCTGTTTCCGAACCTTGGCGAGATGCGCGGCCGCCATGGCGGGCGCATGAGCGGCGGAGAACAGCAGATGCTGACGATTGCCCGCACCTTGATGGGCAATCCGTCGCTGGTGCTGCTCGACGAGCCCTCGGAGGGACTGGCGCCCAGGATCGTCGAGCAGATGGTGGATGCGATCCTGGTCATGAAGAAGGCGGGCGTCAGCATGGTCGTCTCCGAGCAGAACCTGCATTTCGCGAGATTGATCTGCGACCGCGCCTATATCATCGAGCGCGGCCGCATCTGCTTCAGCGGGACCATGAGCGAGCTTGATGCGCGTCCCGACGTCAGAGACGCGCATCTGGCGCTGTGATTGCCGGCGCCGGGACAAAACAGGGACGGGGAATGTTCAGATGACCAGGAGCCTTTCGGCCAGACGGAGCGTCAGGCCTTCGCGGCCGGCCTACATCCTCGAGGAGCAGGTCGGCTTCATCCTGCGCCAGGTGTGGCAGCGCCACGCCACGATCTTCGCCCGCGAAATCGGAATCAACCTGACGCCGACGCAATGGGCGGCATTGGCCAAACTCAGCGAGACCGGACCATGCTCGCAAAATCAGCTCGGCCGCCTGACCGCGATGGATGTCGCCACCATCAAGGGCGTGATCGACCGGCTCACCGCCCGCGGCCTGACCGAGACCAGCCCCGATCCCGAAGACGGCCGCCGTCTCCTGGTCAGCCTGACGCGCGCCGGCCAGCAGCTCGCCGAGAAGGCCGTGCCGAACGCGCTCGCCATCACCAGGGAAACCCTGGCGCCGCTCGACGCCAGAGAGCGCGAGACGCTGATCGCGCTGCTGAGCAAGCTGCGCTGATTTGTGCACGGCGACCAAGAAGACCTGACAAGAGGTGACTCGATGGAAGCTCCTTTGCCTGCGGACCCAGAGGCAAACGATCGCGACTCCAGCTCGAACAACAGCGTGATCGGCGGCTCGGCTGGCGAGGTCTTTCGGGTTTTTCTCAAGCTCGGCATCACCTCATTTGGCGGTCCCATTGCTCATCTCGGTTACTACCGGGACGAGTTGGTGGTGCGTCGGCGATGGATCGATGAGGCGGGCTACGCCGATCTGGTGGCACTGTGCCAGTTCCTCCCGGGGCCGGCCTCCAGCCAGGTCGGCTTTTCCCTGGGTATCCTGCGCGGCAACGGCCTTGTTGGCGGGCTGGCGGCGCTGGTTCGCGTTCACGATGCCATCGGCCCTGATCCTGTTCGCGTTTGCGATGAGTGCAGCCGCATTCACCGGACCGGTTGCCGAAGGTTTTTTGCACGGGCTCAAGCTTGTCGCCGTCGCGGTCGTCGCACAAGCCATCTGGGGAATGGCGCGAACCCTCACTCCCGATCGGGCCCGCGCCGGCATCGCGCTTGCCGCGGTTGCGATCGTCGTATCGTTCGCCGGATCCTTGGCGCAAATCGCAGCGATCGCGCTCGGCGCCTGCGCGGGCCTTTGGCTATGCCGAGGAGAAGGAGCGCCGGTTTCCGGACATCTGGATTTTCCGGTCAGCCGGCTGGGTGGTGGTATCGCGCTCGCGCTGTTCGCGGCGCTGCTCTTGATAGCTCCTGCCGTCGCGACCGCGACCGGTTCTCAGGGCCTCGCCCTTTTCAATGCCTTCTACCGGTCGGGAGCCCTTGTTTTTGGCGGCGGCCATGTCGTGCTGCCGCTGCTTCAGGCCCAGGTGGTAACGCCGGGATGGGTTACCAACGAGGCATTCCTGGCAGGCTATGGGCTGGCGCAGGCGGTGCCGGGTCCGCTCTTTACCTTCGCCGCCTATCTTGGAGCCGTGATGGGTCCTCCTCCCAACGGCCTGGCCGGTGCAGCCATCGCCCTCGTCGCGCTGCTGCTTCCGGGCATGTTGCTGGTCTATGGCATGTTGCCGTTCTGGGATGCGATGCGCACACGCCCCGCCGCTCAGGCCGCCATGCGAGGCACCAACGCCGCCGTGGTCGGCATTCTCGGTGCGGCGCTCTATAACCCGGTCTGGACCAGCGCGGTCTTGACGCCACGCGATTTTGCACTGGCGCTCGGCGGCTTTCTGATGCTCACGGTTTGGAAGATGCAGCCATGGATCGTGGTGGTGCTCCTGGCCGGCGCCGGCGCGTTGTCGAGCCTTACCTGACGATCTTGGCGCGCGCGCTTGCGCTTAGCAGGTGGGCGGTTATGGGGAAGGCTAGTTCAGTATTGCTAGTGTATTTGCCTAAAGCATTCACGGCATCGGTGACGAGAGCCTCGCGCGCCGCATCGTTGGCTTGGGAAACCGGGCCGGCCAACGGCGAACCCGCAACATAACTCGACACGAATCGTTCGACCGAAGGAAAACGGACCGTCCCACTGTGCTGTTGAATGATAACGTGCTGAAAACCGGCGGCGCTAGCGAGCGTGTCCAGTTGGTCGGCATTGGACAACCCAAAGGGCGCGCGCATGATAGCTGCGGCCGCTCGATCAACGTGTCGCTCCAATGCTTCGGCAAGCACGGCAAAGCCCGGACTTTCGTCTATGCCGCGCCACACCATGAGCGCGAGTTTTCCTTCGGCGGCAAGAACTCTGTACATTTCGCGCAGGGCCGCGGCCCGATCGGCGAAGAATTGGAGGCCCAACTGGCAATACGCGATGTCAAATGAACCGTCCGGGAACGGCAGCTTGTCAGCACTGGCCTCTTGCCACTGGAGCGATCCGCCGGAGTGCCGGTCTGTCGACACGATTGATCTAGCGACGCTCAACATTCCGGGATTGAGATCAACCCCAACCACAGCACCAGTTGGACCCACGCGCGTTGCTGCGATGCGCGCCACAATGCCAGTACCGCACGCGACGTCGACAACGCGCTCGCCTGGGTGGGGTTGAGCGAGCTCGACAAGTATCGGTGCCCATACCCCGAACACAGCCGGCACCAGCTCTCGCTCGTATACCTCGGGTGCGCTGCCCCCGACCTGCCACTGTCCTTGCTGGCTCATCGTGTCTCTACTCTGCTTGCTGGACCGTCGGCGACCTGAATGCCTGGTGCTCCAGCATGGGCTTGATTAGAGATGTTCCGACTCCTTCCTTCAATTCCGCAATCCATTTCGCGACACGCTTGTCCACCGTGCGCCAGATTGGGTATGCTTTGCCTTGCCGCTGCTGCTCTTGCGGCTGGAGTGGCTCGCATGGCACCTCAACTCGTACCCGGTCCTCTAAAGAGGGCGCTCGATCTGCTCGAAACCGATCCAGCCCGCGGCTGGACAGTCGACGAGATTGCGTCGGCCTGCGGTGTAGGTCGTCGCACTCTGCAAAGACATTTCCGTCGCTTCATCGGTCGAATGCCGATGGAGTTCTTGCGCGATCTCCGCCTCGACACGGCGCGGCAAAAGCTCCTCCGCGCGTCAAGTCGGGCGAGCGTCACCGATATCGCTGCGCGCAGCGGCTTCAATCACGCTGGTCGCTTCGCGATCCAGTACCGGGCGCGTTATGGGGAAAGCCCGTCCGCCACTTTGTCCCGGAACCAAAGAATGCTCGTTGGTCGGATACGGCGGATAACGGCGTCGGTGGCAGTCGAGCGGCCGACAATCGCTGTATTGCCATTCGATCCGATCGGCCGTAATGCGACTCGTGCTGCGGGCATCGCTGAGGAAATCGCGACCGCGCTTATGCGCGTGTGCTGGATCTCCGTTGTCGTGCCGGCCAGAGCCCGTTATCAGCTTCAGCTCAGGGTTCGCGATGATGGCGTCGGGCGCCTGCGCGTCATGATCATCCTCCTCGACGCGCCAACCGGCCGCTATCTTTGGGCCGACCACTGGGACGGCGGGTACAACGACCCATTCGAATTCGAGGAGCGGGTCGCGGAGCGTATTGCTGCTGCGATCCAGCAATCGGTGCGTGAGGCCGAGATCGGCCGGGCCTGGCGGTTGGACGCAGCGGAACTCAACGCATGGGAACTGACGATGCGGGCGCTGCCGGGCGTACTCTCAGTCGAAGCTGCGGCCGAAGAGATGGCGCTTGAACTCCTTGAACGGGCGATGGAACGCGCACCATCGGAAGCGCTCCCGATGGCGCTCGCGGCTTGGTGCCACGGCTTGCGCGGTTGCCACAACTTCTGTCCGCGACCGGACAAGGAGAAGGCGGCGGCTCGCGAGCTTGCCATGCACGCGGCGCAGCTCAATACCGGAGATCCGCTAACCGAGACGATGCTGTCTGCCGGCTATTGCCTGGCACATGATCTCGCTACCGCAGCGATTCACGCCGACCGGGCGCTTGCACTCGATGGCAGCTCGGCATGGGCTTTCTGGACCACTCCTGGTGGCGCATGTTCGTCCTGGCTTTGCAAGCGGGTCTTGAGGTCAATCAGACGCTTTCGCGCGCTTTCACCAGTGCCACCAACTCCTCATGCGCGGCATCGTGGGTCTGGCCCGGCGCTTCGTCAAATGTCTCGGCGAACCAGGCAATCATCTCGGCGTCGATCGTACGTTTTTTGCCAGCCGTCCGGCCGACGTGCAAAGCTGCGGACCCGCTTGGGATCGACAATCCGCACCTCGATGCCGGCCAGGCGCAGCAGCCTGGCCCAGTAGCCCCGCTCATAGCCGCCGCTCGCCTCCATGACGGCCTTGTTCACCTTGTGCTTGTGAAGCCAGGCAATCGTCTTGCGGTGACCCTGTGCGGTGTTCGGAAAGGTGTGCCGCTGCGATAGTGAGCGAATGCACGTATCCACCTTGTCTTTAGCCACATCAATGCCGACGACAATCTGATCATTCTGTGCCATCATCCACTCCCTTCCTTGCTCGGTACGGGCTCGAAGCCCTTGCAACTGTTCGGGTTGAGGAAGACACCGGAGCTGTCCCTCGCTCTAGTACAGGCTCTGTCGCTTTGGGGCGTTACGGGCTCAGTTCCAGCAACGGGCGGTTGGCGCGCAACCGCCCGTTCGCACATTCTGCCAGACTTTCTGGACACAAGGGGCGTTGGCCATCGTCACTGACGTAGGGGCGGGATGCGTGGACGCGGGTGGTGCTGAAGACGAGAGCACTTATTCGCGGACGGCAAAGCCGTGTGGTCCTGACGCCCCGACGCTGGCGTCAAGTTCGAGGAATACGATTCCGCAGACGACGGTGGCAAAAGAGCCCGGTCACCGAGGAGAGCCCGGTATAAGCCGTTAACACCATCGCGTGCGGGAATGCTGGATGATTCTGGTGGACCTGTGGTGGCTAACTCGTGTGGTTTTTATTTTCCCACGCGAGGCTATGGGTGCATTGGGCGCCCGGCATTCCCCACGCCCTCCTTTGGGCGAAGGTTTCTTGCACGACCCGGACGCTTCGCGCCGCGGGAATGCTGAGTCATAGCTTTTTTAGTTCTTTAAAAATTGAAGCGGGAATCTATGGACGCGCAGCGCGCCCGATCAATGTCCGACAATCAGCGGCACCTTCGTCGCCGGCGGCGTGTTGCGGCTGCGCTGGGTGCGGACGATGCCGTCGATAATGGTCATGCCGATGCCCGGGAGGTCGCCGAGCCGCACGCTGTCGAGGATGGTCTTGCCGGGGGAATGCTGGGCCCGGTCCATGATGACGAAGTCGGCCGATCGCCCGACTTCGATGATGCCGCAATCCAGCGCGCGCATCCGCGCGGTGTTGCCGGTCGCAAAGCAGAACGCGATTTCGGCCGGCACCTCGCCAAGCGACGACAACAGCGACACCATGCGCAGGATGCCCAGCGGCTGCACGCCGGAGCCGGCAGGCGAATTGGTGCCGAGGATGACGCGGCCGAGATCGCCCATCTCGCGCGCGATCCGCAATGTAAAAAGCGCCGAACGCTCGTTGCCGTTGTGAACCAGTTCCAGCCCACGCTTGCAGCCCTCGCAGATGCAGCGGATCTGGTCGTCGGGCAGCGCGGTGTGACCGCCATTGATGTGGCCGATCACGTCGGTGTCGGCTTCCAGCACGACATCCTTGTCGATCAGGCCGGAGCCGGGAATCGACGGACCGCCGGTATGGATGGTGCTCTGGATGCCGTATTTGCGCGCCCATCCGACCATCTTGCGCGCGGTCGGGCCGTCCTTGACGCCGCCGAGGCCGACTTCGCCGAGCAGCTTGACGCCGGCCGCGGCGAGCTCCTTGAAATCCTCTTCGACCATTTCGGTCTCGATCACGGGCGCACCGGCATGAACCTTGACGCCGCCGGGACGAAGCGTCCAGAACGCGCGCTGCGAAAAAATCGCCATCGCTTTGAGGCCGACGACGTCGCGCGGACGGCCCGGCATATGAACCTCGCCCGCCGAGATCATGGTGGTGACGCCGCCATGCAGGAAGCTGTCGATCCAGCCGATCTGGTTTTGCCGCGGCGTCCAGTCGCCGGCGACAGGATGAACATGGCTGTCGATCAGTCCGGGCACCACCGTGGTGCCGTTGGCATCGACGATGGTGGTGGCGCCGTCGGCATCGATATCCCTGGCGCGGCCGACTGCGGTGATTTTGCCGTTCTCCGCGACAATCGTATCGGCATCCAGAATGGGCTTCTCCATGGCGCCCGAGAGCATCAGCCCGATATTGCGGATCACCAGCTTGGCGGGGCCGGCGGCCTGGGGTTGGTCATGGGCCATGGAATGTTTCCTTCTGCGATCATCCCGATCAGACGCGACTTTGAGCCCGGCGTTACCGCCGGATCAAGCCGGATTATTCGTTTGCACACGAACGAAGTAAAGACCTGTGTCGAATGGAGGCTTTCGTCGGCAGCGAAGGCCGCTAATATGCGGCACGTACCCGCGGCGGTGCGGCCCAGAGAAGGATAGCGAAGCCCATCGATGGCGGATTTATTGAACAGCCCACCAGCCGACTTGCGTGTTGCCATTGCAGGCTTGGGAGCGATCGGAAAGCGGGTGGCGGAGGCGCTGGACCGGGGAATAGACGGATTGGCGCTCGCCGCCGTCTCGGCGCAGAATCCCGAAAAGCACCGCGACTGGCTGGCCGGCCTGACGGCAACACCCGCGGTCTTGCCGGTCGAGGCGCTCTGCGATGTCGCCGATATCGTCATCGAATGCGCGCCGGCCAGGCTCTTGAGGTCCATTGTCGAGCCGTTCGTAACGCGCGGAAAGACCGCCGTGGTTCTCAGCGCCGGCGCGCTTCTCGACCACGAGGACCTGGTTGAGCTAGCCAGACAACACGGCGGTCAAATCGTGGTGCCGACGGGTGCGCTGATCGGTCTCGACGCGGTGACCGCCGCGGCTGTCGGGACCATCCATTCGGTCCGGATGGTGACGCGCAAACCGGTCCCCGGGCTCGCCGGCGCGCCTTATATCGTCGAAAACAACATCGACATCGAACGCATTACCGAACCGCTCAGGATCTTCGAGGGTACGGCGCGCGAGGCGGCAAAAGGATTCCCCGCCAATCTGAATGTTGCCGTGGCGCTGTCGCTGGCCGGAATCGGTCCCGACCGCACCCGGCTGGAGATCTGGGCTGATCCGACCGTGACGCGCAACATTCATCGCATCGAGGTGGAATCCGATTCCGCCCGCTTCTCGATGTCGATCGAGAACATCCCGTCGGAAAATCCGAGGACGGGTCGGATCACCGCGCTCTCGGTTATTGCCTATCTTCGCAAGCAGCGCGCGTCGCTTCGCGTCGGAACCTGAACAACGTGCAAAAACAATTCAACCGGACGGGGGTCCGAAAAGAACCTTGCCGGGGAAATCAGGAGTTTGCATGATCGAGACCATCGAGGCCGACGATAGCGGCTACCGGTTCATGCCGGGCGTCAGCCAGTATTCCTGCGGCATCGGCGCGCTTGCCGGCTTCACCATCGAGCGCGTGCGTTTTGCAAGCGTGGTTCCGCTGAAGCAGGGTTTTGACAAGATCGCAGAGATCATCAGGGCGGCCGGCCGGCCGCTGACGGCGTTCGGCGCCTGCGAACTGCGCTCGCCCGCTCCTTTACCGAAGACGGCTTCAAGGCCTTCAACGAAATCTATATCAAGACGCTGATCGAGTGGGGCGTGATGAAGGAGGGGATCAATCCGGTCGCCCGCAGCAATGTCTGCCCAAAACTCGATCCGCCGCCGGAGCCGGGCTTTCACGCCTTCTCGTTCACAACCGTTGCGCCGAATGCGCCGGCATCGTTCGTCGTCTCCGGCAGCGGCGAGTCGGTGGAGGGTAAAGCAAACTATCGTGACCATACGGTTCGCCTCGGCGACACCAGTCCGCAAGCCATGCTGGAAAAAGCCAGGTGGGTTCTGGACGAGATGGAGCGGCGCATGAGCGCGTTCTCCGGCGGCTGGCGGCAGACCACGGCGGTGCAGCTCTATACGGTTCGCGACGTGTTTCCATTTCTGGAGAGCGAACTCGGCAAGCGCGGCGCGTTGCGTCCGGGTCTGACCTGGCATTTCTGTCGCCCGCCCGTGGTCGATCTGGAATATGAGATGGACTGCCGCCGCATCCACATCGAACGTGTGGTGGAAGTTTGACGCATCGCTACGCGAAACTTGCTGCACTGCGGTGCGAAACATATACAAAAATACTGTTATTCCCACACATCAAATTGAAACATTTTTGCCCCGACTCTGCTAAAGTGATTGTGTAAATTGGCTTCACAGCGGAGTGGAGTTCATGAACAAGCTCGTCGAAATTCGCAGCCAGGAATTTATCTGCCGAGAGCGCGCGTTGCTGGATTCCGAGCGTAAGTTTTTTTGGCTTGCCCAAGCCGAAGAGTGGGAACAGCGGGCGCTCGATGAGATCGCGTTCCATTTCAGAGAATGCAACGTCAATAGCGTTGATTCCCGAGTAGCCGTTCGCTAGACGCGGACATCAGAAACGTCGCTGCAGCCGTCAAATCCTTGATCGCCGCGCGCGCAGCCGGCGAAGGTGCCTAGTGTGGCTGCTCCGGCTTGGTGACGGTCTGCCTGACCTCGGCGCCGCAGTCTGAGCACTCGTAGATGAAGTCGATCTTCGCCATGCTCCAATGCGGCTCGACGTCCCGCACGAACATGGGCAGCAGTCCTATGCAGCCGGGGCAGACGATCGCAGCTCTCTCGATTTCGTGATGCTGGATGTAGGCTGGCATTTCGGCTCTCCTTCACAGCGGAAGCACGCTAAACTCAACCCCGGGGCTAATCTAACCGCGGATGACGGACGCTCTTCATCAACTCTTTCGAACGTACGAGGAACGAACCCTTATTGTCGGTGCCTGTTGCATTTCTGTAACATTTCGGCAGGTCGAAGTCGCGATCATGCAGTCGATCAAGGATGCGATCGGCACCTGAATTCTGCTACACCCTGCCGGGCGGTTCCCCGCTCGGTCGCGGCTTTTCTGTTCCGTCATCTCGCCTTTGTCATATCACCCCGAGGAGTAATTCCATGACGCACGCCATCCGCTTTCACAAAACCGGCGGACCCGAAGTTCTGGTCTGGGAAGAAGTCAACGTCGCCAAGCCCGGGCCTGGGGAGGCGCGCATCCGCCACACCGCCGTGGGACTGAACTTCGTCGACATCTACAACCGCTCCGGACTCTATCCGGCGCAGCTGCCGAGTGGCCTCGGCGGCGAGGCGGCTGGTGTGGTCGAGGAGGTCGGGGCCGGCGTCACCGATCTGAAACCTGGCGACCGCATCGCCTATGGCGCCGCGCCGATCGGCGCCTACGCCGAGGCGCGGCTGATTCCGGCCGATCGCCTGCTCAAACTGCCCGACGGCATCGATGACAAGACCGCGGCCGCCATGATGCTGAAGGGCCTGACGACGCAATATCTGATCCGCCAGACCTATCGCGTCAAAGCCGGCGACACCATCCTGCTGCATGCCGCGGCCGGCGGCGTCGGCCTGATCCTCAGCCAGTGGGCGAAGCATCTCGGCGCCACCGTCATCGGCACGGTCGGCAGCGACGAGAAGGCAAAGCTCGCCAAGGCCCATGGCTGCGCCCACACCATCGTCTATACGCGCGAGGATTTCGTGAAGCGCGTCGACGAGATCACCGGCGGCAAGAAGGTGCCGGTGGTCTATGATTCCGTTGGCAAGGACACCTTCCTGAAATCGCTCGATTGCCTCGCCCCGCTCGGCGTCGCCGCGCTGTTCGGCCAGTCCTCCGGCGGCGTCGAGCCGCTCAACCTCGGCCTCTTGGCGCAAAAGGGATCGCTCTACGTCACCCGCCCGACACTCAATACGTATGCCGCCAAGCGCGAAAACCTTGTCGCCATGGCCAAGGAGCTGTTCGATGTCGTGAAGTCCGGCGCGGTCAAGATCGAGGTCCACCAGACCTATCCGCTGAAGGACGCGGCGAAGGCGCATGCCGACCTCGCCGCGCGCAAGACCACGGGATCGACGGTGCTGACGGTCTAGCGGGCTTCGCCCTGGTGCTCACGGCGGCGTGAACTGATTTCGTGGAGCAACCCCATAGGAAACCATCCAAGCAGGCGATGAAACCATTTTGGCCGTCCCGCGAAGTCAGCCGGGGACCATAACCGGGCACCATCGTGTCTGTGCCGTCTGTCGACAGACGCGCTGCAGCGGAGGACGGAACTCAGGGGAGTAGGCACATGCTTGCCGAAAAGTTCATTCTGCTTCTCGAGACGCTCAAGAGCCACACTCACCCTGACGGAAGCCCGATCGTGGTGAGTACCACGCCGCATGTCCCGATCACATTGCCGCGCGGAAACAGGAAGTAGGCCTTCAGATTGCAGTTGCTGGATCCGGCGCACTTCCACGTGCAAAGACGGGTGGCCCTTCATCGGCGTTTCAGGATGGTCCTTGATGGCGCACGTTCTCGTCCTGCTGCCGGCGCGGGATTTCGATCCGAGCGAAGCCGCAGTGAGCTGGCGGGTACTTACGGACGCCGGACACGCGGTCAGTTTTGCGACCCCCGATGGGCGGCCTGCAGCGGCCGACAACATGATGCTGACCGGGGAGGGCCTCGATCCCTGGGGCGCGATTCCGCTGCTGCGAAAACTGCCGCTGATCGGACTTTTGATGCGGGCCAATCGCGACGCGCGGAAGGCCTATGCCGAAATGATCGCTGGCCCGGACTATGCCGCGCCGCTGCGCTGGGATGCCGTCGGCGCATCCGCGTTCGATGCGCTGCTGTTGCCCGGCGGTCATCGGGCGCGGGGCATGCGCGATTATCTGGAAAGCGAGATTCTTCAGAACCTCGTCGTCAGCTTCTTCGATGACGAAAAGCCGGTGGCGGCGATCTGTCACGGCGTGCTTTTGGCGGCGCGCAGCATCTCGAAACGGACCGGCCGGTCGGTTCTCTGGGGATACCAGACGACCGCTTTGACCTGGGCGTTCGAAAACAGCGCGTGGTCGGTCGCGCGCATCACGCGATTTTGGGATCCGAACTATTACCGAACCTATCTTGAGGAAAGCGGACAACCGGAGGGCTATATGTCGGTGCAGCAGGAAGTGACGCGCGCGCTGGCTCGCCCGGAAGATTTCTGTGATGTCCCGAGGAATGATCCACGCTATCGCCGCAAGACCTCGGGTCTTGCGCGCGATTCCATGGATGACGACACGCCGGCCTTTGTCGTTCGCGACCGCAATTACGTCTCGGCGCGCTGGCCGGGCGACGTCCATACTTTTGCTAAGACGTTTGCAGGCATGCTGAAGTAGAACTCTTTTTCCGCGTCGTTCACTATCAAAGCGAAACAGTGCTGTTCAGGACCGTCGCAAAACATCGCGAGCGAAATGCCGTTCGACGCTGCAATTTACTGACCTGGAGATCAGTGTGTAATGCGCCAGATCGTGCCGCTACCGTCTTCGGATACCAGCAGCGCGCCGTCGTGCGCCACGGCCACGCCAACGGGACGCCCCCACACCTCGGAATCATTGATCACAAAGCCGGTGACGAAATCCTGATATTCGCCCGTCGGCACCCCGTCTTTGAGGCGAATGCGGATGACCTTGTAGCCCGTGCGTTTCGACCAATTCCATGAGCCGTGTTCGGCCGCGAAGCCGTCGCCGGCGTAATCGGCAGGGAAGGCGTTGCCGGTGTAGAAGGTGAGTCCTAGGGAAGCTGAATGGGCCTGGATGAGAACGTCGGGAACGGTGACCTTGCCCTTGAGGTCAGGCCGTTCGCCAGCATGGCGCGGATCTTCGTTGCTACCGATATAAAACCATGGCCAACCATAAAATGCACCTTCGCGTACCCGGGTGACGTAATCCGGCACCAGATTGTCTCCCAGGCCGTCGCGCTCATTGGTCGAGCAGTATAAATCCCCGGTCTGGGGATGAACGGCAAGGCCGACACAATTGCGGATGCCGGTCGCAAACACGCCGCGATTTTTTCCGTCGGGATCGAACACCAGTACGCCTGCCCGATCGGTCTCGTTGCCCCAGCTTGCGCCGAGCGGGTGTTTGTCACGCCACGACGGTAGTCCCCCGGGCGGGCTTGCCATGCCCTCCGCGGCATTGCTCTCGGAACCAACAGAAATCAGCATCCTCTTGTTGTCTTTGGTGAAGACGATGTCCCTGGTCGTGTGGCCGAAGCTATGCGGCAATTGCGCAACGATGGTTTCAGGCCTGTCCGCAGCTTTGATGCCGCCCTGGTGAT
The DNA here is from genome assembly GCA_963778925.1 of uncultured Alphaproteobacteria bacterium. Taxonomy (GTDB): domain Bacteria; phylum Pseudomonadota; class Alphaproteobacteria; order Rhizobiales; family Xanthobacteraceae; genus Bradyrhizobium. Next base: position 138,606 of record CAVZWE010000014.1, on the reverse strand, counting down.
ACGGAAAGCGAACGACACTGTCGGTGTTGGCAACGTAAACCCATTGGGGATTGTCGCCGCCTGGGAAGAACGCAATTCCGAAGGGTTGGTTCAGGCCGCTTGCGAAAATTGCGTTGGCTTTTGCTTTTCCGTCCGCCGCCCGCAAAACGCTAATCCTTCCTGCGCTGGTTTCTGCAACGAAGACGTCGCCATTGGGCGCCACCCGCATCTGGCGCGGTCCGCTTAGTCCTTGGGCAAACAATTCGATCTTGAAGCCTGCGGGAACATGCGGGACGGCCGAGGCGGGTCGAGGGACGACACGAGGACCATTGGCCGCCGAGGGAGTCGCGCCGGGCTTCGGCAAATCATCGGGCTTGATCAATCGGCTCACGCCAGGCTGGTCGGCGTGCCAATCGCCAAACGCGGCGGCGCTAACGAGCGGTGCCGTTTGAGCGAAGGCTGGAAAAACGAAAGCCGCGGCACACAACAAGGCAGAGCCGCTTGTGGCGCCAGTGTGCGGCCCTCGCATCGTTCCTCACTTGTGACCATCAGATCAGCAAAGAATAGCACCGGTGGCGGCGTCACGCACGGCGTTACGTTATTCCGGCGGCGCGACCGTGGACCGCCCGCTTGTGTCGTCGCCCGCCCGGTGACACGTGCAATGTGGCCGGGGGTGAATGCTGCTTCAGTGCGCAAGCCACATGAAATGCCGGATCAATCCGGCGACGCTCATATGGTGGCGGCGGCGAACTTGCGCTCGCGTGGCGGCCGGCTCATCGGACAGTGCGGTGCGGCCCGGCCCGATCGCCTCGAACTGTGCCTTCTGCTCGTCAGTCAGCTTTCCGTAGAAGTCGTCGAGTGCGGCGCGCACGCTCTTGACCGCCTGCAGCATGGTGTCCAGCCGTTTGCCGGCCGCCTCGAGCCGTGCCGGCGGGGTGATGGCCTCCGCCGTCCGGCACGAGGCCTTCAGCATGTCCGCTGCCTTTGCGCCGGCGTCCTGGAGTGCGGCGAGACTGGCGCGTTGCGCTTCGGTCGGATGAATCCTAGCGTCGATCTCGCCGGCCGGCCAGTTCGGCGGGGTCGCTTGCGCATCTTCGCAGCTTTGAGCGAGCGCGCCAGGCGTGGGTTGCGCGGCCTCGCGCTTGCGCTGATCCTCGCCGAGCGCGTTCAGCCGGGCCTTCTGTTCATCATTGAGGAGGTCGTAGAATTTCTGCAAAGGCGACCGAACCGTGCCGACCGCTGAAATCATCGCCTCGATCCGCTGCTGCATGGCAGCAAGCCGGGCAGGTGCCGTCAGTGCGACCTGGGTCGGACATGCGGCCTTGATATCCTGCCCAGCCTTCACCGAGGCGTTGGCGAAATCGTCGAGGGCTGCGCGCTGGACGTCATTCGGTTGAATGGCCGCCTGGATCTGATCAATTGGCAGGCCGGCGATGTCGCGGCTGTCGTCGCCGCACATTTGCGCCAACTGGTCGGACGCTGCGGGTTGGGCGTTCCGCCTGGAACCGGTCTGAGGGCTGCCCGCGGCTTGTGGCAGATATCCCGTTAGCTCGTCATAGCCATAGGGGGCAAAGAGACCGGCATAGATGTCGTTATAGCCGTAGTCCCAGAACGGCGGGTAATCCCAAAGCGCGTAGTCGTAGATGTCGTAATAGGCGAACGGCCAGAACAACGGACCGACCCAGCCGTAGCCACCGTGGCGGTGTCGCCACCATCCTTCCCTGCCGCCATGGCCGTCACGCCATCCCGCTATGGCCGCACTTGCGGCTACGCGGGCGCGGATATCGGGATTGCGCAGTGCGGTTCTATTGTGCAGCGCACCAGCGACGGCATGCGAGTTCAAGGCGCTGCGCACGGCGTTTGACCGCCGGCTGGCGCTGCGATTCTGGAAGCCTGGATTTCGATCCCGGGCGAAATTGGCGTTTCGGTTTGCGTTGAACTGTGCGCCGCGGCTGGCCGCCCGGCCCGAACCGCCACCCGCAAACGAGCGCTGACCGCGGAAACTGGACCGCGCCGCAAACCGCGATACCGCGGGCCTGCCGCTGTAGCGAGGCCCGCCACCGAAGTGCGCGCCGCCGAAATGCATTCCGCCGCCGCCGAAATGGACCACCTCCGCCGAAATGTGCGCCGCCGCCGCCGAAATGTGCGCCGGCCCCCCACCCCCGCCGCCGCGGCCTCCGCCTCCGCCGCCTCCGCCGCCTCGTCCGTACGCAGCACCGGCTGCGCCCATCAGAACGGCGGTCAGAACAATAATGCTGCAGATTTTGAACTTTGACATGGCACCCTCGAGCGCCCCTTCGTCCGTGAGCCGCTTATGCGTGCGCGGCCTGATCGGAAACTGAATAACCCTTGCCCGAAGACAAAGTTCCAATTGCGGCCGAAGCAGGACATTCGTAACGGGCCTTGCGGCCTCGACAGCCTGGTTCCCGAGTTTGCCGGAAGCATTTCTTCTCAGAATCATAATGACGCTGTCTTGAAAATCGGCTTTAGATAGTTGGGGGCAGGGAGCTGGAGGCGCAACGTGAAGGACCTCGCCCGCTACCGCGCAATGGAATCCCTGTGCCGCCAGAGCGCGGTGTTTCATCCCCTCGAGAGCTGGCGACTGCTCGCTGAAGCGGAGATGTGGCACCACAAGGCGCAGGAAGAAGAAATCGCGTCCCACGCTCCAGGATGCGATAGCACCACGCCGAAAGGCGCGCTTGCTCCCGTAGCATCGCTTTCCAGCGCGAACGGTGAAAGTCAATTGCTGGCCGGTTGAGGTTTGCGCGAAATCGGCCGGCCTGGATGCCGCGCCGTAAGACTATTCAGAACAAGCCCGACAAGATGCAGCCGAAACGCCCGACATGCGAACGCCCGTCACTATGCGTCGTGCTTTCTGAGATCGCGGGCATGATCGAAGCAAGCCGCCTGCAGGTCGGCGCCGCTGGCCGGGATTTCCGGAACGGCTGCCGCCGCCAGTATCTCGGCGGTGATGTCGTCAACCGCAGAATCGGCGATTTCATGAATGAAGCTGATGTTCTTGTATTCGCCGGACGCCACGCGCGAGATGACTTCGCGCCGGGTGATCTCGGGGTCGACGACCGCTTCGCGGCCGCGCCGGCCATAATCGATCATGACGACGAAATACTGCATGGCGTTGCTCTCTCCGTGCCGGCGCAAGCATGGCCAGCTGACGCTGCTAAGTATTTCTGAAAATCAGAAGTGAGTCAAGCGGCTAATTCTGAAAATTAGAAAATGGATCCGGCGCGCGCCAAGCAGGGAGGGATGGCCCGCGAATCACGCCCGGGGCGCCCTTCATTTTTCCGCTGTGCGGCCGCCATGCGCTTTTGAGGCCTTGCGCGCCCGCGCCGCCGCTTTGGCCCGCAGGCGCTCGATCTGGCCCCTTGGCAGGGTGACGCAGATCTCCCCGATCCACTCCAGCTTCACGGCGTTGATCGGCTTGGCATTGAAGCTGGTGAGGTTGACCAGGGTGGCGGATTTTCCCCGCTCAATGGTTTTCAGGTAGCGCTCGCCGGTCTTCAGCCTGACCGCGGCCTCTTCGCCGAAGAAGCTCGAGACCGGATGGCGCTGCTCCCGGAAAACCACGATAATATCGCCGTTTTCATATTTAGGCAGCATGGAATCGCCTGAAACTTCAAAGGCGATGGTTTCCTCTGCAATGGGGAAGGGCAGTTCGACCTCGCCGAGACCTTCCGGCGGCACCTGCTCGTGTTCCGGCTCGATGACGGCCCCGGCGCCGACCCGGCCCATGATCGGCACCGAATTCAGCTCGAGGTAATCGATGATGGGCTGGATTTCGGACGCCTTGATCAGGCGGGCGTCGCCCAATATTTCGGAGACCGCGCCGGGGCGGACGCCCATCGCGTTGGCGAGACCCCCCTTGGTCTTGCCCGGCTTCGCGAGCCCCCGCTCGATCATCTTGACATCCAGCATGGTGCCACTTTTCCGAATTTCAGAAACGAAAGCAATTCCGATTATCAGAAATATGACTTGACTTTAATTTCGGAATATCGGAAATTAAAGAGACGTAGACTCGCCGCCTGAGAACACGCTGGATTGCTTCGCTGCCTTGCTCCCGGCAACGACGAGAAGCATCGCGGAAAACAAGCACATGGAATCCACTTACTGGAGCCCGGAACATTGTGCCGCGCTGCGCGACGGTCTCGCCCGGGGCCTGTCCTATTCGGAAATCGCAGATGCCATCAACGCGAAATTCAACACCGCCTATTCCCGCAACGCCACGATTGGCCGCGCCAGGCGGATGGGGCTCGCCGGGCCGGACCGGCCCACGGATAGCCCCAAGCATTGGCCCGAGCGTCCGCCGCCGCCCAAAGCCAAGCCGCCGCGGCTTCGGCAGGCGCGCCAGCGCCATGTTCCCGAATTCATTCGGCCGATGGCGGCTTTTGAACGGGTGGTGGCGTCGAAGCTTTGCTGTGTCGAAATCGCGCCGCGCCATCTCAGGCTTGTCGATCTCGAGCCCGGCGACTGCCGCTACCCCTATGGCGGCGACGAGGACGGCGAAGCCATCACCTTCTGCGGTTATCCCCGCCGCCAGGGTTCAAGTTATTGCGCGCCGCATTTTCATCTGACGCGCGGCCCCGGCATGTCTTCCGAGCGGGCGGCCAGCACCGTCTCGTTGCGGCTTGTGGAGGCGGCATGAGCACGCCGTCACCACGCAACGCGCGAACCGGATGACCAACTATTCGAAACACTCCAAGGGAGCAATCCAACGTGGCACGGGCCAAACGCAACAAGCTGCACAAGCAAGCCAGGGTTCATGACCGGCGATCGACGGATCTGCCGCGCAACGCCGAAGTGGCGGCCGTTGAAGTGGACGATCCGCTGGCGCTGGAACCGGGAGAAAAAATCGTCACGTTGCGCTCAATCCGCAACGACCCCCTGGGCAAGCTGCATTCGCATCGTCAGATCGACGAGGCCCAATATCAGGGCGGCCGGGCGTTTCAGGATGACTGGGAGAAGGCCGAGCGCGGTCCGCGGGCGGTCGATCCGACGCGGGAATATGTCGATGGCGGGCGGGCGCGGGAGCCGATCACCGAACGCCAGCGCAAGGCCGTGCTGCGGCTGAACCGCGCCGAGCGTGAACTCGGCGCCGACGGCTCGGCACTGGTGCATGAGGTGTTGATTCTGGGCATGACCATGGAGCAGGTCGGGCAGCGGCGGGGACTGCGTGCCCAGCGCTGGAGGGACTATTTCGCGCGGCGCTTGCGGGAGTGCCTGGACAGGCTGGCGTTGATCTATGGGTTCGCAACGGGGCGAAAGTAGCCGTGTCGCGCTGCCGCCACGGTCCGTGCTATGCGGAGCAGAGAGCAGGGGACATGCATGAACCGGCGGCTGTGGTTTAGCGTTGCGCTGATCGTGGTTCTCTTCGGCTTCTGGATGCTGATGACAAAGCCGGTTTGCCAGGATGGGTTTACGGCTTCGCTTGGCACCCGTTTCGAGTGGGTTTGCACTGGCAATGACCGTTAGGGGGGATTGACGGCCAGGCCGTACGCTCGCTCAGGCGTCGGGCGCGTTGCGAAGTTCGTCGACGCGTGCGGAAGCAGTCGTCAGGTCGAGGCCGTCGCGCATGCGCAGGATCGCTACCGCGTCGACGATGCGGCCCTCTTTCACCAGCATGCGGACCGGATCGACCGCCGCCGGCTTTTGGCGATCCCTGAATACGGCCTCAAGCACAGCGTCGCGCATCGCGTTGTAACGGTCCTGATCGGGCTCGTAACTCGCCGTCAAAGGTATGACGGCCGATGTGGTCACCAGACTGAGGCGACAGGAGATCGACGCTGGATTGTCCGGCATCGGTTCGATTTCGACCCTGACGTCAACGATGTCCGCAAACGCAATTTGCGTACGCTTGACGCGCAGCACGTCGAACCGGCGTATGGCACAGAGCCGTTCGACCCTGTCGAAGGTCACGTCGGTGGCGCGCAGGAAGGCCAGTCCGAACACGACGAACAGTGCGGCTGGAATTAGCTGTTCGGACGGGTCGCGATCGACAGCGACACGCACAATGATCGCTGCGGCGCCGGCAAAGCAAACCAGCGAAATCCACAGCGTGCGGTCGCGGAGCCTGAGACGCGACGGGGTGTCTTCCGAGATACGCATTGCCGGTTTTGACCTGACAGGAGATTTAAGTCGTAGAGACTACTGCATTTACTGAAAGCCGATATCTCAAAAGGCGGAAACCGGGAGGCCGATTAACCAAGGGGCAAGAAGCCTAAGGTCGTTAAAATTGATATCGATCGATTCAGCCAACCTTAGATCATCGCAGGGTATTTCTACGGTATTGACGGTTTCCAACACGACCCCCACAGGAGGCAGGCTTGAAGCGGATCTTTTCGAAGTTTTTGTCCGATCAATCGGGTGCGACCGCGATTGAATACGGCCTTATCGCAGCTGGTATCGCGCTTGCGATTATCACGGTGGTGAACGGCTTAGGCACCAACCTCAACAACGTATTCACCTCGGTCAATACTTCGTTGAAGTAAGTTTCGTCTCCGCCTCAGGGGACGATTCCACGAGACCTGACCCCCGCCGGATTACATCCCGCGGGGGGTTTCTTGCGGCCGTTAGCGCCAGGCGCTATTGGCCGAAGCCGATCTGGATGAAGACCATCGCGGGCGGACCGGACCGGCGAGCTATGCCGCCGCCACTGCTGTCGGTGTATTGCCGGCGCTGGCCGTCCGCTTTTCGATCCGCCGCGGCGCACGCAACCGATCAAAACCCGCCGGCGCTGAAGCGAAGCGGCTGCACCACGTCATAGGCGGCTTTGGTGAGTGGCACCGCATAGTCGACGGTCAGGTTGCCGAACGGTGAGGCCCAGGTCAGGCCGGCGCCGACCGACGAGCGCACCACGTTGGAATTGGCGAGCTGCAGCGATTGCGCCGAGCCCGGAAAAGTGGTCGGCCCGCTGTAGCGAAACACGCTGCCAGCATCGACAAAGGCCGTCGCCTTGAGCCCGTACTCCTGCGGCACGCCGGGGATGTTGCTTTGCAATTCCGCCGTCGTCGCCCAGTACATGCTGCCGCCGACATTATCCATGGTGGTACCGGGGGTGAGGTCGCGCGGGCCGAAGCCGTTGGGCGCAAATCCCCGGACCATGGTCGGGCCGCCGAAAAAGCTGTTGAGCAGCGGCACCTGCTGGCCGCCCCAGCCCGTGACATAGCCGCCTTGCGCGCGCATCAGGCTGACCACGTCATCGTTGATCGGGTGATAGTAGCGCACGTCTTCCGTTGTCCGCAGGAATCTCACGTCGCCACCAAGGCCGGCGAGATCCTGCTTGAGTTGCGAATTGAATCCGCTGGTCGGGCTCCTGGTGTTGTCCAGGGTATTATAGGTCACGGTGCTGCCGGCGGCGGAGACCCATTGCGGGCCGGCGAGGGCGGCCTCCCGGATCGGCAGCGAGGGTGCAGCGGCCAGCGACGTCGGATCGACGGTCACGTTCTGATTATAGATGGAGTAGCGGTACTGAACGCCAATCTGTTCGGTCAGCGGTGTGCCGAGTTGCATGGTCGTGCCATAGATGTCGCTGCCGTAGGACTGATACGGGCTCGCCGCATTTTGCCGGCCGTAAAGCTCGATCCCTGCCGCCACGCGGGTGCCGAGGAAATACGGCTCCGAGGCCGACAGGTCGATCCCGCGTGCGTATTGGCCGTAGGTCACGGAGGCGCTGAGCGCCTTGCCAGACCCCAGGAAATTACGGTCACCCAGCTTGACCTCGGCGAGCAGGCCGTCGGTTGTCGAGTAACCCCCGGCAATATTGAAGTTGCCGGTCGACTGCTCGGCCACCTCGACGTCGAGCACGACGCGGTCCGGCGCCGAGCCGGGCCGGCGCGAAATCTTGACGGTCTTGAAGTAGTTCAGATTCTTCAGCCGGCGTTCGGCGCGGTCGATCAGGGTCTTGTTGTAGGCATCGCCTTCGCCGATGTCGAATTCGCGCCGGATCACATAGCCGCGGGTGCGCGTGTTGCCGTGGATGTCGATGCGCTCGACATATGTCCGCGGCCCCTGGTCGATCATGAACGAAACGTCGATCCGTCTCGCCGCGGCATCGCGGATGGTCCGGGGAACGGCTTGCGCAAAGGGAAAACCGAGTCTTGCGAGTTCTGTCGCAAGAACTTCGTCTGTCTTGTCCAGTGCATTGCCGTCGAACACCGCGCCGGAGCGTGCCACAAGCAGGCGACGAAGTTTTTCGCCTTCCAGTCCCGGCACATTGCTGACGACGGTGACGTCGCCGAAATGATAGGGCTGGCCTTCATCGATCCTAAAGGTCAGCGTAAATCCGTGTAGCGCGGGATCGTATTCGGCCTTGGCCGAAGTCACGCTGGCGTCGGCGTAGCCCTTGCTGCGGTAATACAGCCGCAATTGTTCGCGATCGGCCGCGATACGATCGGGGTCGTAATCGTCGCCCCCGGTCAAGAAGCTCAACATATTGGTTGTGGAAGTCTTGATCACGGCGGCAAGCTGGCGCTTGCCGAAGACATGATTGCCTTCGAAGTTGATCTGCCGCACCGTGGTCTTCGGGCCCTCCGTCACCTCGTAGACGAGGTCGACGCGATCATGGCCTCGGTCGATGATCTTGGGCACCACGCCGACATCGTCGCGACCGGCGTGCCGGTAGGCTTCCATGATGCGGGCGACGTCCGACTGTACCACGGCGCGCTGCAACGTGCCCTGCGGTTTGGATTCGATTACTGCCGCGAGCTCTTTGTCCTTGATCTTCTTGTTGCCGTCGAAAGCGACGCGGTCGAGCACGGGGGCTTCGGTGAGATGCACGACCAGCCGCTCGCCGGCGCGATCGATCTTGACATCGTCGAACAGGCCGGTCGCCAATAGTGCCTTGAGCGCCGCGTCGCGTGCGGCCTGGTCGAACCGCCCGTCGGGCGCCGCGTAGAAATACGAGCGCACGGTCTCGGCGTCGATGCGGCGATTGCCCTGAACCTCGATTTCCTGGCGCGCTTGCGCTGCCGACTCGGCCGCGCCGGCCTGCGCGGACGCCAGTGCGAACGCCGCGACCAGCAACGTACACGCGGCTTTCGCACCCGGCGACCTCGACTGCCTCAACACGTCCCGCTTGTCTCCCAGTTGACCGGGATGCGATCGAATTGCCCGCGCGGGGCGAAAGAATGTCTGGGATAAGGCCAGTTGCGGGCTTAAGCGTTAACGGTTTGCCACAATTTCGACGCAGCGCCGAACGGCGCATTCCCAGAATTGTCGTATAGCCGCTTCAAATGCTCCCTAGCCATTGAGCCGAAAACGCTCGCGCGGCGACGCCGCAGGCGAGCCCCCGGGAGCATCACATGCGTTACGCAGCTTTCGTCACCGCTACGTTTTTGCTGATCCAGCCCGCGTATGCCGCGGTCACACCGGAGATCGATCCGCGCGCCTCGCTCGGCGTGGTGCAGCAGTGGATTTACAATTACCGGGCCAGGCCCGATTACGCCCATGTCCCGGCCGCCGTCCGCGTGCTGTTCCACGCGCAAAGTTTCAAGGAGCCGGAGAATTCCGGCATCTATCTCGGCTTCATCGCCGGCGCGATCGGATCGAACCCGGCCAGGGCCGAGCAGCTCGTCACCAGTTTCTTTCCGGTCGCGCCGGAAGACGAATGGGTGATCGTCCGCGCCATCGCTTTTTCCGGGCTGCCTGAATGGCGTAATCTGCTGCGCAAGGTCGCGCCGCGAATGCCGGGACGAAAGGTGATGATCGACAGCTACCTCGCCGGCACGCTGCCGACTCTGACCAGCATTCCGCTGGAGGAGACAAAACCGGGCATGCTGGACAAGCTGCGCGGCGTCTTCACCAAAAATCCGTTCGCCAAGGACGACAAGAAGCTGAAGATGACGCAGACCTTCGCCGGCAATCAGGACCTGCTGGATACGCTGTGGGGATATTATTTTGCGACCGGCTCCCACGTTCCGATCCTGCGCATCATGCAGATGTTGCCCTGGAGCAGGAGCCGCGACACTGTCGACAAGCTGACGGTCGGCAGCATGGCGCGCTATACGCTGGCAAGCTACGCGGTGCGCGATGCCGGATTGCGCGAGTTTCTCCGCAGCGAGCTGGCAAGCCAGCCGGACCCGATCAAGGCGCCTCTCGCCGAGGTGATCGAAGCCGCCGACACGGTGCAGCTCGGCGCGGTGCGCAAGGATGCGCTCGCGGCGGTGGAAGAGCTCAAGGCCAAGGGTTCGGATGCGCGGCGCAATCTCGATTTCTGGGGCCAGGTCGGCGTCGGCGCGGTGGCGCTCGGCTGCGTCTCGGCGGCGGCTCTTGGCCAGGTCGCGATCGGCATTCCCTGCGTGATCGGCGGTTCTGCGTCGCAGGGCCTGCTGTCGTTCTGGGAAAAGCAGCAGTAGGCTTTACGCAGGCGTGGCGCCCGCACGGCTTGGTCAACCGCTTGTGGGATGCGGTCCGTCGGGATCGCGTGCTAATATTGCGGGATGAATATCCTGCATAAGAAGGCCTTCGGCGGACTGCTGATCCTTTTTCTTGCCATGGCGTCGCTGCTGTTCATTCCGGCCTGGACGCTCGACTACTGGCAAGCGTGGACGTTCCTGGCGGTCTATTTCGCGTGGTCGCTCGCGATCACGCTCTACCTCATGAAAAAAGATCCGAAGCTATTGCAGCGGCGGATGAGCGGCGGACCGTGGGCCGAGAAGGAGCCGGTGCAGAAGATCATCATGTCTGTCGCGTCGTTGGGATTTATCGGCCTCCTGGTGATCCCCGCGTTCGACCATCGCTTCGCGTGGTCTTCGATGCCGCCCTATGTGGCACTGGCAGGAGACGGGCTCGTCGTGCTCGGCTGGCTCGCGATCTATTTCGTCTTCAGGGAAAACACCTTCAGCTCCGCGACCATCGAATTGGCCCCGGACCAAAGAGTAATATCGACCGGCCCTTACGCGCTGGTACGGCACCCGATGTATGCGGGAGGACTTGTGATGCTGCTGGGCATACCGATTGCGCTGGGCTCGTGGTGGGGCGTGCTCATCGTCATCGCGATTACACCGGCGCTGATATGGCGACTGTTTGACGAGGAAAAATTCCTGGCAAGGAATCTGCCGGACTATGTCGAGTACCAGAATAAAGTGTCGTATCGCTTGATACCGATGGTGTGGTGATCCTGTAGGTAGCTGGCGTTGATTCAACTCTTTCTACCTGGGCGCAAAGTGCTAGTCTTTGTGGCAAGACAACGTGGCAAGGCAACACATAAGGGCGCGCCATGAACTGGATCTTGTTTCTTGCCACACCAATCGTCCTCTATGCCGTCGTTTCGCTTCGGGTGCTGAAGCAATACGAGCGCGGGGTGGTGTTTCTGCTCGGCAGATTTGCCGGCGTCCGCGGGCCGGGCCTGACGCTGATCTTCGTTCCGATCCAGCAGATGGTGCGGGTGTCGCTGCGCACCGTCACCATGCAGATCCCGTCGCAGAAGATCATCACGCGGGACAATGTCTCGATCGATATCGCCGCGGTCGCCTACTATCACATCACCGATCCGGAAAAGGCCGTGATCGCCATCGAGAACGTCTACAACGCAATCAACCAGATCAGCCAGACCACCGTGCGCAATGTGGTCGGACGATTCAGCCTCGACCAGCTATTATCGGACACTGCGAGCATCAACGACCAGATCAAGAACGTCATCGACCAGCACACCGAGCCCTGGGGCACTCAGGTCACCGCGGTCGAAATCAAGGACATCACGCTGCCTGAGAATATGCAGCGGGCGATGGCCAAGGAAGCCGAGGCCGAGCGCGAGCGACGCGCCAAGATCGTTGCCGCCGAAGGCGAATACCAGGCTGCTGTCAAGCTCGGTCAGGCGGCCGACATCATCACCCAACATCCCGTCGCGCTGCAGCTCCGCACCCTGCAGACGATGGCGGAAATCTCGATCGAGAAGAATTCCACCATCATCTTCCCTGCGCAATTCATGACGACGGTGCAGGACGCGATCGCATTGCTGGCAAAGGATTCGGCGTCGAAATAGTCTGACGCCGGTCAATGGTCCGCGGCGTCGGCCTTCCCGCTCTGCGGCGGGCCCGCGAACGGAACCAGCAGAAGTCCGAGCAGCGCGGCAAAGGCGAGCAGGGCCCAGGCCTCGTTGGCGCTGAGCGCAAAGGCAGCCTTCTCGACCATCGGGCGAAGATAGGCCTCAACCGTGGCGTCAGATGCGTCGGGCGGCCGATGCCTGAACAGATCGAGATCAAGCCCGATCGCCTGTGCCGCCGTGATGTCGCCCGCGATCAGCCGGTCGCGCAGCGCTTCGGCGTGTCCGGCGGTGCGGCCGTAGAGGATGGTGTCGATCAGCGCGATGCCGATCGCGCCGCCGAGGTTCCGCATCAGGTTGAACAGGCCGCTGGCGTCGGGCACTTCTGTCTCCGTCAGCGCGCCGAGTGCCAGCCGGGTCGGCGGCAGCAGGCAAAACATGATGGCGACGCCGCGCAGGACCTGCGGCCAGAACATCTCGTCGAAATCGGCAACCCGGCTCTGCAACGCGCTGCAGCCAAGGCCTAGCGCGAACAGAGCGAATCCCGCCGCCGATAGCGCACGGGGATCGAGCCGGCTTTCCAGGGCGCCTGCAACCGGCGCGGTCAAGAGTTGCGCGACGCCGGTAACGAGCATGATGGTGCCGATTTCAAAGGCGTCGTGACGTCTGACGTAGGCGAGGAAGACCGGCATCAGATAGACCGAGCCGAACAATCCGACCCCAAGGCAGAAACTCAAGCCGCAACCGATCGCGAACGAGCGGTTCTTCAACGTCCATAGCTCGACCACCGGATGCGAAGCTTTGAGCGTCCTTGACGCGAAGAGAGTTGCCGCGGAGGCACTCAACAAAAACAGCAGGGCGCAGAGCGGAGAAAGCCAGCCGTCCTGCGGCGCCTGTTTCAGACCGATCTCCAGGCTTGCCAGCGCGACCGCCATCAGCGCGAGAGAAACCCCGTCCAGCGTGACCAGATCGACGAAACGCGGCGCCGCCCGGGGCAGCAGGAAAGGGGTGGCGGCGGCCGCGATGATTCCGGGAGCAACGTTGATCAGAAACAGCCAATGCCAGGACCAGGTCTCGGTGATCCAGCCGCCGACCACAGGCCCGACCGTCGGCGCCAGCACCGCCATGATGCCGGCCATCGTCGTCGCGACCGGATGCAGCCGAAGCGGAAACAACAGGAACACCGCGGAGAACACCGCCGGGATCAGCGTGCCTCCGGCAAAGCCCTGCAGCACGCGGAAGCCGACAAGCATCGCAAGGCTGCCGCTGAACGCACAACCGACCGAGGCGAGGGTGAAGACGCCGATCGCGCTCACAAACAGCCACCGCAGCGTCAGCACGCGCGTCAGCCACCCGGTCAGCGGAATGGCGATGATCTCGGCGATCAGATACGCGGTTTGAATCCAGCTCATCGCCTCCCGCGATATCGCCAGCGCGTCCTGGATCGCAGGCAGCGAGGTCGCGACCACCTGGATATCGAGGATCGCCATGAACATGCCGAGGCACATCAGGACAAAGCCTGACCAGGTGGCCGCGCGGACCTCCCTCGGCTCGGCAATCCGTTCGCTCATTGGGCGTCACGCAGAACAGTCTCGCGAGAGGCGGCGAGGGCGCGGTTTTCGGCGTCGATACGGATCGCGAGAACCGCAGCATTGAGGATCGTGAAGACCGCGGCGAGCAGCGGAAGGCCAAGAACGAGCGGCAGCATGGCGATCTCGCCGGCAACCACCGCGTAGTTGGGATGCGACAGCAATCGATACGGTCCCGCCGTCACCAGGGGTTGCTCAGGTAGAACAATGATCCGCGTGGTCCAGCGCGCGCCGAGGGTCCACATCACCCAGAGGCGAAAGCCTTGCAGCACCAGATAGAACAACAGCGCAACGATATTCACCGGCTGATCGTGCCCCAGCATCCAAAGCGATATCAGCCATGCGGCATGTACCGCGACGATCAAAGGATAATGCCGGGACGCCACTTCGACGGCGCCGCGGGCCAGCAGCTTGCGGGTATTATAGCTGGAAAGGACAAGTTCGCCGGCACGCTGCAGCGTGACCGCGGCGAGAATGAGCTCGGCAGATGTCACGCGGCGTGCCGCAGCGCGACGCAGCTTGCGGTGAAGCCGGGCCCCAGTGCCGTCAGCAGCGACCGCGCCGGCAGCCCCCTGGCGCGGACTTGTTCAAGCACGAACAGGATGGTCGGTGACGACATGTTGCCGTAATCGGCGATCACCTGGCGTTCGCAGTCGAGCGTACCCTGATCGAGCGCCAGCGCGGTCTCCAGCGCGTTGACGACCCTGGCGCCGCCGGGATGACAGATGAAGCGGTCGATGTCGGCCAGCGAGAGTTGCATGGCAGCGAGAATTTGCACCACGGCGGGGTTGAGATGCGCAAGGACGAAATCGGGGATGGTACGGCGGAAGATAACGCCAAACCCCTCCGGATCGACGCTCCAGCCCATGATGCCGAGCGTGTCGGGCCAAAGATGTTCGCCGGCATTCTCGATCTCAGTCGCGCCGCCATCGCCGGCGCGCAATATGATGGCGGCAGCGCCGTCGCCGAACAGGCTGGTCGCGACGATGTTGGCCTTGGTGAGTTCGTCGTGGCGCAGCGCCAGTGAGCAAAGCTCGATCGCCACCAGCAGCACGTTGGTTCCCGGTCGCGCCTGCGCCAGGCGCGAGGCGATCGAAAGCCCCGAAGTCCCGCCCGCGCAGCCGAGCCCGAATACCGGCACCCGCGTAACGTCGGATCGGAAACCCATGCGGCCGGCGACGCGCGCCTCCAGGCTCGGCGTTGCAATTCCGGTGGAGCAGACGGTGACGACAGTGTCGATATCGCCGCCGGCGAGGTGGGCGCTGGCCAGCGCCTTCGCCGCGACGTCGACAAATAGCGCCTCGGCACCTGCAAGAAAGGCTTCGGTACGTTCCGGCCAGCCGCGCGGTTCGAGATACCAGTCGAACGGCTTCACGCCGTGACGCTTGATAATTCCGGAATTCGAAAAAATGCCCGAAAACCGTTCGAGGTCGGGAAAGCGAGGCCCGAGCACGTCCCATGCCGCGGCCAGAACATCCTTCTGCAAAAATACATGGGGAGGCACCGATGTCGCCAGGGAAACCAGGGCAGCCGTGGGCATCGTGAGCACTCTCCTGCCACTTGGATCATGTTAGGAAACATCCACGGTGATGGTTTATTTCGGGCTTGTGAAAAAAATCACTTGGCCGAACGGGTCACTAATATGTGAAGCTTGGGTGCCACAAGGTGTCGACGCAAGATTTCGACGAGCCTGGCGTTCTGTCCGAGTCGCCGATTTGAATGGGTTTTTGGGGCGCAGTAACCGGCCGGCGGCAGGATGGTTCACCGGCCGCGGCCAGTTGGGCGGAGGATTTGATCGTGCCGAACTGGGTTGTCCCGTTGCTGCTTTTCGTGGTCTTGGCAGGATTTATCGGCTTCGCCTTCCGGCAAGGTTTGAAGGTGAAGCCTGACAAGGATGGTCGCGACAACTGGAATTCGTTCGGAGGTCCATCTGACGGCGATCCGGGACCGCATCATTGACAGGCCCGCTACCGACCAGACAAATATTGTGCGCGATCAGAGGATGGCACGGAGAGCCGCCGGACAAAGCGCGCGCCATGCAAGTCAGCCGAACCGATACGGCGATGAAATCTCGCCAAGCTACGCGTGGCAAGGTTGGCGCCGCGATTACCCGATCCTGTCAAATGACATGCCGAGCTTCGGGGCGTCCGGATGCACCGGCTCGCGATGAATTTCGGTGCCGGACTGGTCGACGACAATGATGGAAAGCGAGGGGTCCTTGAGTCGCGCGTCGTTCCTGAGCCGCTGGGCAAGCTGTCTGCTATGCTCGATCGCATGTGTCGGCGTGGGAAATTCCAGTCCCTTTCTGTCCCTGGTGGGAACGCCATCCTTCATATCGAAATAATAGGTTCGCATGACGATCCTCAGCTAGCGGCGCGCTTCAAAGATGGAGCAGATGCCGTCGAAAGGAAACAAGCTCGAGAACATCCGCGACGTCGATCCAGGGAAGCTGGCTCCGACTTCATCAGCTGCGATCATCCCTTACGTTTGCAAAACAAAGCATATGTCAAACATAGCGCCTTGACCCTGATCAATGTGCGGCAAATTGTCGGCGGACTCGATCGGTGCGCCCAGCCCGGGGCGACCGGCCGATTCGGCCAGCGTGCGCACGACAGGATACGGTGGCAGATGCCGCAATATGGCATGATTTATGCGGAATTAGATTCGAATTCAAACCGTCAGCTTGGCTTGCCGAACGAGTTGTTCCTTGGCATACTTTCAACCTTGTCGGGTTCGGCCCGGCCAATTTCAAGGCCTGCCGTTCGAAGTATCAAGGTAGCCGTCGTCAGGCCGAGACGCTCAGCCTCTATCGCGGCTGTATCGACCCTTTGGGCCAAGCCCTCACGTTTGCCTAGAGTTGCCATTGCCGTTTCCCCGTCAAAGGTGCGAGATGATGAAGAATCCCACATTTGTTGCAGAGCTGCACGACAAGCTCGGAGCTCCATCGAGCGAAACCGTTGAAAGCCTGCGATTCCTGAAGGCTTTCGTTAAACTTGCACCGCGGCAACGATTCGAAGTCATCGCGCTGATCGAACGCCTCGCGACCGACGAGCTATCTTCCCCCGACCACCCGTTATCCTGACGGCGGCACGTCTCTGTTTCAGTTAAGCCGCGCGGCCAGCAGCCGAGGCCGCCTTTCGGACGTCGCATTGATTTAGTTCAATGAGCCGCGTCGTCAAACAGCCTATGTCGTTACCATGAAAATATCAGACTTCAATTGCCCGTCCTGCGCGTCGTCTTATGAAGTGGCCGAGTCGATGTCGGCGCAAGGAAGCCCGGGCCGGGCCGAATGCGTTGTCTGCGGCGCTCTCCTGGAGTCCTGGCAGGAGCCCAAGATCAAGGCCTATCGGCTTGTTTTGGCGCCGGAACATAAATATCAGCAGGTTCCCGTGCCGCCGTCTCCGACGCCTTCGATTGTTGCGTGAATTCGCATCCGGCCACCGGGGCAACTGAGCGGCAAAGAAAAATTTTCGAAGAACATGTTTTGCTGATCGAGCAACTGCTTGAGCTCGCGCGGGACTTGGCAATCAAGCTCTGGGAATCGACAGGCTCGCGCGCGCGGAAGACGGGGAGCCTGCTTGATGGCAGCGGTGGGGTTGCGCGGCCGCCCCCGCCCGCCATCGCTAGTGGTATTGCACGCGCCCGCGAAGGCCGGTGAAATGCGCCAATGGGAGGCCGCAGCCGGCAGCGAATTTTTGGCGATCGCGTCAGGGGCGCGAGGATCGGCGCGCAGCATGCGCGCGAGCAGGCCGAACAAGCGATCCGCGAGGCGGACGCTGCCGAATGTCTGCTGTGGTCGGAACAAATGGAAGGTTTTGGCGGCCCGGCGCAGCCATCGCCCACGATCGCGCAGTGTCTCAATGGCGGGTATGGCTGGCTGGAGGTGATGTGCCACCGCTGCGAAACCCGCGCCAGCGTCCCGCTCGACGCCATCCGGCGGCCGAGTGATACGCCGGTCTGGAAGCTGGAAGCAGCCCTCAAATGCCGGGCGTGCCTGACGCCGCGGTATGCGCCGCCGGTGCATATGATCAGGCTCACGAAACAGCGGCAGATTGCGCCATACGCCTGGGTTCATCCCGACGATGATCGATGAAACCGCCCCGGGGAAGCCGGCAAATACCGGATTCCACCACAAAGACGCCGCCCGGGAAGTGTGGTAACCCTCCATCCAAACCGGGAGGATGGCGACATGATTGAACCGAAACTGGAAGTCCCGGCCGAATTGCGCGATTTGGCCGAAAAAACCATCGATCAGGCGGAAAAAGCATTCGGAATGTTTTTCGATGCTGCAAACAAGTCGATAGCGTCAATTCCAAGCCCGGGAACGGAAATGTCGAAACAGGCCCTGTCGCTCACCGAGCAGAATATCAAGGCTGCGTTCGAACATGCCCGGAAGCTGGTTCACGCGACCGATATCCAGGAAGCGATGCGCATTCAATCAGAATTCCTGAGGAGCCAGTTCACCAATGCCGGCGAACATATGAGGCAGATTACCAGCGGGGTCATGTCGGCCGCCAAGGATGCGTCGAAGGGCAAGTTCTAGCTCGAACGCATTGGGGTGTCAGGCCGCACGGGCGTATCGCGAGACGTGTGTACATGGGCAGTTTGTTGCCCACAAAATAGCCTTGCATGGATTTGCGGCGTAGATTTCAATTGCAGGGCAGGTCCATGACGGGCCACCGGGTGGAATTACTCGCCGTCTGTCATCCTTTCTGCTGATCCCTGTCGGCTCTAACCGGCAGGGATTTGCATATGGGTCGCAAACTTCAGCTAAACCGAAGCTGGATAGCATCAAGCGCGATTCCCTTTGGGATGGCGGTCCATGTCTCGCCGGGGACGACCGGCATGGCCTTGGTCAGCGTGCCGGTGCTGACAATTTCGTCGGCCGCGAGCGGCGGATTGACTGGATCGCTCGCCAGCAAGCCCACCAGATGACGCAACGCCGAGAGCGGGCCGCCCAGCACATTCTCGGCAATGCCGCGGTCGATCAGCCGGCCGCCGCAATTCAGATCGATCTCGAACGCCGAAAGGGTCCGCCGCCATTCGCTTGCGCGCGGCGGATAAGGATGGCGCGGCCCGATCAGAAGCGCCCCGTGCACGCCGTTGGCGGCGACCGTGTCGGCTGCGGAGAATTTCCATCCGGGATAGATCGACTGCACGATCTCGAAGCCGAGCGCGACCCACGCGATGCATGACGAT
The DNA here is from genome assembly GCA_963778925.1 of uncultured Alphaproteobacteria bacterium. Classification (GTDB taxonomy): domain Bacteria; phylum Pseudomonadota; class Alphaproteobacteria; order Rhizobiales; family Xanthobacteraceae; genus Bradyrhizobium. Next base: position 119,844 of record CAVZWE010000014.1, on the reverse strand, counting down.
AACGCCGTCTCGTCCATTGCCGCCGAGGGCGCCGCCGCCAGGCCAAACACGATCTCGGGCTCGATGCGCGGCTCGGAAAATGACGCCAGCGACAGGGCTTCGATGGCGGCAAGATCGCGCACGCTGTTGTCGAAAACATAACCCCAGACCGGTGCATAGACGCCATATTGCGCCCAGATCGTGCGATTGGTGAAACCGATCTTGCGGCCTACGGTCTTGGCGCCAGCGGCTTCGTACATTTGGCGCACCAGCGGGGTGACGCGGTAGGCATCTTCCATGCTCAGGCCCTCAGCGCGCGAGGAGAACGGCGGTATTTGCCGGCCGCCTCCAAGCGCAGCAAACGCTTCCGCTGCGATCGCTCCAAGGGAGTGGACGTTTTCGGCTTGACCCATGTCGCTCGCTCACTGCGTTCCCGAAGCGCCGGCTTCGTCGCAGCGCCTTGTCGCGCTCTATTTGCGCAGCGTACCGATATAGGCGGCGAGATCGGCCGCCTCGTTCCGGCTCAACGGAAAATTCGGCATCTTCGGATGCGGGTCGAGCAGGAAGAAGGCCACCTTTTCAGGAGTGAAATCCGTTTTGCGCGCGATTGCGGCAAACGGGGGAGCATCCGTACTAGCCTGCTTCTGATCGCCGTTGACCACGTGACAGGCTGCGCACCAGCGCTTGGCGAGGTCGGCACCGTGACCGGCGTCGGCCGCGAACGCCGGCGATCCGCCCAGCCCGGCGGCGGCAAGCACCAAAACCTGAATTTGTCTGAAAACCGCGCGCATCCGTTTGCTCTCCTTCGACGTCAAAAGTGACCTACGCTATTCACCGCCCTCAACGCAATGGGAAGTGCCGTCGGCACCGCAAATTGATGGGCGAGGTGATGACGGCGCAATGGTTGCCGCAATTGATCCCGGTCAAGGCGCAGAGCCTTTTTGCCGGTAGCCGTTTCGACGGCGCAACGAGGCGAAACCCCTGGATAACGCAGCGTGGGGCAGGAACCAAGTTCATGCGATTGTCTGCGGCAGCGGTGCTTTATTTCGCGATGGTGTTCAGCGCCGGCTTTCTGTTCGGGCCAATCAGGGTGTTCTGGCTGGAGCCGCAACTGGGTAAACTGCTTGCCGTGATCTGCGAAACGCCGTTCCTGTTGGCGGTGATGATTTTGGCGGCCCGGTGGGTTCCGGGCACGACTGGAATATCCACCGATCATGGATCGCTTGCAACGATGGGTGTCGGCGCTCTCGTTCTTCAGCAGATCGCCGATTTCGCCGTCGGAACCATGCTGCGCGGGGTTACACCAACCGAGCAACTGCAAAACTTCCGGACGCCGGCTGGCATAATTTACGCGAGTTTGCTGCTGCTGTTCGCGGCGATGCCTTTGCTGGTCAACAGCGGAAGACAACGGCAACCATGATGCATGGTCGCGGCTGTGATCGGCGATCCGATCATCCGCAACATGAGCCGGGAAGATTTGCCAGGTCTATCCGCGCGATGAGGATCTGCAGCACCCTCAGAATCCGCTGGTAAATGGTATGGACGGAATAGCGAGATCGTCCCTGCGCCTCAATTCCATCGGACGCTGTGCCGGCCTGGCTCTCAGCCTTTTGCGACAATTTACTTCTCCCTGTCGCCTAGCATCTTGCCGGTGGTCGTGTTGACCAGATGTATCCGGGTACAGGCCGGGCAGGTCACGGCTTCATAGCTATCCGCGGCATCCGCGTGATCGGTCGGCGCCTCGTCGGGCAGCCAAACCTGAACATTCATGCCGGTCCTGACGCATCGAAAGATGAGGTTCGCCATTTTTCTAATTTGGCGCGGGCCTCGCAGGAGCGCTTTGACCTGCCTCAAAGTAGCTCCTTCACCTGAATGCGACCGAAACTTGCAAGGCCGTCCCATGGCTGCGGCTTGCTCCGAGCGTTTGAGGATTGCCGCATCATCTTGGAAACCAGCGCAAGACAAAGTCGCCCAGCCGGCAATGGCGGGGCGGCTTCTTTGTTCGGAGTCAGTTCGGCCGCAGCGTCGTATTGAGTTCGTTGAACCTCCGGGTCAGTTCAGCGACACTTTTCCAGCCGGTCTTCTCGCTGGTCCGACCCGGAAAGCCGCGCCGCCCCAAGGGTGGTGCGGCTTTCTCTCACTTGCGAAAGCAATTTACCTGGACGAACGGTGTCCTGCTCCGGCATCTAGCAGTCGATGCCGTTTCTCTTGCCGACGGTGCAGTAATCGCGAACCGTTTTACGGATGATCTTTGTCAGGCCATCGGTGAAATCGTCATCATCCAGCAACTGGCTGGCGCTGGCTTTGCTGCGCGCGGCCGCCGGGGTCGAAAGTTGGCCGGCCAAAATTACGAGATTCAAGAGCGTCACCGTCAAGCAGACGATCAAAGCCAGCACTACCCATTTTCCGGACATTGCCACCCCCTCCAGAATGAAGTTCGGCTGCAGATTTTCAATTCGAAGTCAAAGGCTGAGCCTCGAAATCGCGCCGCGCGATGCTAGCAGGCGGGCGCCCGTTCGCAAGCTATCGCAGAAATTCAATGTCGCAGGAATCGAATATGGCGGCGTAAGCGAGAGGCAGAACTCGGCTCCCGAAGTTCTGCCCCTGGGGCTGTCGGACAAGTCCAGCTCAAGGAAGCGGCGCCGCGGCGTTGGAAACGATCAAATTATCGGTATCCACGGGTGCAAGTTCGCTGGCGCTGCCATTGCTCAGAAACTCATCGAGGGTCGCCTGGATCCTCTCCTTGGCGGAATCAGGTCCGCGATCGCTCATCCAGGTATGCTGGAATTGAGTGTGCACGATATCGACATCGCCCGCCTTGGCCTGCTGGGGGGTCGGCAGGACGCCGGGATCGGCCTGGAAGTTCGGGTCCTTCGAGCGGAATGACAGAATCTTCAACTTGTTGCTGAGCACGAACGGAACCCGCAAATTATCCAGCGTGACGACTTTCGTTACCAATTCGGGATGCTCTTTGGCGAAGTACATCGCGGTGTCGCCGCCATTCGAATGTCCGACCAGCGTCAGGTGGCCGTAGTCGGCATTCGGCTGCAATTCCTTCAATTGCTGGAGCACAAACAGAATGTTGGCTTCGCCTTTTTCATACACGCCGCGCCGGCCCACATAAGGCAAGCCGACCTTGGTCATCAACGGCGGGTCGGTCGGAATATCTTGCTGGATGCTGGCCACCAGATATCCCCTGGCCGCGAAGACGTTGGCGAGGAACGAATACTCGGTGTTTTTGACAGTATTGCCGTTGCTGATAATGGCGACCGGAAGCTTCCAGTAGCCGTTATCCGCCTTCATCTCGTAGTCCCGGCGCACGGCGAGGTCGACAGCGACCGGCCGCTGTCGTGCGGTATCGAACAGGTTGAGCGTCTCATGCCGGATACCCCACTTGCTGATGCCAAAATACACGGCGCCGGTGAGGGCACAGACGCACGCCAAGACCGCTATTCCTCGCTTCATCGTTTCCATCCCAATCACTTTAATTCAACAGATGGTGTGCAAACGCGCCAACGACGAGGCGAGGGCCGCCTAGGCAGAATTAAATTTAGGAAAGCTTGTTAGCCCTCGGCATGGGTAATTTTGCAATCCGCGCGCCCGCGGTGGAGCGCCCGGCCGGAACAACCGCTCGACGCCTTCGTCGCGGCGATGGCGAGATGCTTGGTCGTGGGCCGGTGCTATTGATGCAGGTCAAGCCTGGAACGGACAGCGCTGGCATAATTTTCTTTTGAGTGCGTCAATTGCGGCTTCCGCTTCACCGCTTGCGCCGCCACTTCGGTCACTTTCCCGGCGCCAGACTGCCGGTTCGGGGACAACATATCTCTGGAATCAAAGATGTTGGATGAATGGGGCTCATGAGGTCGTGACCGATCGTTTGCCGCACGCTGCCAGACTTCCCTTTCGCATGAGTGCAGATCGCCGTGACCTGCGGATAGACGCGTGCCGCGGACTGGCGCTGTGGTTCATCTTCATCAATCACATCGGCAACAACGCACTCACCTGGCTGACGCCTCGCAACTACGGCTTCAGCGACGCCAGCGAAATTTTTGTGTTCGTCTCCGGCTATACCTGCATGCTCGCCTATGGCGGAGCGCTGCAAGACGAAGGCTGGCCCACGATAGTCGTGCGTGCGCTGCGGCGAGGTTGGGAAATCTATGCCGGCTTCCTGTTCCTGCTGATCGCCTATTTCGCCTTGATCTGGACCGTCGGCGGCGGCAGCCATTATCTCGATGAAACCAACACGGCGTTCTTTTTCAGAAATCCCGGCGAGGCCATCATTCATGCCGCGATCCTGCAATATGCCCCCGTCAACACCGATATATTGGCCACCTTTGTGCTGCTGCATCTGGCCTTCCCGGGCCTGCTGTGGCTCTTCACCCGCAGCGCCACGATCGCGCTGGCGGCATCATTTCTGCTCTATCTCATGGTGCAAATATTCAGCTGGCACGTCCCCGCGTGGCCGAGCGGCGAGTTGTACTTCAATCCGTTCGCGTGGCAGCTGCTGTTCGTATTTGGCGCCTGGTATGCGCACGGGGGCGCCACTTGGCTACACACGATCGTGCAGTCGCGCGCCATGCTGCTGCTGGCGATACTCTATCTCGCCTTCAGTCTGGTGGTCACATTGAGCTGGCAAATCAAGACGCTTGAAGCGTGTATCCCGGAGGTCGTAACAAAGCTGATTTATCCGATTTACAAAAGCCACCTTGCACCGGTGCGCCTGATACATTTTGTTTCGTTGGCTATCGTTGTCGTGCGTCTGACGCCCCGGCACTGGAACGGGCTGCCGAAGCCCTTGATCACATCGCTAATTCGTTGCGGCGAGAATTCGCTGGCGATTTATTGCTTCGGCGTATTGCTGGCGTTCATGGGGTTCGTAATCCTGTCCAAATTTCCTAACAGCATCGCCATGGATGTTGCCGTCAGCGCTGTCGGGATCGCGCTCATGATTGTGGCTGCTACCCTGTTGACCTGGGAAGCCAAGCTGGATCGCCGCGGGCCAAAGGTGTTTTGAGCGAGCGCGGTCTTCCGCTTCCCAGCGTTGAGGGGACCGGCTGAACCGGCAAGTGTCACCCAGCCTTCGCGCCTTCGTCAATCCCACGTCAACCGCTTGTCATGAGTGGCGCACTAGCTTGCCCGCGCACTTCCGTTTTCGAATCAATTGACATATGAGGGAGAAGGCCATGCGTCATAAACGCATTTTTGGTGCCGCGACTCCGTTGCTGGTCGGCGCCGCGTTGCTGGTTGGAGCATCCGCGACCGCACAAGCCGCTTGCGGACTACAATCCGCCGACAACAGGATCAAGCATGTCGTGCACATCCAGTTCGACAACGTGCATCTGCGGCGCGACAATCCCAACGTGCCATCGGACCTCGAGCAGATGCCCAACCTGCTCAACTTCATGCAGAATAATGGCGTAGTGAGCGGCAATCACCACACGCCACTGATCTCGCACACCGCGACCGACATCCTCACCGTGCTCACCGGCGCCTATGGCGACCGCATGGGCGTCCCGGTGGCAAACAGCTACGGCTTTTTCCGCGCCGACGGCTCCGTCGGCTTCTCCAGCTCGTTTCTGTACTGGACCGCACTTAGCGCCGACGGCAAGCCGGAGCTGATCAACGAGAACGGCAAGATTTTCCCGGCACCGTGGGCGCCGTTCACCCGCGCGGGCTGCGACGTCGGTGCCTTCTCGATCGCCAATATGGAATTCGAAAGCTTGCCGGCCGACGTGCGTACCGTCTTCGGCACCGGCTCGCCCGAGGACGTGGCGGTCTCGGCGGCCCTGGCCTTGCCGCGCACACCCGCCAACGCGCCCGCGCGGCAGGCGCCCAGCACCGACTATCTCGGTATCGCAGTGCATTGCGCACTGGGCAGCCCGCTCTGCAACAACAGCCACGCCCGCGCCGATGCATTGCCGGACGAACCGGGTGGCTATACCGGCTTCAAAGCCTTGTACGGTAACGTGAATGTTGCCCCGGTGATCTGTTCGGCTGCACCCGCCGCCTGCAACGGCAGCGGCGCCATCAAGGACACCGACGGCGGCGTCATCGCCGATCCGTATGGCCGTCCGGGTTTCCCCAACACTTTCAGCCCGTTGGCGAAGCAGTCGCTCGGTTATGCCGCGACCATGCTCGAAGCGGGCGTGCCCATCATCTATGTGTATCTGGCGGACGCCCATGACCGCAATCCGCTGCCGCTCGATCCCACCACGAACCTGCCGGGCGCTGCCCATGCCTTCGGCGCGGGCGAAGCGGAATACGTCGCCCAGCTCAAGGCCTATGACGTCGCTTTCGGCAAGTTCTTTGCGCGTCTTGCCGCCGACGGCATTAACAAGGACAACACCCTGTTCATCGTGACCGCGGACGAGAACGATCACTTCGTCGGCGGTGCGCCGAGCCCGGTCAGTTGCGACGGCATTCACGTTCCCTGCACCTATACCCAGATCGGCGAGATAGACACCTTCCTCGACCGGCTGCTGCTGACCCAGCGCAACAATACGACACCGTTCGACGTCCACTTTGACGACGCACCGACCTTCTACATCCACGGCAATCCCGGACCGACCGACGCGCTGACCCGCACCATGGAGCGGGACGTCGATGCGCTACGGGTGACCAACCCGATCACCGGCCGCGTCGAAAAGCTCAACGCGTTCCTGGCCGACCGCGCGGAAATGACGCTCTTGCACATGATCACGTCGAACCCGGCGCGCTCACCGAGCTTCACGATGTTCGGAAACCCCGACTACTTCAACGAGACGTCGTCTTCATCGACCGGGCAGGGCCATGATTGCTCGCAGGCGCCCGCCTGCGTCTTCGAGGCTCCCGGCTTCGCCTGGAATCATGGCGACGTCCAGAAGCAGATCACGCGCACCTGGATGGGGATGGTAGGACCGGGGGTTAGGCGCTCCGGCCGCGATGATCGCGTGTTTTCCGACCACACCGATCTTCGCCCGACCATGATCGCTTTGGCCGGCCTGAAGGACGACTACGCGCACGACGGCCGGGTCCTCATCGAGTTGCTCGAGGATCGCGTGCTGCCGCGATCGCTGCGGCGCAGCGAAGACTTCCTCGAACTGGCGCAGGTCTACAAGCAGCTCAATGCGCCGCTCGGCTCGGTGGGGCTCGACAGCCTGCGCCTGGCGAACCGGTCGATCCTGAGCGACGATAAGGCCTACGGCAAGTTTCTCGCCACCATCGCCGACATTACCAGTCAGCGCGACGCGGTGGCCTCCGAGATCAAGCTGTTGCTGGACGCTGCCGCCTTCGGTAATCAGCCGATCGATGAGCGGAAGGAAGATCAGCTGGTGCGCCGCGCCCGCGCAGTGATCGATCGGGTCGCGGATCTCGCGCACGACGACCACGATCACGATCGTCACTGAGCGACATGCCGCATCAGCCAAACGAAGATTGCAAACCCGCTGGCCATGCCAGCGGGTTTTTGCGCCGCCTTCTGGTGCTTGTGCTCGCCTCGGGCTGGCTGCTCGCTGGCGCTAATGCCGCGCGTGCGCAACTAAGCGTGGAAGGGCAACCGGATGCGGTTCACATCGACGCGCGCGACGTGCTGCTTCGGGAGGTGCTCGACGCGCTGCAGGCGAAATTCAATCTGCGCTATCGCACCAGCGACGCGCTCGATACGCGCATGACCGGAACCTTTAACGGATCGTTGCTGCGTGTGGTGGCGCGTGTCCTTCAAGGCTACGACTTCGCGATGAAAATCACGCCACGGGACATCGACGTCTTGATCCTGCGGCAGAATGGGCCCGACGACAAGACGGCGGCTGCGGCAACGCCGGCGCGCGTCATGGCAAAGGCATCGCCGGCGCCGGCAATGACGGCAGCGCAAGCCAATCGTTACGAACGCGGACAGTTTCGCTAGAGCGTTCAGGGGCGGCTGAGGCGAGGAAGTTTGTTCCCGCCGGAGCATTGCGATTCCCAAAATAGACGCGAAAGCGAAGAATCATGGCCGGCTCCAGCGGCCGAAGGCTTCCTCCTTGTCTTCTTTTGCCCGACATTCACACAGACAATCGAATCACCTTAAGGGTCTGTCGTGACCGACGCTTTCAACTCAGGCCTGCCGCGACGAATTGCGGTGCTCGGCGCCCCCATCGAGATCGGTGCGTCACAGCGCGGAACCCTGATGGGGCCTGCCGCGCTGAGAACGGCCGGTCTACTGACATTGCTCGACGGGCTGGGCTTTGAGGTGAAGGACTACGGCGATCTCTCGATTGGCGATGTGGCCGATCTGGTTGATGCGCCGCCTGACAATACCAGGCACTATCGAGAGATCCAGCGCTGGACCCGCGTGTTGAGCGCGCGCGCCTATGAACTGACGCGATCCGGCACGATCCCGATTTTTCTCGGCGGCGATCACTCGCTCTCGATGGGCTCGGTGAACGGGATGGCTCGCCACTGGAATGAAGTTGGCCGGGAGCTTTTCGTTATATGGCTAGACGCGCATGCGGACTACAATACTCCCGCGACCACGCTGTCCGGCAACATGCACGGGATGTCAGCGGCCTTCCTGTGCGGCGAGCCCGGGCTGGACGGGCTTTTGGGCACAGAGCCGCGCGTATCCATCGACCCTGATCGGCTGGAATTGTTCGGTGTCCGCTCGGTCGACAAACTGGAAAAAGATCTGCTGCGGCATCGCCGCGTCAGCGTTGCCGACATGCGCCAGATCGATGAATTCGGCGTGGGCGTGTTGATCCGCCGCGTCATCGACAAGGTGCGAGCCCGCGACGGTGTGCTGCACGTCAGCTTCGACGTCGACTTTCTCGATCCCGGCCTGGCACCGGGCGTTGGCACCACGGTGCCCGGTGGCGCGACCTATCGCGAGGCGCATCTGGTGATGGAAATGTTGCATGATTCCGGCCTGGTAGGATCGGTCGATATTGTCGAGCTCAACCCGTTTCTCGATGAGCGGGGCCGCACCGCGCGAACCGCGGTGGAACTGATCGGAAGCCTGTTCGGCCAGCAGATCACCGACAGGCCGACCCCGACCAATGCGATCGGAGGGGGTGAGTAAGGCCCAGTTTGAAATCATACCACGCCTTTTGACGCGGGCTGGATGCCGTGATCGCTGAAGTAGCGATCGAGGGCACCGGCCGTGCCGGAGCTGTCGGCGAGCGCCACATAGCTGTCGGGCCTCAGCAGATACAACGCATCGCGGCCGAAGCCCGCCTTCCCATATTCGGATCGCCATTCGAATTCATGTAGCTGAACGTTGTGAGCCGCGCACCAGGCCGCGACTTCGGTGTGAGCCGAGCCATAGACATGGACCTGCCAGTCCATGCTGGCGAGCGAGGCGAAATTGTCCGCGCCATCGACCGCGACCCAGGGCAGGCGATCGCCGCCGCCGACATGCCCGGCTACTCCCCTGCTCAAAGGCCCGCCGCGATAATTCAGCGTGATCTGGGAGACGGTGCGGAACAGAAATTCGCGAACCCCGTCGAAAGCAGCGGCCATCGGGATCAGCAGCGGCGCAACCCGCGTGCGGATGATATCGGCGATCTTGCCTTCGGCGGTGGCGAAGGAGAAGACGCGATCAGTGGTCGCGACCAGCCGCCGCGCAAAGCCGATCCGCTCGGCCTCATATGTATCGAGCAGGTTGTCGCTGGCGCGGCCGGCCAGCACGGCCGCAAGCTTCCAGGCGAGATTGATGGCATCGCCGATCCCGGTATTCATGCCCTGCCCACCGGCGGGACTGTGGATGTGCGCAGCATCCCCGAGCAGGAACGCGCGCCGTTCACGGAAATGCTGCGTCACCCGGTGATGCACGTGATAGGTCGAAAACCAGTTGACCTTGTTGACTCCAACCTTGAGGTGGTTGATCGCGCGGTCGCTGACGTCCTTGAATGTCAGCGTATCGGCGCGGTCGGCACGGTCATTGCGTACCGTTCCGATCAGGCGCGCTTTGCCTTCTCCGGCCAGCGGGAAGACGCCGAGGAAATCGGCCTGGTCGAGATCGATGTGCAATTCGCCATTTACGGCGGAGCCGGCGGCGTCGACATCGGCAACGTAAAAGACCTGCCGATAGGTGCCGCCGGGAAAGCCGGTGCCGGCAGTCTCGCGCACGATCGAGCGGGCGCCGTCGCAGCCGGCGATGTAGCGCGCTCCGCATTCATGCTCCTGGCCGTCAGGTCCGCGCAGCAGCGCGGTGACGCCATTTTCCTCGTTTGCAAAGCGGATCAGTTCGGTGCGCCGCTCGACCGTGACGCCGAGCGCTTGCAGCCGCTCGATCAGGAGCCGTTCATGCTGGTCCTGCGGAAAAATGTGCAGGAAGGGGTAGGGTGTCAGGCTGGAGCCGACGCTGCCAAACGAAATGCGCGCCGTTGCTTCGCCTTTGACCCAAAGATTGATCGCGGGGACCTTGTGGCCTCTGGCAAGCACCGCCTCCGTGAGATCGAGCTGCCGGTAGAGTTCGAGGGTGCGGGCTTGCACGGCGAGGGCACGCGAGGTCGTTCCTGGCTCGGCGGTCTTGTCCACGATCCTTACCCTAACGCCGAGCTTGGTCAGCCAAAGCGCCAGCACCAGGCCGGTCGGGCCTGCACCAACGATCAGGACGTCGCACTGCGCCATCTCTTTCTCCATTTACGGGCATCGAACTGGAGGTGCGCTTTCTTACGATGCCGGAGCATAGTTTGGTAGCGAACCAGCCCGGCAAATAAGGCCGAAATTGCCGCGATGATCCGGACAAGGGGCCCATGATATTGGTGGCGCGCCTCTGCTCCGGTCCTGATCGCGGGTTGACGGCTGCACCGGGGCGGGCCGCGCCCGCGACATGACTCGCGAATACCTGCTATACCCCCAAACGTTTATCGCGACCGTTCCAGAGAGGCGGCGCGCAGCTTACGGGAAACGTCATGCAAAATCGAAAATGGAGCAGGCGCGAGGTCCTCAAGACGTCGACGACGGCTGCCGCCGCAGCATTGTTCGCCGAGCCGGTCCGGGCAGCGGCACCGCCGCCGGCGAGCGTGACGCCCGCATTGATCGATGCCGCCCGCAAGGAGGGCAAGCTCTCCTACTATTCCGCGCTGGAATTGAACGTCGCCGAACGCCTTGCCAAGGCATTCGAGGCCAAATATCCGGGGATCGCGGTCCGCGTCGAGCGCTCCGGCGCCGAGCGGATTTTCCAGCGCATCGCCCAGGAGCAGGGCAGCGGCATCAACGCGGTCGACGTCGCCAATTCTACCGATCCCGCGCACTATCTCGACTGGAAAGCAAGGGACTGGCTCGCGCCTTACCTGCCCGACGACGTCGCGAAGCATTTTCCGGCGGATCAATTCGATCCCGATGGACTATGGGCGACCTCGTGCGGCTGGATCGAAGCCATCGGCTACAACACCAATCTGGTGAAGTCCGAGGAAGCACCGAAGAGCTATGCCGACCTGCTCGATCCGAAGTGGCAGGGCAAAATCGTCAAGGCGCACCCCGGCTACAGCGGCGCGATCATGACCGCGACTTTCGTGCTCGCACGCGAACTCGGCTGGTCGTTTTTCGAGAGACTTGCCCAGCAGAAGGTGCTGCAGGTGCAGTCGGCCGCGGACCCACCGAAAAAGCTGCTGCTGGGGGAGCGGGCCGTGATGGCCGACGGCAATGATTACAATCTGCTGCTGCTCAAGGACCAGGGCAAGCCGGTCGAGGTCGTCTATGCGACCGAAGGCTCGCCGCTGATCATCGTTCCCTCGGGCGTGTTTCGCAGCGCGCCTAATCCGAATGCCGCGCGGCTGTTTCAGAGCTTCTTCTTCAGCGCGGAATTCCAACAATTGCTGGTCGATGACTATGCCCATCGCTCGTTCCACGCGCAGGTCAGCGAAAAGCCGGGTCACGCGCCGCTGTCGGCGCTGAAACTGCTCAAATCCGATCCCGTCGCGGTGCTGGCGCAAGGCGAGGAAATCAAGGCGCGTTACGCCAAGCTGTTCAAGGTGTGATCGATCGCAGCGGTGAGACCGGGCGCAGTCGGAGGGAAGGGAACCAGTTCGACCGGGTTGCAATTTAGCTATTTGTGGACCCAAGGCGCCTCCCTTTTGAAATATTTGGGAGGCCTCGTTGCACTACTCTATCTGCTCCGCTTCGGAATGGAGAATGCACCATGATCGAGCCTGCCGATGTCAACAACGATCCAACGGCCCGGAATGCTTGTCGGGCTGTTGAGGGAGTAACCCAATGAGTCCGCTCGCCACCGCGCTGATTGGCTTCGGGGCATTCCTGCTGCTTGGAGTGATCGCGAAGATGGCGATAGGGATGTGGATAAAGCGAAGCAGCGTCAATCGGCCCGATCCTTAAACGGAGGGTGGCCCGATGGCCTCAGCGGATACTGACAAACTTGCCCCATACCGCCGCGAGACCGGCGCCCACCAGGACGTAGACCGGATTATCGCAAAACGTGCCGCCATATCGGCATACGTCAGAGCTGAAGCTGCCCAGCTCATGGAGCCCGGCGGCGTAGAACACGCCGGACAGGATAACTAGCACTGCGGCCACAAAATACATCGGACGCCTCGATGCCGGATTCATGCGCGGCATAAGGCCGCCGCGGGACCATCGCGAATGACAACGTTTAACTGCTCGTCGGGATTTGCGAGGAGCCGTTCGATTATCCGGAAACTTCGTTAAAAAAGTCGTGCTAATTCCACGCCATTCCAAGCTTGCACCGGGTGCGAGCCGGCCCCTTGGGGCAAAACGAGCAGACAACCCAATATCAAAATCGCGAAAGGCCACCGAAGCCAGCGGATGGCTGAATGCGAGGCCGCCATCTTCCATCGGCCGGCCCAGGTAGTCGCCGACGGTCGCACCCAACGGTCGGGTTAGCGCTCAAAATCGTTGGTGCTTCCCTTGCTGCCCACGTGCTCGCGAAGCGACCGCATCGATGACTGGCTCAACGGCCGCCAGTGATGAGTCATTGCTGGAGAGGTGGCTTCAGCTGCTATTCCGCCGCCTGCGACGATGGCGAGCGCATGGTGTCAACGCCGTCCGCCTCGGTGGCGGAGATCGTGGTGCGCACCATCAGGCGTGGCTCATGCGCTGGCCACGGGCGTCCGCGATGCATGGTGGCGCGATTGTCCCACATCACGACGTCGCCCCTGCGCCATTGGTGCAGATAGGTGGTGCCAGGTGTTGTCGCGAACTGCATCAGTTCGTCGATCAGCTTTTTGCCCGCCGCCGGCTCCACGCCCTCGACCGCATAGGCGTGCGAGGCAAGATAGATCGCGCCGCGGCCATTCGCAGGATTCTTCCACACCATGCGCCAGCATTGCGGCGGCAGCGCCGCGCGCTCTTCGGGGCTTGCCAGGTCTGGCGCGATCTGGCTGCGCGAATGCGCATAGTCGTGCCAGGCAAAGGAATTTTCGAGCTTCTCGCGCAACCCCGCATCGAGCCGCTCGAAGGCAAGCCGGGTCGAGACATATTCGGTCTCGCCGCCGCGCGCCGGGATGATGCGCGCCGAAAGGATCGATGTCAGCGCCGGCACGCGCTTGAACGATGAGTTGGTATGCCAGAGCTGATTGGCCTTGCTGCGCAGGGAAAGCCGATGATCGGCCGGTACCACCTTTCCGTCCGGGCCGATGGTGGAGAGGATCACGAAATGCGAACCCGTGCCCTGCGAGCCGACTTTGGTTACTTCCGGCGGGCCGAAACGGCGCGAAAAAGTGAGCTGAAGCTCGTCGGTCACCTCCTGGTCGCGAAACACCAGGACAGAATGTTCTTCGAAGGCCGCGCGCGTCGCCGCGTAGGCGGCATCGTCGGTGGCGACATCGGCCAGCGTCACTCCGCGCAGTTCGGCGGCGAATCCCGGACCCGACGGGACAACCTCCATCGGCAAGTCCTCCTTGTTTTCTTGCTCTATTGCGTAACCCTACGGCAAGGCCGCCCGGCCGGCAACGATCTGCGGAGAGCTTAATTCCATATACAGCGGGTTTCCGACTGGTTCACACCGATCTGTTCCGGCGTGCCGCCGAATTCGTCGACAAGATCTTGCGCGGGGCGAAGCCCGGCGATCTTCCGGTCGAGCAGTCGACCAAGTTCGAACTTGTTATCAACCTCAAGGCCGCGAGGACTCTTGGTCTCGAAATCGCGCCGACGCTGCTTGCGCGCGCCGACGAGGTGGTCGAATAGGAGGGGCCATGGCGGCCGCGACCTTTTCTCCGGTTCACCCTGAAAATGCGCCAAGCTCTGACGTTTTTGGCCACAATCAAAAACCACGGTCGCGGCATGAGAACATTGGCGGTTATTTTGATTCTGGCACTGCTCACCATTTCCGGGGCGGCCTACACGGACCAGCTTCTGACAAGCGATCAGCGGGCGGCGCAAAGGGCGAATTGAAAGCGCCCTTCCAGGCTTTTCCCTGCGAACATGGCGATACTTTCGGTGGTTCAATTCTCAAACTGATAACCGTGCCCGCCGTCGTTGTGGCGTATTGATCGCATCGCAGATTTCAGGCGGAATGCCCCCTCCGCGCCAACGGAAATGGCTAGCGACAATCCGTAGGTGATGTCGCCCGCAGGTTGTGCGAAAGCGCGCGATGTCAGGGACTTTTCGTTCGCCGGCGCAGCGTGCAACCCAGCCGAGGCGCACGCAAAACTGTCAATATTCTCTTTTGGCCGGTACGATGCTTCATTGCCGTGTCCAAAGGACAGACCGCAGTAATGACGATTGACCATTCCGCAGCCACAGTCACGGCCTTCACCGCTGCTCCCGTAGACTTGCCGCCCTCGGTACGGCAGACCATTTTCCTCTATCTGGGCATCCTGATCGTCCTGCTATCTTTCGGCGGCCCGTCAGGAGGCCTGATCGATATTCCAATCAGCTTCTTTCTCAAGAATAGACTCCATTTGACAGCGCATGAGGTCGCCAATTTCCGGCTCATGGCGGCAATTCCACTCTACCTGTCCTTCCTGTTCGGATTCATCCGCGATATTTGGAACCCGCTGGGGATGAGAGATCGGGGATTCCTGCTGTTGTTCGGCAGCATGACGGCCTTGCTCTACAGCGTCTTTGCGTTCACGCCCATGAGCTATGTAACGCTGCTCATCGCGATCGTTCTGCTGACGGTTTCATTCCTTTTCGTCGCGAGTGCCCAAAACGGGCTAACTTCGATGATCGGGCAGCAGCACGCCATGACGGGTCAGATCAGTGCGGTGTGGAACGTCTTTTCGTCTATTCCCACCGTCGCAGCCCTGCTGATCGGTGGAATGCTCAGTGGCGTGCTCGAAGACAAGGACCCGGACCAGGCGGTCCGCAGCCTGTTTGTTGTCGGCGCCGCGATCATGACTGTCATTGCTCTTTATGCCATATGGAAGCCGGGAGAGGTGTTCGACAACATCCGCGTCGAAAACAGAGCCGACGGTCACCCGATCAAGGATCTGAAGCGGCTGGTGCGGCACTGGCCAATCTATCCGGCCATGCTGATCTGGCTGCTCTGGAATTTCGCGCCCGGCTCAACAACGCCGCTTCAGTATCACCTTCAGAACACGCTGCACGCCACCGATGCCCAATGGGGTCAGTGGAATGCCATCTTCGCCGCCTCCTTCATCCCGACTTTCATCGTGTATGGATTTCTCTGCCGCAGGTTTCCCCTGAAGACGCTGCTGCTGTGGGGGACGGTCGTTGCCGTTCCGCAGATGGTTCCGCTGCTCTTCATCGATACGGTGCCGCAGGCATTGATCGCGGCGTTGCCGATCGGCCTGATGGGGGGAGTTGCGACTGGCGCCTATATGGATCTGATTATTCGGTCCTGCCCTCGCGGCCTGCAGGGGACGACGCTGATGATGTCCGGCAGTCTTTATTTCGTCGTTTCGCGATTTGGCGACGTTCTCGGGACCAACCTTTACGATCGCTTCGGGGGCTTTACGGTTTGCGTTATCGCGATCACGATTGTCTATGCCCTGATCCTCCCGACCCTGCTGCTGGTCCCCAGGCGCCTGATCGCGACGGCCGATGGACAAACGCCCGACTTCGAGTTCGTCACAGCAGAATCCGGAAACAATGTTGTCACCAAACAGGGTGATAATTTCCAGCAAAAGCGATGACGGTTGCCATTGGGCTGCACCATCGACCTCAACGACGAAGACTTAGAGGCACCGAATTAACCGTCAGGCTGGATCACTTCAATAATGCGGATCGTACATCTGCGATTCGACATACGCCATCAGATCATTCGGCGCTTGCGCGGTCGCAAGGCCGCGCTTGTAGGCGACCTCGGCAACGGCGACCGCGATGTGAGCCGAGACTTCGCGGATGCGCGGCAGCGCGGGATAGAGGCTACCCTGTTTGATGTCGTCTTCGCTTACGAGATGCGCGAGCGTCTGCGCGGCGGCCATGAACATCTCGTCGGTCACCAGCCTTGATCCGCTGGCGATCGCACCAAGACCGACGCCGGGGAAGATGTAGGAATTATTGCCCTGGCGCGGCACGAACGTCTTGCCGTCGAGCTTCACAGGATCGTACGGGCTGCCGCACGCGAATAGCGCGCGGCCGCCGGTATGGCGGTAGGCTTCCGCGGCGGAGCATTCCGCCTTCGAGGTCGGATTGGAAAGCGCAAACACGATCGGCCGGTCGTTGATCCGCGCCATGGTCTGAAGCACCTCGGGCGTGAAGGCGCCTCCAACCGCAGCGACGCCGATAATCGCCGTGGGTTTGAGCGTTTCGATCGCGGTCAGGAAATCGCGGACGGGCGCGTGGTCATGTGCGTAGCGAAGTTTGTGTTCGGTGAGGCCCGCTCTATTCCTGACGACCAGGCCGCGCGAATCCACGAGCCAGTTGCGCCGAAGCGCCTCCGCTTCGGTAGCGCCTTGCGCCATCATGGCCGAGACCACGAGGTCGGCGATGCCGGTCGCCGCCTCTCCCGCGCCGAGGAACAGCACCGTCTGGTCGGTCAATTTGCCGCCGCTCACGCGCAAAGCCGAGAACAGACCCGCGAGCGCTACCGCCGCGGTTCCCTGGATATCGTCGTTGAACACGCAAATCTTGTCGCGATATTTGTGCAGAAGCCGGAACGCCGAATGATTGGCGAAATCCTCGAACTGGATCAGGACGCCGGGAAAGATCTCGCGGGCAGCGGTAACGAATTCGTCCACGAGTTCGTCGTAGGCGGCGTCGCTCAGGCGTCTCTGGCGCATGCCGATATAATACGGGTCGCGCAGGAAGGCTTCATTGTTGGTGCCGACATCCAGCATTATCGGCAGGCAGTGCTCCGGGTGGATGCCGGCGCAGGCGGAATAAAGCGAGAGCTTTCCGACCGGGATCCCCATGCCGTGGGCGCCGAGGTCGCCGAGGCCCAGGATGCGCTCGCCGTCGGTCACGACAATGAGCTTTGCCGGATAGGGCCAGTTGGCGAGCAGTTCGGCGATACGTCCCCGATCGCTGGCGCTAATGAACATGCCGCGCGGCCGCTGGAAGATCAGGCCGAAGCGCTGGCAGGCCAGGCCCACCGTCGGTGTGTAGATTAGCGGCTGGATTTCATCGATGTTGTCGCAAACGACGCGAAAGAACAGCGCCTCGTTGCGATCATGCAGGGAGTTGAGTGCGATATATTTTTCAAGGTCATCAGGTAGGCTACGCAGGTTAGTCAGCACACGCTCGACCTGTTCCTCCATCGAAAGCACGTGTGCCGGCAGGAAGCCGCGCAATCCCAGCGCGTCGCGCTCCGCTTCCGTGAAAGCCGTGCCCTTGTTAAGCAGCGGATCGCGCAGCAGCGCCATGCCACGCGGTGAATCGGAAGGTCGTGAACTGGGCTTTGCCCGGACTGGCACGTTCATTACATTTCCCCCAAGGGCCGATTGATTATTTTAGCGCTATGTTAGCTGGCACAGTCCGCAGATTGAAGCGGAAAGCGTTGATTGAGATCAACAATAAGACAAATGTTTTGTTGTGCTTGCACTGCAGCGACGGCACGTGAAGCGGTCGCGGTCGCTATCCGGCGAAGAACGACCAAAACCTGAAGCACGACCAATCGCCATCAAAAGAGCGAAAGTTCCGATATCCTGCCCGAAGCATCGTTCATGACCATCGTCTGGCTCGAAATTTCCGCCTCATCAATTTCGAATTTGCCACGATCACCATCATCATCGCCATGATCGGGACCGCGACAATTCCGTTGAGCACCGCACTCCACACCAGCATGTGGAGCGATTCTCTTCGGGGAATGCGAAGCCCGGATCCGATCGCGTGGCGGCGCTGATGATGGAGTTGAAGGCGCCGGCGTGGGTGTTGTAGTCACCGTCATTCCGGCCGAGCCGCGGCCAAGGCCTCGGGCGTCGCCACCGTGTTGGCGTCGCTCCGGCGATCCGGTCAGGACGGGGGTCGAGAGCCTGGCCGGTGCCGTGGCCGCAATGTGACCGGCATAGCTGACGATGCCTCGACGCTCTCCACCAAGCGGCTTTCGCTGCTGACCGCCTTGTCGCCTCGGCTTCGCACCATAGCGATGCTGTGGAACAAGGACGATCTCGGGATGTCGATGCGGTATGAGGCTTCGGCAAGAGCCGCGCAGGCGGTAGGAATCACCGTGCAACGCTGGGCGTGCGCGAGCCAGATGATTTCAACGAAGCCTTCGCGGTGATGACGCGCGATCCGCCCGATGCCATCCTGATGGTCTCGACTTCCTGCGACGCTGCTCAATCGCAACCGCGTGATCGATTATGCCGCCGAGCATCGGCTGCCGGCGATCTATGAGGCCGACGTTATCGTTCGCGATGGTGGCCTGATGTCCTACGGCGCCGATCCGCAGGAATCCTTCGATCGCGCCGCCGCTATGGTCGACCGTATCCTGAACGGCGCCAGCGTCAGCGACTTTCCGGTCGAGCATGCCGCGATGGGGCTCGAAATTCCGCCGACGCTGGCGGCGCTTGCCGACGAAGTGATCGAATAGGAGCGCGGCGGTGTGCTGCGGTGGCGCGCTTTGTATGGCCGTGATCCGCGCTCGGAAAAACTTCTTGCGCCGTCGGGCAAATCATCGGCATATCTTTATCATCGCAAAAATCCTGAAGCCTGCGCTGGAAGATCGGTCCCGGGCCAATGGAGATCCTGTCCGCTTGAAGGCGGCCGTTCCTCCGGGTAGCCTCTGCGCCGATGGGGCGGGAATGGCAAGGATGAGACCTGCGGCCGAAGAAAAGCGGTTCAATACCGCGCGGCGAGGCGCAAGGGCCTTGCCGGTTCGATCCGGATGTTGCGTTGTGCTCGCCGCGTTGGCGTCATGTTGTCTCTCCGGTGTCGCGCTGAGCAGGGACAATGACGACGACGGCGACACATCGGCAAAGACCGCTTCGGCGCTGCCAAACATCTATCTGGACCTAAGGACCAATTATGCAACCGTGCCAGCCAACACGCTCTCGATCGGCTTCAGCAGTCCTTCGGTGTCCACGGCAATTGCGACGCTGCAGACGCTCTCGGCGCTGACGAATTCCCCGACGCTTCCGACACTCCCGACCCTGTCCTCGCCGTCAAGCCGGAGCATCGGCGTCGACGTTCCCTTGACGGTGGATGTCAGCGACCGCATCTCGCTGTATGGCGGCTTCACCGCCAGCGCATCGCAAAGCGGCACGTCCGACTGGTCGACGTTTGCGGTCTCTAGCTGGAATGTCGGATTTCAGGCCGATGTCTATCAGCAGAAGGGCGGATCGATTCCGACGATAACATTGCAGTCGACGGTCACGCGGTCGGTACCGGATTCCCCGCTCACGACAACGTCCCTCAACACGATCGTCGAGTTTGGCTACGCGCTGAACGAGGATCAGACCAGGGGGCTGCTTGCCGGTGTGCAGTACACCAGGGTCGACGTCGCTTCTCCGCTGGCGACCGTCAATCCGAATGTCATCGGCTATGTCGGCGGCTACTACCAGTGGGATAACAACTGGAAATTCACCGGCCGTGTCGGTGTGCAATCGTTCGGCGGCGCGCAGCTTCTGAACCTGACGCCGTTTCAGCCTTTCACGCAGCCGATCGTCAGGCTCGACCTGGACCGGATGGATGATAACGACAACCGGCTGTTCGGCGTGACCGCCCAGATCTCATGGGTGCCGAAACCATCTTACCAATTGACGATCAGGACGCCGCTTTATGCAGTCAGGAATTGAGCGCGGCAAATCGATTTGACACGTCGGGCAAATCACCGGCATATCTTCATCATCGCAGCAATCAACGAGCCCGCGCCGGGAAACCGGCGGCCGGCTCTTTAAATCGGGGGCTTTTTTGAATCGGGCGGCGGCTGCCGCCACATTTCCTTTGTGCCGCCGCAATTTCACAGTCCCGTGCGCTGCGTTACGGCTCAAGGGAATGACGATGAAGAGAGCAATTGCTGCCACGCTGATCGCAGCTTCATTTTTCTCGTTCGAGGCAAGAGCTCAAGAACGCGCAGGGAGCGCGGCCCTGGGCGCAGTTTCCGGCGCCGTCGTGCTGGGGCCGGTGGGTGCGGTGGCCGGGGCGTTTATCGGCTACACGGCGGGACCCGCAATCGCGCGTTCCTGGCGAAGCGAACGGTCGACATCGCGCTCGCGGGTTCGGCGCGTAGCCATGGCGGCTCCCGGAGCGCAACAACAAGTATCGGTCAAGGTGAGTTCGCCGCCATCCGTCAAGACCCCTGAAACCGTTGCCGCCCCAAAAGCCGCGCCGCCGGTGCAGGGGTTGGAATAGGAAAATTGCCGGTGACGAAAATCAACGACCAATAATTTGACACGTCGGGCAAATCACCGGCATATCGTCATCATCGCAGAAGTTAAGGAAGCCCGCGCCGCGAGACCGGCCGCGGACTTTTTCATTCAGGCGGTCTCAAGGGCAGGCTCGCTGCTCTGGCGGGAATCGATCCGCAAGACCCGACGCAGCTCGCGCCGCCGCTGCTCGATGACCAGCTGCGCGCTTTCTACCGCGATGATCCGATGCAGCCGTGGTTCGTTCAGCGGCAACGCTAGACACGGATCGGTATCAATCGTTTGGTTCGTGTCGCCAGCATGCGGGCCAGCATATTTCACGAGCCCCTTCCAAAAAAAGTTTGACACGTCGGGCAAATCACCAGCATATCTTCATCATCGCAAAGACCGCAAAAGCCCGCGCCGGGATACCGGCCGCGGGTTTTTTCATTCGCAATCTTGAATCGACTTTCCTGAATCGGACGGCGGCCGCATTTCACGGGCGCACCATCCTCCCCAAGCGGCGCATCGTCGCAAGACGCGTCTCAAAGCGGGCTGCCGTCCGAACCTTTGTTGAAGTTAGCCGGCGCGCGCGAACGCGCCGGCACGCGGCGCGGACAAGGTCCGCGTCCGCACGCGGCCTCTCTTGCAGAGATAGGGTTCGCGCCTGAAATGACCGTATGAATACGGGCATGCCGCACATTTGATTCCGATCAAGAGAGCTCTCGCATGACCGCCTATCTGATATCGCTAGCATTGGCTGGCCTGGTCGCGATCGCCGTGTGGGAGGGATTTTCGTGAGCGCAGAGATCATTCAATTCATTCGAGGCCCAAGGCCCGACCGCGAGCAATCCGATTTTCCCACCATTGCATTCTGCTGGGTGGCACGGCGTGACGATCTCGTCATGAATCATGCCGATACTGCACCCTGTGAATACGTGCGGCCTGAACCGACGGAAGCGGGCGATGACTAGATCGCTGACGGAAATCCGCTCGCTGGCGCGCAGCCATACAAGGTCCGCGCTCAATGTCCTTGTTGGCGTGATGCGAAGCAAGGACGCGACCGCTGCGGCCAAGGTCTCCGCAGCCAATGCCATCCTCGACCGCGGCTGGGGCAAGGCGCCACAAGCGATCACGAACGGCGACGATGGGGCGCTTGAGTTGATCCACAGAATCGAGCGTGTCATTGTCCACCCTGCGAATCCCGACCGCTAGAATCTTCGAACCGCTGCTGCAGCCGGCGCGGTACAAAGGCATCTATGGTGGTCGTGGCTCCGGCAAGTCGCATTTCTTCGGCGAATTGCTGGTCGAGACCTGCCAGGCTGTGCGCAGCACGTCAGCCGTGTGTATTCGCGAAGCGCAAAGGGCGCTGGCACAGTCTTCCAAGCGGCTGATCGAAAGCAAGATCTCAGCTCTCGGCCTCGGCCACCGGTTCAAGGTCTATAGCGACAAGATCGAAACGCCCGGCGGCGGCATCATCATCTTCAGGGGCATGCAAAGCTATACGTTCAAGGCCGTGATTACAATTATCGTCACCGGCTTCGTTGGGGCGGTATGGCTCGGCGTCAAGGTCATGCTCGGCAGATGATTCGCGCCGTATGGCTGGCTGCCGCGCTTCTTCTTATTTCATTTCCAGCGCAGGCCATTCCCTGCTGGGTCGTGAAGAGAGCCGTCGCTCAATATGGCGAGGCGGCGGCTGAATCCTGGGCGCGGGCAAAAGGCATACCCGAAAAGGATATCGAGAAAGCCCGACGATGCCTCAAGTGATTCAACCGATCCGCTTTGACATCGGATAGCCGGAGGCGGCACCGAATCTGCCGTCCGCGGGCTCGTGCTCGGAATATCCCCTTTTCAGATAGAAGCGCCGTGCAGTTTCGGTGCTCCTGAGTGCGCACAAGGCGTTGCCGCGTTCGACCGCCCGCCGTTCGAGCGCAGCCAGTAACGTGTGGCTGACACCGCGAAACCTGGCATCCGGTAAAACGTAATTAAGCGTGATCTCTCCGGCGTCGGTAACGCTTCCCACTGCAAGGATGCGATCGTTGTCGATGGCAACGAGCAGAGAATTGTCAGGTCTGATCCACGAGCTGAATATTTTCGGGGTCTTGTTGCTCAACCAGCGTTCCAGAATTGCCGGATCGTTCCGGTGATCGGCGACGCAGAGCTCCGCGATCGACCGCCGCATAACCTGGCAAGCGGCCGCGGCGTCTTCCGGAACGGCATCGCGAACTCTCATCCGGATATCATCCACCAAGCCTCGTCGGCCTGCAACGCAGATATCTCTGGCAGGATGGGCTTTGGAGGTCCGACCAGATGTACAGAATTAGCGAGGTCGACGGCCATGATGACGAAATCGCCGATACGCTCACCGACCTTCACCGTCTGACGTTCTTTGACGGGGCGTCCATTCCTGACTTCGATTGGGGGCATTGGTGGCTTGCATATTACGATGGAATACCGGTCGGCTTCGCCGGGCTAGTTCCGTCAACGCAAGCATACAATGGGGGTTATTTCTGCCGCGTCGGTGTATTAAAGAAGCACCGTGGGCATCGGCTTCAGCTGCGGCTGATGCGCTCGCTGCACGTGCGAGCGCGACATAATGGATGGTGCTGCATTGTTTCGGATACCACCGATAATCTGGTTTCCGCCAACAATTTTATCCAGGCGGGATATCGGCTGTACCAGCCACCATCTCCATGGGCATGGCCGAACACGCTATATTGGCGCAAATCCATCAACTGAAATTGCCGCAGAATGCGATTCGTGCATGCGCTCAAGCTATTGCTAGCGTTGCTCTTCTGGAACTAGACCTTAAAGTCGCATCGTGCCAGCTTTGGTGCCAAGCGATGCCAGAAGGGAAGAGACGGACCATGACTGCCAGACCACAATTACCGGACCGCGCGCCACGAACGAAGGGCGCGCCAACCGCCCTCGATGGTCTATTGGTCGTGGATTTCACCCGTGTCGTCGCTGGGCCCGCCTGTACGCAAACCCTGGCCGATTTTGGCGCCGAGGTCATCAAGATCGAGAACCCGGAGGGCGGCGACGATACACGGAGCTATGAACATGCCGATCTCGCCGGCGAGAGCGCCGCCTTTATCAGTCTGAATCGCAACAAGCGCGGCATCGCTCTCGATCTCACCAAGCCTGCGGCGCGCGACATCGCGCGGGAGTTGATCGAGCGAGCGGATGTGGTGGTGGAGAACTTCTCCGCCGCCGTGATGAAGAAGTATGGCCTCGACTACGCATCGGTTGCGCCGACCAATCCCCGCCTGGTCTATTGCTCGATCTCGGCCTACGGCCGCCAGGGACCATTTGCAGCGCGTCCCGGCTTCGACCCGATCACGCAGGCCGAGAGCGGGTTCATGTCGCTCAACGGTTTCACTGATGGACCGCCGGTGCGGACCGGAACGCCCGTGGTCGATATGGCGACCGGAATGTCGGCCTGCAACGCGATCCTGCTGGCGCTGTTTGCGCGCGACCGGCTCGGCCGCGGCCAGCACGTCGAGGTGGCGTTGTTCGACATCGCGCTGTCGCTGACCGGATTCTACGGGATGACCTATTTGATGACGGGTGTGAATCAGAGCCGTTTCGGCAATTCGCCGAACGGATCTCCCTCCGTCGGAGTCTACGATGCGTCGGATGCGCCGTTTTATATCGCCTGCGCCAACGACCGGCTCTATCGGCGCCTCGTCATCGAAGTACTCGGCCGCCCTGACCTCGCCGGCGGGCCGCAATTCGCTGATCGGCGTTCACGAACGGCCAACAAGGAGAAGCTGCGCGCGATTCTTACGGGGATTTTTGCTCAAGACGTTCGCGATAATTGGGTAGCCAAGATGAAGGCAGCCAATATCCCGGTCGGCTATCTTCGTACCGTCGAGGAGGCTTTCAATTCGCCGGAGGTGCGCGCGCGTCATCGCCTTAGCCAGATCCCGCACCCGGCCGCAGGTTCGGTGCCAAATATCGAATCACCGCTCCATCTCGGCCTGACGCCGGTCGTCGATCCCGTAGCGGCGCCCTTGCTGGGCGAGCACACAAGGTCAGTCCTGCGCAAGACCCTGGGCTATGACGATGCCCGCATCGCAGCGCTTTCCGAGGCGGGCGCTTTCGGCACGCTACCAACGGCTAACGTCGCAGGGGATGCGAGGCGATGATTTGATTGTTTGAACCGCGACCTATTTGGGCCGCAGTCAGTGCGTACGGAATTTTTTCCAGGTTGCAATTCCCGCCCGGTGGCCCATGGCCACCGGGCTTTTTTTGTTTTTTGGGCGGCTGCGTTCAGCCCTGCCGTTTGGTTTGCAAGAGCGGGTCGGGGCCATATGTGTTCGATCCGGCGGTGCCGCGCAGACAGCCAATTTCGATAAATCCCCAGACCGTCAGCACAAGCCGCCAGCGCCAGGAAGTTTTGGAGCGCCGTGCCGGCGGCTCCCGCGAACCATACCCCATTCCCCAATTGGCCGAGCACGCCCGGAATCAGGCAGAAGATCACGAGCCACCACGCGCTCTTGTCGCGCTCATGCAATCGCTCGGTGTGGATGGCGAAGCCCCAAAGCAGCCAAGGGATGAAAACGAGAACGACCGTAATGATAAAGAGCGGCGCGGCGATGCCGGCGGCGCTAAACAGGATCACGGCGGCGAGCAGTCCGGCGATGCCAAATTTGAAAAGCGAAAGCCAGTATTTGGCCAGGTCAATGCGCCCGCCGGCGCCGAACATGAATTCAAACAGGTCTTCCATGGTAAGCTTGCATGAAAATCAGCCAGTTGGCCGACACGCGGAGTTGTGTCGCGCAGAAATGAAATGGGTTCAAGCTACCCTCCGCGCGACCAACTCACCCGCGGCTGCCGCTGCCCCTGTCAAGCGGGCATCCTTCGGCTAAAACACTAGCCGGACAGCAGTCTGCCATGCTTTGATAGGGCAGGCTGAGACCTGAATAGCAATCCGTGCGAAAACGCCGGTTAGCGGCCGATGCCGACGGCCCCAGAAGCCAAAGGGAGGATAGGTCATTGGAAACGCCCGGCCGCACGTTGCTGGCTAAGATCTGGGACCAGCACGTCATCGCGCATATCGGCGATGACACCGACCTTCTCCACGTCGATCGTCATTTGCTGCACGATCTCGGAGGGTCGCGCGGCCTGCTCGACCTCAAGAGCCGAGGTTTGAATGTCCACAATCCCGAACTGACGTTCGCCACCCCGGACCACGCCATTTCGACCGCCTCCGGGCGGGCAGGCACGATCAAGATCGGGCAGGAGTTGCTGGCGGCCCTGAGGGTCGAAACCTCTGCCAGCGGCATCGCGATGTTCGATATCGGCGAGCCCGGCCAGGGCATCGTCCATGTCATCGGACCCGAACTCGGCCTTAGCCTTCCGGGGTGCCTGATCGTTTGCGGCGACAGTCACACTTGCACGCATGGTGGGCTAGGCGCACTGGCCTTCGGTATTGGATCGAGCGAACTGACCCACGTGTTGGCGACGCAGGCGATCATCCAGCGCCGGCCGAAAACCATGCGGGTGAGGTTTGAGGGCAGGCTGTCCCTCGGCGTCACTGCCAAGGACCTCATCCTTGCGCTGATAGGCCACATCGGTGCGGCCGGCGGTACAGGCTACGCGGTCGAATATGCCGGTAGCGCCGTCCGCGATATGCCGGTCGAAGGGCGGCTTACCATCTGCAACCTCTCCATCGAACTCGGCGCCAAGATGGGCATGATCGCACCGGACGAAAAGACCTATGAATATATTCGCGGCCGAGCCTATGCGCCGCAAGGCGAGATGTGGGAGCGGGCTGTCGAGGCTTGGCGGAAGCTCCCAAGCGATGCCGATGCGATGTTCGACAAGGAAATCATCATCGACGTCGAGAAGATCATTCCGCAGGTGACCTGGGGCATCAGCCCCGAACACGTCATCGGCGTCGATGGTCATGTGCCCGATCCGCAGGCGATTGCTGATCCGGAGCGCCGTACCGCGATCCAGACCGCGCTCGACTATATGGGGCTCAAGCCGGGCGCGCCGATCGCCGGCACGCCCGTCGATTGGGTGTTCATCGGGTCGTGCACCAATAGCCGCCTGAGCGATTTGCGGGCCGCCGCCGAGGTCGCCCGTGGCCGCAAGGTTGCGCCCGGCGTGCGCGCCTGGGTAGTTCCGGGTTCGGAGACGGTCAAGCGCGATGCCGTTGCGGAAGGGCTCGACAAGCTCTTTACCGACGCCGGCTTCGAGTGGCGCGAGCCCGGATGCTCGATGTGCCTGGCCGCCAACGGCGAAACGGTTGCTCCCGGCCAGCGCTCGGTCTCGACCTCCAATCGCAATTTCATCGGCCGGCAGGGGCCGCGTGCCCGGACCCATTTGGCAAGCCCGGCCACCGCAGCGGCGGCGGCGATCTCAGGTGCCATTGCCGACGTACGCACCATGGAGCGCTAGCATGCCGAAACCGTTCACCAAATTGACGGCGATTGCCGCACCGATCATGCGCACTAATATTGACACCGACGTCATCATCCGTATCGAACGCCTCGTCGGAAACTCCGTTCGCGGCACGCTCGGGAAATGGGCATTCGGTTCGCTGCGCTATCTGGCCGATGGTTCGGAGAACCCGGAGTTCATCCTGAACCGTGAGCCCTATCGGCAGTCGGAAATCCTCGTCACCGGCCCGAACTTTGGTTGCGGCTCCTCCCGCGAGGGAGCCGTGTGGGCGTTGCAGGAGATGGGCATCCGCGCCGTTATCGGCTCTGGGTTCGGCGACATTTTCTTCGCCAATTGTTTTCAGAACGGAATTCTCCCCATCGTTGTCGACAAGACAATCGTCGACGGTCTTGCCGCGGAGGTGGAGAGTACGCAAGCGGCCGGGCGGATCGGCGTCGATCTGCAGGACCAGACCATCACCTCACCCTCGGGAACGCGGCACCGTTTCGAAATCGATCCGCGCCGGCGCGCCGGGCTGCTTGAAGGTCTCGATGAAGTCGCATTGACATTGCAGCGCGACCACGAAATCCGCGCCTTTCAGGCGGCTGACCGTGCAGAGCGGCCCTGGATCCACTTCGCAAGGAAATCGGCATGAACAATCTTTCCAACATGACCAAGGTCGCCGTGGTCGGCGGCGAGGGCATCGGTCCGGAGGTGACGGCACAATCGCATCGAATCCTCAACTGGTTCGCTACCAAACGTGGTGTACCGATGATCCTGCGCGAGGCGCAGTACGGCCTCATTCCTTATCTCGCGACCGGGAAGGTGCTGCCGCAGGACACCGTCGAGGCGATGGACGAAGCCGATGCGATCCTTTGGGGCGCCACCGGCGGCCCGGAGACGAAAGAAGTGCCGCCCGCGGCGCGCAAGGCGGGGAGCCTGCTATCGCTGCGCAGCAAGTACGACCTCTACGCCAACCTTCGGCCCATCGTCGCCAATCCGGCTTTGGCCGAGTCGGCACCGCTGAAGGCCAGTGTGCTCAGGGATGTTGATTTCGTCATTATCCGCGAACTCACCAGCGGCATCTATTTTGGCGAACCACGCGGCATCGAAACACTGGCCGACGGGCAGCGCCGCGGCTTCAACACCGAGCAATATACCACCAACCAGGTCCGCCGCGTGGCGCGCGCCGCTTTCGAACTGGCGCGGACGCGAAAGGGGAGGGTTTGTTCGGTCGACAAGGCGAATGTACTGGAGACCAGCGTGTTGTGGCGCGAGGAAGTCATTGCGCTCCACGCTGCGGAATTTACCGATGTCGAGCTCAGCCATTTGTATGTCGACAACGCCGCCATGCAGATCGTCAGGCGACCGTCGCAGTTCGACGTGATGGTGACCGGCAATATCTTCGGCGATATTCTCTCCGATTGCGCGGCGATGGCGTCGGGCTCGCTTGGCATGCTGCCGTCGGCTTCGCTGGGTCCAGTCGACAAGTTCGGCCGCCGCAAGGCGCTTTATGAACCGGTCCATGGCAGCGCGCCTGATATCGCGGGCAAAGGCATCGCCAATCCGCTCGGGTCGATCCTCAGCGTCGCCATGATGTTGCGGATGACGCTCAACCGGCCCGATGATGCGGCCCTGCTCGAAAAGGCGGTGGATAGCGCCTTGGCAGGTGGCGCGCGAACGGCTGATATTGCGGAGCCGGGGGCCGCAAAGCTCTCGACCCAGGAAATGGGCGACGCCGTGCTAAATGCGCTCGAGAAGGTCGCCGGCAAGAAGAGGGAGCACGCGTAATGCCAAGACACTTCACAAGACGTTCGGCGCTGACGATCATCGCCTGCGGCGGCGCCTCGATGGCATCCGGCCGCGGGTGGGCCGACGACAAGACCGGCCGGGTGATCTATCCGGTGGCAGTGCCCGTCTATCAAACCCAGTTCGTGGCGGATCGAATTGGCTTCTTCAAGGAAGCCGGTCTCGACTGCAAGCTGATCCAGGGCGGCAGCGGTGTAAAAACGCGCGAGATCATTGCCTCCTCGCAAGGCGACATCGGCATCGGCGACATCACCCACCCGATGCAGCTCAGCAATCACGGCCGAGCCGGGCGCGTGCTGATGCCGGTCGATACCCGCAGCAGCTCGGTGATGTTCATCATCCGCAAGGATCTCTGGGATCAGGGCATCACGACGCTGGAGGCGCTGGCCGCCTGGAAGCGGCCGGACAGGCGCAAGCCGATCATCTCGGTGTCGTCGCTGGGAGGCACCAACCATGTCTGGGCGGCCTACTATATGGAAACCATGGGGCTTGACGACAAGGTTGCCTGGATCGGTACCGGCAATGTCGACACCATGCTGGGCTCGCTGAAGACCAAGCAGGTCGACGTGCTCGTGAGCTCCCTGTCGTTGTTGAACGAATCGAAAGATCAGGGCTGGGGCACGCTGTTGTTCGACGGCACGGATGAGGCGATCTGGAATAAATATATCGGCGGCAAGGTCCCGGTTACCGCGCATTTCACGCTGCAAGCGACGATCGACAAGGATCCGCCGAAGATGCAGGCCTTCGTTACGGCTCTGTGGCGGGCCACCCAGTGGATCAAGGTGCATTCACCTGATGAAATCTATGAGACGATCGAGCCTTACGTCGGCAGCACCTCGCGCGGCGCCAACATCATCGAAATCACGACGCTGAAGAAGGTCACTGACTACGACGCCACCATCGATGAAGCGGGCTGGGCGCGCGGCGCAAAGGTCTGGTTCCGGGAAATGACCGGCATCAAGCCGCTCACCATTGCCGATCTCCTCAATCCCACCTTCATCGAAGCGGCGCGAAAAGCGTATCCAGGTTGAAAGCGGAACATGTCTGCGATGCCGCTTGATCGGCCGCCGGACGTGCAGCGGATCGATGTCAGGGGATTGAGCAAATCATTCCAGCTGGCGGGCACGGCCATCGAGGCGGTGCGCGATATCACCTTCACCGTCCGGCGCGGCGAATTCGTTGCCTTGCTGGGTCCATCAGGCTCCGGCAAGAGCACCATCCTCAATATGATCGCAACGCTGATCAAGCCCACCAGCGGTCAAATCCTGGTTGACGGAACCGCGGTCATTCCTGGCAAGGCAACGCCAAATGTCGGCTACGTTTTCCAGCGCGACACGCTGTTTCCGTGGCGAACGGTCGCCGACAATATCGGGTACGGTCTGCAATTGGCCGGCATTCCCGACAAGGAACGCAAGCAGCGCATTGCGGCTTGCGTGGCACAGGCGGGCCTACGGGGATTCGAACACGCTTACCCTTCAGCATTATCGGGCGGAATGCGCCAGCGCGCCGCGCTAATGCGAACGCTGGTGGGCGAGCCGCAGATCCTGCTGATGGACGAGCCGTTCGGCGCGCTCGATACCCACACCAAGATCGACATGCACGACGTTCTGCTGCGGATCTGGGAGCGTGAGCAGCAGACGGTGTTATTCGTGACCCATGACCTCGGCGAGGCGTTGACGCTGGCGGATCGCATCATCCTGTTTTCGGCGCGGCCTGGCCGGATCAAGGACATGTTCGAGGTGGACTTTGCGCGGCCGCGCGATGCGGTGAAGGTGCGCGAGACGCCGCGCTATGCCGAGCTGTTCCAGCATATCTGGCACTCGCTCGGGGAAGAATTCGTCAAGGGCCGCAGCCTATGAGGACGCGCCGGCCCGTCAGCACACTGGTATGGCAGGGGCTGATCTGCGCCGTCGTGCTGTCGATCTGGCAATGGGGATATGATCTAAATGCCAGCGTTCCCTGGCTGGTGCCGGATCTGCTCGACCCGTATTTCGTGTCAAAACCCTCCGAGATCTTCGATCGTTTTCTGATCCTGAGCTGCATCAAATCCAAGATGGGCGTGTTCAACGGCTGGTCGAACGGGGATTTCAGCCGCTGCATGGTACGCTTCGAGAACAATCTCTGGGTTGCTACCGGCGTCACGCTGAAGAACACCTTTTTTGGATTCCTGACCGGTGTGTCCAGTGGCTTCGTGCTCGGGTTAGTGTTGGGACGTTCGGATCGGCTCAGCGCCATTTTCCAACCCTTCATAACCGCTGTGAACTCGATTCCGAGGATCGCGCTGGCGCCGATCATCGTGCTGGCGTTCGGGATCGGCGATACTTCGAAAATCGTCACTTCGTGGATCGTGGTGGTGTTCCTGGTGTTTTTCAATACCTTCGAGGGCGCACGTTCGATTGACGAAGGCTTTGTCAATGCCGCACGGCTGCTCGGTGCCAGCGAATGGCAGATCACTCGCACGGTAGTGATCCCATCGACCATGGCCTGGGTCTTTGCTTCGCTTTCGCCCGCGATCTCTTTTGCGCTGATCGGCGTCATCGTGGGTGAATTCATCGGTGCCGAAAGGGGAATCGGCCGTCTGATCATCGAGTTCTGAGGCGCGGGCTGAAGCATCTGGGATGATGGTTGCGGTGATCGTGCTGATGCTGGTGGGCGTCGCATTGTCGGCGATGATCTGGCGATTGCAGGCCTATCTGTTGCGCTGGCAGCAACACAATATGGTGGAGTAATGAAGCGTGGCTTCGGGACAAGGTCAGAGGAATGATTTCAGTTGAAGAGCGATCCGGCGTAGCTGTGGTCAGCCTGGCGCGCCCGCCGGTAAATGCACTCGACCTTCCCATGATCGAGGAATTGGAATCAACGTTTGGCCGCTTGGCCAACGCAAAACCGCGGGCTGGGGTTGTTCTGACGGGCGCGGGTAGCGCATTCTGTGCCGGCGTTGACACCAAGGCCTTCGTCTCATATGGCCGCGAGCAGCGTCGTCGTATGGTTCTCGCCATCACCCGCATGACAGCGGCGGTTCTTTCCCTGTCTTGCCCGCTGGTTGCCGCAGTCAGCGGACATGCGCTGGGAGGCGGCTTCGTTTTGATGCTGTGTTGCGACTATCGGCTGGGCGTGGACGATGGCGCGCTACGTCTCGGCATGACCGAGGCGCGCGCCGGGGTTCCTTTTCCGGCTGGACCGGTCGCGATCATGAAGCACGAAATGTCCGGGGGTTTGCTCAGGCAAATGACGTTGTCCAGCCGCGTCGTCAGCCCGCAAGATCTGGTCCGACATGGGTTGTTGGACGCTTTGGCGAGCAAGGAACAGATCCTTGAAAACGCCGTCGCCGCCGTGCGAGAGCTTGCCTCACAGCCCGCGTTTGAGGTGGTGAAGAAGCAGATGCGGGGAGGTCTTGCTGCCGAGGTGCAGGCCCTTGCAGCCGCGGAGGCCGATCCCTTCTTGCACACGTTTGGGTAAAGTCGGACATTCGCGTTGCGCGATGAAGCGGAATATCGGGTAGTGCAAAGGGGCTGCTGATGAGCATAACAGTCTACGGGTTTTGGCGGTCGATTGCTTCGTTTCGAGTGAGGGTTGCCCTTCGGCTCAAGGGACTGGCGTTCGAGGAGATTCCGATCGACATCCTTTCCGGCGAACAGTTCAAGCCGGGTTACGAAGCGGTTAATCCCGAGCGGGTCGTGCCGACCTTCATCCACGATGGCCATTCCATGTTCCAGTCGCTGGCGATTATCGAATATCTCGATGATGTTCAGCCCAAACCGAGGCTGATACCGGAGGACTTCAAGAAGCGGGCCTATGCGCGATCGCTGGCACTGATGACGATTGCCGACGCGCATCCGCTCGTAGTGCCCCGGGTGCGCAATCATCTCGCCAAGACGTTTGGCGCCGATGCCAAGGCGATCGAGGACTGGGGCAAGCATTGGACGAATGAGGGGCTTGCGACTTATGAACGGCTGCTGGCACGCCGCGCACCGGCTCCGTTTGCGCTGGGCTCCGAGCCAGGCCTTGCGGATATCTGCATCGCCGGACAGGTGGTCGGCGCGCATTTTCTCAAACTCAAACTAGACGCTTTTCCAGTGGTCTCTCGTCTGGCCGACCGTTGCTTCGCGATGCCGGCTTTTGCGACATCGCATCCCTTCGAGCAGCCCGGCTTCAGGGCGGCGGGCGCGCACCACTGAGGCAGTCGCCCGCTTCAGACATCGAGACCGAGCACCCGCGCGGCATTACCTCCGGCGATCTGGGCCAGCGTGCCCTCGTCCATCCCGCGCACGCCTGCGACATGTCCGATCGGATTATATTCGGCCATGTCGAACGGATAATCGGTGCCCATGACGATACGGTCGGGGCCGAAGATGTCGATCAGATAGGCCAGTTGATGATAGCTGAACACCACGGTGTCGAGATAGACCTGTCGCAAATAAGTCGTCGGAGGCAACGGTAAGTCGCCATGGCAATCCTGCCGCGCGCCCCAGGCGTGATCGATCCGGCCGGAATAGCCGGGCAGATAGCCGCCGCCATGCACGGCCATCAGCTTCAGATCGGGGAAACGCGCCAGCGTTCCCGAAAAGATCAGGTTGTGCAGCGCGAGCGTGGTGTCGAGGGGATTGCCGAGCACGTTGTTGAAATAGAAATGGGTCAGGCGCTCGCCATGGGTGAACCCATTCGGATGCATCATGATGAAGGCTCCGAGCTGCTCGGCCCTGGCAAAGACCGGGCGGAATTTCGGGTCGGACAGTTCCTGGCCAGCGACGTTGGTCAGGATCTCGATGCCCTTCAATTTGAGCTCCGTCATGATGTAGTCGAGTTCGCGGATTGCGATCTCGGGCTCTTGCAGGGTGACGACGCCGAGCCCGACAAAACGATCCGACTTGCGTGAGCAATACTCCGCCACCCCATCATTGGCGAGGCGGTGGGCGGCTTCCGCGATTTTTGGATCGATCGAGTAGTAGCACTGGCCGGGCGCCGGCGCCACGACCTGAATATCGATGCCCATCTTGTCGAGATCGAACAGACGGCGGTCGATCGTGGTCATGACTTCGCTGACGTCTTTTTCCTGCTGCGCATTGATCTCTCTCGTTGCGGCGTCGGCAAAATACGCCAGCGGAATCCGGCTGATATCGACATGCGGTTGTGCCAGCTTGGCAGCCTGTGGAACCACGATATGAGCGTGAATGTCGATCGTCGTCGATGACGGTCGCCGGGCGAGGCCGTCGGCGTCGTGGATACGTGCAGCGGTGCGGCCATAGCGGTTCTTGCGATCGATCATCTGAATTGACTCTGCTGTTGAAGGAACTTGTGCGGGTCGTGACGATTGCCGTGCTAAGGCTTGGCCTTGCGCTGGGTCCAGCGAGTCGACACCGCGGTGGCGTCAGCATCGCCAAGGCCCGCCGCTTCAGCCTCCTCGTAGCAGGCCAGAGCGCTGGCGGTGACCGGAAGCTCGGCATGAAGTGAAGCACCGAATTGAACCGCGCAGGCCAGATCCTTTTTCGCGGCATTGAGACCGAACGCGGTCTGGCCCAGCGGCGCTCCGCCCAACACCTTGGCGATAACCGGACCGCGCCCTTTCATCGCAGTCGGCGCGCCTGACGTGTCGGTCAAGATGTCGATCAGTCGGTCGGCCGGAAGATTGAGTGGCTTGCAGATCGTCAAGGCTTCGCCAAGCGCCTGCCAGTACACCAGCAGCGGCAGATTGACTGCAAGTTTCATCATCGAGCCTGCACCAATCTCGCCGACATGTTCAATCCGCCGGCACATCTGTTCCATGATCGGCATCGCCCGGGCGACATCCGCCATTGATCCGCCGACAAGGCCCAGAAGTTTGCCTTCCTTCGCCGGCGCCGTGCTTCCACCGACCGGACATTCGACAAACGCGGCGCCCTGCTGCAGCGCCACGGCGCCGTTCGATTTCATGGTGTCTGGGCGGATCGTGCTCATATCGATCACGAGCTTGCCGGCAAGTTTGGCTTTCAGGATGCCGTTCGACGCGTGGTAGACCGCTTCGATTGCAGCATCATTCAGCAGCATCACGATGGTGACTTCGTGTCCCTCGACGAGTTCCGCGGGCGACGCGAACAGTTTCGCGCCGGCATCAACAAGGGGTTTAGTCTTCGCCGAATTGCGATTCCAGACCCCGATCTCGTGTCCGACTGACATCAATCGCTGCGCGATCGCCGATCCCATTCGCCCAGTTCCGCATACGCCGATCTTCATAGTCTGACCTCACCTAGAGATTGGATGGTTGGCTTAGTGAGCATGAAATACGCCGAGATTCTGCGCGATCATTTCTTCGTTGATCAAGACGTCGCTAGCCCGCCCAGCGAAAACGCAGCGTCCGGTGTTGAGGATTACCGCCTGATCTGCAACCTCCAGCGCCAACTGAAGATTTTGTTCGACCAGAACGATCGATTGTCCTTCCTCCTTCAGGTGCCTGATGGTGCGGCCGACCTCTGCGACGATCAGCGGCGCGAGGCCTTCCGAGGGTTCATCGAGCAACAGGACCCGCGGATTGCCCATGAGCGCGCGTCCGATCGCCAGCATCTGCAGCTCGCCGCCTGAAAGCGTCCCGGCCATTTGCGCGTGACGCTCGCGCAGCCGCGGAAACATCCCGTAAATCCGATCGATATTCCACGGTTTGGCGGTGGTGCTCTCGCGCTGCTGCGCCACAATGAGGTTCTCCCGAACCGTGAGCGACGGAAAGATGCGGCGTCCCTGCGGTACCAGACCGATCCCAAGCTGCGAGATACGTTCGGGATTTAGCCCTTCGATCGGCTCGCCAAACAGCCGGATTTCGCCGTCGCGCGGTCTTAGAAAGCCGATGATGGTCGAAATGCAGGTTGTCTTCCCCGCCCCATTGCGTCCCAGCAGCGCCAGCACGCCGCCTGGCTGCAACGAAAAGCTCACGCCGTGCAGGATGTGGCTGTCGCCATAGAACGCATGCACATTGGCCAGAGTGAGTGCGTCAGACGCCAAGATACACCTCACGCGTTCGCTCGTCCGCGATGACGGCGTCACGCTCGCCATCGACGATCACCCGGCCGTAATTCAACAGCGTCACGGTCTCGGCAAGGTCGAGAGCGGTATCCATATCATGTTCGATCATGATCAGGGTGGTCTCGCGCGGGATCGAGGCGATCAGCGACTTTACCTGGGATCGCTCGGTGTTTGAAAGACCGGCCAGCGGCTCATCCAGCAGCAGCACGCGCGGCTTTTGGGCAAGCGCCATCGCAAGCTCAACCCGGCGCTTTTCGCCATAGGCGATATCGGATACCGGATGTTCAGCCAGATGCAAAAGCCCGACCGCATCGAGGGTCCGGCGGGCCTCGGTTGTGAGATCACGGTAATATGACAGGGGCCGCCAGATCTGCCAGCGCGAAGGGCTTAAACCGAGCAGCCCGAGCGTGACGTTGTGCTCGAGCGTATCGCCGGTGAAAAGCGTAATGATCTGGTAGGTTCGCGACAGTCCAAAATGCGCGCGTTTGTAGGGTGTCAATTGCGTGACGTCGGTTCCGAACAGTTTTATCTTTCCCGAATTCGGCCGGAGGTCGCCGCTGATCTGGTTGAACAGCGTGGTCTTCCCGGCGCCATTGGGACCGATGATGAGGCGGCGTTCGCCCGGCCGTATCGTGAGGGATACGCTATGCGTGACGACAAGCCCGCCGAATGCCTTCTTCAGATCGACGACTTCAAGGGCATAGTCCGACGTCAGCAGGGTCATCGCGATCCCCTGCGCAATAGTTTGCCGAGGCCGGGAACGATACCAGTCGGCATTACCAGAACGATAAACAGGAACACCAGACCCAGCAGCATGTTCCATCGTTCGATATAGGCCGAGGCGTAGTTCTTCAATAGCAGCACAAGCGCGGCGCCGACAACCGGGCCGCCGAGCGTCCCCGAGCCGCCGGCGATAACGCCAAGCAATGCTTCCGCCGAGCTCGTGGTCGAGAGCGACGTCGGGTGGATATACTTGTTGTAATAGACATAAAGCAATCCGGATATACCGCCCCAGAAGCCGGCATAGATGAGGGTGATCCATTGGATCATCCAGGGATTGAAGCCGAGCGCCGCCATCCGGCGCGGCTGATCGCGCACGCCCTTCAACGACGATCCGAACGCGGACGACACGAAAATGGTCATCATCAGGAAGGCGATCGATGCCACGATCAGCGCAAACCAGTAGAACGATGCTGCGCTGTCGAGCACGATACCGAACGGCATCGGCCGGGTCAGTCCGGCGATACCGTTGTCGCCGTTGGTCACGTTGGACATGCGGTAGGCGAGCCCCCACAACACCTGCGACAAAGCCAGTGTGATCATGAGAAAGCCCAGGCCGGTAGCGCGCAGCGCGATGATGCCGAAGAATGCCGCCATCGCGGTTGTGCCAGCGATCGAGACGACGGCGGCCGCACCATGCCCTAGTCCGTATCGGCTTGTCAGCAGCGCGGAAATATACGCGGCGACGCCCAGATACGAGGCATGTCCGAGCGAGGTCATCCCGCCATAGCCCACCAGCAGGTTGAGGCTGAGCGCGAAGATTGCCGCAATCAGGATCTGGCTCGCGAGGTTGACATAGAAATCGCCCGCGAAAAACGGCAGCAGGAGAAGCAAGGCGACGGCCGGCGCTGCGGCGATCCATTTCATGCGCCGACGCGCCCAAACAAGCCTTGAGGCCGAAACGCAATGACGAAGATCATCGGCAGGAACAAGATAATGTAGGCGAGCTCCGGAAACAGCGCCGTGCCGAACGTATATATAAAGCCGATGATGAAGCTGCCGATAAACGCGCCCAGCAGGCTTCCGATGCCCCCGAGAATGACGACGATCAGCGCCAGCGGAAGCATGTCGGCATCAAGCCCGGGATAGGCGGACAAGATCGGTCCGCCGAGCACGCCGCCGGCGCCGGCGATGCCCGCGCCCAGACAGAACACGATCGTAAACAGGTTGGAGACGGGGATCCCGACCGCGCGTGCCATCTGCCGATCGTCGACGCCGGCGCGGATCATGGCTCCCAGGCGCGTCCGTTCCAGCAGGAAGTACAGCACGATCGCGGCAGCAATGGCGATTCCCACCAGCACCAGCCGATAGGTTGGAAACACGAAACCGAGCACGCGTGTCGGTGATTGCAGATTTTGCGGCGTCGGTACCGGTATCGAATCGCCTCCCCACAGCACCAGGCACGCGTCGGAAATGATGAACGCCATGCCAAGCGTGACCAGCACCTGCCCGAGCGGGTTGGACTTCAGCCGGGTCAGCACCAGCCGCTCGAAAAGGCCGCCGATGGCAGCAACCCCAATTCCGGCGCCGATAGCCGTCACCCAGATATTGAGGCCGTCGAACGAGCGCAGCGCTATCGCCCCGAAATACGTACCAAGCATGAAGAAGGCGCCGTGCGTCAGGTTCGCCAGTCGCATCAGGCCGAAGATCAGCGAGAACCCCGACGACAGCAGAAACAACAGCCCACCAAGCGACAGGCTGTTGAGACCTTGGATGATCCAGAACTGCATCGTTTGCCGATCGTGTCCGAAAAGATTGCGCGCTTCGGTGCCTCGCAACGAAAGCGGGATTATTGCTCCAGATTTTTTGCCGGCGGATAGTCGCGCGAATAAACCGGATTTTTCAGGAACGCGGTCTGGTCATAGGTCCAGAACTGGCTGACATTAGGGTAGGTCTTGATGACGGAATTGACCAGCCGCCCATCTTTCCGAGTAACTTTGCGGATATAGACATCGCCGAGGGCATTGCCGAATTCGTCGAATTTGACAACACCGCGCACCGTCTCCGCGTTGCTGCTGCGGATCGCTGTCATCAGCGCTTTCTTGTCCTCCACATTGCCCTTCGTGGTCTTCAGCCCGGCCTCCAGAACTTCGCCGGAAACGTAGGTGCCGCCGGCATAATAGCCGGGATCGTACTTGAACTGCTTGTGGAATGCTTCTGCGAAGACTTTGTTGAGCGGATTGTCCAGTTCCGCGGAATACCAACTGGTGGTCTGAATCCCCAGCGCCTCATCGCCCATATTGCGAAGCACGGATTCATCGAGCGCCGTCATACCGCCGATTACGGCCATCTTGTCCTTCAGGCCATATTCGATGAACTGGCGAAGGAAGCGGAATCCGTTCGAGCCGGCGGTGCCGAGGAAGATCGCATCCGCGCTCTTCACCTGCGCGACATAACTGCCGTAATCCGGTGTCGCCAGCGGTGTGAAGATCTTCTGGATAACCTTGCCGCCATTGTCCTCGAATGCGCGCTGGAATCCGGCGCACATTTCATGTCCGTAAGCAAAGTCGTCGGCGATGGTGACGATCTTTTTGTATTTCAGGTCCTTGGCGGCATAGTCTGCAAGCGGGTAGGCGCATTGCGCCGACGTTGACGTTGCGCGCACAAACCATGGGCTTGGGTGCCGCTGGGTCATGTCCTCCGCCGCGGCGACGCCGATTGTGGGTATTTCCTTTTCGGTGAGATAGTCGGCGATTGCGAGTGCTTCGAAGGCGGCGAGCGGGCCAATGATGCAATGGATATTGTTCTTTTCGACCAGTTCCTGCGCCTTGGTGCGCGCAGTCGCGGGAGCTCCGGCCGTATCTGCGACAATCAGCTCGACCTTGCGGCCTGCGAGCGTGTTGTCTCGTTCCTTGAGGAACATCGTCAGGGCAAGATCCATGTCAATGCCGCCGGAGGCCAGCGGACCGGTCTTGGCCGCCATCAAGCCAAGCCGGATCGGTCCGCTGTTCTGGGCAAGAACGAGATTGGGGGCCGCCATGCTGGCGATACCCGCGCCGGCAACGCTGGTGACAAATTGTCGTCGCGATATCGTCATTTGGATCCTTCCCGGAACGCTACAATCTGCTGTTATTTTTGTTGCTTGAGCGATTTATCGGACGGAAGTCATAAATGATCAAGTGATAACCACGCTATCGACGGGGTGTGGGGTATCTTCGTGATGTCGGGGTTGTGGGAAAGTTTCGCCCGTCTTTGATGCAGTGCGGCATTCGCGGCGCGCCGCTTTTGTCACCTTGTCATCAAATCCCGGAGACGCCAAGCCGCTATTCTCGGGTGCGCGCTCCAGATTTGGGGTCGGTGATGATGGTCTTTTTCAGCACTTCGAAAACGGCCGCAGTGTCCTGGTCGCCCAACCCCATCGTCATCGCTTCTGTGTAGACTGGCTGCGTCAACGTGAATAGCGGGGTTGCACAGCCGACGTCCTCGGCGAATTCGGCAATGATCGCCATGTCCTTTTTCCAGGTCGACACTTTCATGGTCGCGGGTTCGTAAATGCCTTTCACCATCATCGGTGCGCGCATTTGAAACATTCGCGAGCCGCCGGCGCCGGGGCCGACGAGGTCGACCACCATTTTCGGATCGAGGCCGGCGCGCTCCGCCAGGATCATGGCCTCGGCGGCGGCGACGTTGTGGATGGCTACCAGATGGTTGGCGACGAATTTCATCCGGCTGCCATTGCCGAACCTGCCGAGATCGGCGCTTTGCCTGGCGAAGTCGGAGAACAGCGCGGAGCAGCGGGCAATGGCATCGCTGTCACCGCTGGCATAGACGATCAGATCGCGATTTTTTGCCTGCGCGCCGGTTCCGCTGAGTGGACAATCCAGCGCCATGTGGCCGGCTTTCTTCAGGATAGCTTCGAAACGAAGCTTGTCGGCGATGGTGAGCGTGGAGAGTTCGACCACAATCCGCGGCGGCTGACCGGCACCGGCGATTTGCAGCGCGACTTGCTCGACGGCTGCGGGGCTAGGAAGGCTGGTCATGATGACAGGCGCATCGCGCGCGACCTGATTGACGTCACCTGCAATTGCCACGCCGGCCTGCGCAAGCTCAGTTCGTCGTGAGGCGTCGATGTCGTAGCCGATCACGCGCCATCCGCGCTCGATGAGATTGCGGGCGATCGCCCCTCCCATGATGCCAAGCCCGACGATTCCAACGGTCTTGTCCATGACGGTTCTATCCCTACCTGTCGAATTCCATTGACGGGCAACGCCGGCCGCGCCTAATTAGTAATCAGGCGATAAACAATCATCGAGTAGCTTCGACCGGTCAAGCAGCTTTCGCCGCGATGCGGCAAACGGAGAAGGGCGGGCTGCTTCCTGTATCTCGATCGGCGCATCTCAAAATCTCATATTGGGCGGGATAGCGAGGAACGGCAAAATGGCAGGTGTTGGTCGGAAGCCAAACGCAAGCCTGCCCTCGGGGTCGGATGCGGAGGACCGCGCGTATGCCACCATGATTGCCCGTGCCCAGGCGCTAATTCCGCGCCTGCGCGAGCGTGCTTCCCGCACCGAGGAACTGCGGCGTCTACCGCCGGAAACCGAGCGCGATTTGCATGACACCGGTTTGTTCAAAATCGTGCAGCCGAAGCGGGTAGGCGGCTCCGAATTCGACTACGTCGCATTGGTCGACTGCGCCGAAGCGATCGGACAGGCCGACGCGTCGGTGGCATGGAATTTAGCGAATCTGGCAAGCCACCATTGGATGCTGGGCATGTTCGACAAGCGCGCACAGGATCTGGTCTGGAACAAGGATGCCAATGCTCTGATCGCGTCCTCCTTCATTTTTCCGGCGGGCCGCGCAAGGAAAATCGACAGCGGATACGTGCTGCGCGGCAGCTGGCCATTCTCGTCGGGGGTGGATTCCAGCGAATGGAACATGCTTGCCAGCGTTGTTTCCACCGACGACGATGCCGACGGGATTGAATATCGCATCTTTCTGCTCAACAGAAGCGACTACAAGATCCTCGACACCTGGAACGCAACCGGCTTGAAGGGAACAGGATCGAACGACGTCGAAGTGAGGGACGCCTTTGTTGCGGAGCCGATGACGATTGCCGTGCACGAACTTGCCGGCGGCTCGACGCCCGGAAGTGCTCTCAATCCGAACGCGCTCTATGCGCTGCCGGTGTTCTCGCTGTTTCCCTTTGTGCTTTCCGGCGTTGCCTTGGGCAACGCACAGGCTTGTCTCGATGATTATGTTGATGTCGCCCGGCATCGCGCGTCGACCTATAATCGCGCCAAGCTCGGCGACCTCCAGAGCACGCAAATCAAGATTGCGGAGGCGTCCGCCAAGATCGATGCGGCTCGCCTGATCATGCGCTCGACCTGCATCGAGGCGATGGCTGATGCCAGGCGCGGCCATGTTCCGGATACCGCCGCCAAGACCAAATCGCGCCGCGATGGGGCGTATTCCGTCAATCTCTGCACTGAGGCGGTGTCGCTGTTGTTTGCAGCAAGCGGCGCGCGCGGGCTGTTCACATCAGGTGTGTTGCAGCGGCAGTTTCGTGATGCACACGCGATCAATTCGCACATCGCGTTCAATTTCGATGCGGCTGGCACTAACTACGGCCGCGTTGTGCTTGGCCTGCCATCCGAAAACCTGACGCTTTGAGGCAGGGCGGATGACCGACGCGCCTAAGCACACGAGCGATCCAGATCCGGCAAATGAGTTCGCCAGCGACAGCTCGTCGATTGATCCCAGGGACTTCCGCAACGCGCTTGGCACTTATGCCACCGGCGTCACCATCATCACGGCCATCGGGGCCGACGGCAAGCCCTATGGATTGACTTGCAATTCGTTTGCCTCGGTGTCGCTGAACCCGCCACTGGTGCTCTGGAGCTTGGGGATGTTTTCTCAAGCGTTGAACATTTTCCAGAACGCCAGCCATTTCGCGGTCAACGTGCTTGGCGTTTCGCAGCAGGCGCTTGCGAGTAAGTTCGCGAAATCCTCCGAAGACAAATTTGCGGGAGTCGAATGGACGCCGGGCCTTGGCAACGCGCCGCTGCTGAAGGACAGCGTTGCCAACTTTCAATGCCGTGCCGCCAATCGATATTATGGCGGCGACCACGTCATTTTCCTGGGCGCCGTTGAGGCCTATTCGTACAACCGGCAGGAGCCGCTATTGTTCGCACGCGGCGGTTACGGCCGATTTCTCGGGGCTGGTGGCAAGCCATGAGAAAGCAAGCATCACTCAAGCGCATTCGGGTAAAGCAGAAACGGCTGTCCCCGGACGACCGGCGCAAGGAATTCGTTGCCAAGGCGACCGAATTCTTTTCGGAGGAGGGATTCGGTGGCGGGACGCGCGATCTGGCGCGCCGGCTCGGCGTGACCCAGCCGCTGCTCTACCGCTATTTTCCAAGCAAGGACGACTTGATCAAGGAGGTCTACCGCACGGTCTATCTTGAGCCGTTCGATACCGGCTGGGAAAAGCTCCTCACCGACCGCTCCAGGCCGATCCGCGATCG
This sequence comes from uncultured Alphaproteobacteria bacterium, assembly GCA_963778925.1. Taxonomy (GTDB): domain Bacteria; phylum Pseudomonadota; class Alphaproteobacteria; order Rhizobiales; family Xanthobacteraceae; genus Bradyrhizobium. Next base: position 76,808 of record CAVZWE010000014.1, on the reverse strand, counting down.
GCTGCAGGAATTCTATAATGCCTATACCGATGTGATCTTCACCCGCAAATGGCTTCGCATCTATCTCTACGCAGGCCTCAGGGGGCTCGACATCAACCGCTGGTATGTCGGCGTGGTGCGGGACAAGATTCTGACACGCATCATCAGGGAATGCCGCCACGAAGCAGGCCTTCCGGTGCAAACCAAACCGACCGCGTCCGAGCTCGAAGTGGCATGGGTGTTTCACAGCGGCATCTTTTATTACGGGGTGCGCAAATATATCTACGAATCCCCCGTTCTCGAAGACAAGGAACAGATGATCAGCGACGCGCTGAACGTCTTTCTGGCCGGTTTCGAACGGGTATTTGCCACCCCGGTAACGCCCAGACCATCGGCGGTGAAAGCGGTCGGATAAGTCGGCTCGGATGAGCTCAATGGCGCCGCTTTTGACGGAGCCCATCCCGTCGGTTTCTCCGGATGGCTGCGGTCGCGGATTTCCATCCAGCCCTTGGAGCCGAACAGCGAGCCGATTTCCAGTCCGGACTAAATTTTCGACATTTCGGTTCGGTACCAGTCGCCGATCTCGTTCGCGGTCATCAGCGCGACGCCGTCGTGGCCGAGGACGTAGTCGAGAAACGCCTCCAGATATTTGATGCGGTGCGGGACTCCGGTAATGTAGGGATGAATCGAGATCGCCATGATCCGCGCATTCGTCGCGCCCTCAAGGTACAAGCGGTCGAACTGATCGGTGCAGCGCTTCAGGAATTGCTCGGAAGAAAGATGTTGCAATGCGTGGATGACGATGTCGTTGGTCTCCACCGAGTAAGGGATCGTCGTGATGGTGCCGTGTGGCGTCGCGATATCCTGCGGAAGATCGTCGATCACCCAGTCCGCCACATATTCGATGCCGTTCAGGCGCAGAAGATCAAGGGTTTCGTCGGTCTCAGTCAGGCCCGGGCTTTCCCATGATCTCGGCGGCTTGCCGGTGAACTTGGCGATCGTGCCGACCGCCCGCTTGATCGCGTCGGCCTGGTTATCGAGCCTGTGCATTGGGCCCTGGACGAATCCGTGGCCCATGAATTCAAAGCCGGCTTCGAGCGCTGCCGAAGCGACGCGGGGGTAGGAGCTGCAGACGTTGGCATTCAACGCCAACGTCACCGGCATCTTGCGGTCGGTCAGCGCCTTGAACTGCCGCCAGAAGCCGGCGCGCATTCCGTATTCGTGCCACGACCAGTTGGGTACATCCGGCAATAGCGGCTGCCCCATCGGCGGGCTCAGCACGGTACGCGGCATCGCGTTCTCAATTCGCCACTCCTCAACATTGAGAATGACCCATACCGCAAGTTTCTTACCGCCGGGCAACTGCAGTTTTGGCCGGTCGACTTGCGCCTGATAGGGAATGCGGTCGGTAAGAGCCACGGCGCGCCTTCTTTTCGTTGCCGGCGCGCTATTCCGCGGCGTTCGATTGTTTTGAGTTGCCCGTGTTGACCGATGGCATGACTTTTTCAGCCATCAGGATCATGGACTGACGTCCGAGCTCGCGATCCTTCCAGTCCTTGCCCGCATACAACAGCGTACCAAACTTGCCGACTTCGTCCCGGAAGGCCAGCAGCTGATCCGCAACGCTGTCGGGCGTCCCATAGATGATCAGTTTGTCGCAGATCGTTTCCAGCGTCACTTCATCGTCAGGTTGATCGCGGCGCGTTTTGAACAGTTCGATGCGGCCGCTCATCTTCAGCTTTGTGAACAACGAGCGATAATAGTAGACGTAAGGCCCATCGGGATCGGTGGCGTAGGCCTTTGCCGTCGCCGCGTCCTTGGCGACGAACACGCTCTTGGCGACGCGCCAGTTGCCGGGATCGGCTGTGCGACCGCCTCGCTCGCAGCCCTCGACGTATTTCGGCCAGTGGCTTTTCACCCAGGCCGGCATCAGGAAGTTTGCCGAGATCGGATCCCAACCGCGCGCGGCGGCCTCGGTGACGCCCTTGGAGAACGGCGCGACCGCGGTCACCACGATCGGTGGATGCGGCCGCTGCAACGGCTTCGCGATGAATCCTTGTCCGATCTCCCTGATCAGGGTCTTTTCCGTCGAGATGTTCCAGTATTTTCCCCGGAAATTGTAGGGCGGTTCGCCGGCCCAGATATCCAGAACCTGATTGATGCATTCAAGGAACATGGCGTTTCGGTCGGCGTCGAGGTTGTCGAACAGTTCCGCATCCGACAGCAGCCCGCCGGGGCTGATTCCGAAAATCAAACGACCATCGAGCATGTGATCGAGCATTGCCACAGAGGCGGCGACGGTGGCGGGATGGGTGTTCGGCATATTGATCGTGCCGGTGCCAAGCCTGATCTGCTTGGTTGCGGCGGCGATCCATGCGAGAAACGCGATGCAGGAGGTGATGTTCTCGGCCTGGTCGGTGACGTGTTCGCCGACATAGGCCTCCGCAAACCCCAGTTCGTCGGCCAGCAGGAAAGCTTCGCGGTCTTCCCGCAGCGACAGCTGCCAATCCTTGCCGAGAGGGTGGATGGGCATCGTAAAGAAACCCAGATTCATTGGCTGTCCTCCCCCCGGGGCCGATTTGATGCGAACCAAACCGTGCGTCGTTGCCGAAGATATCACAAGTCCAAAAGTCGAATCTCCCGAAATAATCGCTCGATAAACAAACTTGACCTTTATGGGTTGCCGCCGTCTAATCCTGCGAAAAATGCGCCAAAACCGGCCGGGGAGGTCACGTCGATGAAAGCCTCGGCTTTCAATTACGCACGCGCAACCAGCGTTGTGAACGCATTGGAATTGCTCGTCGCGCATGGGGACAAGGCTAAGGTGCTGTCGGGCGGCCAGAGCCTGATGCCCGCGATGAATTTGCGTTTGATTTCTCCGGAACTCATCGTCGATATCGGTGAGATCGCCGAACTGCGCGGCATCGCCATGAGGGGCGAAGTCCTTAGCATCGGCGCGCTGACGCGCCATGTCGATCTCCAGAGATCGCCGGAAATTGCCGCGCACGCACCTCTGCTGGCGGAAGCCATTGCCCAGGTCGCGCACCCCGCGATTCGCAACAGGGGAACCCTTGGTGGCAGCCTTGCGCATGCCGACCCGGCGTCAGAACTGCCGGCCTGCATGCTCGCGCTGGATGCGACTATCGTCGTTCGTGGCCAAGGTGGCGAGCGGCGGATTGCGGCCCTGGATTTCTTTACGGGGATTTATGAGACGGTCCTGTCGCCGCAGGAATTATTGGTTGCCGTCGAGCTGCCGGTTTCGCGAAAGAACTCTGCGCATTTTTTCCACGAGTTCGCCCGGCGGCATGGCGATTATGCCATCACGGGGCTGGCGGCACAGGCGACCGTAGAAGGCGACAGGTTTGCCGATCTTCGCATGGCTTTTTTTGCCGTCGGCGACAGGCCGGTATTGGCCGAGGCCGCGAGCAAGTTGATCAATGTTGCCATCACACCTGTGCTGTTGGCTGAGGTATCGGCGGCACTGGGCGATGAACTCGATCCCCAGGACGATCAACAGGCGTCCGCTGCCATGCGCCGGCATTTGGCAAAGGTGCTGTTGGCCCGATGCGCGTCAGCGCTTCTTGGCCACCCCGACCTAAATACCAGGGGACGCGTGTGACCGCCCCCATGTCGATCTCGCTCGATGTCAATGGTGAGCGTGTCGATGCGCAGGTTCTGCCGCGTCTTAATCTCGCGGATTTCCTGCGCGAGCAGCTGCAGTTGACGGGGACGCATGTCGGTTGCGAGCACGGGGTTTGCGGCGCCTGTACAGTGCGAGTGAATGATGAGATCGTGCGTTCCTGCCTGATGCTGGCGGTGCAGACGCATGGCGCATCCGTCCAGACCATCGAGGGATTGTCCGACAGCGGCGAGGTCGCCGATCTGCAGGCCGCCTTTCGCGATCGCAATGCGTTGCAATGCGGCTATTGCACGCCGGGCATGCTGATGGCGGCGCAGGACTTGTTGAAACAGCAGGCGGAGCCGAATCGGGAGCAGATCCGCGAGCATCTTTCCGGCAATTACTGCCGTTGCACGGGCTACCAGGCCATTATCGATGCGGTTGAGACTACTGCACGCGGGCGCATGGGGCGCCGGCCATGACCGTCGCATCTGCAGATCCGGAAATTCTCTCGGAGCTCGATCGGCCGAACTCCTATATAGGCAAGACGGTCGCGCGGCCGAACCTCGAGCGGCTGACGCAGGGTCGCGGGCTCTATGTCAGCGACATGGAACTGCCGCGGATGGGGCATGTGGTGTTCCTGCGCTCGCCTCATGCACACGCAAAAATCATCGGCATCGACGCGGCTCAAGCCCGCCGCTTGGCCGGCGTCATAGCCATTGTCACCGGTCAGGAGCTTGCAACCACCATCACGCCATGGGTCGGCGTACTCTTGCATCTGAAGGGTCTTAAATCGGCGCCGCAGCATGCGATCGCGATCGATCGAGTTTGCTGGCAGGGCGAGGCAGTCGCCGCCATCGTGGCGACGAATTGCGCAATTGCCGAGGACGCCGCGGAACTCGTGCGAGTTGAATACGAGGAACTGGAAGCGGTGACGGACATGCGTACCGCGCTTGATCCGCAGACCCTCGTCATTCATCCCCCGCTCGGCGATAACCTCGCCTTCGAACGTAACCTCGACGCCGGCACCGTCGATGCCGCGTTTACCGATTCCGACCAAGTGGTGGAAGCGGATTTCATTTTTGGCCGGCACACCGGCGTGACGCTCGAGCCGCGCGCGGTCGTGGCCGACTGGAACGCAGCCGAGGAGCGGCTGACCATCTACCAGGGCACGCAGGCGCCGCACATGGTGCAGAATATCGCGGCGCTGCATCTTGGGCTCGAGGAACGGCAGGTTCGCGTTGTCTGCAAGGACGTCGGCGGCTCCTTCGGCATCAAGGTCCACATTTACGCCGATGAGATGGCGACCTATGCGCTGTCGAAGCTGTTGCGCCGGCCGATCAAATTCGTTGCCGACCGAGTTGAGAGTTTCAATACCGACATTCATGCCCGCGACCATCGCTGCAAGGGGCGGATCGGCGTCAAGCGCGACGGCACCATCACGGCGTTTGAGATCGACGATCTCACCGGCATTGGCCCCTATTCGATGTATCCGCGCACCAGCGCGATCGAAGCCAATCAGGTCGTTAATCTCGTTGGCGGCCCCTATGTGACCAGGAATTATCGCGCCCGCGCCCGCGTCGTGTTCCAGAACAAGAACGTGATGTGCCAGTATCGGGCGGTAGGGCACCCTATCGCATGCTCGGTGACGGAAGGTTTGGTCGATTTGGCGGCCGCAAAAATCGGGATGGACCCGGTGGAAATCCGCCGCCGCAATCTCATCGCCGATGACGCCTATCCCTGTGCCTCACCCTCCGGCCTGAGATTTGAGCAGTTGTCGCACCATGCCGCGATGGACAAGCTGATGACGATGATGGGTTATGAGAGCTTGCGCGCCGAGCAGGCCACTTTACGCAAGAAGAACATTCATCGTGGCATCGGCATCGCGAGCTTCATCGAGGTCACCAATCCAAGTGCGGCGTTTTACGGCGTCGGCGGTGCGCGCATTTCGTCGCAGGACGGCGTTGCCGTGCGGCTGGACGCCCAGGGTTCAGTGATCTGCCAGACCAGCATCACCGAGCAGGGCCAGGGTTCCGAATCCCTGACGGCTCAGATCGTCGGCAGCGTGCTTGGCGTCTCGATGGAGCGCGTGCGCGTCATTCTCGGCGACACCGACAATACGCCCTATGGCGGCGGCACCTGGGCGTCGCGCGGCGCCGGCATCGGCGGCGAGGCCGCACTTCAGGCGGCGAAAATTCTGCGCAAGAATATCCTCGATGTGGCGGCAGCGATCCTGCAGTCCTCACCGGCCGAGCTCGACATCGCAGGCAATGCCGTCGTCAATGCCGGCGACGGATCGTCGCGCATCGAGCTGCGCGAGCTCGCCAGGATCGTCTATTTCCGACCCGACACGCTGCCGCCGGGCATCCAGCCGGAATTGATGGCGACGCGCCACTTCGTGCCCCGCGAATATCCGTTCGCCTTCACCAATGGCGTCCAGGCCTCCTGGCTTGAAGTCGACCCCGAGACCGGCTTCGTCAGGCTACTCCGGCATTGGGTAGTCGAGGATTGCGGCACCATCATCAATCCGCAACTGGTCGACGAGCAGATCCGCGGTGGCGTGGTACAGGGGCTTGGGGCGGCGCTGTTCGAGAAATGCATCTACGATGAGCGCGGTCAGTTGACCAATGCCAATATGGCCGATTATCTGGTTCCGATGTCCGGCGAAATGCCTGATATAGATGTAGGGCACGTGGTGTCGCCGACCCTTGAGACGGAGCTGGGGGCAAAGGGCGCAGGGGAGGCCGGGACGGCCGGAGCGGCCGCCGCGGTGGCCAACGCGGTGAACGATGCGCTGAAGCCATTCGCCGCGACTATTACCGAGATTCCGGTGACACCGCAGGTTATCCTGACGGCGCTGGGGCGAATTTGAACGAGGACCAGGCAGCAAATCCGAATATGATAAATCCAACGATATAAAATGCAGGGAAGAAGCCATGACCAACAAGATCACTAAATCCGGATCGATTTCTCGCCGCCGTCTGCTGACGACGGCCGGCGCAGGAGCGGCCATGCTTGGGCTGACCTCAAGCATTGGCGCTCAACAGCCGCCGATCAAAATCGGCATGAGTATGCCTCAAACCGGCGGTCTCGCGGGCGGCGGCAAGGCTTCGCTGCTTGGCATCGAGATCTGGCGGGACGATGTCAACGCCAAGGGTGGTTTGCTCGGCCGCAAGGTCGAACTTGTCGTATATGACGATAAATCGAGCGCTTCAGAGACTCCGGCGATCTACTCAAAGCTGCTGGATGTCGACAAGGTCGATCTCCTGTTCGCGCCCTACGGCACCGTGCCAACAGCGCCGATCATGCCGCTCGTCAAATCGCGCGGCCTGTTGCTGATCGGTAACTTCTCGTTCCAGGTGAACAGCAAGGTCGGCCACGACATGTGGTTCAACAACGCGCCGTGGGGGCCGCCCGAAAGTTGGGCGGCTTCGTTCCTCGATATCGCCGAGAAGGCCGGCGGCAAGACCATCGCGCTTCTGACGGCAGACCAGGAATTCGCCCAGAATCTGGCAAAGACCGCGAGGGAGGTCGCAACGAAGCGCAACATGCCGGTCGTCTTCGACCAGGCCTATCCGCCTAGCACGGTGGAATTCTCCGGCATTATCCGCGCGCTCAAGGCCGCCAAACCCGACATCGTCTATGTTGCGTCCTATCCGCCGGATTCGGCCGCAATTTTGCGCGCCGTGAACGAAATCGGGATCGGAGACAACGTCAAGATTTTCGGCGGCGGCATGGTGGGCCTGCAATTCGGTGCTGTCATGGAGAACATGGGCTCGCTGCTCAACGGCGTCGTCAACTACAACTCGTGGCTCCCTGAACCGAACATGTATTACGAGGGGACGAAGGCATTCTTCGAGACCTACGCGAAGCGGGCCGTGGAGGCCAAGGTGGATCCGCTGGGCTACTATCTTGCGCCATTCGGCTACGCCAGCGGTCAACTTGTCGAACTGGCCATCAAGGCGACTGGGTCGCTCGACCAGAAGGCCATCGCAAAATATCTGCGCGAAAACGAGCACAAAACGATCGTTGGCCCGATCGCGTTTTCGGCGGACGGCGAACGCAAGGAAACCGGAGTGCTGCAGGCTCAGTTCCGCGGCGTCGTGGACAAGAACATGGAGCAGTTCCGCGGCCCAGGCAAGCAGGTGATCCTGTTCCCGGAGAAACTGAAATCCGGCGATCTCGTCAGTCCCTTTGAGGCCGCTCGGAAATAGACCTCGCGGGTTTTCTGGACATGGCGCGGCTGCCCGGGATCAGGGTAAATGATCCCGGGCAAAGCGAATCGGGTAACCGGGTGTAGGCAATCGGGGAAGCGGCGGCTCAAGAGCGGGTCAGGGGGGACCTCAATTGTTTTCATTTGACCTGCTGCTCGATGCGGTGGTGATCGGTGTGCTGCTCGGCTGCTTTTATGCGGCGGTCAGTCTCGGGTTGTCCGTTTCGTTCGGCCTGCTTGACGTCCCGCACATCGCGCATCCGGCCTTTCTGGTGCTGGCGTCCTACGCGGTGTTCTTCCTCAACGAGCATTATGGGGTCGATCCGCTGTTGGCAGGGTTGCTGATAACTCCGTTATTCTTTCTGTTCGGGCTCGCCACCTATCGCCTGTATTACGAAACATTCGAAAAGCGCGGCAGCGATGCCGGCGTGCGCGGCATCGCGTTCTTCTTCGGCATCGCGTTTATCATCGAAGTGCTGATCATTCTGCAATTCGGTGTCGACCAGCGTTCGGTCACCGCGACCTATGTCGGCAAGGCCTGGCGGATCGGCGATATGCGGATTCCGTTCCGGCTGGTGGTTGCGTTCGTGGTCGCCGCTGCGCTGACGATTTTGCTAACGCTGTACCTGTCGCGCACGTTCATGGGACGCGCGATCCGCGCGGTCGCGCAGGACCAGGAGGCGCTGCGGCTGATGGGCGCCGATCCGATCCGGATCAAGCAATGGGCGTTCGGCATTGCCACCGCCGTGCTCGGGATCGCCGGTGCCCTGCTTATCATCGTCGCTCCGGTCGAGCCGACACTCGACCGCACTTATATCGGGCGCACATTCTGCGTCGTGGTCATGGCGGGCCTCGGCAGCATGACCGGCACGCTCGTCGCCGCCATCATCCTCGGCGTCGCCGAAACCATCGTCCTGACCCTGTTCGGCGCCTCCTGGGCGCCGGCCATTTCGTTCGCAATGCTGCTCGGTGTTCTCGCCGTCCGGCCGCAGGGCCTGTTCGGCAGGCTGTCATGAGCAGGAGCGGCATCCGCTTCTGGATCGGGGCTACCGTCTTTCTTGCCGCCGCCCTGCTGATGACGCAGGTCGTCGGCAACCAATATCCCTTCTTTGCCTGCTACGTGATCCTGCAGTTCATCGTACTCGCCGTCGCATGGAGCATCCTCGGCGGCTATGCCGGCTACGTGAATTTCGGCACCAGCGCTTTTTTCGGCATCGGCGTCTACACGGCCGTATTCCTGTTCAAGGCGGTTGGCGCACCGCTCGCCGTGCAGATCGCAGTCGCAGCCGCCGTCGGCGCCCTCATGGGGTTTGCCCTGGGCCTGCTGACCTTGCGCATGCAGGGCATCTTCTTCTCGATCGCGACCATTGCGCTGACGATCATCATCGAGACGTCGATAACGAACTGGCGATACGTCGGCGGCGCGGCCGGCATCCAGATGCAGCGGCCGGCGGTGGCGGCGCCGTTCGACAACTACGTGCAGATGCTGTTTTTCGTCCAGGCTGTCCTCGTGGTGCTGGCGGTTGCGATTTCGCGCTACATTCAAAATTCATGGATTGGCCGCGGCTTGCAGGCACTCAAGGACGACGAGCTTGCCGCGGAATGCACCGGCGTGCCGACCCTGCGGCTGAAGCTGCTCGCGTGCGCCATCTCCGGGGCGCTGATGTGCGCGGCCGGTGCCCCCGCCGCGATGTACCTGCAATACGCGGACCCCGCGTCCGCGTTCAATCTCAATTACTCCGTCTCGGCGCTTGCGATGTCGCTGATCGGCGGGACCGCGCATTGGGCGGGCCCGGTCGTCGGCGCGATTCTGTTGAGCACGACGCAACAATTGCTGACCGTTACCATCTCGTCGGAAGTGAATTTGCTGGTGCTCGGCGTGATGCTGGTGCTGTTCGTGGTGGTCGCGCCGGAGGGAATCATTGGTCTGATCCGCAGGGCTGGCCGCAATCGCACGGGGGGCAAATCATGATGCCCCCCATCGGACCAGAGCCGCCGCCCTTGCTGCGGATCGCCACGCTCACAAAACGCTTCGGCGGCTTCATCGCCCTGGACAATGTGAGCGTCGATATTCGCCCGGGAGAGCGCTTCGGCCTCATCGGCCCGAACGGCTCGGGAAAGACGACGCTGATCAACTGCATCTCCGGCGCGTTCCGTACCGAGGCCGGCACCGTGGTGTTCGGCGGCGAGGACATCACGCGGTTGCCGCCGCACATGCGCACACGCCGCGGCATTGCGCGCAGCTTCCAGATCCCGCGGCCGTTCAAGAGCATGACGGTCGTCGAAAACCTGATGGTGGCGCTTGACTTTGCGAGCGTCGCTGGTGACTTCATCCCGGCAGCGCAACGGCGCGATACCGTGATGTCAATCCTGACGCAGACGGGCCTCGCGTCCAAGGCTGACCTGTCGACCTTGGGGCTCAGCCAGGTCGAATTACGCAAGATGGAGCTCGCCCGCGCGATGGCGACGCACCCGAAGCTCCTGATTTCCGATGAGGCCATGGCCGGTCTTTCCAGCTCGGAAGTCGATGAGGTGCTTGATCTCCTCATAAAGCTTGCAGGGCAGGGCATCACCATCATCATGATCGAGCACATCATGCAGGCCGTGATGCGTTTTTCAGAGCGCGTGATGTGTCTCGACGCCGGCAGGATCATCGCGATCGGGGCGCCGGCCGAGGTCATGGCCAACCAGCGGGTGCAGGAGGCTTACCTTGGCACTTAGCCTCGCCATCAATAACGTCGATGCGGGTTACGGCGCCGTGAAGGCGCTGCGCGGCGTCACGCTCCATGTCGAGGCCGGCGAGACCGTCGCATTGCTCGGTACCAATGGCAACGGCAAGAGCACGCTAATGAAGTGCATCGCGGGCCTGGTTCGCCCGCAGCGCGGCGGCATTTCCCTGACGATCGACGGAACCGCGCACGATCTGGCCAGGCTCTCGCCGGAGGCCATCGTCGATCTCGGTGTGGCGCTGGTTCCCGAGGGGCGGCGGTTGTTTCCCAAGCTGACCGTGTCGGAAAATCTGATGCTCGGCGCCTTTCGCAGGGCCGCCCGCCGCGACATTGATCGCAATCTTGCGCTGGCCTTTGAAACATTTCCGACCCTCAAGGAGCGGCACAACCAGCTCGCCGGCACCATGTCAGGCGGGCAACAGCAGATGCTCGCCATCGCGCGCGCGCTGATGTCCTCGCCCCGCCTGCTGTTGATCGATGAGCCTTCGGTGGGCCTGTCGCCGCTTCTGGTGTCGCAGACCATCTCCAAGATCGGCGAACTCAATCGGAGTTTTGGTTTGACGGTGCTCATGGCGGAGCAAAACTTCAATCAGGCGATCCGCATCGCCGATCGAGGTTACATCATCGTCCACGGCGAGATCGTCGTCGCGGCCGATTCGGTCGACCAGTTGAGAGGCAACGACATCGTCAAGCGGCTTTATCTCGGCGGCATCGCATGATTGCCCGTTAATGGTTTCAGGCGCGCGAGGGCCGAATTCACCAAGGGCGCGGTGTTCTATCACGCCGCCGCGCGCGAGCTATTGGCCGACGACGAGATCGGGGAGCAGGTGTTGGCCTATTCCGCCGCCGCGCTGGCAAGCACGTTTGCTTGCCGGGTAGTGACCACCACCTTGATGGCGTCATCGACCCGGTCGCGGGCGTATCGGAGCGCGGTAGGCAGATCGGCGAGCGCGAAGGTGTGGGTGTGAATCTTCGTCGCATCGAAGCGTTTTTCGGCCATCAGGGCCATCGCGCGGCGGGTGGCGCTGCGGCCCTCGCCGCGAATGCCGTAGACGTAGATATTGTTCTTTACGAGGTGCGCGAGATCGGTCGTGACGGGATCGTGCGGGAACGCGGCAAGACAGATCTTTCCGCCGCGATTGGCCATGTGAATGGCCTGATCGACGGTAGCTTCGGTGCCGGCACATTCGACCACGTAATCCGCCCCGATGCCGCCGGTGAGCTGCTTGACGACATCGACCGCATTTTCCTCGGCGATGTTGATGATGCGGTCGGCACCTAGCTCTCTGCCGATCGCGAGGCGCTTGTTACGCGTTCCCGTGAGAATAACCGGGCTCGCGCCCAGCGCCTTGGCAACGGCGACAGCCAGCAGTCCGATGGGGCCGGGACCAATCACCACCACGCTCTCGCCGGCGACGAGCCCGCCCAGTTCGGTCAAGCCGTACATCGAGGTCCCGGCGGTGACGACAAGCGTCGCTTCCGCGTCGCTCATCGTATCGGGCACCCGCGCCAGCGTGTTGATGTGATTGACGGCATATTCCGCAAAGCCGCCATCGGTGGTGAAGCCGTTGGCGCGGTGACCCTTGTCGGGCTTTCCGTAGTTGAGGCAGGAAGTGTACATGCCCTGGCGGCATCGCTTGCACTGGCCGCAGCCGGCATGGATTTCCACGCTGACGCGTTCACCGATGGCGAACTCGTCTACGTCGGGCCCGAGCGCTGCGATCGTGCCCATATATTCATGACCGGGCGTGAAATTCTTGTTGAAGGGCAGGCCGCCGCCGATGCTCGCAGGCGAGCCGCCGTGGATGATCTCAAGGTCGGTTGCGCAGATCGCAACGGCGTCGATGCGGACCAGAACTTCAGCGCGGCCTGGAACCGGCGTAGGTTTGTCGCGCAGCAAAAGCTCATCCGGGTTGCCGAGTACCCAGGCTTTCATCCGTTCGGGGACCGGAAATTCTGGTGACGTCTTAGCGCCGGCAGCGTCATGCATTGGAGCGGGTCCTTGTGTGCCGAAAGCTTACCGGAAATTCCCGATAGGCGAAATTCCTTGTTCGCTGCAGAGGCTGTCTCAGCCGATCTGGTCGGCCGAGAGCTTGTAAATTTCGAGCGCATCGGCGTCCGCGCCGCGCGCCGATTTGGCCAGTCTGAACAATTGCGAGGCCAGCGCCGACATCGGTACCGGGCTCGATGTGTTGCGGGCGACGTCGACGACCGCATCCAGATCTTTCAGCATGGTCGCGATGTGGCCGAGCGGCGGCGAATGGATGCCTTGCACCATGCGCGGCACGAACAGCTGCAGCGGTATCGAATCGGCAAAGCCGCCGGCCAGCGCCTCCGGCAGCCGCTTGGCGTCGATCCCGGCGTTCACGGCCAGCCGCGTCGCCTCCGCGAGCACGGCCATGGCGCAACCGACGATCACCTGATTGCAGAGTTTCGTGGTCTGGCCCGCGCCGGTCGGCCCCATATGGGTGAGCCTTCGCGCCATCGCCAGAACATAGGGCCTCACCCGTTCGATATCCGCGGCATCGCCGCCGGTCATCACCGCGAGCGTGCCTTGCTCGGCGCCCATGGTGCCGCCCGAGACCGGCGCGTCGATCCAGCCTATGCCGTTCGCCGCCTTCAGCCGCGCCGCGATGGTGCGCGCCGCGTCGGGGTGGATCGAGGAAAAGTCGACGACCAGCTTTCCGGCGCCTTTCGCCGCCGCAAGGCCGTCGCGGCCGAACACCACCTCTTCCACGGCAGCGGCATCGGTGAGGCACATGAAGAGGATATTGGTGGTCGCCGCCACATCGCGCGGATGGCTGCCAGCCTTCGCACCCGCCTCGACCAGTGCGTCGGCTTTGCCGGAAGACCGATTCCAGACCGTGACGTCGTAGCCGGCGTTAACCAGCCGCCGCGCCATCGGAAATCCCATCATTCCGAGCCCCAGGTAGCCGAGCTTTTCCGCCTGCTTGCCATCCGCCCCGCCAACCCCAGCCATTGCTTTGCTCCCCGCTTCAGCGCCGATATTGCCCCGGCTTACCGCCTTTACCACACATCCCTGACCACGCATGCACCACGCCCGGACATGCCCGACGGCTTGCCTGATTGTTTGAACCATGAAAGGTTTAGCCCAAGTCGTCTTGCGCTGGCGCCGGTCAGCATCGAAAAAGTGGAGTGGGCATGATGCGGATACCTTCGAAATGGATTGTGGCGGCCGGAGCATTGGCTGCTGTCTTGGCCGGCATGAACTCCTCTCACGCGCAACAGACGATCCGCGTCGGCTGGACCATTCCGGCGGAGGAATCGAAATACTGGATGATGCGCAGACCGACGGAATTCCCCAATCTCGGCAAGGCCTATAATGTCGAATGGACGCAATTCCAGGGCACGGCGCCAATGACACAGGCGCTCGCCGCCGGCGCGCTCGACTGCGCGACGCAGGCGCCGCTGTCGCTGGCGAACGGCGTGGTCGGCGGCAATCTGAAGGCCTACATCGTGGCCCAGCACGTGTTCGAAAAGCCCGGCGGCTTCTCGGTCTATTGGGCGGTCATGGATAACTCGCCGATCAAGACCATTGCCGATCTCAAGGGCAAGACCATCGGCATATCGGTGATCGGTGGTGGCACCCACGGTCCGTTCAACATGCTTCTGCAGCAGAACGGGGTCGACCCGAGCAACGGACATCAAGCTGGTCGAGGTCGGTTTTGCGGTTTCCGAGGACGCCTTGCGCCAGGGCCGCGTCGATGCCGTCAACATGAACCAGCCGTTCGCGGCGCGTGCCGAGGCCAAGGGTGGTACCCGCAAGCTGTTTTCGCTGAATCAGGTAATGCCGAACATCGTTCATATTCTGGAAGCCTGCCGTGCCGACTTCGTCGACAAGAATCCGGAGCTGGTCGAAGGCCTATGTGCGCGATATCACCTCCGGCATGAAGAAAGCGCTGGCCAACCGCGAGGAGACGCTCAAGGTTGTGTCTGAAGTGCTGAAGGCGCCGATCCCGGTGCTGGATACCTATTTGCTCAAGGACAACGATTTCGGACGGGACCCGGGTGCTGCGCCGAATTTCGAGGCGATCCAGAAGATGCTCGACATCTACGCGGCGACCGGAATGCTGCCGAAGTTGGACGTCGCGCAGTTCAAGCACCCGAGCATCGTCGCGCCGCTGCAGTAGGGATAATTGTGTCCCCCGGGACCCATACGCCGTGTCCTATCATTTCGGCGCAGGGGGCGAGACATTCCTTCACAACCCACGTCAGGGCTTATGGGTCCCTCGTTCGCCGGGACGATCTGGGGAGAGATTTGTACTCATGAAGAAATGGCGATCCCGCGTGACGACCGATGGTCTCGATCGTGCGCCCCACCGTGCCTTCATGCGGGCAATGGGGCTTGACGACGCGGCGCTCGCCAGGCCGATGATCGGGGTTGTCAGCATGAAGGGCGAACAGACGCCCTGCAACATGACCCACGATTTCCAGGTCGACGCCGCCAAGGCCGGAATTGCGGAGGCCGGCGGCACACCGCGGGAGTTTTCGACCATTTCGGTTTCCGACGGCATCAGCATGAACCATGAGGGCATGAAGTTCTCGCTGCTGTCGCGCGAACTGATAGCCGACTCGATCGAGGCCGTCGTGCACGGCCTCGCCTATGACGCGCTGATCGGGTTCGGCGGCTGTGACAAGACGCTGCCGGGCGTTATGATGGGGATGATCCGCTGCAATGTGCCGTCGATCTTCATCTATGGTGGCAGCGCGCTGCCCGGCCGGTTCGAGGGGAAGACCCTCACGGTGCTGGATTCCTACGAGGCCGTCGGCGGTTTCATGACCGGTGAGATCGACGCCGCGACGCTCGAAGGCATCGAGCGGACCTGCCTGCCGACGATCGGCGCTTGCGCGGGCCAGTTCACCGCCAACACCATGGCGATGGTCTCCGAGGCGATAGGGTTGACGATGCCCAATGTCTCGATGATCCCCGGTGTCTACGCCGAGCGCGCGCAAGTCGCCCGGCGCGCCGGGCGCCTGGTGATGCAGATGCTGCAACGAGGCGGGCCGTTGCCGCGTCAAATCGTCACCCGGAAGGCGCTGGAAAACGGCGCCGCCATCGTCGCCGCAACCGGAGGCTCGACCAACGCCGCGCTGCATTTGCCGGCGCTCGCCAACGAGGCTGGAATTTCCTTCACCATCGACGACGTCGGCGAGGTGTTTGCGCGCACGCCCTTGATCGGCAATCTGCGTCCGGGCGGGAAATACACCGCCAAGGACGTCTATGACATAGGCGGGACAGCTGTCGTCATCCGTGCGCTGGTCGAAAGCGGTCACATCGACGGTACTTGTCTGACGATCACCGGCCGGACGATTGCGGAGGAATATGGTGAGGCGAATACGCCTGACGGCGAGGTCATTTTCAGCACCCGCACGCCGATCATGCCGGACGGCGGCGTTGCCGTTCTGAAGGGCAATCTGTGCCCTGACGGCGCGGTCATCAAGGTGGCCGGCCTCAAGAGCCTGATATTCGAAGGTACTGCGCGGGTGTTCGAAGACGAGGAACACTGCGTCGATGCGGTGCGCAACCGCAAATATGCCGCCGGCGACGTGGTGGTTATCCGTAACGAAGGCCCGGTCGGCGGTCCCGGCATGCGCGAGATGCTCGGCGTCACCGCGCTGATCTACGGGCAGGGAATGGGCGAGAAGGTCGCCCTCATCACCGACGGGCGCTTTTCCGGCGCCACGCGCGGCATGTGCATCGGCTACGTCTCGCCGGAATCGTTTGTCGGTGGCCCGCTGGCTCTGGTGCGCGAAGGCGACCGCATCCGGATCGATGCCGGCGCGCGCCGGATGGATCTGCTGATCGATGACAATGAATTCGCAGAGCGCCGGAAGGCATGGAAGCCGCCGCCGCCACGGCACCGCGCCGGGGCGCTTGCCAAATACGCCCGTCTGGTCGGGCAGGCGCCCGGCGGCGCCGTCACCCATGGCGGCGCGGCGGAATGGCCGTGGTTCGATCAGTCGTGATGCGGCACGCAGGGCGAAACAGCGTCCTAAACCTTGCAACTTGCCGCTATGCTCGGTTTAACCGGGACAAATCGAGACACCATCTGTGCCTGACGGACCTATGCCGGGAAGAACAGCGGGAATGAAGGTAGTGCTACCGCGGTCGAACGCTGAGGCAAAGCCGACGCCGGCGCGCAGGCCGCCGGCTGCCATGATCGAGATCGATCGGGTCTCGCAGGTTTTTCGCACTTCCGGCCGTCAGGACCATCTGGCGCTGTCCGAGATTTCTTTGACAATCGAGGATGGCGCTTTCGTCTCGATTCTCGGCCCCTCTGGCTGCGGAAAATCGACGCTGCTTTATATCGTCGGCGGTTTTGTCAACCCGACCGAAGGCGTCGCAAGGATGAAGGGCAGGGCGATCACCGGGCCCGGTCCGGATCGCGGGCCGGTGTTTCAGGAGTTCGCGCTGTTTCCCTGGAAGAGTGTGCTCGGCAATGTGATGTATGGTCCGCGGCAGCAGGGCGTGAAATCAGCGGAAGCGGAAGCGCAGAGCCGCAGGCTGATCGAGATGGTTGGTCTCAAGGGATTTGAGCATTTCTATCCCAAGGAACTGTCCGGTGGCATGAAGCAGCGCGTCGCGCTGGCGCGCACGCTGGCCTATCACCCCGCGGTGCTCTTGATGGACGAGCCGTTCGGCGCGCTGGACGCGCATACCCGCACGCGCCTGCAGAACGACCTGCTCAACATCTGGGAACGCGACCGGAAGACGGTGCTGTTCGTCACCCATTCGGTCGATGAGGCGGTGTATCTTTCCGACAAGGTCGTGGTGATGACGCGTTCGCCCGGCCGTATCAAGGAGGTCGTCGACATCGATCTGCCGCGTCCGCGCCGCCGCTCGGAACTCCTGCTCGATCCGCATTACCAGAAATACGTCGTCGATATCGAACGCATGATCGACGACACCAGCGAAGACGGGTTGCGGCCATGACGTTTATGCGCGCGCTCATCTCGCGCTCGGCGCCATTGCTCGCCTGCCTCGGCCTGCTCGCGATCTGGCAGCTTGCGTCGCTGATCCTGAACACCGACAGTTTTCCGACCGCGTGGGAAGCGCTGCGCGCCATTCCTTCGATTCTTGGCGACAAGGAATCGCTGATCAACATTCTTGCATCGCTGCGACGGATGGCGGTCGGCTTCGGCGTCGGCGTTGCCGTATCGATCCCGCTGGGATTGATGATGGGCCGCTCGCGCGGTGTGGCGTCGTTCTTCAATCCGCTCTTGATGGTGATCTATCCGGTGCCGAAGGCGGCGCTGATGCCGATCATCATGCTCTGGCTTGGCGTCGGCGATGTCGCGAAGACACTGGTGATCTTTCTCGGCGTCAGCCTTCCCGTGATCTATCACAGTTTCCAGGGCGCCAAGGCTGTCGAGGAAAAGATGTTATGGTCGGGTGCCGCCATGGGCCTCTCGGCGGCGCAGCGCATGATCCGCATCGTGTTGCCGGCGGCGTTGCCGGAAATTCTCACGGGATGCCGCACCGGGCTTGTGCTGGCGCTGATCACCATGGTGACTTCCGAGATGATCGCGCGGCAGTCCGGCGCCGGCAATATCCTGTTCAATTCGCTCGACATGGGGCAGTACGATACCGTTTACGCGATGATCATTATCATCGGCGGGATGGGGATCGGCCTCGACGCGGCTTTCGAACGCCTACGTGCCCGGCTGGTGAAATGGTCCGAACCGGGCTTTGAGATTCCATTGAGTTTTGCATGAACGCGCGCGCCGTTACATCGGATATTTTGCTCGGGGTCGTTCCGATCGCGCTGTCGGTCGCATTGTGGCAAGCGCTTGTGTCGTTCGGCTATGCACCGGTGACGTTGCTGCCACCGCCCGGGCTCGTGTTCATGCGGCTGGCGCAGCAGCTTGTGACCAGCACGTTTCAGCGGGAGATCGCTGCTACGCTGTTCCGCCTGTTCGCAGGGTTTTCGATTGCGGTCATTCTCGGCGTCACGATCGGTCTCGCTGCTGCGGCCAGTCCTGCCATCAATGCCGTGGTGCGTCCGATCGTGCGGGTGCTGGCACCGTTGCCCAAGGTCGCGCTCTATCCGGCGCTGCTGCTGCTGCTCGGATTCGGCCATGAATTCAAAGATCACGCTGGTCGCCGCAGATGCGCTGTTTCCGATTCTGCTGTCGACCTATTACGGCGCGTCGATGGTGGAGCAGAAACTGATCTGGTCGGCGATGGCGGCGGGTACGCCGCGCCGCCAGATCCTGTTCAAGGTTGTGCTCCCGGCCGCGGTGCCGTCGATCCTCACCGGCTGCCGTATCGGGCTTGTGATCTCATGCATCGTGGTGTTTCTTGCCGAGATGATCACCTCGACCGATGGTCTCGGCCATGTCCTGGTAACGGCGGCGCGGACCTTTCAGGCCGTCGACATGTTCGTGCCGCTGATCACGATCTCGCTGCTGGGGCTCATTCTCAACGGCCTGTTGCAGGGGTTGCGGGCGTATCTGCTGCGCGGGTTTCCGGAAGTCTGATACAACCTTTGAAGTGGAGACAGGATATGCTGGCAGACCGCATCGAAGCGAAATGGATCGACGCGTTCTGCGAGATTTTCGAGCGCTGCGCGGTCAAATCGGGCGATACCGCCGCGATCCTTTCGGAGACGCAGTCGCGCGCGCTCAACGTTCATCTGGCCGAATTGGCCCTGCTGCGGATGGGCGCAAAACCCTTTCACATCATCGTACCGACGCCGCGCAACAAGCAGGTCGTGCCGATCCGCTCTACCGGCGCCAGCGAAGCGATCCAGCGGCTTGCGCCGGTAATCTCGGCGCTGCAGCAGGCAGGCTTCGTGGTCGATTGCACCATCGAAGGGCTGATGCATGCGGTGGAAACGCCGGAAATACTCAAAGCCGGCGCGCGCATCCTGGTGATTTCCAACGAACATCCCGAAGCGCTGGAACGCATGGTGCCTGATGCCGCGCTGGAAAAGCGCGTGCGGGCGGCGGCGAAGATGCTGCGCGGAACCAAGCGGATGCGGGTGACTTCCAAAGCCGGGACCGACCTCAACGTCGACATGGTTGGTGCCTCGACGGTCGGCGTCTGGGGCTGGACCGACAAGCCGGGCACGCTGGCGCATTGGCCCGGCGGCATCGTGGTTAGTTTCCCCAAAAGCGGCACCGTCAACGGTACGCTTGTCATGGCGGCAGGAGACATCAATCTTACCTTCAAGCGCTATCTGACGTCGCCGGTGAAGATGACGCTGAAGGACGATTATGTGACGGATCTTGAGGGCGAGGGTGCGGATGCTGCGATGATGCGCGCCTATCTCGCGGCCTGGGGCGACCGCGAGGCCTATGCGGTGTCCCATGTCGGGTTCGGCATGAATCCCGGCGCGCGCTACGAGGCGCTGACCATGTACGACCAGCGCGATACCAACGGCACCGAGCTGCGGGCGGTTTCCGGCAATTTCCTGTTTTCCACCGGCGCCAATGAATTTGCCGGCCGCTACACCGCCGGGCATTTTGATCTTCCCATGATGGGCACGACGATCGAACTGGACAATGTCGCGGTGGTTCGTGAGGGCGTGCTGCAGGACGTATTCGGCTAATCCCGATCCAGCGCCGGCGGCCTGGCGAGACCAAAATGCCGGAGCATATCGACCAGTGCCGCGAGACGCTGCTCGCGGTAGGCATCGACATCGAGGCCGGAATAATCGAGGAAGCCGGCGCCTGTGCGCAGGCCGATGCGGCCATCGCGCATATTGCGTGAGATTACTTCTGGCGCGCGATAGCGGTCGCTGCCGAGCGCGCTCTCGAGATACTGACTGGCGTAATAGAGAATGTCGCCGCCGCCCCAATCGATGAATTCGAGCAGGCCGAGCACCGCATAGCGGAAGCCGAAACCGTAGCGGATCGCCTTGTCGATATCCTCGGCACTGGCGACGCCTTCCTCCACCATCCGCGCAGCCTCGTTCATGGCAAGCGCCTGAATGCGCGGTACGATAAATCCGGGAGTGGCGGCGCATACCACCGGCACCTTGCCGATGCCCTCCAGCAAGGCCTTGACCCGCGTGATGATGGCCGGATCGGTGGCAGCCCCCGGCGAAATCTCGACCAGCGGGATCAGATAGGCAGGGTTCAGCCAATGCACGTTGAGGAAACGTTCGGGGCGCTCGACCGCGCCGGAGATATCGTCGACCAGAATGGTCGACGTGGTCGAGGCGATGATGACGTCAGGCCCGACGCATTTCGAGGCCGCCGCCAGCACCTCGCGCTTGAGCTCGACCACCTCCGGCACGCCCTCGAAGACGATGCCGGCGCCGGTGAGCGCGGTGGTCAAGCTCCGCGCGGGCACCACCGACACCCGGGCGATAACCGCCTCGGCGTCGGCCTCCGTCAGCAATCCGAATCGCGTCAGGCTTGCCAGCGTCTTCCGGACTTCGCCGAGTGCCTCGCCTTCGAGCGTCGCGAATTGCTCCGCCGAGCGCGCCTTGACGTCGATCATGGTGACGACGTGGCCGGCATAGGCGAACGCTACCGCAATGCCGCGGCCCATGCGGCCAGCGCCGAGACAGGCGATAGCTGGGCGATCGATGGTCATCCGTCGAATCCTTCACGCAACAGGGTCTGCAACTCGTCGCGGTCGAGGTGGCCGAGACCGAGACTCTCGAGCGTGCGTCCGCCCTCCGTAAAATCCTCACCGCAGATTGCGCCGCCGATGGCGAGAAATGAAAATGCCAGGGGCGTTGCGATCCCCGCCAGTTCGGCTACCGAGACCAGAAACGACAGGCCGAGGCGCAGATCTTCTCGCATATAGCGATGCTCGGTCAGTACGATCCGCTCGCGCCAGTCACCGGAGTCCGTCAATCGGTCATGTGAGCCGCGGCCATACATCCATTGCTCGCCCTCGGCCGCGTAATGATGCGCCAGCGGAAAGTGCGGGGCGCCATAGCCAAATCCCTCGCGTACGGCGATGCGTTCGGAATCGAGCGCGTCGGTGACGCGGCGGATCGAGGCTTGCGTGCCTTCCTTGTGGATGTCCCAGCGCTCGAAGTGCTCGATCGGCCCGGCATTCATGACGATCAGCGGCGGATGGATGATTGGCCCGGCATTCATCAGCGCGCCGGACAGCGCGTCGCCGCAGGGCTCGATCACGCCGGGAAAGGCGCGTCCGATCACGGCGAGTGCGCGATCGGCGGCTTTCTCCGGAAACACGCCGACCGGCAGCCGCTTGGCGCGGATGGTGATGGCTGTTTCGAACGGTCCGTGTTTGCGCGTCAGCCAGGGCAGGGTGCCGGTTTCGGCAAAGGCGACCGATGCGCAATTGCCGGCATCATGGGCGGCTTTTGCAAAGATCATCGAGCCAAAAGTTGCCGGCGGCAGAAACACGACCTGGCCATCGGTGAGATGCGGCGCGAGCTGCCTTGCAATAGCGGGCTGCGCGAAGGCTGGGGCAGGGCACAGGATAAGCTCCGCATCGCGGACAGCTTCGGCGATGTCCGTCGTCACCCGCGCCAGTTGCACGTCGTGTCGGCCGTTTGAGTCCTTGACGATGATACGCGAGCCCGCCGCGCGATGCTCCGCCACCGCGGCCGCGTCGCGCCGCCACAGCCTGGCATCGTGGCCCTGCAACGCAAAATCACCCGCGGCCGCGAACGAGCCGTTACCGCCGCCAAGCACCGCGATCTTCAAATGGCGTCTCCTTGCGAAGATTCCGGCGCGTCGAGCTGCCGCAGCATGAAGTGCTGGACCTTGCCCAGAGCCGTGCGCGGCAGGTCATCGACGAAGACGATATCGCGCGGCACCTTGAAGCGGGCGAGCTGCGTCAGCACATGTGCTTTCAAACCTTCCGCCCCGACCGAGCATCCAGTTCGCCTGATCACATAGGCCACCGGCACCTCATCCCATCTGGGATCGAGCCGGCCGATCACGCCGCACTCCCTGACATCGGGATGCTCCAGCAGCACGCGTTCGACTTCCGCCGGATAGATATTCTCGCCGCCGGAAATGATCAGGTTCTTCTTGCGGTCGTGCACCCAGAAATATCCGTCGGCGTCGCGCAGGCCGATGTCGCCGGTGCGATACCAGCCGTCGTGCAGCGCCTCGCGCGTTGCTGCCTCGTTGCCCCAATATTCATAGAACACGTTGGGGCCGCGCACCG
Source organism: uncultured Alphaproteobacteria bacterium (assembly GCA_963778925.1). Lineage (GTDB taxonomy): Bacteria > Pseudomonadota > Alphaproteobacteria > Rhizobiales > Xanthobacteraceae > Bradyrhizobium. The sequence continues at coordinate 54,141 of CAVZWE010000014.1, read as the reverse complement.
CGATTTCACCGGGCGTGTCGGATGGCACTTCCTTGCCGGCATCGTCGATCACCGCGGCCTCGCAGCACAGGCCGGGAAGCCCGGTCGAGCCTGCGCGTGAAAGATCGCCGCCGAGGCGGGTGTAGATCGCGATCGGGCAGGTTTCGGTCGAGCCGTAGACCTGAAGCACCGGCACCCCGCGCGCGACAAAGCGATCGATCAGATGCGGCGGCACGATGGTCGACCCGGTCGAAATCGCCTTCAGCGAGGACAGATCGGTGGAGAGCCAGTCGGGATGATCGCTCACCGCCTGGATGGTCGCAGGCACCAGCACCGTCAAGGTCGGGCGGTCGCGTTCGATCGCTGCAAGCGCTGCGTCCGGTGTGAAGCGCGAATGGATCGTCACGGTGGCGCCGTGGTGAAGGGCAGGCGTGGTCTGGATGTTGAGACCACCGACGTGGAAGAATGGCAGCACCGTAAGCACATGGTCATCCGAGGTGAGGCCGTGCATGTGCTGGCTCATCACCCCGTTCCACAACAGCGCCTGTTGCCGCAGCACCGCGCCCTTCGGCCTTCCCGTCGTGCCTGAGGTGTAGACGATCAGCAGCGGACAGCTGAGATCGGTATGTGGATTGCGGCCGTCGCCGCGCGCGCGAGAAAGCACCCGCTCGAGTGCGATTCCTCGCGGAGGCGTAAAATCGAGCCCGACGATGCTGGTGTCAGGCAGACTCTTTTCCAGCGCGGCCAGGATTTCCGCGAAGGCTGGTTCGAGCACCAGCACTTTTACGGAGGCATCCGACAGGATGAACAATTGCTCGGCCACCGCAAGACGCCAGTTTAGCGGCACCAGCATGGCGCCGAGCCGCGCGCAGGCATAGAGCAGCACGAGGTAGTCGGGTCGATTCAGGCTGAGGATGGCGACGCGATCGCCGCGGCTGACGCCGAATTCGGCTTTCAGCGCGCGCGCTGTTTGCTCGATGCGCTCAGCCAATGCCGCATAGCTGAGAGTCTCACCCTCAAAGAGGATCGCGGGCTTGTCCGGCGTGAACGCCGCGTTCCGCGCGATGAGGTCGGACAGATCCATCTTCGAACTAATCGTCCGATTCGCCGGTCTCGTACAGCGCTTCGCGGCCGATGCGGTCGAGACAGAGTTCGGCGGTCCACGGCAGCATCAGTGAACCGCAGCGGCTGTCGCGGTAGATCCGCTCCAGGGCCAATGATTTCAGCATAGCCTGGCCGCCACAGGTGCGGATCGCCAGCGTCGAGAGTTCGTTGGCGCCCTCCATCGCTGAATATTGCGCGGCGTAAGCGCGCAGTACCTGTTCCTTGCTGGGATTGGCGCGGGCTTCTGTGATGGCCTGAAACCAGATCGCCTTGATCTGTTCGAGCTTGATCTGCATCTGCGCCACCGCGATCTGCTTGGTCGGATACATCCGGCGCTTGACCGGCGGCGTGCCCGGCATCTCGCCGCGCAAGTAGCGCACGGTGAAATCGTAAGCCGCCTGCGCCAGCCCGACATAGGTCGGCGACAGCGTCAGGAACATATGCGGCCAGCGCAGCGCCGCCTGGAAATACACGCCGCGCGGCATCAGCGCCGCTTCCTCCGGCACGAACACGTCCTTGAACAACAGCGTGCGCGACACCGTGCCGCGCATGCCCAGCGGATCCCAGTCACCAACCACTGAGACTCCATCACTCTTGGCCGGTATCGCAAGGTAGAGCGTGTTGCGACGCGAGGCTTTTTCACCCTCCACGATTTCGGTGCAGAGCACGCCGTAGTAATCGGCATGGCCCGCGAGCGATGCAAAGATCTTCTTGCCGGTGACGAGCCAGCCGCCCTTGACCGGTTTTGCTTCCGTGCCAAAGGCAACGCCGCCGGCTGCCGCCGCGCCGCCTTCCGAGAACGGCTGGGAGTAAACAGCGCCGTCCTCGACGATGCGCTTGTAGTGCACGGCGCGCCGGCGCTCGTGTTCGCCGCGGGTGGCGGCGTCCATCTCGAGATCGTCGGCCAGCGGACCGGACCACAGCGTCGAGCAGACATGCATGTTCCAGGTCAGCGCGGTGGCGCCGCAATAGCGGCCGATCTCGGCCGCCGCCAAGGCATACGTCTGATAGTCAGCGCCGAGGCCGCCATGCTTCTTCGGGATGGCAATGCCGAGCAGGCCAGAGCGGTGCAGATCCCGGTAATTCTCGGTCGGGAATTTGGCGTCGCGATCGTAGGCCGCCGCACGGCCCGCGAACACGCTCTGGCCAAGCTCGCGGGCGCGCGCAATGATTCCGGCCTGTTCGCCATTCAGGCGAAACGCGGTGGAATCGAAGATCGGCGCGTCCAGATCGATGTCATCGACATCCGTCGCGCTCTTGCTCGCCTGGATCGTCATCATGCCGTCTCTCGGGTCACAGCCACATTGGCTTTCAGGAATTTGTCGAGCGCGGCGTTGAAGGCGGCAGGACGCTCGAGATTGACGAGATGGCCAGCGCCTTCGAGTTCGACGTAGCTCGCGAACGGAATATAGCTCGCCATCTTCGCCAGCATCGGCGCCGGCGCATTTTTATCCTTCGAGCCCGACAATACCAGCGTCGGTACCGCGATATCCTTCAGCGCGCTGCGCTGGTCGAATCCCAGCATCGCGAGCATCGTAGCGCGATAGGTCGCCTCGGGAACGGCGGCCATGCAATCGCGCGCAAGCTCCATCCCGACGGGGTCGGGATCGTCACCGACCAAATCCCTGACCAGGGTAGGCGCCAGCGAAACCAGCGTTTCGCCGCGATCAAGCGGGCCGAGCCGCGCGCCGATAAATTCCTTCTGCCAATCGCCATCGGGTTTGCCGAACGCCGGACTGGTCTGTGCGAGAACAACGGCGGCCGCGACATCAGGGTTGTTGGTCAGCCATTGCTGAACGATCATGCCGCCGATCGAATGCCCGACCAGGACGGGTTTTGTCGCCCCAACCTGCCGCAGGAAATCCTGCAACGCATCCGCAAGTGCGGCGATGCTGACACTCGGCAGGGGCGCCGACCCGCCGTAGCCCGGCATGTCCCACGCCATAGCGTGATAGCGATCCGCAAAAAACTCCAGCTGACCGCGCCACGCTCGTGCCGCGCCGCCAATTCCGTGCAGAAACACCAGCGGCGGCAGGTTGGCATTGCCGGCGGTTTCATAACCGAAACGGCCATCCTTGGTCTGAGTGGGCGCTGAACCTGGCACGCCGGACTTCCCTCCTTGCTGGTATGTCCGATCCTACCCGGCCTGCCAGGCATGAAAAAGCGAAAGTTTTAGAGTTAAAGCATTTGGGGCCTTCGCTCGCGTCAGTCTTATGCGGCCACGGCCCCCAAGGGTGGCTCGACCTTGTAGTCCGGGGCAGAGGCCAGGAAACGCGCGTAGGCGTCGGCGTCGGGTGGGGTGAATTTCTCTGCAAGCGCGCCGCGCCGTCGTATTTTCGCGCCCATGTCGGCCAGCAATTCGTCAAAATGTTTGAAGTGGTAGGGCGCGACGCAGAGTCCACCATAGACGCCCGCGGCCGGCCGCTCGACGCGCCTGAAGTGCAGCATCATATCCATGTTCTCATACATCTCGGCAGCGGTCGGCTGCCTCACCAGCTGACCGTCGCAATAACGCACCAGCCAGTTGGCGGCCATCTCCGCGCACAGCACGGTGCAGAAGCTGGAATTGAAGCCGACGAATCCCATGTCGGGAAGATCAGGATTTGCAATCAGCCGATACAGCCGGTACTGGCCATCCGGCTGCACCAGCTTGTTGCGGTATTCCTCCGGCAGGAAGGGAACGCCGAGCTTGAAGCCGATCGCGAGGATGGCGACATCGGCGGCAACCTTCTGCCCGCCGGTCATGACGATGGTCTTGCCCTCATAATGGTCGAAGGTGCCGCGAATGGCCTTGATCCTGCCGTCGGCCACCATCGGAAAGAATTCCGGCGTTGCGATCGGTACCGAGCAGTTGACGCCGTCCTCGATGCGCTGTGCGGGGACCATGTCGCATTTCTTCAGCTTCAACTGCATCTTGAGCATGCTTTCGAGCCCGCGCCAGTTCGCCCAGATGAACGGTTTGGCGATCGCATGGGAGATACGCGACATCGCGCTGAGGCCCCAGCCGCGGAACATCTCTTCCTGGGCGCGGATGTAGAGAATGCGTTTGAAGTTGATAAGGCCGCCAATGAAGTAGGGAATCCGCCAGACCGGTTCGCGATAGACCAGCGTCACTTCGCTGGCGCCGGCATCGACGGAATTGACCGCGATGTCGGTGGCGGATTTCGATCCGCCAAGCACGACGACCTTCTTTCCCTTGACGATGGAGGAATCGGTATGCTGCGCGGAATGCAGGATCTTGCCGCCCGCCGCCTTGAAGGTGTCTTCCCCGGGGTGGCTGATCGTCTGAGGTTCGTTGAACTGGCCGGTGCAGACGGCGACGAAGTCGAAGTCCTCGCGAGTGACGCTGCCATCCGGATTTCGGATTTCCAGGGTCCAGCCCGGCAGGCCTGAACCGCGGCGCGCCATCCCGACCACGGCGGTGTCGAGCCGCAGCCGCTGCAGCAAACCGTGGTCCTTGGCATAGTCGTTCAGATAGGCATGAACCTGCGGGCCCTTGGGCCATTCAGGATAGGAGTCCGGCATCGGCTTGTCGGTGTAGCGATAGAGATCCTTCGGGCTCTGGGTCTGAACGTCGGGATAGGAGCGCGACGGCTCCCAGACCCCGCCGAGATCGCCCGAGCGTTCGAGGATAGTCACCTGGTGTCCGCGCGCGCCGAACGTCTTGGCCGCGACCAGTCCGGAGACGCCGGCGCCGACAACGCAAACATTCTTCTGCTTGACCATGGACTAGTCTCCTCGTGCGGCCATCCGCGACAGACGCGGTATGCGCGGGTCAGCCTGGAGTTGTCTGACGACAGCGCAACGGTGAAGCGGACCCGCGATCCGGGACGCTAGTCGTTGGCCTCGGGGGGCAGGAAGTTCACCTCGTGCTCTCCAGAGATGCGGACGATTTCCGCGACATCCGACAGATTGTGCAGCCGATTGAACAGCGCCTCGAGCTTTTGCGTCGGCGACACCCAGAACAGCGCGCGGGCCGGCTTGTCCGACTTGTTGAAATAGCCGTGGGAAATGCCGCGCGGCAGCCGAACCAGATCGCCGGCATTGGCCTTGACCCAAACGCCATCGAGTTTCAAGTCGAGCATGCCATCCTGAACCAGGATGAACTCGTCCTGAGTCGGATGAATATGCACCGGCACAAACTGACCGGGATCGCTGTTGGTCTCGAACGCGAAAGTCGAGTCCGTTACCGCTTTCGGGAAATAAACCTGGCCAAGAATATTCCAGGTCTTGCCCGAATATCCCGTTCCGTTCCGCGTGATGCCTTTTTCCAGCGCTGCCATGATACCCGTCCTCCTGCTTGGCAGCTTGACGCTACCTGCGGCGCCACATCTGTCAAGCGGCTGACGTCGTCGCGCTGGCCGGGAGCGGATTTCTTGCAAAAGCTTGAAGTCTAAAATATACGCATGGCCAGACGTGGATGAGCTCATTTTTGGAGAGGATCGCGCATGTCCGGACTGCCGCGTTCTTGCCATGCGCTCGTCACCGGAGGTGGGCGAGGCATTGGCCGCGAGATCGCGGCCACGCTGGCGCGGGCAGGCGCGACCGTCACGGTGCTCGGCCGCAACCGGGCGACGCTGGACGACGCCATTGCCGCCGGCGCCGCGCATTTTGCAGCTGTGGCCGATGTCGCCGATCAGGCCGCTATCAGCGCCGCGATCGTCGAAGCCGCAGGCCGCCAGCCGATCGATATCCTGATTGCCAATGCCGGGATCGCGGAGTCCGCGCCATTCGGAAAAACCGATGCGGCGCTGTTCCGGCGCATGATGGACGTCAACTTCATGGGCGTGGTTCATGCCGTTCAGGCCGTGTTGCCCGCGATGAGGGGACGGCCTTATGGCCGGATTGTCGCGGTTGCATCGACCGCGGGGCTCAAGGGCTATGCCTATGTCAGCGCCTACACCGCCGCAAAGCACGCGGTTGTCGGGCTGGTGCGTTCACTGGCGCTGGAACTCGCGAGTACGCCGGTGACGGTGAACGCGGTATGTCCCGGTTTCACCGATACCGATCTTGTGGCCGGCAGCATCGACAACATCATGAAAAAGACCGGCCGCAGCCACGAGCAGGCGATGGCCGAACTCGCAAAGCACAATCCGCAGGGCCGTCTGGTGACGCCTGCGGAAGTCGCCGACACCGTGCTTTGGCTGTGCGGCGAGGGCGCTGGCTCCATCACCGGACAGGCCATTGCGGTCGCCGGCGGTGAGGTCTGAGGCGTGTTTGGCCGGCAATGGAACGGGCGATGTCGGTGCAGGAGGCAATCGAGGCCGAGGCGGTCGCGCGGGCGCTGTGCATGACGACGGCGGATTTCGCCCGGGCCCTCGAGGCGTTTTCGAAGAAGGCGAAGCCGGCATTCCAGGGCAATTGAGTTTGCCCTCCTGGTGAGGAGCGCGCCTCTTGGCGCGCGTCTCGAACCATGAGATGTGTGGCCCATGCTTCGAGACGCCGCGCAAGCGTGCGGCGCCTCAGGATGAGGGCGGCGCAAGCGAGGGGCTTGCCCCAAAATTGCTTTAGGTTTAAAATAATTTGAATGGTCCCGCGGCGCCGGAGGCTCTCATGAAGATCGCGATCATCGGTGGCGGACCGGCCGGTCTGTATTCCGCGATCCTGCTGAAAAAGCAGCGGCCGGAGGCCGAGATCACGGTCTACGAGCGCAACCGCGCCGACGACACCTTCGGCTTCGGCGTGGTGTTTTCCGACGCCACCCTGGACAATTTCGAGAAATACGATCCCCCGAGCTATCGCCGCATCACCCAGCAGTTCGCCTATTGGGACGATATCGCCGTGCATTTCCGCGGCACGGTGCACCGGGTCGGCGGCAACGGTTTTTGCGGTTGCTCGCGCCGCACGCTGCTGATGATCCTGCAGGAGCGGGCGCGCGAACTCGGCGTCGCCTTGCTGTTCGAAGCCGACATCGAGGACGAGGCGCGGTTCGCCGATGCCGATCTGGTGGTGCTGGCGGACGGCATCAACAGCCGTTTTCGCGACAAATATATTGAACACTTCCAGCCTGAGATTGACCTCCGCTCCAACAAATTCGCGTGGATGGGTTCGACCCGGCCGCTCGATGCCTTCACGTTCATCTTTCAGGAGACCGAATGGGGCCCGTTTATTGCGCATGCCTACCAATACGAAGTGGGACATTCGACCTGGATCTTCGAGACCGATCCCGAGACCTTCAAGCGCGCCGGCCTCGAGGGCCTGAACGAGCGGCAATCCGCCGATCGTATGGCCGAGATCTTCGGCTGGTTCCTCGAGGGCCATCCGCTCCTGACCAACCGTTCGATGTGGCGCAATTTCCCGATGATCCGCAGCAAGCGGTGGGTCAAGGACAACATGGTGCTGCTGGGCGACGCCAAGGCGACCGCGCATTTCTCGATCGGCTCCGGCACCAAGCTTGCGATGGAAGACGCGATTGCGCTCGCCGACGCCATGCAGCGCGCGCCGACGATCGAGGCGGCGTTGTGGCAATACGAGGAGGGCCGCCGCGAGGAGGTCGAAAAGACCCAGCACGCCGCCGACGTGTCGCTGGTGTGGTTCGAGCATGTCGATCGTTTCTGGGATTTCGACCCGGTCCAGTTCGCGTTCGGCGTCATGACGCGGGCGAAGGCGATCACCTACGACAATCTGACCTTGCGGGCGCCGGATTTTGTCAGCGAGGTCGACAAGGCGTTCGCCAAACAAGTTCGCGCCAAGGGTTTTGACGTCAATGTCGAAAAGCCTGACGCGCCGATGTTCCTGCCGTTGCGTTTGCGCGAGATGACGCTTGCCAACCGCGCGGTGGTGTCGCCGATGTGCATGTATTCGGCGAAGGAAGGCGTTCCGACCGATTTTCATCTGGTGCATTACGGCTCGCGCGCGGTCGGCGGCGCCGGTCTCATCTTCACCGAAATGACCTGCGTCGGCCGCGACGCCCGCATCACGCCCGGCTGCACCGGCCTTTGGAACGACGAGCAGGAGGCCGCGTGGCGGCGCATCGTCGATTTCGTCCACGCCAATTCCGCGGCCAGGATCGCCCTGCAGCTCGGCCATGCCGGCCGCAAGGGCGCCACCAAGCTGATGTGGGACGGCATGGATCGTCCGTTGGAGGAGGGCGGCTGGAACGTCGTGTCGGCGTCGCCCATTCCCTACTTTCCCGACAGCCAGGTGCCGCGCGAGATGGACCGCGCCGCGATGGACGCGGTCAAGGCGGCGTTCGTTGCCTCCGCCTTGCGCGGTGAGCGCTGCGGCTTCGACATGCTTGAGCTGCATTGCGCCCACGGCTATCTGCTGGCGAGCTTTATCTCGCCGCTGACCAACCAGCGCACCGACGCTTACGGCGGCTCGCTCGAGGGCCGTCTGCGCTTTCCGCTGGAAGTGTTCGAGGCGCTGCGGGCGGCATGGCCGGCGCACAAGCCGATGTCGGTACGCATCTCCGCCACCGACTGGGCCGAGGGCGGCATCACCGGCGACGACGCGGTGAAGATCGCGCGCGCCTTTGCCGAGGCCGGCGTCGATCTGGTCGACGTCTCCACCGGCCAGACCGTCCGCGACGCCCAGCCGATCTACGGCCGCATGTTCCAGACGCCTTTTTCCGACCAGGTCCGCAACGAGGCGCGGGTCGCCACCATGTGTGTCGGCAACATCACCACGGCCGATCAGGTCAACACCATTCTCGCCGCCGGGCGCGCCGATCTGGTCGCGCTCGGGCGCCCGCATTTGATCGATCCGTCATTCACGTTGAAGGCGGCGGCCTGGTACGGCGCCGAGGCGGTATTCTGCCCGCCGCAGTACCTGCCGGGCAGGGAGCAGATCTTCCGCAACAGCGTGCGTGACCGGCAGGATTTCGACGACCTGAAAATTAAGGCTAAGCCCAGGACGCGGGCCGAACTGAAGGTGGAGGCGACAAAGCCGCTTGCGGCGGAGTGACCGGCCATGCGAGCCTAGGGGCCGTTGCGTAGGGTACTGCGTGGAGTTTGGCGATGAAGGCTATTATCGTCGGGGGCGGTATCGGGGGCCTGACCACCGCGCTGATGCTGCGGGCCCGCGGCATCGGCTGCGAATTGTTCGAACAGTCGGACACCATCCGCGAACTCGGCGTCGGCATCAATACGCTGCCGCATGCGATCCGCGAACTGGCGGGCCTCGGCCTGTTGCAGAAGCTTGACGATGTCGCGATCCGCACAGACGTGCTCTATTATCTCAATCGCCACGGCCAGGAAGTCTGGCGCGATCCGCGCGGTATCGACGCCGGCCACGAAGTGCCGCAATTCTCGATTCATCGCGGCCGGCTGCAGAGCGTGATCCACCGCGCCGTCGAGGAGCGGCTGGGACCCGACGCGATCCATACCGGCTGCAGGCTCGGGGCCTTTACCCAGGACGAAGGCGGCGTCACCGCCTATTTCTTCGATCGCACGGGATGCCATAACCGGACCGTGCGCGGCGACATCCTGATCGGTGCCGACGGTATCCATTCGCGGGTGCGCGAGATGTTGTTCCCGGAGGAAGGGCCGCCCTGCTGGAACGGACTGATGCTGTGGCGCGGCGCGCGCGACTGGCCGGTGTTCCTGACCGGCCGTTCGATGATCGTCGCCGGCGGCCTGCATGCCAAGGTCGTGGTGTACCCGATCGCGGAAGGATCGAGCCCGGCGAGCCGCCTGACCAACTGGGCGGTGCTGGTGAAGGTCGGCGACGGCAATGCGCCGCCGCCCCGCCGCGAGGACTGGTCGCGCCCCGGCAAGCGCGAGGAATTGATGCCGCATGTGGCGCGTTTCTCGGTGCCCCATGTCGATGTGCCCAGCCTGATTTCTGCGACGCCCGAGTTCTACGAATATCCGACCTGCGACCGCGATCCCTTGCCCTATTGGTCAACCGGCCGCGTCACGCTGCTTGGGGACGCTGCGCACCCGATGTATCCGGTGGGGTCGAACGGCGCCTCGCAGGCCATTCTCGACGCTCGCTGCCTCGCCGACGCGCTGGTGCGTTCCGAGCATCCGTGTCAGGCGCTGGTGGCCTATGAGCAGAAGCGGCTGCCGATGACCGCGGAGATCGTGCGCTCCAACCGCCGCGGCGGCCCCGAGGGCGTGATCGATGCGGTCGAACAACTGGCGCCCGATGGTTTTGACAATGTCGAGAACGTGCTGAGCTATTCCCAGCGCGAAGCCATCGTCCGCGGCTATGCCAGCAAGGCCGGCTTCGCCGCCGTGCCGGGTCTGACGGCGGTGCGGGCGTGAGGGCGGCGCACTCGACGTCATCCTGAGGTGCGCGCTCTTTGCGCGCCTCGAAGGATGGGCCGCGCGCTCCGTCAGTCATCCTTCGAGGCTCGCCGAAGGGGCTCGCACCTCAGGATGACGGCGCCTCACGCCCCCGGCCCGGGTGCAAAATTCCAGATTTAAAATTTCAAACAGCCAGGATAATCTCAGGAGTCCGCGATCTCGCGGCGCGATGCGTCCGAGTTGTGCAAAAATCTTCCGCCCAATGGAGGGCGTGGGGAATGCCGGGCGCCCAATGCACCCATAGCCTCGCGTGCAAAATTTGGAAAGCACACGAGCGTAGTCACCACAGGTCCACCAGGATTACCCGGCATTCCCGCACGCAATGGTTTTAACAGCTTATTCCGAGCTCTCCCCGGTGACCGGGCTCTTTTGCCACCGTCGCCTGCGCTTCTTATCGCAGACTTGACGCCAGCGTCGGGGCGTCAGGACCACACGTCTTCGCCGTCCGCGGGATCAGCGCTCTCGTCAGCAGCACCATCCGCGTCCACCGCATCCCGCACCTACGTTTGTGACGATCGCGAACGCCCCTCTGTGTCGGGCGGGACTGCGACGGATATAGTTGTGATTTGGGGGCGAGATCAACGCGGCATATTGGCACGACGGGCAAAGCGATATTTTCGCAAACGGGGCTGGACAGCCAATTCACTGATTTGCCCGTCGGGCAGATTGGTTGATCCGTTTCAACAAATTCAGCTGTGCGTGCAAGCCGCGTAGCCCGGACGGAGCGCAGCGAAATCCGGGACCGTGACGTCAGCGATTGAAGACCCCCGGATTTCGCTGCGCTCCATCCGGGCTACAAGAGTGGCCTCACGCCCCCGGCGGCGGCGGCAGGAAGTGGATGTTGTATTCCGCAGCCATCGCCACGACGTCCTCGGGCTTCTGCTCCTTCATGTTGTGAAGGCCCCAGAACAGATCGTAGAGTTTCTGGGTCGGCGTTACCCAGAAGAGCACCTTTGCTGTCTGGTCCGACTTGTTGAAGATGCCGTGGGGAACGCCCATGCCCAGCCGTATCAGGTCGCCCGGCGTCGCCTGGGCATCGGCACCGCCCAGCATGAAGTCGAGCTTTCCTTCCAGCATGTAGAGATATTCGTCCTGATCGGGATGGATATGCGGCGGGACGAAGGTGCCGGGTGGCAGCGTCGCGTGCCAGGAGAAGCAATGGTCGGTGCAGTTCTTCGGCACATAGGTCTGACCGAGTATATTCCAGGAAATTCCCTGCATGCCTTCGTTGGCCCGGGTGATGCCGGTGATCTCGCTTTTCATCGCTCTGTTTCCTTCCAATCGGTATCTGGACGCGTTTTCTTCACCCGAACCGGTATCCACCCCGCTATCCAAGCGCGGGGCAGGCTTCGCTCGAAACCGCTTGGATCGTTCAGTTGCCCGGCGTGCAATCCCTGGCATAACGGTCGCTGTAATTCTCGAATACCTTCTGGACAATCTCGGTCTGGAATTTTCCATCCGGACGCTTTGCGACCTTGGTCAGATAAAAGTCCTGGATCGGATAACCGTTGATATTGAATTTGAAACCGCCGCGCAGCGAGGTGAAGTCGGCCTTCTTCAGTGCGGCCGTCACCGCTTGCTTGTTGGTGAGGTCGCCCTTCACCGCCTTGACGGCGCTGTCGATCAGCATCGCTGTATCGTAAGCCTGCATGGCATAGGTGCCGGGCACGCTGTTGTATGCGGCTTCGTATGCGCCGACGAATTTCCTGTTCTGCGGGTTGTCGAGATTAGGCGCCCAGTTGGCGCCGCCAAACATGCCGACCGCCGCATCCTGCTGCGCCGGTAGCGTCGATTCATCGACCGTGAACGCCGAAAGCACCGGAATCTTGTCGGCGAGACCGGCCTGGCTGTACTGCTTCACCAGAGTGACGCCCATGCCGCCCGGCATGAAGGTGAACACCGCGTCGGGTTTGGTAGAGGCGATCTTGGAGAGTTCGACCTGGAAATCCAGCGTGCCGAGCGGTACGTAGGTCTCCTCCACGATTTCTCCCTTGTAGTCGAGCTTGAATCCGGCGGCGGAATCCTTGCCGGCCTGGTAGTTCGGAACCATCACATAGACGCGCTTGTAGCCGCGATCCTGGGCGACCTTGCCGAGGATCTCATGCACCTGGTCGTTCTGGTAGGAGGTCACGTAGAAGAACGGGCTGCAGTTCTTGCCGGCATAGCTTGAGGGGCCGGCATTCGGGCTGATCAGAAAAGTCTTGGTATCCGTCACCGGTTTGTGGATCGCCTGCAGGATATTGGAGAAGATCGGCCCGACCACGAAATCGACCTTGTCGCGTTCGAGCAGACCTTTGACCTTGGTCACGGCCGCATCCGGCTTGAGTTCGTCATCGGCCACCACAACCTCGACATCGCGGCCGGCCATCTTGCCGCCGAGATCCTTGACCGCGAGCGCGAAGCCGTCGCGGACCTGCGCGCCGAGCGCCGCCGCCGGGCCGGACAACGTCACGATCACGCCGATCTTGAGTTTTTCCTGCGCGATGGCTTGACCGGCGGCGAGGCTCAACAAGGCCGCCAGCCCGGCCAACTTCAACTGCTGTTTCATGATCTCTCTCCTGATCGGCCGCAGCGCAGCCAAGATCGACGCCAATACGATCCGCGCTCAAGACTTGAGCTTATTCTGATGAGGGCTGTTGCCGCAAGTAAGGCCGCTCGCAAGCCCGGCCATCATGGGAGCGTGCATGCAAGCCGCGCGCCATTTGTTTGAAACCTAAAGAAATTGGAAAATCGGCGCTGGCCGCCGGCGCTAGCGTTTTGACTTGCGGCCATCCCTGAATTATTTGAAGGTCAAAACAACGGAAACCCGGCAGTCGGGATCGGCAACTCCGGTATCCGCGCTGCCGCCGTGAGGGCTCCAAGCAGGTTTGATTGCATCATGATCCTCGATTCCGAGACCAAGGCCGTCGAACTCCCTGAGGATCACGGCAACGAAATCCGGTTATGGCTGCGCCTGTTGACCTGCACGACCCTGATCGAGGGCGAGGTGCGCAGCCGGCTGCGTGAGCGGTTCGATGTCACGCTGCCGCGGTTCGATTTGATGGCCCAACTCGACAAGGTACCGGACGGCATGACGCTGTCGGACGTCTCGAAGCGGATGATGGTCAGCAACGGCAACGTCACCGGGCTGGTCGAGCGTCTGGTCGAGTCGGGTCATCTCGATCGGCGCACCTCCGACACCGATCGGCGCGTGCAGGTGATCCGGCTGACCAAGATCGGCCGCGCCGAGTTTCGCAGGATGGCCGCGGAGCACGAGACCTGGATCGCCGATATATTTTCGGATCTTACCCCGAAGGATGTGCGCGAATTGATGCGTCTATTGGCCAAGACCAAGGGCTCGGCGCAGAAATCCGCGCAAAAGCGGGCGTTGTAAGGTCGTGAACGCGACTGTCGACTACGAGGTCGAATACAACAACCGGGCGCGGGTTCCAGAGAACCCCGCAATCATGGCCGGTTGGGCCAGGGACGCGGCTGCCTGGCGCGAGCGGCACGCGCCGCGCACGATTGCCTACGGTCCCGAGGCCCGCAACACGATCGATTTGTTTGCCGGCGATAAGCAAGGCCCGACCGTCGTCTTCATTCATGGCGGGTACTGGCAGGCGCTGGACGGCTCTTTTTTCAGCCACCTCGCGCGCGGGCTGAATGCCCATGGCATCGGCGTCGCAATCCCGAGCTACGATCTCTGTCCCGGTGTCACCGTCGATGAGATTATCCGACAGATGCGGATGGCATCGCGTGAGCTGGCGCGGCAAGGGCGGCCGCTCGTCATCAGCGGCCATTCCGCGGGTGGGCATCTTGCGGCCTGCATGCTGGCGACAGACTGGCCGGCATATGATGCTTCCTTGCCCGCGCACCCCGTGATCGCGGCCTATGCCATTTCGGGCCTGTTCGATCTTGGCCCGCTGGTCGAAACCTCGATCAACAAGGCATTGCATCTCGACCAGGCAACGGCGAGGGCGGCAAGCCCGTTGTTCTGGAACGCGCCGTTGCGCGGAAGTCTCGATGCGGTGGTCGGCGAAAACGAAAGCGCGGAATATTTTCGGCAAAGCCGGACCATCGTCGATCGCTGGGGCGCGGCCGGCGTCGCGACGCGGTTCGGGGTCGTTCCCGGCGCCAACCATTTTACGGCGATTGCCCCGCTGGTTGATCCGAACTCGGAGATGGTTGCTGCGACTGAAGCAATTGGCGGGACGCCAGGGCGTGAACTCATAGAGCCATGGCGTTGACGGATGTCCGCTATTGTTGCGCATTGCGGACTCGAGTCGGACCTCGCGGGAGGTCCGGAAAGTGCCAGATCCGGACATTGCCACGCTCATTCGATCACTTTGTCGGCGCGCAGCAATACTATCGGCGGTACCTTGAGGCCGAGCGCCTTGGCAGTTTTGAGGTTGACTACCAGTTCGAACTTAGCTGGCTGCTCTACCGGCAAATCGGCTGGCTTGGCTCCCTTCAATATTTTGTCCACGAACGTTGCGGCTCTCCGAAACAAGGCTGAGATATCCGCGCCGTAGGACAAGAGGGCGCCAGGTTCTCCGGCAAGCCCGCTGGTATCAACGAGTAGCGGCACTCTCGTCTTTGTTGCAAATTCCACGATTTCGGTTTGATAAGCTGCATATATAGGAGAAAGCACATAGACAGCGTCAGGAGGGTCTTTGGCAGCGAGCGTCAAGGCGGCGGCAAGTTCACTTGAACTGAGAGCCGCTATTGATTGAAGCTTGATCGCAAGCTTCGTTGCCGCGATTTCAATTGCTTTTAGTCTGAGCATCATGCCCTGATTTTTCGGGTCAAAAATCATCGCTACTCGCTCGGTTTTGGGTAGCGTCTCTTTCAGAACTTCGAGAGTCTTCTGATCTGTCTCAGGGGCAAGGAGCGACAAACCAGTGGCGTTGCCGCCAGGGTGACTAAGAACTCTTGACTAATCCGGCTCCCACTGGATCAGCTGAGACAGCAATAACAATAGGTATTGTACTTGTTGCTCGTTCGGCGGCTTGAGTGGGTGGTGTGTCCACTGTGACAATCGCATCCACATTGAGAGCGACAAGCTCGGCCGCGAGCGGACCCAGACGGTCCAGTTGACCACCTGCATCTCGGTACTGAATGCCAATGTTTTTTCCTTCGACCCATCCGAGGTCTTGGAGGCCCTGTCGGAATGCGTCTATTTGACTTGCAACAGAAGCGTCGGTCTTGCGCGTCAAAAAGCCTATTTGAGCAACCTTACCGGGCGGCTGCTGGGCGAGCGCACCAAGCGGCCACGCGACGGCGGCGCCGCTAAAGAATGTGATGAAATCACGACGCCGCATGTGTCCTCCATGGACCACGCCTTCGTGCAGTAGCTAAAGCCTAGCACTTTGCGGCCGGCCGGCGCGAGAGAAATGGCGCACAACCGACTTCAGACGCTGATCAGGCTAAATGTCGCATATGGGTCAAAGCCGGAAAAGCTCAATGCGAGCAGACGTTTTCCGCTTTGCCCCTGAGAGCGGACATCGAGCAATGCACTCGGCATGTCCGTTTGGTGCAAGACTAGTACCCGGAATCAGAGATGAGTGATACGGCGGCCTTTGAATCAAAGGTGGACTTCTCTCTCTTCGGGTATGATCCCAATCTTAAATCACGACTCACCTTCTAAGAAAAGGGGGTACTAGCACATAGGCGGCGCGCCGATGGTGGCCACGCCAAAAAGCTCTTTCAGCTTTTGAACGAGATCGGCGCGCGTGCTTTGCGGGTACATTTGGGTCGCCTGGAAAATGCCCCATGTTTCAAAAAGTGCGGGATGGCCGGATTTGGGCACTTGCGCCAAATTACTTTAAGTATAAAATGTTTGGCATAAGTGCTGCCGGACGGCCTGGATATGGCCTCAAGCCTTTCATCCCTAAAAGCGAGGGGCGATGGAAATGTCGGGTGGAAATCCCAGCCTTGAAATTCAAAGCCTTGAACGTCAAAGCCTTGGCCCATCGGGTCACGTTGATGATTTTGCGCGGCGAAATCTTCCGCCGTCCGACCAGTGGCCGGCTTTGCTGCTCGACCGGCCGGAGTTCAGTTATCCCGAATATCTCAACGCCGCGGTTGAACTGACCGACCGGATCGTGGAGAAGGGGCTCGGCGATCGTATCGCGCTGATCGGCAACGGCCGCCAGCGCACCTACAAGGAGCTGGCCGATTGGTCGAACCGCCTTGCGCATGCGCTGGTGGAAGATTACGGCGTCAAGCCCGGCAACCGGGTCCTGATACGCTCGGGCAACAATCCCGCTCTGGTCGCCGCATGGCTTGCGGCAACGAAAGCAGGCGCCGTCGTCGTCAATACCATGCCGATGCTTCGTGCCGGCGAATTAATCAAGATCGTCGACAAGGCGGAGGTCGGCCTGGCGCTGACGGACAGCCGCATCGCCGACGAACTGGTCGCCTGCGCGAAGACCAGCCGATTCCTCAAGCAGGTCGTGAATTTTGACGGAACGTCAAACCATGACGCCGAGCTCGACCGGGTGGCGTTGAACAAGCCGGTTCGGTTCGATGCGGTCAAGACCGGCCGCGATGATGTCGCCTTGCTGGGATTTACCTCCGGCACCACGGGCGAACCGAAAGCGACAATGCATTTCCATCGCGATCTCCTGATCGTCGCGGATGGCTATGCCAGGGAAGTGCTCAACGTCACTCCGGAGGATGTCTTCGTCGGCTCCCCGCCGCTGGCCTTTACGTTTGGCCTCGGCGGGCTCGCGATCTTTCCGTTGCGGTTCGGCGCGACCGCGACGCTCCTGGAAAACGCGGCGCCCGGCGAGATGGTCAAGATTATTGAAACCTACAAGGCCACGATCTGCTTTACCTCGCCGACCGCATACCGGGCGATGATGGCCGCGATGGACAAGGGCGCCGATCTGTCGTCGCTGCGTCTTGCGGTTTCGGCAGGCGAAACCTTGCCGGCGCCGGTTTTCGAAAGCTGGACCCGCAAGACGGGCAAGACAATTCTCGACGGGATCGGCAGCACCGAACTGCTGCATATCTTCATCACGAACCGCACAGGCGATGCGGTCGCCGGAAAGACCGGGCGCCCGGTTTCCGGCTACGAGGCAAAGATCGTCGACGACGACATGAATGAGTTGCCGCCGGGTACCGCCGGCAAGCTTGCGGTCCGCGGCCCGACCGGATGCCGCTATCTCGCGGACAAGCGGCAATCCAACTATGTGCGCAACGGCTGGAATCTGACCGGCGATACGTTCGTCTGCGACGAGAACGGCCGCTTTTCGTTCGTGGCGCGCTCGGACGACATGATCGTCTCTTCCGGCTACAACATCGCGGGCCCCGAAATCGAGGCCGCATTGCTGAGCCATCCGGCGGTCGCCGAATGCGGCGTGGTCGGCGCGCCCGACGAGGCGAGGGGCATGATCGTGAAGGCCTATGTGGTTGTTTCGTCCGGTATCACCGCCGACGAAGTGCTGGCCGCGGCGCTGCAGGACCATGTCAAGCGCGAGATCGCGCCTTACAAATATCCGCGCGCGATCGAATTCGTCGCGCAACTGCCGAAGACGGAAACCGGCAAGCTGAAACGGTTTGCCCTGCGGCAGATGGCGCAGGCCGGCGCGGCATCGTCCGGCATGGCCGCGGAATGAATGCATCTGAAGTGACGGAGAACTGTTCGTGAGCACGCCAAAAGCGCCCGCGGCTGCGGTGTTGCCGATGACGAAGGACGAGCCTTCAACCGGTTCGCAGATTTTGCAGCCGAGCGGCTGGCCGGCGCCGAAGGGATACGCCAACGGCATGGCGGCCGATGGCCGCCTGGTGGTGACCGGCGGGGTGATCGGCTGGGACCAGCAAGGCCATCTGCCGGCCGGCTTCGTCGCGCAGGTCCGCCAGACCCTCAGCAACATTGCAGCCATCCTGGCCGCGGGTGGCGCGCGGCCCGAACATCTGGTTCGTCTCACCTGGTATGTCGTCGACATGGAAGAATACCTGGCGAACCTGAAGACGCTGGGCCAGGTCTATCGCGATATCTTCGGCGCCCATTATCCCGCGATGGCGCTGGTCCAGGTGGTGCGGCTGGTGGAAAAAGCGGCGCGGGTCGAGATCGAGGCGACGGCGGTGGTGCCGCGGTGAACGCGAGACGTGCGAAAAAAGTCGCGCATCCCTTTACGTCTTTCGAATCCCTGTAGTTGGCTTAATCGCACGCGAGCGCGACAATGCTACGGGCAGGGGTAACGGTACCCGTCGCGACCGATAAAAGTGCCACTGGCCGGATCATAGGAGCGGGCGCGCGTACATGCGGGTGCGCCATAGTCCACCGGATATTGCGCCGTAGCGCAATAGCGCGGCGAGGCGGCAACCCACGCGCCGTCGGGCCGCTGAATGTAGCAACCATTCTGGTAATAGTAGTAACCGCCCGGCCGAGGCTGGCCTTGGGCTGCAATCGCGGCTCCGGTCGTCGCTCCGATGATCGCACCAACTGCCGCACCGCGGCCGCCACCGACCACGCCGCCGACGATCGCGCCAGCCGCGCCGCCGAAGATGGCGCCACCGAGCGGGTCCTGCGCCGCAGCCTTTTGGACAGGCGCGCAAACTGCAAGCACGAGCAGCGCCGTGAGCGCGAGTTTCGGTATCATGTCTGTTCTCCCGACAGGTTGGCTCTGATGGTCGACGCACGTTGCAGGGAACACTGGGGTCAGCCTTGACGCAGGTCAAGACCGCCGCGTACGCGCCAAGGCGGAATGAGTCTCCGGCCTTGTGATCTTCGTCTGGCTTGCTAATTCCGATACGAGGTATCAACGCGGTCGAGCTTGCGCAGCAGCGCCGGCCAGGCCAGCTCGCCGTTGCGATTGGGCAGATTGGCGCGCGGCTTCACCTTGTCGAAGGTTTTTTCCAGGACGTCCTGCGGCGGATAGGTCAGCCTGGTATTGCAGGACAGCGCCATCACCTGGACCTCGCAGGCGCGCTCCATGCGATAGAGCAGGTTGAATGTCGCAGGGATGGTGCGGCCGACCACGAGCAGTCCGTGGTTGCGCAACACCATCGCCTCGTGATCGCCGAGGTCCCTGACCAGCCGCTCGCGCTCGCCGACGTCGTCGGCGATGCCTTCGAAGTCGTGATAGGCGATGTGGAGAAACCGCATCGAGGTCTGCGCCAGCGGCAGCAGCCCGCATTCCATCGCCGAGACCGCCATGCCGGCCGGCGTGTGGGTATGCGCGACGCAGTCGACATCGTGCCGCGCCATATGGATGGCGCTGTGAATGACGAAGCCGGCGGCGTTGACGCCGTAGTCCGAGGCATTGAAGAGCACGTTGCCGTCGAGATCGACCTTGATCAGGCAGGAGGCATCGATTTCCTCGTAGAGCATGCCGTAAGGGTTGATCAGGAAGTGGTCATGCGAACCGGGCACGCGGCACGAGATGTGGTTGGCGATCATCTCGGTCATGCCGTACATCGCGGTAAGGCGGTAGCAGGCGGCGAGATCGACGCGGGTTTGCCATTCCTCGGCGCTCACCTGCTCGCGGACCGATTTTACCACTTTAATCGCAGGAGAATTCACGGGAGGGGTCATCGAGCGTCTCCGTTGCAACGGGTGATTTCGCGTAAGGTTGGGCCTGACCGGTAAGCCTCAGAATACCGGCAATATCCGTTGCGCTGCAAGGCAGCCGGCGAGCCTTGATTGCAACGCAGCCATCGCAATGCGGCGGTCGACGATTTGTCGAGGAGGAAGGCGCGTGCCGCTCCACAGCTTTGCTGCAGAGCAAAAGGCCGGCGTCGCAAATCCTTCATACGCGGCCTATACTTGGTCACGGGTTAGTGTTGATGTCCTTGATCCCGGGGAAAGCCCTTCCTTTGCAATCGGAGCTATTTTCATGAAGACCGTCCGCTTTGCCCTGACCTTGCTGGTGCTGTCGCTGCTGGCGCCGTGGCAATCCGCCAGGGCGGCCGACGTGATCTGCTACAACTGCCCGCCGGAATGGGCGGACTGGGCCTCCATGCTCAAGGCGATCAAGGCCGATCTCCATTACGACATTCCCCACGACAACAAGAATTCCGGTCAGGCGCTGGCGCAGATTTTGGCCGAGAAAAACAATCCGGTCGGCGATATCGGCTATTTCGGCGTCACCTTCGGCATGAAGGCGAAGGCACAGGATGCACTCGAGCCCTACAAGCCCGCCAACTGGGACCAGGTGGCCCCGGGGCTAAAGGATCCGGACGGCTACTGGACCACGATCCATTCCGGCACGCTCGGCCTGTTCGTGAACAAGGATGCGCTCGGCGGCAAGCCGGTGCCGGCCTGCTGGAAGGATCTGTTGAAGCCGGACTACAAGGGCATGGTCGGGTATCTCGATCCGACCTCGGCCGCGGTCGGCTATGTCGGCGCGGTCGCGATCAACCTGGCGCTCGGTGGCTCGGCTGCAAATTTCGACCCGGCGGTGGCCTTCTTCAAGGAGCTGCGCAAGAACGACCCGATCGTTCCCAAGCAGACGTCCTACGCCCGCGTGGTTTCCGGCGAGATGCCGATTCTGCTGGATTATGATTTCAACGCCTATCGCGCGAAATATTCGGAGAAGGGCAATTTCGAATTCGTGATCCCGTGCGAGGGATCGGTGGTGTTTCCCTATGTCGTCGGCCTCGTCAAGAACGCACCCGACAAGGACAAGGCCAAGAAGGTGCTGGACTATCTGCTGTCCGACAAGGGGCAGGCGATCTGGACCAACGCCTATTTGCGCCCGGCGCGCCAGATCGAACTGCCCGAGGCCGTCAAGGCGAAGTTCCTGCCGGACAGCGACTATGCCCGCGCCAAGAGCGTCGATTGGGGCCAGATGGAAAGCATGCAAAAAGGCTTTGTCGACCGCTATCTCGCCGAGGTCCGCTGATGCAGTATGGCGCTCCTCCTGGTTAGGGTAGGGGCGCCATTCTTTCATGCCGCATAGATCCTTCGTCTGGCTGTGCCTGCTGCCGCTCGCGGTGGTGACGGTGGCATTTTTCCTGCTGCCGATGGCGCGGCTGGTGGTGACCGGCGCTGAGGGCCAACAGGGGCTGGCCGGGTATCTGGCGATCCTGACCGAGCCGCGCTATCGCGCCACCTTGATCAATACCGTTCTGTTGGCGAGTGCGACCACGATCGTCACGCTGGTCGTTGCCACGGTCGCCGGAATGTTTCTGCAGCGCCATCGCTTTCCCGGCCGCGCCGTGCTGATCGCGATGCTGACGTTTCCGCTGGCGTTTCCCGGCGTGGTCGTCGGCTTCCTCATCATCCTGCTCGCCGGCCGCCAAGGCCTGATCGGCGATTTCACCAACCGCCTGTTTGGCGAGAAGCTGGTGTTTGCCTATTCGATCTACGGGCTGTTCTTGGGTTATCTCTATTTTTCGATCCCGCGCGTCATTCTCACCATCATGGCCGCGGTCCAGAAGCTCGACGTCGGCCTCGAGGAAGCCGCGCGCTCGCTCGGCGCCAGCCCATGGGCGGTGCAACGCGATGTGGTGCTGCCGGCGCTGGGACCGGCTTTCGTGGCCTCCGGCGCGATTGCCTTTGCCACCGCGATGGGCGCGTTCGGCACCGCCTTCACGTTGGCAACCAATATCGATGTGCTGCCGATGCTGATCTATACCGAGTTCACGCTGGCCGCGAATTTTGCCACTTCCGCGGCGCTTTCGGTGGGACTGGGAATCATCGCCTGGGCCATTCTGGCGCTGGCCCGCTCGTTCAGCGGCGGCACTGTCGCTGCGGCCGGATAAAGCCATGCGCGACCGCCTGATTTTCACCGGCCAGCTTCTGTTTACGCTGCTGGTGGCCGCGTTCCTGGTCGTCCCCGCCATCCTGTCGATCAGCGCCGGGGTCACCGTGAACTATTTTCGCGGAATATCCTCGGGCGTGACCCTGCAATGGGTGTTTCAGGTCTGGGACCTCTATGCCGGCACTATCGGTCTATCATTTGTGATCGCATTTGCGACACTGGCCGTCACGCTGGTGGCCGGCGTCCCCGCCGCCTACGCCTTGTACGTTCGCGGCGGGCGGCTGTCGCGCGTGGTCGAGGAGATCATCACGCTGCCGCTGGCTATACCCGGGCTTGCGATCGCGCTGGCGCTGCTGCTGACCTATCAAGGTTTTGGCGAGTTTCGCCGCTCCTGGCTTTTCATCCTTACCGGCCATGTCGTCTTCACCATGCCCTTCATGGTGCGATCGGTGATGGCGGTGTTCGCAACGCTCGATATCAAGACGCTCGACGAAGGCGCAGCCTCGCTCGGCGCTTCGCCATGGCGGCGTTTTCGCGACGTCATCGTTCCCAATGCGATGCCGGGAATTCTGGCCGGCAGCCTGATGGTGGTGACGCTTTCGCTCGGCGAGTTCAACCTGACCTGGATGCTGCATACGCCGCTGACCAAGACGCTTCCGATCGGGCTTGCCGACAGCTATGCGTCGATGCGGCTGGAAGTGGCCTCCGCCTATACGCTGATCTTCTTTGTCATGATCATTCCGCTGCTGGTGGCGATGCAGATGTTCGCCGACAGGGGGCAGGCAAGATGAATGCGGCCGCGGGACATGGCGCTTCGGTGCGGATCGAGAACTGCGGCAAGACCTTTGCCGACGGCACGCGCGCGCTCGAGCCCGCAACGCTTGACATCGCGCGCGGCGAGACGCTGGTGCTGCTCGGCCCCTCCGGCTGCGGCAAAACCACCATGCTGCGCATTATCGCAGGTCTCGAATTGCCCGATGCCGGCGGCAAGGTGCTGTTCGATGGCAGCGACATGACCGCGGTGCCGATCGAAAAGCGCAATGTCGGCATGGTGTTTCAGTCCTACGCGCTGTTCCCGAACATGAGCGTTGCGGACAACATCGGCTATGGCCTGAAGATCCGGGGCATGGCGCGCGAGGTGCGCGCCGCGCGCGTCGCCGAACTGGTGGCGCTGACCAATATCTCAGGGCTCGAGAACCGCCGCATCGACCAGCTCTCCGGCGGCCAGCGCCAGCGCGTGGCGCTGGCACGTGCGGTTGCGATCCGGCCGGGCATCCTGTTGCTCGACGAGCCCCTGACCGCGCTCGATGCCGCGCTTCGCGAACGCCTGCGTGGCGAGCTCAACCGTTTGCTGCGCGCGCTGGGGATCACGACAATCTATGTCACCCACGATCAGTCCGAGGCCATGGAGCTCGGCGACCGCATCGTCGTCATGCAAAAGGGCGCGATTGCCCAGATCGGCACGCCGCGCGAGATCTATTTCGCGCCCGGAAATCGCTTCGTTGCCGAATTCATCGGTGCGGCGAATATCATCGAATCGCCGATCGAGAACGGACATCTCGTGCTGCCCGGCGGCCGGCAGCCGATCGGCGGCGACGCCAACCTCCAAGCCGCGCTCGCCATGATCCGCCCCGAAACCATCGCCGTGGTCGAGCAGGGAGCTGCGCCGCTGTCGGGAACCATCGACAGCGTCAGCTTTATCGGCGACCGGCAACGCATGGTCATCAGCGGCGCGGCGAGCAAGTTTCTCACCGTCGATGCGCCGAACACGGTTCGCGCCAGGGCCGGCGAACGGATCGGACTTTCGATCGCGCCGGAAGCGATCCGGCTGTTGCCACCGGAAAACTGAAGCAGTCCGATGCCGAAACCAGTTTACATCGCACAGATTTCCGACCTGCATATCAAGCCGCCGGGTTCGCTCGCCTACGGCCGCGTCGATACCGCAGCCGCGCTGGAACGCTGTGTTGCGACCCTGAATGAATTTGCGCCGAGGCCCGACTTCGTGGTGATCTCGGGCGACCTGGCCGATACGCCGACGGCGGAGGAATACCAACACCTCAAGCGCCTACTGACAAAGCTGGAGCTGCCTTTTGCCGGCATTCCCGGTAATCACAATTCGCGCGAGATGATGCGCGCCGCACTTCCGCAAGCCTGTGCCTTTCCCTCCGGCCCGCTCAATCAACGGGTCGAAGTCGGCGGGCTCGATGTGGTGCTGCTGGATTCGAGCGTGCCCGGCAAGCCGCATGGCGAGCTTGATGCGCCCACCCTGCAATGGCTGGAAACGATGCTTGTATCTTCGCCCGACAGGCCGGCGCTATTGTTCCTGCACCATCCGCCGTTCAAGACCGGCATCTGGCACATGGACCGCCAGAATCTCTTGAACGCTGGCGAACTGGCACCGATCATCAGGCGCCATCCACGCGTACGACTGATCGCCAGCGGTCACGTCCATCGCGCGACGCTGACGATGTTCGCCGGCGTCCCCACCACAATCTGCCCGGCACCAAACCACGCCGTCGATCTCGATCTGGCGCAATTGCGCGAGCCGTCATTCAAGGTCGAACCGCCGGCGTTTCATCTCCACGCCTGGTTTCCAGGCAAGGGATTCGGCGGCGTCGTCACCCATCAAGTCCCGATCGGAAATTTCGACGGGCCGCACCCGTTCTTTGCGCCCGACGGCAAGTTGCTTTGAGCGGGCTGAGGCGCGGCCGAAAACACGTCGACACCAGCATGGCCGACAATATCAGGGTTGATAGTACCATTGTCGTGCCTCCCGCTCAGCCCGCTTTCGCCAGCCCTTCATCCTCCGGTGAGTTCAGGTACATGCCGGACATGGTGTCGACCCAGCACAGATGATCGTGAACCTTGACCACGCCCGTGACGTTCTCCGCGGCGACGACGGCGGCCTGCCGTGAACGCTCCTCGGTGATGACGCCGCTCAGATGCACGATGCCGTCGCGCACGACGACGCTCAGGCCGAACGGGCACCAGTCGTTCTTTGCCAGCGCGTCGATGACGCGATTGCGAATGTGGTCATCGTCGGCGGTCGGATCTGGAATTTCGCGCGCAAGGCTCGCTACCGCCTGCAACAGATTGGCGCGCGACACGATGCCGACGACCGTGTCGCCGCGCGTCACCGGCAGCCGCTTGACGTTGTTCTTTTCCATCAGCTCCACGATCTCCTCGAGCTGGGTATCCTCGCCGATGGTGAGCGGCTTAGGCGTCATGATCTCTGCAACTTTACGGCCATGCTCGTGAACGAAATCGGTCGCCGCCTTGCCGGGGCCGAGAATGAACTTAAGGAACCGGCCGCGCTTGCGCTGGGTGCCGATCTCGGAACGGCGAATGAAATCGCCTTCCGAGATGATGCCGACAAGCTTGCCCGAGGCGTCGACCACGGGCAGCCCGCTGACATGCTTCTGCAGCATGGTGTTCGCCGCTTCGACGATCGGGGTCTCGGGTGTGACGGTAATGACCGGTCGGGTCATGATGTGGTGGGCGCGCATCGGGGCCTCCGCGGGTTCGGGATCAAATCTGGTATTTATCAGGCTATTCCAACCGGCCCGGCGCGATTTGACGCAAGTCAAGGGCGGCGGCCGGGTCCATCCGCTTGATGCAGCTCAATGCGAACCCGGCAACAAGGTCATATTATACCAGAAATGAAGAAGAATGCGGAGGTTATCATGATGCAGCTTTCCGAACCGGATGTCGCGCTCTTCGAGCAGTCGGCGGCCGATGCCAGCAAGCGGTTAACCAAAGCGAACAAGCACGCCCTGGATATCATGATGGGCGCGCAAAAGGTGCTGCTTGAGGAAATGGTGTTCCTGGGCAACGAGATGCTGGATCGGGCGCGAACCGAAACGCATCTGTTCTCCGAATTCGTCTCGAAAATGGCTGGGTCGCATTCAGTCAAGGACCTGAAGACGATGGCCCAGGAATGCGGCCAGCACCAGATCGACTTCGTCCGCCGCGACAGCGAGCGGCTGTTCAAGCATGGCGAACGGATGCTCGAAACCACGACGAAACTGTTCGGCAAGGAGAACGTGAGCTGACCGGTCTTTCGACTGTCATGGATCTGGCGTCCAATGACCTGCCCCATGTGAAAGAGATGGAATCCATGCCGTCGATATCGAGTTTGCCAAAGGCTGATGCGCCGAGGTTGCCGTGTCCCGCGCATGCGCCAAGCCATGGCGAGGACCACCGCGCCGTCGTCCCGGGGGAGGCCTGCGCCGCGACTGAGCCGCAGAGCCAGCGGCAGCCGGAGGCGTATCAGGCCGATCGTGCGCTTCATGCGATGCTGGCACACCTGACCGGCGGCATCTCGCCGGTTGCGTTGTCGCTTGCCTATATCGACTGGGCCTCGCATCTGTCGGCCGCACCGCAGCGACAGTTGGAGATCGCGCAGGCCGCCTTGAAGAGCGGGCAACAATTTCTCGAAACTGCGCTGCATTATTTCTCGTCCAATCAGAGACCCTGGTCCCTGATCAAGCCGCAGCCGCAGGATCGGCGCTTTGCCAGGCCGGAATGGGAAACGCCGCCGTTCAACCTGCTCGCGCAGGCGTTTCTGCTGAAAGAGCAGTGGTGGCACAACGCGACCACGGGTGTGCGCGGCGTGGCGCTGCAGAACGAGGCGATCGTCGAGTTCTCCGGGCGGCAGGTGCTCGATATGCTGGCGCCGTCAAATTTCGCCGCGACCAATCCCGAGGTGTTGCAGAAGGCGTTCCAGAGCGGCGGCGAGAATTTCGTCTACGGCTGGCAGAACTGGTACAGCGACTGGATGCGCCTGCTGTCCGCCGGCAAGCAGCCCGCCGGCGATCCGGATTTCGTCCTCGGTGAAACGGTCGCGACCTCGCGCGGCAAGGTCGTGTTCCGAAACGAGCTCATCGAGCTGATCCAGTACTACCCGACCACCGGCAAGGTGCATCCGGAGCCGGTCCTGATCGTGCCGGCCTGGATCATGAAATACTACATCCTCGATCTATCGCCGCACAATTCGCTGGTGAAGTTCCTGACCGGCGAAGGCTTTACCGTATTCATGATCTCCTGGCGCAATCCGGGGCCAGGCGATCGCGACGTCGCCTTTGATGACTATCGCAAGCTCGGCGTGAAAGCCGCGGTCGACGTCATCGGGGATATCGTCCCTGGCCGCCAAATCCATGCACTCGGCTATTGCCTGGGTGGCACGTTGTTGTCGATCGCCGCCGCCGCGATGGGGCGGGACGGCCCGCTCAAGACGATCACCTTGCTGGCGGCGCAGACGGATTTTACCGAGGCCGGCGAGTTGACCTTGTTCATCAATGAGAGCCAGGTCGCGTTTCTCGAAGACATGATGTGGGAACGCGGCGTCCTCGATACCACGCAAATGGCCGGCGCTTTCCAGTTGCTGCGCTCGAACGACCTGATCTGGTCGCGGATCAGTCGCGACTATCTGATGGGAGAACGGGCGCCGCTGAGCGACCTGATGGCATGGAACGCCGACGCCACACGTCTGCCGTACCGGATGCATTCCGAATATTTGCGCAAGCTGTTCCTCAACAACGACCTGGCCGAGGGCCGTTACATGGTCGAAGGAAAGCCGATTGCGCTGTCGGATATTCACGCGCCGATGTTCGTGGTCGGCACGGTGTGGGATCACGTGGCGCCGTGGAAATCCACCTACAAGATTCACTATCAGGTGGACGCCGACGTTACGTACCTTTTGACCAGCGGCGGCCACAATACAGGTGTCGTCGCGTCGCCGGGCGAGAACGGCCACTTCTATCAGGTCATGACCAAGGCCGAGGATGCCCCCTATATCGGTCCCGACGAATGGCTGAAGGCGGCGCCGCGGACCGAAGGATCGTGGTGGCTGGAATGGACGAGGTGGCTGACCACGCGATCCGGGGAGCCGTGCGAGCCGCCGCGGATGGGCGTTGCGAATGCAGACGGTCAGAATCTGCCCGATGCGCCCGGCGACTACGTCCGGCATTGACTTCGGCGCTACAGCTCAGCCACCTTGCGATAGGCCATAGCCGCACTCCGTATCAGGCGCTTTTCGCGCTTCGGGCCGAAGAATTTCATCTCCGCCGGGACACCATCGCGCTGCAGCGTGGCTGCCAGCGAGCGGCCCCTCACATCATCGTTTAATTGCCCGAGAGCCCTTTGCGCCTTGCGCAGATGCTTTAGCCCAGCCCGCTGCTTCGAAAATCGCTTATCGTCGAACAGGTCTTCGAAACATTCGATGGAATAGGTCAATTTCTTGTTCAAGAGCCGGACCCGATGCCGCTTCTCGGTGTCCAGTTTTGCAAGGTTGCGGCCCTTCTTCAGAAGCCTCTCCTGCCACCGCGCCAGTTTGCCTGCGCTGTATGCCGCGACCGGAGCGGCGCGATCTTTCGTCGCCTGCTTTCCTCTACTGGTGGACCAGGGTCCGTTCTCGATCCAGTCGGACGTGCTCTTGACCAGCCGCCGATACCGCGCGGACCGGAGCGCCCGCGTCAGCAAGCGATGACCGTCCGCGCGTTTGTCCTCCCACGACTGATAATAGGGGATGGCCTGCGGTTGCTTCCTGCCGACCGCCTGGAGCCGATCGATCGCGACGTCGAGGTCCCGCACGACGCCAAGATGGCCATTCAGCCACTTCAGCTCACCCCTGATCCGGGTCCGCTGGGCGTCGGCAACCATCAGCGAGAAGAACAGGATGGCGGTGCGCAGGCGGGTCAGCGCGATGCGCATCTGATGCAGCGCCGTTGGGTCGCCGTTGCATGTAGCCTCGTGATTTGCGGCTAGATCCCCGAGATAGCGGCGCGCGACAATTCGAAATGCGGTGTCGCACGCCATCATGGCATTCAGCTTCGGCTGGCGCCGCCCCGGCTGCGCCGGTTCGGCGCGAGCGGCGGCCTTGCTTCTTGGGGATGGCGGCATTGCTGTTTCCGCGCTTTCGGGCCTATGCCGCCTCAACATGAGCGATCCGGTTTTCGCATTGTTTCAGGGTTTGTTCCGGCGTTCCGGAAGCATCGATAACCATCCAGTTGACCGCGCCGATATTATAGTTCT
Organism: uncultured Alphaproteobacteria bacterium; assembly: GCA_963778925.1. GTDB lineage: Bacteria > Pseudomonadota > Alphaproteobacteria > Rhizobiales > Xanthobacteraceae > Bradyrhizobium. Next base: position 25,082 of record CAVZWE010000014.1, on the reverse strand, counting down.
CCTGAAGCTCTGCAATGTCGGGCGTGGCGTCGGATGCATCTGGCTGCCGCTGGCCGACGCGCTTCAATCGGGTCGGCAGGTCGGCCACCAGAAAGAAGCCGGCAAAGCGGATGTCCAGCTTGCGCGCGGCGTCGCGGACCGCGGCTCGCTCCCCTTCATTGGCAAACACCGCATCGACCACGACGGAATGACCCTGGGAGAGGACGCGGACCGCGCGTTGCACGAGGATTTCGTAAATCTGCCCGGTAATTTCCGGCCGGTAGGCGGTTTCGGGCAGCCGGTCCGTTTCCTTGACATTGAATAGCTGCTTGCGCAGGACGTCGCTCCGCAGCACGACGGCGCCCGGCTGCGGCGTCACAGCAGGCGCCAGCGCGCGCGCCAAAACCGATTTTCCAGTCCCGGACAGTCCGCCGATCGCGACCAGCGTCGGCGCCACCGGGCGGATCAATCGCCGCGCAAGTTCGAAATAGGTTCGTGCCTGCGCCATGACACCGGCTTTGTCGTGGCCGGCCCGGCCGAGGCGCGCCAGCAGCACGTTGGAGCGGATGGCCGATCGCAGCGACATGAACAGCGGAAGTGCGGCGAGCGCATCAAGGTTTTCGCTTGCTGTCGCGCTCAAATACCGGTTGAGCAGGCCGTTCGCTGCCGTGTGCCGGTCATAGCGGATGAAATCCATGATCGGGAACGCGAGATCGTAGAGCACGTCGACCGAGGCGATCAACGGATCGAACTCGATGGCATCGAACAGCACCGGCTTATGATCGATCAGGACGATGTTCGCCAGATGCAGGTCGCCGTGGCAGCGCCGCACATATCCCTGCCTGCCGCGCCGCTCCAGCAAAGCGCGTATCCGGTCGAATACGGAGAGCGAGGCTTGCCTGAGGTCGTCGATGTCGGCTGCGGGAAAGCAGGCCGCTTCGCGGAACGCTGTGCTATTGCCCTCGATGATCCCCGGGATCGACGCGATCCAGGGTTCGGCCGGCGCCGGCGGCGCAACGTGGTGGGAGACCGCGATTGCGTCGGCGATGGCGTCGACCAGGCCGGGATCTGGGATGCCGGCTTCCGCCAGATGATCGATGGTCTGGTGCTCGTCGAAGCGGGTCATCTCGATCGCAAATTCGACCGGTATGCCGTTTCCGTCGATCTCGAGCGATCCGTCGGCGCGACGCGTGATCGCGGCGACGCGACGGTAGATTTGCGGCGCGAACTGACGGTTGATCTTGATCTCTTCGTCGCAGGCTGCCTTTCGCTTCTCGAGCGTCGAATAATCGAGAAAGGGAAAACGGACCGCACGCTTGATCTTCAGCGCGCGGTCGCCTTCGAGAAACACCGACGCCGCATGGGTGTCGATACGATGGACATGGGGATGCCTTGCGGGGTCGGTCAGAAACGCAAACACGCTTTCCTGGTCGGCTGTCATTGAAGCTGTCATGGACCGACCCAGGGTTTGAGCACGGCGGCGCCCAAAATTTGTCCCGTCCGCAGCTTTGTCAGCACTTCATTGGCTTCGGCAAGCGGGAATGCCGTGGTCTTGGTTTGGATGCCGGCCTGAGGCACAATTTTGAGAAAGTCCAGCCCGTCCTGGCGGGTGAGGTTGGCAACCGATACCAGCTGTCGTTCTTCCCAAAGCAGGTGGTAAGGAAAGCTCGGGATGTCGCTCATGTGAATTCCGGCACACACCACCCTGCCGCCCTTGCGCACGGCGCGCAGCGCCGCCGGCACCAATTCACCGGCGGGAGCGTAGATGATGGCAGCATCGAGCGGAGTGTCGGGCAACTGGTCCGAGGCTCCGGCCCACGCCACGCCCAATCGGCGGGCAAAATCCTGCGCCGCGACGTCGCCGGATCGCGTGAAGGCATGGACGGAGCGGCCCTGCCAGCGTGCGATCTGGGCGACGATATGTCCGGCCGCGCCGAAACCGTAGATGCCGAGCCGCTTCGCGCTGCCCGCCATCACCAGCGACCGCCAGCCGATCAGGCCGGCGCACAACAGCGGCGCGATCGAAACATCGTCGCCATCTTCGCCGAGCGGAAAGGCGTAGCGTGCATCGGCAATGGTGTGGGTGGCGAAGCCGCCGTCGCGCGTGTAGCCGGTAAAAAGCGGACGGTCGCAGAGATTTTCCATGCCCTCCCTGCAGAACCGGCAGACGCCGCAGGTGTATCCGAGCCAGGGGATTCCGACCCGGTCGCCGATCCGGTGGGTCGTGACGTTGCCGCCGACGAGATCGACGCGGCCGACGATTTCATGGCCGGGAACCACCGGATATTTGATGTCGGGAAGCTCCGCGTCGACGACATGGAGATCGGTCCGGCAAACCCCGCACGCGCTCACCCTGACACGGATTTCTCCCTCGCCCGGGCTCAACTCCGGGCGGTCCTGCATCTGAAGTGGCGCCCCAGGAGCCGGCAACACCATCGCGTGCATCTGTTTCTCCGGAAGGAACCCGTCTTGTGGAGAAGATAGTGCTACGGCCGGGGGACCGGCGAGCCCTTGACCTCTATCAAATGCATGCGGTGGCCATGAATTAGAAGGAATCGCCGTCTTGATAGAGATCAACGACTGACGCTTGCGGGAACATACCCTCCTGCCCAAAGGAGAGCGCGCATGCCGATCAAGGATATCCTGTTGCCGCTGGTCGGTGAGCCGGATGCGGCCGCGATCGCAGCGATCGATAAATGCATGGCGGTGGCCGGCGATATCGGGGCCAGGGTTACCGCAATGGCCATTGAAGAGGACATTCTGGTTCGGCCGAAGGTAACGATCTCCAACGACCTGGATAATACGGCGGCGGCCGACGCGGTGCGCAGTGTATCGGACGCGCATGGCCTGCTGAAGGCGTTCGGCGCGGCGGCCATCCGCTTTGGGGTACGCAAGGAGGAAAGGCTTCGCCGGCTCGTCGCGGCGGACATCGCAACAAATTTTGCGCGATGTGCGCGGCTTAAGGATCTGACGATGGTCCCGGTCAAGTCGCATGGCAGTCAGTCGGAAAAGATCGTCGAACGGCTGATATTCGACTCGGGCCGGCCAATCCTGATGTGCCCGGAGGAATTCGCCGGCGAATTGGCGGTGGCGTTCGACGAAGTCATGATCGCATGGGATCATTCCGCGCCGGCCGCAAGAGCGGTTGCCGACGCGTTGCCAATGCTTCGAACGGCTGCGCAGGTGCGTATCGTCACGGCAACCGACAACAAGACGGACGCGGAGCAGGAATCCGGCGCAGCGCTCGTGAGCCATCTCGCGGAGCATGGAATCAAGGCCAGTTTTGAAACGGTGAAAATCGACGGCAGTTCGGTCGGAAAGGTGCTGGAGGCCTATGTAAGGGCCAATGCCATCGACCTTCTGATCATGGGGGCCTATCATCACTCCCGCATGAACGAAATCGTGTGGGGTGGTGCGACCAAAACCGTCATCGGGCGGCCACCGTGCTGGGTTATGATGTCGCATTAGGCGTCCCGGTCACGCGCGGAAACGCGTTAAAATCCATAACATCCAGGCCGGCGCCAGCCGGGTAATCGAGCTGATGTCAACTTATCGTTTGAAAAATCTGCTTTCGCCCCGTTCGGTCGCGCTGGTCGGGGCCAGCCCGCGCCAAGGTTCGGTCGGGCGGGCCATTCTCGGGAATATTCGCAAAGCGAAATTCAAGGGCGAGTTTGGACTGGTCAATACGCACTATGCCGAGATCGACGGCGTTGCCACCGTCGGCAGCCTCGGCAAGTTGCCGTTCGTGCCCGAGCTGGTGGTGATGACCGCGCCTGCGGCGGCGATCGCAGGCCTCGTCGATGAGGCGGGTGCGCTGGGTGCGGCGGGCGCTCTCATCATCACCTCCGGGCTTGGCCATGGTGCGGGCTCGCAGGCGGAGGCCGTCGAGCGCGCCGCCGATAAATATGGAATGAGGCTGATCGGGCCCAATTGTCTCGGCGTCATGATGCCCGGCGTGGCCCTCAATGCCAGTTTCGCCGCGCATACGCCATGCGCGGGAAATCTGGCGCTGATCTCCCAGTCCGGCGCCATCGCCGCCGGCATGGTGGATTGGGCGGCGCAGCGCGGGGTGGGCTTTTCCGGGATCGTGTCGATCGGCGACCAACTCGACGTCGATATTGCCGATCTGCTGGATTACTTCGCGCTCGACGGCAAGACCCGGGCAATCCTGCTTTATGTCGAAGCGATCAAGGATGCCCACAAGTTCATGTCTGCGGCGCGCGCCGCTGCCAGGGTCAAACCCGTCGTCGTGGTGAAATCCGGCCGCATGGCGCAGGGCGCGAAAGCGGCCGCGACCCACACCGGCGCGCTGGCCGGTTCGGACGCGGTCTACGACGCCGCGTTCCGTCGCGCCGGGATGCTGCGGGTGACGGATCTGCGCGAATTGTTCGACTGTGCCGAGACGCTGGGGCGCGTCGAATCGGTTCCGGGGAAGCGGTTGGCGATCCTGACCAACGGCGGCGGCATCGGTGTTCTCGCGATCGATCGGCTTGTCGAACTCGGCGGAATCCCCGCAGCCATCACGCCTGAAGTCCGTGAGAAGCTCAACGCGGTGATGCCGTCGACCTGGTCGGGATCAAACCCTGTCGACATCGTTGGCGATGCCGATCCCGCACGCTATGCGGCGGCGCTCGAGGTGTTGCTGGCTGACCCCGGCAACGACGCGATCCTGGTGATGAACGTTCAAACCGCGATCGCTCCTGCCGAGGACATTGCCGCTACCGTGACCGGCCTGGTCAGCGAGTATCGACGGAAGCATCGCCGCTCGGCCAAACCGGTGCTTGCGGTCTGGGTCGGCGCCGATCAGAAGACCATCGATCTCCTGAGCGGCGCCGGAATGCCGAACTACCCCACCGAGGACGATGCGGTCCTCGGCTTCATGCATATCGTAAGGCATCGCGAGGCCGTTGCGGCGCTGACGCAGGTTCCGCCGGCCATGCCCAGCGAGTTTGCGCCCAAAATCGATGTCGCCCGGGGCATCGTCGCCTCGGCACTTGCCGACGGCCGCCAGTGGCTCGATCCGGTCGAGACCAAGCGGCTGCTTGAGGCCTATGAGATCCCGATGGTGCCGACGTTTGCGGCCGGCGACGCCGAGCAGGCCGTCGCCTGCGCGTCGGAACTGTTCGCGCAAGGCGCCACCGTGGTGTTGAAGATCATGTCGCGCGACATCATTCACAAATCCGACGTCGGCGGCGTCGTTCTCAATCTTACCTCCGCCGATGCCGTCCGCGCGGCGACCGCCGACATCCTGGCGCGGGCGAAGGCGCTTCGCCCGGAGGCGCGGATCTCCGGTGTCATCGTGCAGGCGATGGTGGTGCGGTCGAAGACGCGCGAACTGATACTCGGCCTCGCCGACGATCCGACCTTCGGCACTGTTATCGTGTTCGGCCGCGGCGGCACGGCGGTCGAGGTCGTCAACGACAAGGCGCTGGCGCTGCCGCCGCTCGATCTGCAAATGGCCCGTGACCTCATCGAGCGCACCCGCGTTTCGCGGCTGCTGCGTGCCTACCGCGATGTGCCCGCGGCCAAGCCGGACGCCGTCGCGCTGGTCCTGGTCAAGCTGTCGCAGATGGCCGCGGATATTCCCGAGATCCGCGAACTCGACATCAATCCGTTGCTGGCGGATGAGACCGGCGTGCTGGCCGTCGATGCGCGCGTCGCCGTCGGGCATGTGGAGCGAAAGTTCAGTGGCTCAGGCCCCGCCAACTTCGCGGTGCGGCCATATCCTTCGCAATGGCAGCGCCATATCGAGGTCAAGGACGGCTGGCGGGTCTTTGTGCGCCCGATGCGCCCAGAGGACGAGCCGGCGATCCATGAGCTCTTGCGCCACGTCACCATGCAGGATCTGCGGCTGCGGTTCTTCGCGCCGATGAAGGAGTTTACCCACGAGTTCATCGCCCGGCTGACGCAGCTCGACTACGCCCGCGCGATGGCCTTTGTCGCCTTTGACGAAACCACCCATGAGCCGGTCGGCGTGGTTCGGATTCATTCCGATTCGATTTACCAGAACGGCGAATACGCGATCCTGCTCAGATCCGATCTCAAGGGCAGGGGGCTTGGCTGGGCATTGATGCAGCTGATCATCGAATATGCGAAGTCCGAAGGTCTCAAGACGATCTCGGGGGACGTCCTTCAGGAAAACACGATCATGCTGGAGATGTGCCGGAACCTCGGATTTGACGTGAAGGCGGATCCCGTCGAGCACGGCATCTGCGACGTGAAGCTGAAGCTTTGAATTAAAGGAGTCATTCCCGGGCGCGCGTGAGACGAGCGAACCCGGAATGCAAAGCCTACAGGTGCGTCACTGATGCGACGCGGTAGGTGTGCAGCTTGCCAGCCTCGCTGACCGAGACATATTCGCCGGACACAAAACGTTCATCCGCGAAATGAAACCCGACCTCGTCAGGCGTGGTGTCGTAGTGGAAGGCCCAGCCGCCGCCCTGGCGGTGAACGAGCTGACCGTGATCGTCTTCCCGGTCCGGCCGCAATCGCGCGATCCGGCATGCCTGGCGATGCGCGCGCCATAGCGCTGGATCGATCCGGTCGTCTTCATCGAGCGGCGCAACGATGACATAGGCGACGCCGGCATCGCCCTCGGGATGACCGGGTTCGCGTGCCAGTTCGATGCGGATCCGGCGAAATTGCGCCGGAAGCGATGTGTTCAGGATCGGTTTGGGATGATGTGCGCTTGGCATGATATCGTTCCCTGACTATTTCTGTTCCGCTGCGGTTGGTGCCGCAGCGGTTGGCTTTGCCGCCGGCTTCTTCAGGCTCTTGATGATGATCGTGATCAGCGGCACGATCAGCATGGGCAGGATTCCGTTCAACGGATGGTGGATCGCCCCGGATACCTGCGATTGCAGCGCCCGCGCCTCAAGCTGCAGTGCGTCGATCGAATAGCCGTGGATTTCGGTGGCTAGCTCTAGTTCACGCCCCGATGGCGGCCGAGCCGCGATGGCAAACAGGATCGCCGCAATTGCGAAATTGACCGCGCCGAGAATGGCCGCGGCCAAAATCGCGCTCCAGATCTGGACCAGCGCGAAATAGGCCGACAGTTCCAGCATCAACAGGCCGAAAGCGGCGATCAGCGCCGCGAATGCCCGCAGGCCAAGACCGACCAGCAGGTGCTTCATCCTGATATCGGCGATGATCCGGTCGGTGCGCCAGAGCACGCGCAAATGTTTGACGACATTTTCGGTGTTCACCTTAGTGTCTCCTCAGCATGAAGCCGACGACGACGCCCAGCGCGAATGCGGAAGCGAGCGAAGTGATCGGCCGCTCCGATATGATGTCCCCGACATGGCCCTCCTGCTCGCTCAGGGTCTCGCCGAGATCGTTCAGGGCCGCCTTGATCTGATCGGCGAGGGCCTCGGCGCGGTTCTTCGAGGCATCGAAAATTCCCTCGCTTGTGGTGTTCAAAAGGCGCGATACGTCGCCTTTGAGCGCCTGCAACTCATCTCTCAGCTCACTTGAATCGAACATCGATGTTGCCCTTGCTGCATAATCCAGTCGAAATTCCATGCCAATCGAAGCCTAGGCGCGCCAGCGCCCACAGCTATTGATTTGCGTCAACACGGACCGGGTCTTACCGGTCTTGAGGCAGGTCAATTCGAGTGCCGCGTCCGGGGCTTAGAAGCATTGCCATCGAAAGGATACAGATCTTGGCGTCCCAACCTCTGCTAACGGCCGCGCCATCTGGCGATGTGCTGGAGTTGCGTCCAGGCGGATCCTGGACCGCGGCCAATGTGGCAACCCTGGAAGCGCTCTCCGCTGCCGTCACCGACCAGCTTGACCGGTCGAAGGCCGTGAAGGTTAACATGGCCGAGGTGCGCGAGCTCGACACGCTCGGGGCCTGGCTGCTCGAAAAGATGTCGCGGCGGGCGGCATCGGCCGGTCACCGCGCAGAAGTGGTGGGCGTCGCCGACAACTATGCCGGGCTGATCGAGGAGGTGCGGCAGGTCAACCGTCACAATCCCGCGCCGGCGCCGACACTCAATCCGGTCGTGGCCAAGCTGAACGACATCGGCCGCTCCACGGTCGGGGCGAGGGAGGACATCAGCGCGTTCCTGCAGATGCTGGGCTCGCTGTTCCTGGCGCTGGTCGGCGTGCTGCGCCGGCCGCGATCGCTGCGGCTGACATCGCTGGTCTATCAGCTGTACCGGGTCGGCTGGCAGGCGATCCCGATCATGGTGCTGATCACCTTCCTGATCGGCGCCATCATCGCCCAGCAGGGTTTCTTTCATTTCCGCAAATTCGGCGCCAATTCCTATGTCGTCGACATGGTCGGCATTCTGGTGCTGCGCGAACTGGGTGTATTGATCGTCGCGATCATGGTCGCCGGCCGCTCCGGAAGCGCCTACACCGCCGAACTCGGCTCGATGAAAATGCGCGAGGAAATCGACGCGCTGTCGACCATGGGCCTCGATCCCGTCGAAGTCCTGATCCTGCCCCGCATCATCGCGCTGGTTTGCGCGCTGCCGGTCCTGAGCTTCATCGGATCGATCGCTGCGCTCTATGGCGGCGGTCTGGTGGCGCAGTTCTATGGCGACATGGCTCCGGCGACCTACATCGCGCGCCTGCATGAAGCCGTGTCGGTGACCAGCTTCAAGGTCGGCATCATCAAGGCGCCGTTCATGGCGCTGGCGATCGGTATTGTCGCCTGCAGCGAGGGCCTGCGCGTTAAGGGAAGCGCCGAGTCGCTCGGCAAGCAGACCACGACCTCGGTGGTGAAGTCGATCTTCCTGGTGATCGTGCTCGACGGGCTGTTTGCGATCTTCTTCGCATCGATCGGAATGTAGCGATGCAGGAGGTGCCCCAGCAATTTGCTATACGCGTGCATGACCTCGTGGTCGGCTTCGGCCGGCAGATCGTGATCGACCATCTGTCGCTGGATGTGCGAAGGGGCGAGATCCTCGGCCTGGTCGGCGCTTCCGGCGGCGGCAAGACGGTCCTGATGCGAACCATCATCGGGCTCATTCCGCGGCGAAGCGGAGAGATCGAGGTGATGGGCTCGACGATCGGGCGCAGCGAAGATCGCAGCACCCAGAATGCCGCCGGACGATGGGGCATCCTGTTTCAGCAGGGCGCGCTGTTTTCGTCGCTGACCGTGCGGCAGAATATCCAGTTTCCGCTGCGCGAAAATCTGATGCTGTCGCAAGGCCTGATGGACGAGATCGCGACCGCCAAGCTCGAGATGGTCGGGCTGATGCCGGAGGACGGCGACAAGTTTCCATCTGAATTGTCCGGCGGCATGACCAAACGCGTGGCGCTGGCCCGCGCGCTTGCGCTCGATCCCGCGATCGTGTTTCTCGACGAGCCGACCTCGGGGCTGGACCCGATTGCCGCCGGCGACTTCGACGCCCTGATCAAGACCTTGCAGAAGACATTGGGGCTGACGGTGTTCATGGTCACCCATGACCTCGCCAGCCTGAACACCGTCTGCGACCGCGTCGCGGCGCTGGCGGACGGCGAGATCGTCGCGATCGGGCCGATGCGCGAACTGCTTCAATCCGAGCATCCCTGGGTACGGGCCTATTTCCACGGCAAGCGCTCCCAGATGCTGCAACCCAAAGCGAGCTAAAGAGATGGAAACCCGCGCTCCCTTCGTCGTTGTCGGCGCCTTCGTGCTGGCAACCATCGTCGCCGTGTTCGGCTTCGTCTATTGGCTCAACAACTCCGGCGGGCTTGGTCCGCGTGCGATCTATCACGTACAGTTCGATGGCTCGGTACCGGGACTGTTGGTCGGCGCCGGCGTGCTGTTCAACGGCATCCGCGTCGGCGAGGTGACGGAACTCGCACTTGCACCGGACAGCCCCCGCCGCGTCAATGCGACGATCTCGGTCGCCTCCAACACGCCGGTGCGGGCCGACACCAAGGTTGGCCTGGAATTCCAGGGCTTGACCGGGGTGCCGGTGATCGCGCTGGAGGGCGGCATGCAAGTCGCCAATTCCGGTCCGGTGCCGACGCTGATCGCCGAACCCGGCGCCGGCCAGAGCATGACGCAGGCCGCCCGCGATTCCTTGCGCAAGGTCGATTCGGTGTTGAGCGAGAATTCCGAACCGCTGAAGAAGACCATCGCCAATCTGGAGACATTCACGGACGGACTGGCGCGCAACACCGGAAAACTCGACAGCATTATCTCCGGCCTCGAAAAGCTGACCGGGGGCGGTACGCCGGCGCAGAAGACGACTTACGATCTCCGGGCCCCCCAAAACCTGGAATCGCCCAGCAAGACCATCAAGGGCCAATTGGCGATACCGGAGCCGACGGCCGTGGCGATGCTGGAGACGCAGCGTTTCCTGTTCTCGCCGGCCAAGGACTATCCCGGTTTCGCCGATGCCATCTGGGCCGACAGCATTCCGAAGCTGCTGCAGGCGAGGCTAATCGAGAGTTTTGAAAATTACGATATCGCGCACGCGCCGCTGCGCGTCGCGGATATCGGGCAGGCCGACTTCCAGCTTCTGATCGATGTCAGGCGTTTTCGAATTGCGACGGATTCAGAACCCGTGGCGGAGGTCGGATTGTCGGCGAGAATCGTCGACAAGAACGGCAAGGTCATCGCCTCGCGCCTGTTCGAGGACGGCCAGAAGTTCGACAAGATCGAACCGCCGGCGGCCGTCGCGGCGTTCAACGACGCATTTGGCCGAATTGCCCGGGATTTGATTGCCTGGACCGTGCAGGCGCTGTGAGTGCGGCCGCGGCTGGTTACTCGAGGCTTTTCAAATACGACAGCAGGTCGTGGATTTGGTTCGGATTGAGCTCGGCCGTGGGCATCGAGGGATGACCGGTGGAGATGCCTTCGGCGAGAGATTCGGCGAGAGTTTCGACCGGATAGTGCAGATGCAGGGTTCGGAATGGCGGCGCGGCCTGAAGCGGGCTTTTCGTCACCCGATCGATCGAATGGCACCGCGCGCAGTGACGCAATGCGTAGGCTTTTCCGCGCTGTTCGGCAGGCGAGGCGGCGAGAGCCGGCGCCATCAGTATCAGGGTGACAAGGGCCTGGCGCAGGGTAAATCGCAGCATTGCAAACCGGTCTCTCCAGATGGGGCGGTGATGGCAGGATAGGCCGACAAGGAGGGTCGCATTTGATCTGCATCAACCGCTATCCGGACGATCGGTTATGATGCAATCGATCCGCGGACTCAGTCCGGTCCATCCTGGAGTGGCGCATGAAGATTTCTGTGGTTGCAGGCGAGCCAGGCGGGCAATCCTGTGCCGATTGCGGGGTACGCCAGTTCAGCGTCTGCGCGGCGCTCGACAGGGCCGAGCTCCGGGAGCTCGAGCATCTGGGGCGGCATATCCATTTCGCCGCCTGCGAGACGGTGTTCGCGCAGGAGGAGATGACGACCTCGTTTTACAATCTGCTGGATGGCGTGATGCGGCTATACAAGCTGTTGCCTGACGGGCGCCGGCAGATTGTGGGATTTGCGTTGCCCGGCGACTTCCTGGGGATGACGGCCTCGGCACGCCACAGCTTCTCCGCCGACGCGATCGGGCCTGTGATCATTTGCCGGTTCTTTAGAACTCCTTTTGCGCGATTTATCGAGAACAAGCCGCATCTGCTGCGCCGAATCAATGAATTGGCGGTTCGCGAGCTGAGCCAGGCTCAGGACCATATGGTTTTGCTCGGGCGCCGTTCCGCGGAAGAAAAAGTCGCGACCTTTTTGATCGGCTGGCGCGACCGTTTGGCTCAGCTCAAGGGCCCGACGACGACGGTTCCCTTGCCGATGAGCCGTCAGGACATCGCGGATTTCCTCGGCCTGACCATTGAAACAGTCAGCCGCACCTTCACCAAGCTCGAACGTGATGGGGTGATCGAAATCCTGCCGGGAAGCGTCTTGCTGCGGGATCCCGCCCGCGCCGAGGCCTTGGCCGCGGCCTGAGGACGTCTCCACAAGCCATTTTGCGATTTGATCCGGATCAAAGACGGTCATCTCCCGCCTTGGATAAATGCCTCCAATTCGCAGCAAGGGAGGTCATGATGCCGTTTGATGCAATGGTGGTGAGTGCAGCCGTGGTAGCCATGTTCGCGGTGTTTGCGGCCGTCGTGCTGTGGGGCGACTTTCAAACCCGCCCCGATCGGCTCAATGCCCCTGCAAACCGTCAGAAGTCCGAGGCCTCTGAAGCTCCCCGCCGACGCGCGGCCTAAGGGCCTGAACCGGGCCGGTCGCCGAGGCATCGCGGACCGGCCTCGACCCCTGCGCGACCAGATATTCGGGGGGCTTCTTTTTCAACGCGACATCGGGATTGCAGTTCTGCGGCGAGACGAAGCAGGCGTGATCGCCGCGCGGCACGGGACGGCAGAAAGCTGTCGCTGTGTGCCGCAAGATTATGGCGCCGGCCTGTTCTTCATTCCTTGCCGTACAGATTGCCAAGCCCGAAACGAGCGGGCAATCATTCCCCATAGGGTTGCGGCCGGTTAACCGGAAACGCGATCCAATTCGGGGGAATCCGGGATGCGCCTGTTTCAGATGCTGGTTCCGGCGTTTGCGCTGCTGACCGGCGCTGCCGCGATGGCGCAGCCGGCCTATCCCGACCGGCCGATCCGGGTGATCGTTCGGCTGGCCGCGGCGAGTGCCGTCGATGTCGCCGCGCGGATCGTGACGCAGAAGATGGCCGACAATATGGGCCAGCAATTCGTCATCATGAACCAGCCGGGCGCGTCCGGGCTGATCGGCGCCGAGCAGGTCGCCAGGGCCGAGCCGGACGGCTACACGATCGGCGGGTTCAACGACAGCATCATGACCATGGTGCCGAACCTGCAGTCCAAGGTGCGCTGGGACATTTTGAAGGATTTCGAGCCGGTATCGCTCGTCGCCACCGTGGAGTGGGGGCTGATCGCCAACAACCAGACCCCCTACAAGACGGCGGCGGACCTGATTGCCGCTGCGAAGGCCGCGCCCGGAAAAATCGACTACGGCTCCGGCGGACCCGGCAGCCCGCAACATCTGGCGATGGCGATGTTCGCCTCGGCCGCCGGTATCTCGCTCACGCATGTGCCCTACAAGGGCGCCACGCAGGCTGCGACCGACGTCGCCGCCGGCCAGATTCCCGTCGGCTTCCAGGGCCTCGGGACCGTCGCGCCGCTGGTGCGCGGCGGTCAGGTCAGGCTGATCGGGGTGACCACCGAGCGGAGACTGCCGCAATTTCCCGATGTGCCGACCGTATCGGAATCCGGGCTGCCCGGGTTCTTCTTCAATTCCTGGTTTGCGATCATGGCGCCGGCCGGAACGCCCAAGGACATCCTCGCCCGGTTGAACGCCGAAGTCCTCAAAGCGGTCGGCGATCCCGAGGTTCGCCGCAAGCTTGAGGATTTGGGTTTCACGGTGCGTGGTACGTCGGCCGCGGAGCTCGGTGTCTCGACGCGCGAACAGCTCGCCAAATATGCGCGCGTGATCAAAGAGATGGGTATCGCCAACGAATAGACCGCCGCCGCATGCCGTCTACCCATGTGGAGCAAGAGTTCACCTTGAATCCGGGTCGGTCATGTCCGCCAACGCTTGAACATGATGCGGGCATTGCACGCGCAGGTTGGTCCGACACCAGCGTGATGCCTTGGGCGCGACGGGCGAGAGGCAAGAACCAAGATATGCAGGGGTCCGATGCGCGTGTCGACCGCATAGGCGCCAGCCGAATGCGTTTTGGTTAACGCAGCGTCAATTTGTGGCCGGAATCTTGATGAATTAAGAAGCCTGGAGATGATCCAGGCCTTTCTCGCTGTTGGCCCCGGGAGTATAAATCTGCACCGGGGCGGAGGGACAGCTTTGATCCGGCCTTGCATTCGGCGCGATCCCTCGACCGACAACGGGCTGATTGGATGGTTGTGACCGGCGTGCCTCAGGAAAAGACGGGTGAAGCTCGCGGATTTTCGAGCAGCAAGCTGGCGGTCCTGCGCAAGCATCCGTATTTCTGCGATCTTGATCCCGAGGCCTTCGACCAACTGTGCCGCTACGCCAAGCCCGCGACACTGAAGCGGGGAGCCACCATCTGTTCCAAAGGCGATCCCGGCAACAGCCTGTTTGCGGTGATCACCGGCACAGTGAAGATCAGCACCACCTCGGCTGATGGCCGCAGCGCGATTTTGAATCTCATCGGCGCCGGCGAGATTTTCGGCGAAATCGCGCTGCTCGATGGGCAGGCGCGGACCGCCGACGCCACCGCGAACACCGATTGCGAGGTTTTCATCATCGACCGCCGCGAATTTCTGCCCTTTGTGCGAAGCCAGCCGGCACTGGCGATGAAGTTCATCGAACTGCTGTGCACGCGGCTGCGCTGGACCAGCGATCAGGTCGAGCAGATCATTCTTCAGAATCTGCCGGGACGGCTTGCCAGCGCGCTCATTCGTCTGACCGAAAAACACAAGCTCGAGCCCAAGGGTCGCACCATCGCCGTCACCCAGCAGGAAATCAGCGAGATGGTCGGCATGACCCGCGAGAGCATCAACAAGCAGCTGCGGGTCTGGGCCGCGCGCAACTGGGTTCGCCTCGAGCACGGCGCCATCGTTGTCCTGGATGTCGAGCCGCTTCAGGCGCTGGCCGAAGCGGGGGTAGACGAGGGCGGCTAGATCGCCACCTGCGCGGAATCATGACGGCCCATCCTGTGGCCTCGTGGTTCGAGACGCGCGGTACCGCGCTCCTCACCATAAGGGTCCAAGACCTCATCCCTGCGCAACGGATTTGCGGTTATCGCTGGAGGAGCGCGCTCTCCCGGCAGCGCACTTGCGCTGTCCGGTGCGCGCGTCTCGAAGACCTCATCCTCGGACGAGCGCATCCGCGCTCAATCGGGAGGAGCGGCGTCGGAGTTTATCATCGGGCCGCGCTTCGCGCGGACCCGTTGGCCGCATCTCGAAGGATGGCCGTGCCGGCCGGAAGCGACACCATCCCACAATGTTTTATCTCGGCCGATGTGAAGCAGCTCACACGTGCTTTGCTCGCCGTGCGCTACGCATGGCCCGGCTGATCCGCACAATGGAGACATCCATGCATGGTTCGTTAGACAGATCAGGCCAAGCCGACGACAACGTCCGCCGCGGCTGGCGCATCGCCTTCTTTGCCTTGCCGGTCCTCATTCTGGTTGCGCTGGTCGGATTGGCGATCACCCATCCGAGCGCCTCCATTTGGATATCGGATGCGGTGCAGGCGGAGTTTGCGGGGGCCAACGACGGGCCAGACCTCGCTCCGACGCAACTCGCAAGGCCGGCCGGGAAGACTCGCACCGTCAGAGCCAATTGAAGCGGTCCAGTTTACCCAGGCGCCTGCTGCGATATTCCCGGCTTATCGGCGCGTGCGCTATTCATTGCTCACCGCAGCACATGCCGGGGCAGCCACAGCGACACCTCCGGAATATAGGTGACGAACATCAGCACCAGGAACATCACGCCGTAGAACGGCCAGATCTTGCGCATCACCTGCTCGATGCTGACCTTGCCGACCGCGCAGCCGACGAACAGGATCGATCCGACCGGAGGGTGGCATAGTCCGATTCCGAGGTTCAGAAGCATGATCATGCCGAAGTGTACGGGATCGACGCCGAAGTTTTGCATCACCGGCAGCAGAATTGGCGTCGCGATCAGGATCGAAGGCGCCATGTCGACCAGCGTGCCGAGCACCAGCAGCAGAATGTTGATCAGAAACAGGATGACGTATTTGTTGCTGGATATCGACAGAAAGAACGCCGTCATTTTTGCCGGCATCTGCGTCAGTGCCATGATGTAGCCGACGCTCGAGGCGCAGGCGATCAGCGTTAGCACCATCGCGACGGTGCGCAGCGTACGATGCAGCAGGACGGGCAGGTCGCGCCAGCGATAGTCCCGGTAGATGAACATCGTCACGAAGAATGCCCAGACGCAGGCCACGGCCCCGGCTTCGATGGCCGTGAAAATGCCCCCGAGAATGCCGCCGAGAATGATGACAAGCGTCACCAGCCCCCAGGCCGCGTCGATCGTGATTCGGAGCGCGTCTTTCGCCGGCACGGTCTGACCACGGGGATGCCCGTCCCGGTAGGCGACGACGAGACAGAGAACGATCAGCGAGAATCCGAGCAGCAGCCCGGGAAAGACGCCGGCCATGAACAGGGCGCTGATCGAGATCGTGCCGCCGGTCGCCAGCGAATACAGTACTGCGTTGTGGCTCGGCGGCACCAGCAGCGCCTGAACCGAAGACGTGATGGTGAGGTTGGTCGCGAACACCCGCGGGAATCCCGTTTTTTCCATTTGCGGGATCATCACCGAGCCGATCGCAGAGGTATCTGCGACCGCGGAGCCGGAAATGCCGCTCAAGAATGTCGTCGCCAGCACGTTGACTATCGAAAGACCGCCGCGCACGCGGGTAAATCCGACCAGCACGTCCGCAAACGCCACCAGCCGGCGCGCCATTCCGCCCTCTGCCATGATCGCACCCGCCAGCACGAAAAACGGAATCGTCAGCATCGCCACCTTGCTGACGCCGTCGGAGATTTTCAACATCACCGCTTCCAGCGGAATTCCGATCGACCAGGCACCCGCGATCGCGGCAAGCGCCAGCGAATAGGCGATCGGCATGCCGATGACGAAGCACGCCAGCATGGTCGCTAGCAGGATGAAGATATCCATGGCTTGCTCTTCCGCAGGTTCAGTCGAACGGCGCGACTTCGAGATTGTGGGGAAGCGGATCCGGCGGCGCTCCCAGAAAAATTCGCTCGATGATGAACAGGAGGAGGCAGACCCCGCCGACCGGAATCGGCAAATAGGTGATGCCGACCGACAGGAACGGAAAATCCGCAATCGTATTGTGCCAGGTCACTTCGACCAGCCGGCCGCCCCAAACGATCATGAAGGTGGAAATCAGCGCCATAAGCAGCTGAACGGCGAGATCGGCCAGGCCGCGGAATTTGCCCGGCAACTGGTCGGCGAAGTAAGAGACACTCATGTGCAGGTTGAGCCGATATCCCGCGGCGGCTCCGATGAAGGTCAGCACAATGGTCAAGAGCACCGCGAGCGGTTCAGGCCATGACGCTGCGCTGTTGAGAACGTAGCGCGTGAACACCGCCCAGGGGATGATCGCCGAAATCAGCACCAGTGCGGTGCAGCCGACGATTACGCAGAGAAGATAGAGATGATCCATCGCACGACGAAATAGTCCAGCCATTTCCGGCCTTTCCTGATTGCCGGTCCGGCGCATGCGGAGTGCTTCGATGCCTGCACGGCAGGGCGGACCGGGCGTGAAGCGTTCTATCCGATGGCCTGGATGCGTTTGATCATGTCCTGATATTTTGGACCATATTTCTCCCATACCGGCTTGACCGCATTCTGGAACGGCGTCTTGTCGGCGATTTCAACGATCTGACAACCGGCCGCCTTTGCCTTGTCCATCGCCTGCAGCTCATACCTGTTCCAGAGATCGCGTTCCTCGAGCTGCGCCTCGCGGGCAAACTTTTTGATCAGGCTCTGATCCTCGCCTGAAAGTGAGGTCCAGGCCTTCTTGGAGAACACCAGCACTTCGGGAATGATCAGGTGCTCCGTGAGTGAGAAATATTTCGCCGCCGTGTAATGATTGCTGAAGACATAACTCGGCGGGTTGTTTTCGGCGCCGTCGATGACGCCAGTCTGTAGCGCGCTGAAGACCTGATCGTATCCCATCGCGACGCCGTTGCCGCCAAGCGCGTTCATCATGTCGATGAAAATCGGATTGCCGATGACGCGAAATTTCAGGCCTTTGACGTCCTCGATGGTCCTGATCGGCTTCCTGGTATTGTAGAGGCTGCGCGCGCCCGCATCCATCCAGCACAGCGCGACAAGTCCGGCGTTGGGACTTGCCGTGATCTTGTCGAGCAACTCCTGGCCAATCGGTCCGTCCATCATCCTCTCGGCATGCGCCGTATTCCGGAACAGGAACGGCATGTTGACGACGTTGATATCGTCGACGATCGGGCCCATCGATCCCACGCTGACGCGCAACAGCTGGACGGCGCCGATCTGCGTCTGTTCGATGGTCTCTTTCTCGCCGCCCAGTTGCATCGATGGATACATCTGGACCGAGAGCCGCCCGTTGGTGGCGGCCTCGAGTTTCTTGCCCAGGTTCTCGGTTGCTGCCACGGTCGGATAGCCGGGGGGTTGAACGTCGGATGCCTTGAAGATCGTTTTTGTTTGCGCCCACGCGGGCGCAAGCGGCGTCTGGCTTGCCATTGCGGCCCCAAAGCCTGCGCTCAACCTTATGAAGTCGCGGCGTCTCATAAGAATCCTCCCGTCCTGTATTTTTTCTACTCTCGGGTGCTTATAAAGCCCGCGCGTTCGCGCAGTTTGTCTTGATCGGGACCGATCAGCAAGTCAATCAATTCCCGAGCCTGCAGGGCGTTGACGGCCCGCGTCGTCACTGCCGCCGTATACATGGTCGCAAGCTCGCATCCCGGCGGCAGCGACCCCGAAAGGATCACGCCTTTAGTGCTGATGATCTCGGTCGATTGCGTGCAGCCGATCGGTCTTGCGGCATCGGACGCGGCCAGCTGGCGCATCGCGGTCGCGCCGTTCGGATAGATTTTCAGCCGGGCGGCGACGGCACTGGCGATGCCGAGTTGCTGCAGGACCTTTGCCACGTGGATTCCGGCCGTCGATGCCCTGGTATCGGGAACGAAGATCGCGTCGGCTGCGAGCCATGCGTCGCGCAACGCGGCCACGTCCCTGACCGCGACAACGGAATCGCCGGCGCGCACCGCGATCGCGGTTTCGACCCGTCCGATGTCGGCGATCGAGGCACGGACGACGAGATTTTCTGCCACGAGATCCGCGATCATTTTCGCTGTAAGTATGACCATGTCGGCGGTTATTCCCTTGCGCAATTTATCGGCCATGGCGCCGACTGCGCCGAACTCTCCCGCGATGTCGAAAGCGGTCAGCGCCTTGAAGTCAGGCGCCAGGCTTGCGACGAGTCCCTGCGCGGCGCCGCCGCTGAGAATGTTCAGCACCGCCATCAGGTCAGTTCCATCGCCGCGATCAGGCTGCCGCGCGTGATCGGCAGGTTGCGGACCCGCAACCCCAGCACATCGTAGACGGCGTTGGCGATCGCCGCCGTGACCGGGCCGTGGGCTGCCTCGCCGGCGCCGAGCGGATCGCTGTCGGGCCGCACGATCAGCTCGACCTCTACCTGTGGCACCTCGCTGAAGCGGAGAATCGGATACTCGGTCCATGTGTTGCTGGTGATGCGCTGCCGGTCAAAGCGAACGCGCTCCTTCAAGACCCAGCTGGTGGCCTGGATCGCGCCGCCTTCGATCTGGTTGACCACGCCGTCCGGATTGATGGCTTCGCCGACATCGGCCGCAATCGTCAGCCGCTTGACGCGGATGTCCTCGTCGCCCTCGACCTCGGCGATGACGGCACAATAGGCGCCGGTGTTCTTGTATCGCGCAAAGCCGACGCCGTAACCGCTTCCGGCGCGCTTGTCCGGCTTCCAGTTCGCGCGCTTCGCAACCGAGCGGATCACGTCCTGCGCCCGCGGATCCCTCAAGTGACGCAGGCGGAAGGCGACGGGATCCTCGCCGCGCTCGGCGGCGAGTTCGTCGATAAAGCACTCGATCGCAAACACATTGCCCTGTGCGCCAAGCGTCCGCAGCGCGGAAGTTCGGACCGGCATGGTGAGCAGGCGGTGACTTTCGATCTGCCACGACGGGAAGTCATACAGCGGTATCGAGTTGCGATCGGCGCCGCCGCCATTGGTCTGCGGTGGATTGGTGGCGATGTAGCGCGGGAAAGGGTTTGCCAGTTCGGTCGCCGCGAGCAAAGCAGGCTGTGCCGCGCGTCCCGGCCGTGCGGTGTGACCGTTGCTCCAGATGCTGTGACGCCAACCGATAATATCGTTTTGCGCATCGAGATCGGCCTCGATTTCGATCGCCATCGCCGCGCCGAACGGTGCGTGCGACATCTCGTCCGCGCGCGACCATTGCACCCGGACCGGCCGGCCGGAGACCGTTTTAGCGAGCAGGACCGCATCGAGCGCGACGTCGTCGGCGGCATTATGCCCGTAGCAGCCGGCGCCTTCCATATGCTCGACCGTGATGTTCTCGGGCGGCAGTTCGAGCACGAGCGCGAGATCGGCGCGGAGGAAGTAGACCCCCTGGCTGTGGGTCCAGACGTGGACGCGGTCGCCGTCCCACCGCGCCATGGCGCAGGACGGCGCGATCGAGGCATGCGCCAGATAGGGGCGGGAGTATTGCCGCCCTATCGTTCGCGCCTTCTCGCTGGTTTGGGCCGCCACTTTCCGGTCGATCACCGTCAACTCCGCCGGCTGGGCTTTCAGCCACTCCGCCAGCGCGTTCTCATCGGGCAGCGTTTCGCCTGATGACCATGTCGCGCCATTGCGCAGCGCCTTCAGCGCGTCCTCCGCGCCATTCTCGGTGTCGCTCACCACGCCGACAAAATTGCCGTCGCGCACGATGGCGACCAGGCCGGCCACCGCGCGCGCGCCATCCTCCCTGATATCGACGAGTTTTGCCGCCGACATTTCCGGGCGCAGCACGCGGCCGTGCAGCATTCCCGGCAGCACGATGTCGTGAATGAAACGCGGATGCGCGAAAACCTTGTCGGGGATATCCAACCGCTGGATCGAATTTCCTGCCAGCGTACGCTTTGTCGATGATTTTGGCACAGCGCCCGGCGTCGCGTCACGCTCAAGTGAAATGTCGTCCGCGAGTTCCCAATAGCTGGTGCGCACATTGCCGGGTCCGGAGATGGTGCCGTCCTTGATCTCGAGCGCGTCGATACCGACGCCCAGGCGATCGGAGGCCAGCCCAAGAAAGATTTGCCGGATTTCGGCGCAGGCGTGGCGGATGGCGCGGCCGGACTGCTGCACCGAAAGACTGCCAGAGGTGACGCCCTCGTTGGGACTGCCCGCCGTCGACGCGCGGACCATCTGCACGCGGCCGAGTTCAACATCCAGTTCATCGGCGGCGATCTGGGCAAGCGCGGTTACGATGCCTTGCCCGATCTCCACCTTTCCCGGTGACACCGTCACATGCCCCTCAGGCGAGAAGCGGATCCATGACGACAGTTTCGGGTTTGCCGCGAGACTGATCGGCAGGCTCGGCGCGGCACTGGTCATGTCGCCGCCATCTCGGCCGCCGCACGCAGCACCGCCCGGACCATGCGGTTATGCGATCCACAACGGCAAAGGTTGCGATCCAGCGCGCCCCTGACATCGGCGTCGGAAGGGTTTGGGTTTTGCATCAGCAGTACCGCGGCACTGATCAGGATGCCGGGAACGCAGTAACCGCATTGCAGCGCCTGTTCGGCGACGAACGCGCGCTGCAGCGGGTGCGGGTTTTCCGCACTGCCTAATCCCTCGATGGTGGTGACGTCCTTGTCCGCGACCGACCACAGCGGGGTGTCGCAAGAGGCCACCGCGTGATCGCCTACCATGACGTTGCAGGCACCGCACTCGTTGGCGCCGCAGCCGAAATGCGGGCCGATCATGCCGAGCGGCCCGCGCAGGATAGAGAGCAGCGATGAATTGGGATCAGCGTCGATATCAGTGTCGACGCCATTGAGGCGGAATCGAATACGCGGCATCGAAGGGACGACCTTGGTTTACTGCTTGTCGGCGAACTTCTTGACGACCTCGGCCCATTTCACAATATCGCCGCGCAGATATTTGTCGAACTCCTCAGGGGTCATCGACATCGGAACCGCACCCTGTTCTTTCCAGAGCTTGACGATGTCCGGCCGCTTGATCGCGGCGTTCACGGCGGCATTGAGCTTGTCGATGATCGGCTTCGGCGTCCCGGCGGGCGCCATCAGTCCGAGCCAGATGGTCGCCTCGTAGCCGGGAACGCCGGCCTCGGTGGCTGTCGGCACGTTCGGCAACACGTTTGAACGCGCCTTGCCGGTGGTGGCGAGCGGCCGGACCTGGTTCTCCCCGATATTGGGCGCCATCGCCGGAACCGCGTCGATCATCATCTGCACCTGTCCGCCGATGACGCCGCTGCGCGCCTCGCCGCTGTTGCGGTAGGGGACGTGCACGACGTCGATCCCGGCCATGGTTTTGAACAACTCGCCGGCCATGTGATAGGGTGTGCCCTGGCCGGATGAAGCGTAATTCAACTTTCCGGGCTGCGATTTGGCAAGCGCGATGAATTCGGCCAGCGTCTTTGCCGGAACGGAAGGATGCACGACGATCACGAGATCGGAGTAATTGACCGGCGCGATCGGCGCCAGATCGCGCATCAGTTCATATTTGCGGGTCGGCACCAGCGATTCGTTGGCGGTCTGGGTATTCGACATCATCAACAGCGTATAGCCGTCGGGCGAGGATTTGGCCGCCGCGAGCGTGCCGATCACGCCGCCGGCGCCGGTCCGGTTCTCGACCACGAAGGGCTGGCCGAACTGCTCCTGCAGGACGTTGCCGATCAGGCGGGCCGTCACGTCGGCCGGGCCTCCGGCGCCAAAGGGCACGATGATCGTGATCGGCCGCGTCGGGTAATCCTGCGCCAGACTTTGCGTGGCAAGATTTGGCGCTGCAACAAGAGCTGCCACCAACGCAAGCGCAAACCTCGGGGCCGTCATTGCAATCTCCCGGATGTCGATTTCGCCTTGTGTAGCCAAGTTTAGCTGCAATGGGAACGAGCTGTCGACGAAAGACTGGCTATGCGCCTTGGGAATAAAAGATAACTTCGGGTGTCGGAATTTGGCACAGACCAGCGGATAGAGTGGCTCAATGAAGATCAAGGGATTGTCGCGCCGCGACGTGCTCAAGGGAACCGGTGCGTTGGTCGCCGGTGCCGCATTCTCGACCCGCGTCATGGCGGCTGCTCCGCCGGCTGAGCCGGTTACGTCCGCGCTGATCGAAGCGGCGAAAAAGGAAGGTCAGGTCATCCACTACACCTCGACTGACCTTCCGGTCGCCGAAAAACTGGCGAAAGCGTTCGAGGCGAAATATCCGGGCATAGCCGTGCGCGTCGAACGCACCGGCGCCGAGCGCGTGTTCCAGCGCATCGGCCAGGAATATTCCAGCAACATCCACGCCGTCGACGTGGTGAATTCCTCGGACGCCGCGCATTTCATCGTCTGGAAACGCGACGGCATTCTGGCGCCCTACGTGCCGGAAGACGTCGCGAAGTTCTATCCAACTGAACACAAGGATATCGACGGCCAGTTTGCGAGCTGGCGCGTCTGGCTCTCTATCATCGCCTACAACACCAACCTGGTGAAACCCGAGGAAGCGCCGAAGAGTTTTGCCGATCTGCTCGATTCCCGATGGAAGGGCAAGATCGTCAAGGCGCATCCCGGCTACAGCGGCACCATCATGACCGCGACCTATCAGATGCAGCGCGATCTCGGCTGGAGCTGGTTCGAGCAGCTTGCGAAACAGAACATCATGCAGGTGCAATCCTCAGCCGATCCGCCGAAAAAGCTCGACCTCGGCGAACGCGCCGTGATGGCTGACGGCAACGAGTACAATATCTTTCAGATGAAGGAGGCTGGCCGCCCGGTCCAGCCGGTCTATGCCAGCGAAGGCTCGCCGCTGATCATCGGCCCCAACGGGATCTTCAAGGGTTCGCCCAATCCGAATGCGGCAAAGCTGTTTCAGTCGTTCTGCTTCAGCAGGGACGCCCAGCAGCTCATCGTCGACGTCGGCGGCTTGCGCTCGGTGCATCCGCAGACCCAGGAGAAGGCGGGCCGCACGCCCTTCAAGGATATCAAGACCATGAAGGACGACGCCGCCGCGGTGGAAAAAGAGGGCGACGCGATCAAGGCGCGCTACAGCAAGATCTTCCACGTTTGATCCATCGGCAATCATGATGACATCACAACTGCCGAAGATATCGGTCGCCGAAACGCTGGCTGACAAAATCGTGGCGTTGAAGCCGGGCACCCTGCCGGCGTCGACCACGCGCAAATGCGAGGATCTGCTGATCGACGTCGTCGGCCTGTGCGTCACCGCGCGCAACGAGGATTACGTCGCAAGCGCGCTTGGCGGCTGCGACGACGACGGCCCGTGCACCGTGATCGGCCACAAGCGCACCCTGAATGCCTCGGGGGCAGCGTTCGTCAACGGTACCGCGGTGCATGGCGAGGATTTCGACGATACTTTCGAAGGCGGTCCGGTGCATGCCGGCGCGGTGATCGTGCCGGCGGTTCTCGCCGCCTGCGAGCGGCACAATCCCGATGGCCGTATGGCGCTGATCGGGATTGCGGTCGGCACCGAGGTGCTCTGCCGCTTGAGCCTCGTGGTGCCGAAGGCCGTGCACAAGGCCGGTTTTCATCCGACCGCGATTTTCGGCGCGATAGGGGCGACTGCCGGCGTCGGCGCGGCGCTTGGCCTCAACGCCAGGCAGATCGTGGACGCGCTCGGGATCGCCGGCAGCATGGCGGGCGGGATCATCGAATATCTCGCCGAGGGCGCCTGGACCAAGCGGCTGCATGCAGGCTGGGCGGCGCAATCCGGGATTCGCGCGGCGCTATTGGCGCAAGCGGGCTTTGTCGGTCCGCGCACGGTGTTCGAAGGCGTGCACGGGCTGTTTTATGGCTTCGCGCGCACCACCCATGGCGACTATGACGCGCTGACGGGGGATTTCGGCACTCGCTGGGTGACCGACACGCTGGCGTTCAAGCCCTATCCGTGCGGAACGATGGCGCAGCCCTATATCGATTGCGCGCGACGGCTGGCCGCGCGCGGTGTCAAAGTCGAAGACATCGAGGAAATCGTCTGCGAAGTCGCGGAGGGCACCGTGCACCGGCTGTGGGAGCCCTTGGCCTCCAAGCAGCGCCCGCATAACGGCTATGCGGCCAAATTCGCCACGCCCTATCTGCTGGCGACCGGTTTCGTGCATGGCGGCGTCGGGCTCGGCGCATTCACGGAAAAGGCGGTCCGCGACACGGAAGTGCTCGCGCTTGCCGCCAAGGTGAAATTCGTGATCGACCCCGAAAATCCTTACCCCGCCAACTATACCGGCCATCTCAGGGCGATCATGAAAGACGGCATCGTGATCGAGGAGCGGCAGCCTCACATGCGCGGCGGCGCGCAGGAGCCGCTGACCCGGCAGGACGTGACCGACAAATTCACGCTCAACACGCAGCACGGTGGCTGGACCCGGACGCAGAGCGATGCGACGCTGACGTTGCTGGCGGGATTGTATCAGGG
>CAVZWE010000013.1:0-12522 GCA_963778925.1 uncultured Alphaproteobacteria bacterium | reverse complement strand
CGGCCCGTGCGGTCGCAAGACCGAGGCCGGCAAGCAAAACCAGGATGACCGCAAAGACCTTCGTCACCGTCGCTTCAGCTTTATTTGCGCCCATGCTTATCATATTCTTGGTGCGAAGTGGCCGCGGCAAAGAGACCCAAAAACCAATGCGTGAATTGTTCGAAGAAACCTCCGGAAAATCGCCGCTCGATCCGGAGGAGGCGGTGCGGCGCACCACGCGCACGCCGCGCCGGAAGCGCTTCTACGCCTATGCCGGCGTCGCCGAAGCCGCAGATGGCTTTGCCGTCACGCTCGACGGCAAGCAGGTGCGCACGCCTTCCGGCCGGCCGATGGTCGCGCCCACCAAGGAGATCGCCGACGCCATCGCCGCCGAATGGGAGGCACAGCCGGAGTTCATCGACCCCCTGACGATGCCGCTGACGCGCCTGGCCAACAGCGTCGTCGACGCCGTGGTCGACCGGGCCGATGCCGTCACCGAAGACATCGTAAAATATTTTCACTCCGATCTGTTGTTCTACCGCGCCGGCCATCCCGACGCGCTGGTCACGCGCGAAGCCGCGCATTGGGATCCCGTATTGTTCTGGGCGAAAGACGCGCTCGGCGCCCATTTCATTCTGGCCGAGGGGATCGTGCATGTCCGCCAGCCCGATTCTGCGATCACGGCCGTGCGTGCGGCGCTGCCCGCCGACCCCTGGTCGGTCGCGGCGCTTCACGTGGTCACGACATTGACCGGCTCGGCGCTGCTCGCGTTGGCGCTCAAGCGCGGCGTGCTCGATGAGGATCAGGTCTGGAAAGCGGCCCATGTCGATGAGGATTGGAACATCGAAAAATGGGGCGTCGACGACGAGGTGGCGGCGCGGCGGGCGGCGCGGCTGGTCGATTTCAGGGCTGCGGCGAGCATTATAAGGGCGTTGAATCCCGGCGCATGATCCGCCAAAGTGTATGCGGTTTGGCGATAAGATCATGCGCCACTTCATGATTTGGAGCGCGATCGGACGCAAAACCGGTTCCCACTTTTGCTGATCGCGCTCCGCGGTTAAGGAGAGGTTTACGAGGCTAGGCTAGCGTCGACCGCCCAGCGAGCTCGTAGCATGCCGATCGTCGTCAACCCGAACGTTTCCCCCGCCGCTACCGTGCAAGGTGCGACGTCGACGCCGGTCGTGCTGCAGCCGGGCAGCGTGATCAGCGCGCGGATCCAGCAAATCCTCGGCAACGACACGGTACGGATTGCGATCGGCGGCCAGTCGATCGACGTGCTTTCGCAGGTTCCGCTGCAAGCCGGCCAGACGCTGCAGCTTTCGGTTTCACAAGCCACCGACGGCACCATCAGGCTCGCGGTGGTCAACGCGCAGGCCGGCGCCGCGGCCAGTGCGGGACCGGCCGATGCCGCCAGCGCGAACGGCGCGCCTGACATCGTGACCCTGGCGCCGGATGTGACCGCCGGCATCGCGGCGCAAACCACGTTGCCGGCGACCCCAACAAGCCAGCTCACGCCGCCGGAGGCGGTTGCGGTGTCGGTCGCGGCCCAGACCGCTGCTGCCCAGCAGACCAGCCTCGCGCCGCTGTTTGCCAATCTCGATGTTGCCGCCGGGATCGATAACCTGCCGCCGCAGGTTCAGCAGGCGGTGGCGCAGGTGCTGGCCCAGCGCACCAGCCTCGATCCGGGCCTGACCGGCAATGACATCAAGCAGGCGTTCCAGAGTTCCGGCCTGTTTCTGGAAGCCTCGTTGGCGTCTGGATCGCTTCCGCCATCGGGTGCCGTGCCCGATCTCAAGGCGGCCCTGATTGTGCTGCGCCAGGTGTTGACGACGTCGCTCAATGACGTGGCGGCGACGCCTGGCGCGCTGGCGACGCAAAGCGCAGCAGCCACGCAGGCCGCGCCGGTGACGCAAGGCGTTCCACAGACGACGCAAGGTGCGCCGGCGACGCAGGGCGCGCCGGCGACGCAGGGCGCAGCAGTGATACAGGTCGCGGCGGTGACGCAGGGGACGCCGGCACCGACAACGATATTGCCGCAGGCCGCAGCACTGACGGCGCCAGCCTTGCCGCAGGGCGCCGCAACGCCGGCGCCGGTGGTGCAGCAGGGGACGCCGCCGCTGGCGGTAGCGCTGGCGCAAGGCATAGTTTCGTCCGTTCAAACTTCGCCACAGCCGGTGCCGATCGTCGTCGTGCCGGAAAACCTGGCCGCGGCTTCTCCGCCGCTGGCGCCGCAGCTTGCGTCCGAGATCGCCGCGTCCGGGATTGCCGTGCCCGGCTCTGTGTCGCGAGGCGCCGCGCCGATCACACAGGATGTTGTCAATTTCAACACGGTGACCCCGGTGCTTTCGCCGGCAACGGCGCCGGCCGATGCGGTGCGGGCGGCCGCCAGCAGCGCCGCGCTTAGTGTGTTGCAGGAAGCGCTCCAGGCCCGTCCGCTGCCGTTGACAAATCCATCCGGGCTCGTGCTCGAGAACAGCCAGCTGCTGTCGCTGCTGCCGGCGGTGACCGGCGCTCGTTCATTGAGGGTCGATGACGCCGAATTTGCCCGCACCAACGTGCCGCCGCCGCCGATCGCGGGCGCGCTGCCGGCGGCGCAGCCGGTGGTGCCGGCCACGCTGGTATCGAACTCGCCGTTTGAAACGGCGATGCACCATCTGCTCGCCGATACCGACGGCGCGATCGCGCGGCAGACGTTGTTGCAGGTGGCTTCATTGCCGGATCGGGTCGATCCCGCCGCCGTCCGGATCGAGCCCGCGGCGCTGCGTTGGAATTTCGAAATCCCGTTCGCGATGCCGCAGGGAACGGCGATGGCGCAGTTCGAGATTTCGCGCGACGCCGGCGGCAGCGAGGTCGAAGCGGCCAAGCGGGTGTGGCGGGCGCGGTTCTCGCTCGACGTCGAGCCCGCCGGCCCCGTGCACGCACTGGTCTCGCTGGTCGGCGACAAGACCTCGGTGCGGATGTGGGCGGAGCGGCCTGCGACCGCGGCGCAACTGCGCGCCGCTGCCGCGCAATTGAGCCAGGCGCTCAGCAAGGCCGAGCTTCAGCCCGGCGACATCGTGATCCGCGATGGCGCGCCGCCGCAGGCCACACGAGCGCGCGCCGGGCATTTCCTGGATCGCGCGCTATGAACGTGGTGACCAAAAACCAGCTCGCGGTCGCCCTGCATTATGACCGGACCGGCGCGCCGCGGGTCATCGCCAAAGGCAAGGGCTCGATCGGCGCCAAGATCATCGAGGTCGCCAAAGCCCACGATATCCCGATCGAGGAGAACGAGGTGCTGGCCGGCGCGCTTTCCAACGTCGAACTCGGCGACGAGATTCCCGTGGAGCTCTACAAGGCGGTCGCGGAAGTGCTGATTTTCGTGCTCGGACTATCAAGACCGGTTCGCTAGGGCGTCATCCCTGCGTAACGGCTTCGCCGTCATCTCTGCGTAACGGCTTCGCCGTTATCGCTGAAGGTGCGAGCCCTTGCGAGCCTCGAAGGATGACTTCGCACAAGGGGCCATCCTTCAAGACGGCCGCGTCGCGGCCTCCTCAGGATGAGGTCTGAGACCCTCATGGTGAGGAGCGCGGCAAGGCCGCGCGTCTCGAACCACGAGGCCGAGGATATACGACTACCAGCATCAAAGCAGTAATGCTCCGATCGTCATCGTTTTACCACGATGTCATCCGCATCGTCGGCCTCGTTTCTTGCCGCCGTCGGATGCTGCCATGATCCACCGCCGCCATGCGCTCGGCCTGCTGGCTGCCGCGAGCCTGTTGCCATTGCGCGGCTTTGCCAATGTCGCGCCGCAGCGCAGCGAGATCCGCGAGAGTTTGGCCAGGCATTTTACCGACGAGGATACTGTCGGCACCTTCGTCGGCTACAAGGTCGACGATTATCTCGTGATCGCCAGCGACAAGAACCGTTCGGGAGAGGCAAAGCTGCCGGCCTCGACCTTCAAGATTCCGAATTCGGTGATCGCGCTGGAGACCGGCGTGGTCTCCGATCCCGACAAGGATATCTTCAAATGGGACGGCGTTGTCAGAAGCATCGAGGCCTGGAACAGCGATCACACGCTGCGCTCGGCGATCGCCGCCTCCGCGGTGCCGGTCTATCAGGAGATCGCGCGGCGTATCGGCGCGGAGCGGATGCAGAAATATGTCGATCTCCTTGACTATGGCAACCGCGATATCGGCGGCGGGATCGACCAGTTCTGGCTGACCGGCAATTTGCGCATCGATCCGGTGCAGCAGGTCGATTTCGTCGACCGGCTGCGTCGTGGCGCGCTGCCGGTTTCGAAACGCAGTCAGGAGCTGGTGCGCGATATATTGCCGGTGACCAAGGTCGGCGACACCATTATCCGCGCCAAGAGCGGCCTGTTGGGCGCCGAGCGCGGCCAGCCGTCGCTGGGCTGGATGGTCGGCTGGGCCGAGAAGGGCAGCGCCAATACGGTGTTTGCGCTCAACATGGATTGTATCCAGCCGCGCCACATCGCCGACCGCATGAGCATCACGCAGGCGTGCCTTGCCGATATCGGCGCGCTCTGAATTGCCGATAGCTGTCATTTGCCGCTGCGGGCTGGCGTGGCGAACGCGGCTGGACTAGCTTCTCCCAGTTTATAAGAAGCCCCTAAGAAACGCCCGGAGGAAATCATGAAATCTGCAGTCTGGATGTCGTCGCTCGCGGTTGCCGCGGCCGGCGGCTGGTTCGCCGCGACGATGTTTGCACCGCCCGCGACCGGCAAGGAGCCGCGCTTTCCGCAACTGACCATGGACCAGCTCGACGAGAAGCAGAAGCCGCTCGGCGAGCAGATCATGAAGGTTTCCAGCGTCGGCCTTGGCGGGCCTTACAACCCGATGATCAGGAGCCCGGTGCTCGGCCAGCGGTTGTACGACCTGTTCTATTATCTGCGCTGGCAGACTTCTGTGCCGACCAAGCTCAACGAATTCGCCATCCTGATCATCGGACGGCAATGGCGCTCGCAGGTCGAATGGTTTGCGCATGCGCCGCTCGCGGCGAAGGCGGGTCTTTCGCCCGACATCATCGCCGAGCTAAAGGCCAGCAAGCGGCCGTCGAACATGGCCGAGGACGAGGCGGTGGTGTACGACTTCGTCACCGAGCTCACGTCAACGCAAAAAGTTTCGGACGAAACCTATGCGCGGGCGAAGAAGGTTTTCAACGATCAGCAAATCGTGGATTTGACCGCGGTGGCGGGCAACTACGTCATGGTGGCGATGCTGCTGGCGATGGCGGAAGAAACCACGCCTCCCGGCAAGGAGCCGCCGTTCAAGGTGGGGGAGAAGTAGACGGGCTCGCGTCGCTCGCCGTTCCTGTGGATTCGTTGTCCCCGCGGGAAGCGGGGACCCAGTACGCCGCGGTTTCTCGATTCCATCGCAGGCGCCACGGAATACTGGGTCGCCCGGTCAAGCCGGGCGATGACACCTGTATGAGGGCTGACAAAAAGACGTGGATGCCCGAGATACAACCCACGGCTGTCCGGTTGAGCGAAAATCGGTTGCAAGCTCTTCGCTCCGGATTCCGCATCGTGTGCGCTGAGCCTGACGTTGTTTAAACTCGTTCTTTCGGCCGTGACAAAAATCAAACCCTCCTACGATAGCCGAACGCCTTGGAGAAAGTTGGCTGCAAGCGGGCAATTTTGAGCACCCCTGAAGTATTCGCAACTGAACTCGATTATGCCAAGGCTCTGTTTTGACTCCACTTTCACGGTCAGCTGAGAGATGACACCTGTATGAGCTGACACTGACGTGGATGCCCGGGATAAACCCGGGCATGACGGGGGATAGATGTGCGAACACCTCTAACGCTATCGCTTCTCAAGTCGTCTTTGCATCACGCCCGATACGGCCGAGGTGGGTGAAGGTAAATCCGGCCGAATATTTCAGGCCATAGCCGAGCGCGCGGTCGATGCCGATATGCGCCAGCCAGATCATCGCGATCGAAAGCGTGAGCGGCGAGTTCCAGCCCGAATCCGGTCGTCATCAGCACCATCGGCGCCATGTAGCTGTGCGCGGCGTTATAGACGATGGCGCCGGTCTTCGGGCCGGCGAGATAGGCCGCGAAGCTGAGGTCGGGCACCAGGAACAGGATCACAAAAACCCACCATGATCCGCCCCAGACCGCGTAAAGCAGCGTCATCCCCGCGAACAGCGTCAGGCCCTCCAGCCGCAGCAGGGTTCGCAATCCCCCGGTCACGTTGCCCGTGGATTCCCCATCCGCGCTACCGGTCATGGCACTGCCTCCGTTACGTCCCGGATATATCGTGCGCCGGGTAAGGCCGCCAGATAGCAAGGATGGGCGTTTCCCGCGGCCAAAATGCCGTGTTAGAACCCGTCCAAATCGCGGGTCAAACGACGGGCGGGGCCAATGAAAGACATCCTGGAAACCCTTGAGGAGCGGCGCGCCGGCGCCAGATTCGGCGGCGGCGAGAAGCGCATCGAGGCGCAGCACGCCCGCGGCAAGCTGACCGCGCGGGAGCGCATCGAGCTCCTGCTCGACAAGGGCTCGTTCGAGGAGTTCGACATGTTCGTCGAGCACCGCTCGACCGAATTCGGCATGGAGAGAACAAAAGTGCCGGGCGATGGCGTCGTCACCGGATGGGGCACCGTCAACGGCCGCAAGACCTTTGTCTTCGCGAAAGACTTTACCGTGTTCGGCGGCTCGCTGTCGGAAACCCACGCGCAAAAAATCGTCAAAATCCAGGACATGGCGATGAAGGCGAGGGCGCCGATCATCGGGCTCTATGACGCCGGCGGCGCGCGGATTCAGGAAGGCGTCGCCGCACTCGCCGGCTATTCCTATGTGTTCCGCCGCAACGTCATTGCCTCGGGCGTGATCCCGCAGATCTCGGTCATCATGGGCCCCTGCGCCGGCGGCGACGTCTATTCGCCCGCCATGACCGATTTTATCTTTATGGTGAAGAACACCAGCTACATGTTCGTCACCGGCCCTGACGTGGTGAAGACGGTCACCAACGAAGTCGTCACGGCGGAAGAACTCGGCGGCGCCTCGGTGCACGCTACGCGCTCCTCGATCGCGGATGGTGCGTTCGAGAACGACGTCGAGACGCTGCTGCAGATGCGCCGGCTGATCGATTTCCTGCCCAGCAACAATACCGACGGCGTGCCGGAATGGCCGAGCTTTGACGACATCGGCCGGGTCGACATGTCGCTCGACACGCTGATCCCCGACAATCCCAACAAGCCCTACGACATGAAGGAATTGATCCTGAAAGTCGTGGACGAGGGCGACTTCTTCGAGATCTCCGAGATGTTTGCGAAAAACATCGTCACCGGTTTCGGCCGCATCGCCGGGCGGACCGTCGGCTTCGTCGCCAACCAGCCGATGGTGCTGGCGGGCGTGCTCGACAGCGACGCCTCGCGCAAAGCCGCGCGCTTTGTCCGCTTCTGCGACGCCTTCAACATCCCGATCGTGACCTTTGTCGACGTGCCCGGCTTTCTGCCGGGCACCGCCCAGGAATATGGCGGTCTCATAAAACACGGCGCGAAACTGCTGTTCGCCTATTCGCAATGCACGGTGCCGCTGGTCACGGTGATCACCCGAAAAGCCTATGGCGGCGCGTTCGACGTGATGGCGTCAAAGGAAATCGGCGCCGACATGAACTACGCCTGGCCGACCGCGCAGATCGCGGTGATGGGCGCCAAGGGCGCGGTCGAAATCATCTTCCGCTCCGATATCGGCGACTCCGACAAGATCGCCGCGCGCACCAAGGAATATGAAGACCGCTTCCTGTCCCCCTTCATCGCCGCCGAGCGCGGCTATATCGACGACGTCATCATGCCGCACTCGACACAGGCGCCGCATCGCGCGGGCGCTCGCGATGCTGCGGGACAAGCATGTCGAGATGCCGATGAAGAAGCATGACAATTTGCCGTTGTGACGGAGGCAGAGATAAACCGATGGCGACGCTGCAACGAAGACGACGCGTTCGCCTCGCAGCGGAAGCCTCTCACTTGTCGGTCGTAATTGATAGCAAAGTACTTGCAAGCCAGTCTCTGACCGCAAGAGGCGACTAGTTACCACCGCGGCGCACGAAGAGATCGTTATCAATGGCCACGTAGTACGCCGACAGATCACGAGTGAATACGACGAGTTCGCGCTCATGCTAGAAGCTCGCGCTTTGCTGGATGAGATCGCCTATATTTTGAAAGACCAGACTTGAGAATAGTCGGCTGAAGTGAGCCATGCAGCGAAATCGTTTCTATCTGGCTCGACCTCGGGTACACCGTGGACGGAAAGTCGTCGAAGAATGTCGATCACGCCTCCGAGGACGCCAGCGCAGTGTCCGATGTGCTCGGGTCTTCCCTCGAACATTCAAGCGCTTCCGGATGCACGTGCCAGCGTTGGTGGTTCTTCGCGCAAGTCGGCTATGTTGCCAGGACCTATCCCTCCGTGCGTCGTGCCGGTGTCCTAGCACGGTAAGGGTGGTGCGCGTAGGACTGGAGACCGAAGCGTAACCCTCCCTTCTTCACGTGGCGGGTTACCCGCATCTACCTCATCGCCTAAAATCCGCGGCAACGGGACACGCGACCGACGAGATTTCACAGGTCGAAGTGCGGATCGCGGAGCTTGCCGAGATCGCCGAGCGATGCCGAAGATCATCCTGGTTTCTAAGACCGCCATCGCCGGCGGCGTCGCATTACTGCTCGTCATGATGCTCGGTCTGTTCGGACCCGGTCAGGGCGCCGCGCTCGGATCGATTGCCTTGGTGCTCGGCGGAATTGTGTCGCTCGGATCGAATGTCAGCACGTGCGACTGACCGACGCCGCCATTAGCGCGGCCGAGTTGCTCCGTTCGGAATTGATCGGCAGGATCGAGCTTCGGGTGGTTGGTGATGCGTCCATGAAACTGATGTGACGCGCTGGATTTTGTCATCGCCCGCGGAGGCGGGCGATCCATAGAGGCCGTGGCGCGCGCCATGATTCCATCTCTTCGCCGCTCATCCTCCCATCGGAGCCCGCGCCATGTCCACGCTGTTCGCCTTTCTCCATCACCTCTGCGCCTTCACGCTGGTGTCGGCGGTCGCGATCGAGTTCACGCTGATCCGCGGGAGCTGACGCTTTCCTCGGCGCGGCGGCTGCAGGTCACCGACATCGTGCTCGGCATCGCCGCCGGCGCGCTGCTGGTGATCGGGCTGTTGCGGGTGTTCCTGTTCGAGAAGGGCGCGGACTATTATTTCCACAGCCACGCTTTCATGACGAAATTCTCGATCTTTATCGTGGTCGGGCTGTTGTCGATCATTCCGACCATGGAATTCCTGTCGTGGGGTAGGCGATCAGCGCCGGGCAGGTGCCCGCGATCGATGCGAAGAAATTGCGGCTGCGTGACCGTCGTCATTCACGGCGAGCTCCTTGCCATCGTCATCATCCTGCTCTGCGCCGCGATCATGGCGCGGGGCGGATGGGTTTGTAGAGTTCTTCGTCATTCCGGGTTCGCGCGAGTGCGCGCCCCGGAATGACGAGGAAAAAAACACGGGGAGAAACGCCATGCCATCAGCCTATTTCGTGGTCCGCGCCACTGTCGCCGACCCTGCCAGACGCAAAGCGTTCGACGAGTGGTATAGCCGCGAGCATCTGCCCGACGCGATGAAATCGTTCGGTGTGCAGCGGGCGTGGCGATGCTGGAGCATCACGGATCCCTCGCTGCATCAGGCGACCTATCAATTCGCAGATCAAGCCGCGCTAGACCGCGCCATGAATGGCGCGGATTTGAAGCGACTGGTCGCCGACTTCAACCGCGACTGGCCCGATGTGACGCGGACGCGCGAATCGCTGGTGCTGGCGGAAGAGTTCGGCGCCGGGTGATTTTGTTCGAGCTAAAGGTATCCGTCGTTCCGGCGCACGCCGTAACCCCCGCGTAGCGCAATTGCGCTCATCGCACGCCGCGGCAGTCATGAGAGAGGCAGTGCTCGTTGCCTTTATTCCGCGGGTCGCCACAATAGACATTTGTGGTTATGGGTCCCCGCTTTCGCCGGGACGACGAGGAAGTCACCTGAACGCGCAATTCAGCGGCCATTCATCTCGACGCAATCAAACTCTCCCCGCATCACTCGCCGACCACCGAGAGGGAGATGTCATGGAACGCCGCCACTTTCTGAAAGTCGCCGTTGGCTTCGCCGCGGGCGCCGCGGCACTCGCTGCGGGCGCGAGCGCCGCGCCGCTGCCGCCGATTGCTATGGAGGGAAGTCGCGCCACCGCGCGGCGAAGGCGCGGAACCGGCCGTGGTCACGCAGGACGATGTCGACCGCATCAAGCCCGAACAGGTACACTGGGGACATCACGGGCACGGCCACCACTGGGGCTGGCATCATCACCGTCACTGGGGCTGGCATCGCCGTCACTCGGGCTGGCATGCACCGCTGGCACCGCCGGCACTGGCGATGCTCGCTGGCATCTGCCCGTTATCCTGTGATTCTGTATTAGCGTTGCGTAAGTTGAAACCGCCGCGTCGCGGCACGTCGAGAGGAAGGGAAAAGCCCATGAAAATGATTATTGCATCTGCGTTTGCCATTTGCCTCAGCCTTGCGGCGGTCTCCGCGTCGCGGGCGATGCCGGTGGCTCCGCTCGACCAGGCCGCGTCGGCCGACACCATCCTTATCGCCGGCGGCTGCGGGCCCGGCTGGCACCGCGGCCCCTATGGCGGCTGCCGTCCGCTCTATAACTGTCCGCCCGGCTGGCATTCCGGGCCGTTCGGCAAGCAGTGCTTCCGGAACTGGTGAGGGGTTTGCGAGAGGGCGGGAATTCCCGCCCTCATTGTCTTCACGCTCTTGCGTCGCTCACGACCGCTATCCTGTCGCACAAAAAACCCCGCGCAAGCGGGGTCTTGCCGTGATTCGTGAGGTCGCGCTCAAATCGGCCGGCAGCGTCCATAGCGCCAGCTGAAGCCGAGGGGGCAGACGCGACCGGGGGCCACCACCACGACGGGGGCTGGCGCGACGACGATCGGCCGCTCGACCACGACAACGGCGCCATTGGGCTGGCATCCGCCGTAGGGGCCGCGATGGAAGCCGGCGCCACAACCGCCGGCGGCGTTCGCCGCACCAAAGCCTGCGACCGTGCCGGCAACCAGAACTGCTGCGAAAAGATATTTCATGTTTTCTCCCTTCGTTGGGCCGCGATGCGGCGCCTGATATTTATCCACGCATGATTCGACGCAATTGCGACCCGTCGAATGGCTGCGAGGTTAGGGGTGGCGACCTGAACGCGGAATGAATACGGGCTATCGAGAAGATTTGTCAGGCAGCGCCAGATCATCAGGTCTTTACGGATCAGCGGCAGATAAAGACGTGTATGGCCGGGTCATAGGCGAGCGGAAGCGACGCCGTCCTTCAGACGGCTATGCCCGGCCATGACGAAGATTGATCGTGGCCTGATGCTATTCGCTATTGCCGAACAGCGCTGCGAACCGCTTCTCGCCGGTTCGCGAAAAATTGACCACGCGGCTGCCGGGGGTGGTATCGCGCGCGGCCCATTTCAACTCGGTGAACCGCCTCATGACGGCGGCCCCGAGCGTGCCGGCGAGATGATGGCGCCGCTCGCTCCAGTCGAGGCAGGCCTTGCAGACCGGACGGCGCGGATGGGCGAGCATTGCCGCATCGATCTGCAGCGCGCTGGCCATGAAGCGCTTGCCCTCGGCGGTCAGCTCGATCGCCTGCTTGCTCTGGCGGACCAGCCGCTGCTTTCTCATGCTGTCGAGCATCTGCACGCCGAGATCGCCGGCCAGATGATCGTAGCAGATCCGCGCGCGGCGCAGCTCCGGATCCTTCGGTCCCGTCCGCACCCGCATGTGGCCGGCGCGCGCGGCAAGGCCGGCAAGCCCCTCGAGCACGCCGGCAACATCGGGATCGGTGAGGCGATAGTAGCGGTGGCGGCCCTGCTTCTCCGGCTCGATCAGGCCGCCGGCCTCGAGCTTGGAAAGATGCGAACTTGCGGTCTGCGGCGTGATGCCGGCCTGGTGCGCAAGCTCGCTCGCGGTCAGCGCGCGGCCGGTCATCAGCGCCGTCAGCATGTTGGCGCGGGCGGGATCGCCGACCAGCGAGGCGACCATGGCGATATCGGGACCTGCTTTCATAGTTCGATGATAACCGAAGCATCGACGTCGATCAAGCGGCTATTGTCGGGTTTGACGCTCGTGCTTGGGCTCGTCATTGCGAGCGAAGCGAAGCAATCCATGGCCACAAAGGAAGAATGGATTGCTTCGCTTACGCTCGCAATGACGGCAATTAACACCCGGAGGTTCCCATGGCCGTCACCGTTTTCATTCGCTATCAGCTCGATCCGTTCAAGCGGGCGATGTTCGAGGACTACGCCAAACGCTGGCTTGCCATCATTCCCCGCTGCGGCGGCGATCTCGTCGGCTACTGGATGCCGCATGAAGGCACCAACAACATCGCGTTCGCGCTGATTTCGTTCGAAAGCCTGGCGGCTTATGAAAACTATCGCGCGCGGCTTCGCGCCGATCAGGAGGGCATGGCCAATTTCGGCTTCGCCGAGCAGAACAAGTTCATCCTCGCGGAGGAGCGAA
>CAVZWE010000012.1:0-11018 GCA_963778925.1 uncultured Alphaproteobacteria bacterium | reverse complement strand
GAGTTCGTCGACGAATCTTGTTCGCCGTATCTGGATCAGTGGACCTTCCTGTCCGCGATCAGGCCTATGCCGCGAGCGAAGGTGGAACATTTGGTCGAGGAAGCGAGCGCATCTGGAAAAATTCCCGGCGTGCGTATTCCTCTCGTCGACGAAGACGAAGAACCGTGGCTCGCCCCGCCATCGCAGCGACAGGTGCCGCCCGCCATCCGCGGGCCATTGCCAGGTGCGATCACTGTCGAACAGGCGGACCAGATTTACCTTCCGCGACAAGCCCTGCCACCGTCGTTGATCGCGCGCCTCATTCGCCTGGCTGCGTTCCAGAATCCCGAATTTTATGCTGCACAAGCAATGCGCCGCTCGACTCATGACAAGCCTCGGATTATCTCTTGCGCAGAGTTGACCAGCCATCATGTTGCGCTGCCTCGCGGGTGCTTCGACGCCGTACTCGATCTGCTCGCGTCGCTTGGAATTACAGTAACGATCGAAGATTGCCGGTTTTCCGGTGCGGCGATCCCACTTGCCTTCACTGGCGCATTACGCTCCGATCAGGAAACCGCGATCACAGCCCTCTTGCCGCATGATACAGGCGTGCTCGCGGCAACGACGGCGTTCGGCAAGACGATCTTAGCCATCCGGATGATGGCCGAACGCGGACGGAATACATTGGTCCTCGTTCACCGCCGTCAGCTTATGGATCAATGGATCGAGAGGCTCACAGCGTTCTCAAGTATCACGCGTGACGCGTTCGGCGTGATCGGCGGCGGCCGCCGCAAACCGAAAGGTCGGGTTGACGTCGCCCTGATCCAGAGCCTGGTTCGCAAGGGAGAAGTCGATGATGTCGTCGGCAACTATGGGCATATCGTGGTCGACGAATGCCACCATCTATCGGCGGTAAGCTTTGAACTGGTCGCGCGCCGCACCAAGGCCCGCTACATCCTCGGCCTGTCGGCAACGGTTACGCGAAAAGACGGACATCACCCGATCATCGTTATGCAATGTGGTCCCGTCCGCCATCGCGTGGATGCACGATCCGAGGCAGCCAAGCGCCCATTCGATCACGTCGTGCGGATCAGGGATACCAGCTTCCAACTTCAAGCCACATTGGACACTTCTGCTCCTTCCATCCAAGCTGTTTTCAAGGAAATGGTCGCCGATGAAGCACGCAATGATCTCAAGATTCGATGACGTCTTGCGTTCACTGGATGCCGGCCGTTCACCCGTCGTGATAACCGAGCGTACCGCCCATTTAGAGATTATCGCAAATCGTCTCGAGCGTTTCGCAAGGCATGTCGTCGTATTGCGCGGCGGGCAGAGCGAGAAGCAGCGCCGCGACGTTGCCACGCGACTTGCAGCAATTCCCCAAACCGAGGAACGTGTCATCGTCGCGACCGGACGCTACCTCGGCGAGGGTTTCGATGATTCCCGCCTCGATACCCTTTTTCTTACCATGCCGATTGCTTGGAAAGGCACGCTTGCCCAGTATGCCGGCCGGTTGCATCGTCTGAACGACGCCAAGCGCGAGGTGATCATATATGATTATGCCGACATGAGAGTGCCGGTTCTGGCCCGCATGGCTGCGAAACGCCGCGTTGGCTATCAGGCGATCGGTTACAAGGTATTGGGTATGCGCGATTTGTTTTCCGGTCAGGCGGTCGCACCGAACGAAGCCGTATAAGCTGCGCCCGGATCGCTGATCAATCAGGTGTCTACGTCACGGCAGTACCGTTCCCATTTCAAATTCGGCTAGCCGGCGTAGTTGAGCGCACGAGGTGCGGTACTGCGCGGGCATTTTTGGTATTGCCGTGCAGTACCGAGCAAGGTTGAAATAACTGAAAATAATGGAGTGATCGGATCGAGCCGTTGAAAAGAAAGGAAAATGCTTTAGCACTAACGCGTCAGATCGCCCGTCGGATCAAAATCGATCGGACCGAGAAAGATATTTAAGTTGAATGAAAACAGCATGTTAGACAGACATTTTTGCGTCGCCCCGATGATGGATTGGACCGACCGGCATTGCCGGGTCTTCCATCGCCTGATGACGCGGCGCGCGCGGCTCTACACGGAGATGCTGACGACCGGCGCGATCCTGCATGGCGATCGAAGCCGGCTGCTTGGATACGACGCCAGCGAGCATCCGGTCGCGCTGCAGCTCGGCGGCTCCGACCCGCGCGATCTCGCGACGTCGGCGAAAATCGGCGAGGAATTTGGTTACGACGAAATCAACCTCAATGTCGGCTGCCCGTCGGACCGGGTGAAGGACGGCCGCTTCGGCGCCTGCTTGATGGCGGAGCCGGCGCTGGTCGCCGCCGGTGTGGAGGCGATGAAACGCACGGTGAACATCCCGGTCACGGTCAAGTGTCGGCTCGGCATCGACGACCAGGATCCGGAAATCGCGCTGGATCAGCTGGCGCGCGCCGTCATCGCCGCCGGCGCCGACGCGCTGATCGTGCACGCCCGCAAGGCCTGGCTCAGCGGATTGTCGCCCAAGGAAAATCGCGACATCCCGCCGCTCGACTACCACAGGGTCTATCGGCTGAAAGCGGCGTTCCCCGCTGTGCCCATCATCATCAACGGCGGCATCGCCGACCTCAGCGAGGCGAAAGCCCACCTCGGCTTTGTCGACGGCGTGATGCTCGGACGCGCGGCCTATCAGGAGCCGTGGCGCTTGCTGGCGGCCGATCTCGAACTGTTCGGCGAGGCGCCCCCTTTTGCCGCGATGAAGGACGTGTTCGAGGCCATGATGCCGTACATCGAGAGCCAGCTCGCGCAGGGCACGCGGCTGCATTCGATCACCCGGCATTTCGTCGGCGCGTTTCACGGCGTGCCCGGCGCACGCGCCTTCCGCCGTCACCTCGCCGAGAACGGCGTCAAGCCGGGCGCCGGCGTCAACGTCCTGCGCGACGCGATCGCGCTGGTCGAGGATCGCGTCGTGGCCTCGATGGCCGCATAACAGATCTTACGGATAGCCGCGCAGCATCAGCCGGTCGGCGCGCACTTCCCAGCTTTCCAGCCGGTCCAGAAAGCTCATGCCGAGCAGGTTGGTCTTCATCTGTCCGTGCGGTACCACCAGCGCGGGAACCGAACGCTCGACCAGCTTGCCGATGGCGAGGCGATCAAGTGTCAGCCGGGCCGCCCTGGTGTGTCCGCCGGCGGTCTCGACGTCGACGTCATATTCGAGCAATTCCAGCGGCAGTCCGGCAGCTCTTGCGGTTTCATAGGTCAAGACCACCGAGGTCGCGCCGGTGTCGATCACCATCGGGGCGCTGACGCCGTTGATCTTGGCCTGCAGCGCGAACTCTCCGCCCTGGGCGCGGGCGATCTGCACGGCGCGGGCCGGGGAAGCGGCCCGCTTGCGTAGCAATTGCGAGACGCTGTCGCTGGCGCGCGCGATCCGTTCCGGATCTCCATAGGCGACCACGGCGCCGGCCGTCGCTGCCAGCATCAGGAGGACGAGCAGAACGCGGATCACGGCACGTCTCCCATGCAAATGTAGCCGCCTGTCAGCCGGCTTCTGAAGTGATGCGTCGCTCGGGCTGAGCCAGCCCGGCGTCGGCCATGCGTGCCGAAAGCTGCGCCATCACCGCCTGGCGCTCCGCACTGTCCATGCGGTGCCAGCGCGCGATTTCCGGTAGCGTACGTCCACAGCCGAAACAGAGGCTGGTTTTGGGATCCATCATACAGACTGCAATGCACGGCGTTTCTTTGCTCATCCTGGGATAGTGAAGTGTAATCGGTCATTTGCGCAAGCATTCGGTTACAATCCGGTACCGGCGCTCATGATCGGCTTGTTGCGGACCCGTCGTTTCTCGTCGGGAGGTGGAGGGCCTGCGGTTTCCGGCTGCAGCGGCGGCGCTTCCTCCGCCATCGGCGCCAGCGCCGACATCACGCGCTCCGGCGGGAAGGTGACGATGACTTCGGTACCGATGCGGAGCTTCGATTTCAGGGTGAAGGTGCCGCCGTGCATGTCGATCAGGCTTTTGGCGATCGGCAGTCCCAGGCCTGCGCCCTGTTCGGCGGATTTGATCGAATTGGAGCCCTGGCCGAACGAGGCCAGCACGATCGGGATTTCATCCTCGGCGATGCCGGAGCCGGTATCCTTGACGCTCAGATATTGTCCGCCCGAGGCGGTCCATCCCACCTTCAGCCAGATCTCGCCGCCCTGAGGGGTGAACTTGATGGAGTTCGACAACAGATTGAGCACGATCTGCCGGGTGGCGCGCTCGTCGCCCCAAATTCGCGGCATGCCCTGCTCGAACACCTCGTGGATGGTGATGCCGCGGCTGGAGGCGCGCAGTTTCAGGAGATGATGGCAGTCGGCAACGACGTGAACCAGCGACACCGCTTCCTCGTTGAGCTCGTAGCGTCCGGCCTCGATCCGCGACAGGTCGAGAATTTCGTTGATGAGATTGAGCAGATGCACGCCCGAATTGTGAATATCGGCGGAATATTCCTTGTAAACCGGCACCGTGTGCGCGCCGAAGATTTCGCTTTTCATCACCTCGGAAAATCCGAGGATCGCGTTCAGCGGCGTGCGCAGCTCGTGGCTCATCTGCGCCAGAAACCGCGACTTCGCGACGTTGGCGGATTCGGCGCGGTGGCGCGCCTCGTCGGAGATCGCCTTGGCCTGCTCGAGCTCGCCGATCAGCGCGTCCTTTTCGGCGCGCGCCTCCAGCGTCACCAGCGTCGTCGAATGCAGCCGATGGGCGAGCAGGGCAAAATAGCCCTCCGCGGTGATCGCCAGCACCGCCAGCACGTAGTTGTCGAAAGTGCCGCCCAGCATGAAATTCAGCGCGATCGCCGCCGTGACCGGAGCGGTCGCCGCCAGCGCCGCGATCGGCAGGTTGGCCGCGAGCATGCTCGATACCGCGATCACCAGCAGCATCAGGAACATCATCAGCGTGTTGGAGACCACATCGAGCCCGGCGGGATGGACCAGGATCGCCGTCCAGCACAGGCCGTAAAGCAGATCGAGCAGCACAAACCGCGTTCGCCACTTGCGGGTCAGCGTCAGCGAGGGCGGCTCGGCCAGGAACCTGGCGCAATGGCGGATGATGGCGGCATGGATGCAGAGCATGCCGCAGGTCCACACCGCGGCCGACACCGGCTGCATCCAGAAGCCGAACAGCAAGCCGGTTATCACCACCAGCAGCATCACGACATAGGACGCCGAGATCCGCGTTTGGGCATATTGCCGGAGCAGTTCGCGATCGAAGGCGGGGCGGGTTCCGCTGGTCGACGTTAACCGATCGCGGGCCTCGCGAACCCTTTGGGCAGCGGCACGGCGTTGGCTCGCCGGTGCTGCGGCAGGGGTTTCGGCCGGAAGTTGGACGACTTCAGGCTTGTCTGCGGGTTTACTCATCAAACAACACAAATCCTGCCCACGCGAGGCGCGGGCTTTTGCATTGTCTATCTCTGGCGCCAAATCCTTAAGAGCCGCCTTAAAGCGCTAAAGAATCACGTTAACGGGTGGTTAAATTAACCTCTCTTGCGCGCCCCGAAAGCTTCAGCGCTCCAGCCGCGCCAGCAGGCTGGACGTGTCCCAGCGCTTGCCGCCCATCTTCTCGACCTCGGAATAGAAGGCATCGACCAGTGCGGTGACCGGCAGGCTGGCGCCGTTGCGCCGAGATTCGGCCAGACAAATCGACAAGTCCTTGCGCATCCATTCCACCGCGAAACCGAAATCGAATTTGCCGTCGTTCATGGTCTTGTAGCGGTTCTCCATCTGCCAGGATTGCGCGGCGCCCTTCGAGATGGTGTCGATCACAGCCTGGACATCGAGCCCGGACTTCTTGGCAAAATGGATGCCTTCCGCAAGACCTTCGACCAGGCCAGCAATGCAGATCTGGTTGACCATTTTTGTCAGTTGGCCGGACCCTGCGGGTCCCAACCGCTTGCACATCCGGGCATAGGCCGCGATGACGGGCTCGGCGTCGGCATAGGCTGCTTCGCTGCCGCCGCACATCACCGTCAGGACGCCGTTTTCCGCGCCGGCCTGTCCGCCGGACACCGGCGCATCGATGAATTTGAAGCCGGTCTTGGTCGCTTCAGCATCGAGCTCCCGCGCGACTTCGGCGGAGGCGGTGGTGTGGTCGACAAAGGTCGCGTCCTTCTTCATGCCGGCGAATGCGCCGTCGGCGCCGAGCGTGACCGCACGCAGATCATTGTCGTTGCCGACGCAGCACATGACAAGATCCTGGCCTTCGGCGGCGGCCCTGGGCGTCGCGGCCGTTTTGCCGCCGAATTTTTCGGCCCAGCCTTTGGCCTTGGCCGCCGTCCTGTTGAATACCGTGACCTCATGGCCACCTTTTTTCACCAGATGTCCCGCCATCGGGAAACCCATCACGCCGAGACCGAGAAAAGCGACTTTAGCCATGTGTGCAACCCTGGGGTTTTGCCGGCCTTGGGTTGGCCGGACCGTATTCTGGAAGGGGCGGTGAGCGGTCTCGATCCTCAAAACCGGTTCCGCCGAAGAGGTGGAACAGCCACAATAAACCCTGCGCCATGAAGGGCAACGGCTGCGTTTGGCGGGTGGGCCCGGTTTTGTGCTAGGGTGAGCGATCGACGTCGGGAATTTCAATAAAAAGGGAGTGACATCGCATGAGCGTGAGCGTTGGCGTGCTCGACCATTTCAACATCCGGACCCGCAAGCTTGCCGACACGGTCCGGTTCTACGAGGACATC
This sequence comes from uncultured Alphaproteobacteria bacterium, assembly GCA_963778925.1. Taxonomy (GTDB): domain Bacteria; phylum Pseudomonadota; class Alphaproteobacteria; order Rhizobiales; family Xanthobacteraceae; genus Bradyrhizobium. The sequence goes on along the minus strand of CAVZWE010000012.1, from coordinate 4,337 downwards.
CTGGGCCTGGAGAAGGGCGCCCGGCCGAACTTTGCCTTCCCGGGGGCGTGGATGTACAGCGAGGGCAAGCCGGTGGTGCATCTGGTCGATATTTCCAGGACCGACGAGCCGCAAAAGCCGGATTCCGGCGTTGTCCATCACGTCGCCTTCGTCAGCCGGGGTTTTGCCGGCATGAAGCGGCGGCTGGAGTCCAAGGGGATGGAACACGACTCGCGGCAGGTTCCGGGCGGCGATCTCTGGCAGATCTTCGTCAATGACCCCAACGGGGTCATGATCGAATTGAACTATGAGGCCGCCAAGGAGCAGAGCGCGGGGTTGGCGCCGGCCGAGCGGGCGGATGATGTCGGAGTGAGGTAGCCTTTTGAGCTGCAACGCTCTATGGGTCGCATCCGAAGATAGCGACAGCGTTTTCAAGCGAAGTGGACGCCGGTTCGCGTGAAGAAAACGCGTCAAAACAAAAGATAGAGCCCGGTTCTGATTCAATCAGAACCGATAAGGCTCTCGGAGATGCGCGGTGAGCGTAACGCAAGAACAGGTTCTCGATGTGCTGGGCAAGGTGGCGTCGCCGCGCGGCGTCGCGCTGACCCATGCGGATGTCTTGTCGGCGATATCGGTGACCGACGGCAAGGTGTTCTTTTCGATCAATGTCGATGCCAGCGAGGCCCGCGCCTGGGAAAGCGTTCGCGCGCAGGCAGAAAGCGCCGTGCGCGCCATTCCCGGCGTTACCGTCGCCATGATCGCGCTCACGGCTGAACGCAAGCCGGGTTCCGCGGCACCGCCGCCGCACCGTCACGCGCCGGGCGTGGCGCCGGTGGCATCGCATCGGCCGCCGCAAAGCCCGGCTTCGCCGATGTCGAAACAGTCGGAAATTCCCGGCATTGCCGCCGTCATTGCGGTGGCCTCCGGCAAGGGCGGCGTCGGCAAATCGACCACCGCGCTCAATCTGGCGCTCGGCCTGCGCGACCTCGGTTTGCGCGTCGGCCTGCTCGACGCCGATATCTATGGTCCGTCGGTACCAAGGCTCACCGGCATTCGCGAGAAGCCGCAACTCAACGACGCGCGGAAGATGATTCCGCTGCAGCGTTTCGGCCTGGCGATCATGTCGATCGGCTTTCTGGTCGAAGAGGACACCGCGATGATCTGGCGCGGGCCGATGGTGATGTCGGCCATCACCCAGATGCTGCGCGATGTCGCCTGGGGCACGCTCGATATACTCGTGGTCGATATGCCGCCCGGCACCGGCGATGCGCAACTGACGCTGGCGCAGAATGTGCCGCTGAAGGGCGCGGTCATCATTTCGACGCCGCAGGATCTTTCCCTGATCGATGCGCGGAGGGGGCTTGCGATGTTCAGGAAGGTCAACGTGCCGGTGCTCGGCATTGTCGAGAATATGAGCTATTTCCAGTGCCCGCATTGCGGGACCAAATCGGACATCTTCGGTCATGGCGGCGCGCGGCACGAAGCCGAGCGGCTTGGCGTGCCGTTCTTGGGCGAAATTCCGCTGCACATGTCGATTCGGGTCACCTCGGATTCGGGGACACCGGTCGTCGAAAGCGAGCCCGATGGCACGCATGCGGCGATCTACCGCGCGATCGGCGCCAAGGTCCGCGATCAGCTCCAGGGCGTAATCGCCGCCGCCTAGGCCATATGCGACTTTCGTTTAGACAGTGCAGTCATGCCATTGTCGCGTATTCCGCGGCCAAACTTCCGTGTTAAAGACCGCTCGCCAGAGCGCCTTCGGCTGACGCGAAATCGCCTCGCCGGGAGAACTGCTCCAGGAAATCTGGGAAACGTCCCAACAAGGAGATGCCTTAGATGAAGCGTCGTGATTTTTTGAAAGTTTCGGCAACCGGCGCCGCAGTGGCCGCGGTGGCCTCGCCGGCGATCGCGCAATCCTCGCCCGAGATCAAATGGCGCATGACGTCCAGTTTCCCGAAGTCGCTCGACACGATCTATGGCGGCGCCGAGTACTTTGCGAAACAGGTTGCCGAGATGACGGACAACAAGTTTCAGATTCAGCTCTTCCAGGCGGGCGAACTCGTTCCGGGATTGCAGGCGCTTGACGCGGTCTCCAAGAATACGGTCGAGATGTGCCACACTGTTTCCTACTACTATGTCGGCAAGGATCCGACCTTCGCCATCTATTCGTCGGTGCCGTTCGGCCTCAATGCGCGCATGCAGAACTCCTGGTGGTATCAGGCTGGCGGCATGGAAATCGGCAACGAATTCTTCAAGAAATCCGTCAATGTGATCGCGTTCCCCTGCGGCAACACCGGCACCCAGATGGGCGGCTGGTTCCGCAAGGAGATCAAGACGGTCGCCGATCTCTCCGGCCTGAAGTTTCGCATCGGCGGCATTGCCGGCCAGGTGCTGCAGAAGGTCGGTGTCATCCCCCAGCAGATTGCCGGCGGCGATATCTACCCCGCGCTTGAAAAGGGCACGATCGACGGGGCGGAATGGGTCGGACCGTATGACGACGAGAAGCTCGGTTTTCAGAAGGTCGCCAAATATTACTATTATCCCGGCTTCTGGGAGGGCGGTCCGACGGTGCACGCGTTCTGCAACCTCGACAAGTGGAATGAGTTGCCGAAGAGCTATCAGGCTATCGTCACCAACGCGGCTGCGAACGCCAATAGCTGGATGGCGGCGCGCTACGACATGCAGAATCCGGCTGCGTTGAAGCGTCTCGTTGCCGGCGGCACGCAACTTCGGCCGTTCACCAACGAGGTATTGGAAGCCTGCCTCAAGGCGACCAATGAATTGTGGGCAGAGATTTCCGCGAAAAACCCCGACTTCAAGAAATCCATCAACTCGATGCAGGCCTATCGCTCCGATCAGTATCTGTGGTGGCAGGTAGCCGAATATACCTTCGACAGCTTCATGATCCGCTCGCGCACCCGCGGCTGATCTGCGGCGTGTCAACCGGATAGCGGTCCGCGTCAGGAAAACGCGTCAAGCAAAGGATAGGGCCCTGGTTCCGAGAACCAAGGTTACGCCTTAAGTAGTAGAGTGTTCTAAGCCCGGCCTTCCCAAAGGCCGGGCTTTTTGCGTTGCGGCAACTCAGTTCGACATGGAAATTCGGAACCGGATGTTCCATGGTTGATGCAAGCCTCGCAACGAAGGCTAAGCGGAACCAACCGCACATCACCAAGGAGAGGGAAATCCATGAAACGACGAGACTTTATCAAGGTTACCGGATTGGGCGTCGCGGCCGCCACGACAATTGCAGCGCCGGCGATCGCGCAATCGATGCCGGAACTCAAATGGCGCATGACGGCAAGCTGGCCGAAGTCGCTTGATACGCTGTACGGCGGAGCCGAGGTGCTGGCCAAGGCGATTGCCGAAGCCACCGACAACAAGTTTCAGGTACAGCTCTTCGCCGCCGGCGAAATCGTGCCCGGGCTGCAGGTCCTCGATGCCGTGCAGAATGGAACGGTCGAGATGGGTCACACGGCGTCCTACTATTATTTTGGCAAGGATCCGACCTTCACCTTTGGCACCTCAGTGCCATTTGGACCCAACCAGCGCATCAACCAGGCTTGGTATTTGCTGGGGGGCGGCAAAGAGCTTTTGAACGACTTCTACAAAGGCTACAATTGTCACGCATTTCTCGCCGGCAATACGGGCTGTCAGATGGGTGGCTGGTTCCGGAAGGAAATCAACACCGTCGAGGATCTGAAGGGTCTTAAATTCCGTATCGGCGGCTTTGCCGGGCGCGTGCTGCAGAAGCTTGGCTCGGTTCCGCAGCAGATTGCCGGCGGCGACATCTACCCCGCGCTCGAGAAGGGCACCATCGACGGCGCGGAATGGTAGGTCCCTATGATGACGAGAAGCTCGGATTCTACAAGGTCGCTCCTCATTACTACTATCCCGGCTGGTGGGAAGGCGGCCCGCTACTCCAGGCTTTCGTCAATCTCGACAAATGGGATGCGCTGCCGAAAAATTATCAAAACATCGTCGAACAGGCCGGGCACTATGCCAATAACTGGATGATGGCGAAGTACGATCAGGCCAATCCGGCGGCTCTGCGCCGATTGCTGGCGGGTGGCACCAAACTGCATGCCTTCTCGCCACCGATCATGGAAGCGTCCTTCAAGGCGGCGAAGGAACTGCACAGCGAGATCGCTGCGACCAATGCGAATTTCAAGAAGGTCTACGATTCTTTGACGGCCTTCTCCAACAACGGATATCAATGGTTCCAGGTCGCGGAAGTTCGGTTCCGACAACTTCATGGCGCGTCATGCACAGGGCTGATTGACGTCAGGCTATCCAGGCCCCGAACGCAACAACCCCGGAGCGAGAGCTCCGGGGTTCTTTGTTGGCGCGAACCGGGATCG
>CAVZWE010000011.1:0-730436 GCA_963778925.1 uncultured Alphaproteobacteria bacterium | reverse complement strand
CCAGCCAGACAGTCGGCACAGGCCGCGCCGCACCCTTCACACCCAGCCGCCATCCACGACGTAATGCTGTGAAGTGCACGCCGATGCTTCGTCGGACGCAAGGAATACCGTGAACTTCGCGATCTCGTCCGGGACGAGCTTGCGCTTAAGGCACTGGTGGCGCATCAGCTCTTCCACGCCCTCCGGCGTCAGCCATTTCTCGATCTGGCGCTGGGTCATGATCCAGCCGGGCGCGATCGCGTTGACGCGAATGTTGTTGGGGCCGTAGTCGCGCGCCAGTGAGCGGGTGAGACCGAGCACCCCGGACTTGCTGGCGGTGTAGGCCGCCATGCCTCCTTGACCCGCCATCCATGAGACCGAGCCGAAATTGATGATGGCGCCGGCATTCGCCGCCTGCATGTCCGGCAGCACTGCCTGCGCTGCAAAGAACTGATGCTTCAGGTTCACAGCGATGCGGTCGTCCCAATACTCCGGCGTCATCTCCTCCGTCGAATGCCGCTCGTCATGGGCTGCGTTGTTGACGAGGACATTGATTGGACCATGGGCCTTGCGCGCGTCGGCGACGCCGGCGCGCAGCGCCGCGATATCGGTGAGGTCGACGTTCAGGAAGTGCGCGCTAAGGCCCTGGCCTGAGAGTTCGCGCGCGAGGCGAGTACCTTCCTCGATCTTGATGTCGAAGAACACGACAATGGATTTCTGCTGCGCGAAGCGCCGCACGATCGCTTCGCCGATGCCCGATGCGCCGCCGGTGACGAGAACGATCCTGCCGGCGAGATCCGAATAGATGGCGGCCATAACTTCCTCCCGAATGACGTTCGGGCCGCGCTATACGCGCCCCGATGGAACGACCCGGCCGGACCCTAGCTAGTCCATCCATGAGGTGCCAGGCTCAAGAATTTCGCGGCGTCTGGGTGGCGGTCCAGACGTGCGGTTCTCGGGTCTGTCTTGATCCTCAAGGCAAAGTTTCATTGAATAATTCTTCAGTTCATTCCTGATCATTCTTGAGCCCGGCCGTGCGCTCGACAATTCATTATGGCCAGGTCGCTCAGCCCTGCCGCTCGCCCGTGACGCGCCAGATCACATCGCCGACATCGTCCGCCACCAGCAACGGAGCCGTCGGGACCGAGCGTCACCCCGACCGGTCGTCCATAGGACACCCGCTCGTCCGGTGCGAGGAACCCCGTCAGAATATCCCGCGGCGGCCCGGCCGGGCGCCCGTTCGCGAACGGCACGAAGACGACCTTGTAGCCGCTCAGCGTGCTGCGGTTCCAGGAGCCGTGCTGCCCGATGGCCATGCCGTCGGGAAAGCCCGGAAGCGTGCCGGCCGGCAGCCAGCACAGGCCGAGCGACGCGGTGTGCCCGCCCAGCGCGTAGTCCGGCGTGATGGCCTTTGCGACCGCGGCCGGATCCTGCGGTACCCGATCGTCCACCGTCTGCCCCCAGTAGCAATAGGGCCAGCCGTAGAAGCCGCCGTCGCGCACCGAGGTCAGATAGTCGGGAGGCGTCTCGTCGCCGAGGCCGTCGCGCTCGTTGACCACCGTCCAGAGCACGCCGGTCCGTGGCTCCCATGCCAGGCCCACCGGGTTGCGCAGGCCGCCGGCAAAGATGCGGCTGCTGCCGTCCGCCAGATCGAGCTCGTAGATGGCGGCCCGGCCTTCCTCGACCGCCATGCCGCTCTCGGCGATATTGCTGAGCGAGCCGACCCCGACATAGAGCTTCCGGCCATCGGGGCTCGGCAGCAGGCTCCGCGTCCAATGCCCGCCGGGCTTGAAGGCGGTGAGTTTCCGCCCCGGTGCGGTGATGCGGTCCGCGCCCGCCGCATAGGGGAAGGCCACCACGCCGTCGGTGTTGCCGACATAGAAGGTGTCGCCCAGCAGCGCCATGCCGAACGGCTGGTTCAGTCCCTCCATGAAAACCTCGCGCGTTTCGGCGACGCCGTCGCCATCCGTGTCGCGCAACAACGTGATGCGGTTCGCGCTGACGCCGAGGGCGGCGGCGCGTCTCATCGTCGCCTGCATCGCGTAGTCGAACACGCTCCTGATCGGTCCGGGGACCTGCGTCGACCTCGGCGACGAGGACGTCGCCATTGGGCAGCACGTTGATCCAGCGCGGATGCTTCAGGCCGGTCGCGAACGCATTGACCTTGAGCCCCGGCGCCGCCACCGGCGTCTGCCCGTCGGTCCAGCCCCTGGCCGTCGGCATCTTGAGCGTCGGGATGCTGCCCTGCGGCTTTGCCGCCGGGACCACCGGCGCGCTGCCCCAGGCCGGCTCGGGCGCGCCGCCCTGCAGCCGGCGCCACAGCAGCGCCGCGGCGCCGATCAGCGCGACGATTCGCGCAAAAATACCGGACAAGCTCATGTAATTCCCCTGTTGATCGTGCGCACACTATCCGACACCAGGTCGCGTTAAAACCGTCGACATGCGAACCCACCGGTGCCTCGAATCCGTTCCCGTAGCGCCCGCAAAGCAGAGGCCGGCAGTTATTTTTCCCTCGCGGCCGCAGCCAAATTGAGGAGATTGCGATGGTGCTCCGTCGTTAAGGCGCTTCTTCCTCAAAATGTTGCCCGCCTCAAAGGTGCCTCGCCTTGGTCAACAGAATGCCCAATGGGCCTCAATGAGGCCGCGCAGCAACTATGCGGGGCCCACCACATGCCGTCCCGACGGCGTCTGTTCGACATTCAGGGCGACCCCGTAGAGTTGCGACAATTCCTGCGACGTCATAACCGCCTCAACCGGCCCGGTTGCGAAGCGATTTCTTCCAAGTATCGCGACCCGGTCGGCAATTACAAACGCATGCTCGGGCTCGTGGGTCGACAGCACGACGGCAAGGCCGCTCTCGGCGAGCCCCCGGATAGTGTCGAGAACGAGAATGCGATTGCCGAGGTCGAGGCTCGCGGTCGGCTCATCCATCACGACGATGCGGGTTCGCTGGGCTAGCGCGCGGGCAATCAGCACAAGCTGTCGCTGCCCGCCCGATATCTGCGTCGAGTCCCGCTCCGCCAGCGATGCGATACCGAGCTTGTCGAGGGCCGCCATCGCCGCCTCGTAGTCAGCGCGTCGAGGGCCGCCAAACGTGCCAAGATGCGCGGTGCGCCCCATCACCACGAGATCGATCACGGTATAGGGAAATTCGGCGATCTGAGCCTGTGGCACATAGGCGATTTGCCGGGCGATGGTTTGCCGGTCAAGCCCGGAAAGGTCGCTGCCGTCGATCTCGACAGTGCCGGACAGCGGCGGAATCAAGCCAAGCAGCGTCTTGAACAGGGTCGTCTTTCCGACGCCGTTCGGTCCAAGCAAGCATGTGACGCTCCCCGCGATCACGGACAGATCGAGACCGCTGGCGATCTGCGCGCGTCCATATCCAATAGCAAGGTCGCGCGCCTCAAGTAGCGTCATGGCAGGAGTTTCCGGCGATTTCGTGCAAGCAACCAGACGAAGGCTGGTCCCCCGATCACCGCGGTCAAAACGCCAAGCGGAATTTCAATGCGCGCCGCCGAGCGCGCCAGCGTATCGACGCTGACCATGAATGCCGCACCGAGCAGGATAGCCGCTGGTAACAGCCGATCGAAGCGCGGACCGACCAGCAGGCGGGCCATGTGCGGGACCATCAGCCCGACCCATCCGATCACGCCGGAGATCGCAACGACACTTGCGGTAACCAACGTTGCAGCAGTGATGACGATAGTTCGCAAGCGGCCCACCTCGATGCCGAGGGCGCGGGCCTCATCGTCACCGAGCGAGAGGATGCCAATCCGCCAGCGCAGGAGGATAAGAGGAGCAAGGCCGAGGAGAACCACCGGCACTGTTGCCGCAACGTCGTTCGCCTTGACACCGGCAAGGCTGCCCAGCAGCCAAAATGTAATGGCCGGAAGCTGGTCGTAGGGATCGGCCAGCACCTTGACGAGCGAAATCGCAGCACCCGCAAGCGCACCTACCACGATGCCGGCAAGCACGAGGACGAGAACGTCACCGCTTCCGCGCAGGCTGCGCGCAAGCGCCGCGACAATGACAACCGTCACCAGGCCGCCGCCGAATCCAAGGGCCTGAATCATGATGACCGGTAGTCCGAGCAGAATGCCGATCACGGCGCCCAAACCTGCGCCGGTCGAAACGCCAAGGATATCGGGAGAAACCAGCGGATTGCGAAACAGGCTCTGGTAGGCCGCACCAGCAGCGGCGAGCGCTGCGCCGACAAATGCCGCCGCTATGACGCGGGGAAGGCGAATGTTGAACAGAACGGTGTCGATCGTGCCCGAATAGCTGTCTCCGGCAACACGGTGCAGGACTGCCTTGAGAACATCCAGAGGCGGAATGCTATAAGGGCCGATTCCGGACGCGATCACCGACACCGCGAAGAGCAGGATCGCCAGCAGGAGGAGAATGGTTACCGTGCGCAAGGCGGAAAATCAGCCTCCCGAATGATCGAGCAGGGTGTCGAGATCCGGTTCGGCAAGGTCGACCTGATAGAATAGATGATAGAATGAACGCACCTGCTCGCGAAGCTTGCCTGGCGCCTGTTCGGGATGGAAGGTGTGCAACAGCCAGGTCAGACCGATCAAACGATTGAGCGACGGTGGTGCGTCGATAAAGCCAAAGGGCAGGCCTGGGGCCAGGAAGACCCGGCCCGCGGCCACTGCCGGCACCGGCTTCCATTCGGCTTTTTGGGAAACCGTTTGGCGAAAGCTTGGGTCGAGGCTGACAATCGTGTCCGGGGCCCACGCGATCAGTTGTTCGGGCGACACGCTGACAATGCCACCTTTCGGCCGCGGTCCTTCCACGACGTTGATTGCGCCGACGCGCTCGATGATCTCGGTGTTGATAGAACCCCGCGAGCCGGTCTCGAGACCTTCCGGACCACGCGCGAGATAAACATGGGGACGCTTCTCCGGCGGAATGTTCGCGATCACCCTGTCCACCTGCGCGAAGATATCTTCCGCAGCCCGCGCAAGCGTCTCTCCCCGGTCCCTGACTCCCAGCACATCAGCGACAAGCCGCAGCGCCGCCGAGGTATTTTCAAAACGGCCGTCGATCAGCAGATAGGGGATGCCCGTCTGAGACTGGATGCGGTCGGCAAGCGATCGGTAGGTGTCGTTGATGGTCCCGAAATCGATGACGAGATCGGGCTTTGCCGCGATCAACCGCTCGAGATTGAGCGTGTCGCCTCGACCGGTAAGGCGGCCGAGTTCCGGCAATTCTCGTACCGCCTGCAGGAGAAACGGCTTTTCAGCATCGCGGGGCGCCCGTACCCATCCGATCATCTCTTGCGGTGCGAGTACGTAAAGCAGTGTTGATGCCGGCGGGCCGGCTGCGAAAACGCGACTGATTGTGTCGGGTATCTCGACGGTGCGACCAGCAGAATCCGTGACGCTGCGCCCAAGGGCCGGCGCCGCGATCAGCACAAAGAGTCCGATCAGACAGCAGGCGGCTATTCCGGGGCGGCCCTGTTTCCTCATGACCTTCATTTCCAATGCTTCACCTTGCCGCCTTCGCATACGCGAGATATGCGTTATATAGAGCAGCTATATCACGCCCGGCGAGCCCTTTCGATGACCATCGATATCGGCGTTGGACCGGTTGACCAAGGACGATATGCTGCCAATTCATACTGCCGTTTCTCGAGCCCCTGCACGACCGGCTGTCGTTACCAGTGATCTCGAGCGGCTAAACGACCATCTGGTACTGATGCAGGTGGGCGCGGTCCTGGCGGCAGGGTCGCTCAGCGCTTTGTGAAGCGATCCGTCGCTCCCGCCGGCCGCCGGTAGCGAATCGGCTGCGTCCGGTTCTGGGGATTTCTTGAATGCGAGCAGCTACCCCAGGGCATCCAATATCCAACGGGCCACGGCGGGATCATCGAGATATCCGTCGATGCCGTGACGATTGTCGGTGTGATTTTTCACCTGATTGTAATTCGTCACAGCCGGGCTAACGGGAAAATTCGCTGCATTAAGTGGATAGAGTGCGACTATATCGCGTGGATCAAAAGCATTGGACCAAACCCCTACCGGCGGTTTCGGAAAGCTAAGCGGAACCAGCTGATCGCGGATTGCGCGTATGGCCAACGGGCAACCGATCGTAACCAGGACAGGGACCTGGAGCTTGCGTGTGTCGCTGCGAAGTACATTGTAGGCGACCACGGAGCCAAGCGAGTGGCCAACGACTATGGTTGGCTCCTCGGTCAACATCGCATTGACAATGTGATCGACCTGATTTCGGACGCCCGCGTGATTGGTGTAAAGATAAACGTCCCGCATAAATATCTCAATCGTATCGCTGCTCATTCCGAAACCGTGTTGGTCGATTGCACGAACGATTGCCTGCACCCATCGCCAATTTTCGGGGCCTCGTGGCTGTGGGTTGGGGCCATATATTTCGTCGACGCTGCTATCACTGATGCCGGCAGCCCTGACGTATCTGTTCGGCGACCGATGCCTCGAACGCAAGAAAACCTTCGTCGGATTGATCGTCACCGCGAGCCTGAACTTCGGCTGTCGTTGGAATGCCGTGTGTGTACCTGTCGAGTACGTCGGCATAGTACGGGAAGCTGACGTCGAGCTGGTCCGGAAGTTGTCTCCCTAGGGAATTTGCGCCGCGGCGCAACGCGGCAAGCCATTGAGCTCTTAACACCGCTGGATCGATACCCTGTTGGTCGCGCCCGTGCACGAAGAGTATCCGCCTGACAGGCGGATGTGAGCCTGTATCGGCCGCTGCCTGTGTCCGGAAGAGGGCCTGAAAGGCGATTACCGAAGCAAGCGACAGGAAATTGCGACGCTCCATCATGGGTTGAAGCCCCAGGGGTTGGTGGCTGCAGCTATTGAGGGGGTCGAATCTGCAGCGCGCTCTTGATGATGCTCATGCCTTCGAGGTCGAACGTGGTCCAAAGGGACGGCAGAATGTGATTTTGAGCCTCGGCAAGCTTCGAAGCGAGCGTCACATTCTTTACCGGAAGGAATTGCCAGCCCTGGTTCAACATGGGACAGAACGGGGCCTCGGCTCCGATTCGTTGATTGCCCGACAGAACATCCGCGAGCAGGGCAACGTCGAACAATTCAACTCCCAGCTCGGATTTCATGATGTCGTGCACAGAACGAATCTGCTCGGGCAACGCGGCCTCCGCGTAGGCATAGGCAGCGTAGATGCCGAGTGTCGGATCAAACAATTTTCCCATGCGAAGAGTATTGCCCAATTGGGCCGCGTTTCTTTCCTTGACCTCCGGCGGGCCATCAATTCGAAAGACCCCGAATTTTGCGGCGGTGGCCACGATGGCGTGGAGTTGCTTGATACTTTCATCTCCGGAAGGGAAAATAGCCAATTGCTCCCCAATTTGTGCTCGTTCGTAGCTGACACTGACAACTCTGCCCTTCTCAACTACTACCGTCGCTACAAAGCCTTGAAGTGCGGCAATGACCGTGCCCGATCCGTCCTCGAACTCGAGTGCCGCGCTATCCTGGCGCTTCCCCTTGGGATCGATTTGGACGATCGCTGGCTCGCTCGATCCGTTCCCTTCGCGCAGAAGGAGGGTCTCCATGGCAGCGCCGAGAGCAGCGCGGAGGCGGGTACCGAAGACATTGATGCCCGTTCCGTACTTGAATACGTTTGGTCCGCGCACATTCAAGATCAAATTGCGACTGGCAGTGAAGCCGATATCCTGATCGATTTTTTGCAATGCGTCAGGTGAGAAGTTCTTGGGCTGCGAATCCTGGCTTATCCGAATTCCGGCCTGACTCAACTCGTACTCGGCGAGGTTATTGACCGTTAAAGGTACGGCACCGATTTTTGGTTTGGGTGGCAACCTGGAGCCTCCGCAACCCCGGCAACCCCGGCAACCCGCGCAAGCCGCACATCTACCTGGGGTCGGAAGACTATTGGGTGTCCAGATGTAATTCGTCTCTGCTCGACCGATGTATTTCGAGGATGTCACGCTGGAATCGGGGTATTCCAGCACATCGGATATCTGAGCTCTCTTGGGAACTTCGCTAAGGAGATATGCCTCCAATTTCTTGTTCGGAACGACTTTGGCGCCATTGACCTCCTCGGTCATGCTGTCATCCGGATTCACGTAGGCATCCAGGAAACACGAGGTATAGATGCCGTCATACTTGCCCGCGGCGTCTCTTACTTCATATGCGGGCGCTCCGACTCTGACGGCAAAAAACGTGTCGAGGAATGTAAGGACCCTACGATTGTTTATGACCGGAAAGATGTTGTAGCCGGTCAATGATTGGATGCCGAGGCTCGCAGACGTGGAGCGGCACGCATCGGAAATCAAAACCACATTTGGTATGCCGCACTGTCGCGAGAATTGAATGCATTGAGTAACGCTGACAGCCTGGTTCGAGTTATGGAGGGCTTGCGAGAGCAGCCAATAATCCCCCGTTCCAACAAAGGAGCCATGCCCGGCAAAATAGACTATCAATTGCTGGAGCGTGCCAAGGCTCACATATCCGTCTATGGCGTCAAAGATATCTTCCGCCTTGACAGGCTTTGCATCATCGACAAATCGCTTGACGTCAATTCCCTCTGACTCGAGCCAGTCGCCGATCTGGTTGGCGCCGGATACGGCGGCATGAAGCGGCGACAAATCTCTTGGCCGGTCGACCCCGATGACGACTGCCGCCCGAGTGATTACGTTCGTTTGGGCGCGCCCACGCCGGCTCGCAAGCGCTGCGGGTAGTGTCGCGCCAAGCCGGAGGAGGTCTCGACGCCTCATTGCAAGCAGCTCCAACAAACCGCTACCTATGGTAGATTAGTTTCCTTTGCTTGGAAAGCCTTTGCCGACGGGCCTTTGCACGCGCCGGCTCTAGCAGACCTTGAAGTGGACGTACGGCGCTCCCGGATCATTCCGAATTGTCGGCTAACCTATTGATACGTTTGAGGATGAATTTCATCCTTGCTTCAGAATTCGCATTGGGATCATCGGTGACGTAGCTGATCTTGATTCCACGATACGGAGGTTCGAATCCTCCCGCCCCAGCCAGGCAGTCCGTGTTTCAGAGAATTTCCTTCTTTGGTGGCAGGAGGGCCCGCCAATGGCGGGTTTTTCTAATTGCTGAAAGTCTCCAGTTGCGCCTTTTTCGAACTTTTTCGGTGAAAGTTCCCGAAAGTCTCCAGCCGAATTCAATAAAACTCCCGTTTTCTGGAGACCCGCCTTGGAGACGCTAGAATAAATGCACTGCATGCTAGACTTGGCAGTGTGCTTTCGTCTCAATGCCTCAACCGGCGCGCGTGTAACCTGCCGCCACCTACGACAGTGAACCTTGCGGATCTCGATCTTGAAGCTGATGGACGAGGACAACCCGATCGACGAGATTTCACGGATCGAAGCGCGGCTTGACGAGCTTGCCGAGGTCTCCGAGCGATGCCGGAAGATTATATTGGTTTCCAAGGCGGCAATCGCCGGCGGCGTCGCATTGCTGCTCTTTATGATGCTCGGCTTATTCGGATCCAATCAGGTCGCCGCGATCGGATCAATTGCCGTGGTGCTAGGCGGAATTGTGTCGCTTGGATCGAACGTCAGTACTTTGCGACAGACGATGGCCGCAATGAGCGCCGCCGAGGCGCTCCGTTCGGATCTGATCAGCAGGATCGACCTTCGAGTGGTTGGTGACATGACTATGAAACGGATTTGACGTAGCGGCGACGAAGAACGTCACATCATGTCTACCTCCTGAGGTTTGACCGTGGTGATGGCCATTTCCGGCTGGTTTTACCCGCCGCCTGACTGCTCAGGCTGCGAGACGGGAATTCCCCGTGGCTAGGTGCTCAGCCGTGTTGTTCCGGGCTTCGATAGCCTTGATGGAGTTTTCGAATGCCCTTTCCAAGACACGCCTGCCGATGGTCCCCAGCACAAAACCAAGCCCCCACCCCTTAAGATTCTTGCCGTCGCGTACGACGACCACGTCAATGTCGGTCGTGCCGTTGGGCTGACGCGTGAAGGTATAGGTGTGGCCCGACGCACCTCCCCACACGTTGGAGTCGGTGGTCGTGAGGACGACGCGGTTGGGATCGGACCAGTCGTAATGCAGGCGTTCCCAGATGCCGCCCGAGCCTTCCGTGACGTCGGCCTGCGAGCGACCCCGCTGGTGCACCTCGAGGTACTCGTCGGCGCTGTTGCCAAAGAGCTTCGAGCGGCCGGGCCCGAAGTCGGTAAGCCCGGCGATGTACTGCTCGGGCGTCGAGGTGGTTGTCTGGTGGAGGTGAATCTTGGACATGTGCGTGCTCCTTACCTTATTTTGTTGGATGCAGAATTGCCGATCTCAATGGGCCCCGCCGCCGGCGGCTTTTGCCTTGCGCGTCAGCGCGACGGCGAGGGCGGCCAGCACCAGCACCACCCCGATCACCGCAAAGGTGTCGCTAAAACCCATCACCAGCGCCTGGTGCTTGACCGCTTTGCCGAGCGCGACGATGGCCTGCTGGCGGGCGGCCGCCGGATCGGGGACGCCGTGCGCCAGGAAGAAATTCGTCATCTCGGCAATCCGGTTGCGCACTTCCTCGCGGCCGAGCGTGACCGACTGGCCGATGATGTTGGAGTGGAACTGCTCGCGCTTGGTGACCACGGTGGCCAGCACCGCGGTGCCGATGGCGCCGCCGAGATTGCGCAGCATGTTGCTGATGCCGGATGCCGCCGCGGCGTCCTGCGGGGCGGTGTTTCCCGTCGTCACCGAGGTCAGCGGGGTCAGCACCATGGCCTGGCCGATGGCGCGCACGATGTTGGGAATCCAGAGCTGGTCGCCAGCATAGTCGGGTGACATCGCCGTGTTCATGAAACAGCTATAGGCGAAGATCAGGAGGCCGGTGATGGCGATATAACGGGTGTCGAAGCGCTGCATCAGCTTCGGCATCAGCGGAATCAGCAGCAGTTGCGGCAGGCCGGTCCAGGCCAGCACGCCACCGATCTGCTCGGCATTGTAGCCCTGCGCCTGACCGAGATAGGCCGGCAGGATATAGACCGACCCGAACAGCGCGAAGCCGAGCAGCGTCACGGCGATGGTGCCGAAGCCGAAATTGCGCTGCTTCAAGAGCCGCAGCCGGATCAACGGCTTTTCAACCGTCAGTTCGATCCAGACGAATAGCGTCAGGCTGACCAGTGCGACCAGCGCCAGACGCAGGATGAAGGGGGATGCGAACCAATCGTCCTTGTTGCCCTCCTCGAGCACGGTCTGGAAGGCCGACAATCCGATCGCCATGGTGGCGATACCGGCCCAGTCGCCCTCTCTCAGCAGCCTGAGTTGCATCGGCTGCCGCTCCAGCGTGAAGTAAAGCGCGGTCACCATGACGATGGTCGGCACCACGTTGACGAAAAAGATGGTCTGCCAGCCGTAATTTTCGGTGAGATAGCCGCCGATGGTCGGCCCGATCGCCGGCGCAAAGGTGACGGATAGCGCAAACAGGGCAAGCCCGACCGGCTGTTGCGGCTTCGGCAGTTTTGTCAGCACCAGCGTGAATGCCATCGGGATCAGCACGCCGCCGGCGAAGCCCTGCAGGCCGCGCATCGCGATCATCGACGGCAGATCGTGGGTGAAGGCACAGGCCACCGAGAAAATCGCAAACAGGGTCGCGCTTGCGAGCATATAGCGGCGGAACGAGAACACCCTGGAGAGATAATCGGTGAGCGGGATCACCACGATCTCGCCGATCAAATAGGAGGTCGAGATCCATGAGCCGTTGTCGACGCCGGTGCCGATGCCGCCTTCGATGTTGAGCAGCGAGGCATTGGTGATCTGGATGTTGAGGATCGCCATGAACGAGCCGATCATCGCCGCGAGAACGGCAATCCAGACCGCTCTGCTGGCGCGATTGGGATCGGTGGTTGCGCGTCCGGACCCGACGGAAGAGGCGGGAAACGCCGGTATCGCGGCTGCCATTGTGGGACTGGTCATGACACTATCCTCCGGAAACCCTGGATGATGCCCGCAGCGCGGCGGCGGCCTGGCGAATGCGGGCTTGCGATTTGGTCTCGATGGTCGGAATCACCGACATGCCCGGGCGCAGTTCGATGGCGGAGCCGTTGTCCTGGTCGAGCGCGATCTTCACCGGAATCCGCTGCACCACTTTTGTAAAATTGCCGGTGGCGTTGTCCGGCGGCAGCAACGCGAATTCCTGGCCGCTGGCGGGAGCGATGCTGTCGACGCGGCCGTGCACGATCTGGCCTGGGAACGTGTCGACGGCGATTTCGACCGCCTGGCCGGCGCGCACGTCGGTCAACTGGGTTTCCTTGAAGTTTGCCACCACGTAGGCGCCGGCCACCGGCACCACCGACATCAGCTGGGTGCCGGCCTGCACGAACTGGCCGGTGCGCAGCGATCGGTTGCCGACGACGCCGTCGATCGGCGCGACGATGGAGGTGTAGTCGAGGTTGAGCTCAGCCTGGCTCTGCACGGCTTCGGCGCGCGCCAGCGTCGCATTGGCCTGAACGATCTCGGCCTTGAGCAGGTCTACCTGTTTCAACGCGGAGGCGAGGTTGGCGGTGTCGCGCGCGATCGCAGCCTCGGCGCCGGCGATGCGCGACTGGGCCTGCTGGGCATTCTGCACGCTGCCGTAGCCGGAGGCCGCGAGATCGGTGTAGCGTTTGTTCTCCTGCGCCGCGAAGGTCGCCGCCGACCGATCGACCTCGACGGTTGCCTTCGCGGCGTCGATCACCGCGCGCTGAACCTCGAGCTGGGCCTGCTTGCTGGCGATCGCGGCGCGCGCCGCGGCGACATCTGCTTTGGCCTGGTCGAGCGCCACCCTGAAATCGCGCTGGTCGATCCGGGCCAGGACCTGCCCGGCCTTGACGCGCTCATTGTCGCCGACCAGCACCTCGTGCAGGTAGCCTGAGACTTTTGGGGAGACCGTGGTGTTGTCGGCTTTCACGTAAGCGTCATCGGTCGAGACCAGATAGCGGCCGACCGTCCAGTAATCCCAGCCATACCAGGCCGCGCCGGCCAGCACCGCGACCGCAGCTCCCGCCAGTAAAAGCTTGCGGAAGTTGAGCTTTTTGCCAGCCGCGGGGGCAGGGGGTGCTTCCTGCGCGCCGACATTATTATTTATGCCCGGCAGCAGGTTCTGGACGGCCTCGCCGGCTGGAACCGGCCGCTCGATCTCGAATGCGGTGGAATGCTGGGTCATGGCGGCAACCTCCTGGAGGTTTCAGTGAGCTCGGAAATTAGGAAACTTGATATTTTCCAAAATAGGGCCTAGATAGGGACTGTCAATGGAATGACAGGCATCATGTAAAAGCATGGCTGAGATCGAACCCACCCAGGACCGGCGCTGCCGGGGCCGCCCGCAAGTCCGCCCCGACGACGAAACCCGGCAGGTCATCTATGAGGCCGCGCGCCATGAGTTCGCCGGCAGCGGCTATGCCGCGACCAGCATGGAGGCCGTGGCGCGGCGCGCCGGGGTCTCCACCAAGACGCTGTATCGTCTGGTCCCGAACAAGGCGTCGCTGTTCGATGGCATGGTGTCGGACCGGCTCGACCGCACCCTCGCCAATGTCGATCTGCAGGCGATCGATCATGCCGACATCGAGGAAGCGCTTTATGCGGCACTGATGGCATGCGCGGAACTCACGCTTGACGAAGAAGTGATCGCGCTTCAGCGCATGGTGCTGCAGGAGGCCGGCAAGTTTTCCGATATCGCCGGCACGTTCTATCGAAACGGGATCCAGCGCATCGGAGCCGCGCTGGCGGATTGGCTGCGGGCCCAGCAGAAACGTGGATTGATCGAACTCGACGACGTCGACGAGGCCGCAGGCATGCTGCTCGGCATGGTCGCTTCCGCACCGCGGCGCGCGGCGATGTTCGGCGGCCAGCCGTTGCCGTCGCGCGCGCAGGTCGAAGCCCGGGTGCGCCGCTGTGCGGCGTTGTTCCTGCGCGGCTGCCAAACCAGGCGCGTTGGCGGCCGATAGATGTCACCTCGGAGGCGCCGCCGGGCGCGCTGGCCCGGACTCTTGCGAGAACAAGGTAGAGCCACCATCTGACGTTCCCGAAGGAATTTCGCCATGTTGGACTTTACCCACGACCCATTCGACGACGAGCCCGCCTCGGAAGCGGCCAAACCGGCCGACGTCGACGATCAAACCCTGCTCGACGCGTATTCCAATGCCGTGATCGGCGTGACCGAACGCGTCGGTCCGGCCGTGGTTCGCGTCGAGACCGGATCGAAGGAACGCAATGCGCGCGAGCGCGGCGGGCTTGGCTCGGGAATCGTCATTTCTCCCGATGGCCTGGTGCTGACCAACAACCACGTGGTCGGATCGTCGAAGCAGATCAGGCTGCGCGACAATGAGGGCATCGTCACCGAGGCGCGCGTGCTCGGCGTCGATCCCGACACCGATCTGGCATTGCTGCGCGCCGACGGCGCGCGGGATTTGCGCTACGCCTCGCTCGGCAATTCCAAGAGCCTGCGCCGCGGCCAGCTGGTGATCGCGATCGGCAATCCCTTAGGGTTTGAATCGACGGTCACCGCGGGCGTGGTGTCGGCGCTCGGCCGCTCGATCCGTTCGGTAAGCGGCCGCACCATCGAAGACGTCATTCAGACCGACGCAGCCCTCAATCCCGGCAACTCCGGCGGGCCGCTGGTGTCCTCCGGCGCCGAGGTGATCGGCATCAACACCGCGATCATCAGCGGCGCGCAGGGCATCTGCTTTGCGGTCGCGAGCAACACCGCGCAATTCGTGTTGTCCGAGATCATCCGCCACGGCTATGTCCGGCGCGCCTATATCGGTGTGTCCGGCCAGACTGCGCCGATCCCGAGACGGCACGCGGTGGTCGCCGGCGTCGAAAACAAGATGGGCGCGCTGCTGTCGCAGATCGAACCGGACGGACCGGCGGCGCGGGCAGGCTTGTTGCCCGGCGATGTCGTGATCAGGCTGGATGGCATCGACGTCAACGGCGTCGACGACCTGATCCGCGCGCTCGATCGCGATCGCATCGACCGCACACTGGCGATGGATGTGCTGCGGATGGGCCGGTTGCGGGCAATTGACATTCATCCGATCGAGCGCAAGCCGGCGGCGCGGCAGGGCTCCGCGCCGTAGCACGGCGGCGCGATCACTCCGGGCCTGCAGGCGGCGCGCGGCGGTTGATCCTCGCGCCTATTGGATCTTCGGCGTGCCGGGATCAAAGCCTAAGTGTCTGTCCGAAGAGTTCTTGAATCATGTGAATCATCTGTGATTCAAGTGTGGTGGCCTGATTCGAGGAGGGGTCACCGATGTGGACGAGCCAGAACCGCGCCCGCTACGACCGCAGCAAGTTGCGTTATCCGAGCGATCTGACCGACGAGGAATGGGGACTGGTCGAACCGCTGATCCCGCCGGGCAAGACTGGCGGTGGCAAGCGGACGGTGATCGTGCGGGAGGTGGTGAACGGCCTGATGTACATTCTCTCGACCGGCTGTCAGTGGCGCGCGATCCCGAAAGATCTGCCGCCGAAAAGCTCAGTGCACGACTACTTCGATCTGTGGACCTATGACGGCACACTGGAACGAATCCATCACGCGCTCTATCAGCAGTGTCGAGAACAAGCGCAGCGGAAAGCCAGTCCGACCGCCGCCATCATCGACAGCCAGAGCGTGAAAAGCGCGGAAAAAGGGGGGCGTGCATTGATCCGCACGGCTACGATGCGGGCAAGAAGATCAAGGGCAAGAAGCGGCACATTCTTGTCGACACAGTAGGCCTGCTGCTCCACGCCATCGTTCATCCGGCCGACATTCAAGATCGCGATGGAGGCGTTCTCGTCATGGCGACATTGTTCGGCACGTTCCCGTTTTTGAAGACGCTGTTCGTTGACAGTGGATATAAAGGACCGAAATTTGCGAAAGCGCTTGCAGAAGTTCTTCCGCGTGTCGACATTGAAATCGTCAAACGTTCCGATGGGGTCAATGAATTTGTGGTCTTGCCCAAACGCTGGATCGTCGAGCGCACCATTGCGTGGCTCAACCGCTGCCGCCGCCTGGCCAAGGATTGGGAGTGCCTCAACCGAAAGGCCTTGGCGTTCTTGCGCCTCGCCTCAATCCGCCTCATGCTCAGAAAACTCTGCAATCCGGCCTGAAGTCTCCGGACAGACTCTAAGACACCCTCGATCCATTTCGCCACAAACAAGTCCGGGAGAGCTCGCATGGAACCCGAAGGCGCGCCAGAGCGGCTGCGCCGGCCCTATTTCATAACGAGGGCCGGCGGGGGCTTACCCCGCCGAGTGGAGCCTGCGCTCAGCTATAGATCTCGAACAGACCGGCGCCGCCCTGGCCGCCGCCGATGCACATGGTGACGACGCCCCATTTTGCCTTGCGCCGGCGACCCTCCTGCAGGAGGTGGCCGGTCAACCGAGCACCGGTCATTCCGAAGGGATGGCCGATGGCGATCGAACCGCCGTTGACGTTGTACTTGTCGGGGTCGATGCCGAGCTGGTCGCGGGAATACAGGCACTGGCTGGCGAAGGCTTCGTTGAGCTCCCAGAGATCGATATCGCCGACCTTCAGGCCATGGCGCTTCAACAGCTTCGGCACCGCGAACACCGGACCGATGCCCATCTCGTCCGGCTCGCAGCCCGCCGCCGCCCAGGCGACAAAGCGGCCGAGCGGCTCGAGCCCGCGCTTTTCCGCATCCTTGGCTTCCACCAAAACGACGGCGGCCGCGCCGTCCGACAATTGGCTGGCGTTGCCGGCGGTGATGTACTTGCCCGGACCCTTGACCGGCTCGAGCTTGGCGAGGCCTTCCAGGGTCGTTTCCGGCCGGTTGCACTCGTCGCGGTTGACGACATAGTCGACGATGCTCTCGGCCTTGGTCGCCTTGTCGACCACTTTCATCTTGGTCTTCATCGGGACGATTTCGTCCTTGAACTTGTTGGCCTGCTGGGCGGCGGCCATGCGGCGCTGCGATTCCAGCGAATACTCGTCCTGGTATTCGCGGCTGAGCTTGTAGCGCTCGGCGACGATATCGGCGGTGTCGATCATCGCCATGAAGATGGCGGGTGCCGTCTTCAGCAACTCCGGATCGATCGATTCCTTCGGCGTGCCGCCTCCTTGAACCGAGATGCTTTCGACGCCGCCAGCGACGATGCATTCGGCGCCGTCGGAGCGGATCGAGTTGGCCGCCATCGCGATGGTCTGCAGGCCCGACGAGCAGAACCGGTTCACCGATACGCCGCCGGTCGATTTCGGCAGGCCCGCGAGCAACGCAGCCTGGCGGCCGATATTGGGGGCGCCATGTGCGCAATTGCCGAGATAGCAATCCTCGACGTAATCCTTGTCGACGCCGGCGCGCTCTACGGCGTGTTTGATCGCGTGGGCCGCCATGGACATCGGTGGGGTAATATTGAACCCGCCGCGGCCGGATTTCGCCAGTCCCGTTCGCGCATAAGAAACAATAACGGCTTCACGCATTTCTTTGACCTCCCTTTGGAACCGGCCGATTATGCCTCGCTGAGGACTGTAATCGTACATAATTTCCGATAGGGCAACGAAAATACCGCCGGTTCGGGCCTCCGGCTGCGGAAATCACCTTAGGGGCGCACGGAAAAGGCCAATCTGCATTTTTTTCCTGACGGAATATCGCGATCCGCTTTCCGCGGGCGCGCGGTGACGGGCAGATCGAGCACCGGCATCGCCGCACCGTCGATGATGCTGCTGCGGCCGCACCGGATGTCAGTATTGCCAGCGGAGGCAGCGTCGAAGATCATGCGCCCGCTTGTGCGGGATCATCGAGGCGTTGATGCGCCGACAGACGGATATCAGGAGGGCGGCCATGTCCGTCATTGCAACGCTCGAACAGCTCGAAGCGATCTACGGCCAACCGAACGAGGCTTCCACCGTCAAGGTCGCTGGTCGAATCACTCCGCCTTATCGCGTGCTGATCGACAAGTCGCCGTTCGCGGCATTAGCGACGTGCGGACCGGAGGAGATTCTCGCTGACATAAGCGAGAATCGTGTCGGTGGCGAAGAATATGAAAGGGCCTCGCCGGGAACGCGCGCGGCAGACGCTATGGCAGGAGCGCGTCAGGCCGCCACGTCCCACAGCCGCGGCGAGCCGCGCAGCAGCACGCTGCGGCCTTTCGAAGTAATGACCGCGCAGTCGCCGGTCATTTCGGCAAGGTGCAGCACGACGAGGCTCTCGAGGACGGATCCGCGCATGGCGCGACAATTCGGTGAGGGTACGTGGAGTGCTTTCAGCGCTTCCCATTGATCCGGCGTCAGGTCGTAGTCGAATTCCGCGGTCATGCTGCCTCGTGGAGATTGGTCTTTTCGCGCGTGTCTTACAGAAACCGCGTGAACCGGATGCGACCGTATTGCGTCCGGATTTCGATATCTGACGGAACCGAATCTGGAATCGCGTGGGGCCAGGTGCCGGTAACGCGCCTGTCACATCAACGTGTCAAGGAATTGTGGCGACCGCCCGAATCAGGCGGCACGGCAATCTATGTCGTTGCTCGAATGGATGCACCCCCTGTCCATCAATGTGCTGCAAAAGACGGCAGGCCGCGGCGCCCGATTGAAAGGCCTCGGTGTTGTCGTCAGCATCACTATTGCCGCCGCAGCTATCTACGCGCTGATGCATGCGCTCAAGCACGTCAACTACGACGAAATATTCGCAATCATTCACCGCACCAATTCCGGCCTGATCGCGTTGGCCTTGATGCTGGTGGCGACTTCATATGGCAGCCTGACCCTCTACGATCTGTTGGCGCTCCGCACCATCGGGCGTAACAACGTTCCGTACCGGATCGCTGCTCTCGCGAGCTTCACCAGCTATCCGATCGCACACGGTGTAGGCGCGGTTGCCCTGGTTTCGCCGGTCATCCGCTATCGGATCTATTCGGCAAGCGGGCTCGGCGCGATCGAGGTGGCGAATATCTGCTTTCTGACCGGGCTCACCTTTTGGCTGGGTAACCTGACGGCGCTCGGGCTCAGCCTGCTGATCGATCCCGGCGCCATCAGCCTGTTCGATTATCTGCCGCAGGCGTTCAACCGATGGCTGGCGGTGGCGGTGCTGCTCGGGGTCGCCGCCTTCCTGGTCTGGAGTTGGATCGCCCCCAGACGCCTGGGGACGCGGCGGTGGCCGGTCAGGCTTCCTTCCGGCCCGCTGGTGTTGCTGCAGATCGCGATCGGCATCGTCGATCTCGGCGCCGCGGCGCTCGCGATGTACGTGCTGATTCCTGCCGGATTGAATATCGAGTTCTTCCGCCTGACCACCGTGTTCATTGCAGCGACACTATTGGGTTTCGCGAGCCATGCGCCGGCGGGGATCGGCGTATTCGACGCCGCGATTCTGCTTGGACTTGGCGGCGACGACAAGGAACCGCTGATCGCGGCGCTGCTGATGTTCCGCTTCCTGTATCATTTGCTTCCGTTTGTAATCGCGCTCACGCTATTCGGCGGCGTGGAGGGGTGGCGCAATTTGCGCGCCAAGCGGTAACCGGCATTACACCGGCGAATTCAGCTTCAGGCCCACCATTCCCGCCACGATCAGCGTCAGGCAAAGGATTCGAACCGGGTCGGTCGGCTCGCTGTAGACGAGCATTCCGACAATGATGCTGCCGGCGGCGCCGATCCCGGTCCACACCGCATAGGCGGTTCCGAACGGCAGCGACTTCAGCGCCACCGCCATCAGTCCGAAGCTGAGCGCGATCGCGGCAAGCGTCGCCGCGGTCGGCCAGATTCGGGTCAGCCCGTCGGAATATTTCAGGCCGAATGCCCAGGCGATCTCAAGCAAGCCCGCCGCAACCAATGCAAGCCAGCCGTTCACGGCTTGCCTGGCTCCGGCGCAAGCGTCAGCACGGCGTATTGTGCATAACCGCGGAACGGGCATTCGAATTCCAGACGGGCGGCTGATCCTTCGGCCATCGCTGACAGCACCGGCCTGAGGTCGTCGCGCGGCGTGACGTCAAAGGCCGCAAGCCACCGCAGCAACAGCGCGCGGGCCATATCTGGCAATCGCTTCTGATCGCCGAAATCGACAATATGCAGACGGCCGCCGGGCTTGAGGTGGCCTGCGGCGACCTCGAGAACACGACGCCAATCCGGGATCATCGACAGGCTGTAGGAAATCATCACGTGGTCGAACGAGGCGACGCCAAATAAAAGCTGTGGATCGAACGCCGTTGCATCGCCATGCGCGACACGAATTCGGTTCGTCAGGCCGCGCCGCGAAATGGCCGAGATCGCCGAAGTCAGCATGACGGTCGACACATCGATGCCGAAAAATCGCGCATCCGGGTAAAGCCCGGCGGCGTGCACAAGGTTCCTCCCGGTTCCGCAGCCGATTTCCAGCACGCTGGCACCGGCGGCAGGCTGCAGGCGGGCGATCAACCGGTCGCGGCCAAGCAGATAATATCGCCGGGTGGCATCGTAGATATGGCGTTGCCAGCGGTACATCCGGTTCATCCGCCGCGTCGCTTCGACCGGCCACGACCTCCTCGCGCCAATATCTTCCGAATATGCCGACATCCATAGACCTCACACCGCTGTGCCGCTCATTTTCTTCTGATGTTCGCGCGACAGGGGTGTGACAGGCAGCCGCTACCCGCGAAGGAAGCGCGCAATATCGGCTGACGATAAGCGTCCCCGCGCGGACATCGCTTGTCGCGGCTGTCGCAAAACTGCAGCGCACGCGCGATACGGTTGCCAGATTGCTGATTCGGGGAACGGATGAACACGCAACTTATCGCGGACGCGGTGCGCAACAGCAGAGGCGAGGCGGAATCGACGATTTGGGACAGGCTTTTCGCATTCTGGTTTCGTCGCCTGGTCTACACCCAGATCTGGGAGGACCCGGAAGCCGACCTTGCCGCGCTGCAATTGCCGCTGGGCTCGACCATTGTCACCATTTCATCCGGCGGGTGCAACGCGCTGTCCTATCTCACCGCGCAACCGGCGCAGGTGTACGCGGTCGACCTCAACGAGGCGCATCTTTCGCTGCTCAAGCTGAAGCTTGCCGGGCTCAGGGCTTTCTTCAACTACGCTGAATTCTGGCAGTTCTTCGGCGAAGCCGCTTCGCCCGCCAATTCCGAGCTCTATCTTAGGCGGCTGCGGCCCTGGCTCGATCCGGACGCGCGCACCTACTGGGACAAGCGCAATGTCATCGGGCGGCCGCGGCATACCTATTTCACCGACGGGTTCTACCGCCACGGCATGCTCGGCCGCTTTATCGGCCTTGCTCATCTGCTGGCGAAAGTCACCCGGATCGATCTTGCGGTGTTGCTGAACGGGAAGCGCGATGCTCCCGAGCGCGTTCAGGCGCTGGATCGCCTGGACTGGCTGTTCCATTCGCCGTTGGCTCGCCTGATCACCGGAACCCCCGCGCTGCTGTTCAGCCTGGGTATCCCGCCGCAGCAACGGGATTTGTTGGGCGCCGGCGCGCCGCTCAACGAAGTCCTGCATGAGCGGTTGTTGCGGCTGATCAACGGTCACCCCAACGAGTTCGAATTATTTCGCCTGGCAGGCGCTGCATCGCAGTTACGCCGGCCCCGGCGATCGCTGTCTGCCGCCTTATCTGCAAGCGTGCCAGTTCGAGCGCATGCGTGACGGCGCCGGATTGATCATCCCGGTGCACGCCAATCTCAGGCTGTTTCTGGAGAGCCTGCCGGCCCGCGAGGTCGATGCCGTGGTGCTGCTGGACTCGCAGGACTGGATGGCGGCCGACGAGATCACGGCGCTTTGGAACGCCATCGATCGCACCGGCAGCGACAATGTCCACGTGATCTTTCGCACCGCCGGCAAGGAGTCTCCGCTGGAAAGCGCGGAACTTGCCTCGCTCCGGCAGGTCTGGCGCCGCGACGACGAGCGCAGCGCGCTTGGTTTTGAACGGGACCGATCCGGAATCTACGGCGGCTTCCACTGCTACGCGCGGCGCTGAGGCGCTACGGTTTGCCGGCCTTGAAGGCGTCGAGAACCTCGTTGCAGACCGGCCCCGATCGGCTGCACCAGGCGCGCTGCGCGGCCGCGGCGCCCGACCGTAGCGCTGCGACGACGGAAGGCGCAGGATTTGTGTCGATGGTGACGCCGCTCTCGCGCATGCGCTGATAGTTCTCCTGCAGCCGGGTGGACAAAGCGAGCCACAATTCAGTTTCGGTTTGCCGGCCGGCGGCGTCGACGGCTTCGCGCAGTTCCGGGCTCAGGCCGTCGTAGAGCGCCTGATTGACGCCTGCGACCGAGAGCGGCAGCGCATAGTTGATTTCAACGAAGAACGGGAGATACTCCCAAAGCTTCCGCCCGGCGCCACCGTCGCCCGACGACAGCACCGCATTGATGCTGCCGTCGGCGAGCTTCGGCATGGTGTCGGCGAAGCTGATCATTGTCGCCCTGGCGCCTGCGCTGGCAAACACCTCGCTCGATATCTTGTCGTAGGTTCGAATCGAAAGGCTCTGCAAGTCGGCCGGCGTCTTCAGTGGCGCCTTCGACCAGATGCCGGAAGGCGGCCAGGGCGTCAGATAAAGCAGCCGCAGGCCCTTGCTCTTTAGCGCCGCTGCGAGATGTGGCCGCGCGAGATCGGCGAGCCGTTTTGCGTCCACTATCGACGTCACCAGAAACGGCAGCGAGGGCAGCGCGAAGATCGCGTCACTGGCTTCGAGCGCGCCCGCGAAAGCATCGCCGGCCTGCACCCGGCCTTCCGCAACCGCTGTGAGCATGCCAGTCGATCGAATGCCGGCCGCGGCATCGAAGCTCGGCCTGATCTGGATCTTTCCCGCACTTGATTCGGCGAGGTGTTTTGCGAAGGTGGTAACCCCAAGCCCGGGCATGGCGCTCTGCGGATATTCCGTCGGCATGTCCCAAACGGTCTGGGCGCGGCCGGCGGCCGGATGCAGCAGCAACAGCGCGCCGGCCAGCATATGAAGAAGTCGCACCGTTCCTCCGATCCAACGCGCCGGCACAGTTCACCTGGCCGGCATTGCTACCAGATCAAACAGCAGGCGGCGGGATTTTCATACGCGGATTGTGGACGGTCGCAGCGGATGCCGCTACCTCGGCCCGTATATCATGAGGCAACGGCGGTGAGGGCGCCTTTTTGCCCGGCGATGAATCCGTCGATCCGTCGCGCCGCGAGATTTTCCGGCGGCCGGCTTCGCGACGTCGTGCTAAAGGTACATGCCGAAGCTCGCGGAGCAATTGCGCAACGACGGCTTCGAGGTCCTCGCCGACGGGCCGGACGGTATGAAGAAGCGGATCGACGACCAGGTGCCGAAATGGCGCGACATCGTCGCCAGGGTCGGCATCAAGCCGGTCTGATTTGGGAAACAACAAGAAATCCTTCGAGGAAACGCTGATGGCCCGACGACTGATCGATATCTCTGTGCCGCTTCAAAACGACGTGCCGGCCGATCCGCCGGGAGGACATCCGACCATCCAGTATGTCGACCACCAGCAGGGCTTGCCGCGCATGCTGCAGTTTTTCGAGGGGCTGAAGGCCGAGGATCTGCCGGACGGGCAGGGCTGGGCGGTCGAACAAGTGCAGCTCTCCACCCACAACGGCACCCATCTCGACGCGCCCTGGCACTTTCATCCGACCATGAACCGCGGTGAGCGCTCATGGACCATCGACGAAGTGCCGCTGGAATGGTGCCTGCAGCCCGGCGTCAAGCTCGACTTCCGGCATTTGCCGGACGGCTATGTCGCAACCGCCAAGGATGTCGAGGCCGAACTCAAGCGCATCGGCCATGCGCTTTCGCCGCTGGAGATCGTCGTGGTCAATACCAGCGCCGGCGCCAAATACGGCAAGCCGGATTACGTCAATTCCGGCTGCGGCATGGGCTACGAGGCGACGATGTATCTGCTCGAGCGCGGCGTGCGGCTGACTGGTATCGACGGCTGGAGCTGGGACGCGCCATTCGTCTACACCGCGAAGAAATACGCCGAGACCAAAGACGCCAGCCTGATCTGGGAGGGCCACAAGGCCGGGCGCCATATCGGCTACTGCCATATCGAAAAGCTGCACAATCTCGAGCAGCTGCCGTCGACCGGATTCACCGTGTCATGCTTCCCGGTCAAGATCGAGCGCGCCTCCGCGGGCTGGACCCGGGCGGTGGCGATCCTCGACGGATGAAGCCTGCGGCAAACGTCGCTGCTACTTTTTCATGGCCATGATGAACGCCGCGATATCCTGGGCGTCGTTGCGGCTCAGCGGTAGGTTCGGCATGGTGGCGTGCGGCAGGCGCAGGAACGTAGCGATCATCTCGGCGGTGATGGATTCCTTGGCCGCGATGGCCGCAAATGATCGGGCTTTGGATTTGCCGGGAACAGGCTCGATTGCGTGGCACCCCGCGCACCACCGCTCCGACAGCCGGCGGCCGTTCTCGAGATTCTGCGCGTAAGCTGCTGCAACCCCGAGCAGGGCAAGCGCGACAGCAAGACACACTGACTGCCGACATCGCTCCATGATTTTACACCGGTCGTTCACAGCGGTTCGTCGTCCATTGTCGATGGCTGCTCCTGCAACGAAACGAAATCGCCGCCGCCAAGATCCTCTTCGGGAGGCGGGTAGGACCGCGCGTCGCAGAGTTCGTCGAGCACTTTCTTCACCCCCGGAACATTTTCCGCAGCGACGATCGCTGCCCGCCGGGCATTTTCGTTGTTGACGATACCGCTTAGACTCACGATCCCGTCACGGACGGCGACCTTGAGCTTGCAAGGCCGCCAGGCGGCCTGTTCGATAGCGGCCGACACCGCGCCGCGAATATGTTCGTCGTCTGCCGACACGTTCGGAACCTTGCGGGCAAGGTCAGCCACCGGGCCGAGAAAATCCGAACGCGTCACGATTCCGACCAGGCGCTGGCCGCGCAGAACCGGAAGGCGTTTGACGCTTTTCGATTCCATGATCCGCACGATCTGATCGAGCGGCGTATCCTCGGTTATGGTCAGGGGAGCCGGTGTCATGATCTCGCCGACCTTGCGGCCGTGCGCGTGCACGAAGTCGGCCGCGACCTGGCCGGTGCCAATCAAATAGGTCAGCCACCGGCCGCGCTTTCGCTGTGTTCCGATTTCCGCACGGCGGATGAAATCGCCTTCCGAAATGATGCCGATCAGCTTGCCTGCCGCATCGACCACGGGCAGCCCGCTGATGCGGTGCCGCAGCATCGTGTCGACGGCGTCGACGATGGTGGTATCGGCGCCGACCGTGATGACCTGCTGGGTCATGATTTGATGCGCGCGCAATGATAGTCTCCAGATCTGGCAGGATAAGCTACCTGAAAGAGTCGAGGTTGGCTTGATCAGGGTCAAGCAAACAGCCGGGCCATTTCGCTGGCGCCGGCCGTCGGGCGGAGAGGCCGGCAACAAAGGATCGCGTTGGCCCTTTAGCTGGCAGCGGCGGTCGACTGCCGGCTCTCTTCGAGGGCCTGGGCGACCGCATCGTCGACGCGCTCAAGCCAGACGAACTCCAGCCTGTCGCGGGCACCTTGCGGAATCTCATCGTAGTCCCGGCGGTTCCGCGCCGGCAGCATCACCCGGGTCAGGCCGGCTGCGGCAGCGGCGACGACCTTTTCCTTGATGCCGCCGACCGGCAGCACCAGACCTCGCAGCGATATCTCGCCGGTCATGGCGGTGTCGCTCCTGACCGTGCGGTTGGTGAGCAGGGAGGTCAGCGCCGTGAATATCGCAACCCCGGCGCTCGGTCCGTCCTTCGGCGTCGCGCCCGCGGGCACGTGGACGTGGATGTCGCTTTTTTCAAACAGCGAGGGATCGATTCCGAGCTGGGCGGCGCGGCTCTTTACCAGCGTCAGCGCCGCTTGCGCGCTTTCACGCATGACGTCGCCGAGCTGGCCGGTGAGGATCAATGCGCCTTTTCCCGGAATCCGGCTGGCCTCGATAAAGAGGATGTCGCCGCCGACCGGCGTCCAGGCCAGCCCGGTGGCGACGCCGGGAATGCTGGTGCGCATCGCGATCTCGCCTTCGAAACGGGGTTGGCCGAGAATGGCGGTGAGCTCCTTGGCGGTAATGGTGACCTTGTTCGAGGTACCCTCGGCGATCTGCACCGCCGCATGGCGCAGCGCCTTGCCAATCTCCCGCTCCAGCGAGCGGACGCCGGCCTCGCGGGTGTAGCCCTTGATCATGAGCCGCAGCGCTTCGACGTCGATCTCGGCCTGCTCCGGCTTCAAGCCGTTGGCTTCGAGCTGACGGCGAACCAGGTAACGCCGCGCGATCTCGAGCTTCTCGTCCTCCGTGTAACCCGGCAGGCTGATGATCTCCATGCGGTCCAGCAGCGGTCCCGGAACCGTATCCAGCATGTTGGCTGTGGCAATAAACACGACGCGGGACAGATCGAAGGGCACGCCAAGGTAATTGTCGCGAAAAGTCGAATTCTGTTCGGGATCGAGCACCTCGAGCATCGCGGCCGAAGGGTCGCCCTGAATGCCGCGTCCCATCTTGTCGATCTCATCGAGCATCATCACGCAATTGCGCGATCCCGCTTTCTTGATCCCCTGGATGATATTGCCGGGCAGGGCGCCGATATAGGTCCGCCGGTGACCCCGGATTTCGGCCTCGTCATGCACGCCGCCCAGGCTGACCCGGACAAACGGCCGGTCCATCGCGCGCGCGATCGATTGGCCCAGCGAAGTCTTGCCGACCCCGGGCGGTCCGACGAAGCAGAGGATCGGCGCCTTGCCCTGCGGCGCCAATTTCCGAACCGCCAGATATTCGACGATCCGGCTCTTGATCTTCTCCAGGCCGAAATGATCCTCGTCGAGGATGCGTCGCGCCTCCGGGATATCGATGGTTTTCTCGGGCGGCAGCGCCCAGGGCAGCTCGATCAGCCAATCGAGATAGCTGCGCACCATGCCCGCCTCGGCGGCGGCTTCCGGCATGCGCTCGTAGCGGCGCACTTCCTTTTTCGCCTGGCTTTCCGCCTCCGCCGGCATCTGGGCCTTGGTGATCGCCTCGTTCAGCTCCGCGACCTCCTGCGCCTTGCCGTCGCCTTCGCCAAGCTGGCGCTGAATGGTTGCCATCTGCTCGCGCAGGATTGCCTCGCGCTGGCGTTCATCGAAGGTGGCTTTGGTCTTTTGGCCGATCTCGGCCGTCAGCCGAAGCACTTCGAGCCGCTCGGCCAGGTAGCGCGAGACCTTCTCCATTCGCTGCGAGAGGTCGGTGGTCTCCAGGATCTCCTGCTTTTCCTGGGGCTTGATGTCCATGTAGGAGGTAGCGAGATCGGCAAGCGTTGCCGGAGAAGTGACGGACTGAAACGCGCCGACGAGCTCCGGCGGTGCCTGGGGAAGCAGTTGAATCGCTTCGATCGCCTGCCGCTGCAGGTTTAGAAACCGCGCCTCGATCTCAGGTGAGGTTGTCGTGGGTTCCGGAATGTGGAGAACCCGGGCCGCCGGAAACGGCGTGCCCGGAAGAAAGTCAAGAATGCGGGCGCGCTGAACCCCCTGGCAGATAATATGATGGGTTTCATCCGGCGCGGTGATGTAACGCACGATGTTGGCGACGGTGCAAATCCGGTAGAGGTCGTCGGGGCCGGGATCGTCGATTTCAACGTTTCGCTGCAGGACAATGCCGATCGGCCGCTGTTCGCGCAACGCCTGCTGTGCCGCCGCAATCGATTTCGGTCGCGCGATCGTGATCGGCGCCACGACACCCGGAAACAGCACGATATTGCGAACCGGGACAATGATCAGGGCGTCACTGGAGATCGGCACAGAATCGGCCTGGGTGGCGGCGGCGGATGAGGCCGAAGCGGGTTCGTCGTTGACTGGCGGCATGGCCATCCTCACACAGACTTCGACAGGCGCAACGCAACGCATCCATTTATCGCGAAGCGGCTGACGGCGTAGCGCCCCGTGGGCAGTACGATGCGACGTTCGAACCGGCCTTGCGGGAGCTCGAGCCGGTGGATCCGGGCATTGCGCAGCTCAGCCGGCAGTACCCGGTGTCCGCTGATGACAAGCGTTCCGTTTTCGATCACGGCCTCGACCTGCTCGGGATCGACGCCGGGCAGGGCGACCAGAATGAGAAACTCCCTGTCGGTCTCCAGCACATCGATCGGAGGTTCCCAGCAGGACTCCCGCGAGCCGGCCTTCGACTGCAGGCTAAAGAACTGCTGACGCAGCCGTTCGGCGCGCGCCAGCGAATCGATAGCCTCGGACAGCATCCAGTTGACCGGATCTTTTGCCGACATCTGCTTTCTCGCGTTTTACTCAATTCTGAAATGACTAGCGCTCTCCCGGACTGCCAATGCAATGGCAACTCGCCGGAAAGCACCGGGATAGTTCTACGGCTGCGCCATCCCGTCAATCGGGAGCTGGCAGGATGGATAGGGCCGAGCCCAGCTATAATTTGATGGAGGTTTCTGCCCGCGTCCGGGCGATGATGCCGGCGGCAATTTGCATGGTGGCGCCGATGGCCCAGCCGGAACTGATCAATAGCGCGGTAGTTGCGCGCGCCGTCTCGTCCAGAACGATGCTGGAGACCGAGATAACTGCGGCTACCGCGGCGAGGAAAGTCCCGGCTGCGCTGAGCAATTCCACGGTATCCCAGGTGGAACCCAGTCCATGCCGCAGCGGCAGATGCATCTTGTGATCCGGAGCAACGCGAGGCAGGTCGATCCCGAGATAGAAGCCGGCGGCCCCGTAGAGCATCATGCCCAGCACGGAGGCGGTCGAGCCGATCAGGTCGATGTTGGCCCTGCCCACATGCGCGGCGACGAACAGCCCGCACGAGGCGCCCGTCAAGGCAAGCCCGGTCCGTTCAAGGATGTGCGCCCACCGGCTGATGATGGAGCGGGTATCCCAGGGTTCGGTGCTGCGCTTGACCATCTTTCGAAGTTACCAAACCAGGCCGGGAAGCGATTGACAGAGATCAACTCGCAACACCCGGCATGTTGACAAGCATCAAAGAAGAAGGTCGATTCCGGGTCAGTATCGGTCCCGGGCGGCATTGACCGTCTTTCCAGCCGGTCGGAGGACAATTGACCCAGGTGCAGTCAACGAGCCGCCGCGAAGGCCTTTCGTGGCGCCGGATATTGCCGAGCGCCCTGTCAGGGGCCGTATCGCTTCCCGACCGCTCAATTGCCGAATCCCGTCCCGGACGCAACGTCACCATCCCGCATTATCTCACCGCGCATTACTGGTGGGCCTATGTGCACCCGAGGGCAGTGTGGTTGTTCGAGCGGCAGTGGCTGGTCAATCTCATTCTGTGGGGCAATTATGCGCAGCTGCGCAATGCGGCCATGGCGGAATTCGGGGACGTGCTTCGCGGCACGACCTTGCAGGTGGCGTGCGTCTACGGTGATCTGACCGCCGAGTTGAGCCGGCGGGTTGCGGCCGGGGGCGGCCGAATAGATATCGTCGATGTCCTGCCGATGCAGCTGGAAAACCTGCGCGGCAAGCTGCCGTCCGGCGCGCCGGCGCGGCTGTTGGCAATGGATTCCGCCGATCTCAACCTTCCGGACGCCAGCTATGACCGCGCACTGTTGTTTTTCCTGCTGCACGAGCAACCCAAACATCATCGCGAGCGAACGCTGAGCGAGGTCTTCCGCGTGGTCAGGCCGGGCGGCGAGATCGTCATCGTCGACTATGCGCTGCCGCGCTGGTGGCATCCGCTTCGCTATGTCTGGCGGCCCTTGCTTGCCGCGCTCGAGCCTTTTGCGCTGGATCTGTGGCGCCACGAGATCGGCCATTGGCTGCCGGCTGCGGCACGGGCCGGATCGAGCAAGCAGTCGTTCTTCGGCGGGCTCTATCAGAAAGTCGTGATCAGGCGCTGAGCCGCGGATCAGATTTTCCGGGAATGCCGCAATCGTCTCATTGTGCTGCGTGCTGCAAAATGCCCGGACGGACGCGGCAAGCTTGTGGCACGGGACCGTAGGCGCCCCAGACAGGGATGGGAGGGCGCATCCCCGTTAATGCAAATAGATGCAAGTCTTTGCGCTGGATCAATGCCGTGAGCGGATCGGTAATTGAACATATCAAAAATCACAAGTCTCGCTCGCGAGGCCGATCGGTGGGTTACGCAGACTCAGGAGCAGGGTTCGGGATACTGGCTCGTGAAGATTTTTCCGAGTTGACGTATTCGTTGGTCATTGATCATCCGTTGATGGCCAAAGCCGCGCGGCCAGGTCAATTTGTCATCGTAATGTCCCATGAGTCCGGTGAGCGTATCCCGCTGACCATTGCGGACTTTGATCGCGAAAAGGGAACGGTGACCCTGGTCGTCCAGGCGGTCGGAAAATCGACCAGGGAGATGCAGCAGCAGTGCAAGCCAGGGACTGCTCTCTATGGGATGGTTGGACCCATGGGGGTGCCAACTTCGCTTGCGGGCAAGAAAAAAGTCGTCTGCGTTGGTGGCGGCCTCGGCGTTGCACCCATCTTTCCGCAGGCCCGCGGATTCAAAGAGAATGGCGCCTATGTCATTGGCGTTCTGGGATTTCGCAGCAAGAAACTGATCTTCTGGGCGGATAAGTTCAAGGCCTGCTGCGATGAATTGATTCTGTGCACGGATGACGGGTCTGCCGGAATCAAGGGCTTCGTCAGCGATGGCATCAAGCGCGCCATCGAGAGGCATCCTGACATAGATGAAGTGGTCGCGATCGGCCCCCCCATCATGATGAAGGCTTGCGCCGAGACCACGCGGCCACATGCGATCAGGACTGTCGTCAGCCTCAATCCAATCATGGTCGATGGAACCGGGATGTGCGGCGGCTGTCGGGTCAAGATCGGCGACCAAGTGAAGTTTGCCTGCGTCGATGGCCCCGATTTCGACGCGCACAAGGTCGATTTCAACGATCTGATGATGCGCCTTAAGCGATATGGCGAAGAGGAAAAAGCCGCTCTGCATCGCTGGTCCGAAAGCTGCCGAATGACGAAGCCGAGTACTCCGGATCCGCGGCTGGACGAAATGGAGCTGCCCGATCCGTTTGACGAAACCGGGGGAGGATAGTGCGGGGCCCCCATCAAGTGTCTTGAGAAGTAAATCGGCTGCCGTCAGGGATTTACATCGTGGCGATCAAGAAAAAAACGATCCGAAGCATTCCCCAGGAACGGACCCCTGTGCGCGAACAGGATCCACGTGCCCGGGTGAAGAATTTCGACGAGGTAAATTGCGGATATTCGCTGGAAGAGGCGCTCAACGAATCGGAGCGCTGTCTGTTGTGCCCCGACCCGGCCTGCGTCGCGGGCTGCCCGGTCAATATCAACATCCCGAAATTCATCGAGGCGATCAGCGCCAGGGATTTCCGGGCTGCCTATGACATCATCACCGCGAGTAATCTCCTGGCGGCGGTGTGTGGCCGCGTCTGCCCGCAGGAAACACAATGCGAGGGCGTATGCGTGGTCGGGGATACACTCGAACCGGTCGCGATCGGCCGCCTCGAACGCTGGGTTGGCGACTTCGCCATTAAGGAAAAGTGGTCCAACATTCCGCACATCGAGCCGACTGGCTTCAAGGTCGGGATCGTCGGTTCGGGGCCCGCCGGCATGGCGTGTGCGGCGGACATGGCCAAAGCCGGATGCGAGGTGACGGTTTTCGAGGCCTTCCACCAGGCCGGCGGCGTGCTCAAATATGGCATCCCCGATTTCCGTCTCCCCAATACCGTGGTCGATGCGGAAATCGAAAACCTGCGCAAGCTCGGCGTCAAGTTCGAGTGCAACACGCTGGTTGGCCGTCTTTTCACCATCGAGCAGATGCGCGACGAGTTCGGCTTCGATGCCGTGTTCATCGGCACCGGTGCCGGTTATCCGTCGATGCTCGGGATCCCCGGCGACTCACTCAATGGCGTACTTTCCGCCAACGAGCTCCTGACCCGCTGCAACTTGATGCGGGCGAAGGAATTTCCGAATTACGACACCCCGCTTCCGCTCGGCAAGCGCGTCGCCGTGATCGGCGCCGGCAATACCGCCATGGACGCGATGCGCGTCTCGCTGCGGCTCGGCGCCGATAAAGTGTACTGCATCTATCGACGATCCCGGACGGAGTGCCCGGCACGAACCGAAGAGGTTCATCACGCCGAGCAAGAGGGGATCGAATTCCACTGGCTCACCGCCCCGATCGAAATTCTTGACGATGGCAAGGGCAATGTCCGCGCCATGCGTTGCATCCGCATGGAACTTGGCGAGCCGGACGATTCGGGGCGGCGACGTCCGATCCCGGTGGCCGGCAGCGAGTTCGAGTTCGAGACCGATCAGGTCGTATTCGCGATCGGAACCAACGCCAACCCGATCATCGGGCAAACTTCGCACGTTCACCTCAACAAGCGCGGCTATATCGGCGCTGACGAGACGCTGGCGACCTCGATGGCGGGGGTGTTTGCCGGCGGCGATATCGTCACCGGCGCCGCCACCGTGATCGAAGCGATGGGCGCCGGCCGCAAAGCCGCGCGCAGCATGAAAAACTATCTGAGAATCCGTGATTGCGGCGCCGACGATGTCAGCAAGGCCGGTGTCGAGACATTCTTCGGAATCGATCTGCGGGAGCGCAACTACGCGCGCATTCGCGTTGCCTAAGGTAGCAAGATGAGCGAAATGATTGCCGAAGCATCCGTCAAGCCTCGCCGCCGCGCCAGCAAGCCCGCTACGACCGGGAAGGCCGCGGTCACATTGCACGAACATATCGTCGAGATCGTCAGCGATTCCGGCGAAGGTGCGCAGCGCTGCGGACAATCGCTCGCAGCGATTGCAGCGCGGATGGGCAACGGAGTCTGGACCGTCGAGATCATCCCGGCGGAGATCCGGCCGCCCGCCCGCAGCGTTGCCGGCGGCAGCGGCAACCGCATTCGTCTGGGCTCGGGCCGTGTCACCAATGGCGGCAACGAAACCGACCTGGTGATTGCGTTCAACGAGCAGGTGTTGCTCGGCCGCGTCCGCACCGGCGAACTCAAGGCAGGCTGCACCATTCTGCTGGAAAGCATGTGGCGCGAGAGCGCGGACAGGAAGATCGCCGCGACCTACGTCGAGACCCACGACCAGCTGGTGGCGGCGGGATACAAGGTTATCGAGACGCCGATGGAGCGCGAGTGCCGTGCCGTCGTCACCGATGCCCGGCGCGGCAAGAACATGTTTGCGCTGGGAATGCTCTGCAATATCTACAGCTTCGACCTGCAGCTCGCGCGCGACCAGATCGCCCGCACCTTCGGCAAGAAAGACGCCAGCGTTATCGAGTTCGAACGTGAAGCTGCTGGACGCGGGCTACGACTGGGCCGAGAAAAATCTTCCATTCAAGTATCGCATCCCGGCTACGCGCAGCACCGAGCCGCAAATCGTGGTCGACGGCAATACCGCGCTGGCGCTCGGCGTGCTCGCCTCCGGCATGGAAATCTGCGCGATGTACCCGATCACGCCGGCCACGTCGGTCTCGCATTATCTGAGTAGCGTGTTCGAGAAGGTCGGCGGCATCGTCCATCAGGCCGAAGACGAGATCGCGGCCTGCACCTTCGCGATTGGTGCCTCCTATGCCGGAAAATGTGCCGTCACCGTTACCTCCGGACCCGGATATTCGCTCAAGCAGGAAGCCATCGGACTTGCAGTAATGGGCGAAATTCCGCTCGTCGTCATCAATGTGCAGCGCGGCGGCCCCAGCACCGGGCAGCCGACCAAGGTCGAGCAAGGCGATTTGATGGCGGCGATCTTCGGTAGCCACGGCGATGCGCCCAAGGTGGTGATCGCGCCGGGCACCATCGAGGACTGCTTCTATTCGGTGATCACCGCACGCAGGATCGCCGAGGCCTTCAACATGGTTGTGGTCGTTCTCTCCGACGCCAGCCTGGCCTCGTCCCAACAGCCGTTCCCACGGCCGCAATTCAGCGAGGCATGGCTCGCTCCGCCGGTCGACCAGAGCGAGGTGCCGGAAGGCAGCAAGCCCTATGACTGGAATCCGGCGACTGGACTGGCGCGCCGCTTCATCCCTGGTCAGCCCGGGGGCATGCACACCCTGACCGGCCTTGCGCATGACGATCTAAGCCATGTCGCCTACGACCCGGATACCAACGAAACCAGCATTCGCGCGCGCAGCCACAAGCTCGCCGCACTGCAGAAGACGCTGGCGACACCGCCGCTATTCGGCGACGAGAACGGCGATCTGCTGGTGATCGGCTGGGGCAGCACCAAAGGCGCGATCGAGGAGGCCGTGACCAACCTGCGCGCCGCAGGCCGGAAAGTCTCGTCGCTGCATCTTACCTTCCTGCAGCCGATGGCTCCCGGCATCAAGGAGATCATGCAACGGTTCAGGAAGGTCATCACGATCGAAGGCAATTGGAGCGATGATCCGAATGACGGGATCATAGACGACAGCAACCGCCGTTACTCGGCGCTCGCAATGCTGCTGCGTTCGCGTTACCTCGTCGACGTCGATTGCTGGAGCGAGGTGCGCGGTCAGCCCATCAAGCCGAATACGATCGAGCGCGTCGTCCTCGAAAAACTAAGGCAGTGAAAGCACGACCATGACCATTCATGTCACCGAATGCCTCTTGCGGATGTACGATCAGCATCACGAGCTTGAGGATTATCAGAGTGGCGTGCCGCGCTGGTGCACCGGCTGCGGCGATAACGCCATTCTCGCGGCGGTGCAGCGTCTCTGTCGCGATGAGGATCTTCGCCCGGAGAAAACCGTGTTTGTCTCCGGCATCGGCTGCTCCAGCCGCTTTCCCCATTATATGAAGACCTATGGATTCCACGGCATCCATGGCCGCGCGCTGCCTGTTGCCGAGGGTATCAAGATGGCACGGCCGGATCTCAACGTGTTCGTCAATACCGGCGATGGTGACTGCTGCAGCATCGGCGCGGCGCATTGGATACACGCCATCCGCTACAATATGAACATGACGGTGATGCTGCACGACAACCAGATCTATGGTCTGACCAAGAAGCAGGCATCGCCGACGTCGCCGCTTGGAACGAAGAGCAACACCACGCCGCGCGGCAGCTATCTCGCAGCACTGCAGCCGCTGACGGTGACGCTCGGCGTTCAGAATGTATCCTTTGTCGCGCAGGCGGTCGATTGGATACCCGAGGTGCTCTACGACATCATATCGAAGGCCTATCACCACAAAGGGCTCTCGTTCGTCCGCATCATTCAGCGCTGCCCGGAATGGCTGCCGAATACATTCGAGCCGTGGATGCAAGATCCGCTCAGGACCATGCTTCTCACGCACGAAGGCGGTCTGACGATCAGCCCGAACCTTTCCAAGGTTTACAGGAATCAGGAGCGGCACGATCCATTAAACATCAACCGTGCCCGCGAGATCGCCTCGCTTCAGGACCCGATTCCAGTCGGGATCCTTTATCGCAACCCGGAAGTTCCCTGCTACGAAGACCTTCGCAATGCCGGGCAGCCGCGTTCGACGCGCTACATCAAAGCCGGTCTCGAAGCGGAACTCGACAAGATCACGATTTGGCCACAGGACGCGGACAGCAGCGTACGGCCAAGCGTTTGAAAAATACCGCGGATGAGGATTGAAAAGACCAGGGCGATTTTGGCATGCAGGCAGAACTTCAAGCACACATCGCGTTTCATCTCACGGGTCGGATGCCCCGCGGCGCATTCGATGCGCAGGCGCAGAGCGGTCTGCGTCCCGCGGTTTTCGCCGGATACCGGGATCTCACCGCGCTTCGCTACGATTTCCCGCTCGTGCTCATGCGCGCAGCCGGCGATGGACAGCCGTTACAGTCGCTTTCCGGACTGATCGATGGCGCGCTCAAGGCCGTTGCGGCGGGCAATGACGAGGAACGGGTGAGGCGGCATGGTATCCGGATCGAGCGGGAAATCCGCAAACTGGTCGCGGAAGGCGCGGTCGGGCCGCTGTCCAGGCTATGGGACATCGCTGCCGCGCGGATCGACGCGAAAACCGACGAACTGTGGCCGGATAGCCTAAGCCGCCTGCGGGCCGCGCTGACGAGCGACGGCGAAGTCGTGGATTGCGACACGGCGATGCCGTTTCGGCTGTTTCAACACCTCTGGCAGGCCGGGCAGGACCGCAAGGCGCAGAAGTTCCGGGCCGGCCTCAATACGCTGATCACGAAACTGTCCGATATCCTGAGTGCGGAATTCGTCCGCTCGAAGGAAGGGCTGAGCGCGGAGCGGCTGCGAGCCTCGATCGGCCTGGCGCACCAGAGCGCTTTCGATTTCGATGCGATGTCCCGCTTGCTGGCCGATAGTACGGTCAATGTACCGATGCCGGAAAGCCGGCGACGGCGCGTCCGCGGACTGTTGTCGACGCTGCGGGCGCAGCGGTTCTATTCGCCGGCTGGCGACGGTGAAAAGGGCATTGATGTCGGCGAGCCCTATTCGTTCGTGTTCGAAAAATGCTCCGAGGCCGTCGCGGCCTACCGCGAGCGTTTGCCGAAAATGGTCGAGCTGGCCAAGGCGATCGCGGTCGCCAGGCTCGAGATTGGAAGCGAATACAGCGAAGCGCGTCACGATGCCTTCTTCGAGGAATTCGGCGACAACGGCCTCGACCCGGAACAGATCGCTGTATTTCCCGACTATCTGATTTGCCTGCGCGCGGCCGATCTCGCGGCTTCAGAGAGCGATCTGATCTTGCAGGCGTTCGTCGCAGGCATGCCGGCAAAGATTTTGGTCCAGACCGACGATCTGCTCGAGCAATCGCCGATTGGAACCGAGTACCTGTTTTCGGGGCTTCGCAGCAGACAGCTTGCCAGCACTGCGATCGCATTGGGCGGGTATTATGTTCTGCAATCGGGCAGTGCGGGTCTGTTCCGGCTCCGCGAGCAGATTCTCCGCGGGCTATCTTATGCCGGGCCGGCGCTGTTCAGCGTTTTCTCCGGCGCAAGCGGAGCCGGCATTCAGCCCTATCTGATCGCCGCTGCCGCCGCGGAATCGCGGGCTTTCCCGGTTTTCACCTACGACCCGTCGGCCGGACCGGACTGGGCATCGCGGTTCTCGTTGTACGCCAATTCGCAAATCGATCTCGATTGGCCGCAGCAGCGGCTCGACTATGAGGACGAGGAGCAACAGCTGATATCGGAAACCGTCGCTTTCACGCTCGCCGATTTCGCGGCCTGTGACCCGCGCCTCTCCAGATATTTTGCCAGGGTTCCTCGGACAAGATGGTCCGCCGATTTGGTGCCGGTCTCCGAGTTCCTGGCGCGCGAACCGAACGAGATGGTTGAAAAGGTGCCGTGCCTGCTGATGGTCGACGACGAAAACCGGCTGCAAAAGGTAATCGTCAACGACAGGCTGGTGCGGGAGGCGCGCCGTTGCGCCGAGGCGTGGCGTAGCTTGCAGGAGCTGGGTGGTGTTCACAACTCCCACGCGGCCTTGCTCGTCGAACGGGAGCGGAAAACCTGGGCGGAGCAGGCTCGGCCGGCGGCTGCTCCAGAGGAGAAGGCGGGCGGCGCGACCGTCGGAACAGTAGCCGAGGCACCGGCCGCGCCGGCTGCGGTCTCTGCGCCCGGTGCGGCCGAAGCGGCAGCCGAAAGACCATCTGATGATCCCTATATCGAAACGCCCCGGTGCACGAGCTGCAATGAGTGCACGCAGATCAACGACAAGATGTTCGGTTATGACGCCAACAAACAGGCATCAATCATCAATCCGGATGCCGGAACCTACCGTCAACTTGTGGAGGCCGCGGAGAGTTGTCAGGTCTCGATCATCCACCCGGGCAAGCCCCGGAACCCGAACGAGCCTGGACTCGATGAACTCGTCAAGCGCGCAG
The DNA here is from genome assembly GCA_963778925.1 of uncultured Alphaproteobacteria bacterium. Classification (GTDB taxonomy): domain Bacteria; phylum Pseudomonadota; class Alphaproteobacteria; order Rhizobiales; family Xanthobacteraceae; genus Bradyrhizobium. The sequence goes on along the minus strand of CAVZWE010000011.1, from coordinate 692,872 downwards.
AATCATTTTTATAGATCTGGTGCGTCACCGTTGCGAGGGTTAAGACCCAATTAACCATGTTGAGATTCAACGGGTTGGTCAACCGAATCGGGGGGCCAACAGATGCGGGCGAACTTGTTTTGGTTTAGCGACGGGCAATGGGCGAGGATTGAGCCGTTTATTCCAAGCAATCGCCGTGGCGTGAAGCCGAAGAACAATCGGCGCATTTTGAACGGGATCATGCATGTGCTCAAGAGCGGATGTCGATGGGTCGATTGTCCGCCGGAATATGGGCCGGCCAAGACGGTCTACAATCGCTTCAACCGCTGGAGTGCGCAGGGAATTTGGCAGAGCATCTTCGAGGCGGCGGCCGAACCTGCTGAACCGCCGGAACGAATGGCTCTCGACAGCACGCATGTCAAAGCGCATCGCTGCGCTGGCGGCGGAAAAGGGGGGCGTCGGAACAGGCGATTGGCATCACCAAGGGCGGGCGCAACAGCAAGATTCACGGCCTTGTCGATAAGCTGTGCCGCCCGTGGGTCTTGATCCTCACGCCTGGCAACACCGCCGACTGCACAGTCGGGCCGGCATGTGTCAGTCTGCTCGACGGCATCGCCGAGTTGCTCGGTGACAAAGCTTATGACAGCAACTCGTTCCGCAAGTCTCTGCGCAAGGACGGCATCAAACCGGTGATCCCAGGCCGGTCAAATCGGAAGAAACGCATACGTCACGACAAGCAAGCCTATAAGGATCGCAACGTCATCGAGCGCTGCTACTGCAGGCTCAAGGACTTCAGGCGCATCGCAACGCGCTACGACAAACTCGCTCGGAACTACTTCTCAGCCCTGTGCCTCGTTGCCGCCGTGGCATTCTGGCTTTAGTCGTGCGCGGTTCGCTTTTGGGATAACATGGCGAGCGTGTCGGCACCCGGATGACGACGGGAAACCATGAAGGGGAGGTTGGAATGAGCTCGCAGCGAGTGTCGGGAACCGCCGTGCAACGAACCATTGCCGTCCTGGGCTCGGCGGTTTTCTTCGTGGTCGCCCCATGTACGCTGGCGGGGCTCGTTCCATGGTCGATCACGGGTTGGCAACTCCGGCCGCCGTTCCTTGGTCTGGAGCTGACGCGCGGCATCGGCGCGATAATGATTCTCGCAGGCGTGCCTGGGCTCGTTGACGCATTTGCGCGTTTCGCGCTGCAGGGTCTCGGCACCCCCGCGCCCATCGCGCCGACCCGGAATCTCGTGGTGACCGGTCTCTACCGTTATGTGCGTAATCCAATATACGTCGCGGTCGTTGCCATCATCCTGGGTCAAGCGGTGCTGATGGGCGATTGGCGCCTCATCGTCTACGGCGCGCTGCTCTGGCTCGCCTTCCACGTCTTCGTCGTGGCGTACGAAGAACCCACGCTCGAGCGGACGTTTGGGAGAGAGTACGAGGCGTTCCGCGCCGCCGTCCCGCGCTGGATACCGCGGATGACCCCATGGCGGTCGAAATGATCGGTGGCCCGCGGTTGTGCGAGCCGCTGCTCGCGACCGGTCTCGGACGCTTCACCGGCGCCGCGAGCAGGCACGCTAACGGCCCTCGGAAAAGAACATCTCCCCATTGGCGAAGCGGTTGGGTTTCAGGCGCATCGCAACGCGCTACGACAAACTCGCTCGGAACTACTTCTCAGCCCTGTGCCTCGTTGCCGCCGTGGCATTCTGGCTTTAATCAATTGAGTCTGGACCCTAGGGACGCTGGCAAGACTTTTCTGATCAGTTCCTGGCTCGCGGCGGCCACGCGAGAGATTTTTCTCCGTCGGTCAGGTCGCAATCAGCGCGACGGTAGCGGCGAGAATCAGCAGCCAGGCCGTGCCATAGCACGCTGCCTTGACCGCGATGCCGCCGCCCAATCCGAGATCATGCGCCGTCATGCGCAAACGGTGCGCGGCATGCCAGGCCGGGAGCGCAATTGCGCCGAACAGCACCAGTTTTCCAATCGGATTGTGGGCGAACGCTGCCATCGTTTCATAGTGCAGCTGCACGGCGCCCAACGGCACCAGCACGCCGGTGATCAGGATCAGCACCGGCGTGATCAGCGCGGCTGCCAGCCCGCCACCGGCAAAGGGCAGCCACAGCATGGGCTTGTTCGATTTCGCCATGGCTCACATCCCCGCTGCGATCAGCACCACGATCGACACCACTGCCCAGGCGACGTAATGAGCGCCGACGATCGCGGCCCCCGGCACCGGTTCACCCTTGATTGTCAGCGGCATCGCCTTCGGCGTCAGCGCGAACCATGTCACGCTGTGATAGATCGCGAAGGCGAGGCATATCAATTGAAACGCCACGCCGAGAGGGCCGGAGATCGCCGCGATGAATCCGTCCCATGCCGCGTGGCCTTGCGATAGCCTGACCAGTCCCACGACCAGCAGCGCGCAATAGACGCCGACGAACAGGCTGGTCAGTTCGCGGATCATGTAGCGGACATAGCGCGGATGCTGCAGCCACCAACTGCGTTCGACCTGGCGGACATAGGGGCCGCGGCTCATTTGCGTGCTCCCGGCGTCAGCAAGTCCTTGAGCCAGTCGATCGAAGCGGAAATCTTGGTCTGCTGGATCGCGGCGGCGGGATCGACGCATTTGGGGCAGACCTCGGAGCAGGCGCCGACGAAGGTGCATTCCCAGATGCCTTCGTTGCTGGCCACCATTTCGGCGCGCGCGTCCTTGCCACCGTCGCGGGAATCCAGATTGTAGCGGTGCGCCAGCGCCAGCGCCGCCGGACCGACGAAATCCTGGTTCAGGCCGACCTGCGGGCAGGCGGCGTAGCACAACAGGCAATTGATGCACTGGGTGTATTGGTGGAAGACATTGAGCTCGGCCGGCGATTGCAGATATTCCCCGGCGCTCAGCGGCTTTTCTTCCCTTGGGATCAGCCAGGGCTTCACACCCGACAGCTTCTCCATAAAACTGTCCATCACGATCACCAGGTCGCGCTCGATCGGGAAGTGGTCGAGCGGTTCGACCCGGATCACGCCGCCGCGGTAGTCGCGCAGGAAGGTGTGGCAGGACAGTTTCGGCTCGTTGTTGATGGTCATGCCGCAACTGCCGCACACCGCCATGTGGCAGGACCAGCGGTACGACAGCGTGGCGTCGAGATGGTCCTTGATGTGGTTGAGCGCGTCGAGCACTACCCACTCGTCCCTGAAAGGCACGGTGTAACGCTGGAAATGCGGTTCGCTGTCGGTCTCGGGCTGGTAGCGCAGGACCTCGAGCGTAATGGTCTCGCTCATTCCGCGTCTCCCCCGTAGACCCGTTCGGCTGGCTGCGATTTGGTGATCACGACATCGCGGTAGCCGATCGAGGGCGGCTCGGCGCCGCGATAACTCGCAAGGCTGTGCCTGAGATAGTCGGTATCGTCGCGCCCGGGATATTCGAGGCGCTGATGCGAACCGCGCGACTCCTTGCGCTGCAGCGCCGAATGCGCCATCGCCTCGGCGACATCGAGCATGCAGCCGAGCTCCAGCGTCTGGATCAGGTCGGTGTTGAAGACATTGCTGCGGTCCTGCAACGCAACCTTGCGATAGCGGGCACGAAGATCGGCGAGGATGCCGCAGGTCTGTTGCAGCGTGTCCTCGCTGCGGTAGATGCCGGCGCCGCTTTCCATGGTGTCGTTCATCGCCTTGCGCAGCCCCGAGACGGTATCGCCACCGCCCTCGCGGGCGAACAGTTCGCGCAGGCGCGCCTGCGCCGCCTCGGCCAGCTTGCCCGTGGCGCCGGGCGCCGGGTTGGCCTTGGCGAAAGCGGCGGCGCTGCGTCCGGCGCGGGCGCCGAACACGACGATTTCGGCGAGCGAGTTGGAGCCGAGGCGGTTGGCGCCGTTGATCGAGACGCAGGCGCATTCGCCCGCCGCGAACAGGCCGGGCAGGGAGGTCGCGGTGTCGATGTCGGTGTCGATGCCGCCCATGGTGTAGTGCACCACCGGCCGCACCGGGATCATCGCATGCACCGGGTCGACGCCGACATAGGCTTCCGCCAGTTCGCGCACCATCGGCAGCCGCTCGTTGATCTTCTTTTCCCCGAGATGACGGATGTCGAGATGCACCACGTCGCCTTGCGGGGTCTTGATGGTGCGGCCCTTCTGCTGCTCGTGCCAGAACGCCTGGCTCAGGCGGTCGCGGGGCCCGAGCTCCATCGCCTTCTTGCGCGGCCACGGATCGGGCGGGCCGAGATTGTAATCCTGCAGATAGCGGTAGCCGTCCTTGTTGACCAGGATGCCGCCCTCGCCGCGCGATCCCTCGGTGATGAGGATGCCGGTGCCGGGCAGTCCGGTCGGGTGGTACTGCATGAATTCCATATCCTTCAGCGGCACGCCGGCCCGGTAGGCCATTGCCATGCCGTCGCCGGTCTTGATGGCGCCGTTGGTGGTGAAGGGAAAGATGCGCCCGGCGCCGCCGGTGGCGATGACCACCGCCTTGGCGCGGAACGCCACCATGCGGCCCGATCGCATCTCGATCGCGATGACGCCGGCGCAGCGGCCGTCCTCGACGATCAGATCGGTCGAATAGTATTCATCGAAGCGTTTGATCGAGGGATATTTCAGCGAGGTCTGGAACAGCGTGTGCAGGATGTGGAAGCCGGTCTTGTCGGCGGCGTACCAGGTGCGTTCGATCTTCATGCCGCCGAACGGCCGCACCGCGACTTTGCCGTTGGCCTCGCGGCTCCAGGGACAGCCCCAGTGCTCGAGCTGCAACAGTTCCAGCGGCGCGGTGTTGACGAACAGCTCGACCGCGTCCTGGTCGCAGAGCCAGTCGCCGCCCGAAACAGTGTCGTGGAAATGATTGTCCAGGCTGTCATTGTCCTTGATCACGCCGGCGGCGCCGCCTTCCGCGGCAACGGTGTGGCTGCGCATCGGATAGACCTTGGAGATCAGGGCAAGCGTGAGCGAGGGATCGGCTTCGGCCACCGCAATGGCGGCGCGCAGGCCGGCGCCGCCGGCTCCGACGATCGCGATGTCGATCTCAATTGTGTCCATCAGGCCGTACCCCCCGGAACGGGCTGCCGTCCCACCAGCCTTCTTTGCGAGCCTACAATAGGCCACGGCGCGGCGGGACAGGCGTTGATTTACGTCAACGCGGCTCAGCGCTCGCGAAGAATCCTCCAGCGCTTTCGCCGGGAATTCGCTGTTGCCGGCCGCAAGCCGGCCTAGCGGTCCGGAGCCGCAAGCCAGGCCGCGATCTGGGCCCGCTCTTCGCCGGTCATCTCGGTGACGTTGCCCGGCGGCATCGCGCTCGACCACGCGGCATTGCGCCCAATCAGCCGGGCGTTGCGGCGGATGTGGTCGGTGTCGTCGAGCAGAATGCCCCGTGGCGCGGTGATGATCGTGGCCCAGACCGGCTCGGCGCCGTGACACATGCTGCACCGGGACAGCACGATCTCCTCGACATTGGCGAAGGTCGGCGGCGCAGACAGCGATCCGGTCTTGATATCGCGCGGGCCGGCCGCGGACAAAAGCCCGATGGCGATCATGCCGGCAAAGGCTGCCCCCCATACCCACCACGGCGACTTGTTGCCGGCGTGGCGTTCATTGAAGAAATGCCGGATGATCGGCCCGAGCGCCAGCACGATGGCGACGATCAGCCAGTTGTAACGGGTGGCAAACAGCAGGGGATAGTGATTGCTGATCATCAGCACGATCACCGGCAAGGTCAGGTAATTGTTGTGCACCGATCGCTGTTTGCTGGTCTTGCCGAGTTCCGGGTCGGGCGGTCGACCGGATAACAGCGCAGCGACGATCTTCTTCTGGTTCGGAATGATCACCGCAAACACGTTGGCGACCATGATGGTGCCGACGATCGCGCCGATCTGGTTGAAAGCGCCGCGCCCGCTTAAGACGTGGGTGAAGGCATAGGTCAGGGCGACCAGGAACAGGTAGCCGCCGAACGCGAAGGGTAGCTCATGCCTGGCGAGCCCCGATCGGCAGGCGCCTTCATAAAGCAGCCACGCCAGCGCGAGGCTGCAAAAACTGAACAATCCAGCCTGCAACGGCGTCAGGTCGAGGTTCGACTTGTCGACCAGGAACAGCTCGGCGTCGAGATAGTACACGACGACCATGAGAGCGAAGCCCGACAGCCAGGTCGTATAGGCTTCCCATTTGAACCATGTCAGCTCGTCCGGCATTTTCGCCGGCGCGACCAGATATTTCATGATCCGGTAAAAGCCGCCGCCATGGACTTGCCACGCCTCGCCGTCGACGCCCCCGGGCAGGTCGCCGTGAGGCTTCAGGCTGAGGTCGAGATGAATGAAATAGAACGAGCTGCCGATCCATCCGATCGCGGCCACCACATGCAGCCAACGGAGGATCAGGCTCGCCCACTCCGTCAGTATCGATCCCCACATAACAGCCCCTTGCTTCCTGACGTGGCTTAGAACAGCCGATGCTTTCTTCCATGAAGAACTATGCTCGGTTGCCCCTGCAAATCATGGGCCACCCAGCGGGCGATTCAGTTGCGTCATTGATCTAGCGCAAGGACGCGCAGCGATTTTGTATTGATTTTATCATTTGAAATCCGTTGCGAAAGGCTCCGCTGGCGTCTTGGCGCGGCCAAATGCCTTTGGCGGAAAATTTCCCCGGCGTACGAATGGTGTTCGACAGGCAGGCGTTCTGCAAGTCAAAGAATAACAACAGGGAGAAATAACATGCCCAATACCCGGCTGTGGCTCGCCGCCTTGTCGGCTGCCGCCATCTTCAGTGTCGCCGTTTGCGACAGCGCGGTCGCCCAGAAGAAATACGACACCGGTGCGACCGATACTGAAATCAAGATCGGCAACATCATGCCCTATAGCGGCCCCGCCTCGTCCTACGGGCTCATCGGCAAGACCGAGGAAGCCTATTTCAGGATGGTCAATGATCAGGGCGGCATCAACGGCCGCAAGATCAACTTCATCAGCTATGACGACGGCTACAGCCCGCCCAAGGCCGTCGAGCAGGCGCGCAAGCTGGTCGAGAGCGACGAAGTGCTGGTGGTGTTCAATCCGCTCGGCACGCCGTCGAACTCCGCGATCCAGAAGTACCTGAACTCCAAGAAAATGCCGCAACTGTTCGTCGCCACCGGCGCCACCAAGTGGAACGATCCGAAAAACTTTCCTTGGACCATCGGCTGGCAGCCGAGCTACCAGAGCGAGGCGCAAATCTACGCCAAGTTCATCCTCAAGGAGAAGCCGGACGCCAAGATCGCGATCCTTTATCAGAACGACGACTTCGGCAAGGATTACCTGAAGGGCCTGAAGGACGGCCTCGGCGCCAAGGCGTCGATGATCATCACCGAGGAAAGCTACGAGACCACGGAGCCGACAATCGACTCCCATATCGTCAAGATGAAATCCACCGGCGCCGATGTCTTCATCAGCATCACCACGCCGAAGTTCGCGGCGCAGGCGATCAAGAAGCTCTCCGAGCTGCAATGGAAGCCGATGCAGATCGTCGCCAACGTCTCGGCGTCGGTCGGCAGCGTGCTGCAACCGGCGGGCTTCGAGAATGCCCAGGGCCTGCTGTCGGCCGCCTATGCCAAGGACGGCGCCGACCCGCAGTGGAACGACGATCCCGGCATGAAGAAATGGTCCGCCTTCATCGACAAGTACATGCCGGGCGCCAATCGCACCGACGGCAATCTGGTCTATGGCTACGGCGTCGCGCAGACGCTGGTGGAGACGCTCAGAAAGTGCGGCGACGACCTGACCCGCGCCAACGTGATGAAGCAGGCGGCCTCGCTCAAGGAGTTCACGACCGACACGCTGCTGCCCGGCGTCAAGATCAACACCTCGGCCACCGACTTCGCGCCATTGTCCCAGCTGCAGATGATGCGGTTCAAGGGTGAGAAATGGGAGCAGTTCGGTGATATCATCAGCGGCGACATCGCCACCAACTGACCGCTGTCGCGGGCGAACGGTAGTGAAAACGAAATACAGAGACCGCCTTCGGGCGGTCTTTGACCGATGGAGATCAAATGCACGATGCCCAGGGTAGCTTGCTGATTTTCGATTAAGTCAGGAATGGTTCAAATGAACGGCGCACAATCACTGGTGCAAACGCTGGTCAATTGCGGCGTCGATACCTGCTTCGCCAACCCTGGCACTTCGGAAATGCATCTGGTTGCGGCCCTCGACAGCGTAAAGGGGCTGCGGCCGGTGCTCTGTCTGTTCGAGGGTGTGGCGACCGGCGCCGCCGACGGTTATGGCCGCGTTGCGGGCAAACCGGCCGCAACCCTTCTTCATCTGGGGCCGGGTCTGGCCAATGGCCTTGCCAATTTGCACAACGCCCGCCGTGCGGCGACGCCGATCGTCAACATCGTCGGCGATCACGCCACCTACCACCTGCAATATGATGCGTTGCTGACATCGGACATCGCAGGCTTCGCCCGCCCGGTATCGAGCTGGATCCACGAGACCAGGAGCGCAAGACTCGCTGCCGGCGACACCGCAAGGGCTGTGCAGGCGGCGCGTTCCGCCCCGGGCGGCATCGCCACCCTGATATTGTCCGCCGACGCCGCCTGGGATCCGGCCGAGCGCGCCGCCCAGCGATTGCCGGATATCGGGCCCGCGATCGTGAGCGCGGATACGATCGAGGCCGTCGCCAGGCTGATGTCCAATGGCAAGAAGACGGCGATGTTGCTGCGCGGCCGCGCTCTCATCGGCGACGGGCTGGAGGCGGCCGGGCGCATACATGCCAAGACCGGCGTGCGGCTGATATGCGACACCTTCGCGCCCCATGCCGAGATGGGCGCGGGTCGCGTGCCGGTGGAGCGAATTCCGTATTTCGGCGAGCAGGTCACCGCCTTTCTTGCGGGGACGGAGCAAATGATCCTGGTTGGCAGCACGCCCCCGGTGTCGTTCTTCGCCTATCCGGGCAAACCGAGCTGGTGTGTGCCCGAGGCCTGCGAGCTGATTTTTCTCGCCCATCCGCATCAGGATGGCGTCACCGCGTTGCAAAGCCTTGCCGATGCCCTGGCAGCACCGCAGCAGGCCTCGACCCGCGTCGCGTTGCAGCTGCCGGACCCGCCAGCGGGGTTGCTGAACTCGCTCAGCATTGCCCAGATCATCGCACGACTGACGCCGGACAACGCGATCTACGCGGACGAATCCAACACCTCCAGCCTGCCACTGTTGATGACGCTGGCGCGCGCGCGGCCGCACACCCATTTGCCGCTGGCCGGCGGTTCCATCGGCCAGGGTCTGCCGCTCGCCGTCGGCGCGGCGCTGGCTGCACCCGATCGCAAGGTGGTCTGCCCGCATGGCGACGGCGGAGCCGCCTACACCATGCAGGCGCTGTGGACCATGGCGCGCGAAAAGCTCGACGTGACCACCGTCATCTACGCCAACCGGTCCTACGCGATTCTCAATTATGAAATGTACCGGGTGGGCGTGGCCGGGATCGGAGAAAATGCCCGCGCGATGCTCGATTTGCATAATCCGGAAATGAACTGGGTGCAGATCGCCGGCGGACTCGGCGTCGAAGCCAGCCGCGCGACCACAGCCGAAGAGTTCGCCGCACAATATGAATTGGCGATGAAGCAGAGAGGGCCGCGCCTGATCGAGGCCATGATTTGAGGAGTTTTGCGGTGGACACGGTCGAAGCCCTGCGGGGGATCGTTGGTGAGACGGGCGTATTGAGCGCCGCCGATATCGCGACGCGTTCCGCCGGCATTCTGCGTCCGGATACGCTCAAGGCACGGGCGCTGGTGCGCCCGAAGGATACTGACGAGGTTTCGAAGACCGTCCGCTGGTGCCATGACAACGGCCTGCCGATCGTGACCCATGGCGGTCTTACGGGTCTCGTGCACGGGGCGGATGCATCGCCCGAAGAAGTGATCCTTTCGATTGGAACGGATGCGCGCCATCGAGCTGATCGACCCGGTTCAGCGGATTGCCGTGGTTCAGGCCGGAGTCGTGCTGCAGGCGCTGCAGGAGGCGGTCGAGCCGCACGATCTGAGCTTTCCGCTCGACCTCGGTGCGCGGGGAACGGCGACCCTCGGCGGCAATGCCGCGACCAACGCCGGCGGCAATCGCGTGATCCGCTACGGGATGATGCGCGACATGATCCTGGGCCTCGAGGTCGTATTGGCTGACGGCACCATCCTGTCGTCGATGAACCATCTCATCAAGAACAACGCAGGCTATGACCTCAAGCAGCTGTTCGTGGGTTCCGAGGGCACGCTCGGGATCATCACGCGGCTGGTATTGCGGTTGCGCGAGAAGCCGAGTTCGCAGGACGTCGCCATCGTGGCGGTGCCGTCGTTCGAGGCATTGACAAAATTGCTCAAGCATATCGACGGCGCCCTGGGCGGATCGCTCTCGGCATTCGAGGTGATGTGGCAATCCTTCTATCGCCTGGTGACGTCGCCGCCGGCCAGGGGCAAGGCGCCCGTCGGCCAGGATCATCCGTATTACGTCCTGATCGAAAGCCTCGGTGCCCATGTCAAACTTGATTCCGAACGCTTCGTTGCCGCGCTGGAATCCGCGCTCGAAGCAAAGCTGATTTCCGACGCGGCGGTGGCGCAGTCCGACAGCGACCGGCGCGCGTTCTGGGCGCTGCGCGACGACGTCATGCAGGTCGTGGTCGGCGGCATGCCGGTCGTGTTCGACATTTCCCTGCCGCTTGACTCGATGGAGCAATATGTCGAGGCCCTGGGCCGGGATTTGAAGGCCGGGATCGGTGAGCACAGGCTCTGGATCTTCGGTCATCTGGGAGATGGCAATCTGCATGTCATTGTTCAGGTCCAACCCCAGAACTACCTGTCGCTGCGGCCGAAGATCGAAGCGCTGGTCTATGCTCCGCTCGGCAGACTGGGCGGATCGATTTCGGCGGAGCACGGAATTGGGCTGGAGAAGAAGCCCTATCTGTCGGTCTGCCGCAGCGAAAACGAAATAGCCTTGATGCGCACGCTCAAGGCCGCCCTCGATCCCGCCGGGATTCTGAATCCCGGCAAAGTCTTCTAGGCTGCGGGAACGGCGGGACCGATGATGAAGAATCTGCCCCTGGCAAAGGTCTATCAATTGCTGGAGCCGGGCCCGGTGGTGCTGTTGACGACCGCCCGCAACGGCCGCGCCAACGTCATGGCGATGTCCTGGCACATGATGGTCGAGTTCGAGCCGCCGCTGATTGCCTGTGTCGTCAGCAATGCCGATTACAGCTTTGCGGCACTGCAGGCGACGAAAGAGTGCGTCATCGCGATTCCGGCGCTGCATCTGGCGCAAAAAACCGTGAACATCGGCAATTGCTCGGGCCGCGACGTTGCGAAGTTCGAAAAATTCGGCCTGACGCCGATCAAGGCCGCGCGCGTTGCAGCGCCGCTGGTCGCCGAGTGTTTCGCCAATCTCGAATGCAAGGTGACCGACAGCCGCCTGGTGAACAAATACAATCTGTTTGTTCTCGAAGTCTTGCAGGCCTGGATCGACCCCAAACAGAGAAACCCGAAAACCATCCACCATCACGGCTATGGCAAATTCGCCGTCGACGGCAACACGATCAGGCTCAGGTCGAGAATGCGATGATCGGCCGCCGCTTGCTTGCGGAAGGCCTTCCGGCCGGCGACAAGCGCCCGATGCTTGACATATAATACGATTGCGTCTCCGCTTTGGTTCCGGAAGAACAATTGAGCCCCAAGCAAAATGCCAGGCGAGCCTGTCAGCGTTAGTCGGCGCGATCTGTTGTCCCTGATCGGAGCGGTTTCCGGCAGTGCGGCGATGTATCATGCGATGACCTCGCTCGGCTTTGCCTCCGACTCCGGATACAAAGGCCCGATCAAGCTCGAAGGCGATCCGAAGGGGGCTTCCGTCCTGATCCTCGGCGCCGGGCTTGCCGGCATGACGGCGGCGCTGGAATTGCGCAAGGCCGGATACAATGTCCGGATTCTGGAGTTCAACAGCCGGCCGGGGGGCCGCAACTGGACCTTGCGCGGCGGGGACAGCTTCACCGAACTCGGCGGCCTCACACAAGTCTGCGAATTCGAACCGGGCCTCTATATCAATCCCGGCCCATGGCGGATTCCCTATCACCATCGCGCGGTTCTGGATTATTGCAAGCGGCTGGGTGTCGCGCTGGAGCCGTTCATTCAGCTCAATCACAACGCGCTCTTGCACGCGAGCAAGGCATTCGGCGGCGTTCCGCAGCGCATCCGCGACATCAAGACCGATTTCCAGGGACAGATTTCGGAACTGCTCGCCAAGGTGACGCAGCAGGGCAGGCTCGACGAAATGGTGTCGAAAGAGGATCGCGAAATCCTGATGCAAGCGCTGCGGTCATGGGGCGCGCTCGACGGCAACTACGCCTACAAGGCCAATCTCATCTCCGCGGATTTTCGCGGTTACGCCAAAAATCCCGGCGGTGGCCTCAATGCGGCGCCGCTCGCCGGCCAGCCGATCGAACTGTCGGAAATCCTGAAATCGCGGCTGTGGCGCTACCTGCAGAACTTCGCGCTGCATACCTTCCAGACCACGATGTTTCAGCCGGTCGGCGGCATGGACATGATCGGCAAGGCGTTTGCGAAAGAAGTCGGCGACGTCATTCGCTACGACGCCAAGGTGACCCGGATCCAGCAGGACGATCGCGGTGTTACCGTCACCTACACCGACCTCAAGGCGCCGGCGACGCCGCAGCAGGCCAAGGCCGACTGGTGCGTCTGCACCATTCCGCTCTCCATTCTGAGCCAGCTTCCGATCGACGTCGGCGGTCGCATGAAAGCCGCCATCGACGCCGTGCCGTATGCGGCATCGGTCAAGATCGGCCTGCAGTTCAAGCGCCGCTTCTGGGAAGAGGACGAGGCGATCTACGGCGGCATCAGCTACACCGACCTGCCGATCCGGCAGATCGCCTATCCGAACACCGGTTTTAACCGCACCGGCAAGGGCGTGCTGCTCGGCGCCTATCTGTTCGACGGTCCCAACGCCTACGAATTCACCTCGATGCCGCCGGCCGAGCGGATTGCCCGGGCGGTCGAATTCGGCGCCAGCCTTCATCCGCAATACCGCACCGAATACGAGAACGGCGTCGCCGTGGCCTGGCACCGGATGCCCTTCACCCTGGGCTGCGCCGGCGACTGGACCGACAAGTCGAGGGCGGAGCACTACAATGATCTCTGCGCGATCGACGGCAGGCTGGTGCTGGCGGGCGAGCACGCGTCCTATATTCCGGCCTGGCAGGAGGGAGCCATTTTGTCCGCGCTCGACGCTATTACTCGGCTGCACGAACGCGTGGTCAAGACCTGAAGCCATGATGTCCAGATGATGCAGGATGACTCAAAGCTTCGCACGGCCATGGCGATGGCGCTATCGGCGGCGCTTTCGCTGTTGCCGATCGCGGCGCATGCGCAAAACGCCGCGCAATCGCCATCCCCTGCGTTGAGCACGGGATTCAGGTTTGTCGAAAAGAGCGGCGAGGAATTGTTCGCCAAGGTTTGTCGGGGCTGTCACATGGCCGACGCCAGGGGCGCGGCGGGTGCCGGGACCTATCCGTCGCTCGCGGGCAACGGCAATCTCGAAGCGCGCGGCTATCCGGTCGCCGTGGTCGTCAACGGACAACGCGGAATGCCGGCATTTGGCGCAATGATGAACGATGATCAGGTGGCCGCCGTGGTGAATTATCTGCGGACTAATTTCGGCAATAGTTTCAAGGATGCGGTGACCGCCGAGGACGTCAGGACGGTTCGCCGGCAATAATGATTACCTCACGCAGGGAGAAGCAGATGAAGCCCGCAATTATGATTTCGCTCGGCGCCTTTTTCTTGAGCGCCATCGTTGTGCACCCCTGCGCCGCGCGGGCGGAGGTGGTGAGATATCCGATACCGAACTCCACATTTCCCATCGCGCAGGCTGTGAAGGTCTCGGGCGAGAGCACCATTTATTACATCAGCGGCCAGGTGCCGCCCATGATCAGCAAGGAGGCCGACCCGGCTAGCCCGCAGGCCTATGGCGACGTCAAGACCCAGACTGTCGGCGTTCTCACCAGGATCAAGGCGATCCTCGAGGGTCTTGGGCTCGGCATCGGCGATGTCGTCAAGATGCAGGTCTTCCTGGTGCACGATTCGCGCGCGCCGATGGATTTCAAGGCGTTCATGGAAGGCTACACGCAATTCTTTGGCGGCAGCCAGCCCAACCTGCCGGCAAGGTCCGTGGTCGGCGTCGCTTCCCTCGCCAATCCCGGATTTCTGGTCGAAATCGAGGTGATCGCCGCCAAGGATACCAAATAGCGTGCATGTTCCAGCTCGGTGGCTTCATCCTTCGAGACGCGCGCAAGTGCGCGCTCCTCCCGAGTGAGCGCGAACGCGCTCATCCGGGGATGAGGTCTTAGACCCTCATGGTGAGGAGCGCGGCAACGCCGCGCGTCTCGAACCACGAGGCCATCGGAACCAGTCATGATTCCACCCAAGCGGAATGCGCTCTAGAATAGCCGAGGCGCGGAAGTGTATGATCGAATACTTGGCGCGGACGGTTATCTGTCTGGGTTTATGGTCCTGTTCGACGACGGTTTTGGGAGAATGATATGTCAAAAGCAATCCGGCGTAGCAGCCTCGCGTCGCGGCAGGGTTTCTGGATCGCTCTCCTGGCCGCTTCAGTCTCGAGTCTTGCCGGTGGCGTTGAGCCCGGCGGCCGCCGAAGGACTGAGCCCGCAGCAGCAGTTGGCCTTCGACATCTACAAGCAGCTGATCGAGATCAACACCGTGACCGCGACCGGCGACACCGCGCAAGCGGCGGAAGCGATGGCGGCGCGGCTCAAGGCGGCGGGCTTTCCGGAGCAGGACGTCCACGCCTTCTCGCCGATGCCGCGCAAGGGCAATCTGGTGGCGCGCCTGCGCGGCACCGGCGCACGCAAGCCGATCCTGCTGGTGGCGCATCTCGACGTGGTGCCGGCCGGCCGCGAGGACTGGTCGGTCGATCCGTTCAAGCTGACCGAGATGGACGGCTATTTCTATGCCCGCGGCGCCGGCGACGACAAATACATGGCGGCGGCCTTCGTCACCAATCTCATTCGCTACAAGCAGGAAGGATACAGGCCCGACCGCGATATCATTCTCGCGCTCGAGACCGACGAGGAAATTTTCGACAGCGACGCGCTGGGAATCCAGTGGCTGCTCAGGAACCATCGCGACCTGATCGATGCCGAATTCGCATTAAACGAGGGCGGCGGCGTCGGCCTGAAGGACGGCAAGCCGATCAGGAACAGCGTCCAGACCAGCGAGAAAGTCGTGCTGAATTATCAGCTCGAGGTGAAAAACAAAGGCGGCCACAGCGCGGTCCCGATGAAGGACAATGCGATCTATCATCTGGCGGAGGGACTGGTGCGTCTGTCCAAATTCAGCTTTCCGCTGAAGCTGAACGAGACCACGCGCGCCTACTTCGAGCGCATCGCGCAGTTCGAGAACGAGCAGACCGCGGCCGACATGCGCGCGCTGATGTCCGACAAGCCGGATCCGGCCGCGCTGTCGTTTGTCCGGCTCGCTGCCAATCCGGCCTATAACGCCCAGCTGCGCACCACCTGCGTCGCGACCATGCTGCAGGCCGGGCAGGCGATCAACGCGCTGCCGCAACTGGCGAGCGCCAAGGTCAATTGCCGGGCCATGCCTGGCGAATCCGCCGACGAGGTCAAGGCGACGCTCGAGCGCGTGCTCGCGGACGATCAGATCACGATCACCCAGTTCGGCTCGGTGGTCTTGAGCGCACCCTCGGCGTTGAACGAGGAGGTTATGGGAGTGATCGAGAAATTATCGCGGGAATTCTGGCCCGACGCCGTCGTGCTTCCGACCATGAGCGCCGGCGCCACCGACGGCAGCTTCCTGCGCAACGCCGGCATTCCGACCTATGGCCACTCCGGGCTCGCCAGCGATATCAACGATGGCGGCCGGATCCACGGCAGGGATGAACGGGTTCTCGTGAAATCGTTTTATGAAGGCGAAGATTATCTTTATCGGCTGGTGAAGATGCTGTCGGGCGGGGGGTCGTAAGCGGGCCGCGGTTGCCCGACGGGCAAATCAGTGACTGGCCTGTCACTTGCCTGTCCAGCCCCTTTTGCAAAAATATTCTGATTTTCCGAAGACCCAAATCAGTCTATATCCGCAGCCGTCCCGTCCCACAGAGGGGCGGCTCGCGATCGTCACGGACGCGGGGCGGGATGCGGTGGACGCGGATGGTGCCAAAGACGAGAGCACTTGAAGCGGACGGCAAAGCCGTGTGGTCCTGACACCCCGACGCTGGTGTCAAGTCTGCGATAGGACGCGCAGGCGACGGTGGCAAAAGAGCCCGGTCACCGGGGAGAGCACGGAATAAGCCGTAAACCATTGCGCGGGGAATGTTGGGTGTTTCCGGTGTGACCGTGGTGACTACGCTTGTGTGCTTTTATCACTTTGCACACAAGGCTGCGGGCGCATCGTGCGCCCGGCATTCCCTGCGCCCTCTGTTTTCGAGGCGAAGGTTTCATGCACAACTCGGACGCATCGCGCCGCGAGAATGCGAATCTATGTCTGATGAATACGAACGCGCCACGCCTTCAGTCGTCATCACCCACGCATGCGGGTGATCCAGTATTCCAGAGACACTGATGATCGAAACGAGAGGCCGCGGCGTACTGGATACCCCGCTGGAGCCTGTCATCGGGCTTGCCGAAGGCGAGACCCGGTGGCGGGGTATGACGGCTATGGGCGGAGGAGCGCAACGCGATTTTGCGGTCAAATATTTGGCAGGCGCATCGGGCGGAACTTCACCCGATCGAGGATAAGTGTCATGGACAAGCTGTGGCCGATCCGGTTCAATGTGGGCCAAATCGCGCAAGTCCCGCGAGAGAAATCGATGAAGAAGCTTGTATTTGCGGTACTCCTGATCGCATCGCCGGCCTGGGCGCAAACGAAATTGCTGCCGAAGAGCGCGACCGCGCGTGTCGACAATTGTGCGCCGATCGGCCGTACCGAAGACGGCAAGCTGGTATATTCGATGAAGTGCGACAATTTGCCGGCACCACCGGCGCCGTCGTCACCACAGGTGGAAGCCGCGCCTCCGCCACCTCCGGAGCCGGAAGTGCAGCGGAGCGGAATTTTCGGCTGGTCCTATGAAAGAAAGCGGCCGGACCAGTAGGCCCGCCCGCAGCGAACCAGCAATTTTCCCATCGCCTTGGGCGGATCGGCCTTTGCTGAGGGTTGGAAAAGGCCCTAGACTTTTGCCACCTGCTGGAATGTTCCTTGCTCTGGAATGTTCCTTGCTATGTTCCTTGCTTCGATGATCGATCATCCGCTGCAAGCTGTTTCGCCGAAGCTCCTGCTTTCGTCAGCCATCACGAGAATTTTGAATGAGCCAACTCATTGTCCGCGCCGGCGACTTCACATTCCAGGCCCGTTTCGAGGAACAATTGGCGCCCAGGACCTGCGCGGCTTTTCGCAAGGCGATGCCGTTCGAGAGCCAGGCGATCCATGTGCGCTGGAGCGGCGAGGGGGTCTGGATGCCGCTCGGCGATCTCGATTTCGGCGTCACTTACGAGAACCACACCAGCTATCCCGCGCCGGGCCAGATCATCCTTTATCCCGGCGGCATCAGCGAGACCGAAATCCTGCTGGCCTATGGCGGCGTGCACTTCGCCAGCAAGATGGGCCAACTCGCGGGCAATCATTTCATCACCCTGACCTCGGGCCTGGAGAATTTGGCTGCGTTCGGCAAGACCGTGCTGTGGAAGGGCGCGCAGAAGATTCGCTTCGAGGAAGTCTAAGTGACCGAAGCAGGATATCCCAGGGATCTCCACGGCTACGGCCGCAACCCGCCCGATCCGCGCTGGCCCGGCAGGGCGCGGGTCGCCGTGCAGTTCGTGGTGAATTTCGAAGAGGGCGGCGAAAACAACATTCTGCATGGCGACCGCGCGTCGGAGGCGTTCCTGTCCGACGTGCTGGGCGCGCAGCCCTGGCCGGGGCAGCGCCACGCCAATATCGAATCGATGTTCGAGTACGGCTCGCGCGCCGGCTTCTGGCGGCTGTGGCGGATGTTCACCGAACGCAGGCTGCCGGTGACGGTGTTCGGCGTTGCCACCGCGCTGAAACGAAATCCGCAAGTTGTCGCCGCCATGAAAGAGGCGGGCTGGGACATCGCCAGCCACAGTCTGAAATGGGTCGAACACAAGGACATGTCGGAGGCCGAGGAGCGGGCCGAGATCGCCGACGCCATCCGCATTCATACCGAGGTCACCGGGCAACGCCCGCTCGGCTGGTACACCGGCCGAACCTCCATCAACACCGTGAGGCTGGTGATGGAAGCCGGCGGCTTTCTTTATTCCTGCGATTCCTACGCCGACGATCTGCCCTATTGGATCAAAGGGCCGGCGGGGCCGCATCTGATCATTCCCTACAGCCTCGATGCCAACGACATGCGCTTCGTCAACGCGCAGGGGTTCGGTGGCGGCGATGAGTTCTTCACCTATCTCAAGGACAGTTTCGACGTGCTCTATGCCGAAGGCGAGACCTCGCCGAAGATGATGTCGGTGGGCCTGCATTGCCGCGTGGTCGGGCGGCCCGGACGCGCGGCATCCCTGATGCGGTTTCTCGACTACATCATGAGGCACGACCGGGTATGGGTGCCGACGCGGCTGCAGATTGCGCAGCACTGGCACGCCAACCTCGCGCATCTTGCCGTCAACGCACCCAGTATCGGATAGGCGAGGCGTAATGTCGCAAAAGTCGCTGGCCGATCTGAACGCATGCAGCAAGGACGAGTTCGTCACAGCGCTTGCGAATATTTTCGAGTACTCGCCGTGGATCGCCGAGCAGGCCGCCTCGTTGCGGCCGTTCGCCGGCGTGCAGCAATTGTTCGACGCGATGAAGGCGGCCGTCGATCGCGCCCCGTCCGAACTGCGCCTGGCGCTGATCAAGGCGCATCCCGATCTCGCCAACAAGACCCAGCGCGCCGCGGGCCTCACCGCGGAATCCAGTGCCGAACAAAACAGCGTCGGCCTCGACCGGCTGTCGGATGCCGAATATCAGGCATTCGAGCGCGTCAACAACGCCTACCGCTCCAAGTTCGGTTTCCCCTATATCGTCTGCGTTCGCCGCCACACCAGGGATTCCATCCTGCGCGATTTCGAACGTCGCCTGCCGAACGATGCCAAGACCGAGATGCAGAAATCGATCGAGGAGATCTGCCGGATCGCGGCGCTGCGCGTCGATCAGCTCGTTAGCGGCGACGATCGGCTGCAGGTGCAGGGGCGGCTATCGACCCATGTGCTCGATACCCACAGCGGCAGGCCGGCGGCGGGGATCGCGGTCGAACTGGTTGAACTGTCCGAGCTCGGCGCAAGCCGGGTCGTGACGCGTGCGATCACCAACGCCGACGGCCGCACCGATGCGCCGCTGATCGGCGGCCGGCCGGTGCCGATCGGCCGCTACGAACTGACGTTCAGCGTTGGGAAATATTTTGCCGAGCGGCAGGTGCCGATGTCGGATCCGCCGTTCCTCGACCAGATCCCGCTGCGGTTTTCGGTGAGCGATCCCGAAGGCCATCTCCACGTGCCGCTGCTGGTCACGCCCTGGAGCTACGCGACCTATCGGGGCAGCTGAGGCATGAACTTCTCTTCGTCATGCCCGGGCTTGTCCCGGGCATCCACGTCTTCCTTAAATCGAGGTGGTTCAAAGACGTGGATGGCCGGGAGCGCAGACAAGTTCACGTAGTCTGCGCAAGGCAGACTACTATGCCCGGCCATGACGGTGTGCCTCACACGTGCTGCGCCGATGACGCCGCCGCCGCGGCGTCGGCTTCCGCCGCGGCCGTGCTGCCGATGCCGTTGAAGAACGCGTTCAGCATCACGGCGACCAGCGCGCAGAGCAGGATGCCGGACTCCAGCAGCGGCTGCAGGTCGTGCGGCAGGCTGCGGAAGAAATTCGGCGCGGCGAGCGGGATCAAGCCGAAGCCGACGGAGATCGCGACCACGAACAGATTGAAGCGGTTGTTCTTGAAGTCGACCGCGGTGAGAATTCGCGCGCCGGTGGCCGCGACCATGCCGAACATCACGAGGCCGGCGCCGCCGAGCACCACCAGCGGCACGGCTTCGACCAGCGCCGCCATCTTCGGCAGCAGGCCGAGCAGCAGCATGATGGCGCCACCGGCAACGGTCACCCAGCGCGAGCGCACGCCGGTGACGCTGACAAGCCCGACATTCTGCGAGAACGACGTATAGGGGAACGTATTGAAGAGGCCGCCGAGCAGCGTGCCGACGCCGTCGGCGCGCAAGCCCCGCGTCAGCGCGTCGCGGTCGATGGTCTTGCCGGTGATCTCGCCGAGCGCCAGAAACATGCCGAGCGATTCGATCATCACCACGATCATCACGATGCACATGGTGATGATCGGCACCAGATGGAATTGCGGTACCCCGAAATGGAACGGGATCACGATGGCGCCCCACGAGGCGGCGGCGACCTTCTCGAAATGCATGACGCCGAGCGCGCTGGCGAGGATCGCGCCGGCGATGATGCCGAGCAGCACCGAGACGTTGGCGATGAAGCCGGAGCCCCATTTGATCAGGCCGAGAATGATCAGCAGCACGAACAGCGCGATGCCCAGCCCCTGCAATTGGCCATAGCCGGGATTGGGAAATGCGCCGGGAACGCCATCGACCACCTTGGTCAGGGTCGGCAGGCCGCCGCCGGCCCAGTTGATGCCGACGCGCATCAGCGAGATGCCGATCACCAGAATGATGGTGCCGGTGACGACGGGCGGAAACAGCGGCAGCAGCCGGCTGATGAAAGGCGCGGCAAGGATGCCGAAGATTCCGGCAGCGATGACCGAGCCGTAGATGCCGAGCAGGCCGATATCCGGGGCCGCGGCCATCGACAGCATCGGCCCGACGGACGCGAAGGTGACGCCCATCATGACGGGCAGGCGGATGCCGACCCCGGGAAAGCCGATACATTGCACCAGCGTGGCAAGGCCGCAGGCGAACAGGTCGGCGCTGATCAGGAAGGCCACGTCCTCGGGCGACAGTTTCAACGCGCGGCCGATGATCAGGGGCACGGCGACCGCGCCGGCATACATCACCAGCACATGCTGCAGGCCGAGCGCCAGCAGGCGGGGGGTCGGCAGGATCTCGTCGACCGGATGGATTTCGGTGCTCATGAACTGGTCCTCTGGCAAGGGCCGGCACGGCCCGCTCGCCTGAGATCCAGCCAATACAAGGGCCGTGCCAAACGGCCTTGTCATGGGCAAGCTTGCCTGGTGGCAAACTCGTCATTGCCGGGCTCTTACGAAGATTGATGGATGCCCGCGCATGACGAGCGGATTATTGCGAACCAAACTTCTCATGCAGCGCCGGCCACAGCCGGTCCGGCTTGAATGGCACCGAGGTGAAGCGGATGCCGGTGGCGTCGGCAAGCGCATTGCCGAGCGCGGCCGCCACCGGATTGTAGGGACTTTCGCTCATCGATTTGGCGCCCATCGGCCCGAGCGTGTCGGTGGTGTCGGCGAAAAACACCTCGGTGCGCGGGATGTCCGCGAACGACGGCAGGTGATAGTCGCGGAATTTCGGATTGACCACGCGGCCGCTCTCGTCGATCACCATCTCCTCATACAGCGTGGCGCCGAGCGACTGCGCCACGCCGCCCTCGACCTGGCCGCGGCACTGCATCGGATTGGCGACCCGGCCGGCATCGGCGGCCTGCACGCTTTTGAGGATCTTGATTTCGCCGGTGCCCTTGTTCACCGCGACGCGAAAGCCCTGCACGTTGAACGCGACCGACCGCGGCGTGCCTGCCGAGGTGCCGCTGGCGGCGAGCGTCTTGCCCTCGCCGCGCGCGATCTGCGCGAGCTCGGCGAAAGGCAACCGTCGCCCGCCGCAGATCACGGAATCATTCTCGAGCACGCACAGGCCGGGATCCAGCCCCCTCGCTGCGGACGCAAAGGTCTTGATGTCGGCCGCCAGATTTTCCGCCGCCGCCTGCGTCGCGCGCCCGGCGACAAAGGTGCCGGTAGAGCCATAGGCGCCGGTGTCGTGACCGCCATGCGCGGTGTCGGATTGCAGCAAGCGGATTTGATCGACGGTGGTCGCCAACGCCGTCGCGGCGATCTGGCGATGCACGGTGGAGGTGCCGTTGCCGAACTCCGCGGTACCGACCGTCAGTTCGAATCCGCCGTCGTCGCGCAGCGCAATCCGGGCGTCGGCGATATGCCCGTCCGGCGGCACGGTGTCGATCATGGTCAGCGCAATGCCGTCGCCGATCAGCCAGTCGGGGGAGAGTTCGGCTTTCGGCGCCTCGGCCTCGCATCGCGCGCTCGACCAGATCGAGGCACTGGTCGAGCCCGTAAGAGCCATAGAGCACGTCGGCATGCCCGGTGGGCGGAGGCGAGCGCATCGGATCGCCCGGCTTGACGATGTTGCGGCGGCGAATTTCGAAGGGACTGATGCCGAGTTGCTTGGCCAGTTCGTCGATCGCGGCCTCCACCGCGAGCAGCGTCTGCGGCAGGCCGTAACCGCGAAAGGCGCCCGCCGGCACGGTGTTGGTATAGGCGACGACGGCATCGACCTTCTTGTTCGGGCAGTTATAGACGCCGATCAATTCGCCGCAGGCATGAAACAGCACCGGACCGGCATGATTGCCGTAGGCGCCGGTGTTCGAGAGCACGTCGAGCTGCAGCGCCGTCAGCTTTCCGTTATCGTCCGCGCCCGCCTTGACGGTGACCCGCATCGGATGCCGCGTCGATGTCGCGATGAATTGTTCTTCGCGGGTGAATTCGAGTTTTACGGGCCGTCCGGTCTTGAGCGCGGCGAGCGCCAGAATGTCCTCGACGAACATTTCCTGCTTGCCGCCAAAACCGCCGCCGACGCGTTCGCAGAACACCCGGACCTTGTCGGGTGCGAGATCGAAAATCTCCGAAAGCGCCCGCCGCGTCAGGAACGGCACTTGCGTGCTGGAGCGAACGTTGAGGATGCCGGCGGGATCGACCCAGGCGAGGCCGCCATGGGTCTCCAGCGCGGCGTGCTGGACCCGCTGGGTGGTGAACGTGCCCTCGTAGGTGACCGCGGAGGCGGCGAGCGCGCCGGCGACATCGCCGTACTCGCCATGGGCTTCCGCCACGATGTTGCGTTGTGCGTTGGTGACCCGCTGTTCCGGCGTCTTGCCGGCGTGAAGCACCGGCGCGCCCGGCGCGATCGCCTGCGCGGGATCGATCACCGCGGGCAGAATCTCGTAATCGACCTTGAGACGGCGGCAACCTTCTTCCGCCGACGCCTCGGTCTCCGCGATCACCGCGGCGACCTTTTGGCCGATGAAGCGGACGACATCATCCAGCACCCGGGTGTCGTCCGGGTCCATCCAGACTTTCTCGTGCCGGGCGGTGGAGAACAGCCGGGCCGGCGCGTCTTCGAAGCTCAAGACCGCGTGCACGCCGGGAACGCTCAGCGCCGCGGTCTTGTCGATCGCGATGATTCTGGCGTGCGCATGCGGCGACCGCAGCAACTTGATGTGCAGCAGGCCTTCGATCTCGGTGTCGAAAGTGTAGCGCGCCGCGCCCCGCACCAGCGCCGGTCCGGCAGGCGCCGGCAGGCTGCGGCCGAAGGCCGTGCCCGCGGCAGCGTCCTCCACATTGGTCTTGCCGTTGAGTGCGTCTTCGATCGCGCGGTAACCCGTGCAGCGGCAGAGGTTGCCTTTCAGCGACGCGCCGAGATCCTGCCGCTGCGCCTGGTTCAGCGATGCGCAGGTCAGGATCATGCCCGCGGTGCAGAAGCCGCATTGAAAGCCCTGTGCATCGAGGAACGCCTGCTGCATCGGATGGGTGCCGCCATCGGGAGCCAGGCCCTCGATCGTGGTGACGGCGTGACCATCGGCGCGGAAGGCCGGGATCAGGCAGCTGTGCACCGGCTCGCCATCGATCAGCACGGTGCAGGCGCCGCAGTCGCCGGCGTCGCAGCCTTTCTTGACGCCGAAATGTCCGAGTTCGCGCAGGAAAGTCCGCAGGCATTGTCCGGCGCGCGGGATCTTGGAAAACGCCTTGCCGTTGATCTCAAACGTCATGGTCGCGGCAAGCCCTGCAATTCGGCGCGAATTTCTTCGGCAAGGCGCAGCGTCATGTGCTTGCGCCATGCGGGCTTGCCGTGAACATCGTCATGATAGAGTTCGCCGGGAATGCTTTGCAGGATTTTCTCGCGCAGCTCGCTGGCGGCTGGAATTGCCGGAAATGCGATTTGAACCGGCCGGGCGGTCGATGCCGTCACCGTCAGCGCCAGAGCCCCTTGGCTGTCGATGCTGCCGATCAACAACGCCGCCGACCGGCCGAGCGGGGTCAGCGAAATCTGGCGAAAGGCCGTGCGCCGCTTCAGCGCATGAAGCGGGATATCGATCTGCCGCAGCAGATCGCCCGGTGCGAGCACGTTGCGATTGTTGCCAATGACAAAATCGGCGACCTCGATCTTCTGTTCGCTGCCGTCCGCGTTCCAGATCGTACAGACGCCGTCGAGCGCCGATGTCAGCGAGATCATCGGCCCGGCCGGCAACGACATGCAGAGATTGCCGCCGACGGTCGCGGTCTTCCAGATCTTGAAGGAGGCGAGATACGCGCGGCAGCATTGATTGATCAGGGGTGCGGCGAGCCATTCCGGCGGGCAGGCCAGCGCATCAAGTTGCGCGACCGTGCAGGTCGCAGCGATCGAGAGCCCGGTGTCGGAGATGGTCAGCGCCGGCCATTTGAGTTCGGCCAGATCAATCAGCCGCCTCAGATGAACCTGGGGTTCCGAGAACAGCCAGGTGCCGCCCGCGAGCCAAGCATCGCCTGCCGTCCAAACGGGCAGTTGTTCCCGCGCCTTGGGGCGGGCGACTTCATTGATGGTGTTCAAATCCATGGATACGCTAACGCTTTCAACGAGATGCATCTACGCTTAAGAATTCCTGCAAGAGCAGCGCCAACTCTTCGACCGATTGGGCTGGTCCTTGAATTGCAGGGATAGTGTAGCTGTTCGGTCTGCAATTCGGATCTCCGGGAGAAGGCTTCAGATTATGGACCAAAAGCGGGCGATCTGGATCAAGGATCCCCTGGCCATTCTCGCCGATGGCGCGGAGCGCGGCATCGTCGTTCAGGACGGCCGGATCGTCGAACTGGTGTCGAGGGGTGGCCAGCCCAGGACATCGGCGGCGTTCTTCGAGGCGGGCGACCATGTGGTGCTGCCGGGGCTGATCAATACCCATCATCATTTTTATCAGACTCTGACGCGGGCGCTGCCGGTGGCGCTCGATCGCGAGCTGTTTCCGTGGCTGCAGGCGCTCTATCCGGTGTGGGCGCGGCTGACACCGGAATCGCTCGATCTCGGCGTCTCCGTGGCGATGTCGGAATTGCTGCTGTCCGGCTGCACCACCACGACCGACCATCACTACGTCTTTCCCGCCGGGCTGGAGGACGCCGTCGATATCGAGGTCGCGGTCGCCCGGCGGCTGGGGGTGCGGGTATTGCTGACGCGCGGCTCGATGAACCGTTCGCAGCGCGACGGCGGCTTGCCGCCGGACAGCGTGGTGCAGGACGAGGACACCATCCTCGCCGACAGCGAACGCGTGGTGGCAAAGCATCACCAGCGCGGCGCGGATGCCATGGTGCAGATCGCGCTGGCGCCGTGCTCGCCGTTTTCGGTGACGACGTCGCTGATGCGGGCGACCGCCGCGCTTGCGGAAAAGCTCGACGTCCGCCTGCATACCCATCTGGCGGAGACCGAGGACGAGAACAGGTTCTGCGAGCAGATGCATGGCTGCCGGCCGCTGGATTATCTCGAGCAATGCGGCTGGCTCAATGCGCGGAGCTGGCTGGCCCACGGCATTCATTTCAACGCCGCCGAGATGAAGCGGCTCGGCAAGGCAAAGACCACGATCAGCCATTGCGCCTGCAGCAACCAGCTTCTGGCGTCCGGTTGCTGCCCGGTCTGCGACATGGAAGAGGCAGGCGTCGCGATTGGACTCGGCGTAGACGGCTCGGCCTCGAACGATGCGTCCAACCTGATGCAGGAGGTGCGGGCGGCGTTGCTGTTGCAGCGGGCGCGCTATGGCGTCACCCGCGTCAGTCACAAGGACGCGCTGCGCTGGGCCACCAGGGGATCGGCGGCCTGCGTCGGCCGGCCCGAACTTGGCGAGATCGCGGTTGGCAAAGCCGCCGATCTGGCGCTGTTCAAGCTCGACGAGTTGCGCTTCTCCGGCCATGGCGATCCATTGGCGGCGCTGGTGCTGTGCGGGGCGCATCGCGCCGACCGGGTGATGGTCGCGGGCAAATGGGTGGTGACCGATGGCGCGATCCCCGGGCTTGACGTAGCCGATCTGATCCGCCGCCACAGCGCCGCCGCGCATGCGATGCAGACGGGGCACGCATAAGCTCTCGTGTCCCGGCCGCGGTGCAGCGTTCTTCACGATGCACCGCAGAGCCGGGACCCGCGTGCATCCGAAACGATGGACCCCGGATCAGCAGCGCACCACGCCGTGAGAGCGGCGCGCTGCGCAGCATCCGGGGAAAGTAAAAAACAAGAACAAGGTCCGGGCGTTGCCGCCCGGACCCGGTAATCTCGCCAATGCCCTGCCTTACTTGCCCCCGGGAATCTTGTCGTCGATGCCCTTGACGTAGAAGTTCATGCCCAGCACCTGACCGTCGGCAAGATGGTCGCCGCCTTTGCACTCAACGGTTTTGCCGTCCTGATCAACGATCGGACATTTGAACGGGAACAGTTTGCCCTCGAGGATGGCGGCTTCGGTATCCATCGCCAGTTTCTTCACGTCGTCGGGCATGTTGGTGAAGGGCGCCATTACGACCATTTTCGACTTCAGCCCGCCCCAGGTATCCTCCGACGCCCACTTGCCGTCGAGTTCGGCCTTGACGCGGTCGATATAGTAGGGCGCCCAGTTATCCATGATCGAAGTGAGCTGCGACTTCGGACCGAACTTGATCATTTCGGAATCCTGGCCGAATGCCAGCTTGCCGCGCTCGGAGGCGATCTGCATCGCCGCCGGGCTGTCGGTGTGCTGCATGATCACGTCGGCACCCTGGTCGAGCAGCGCTTTCGCGGCGTCTGCTTCCTTGCCGGGGTCGAACCAGGAGTTCGCCCAGATGATCTTGACCTTGATGTTCGGATTGATGGTCTGCGCACCGAGGATCGTGGCGTTGATGCCGGAGATGACCTCCGGGATCGGGAACGAGCCGATATAGCCGAGCACGCCGGCCTTCGACATTTTGGCCGCGATGATGCCCTGGATGTAGCGGCCCTCGTAGAACCGTCCCGAATAGGTCGACATGTTCTTGTCGCGCTTGTAGCCGGTGGCGTGCTCGAAATGCACGTTGGGATATTTCTTGGCGACCTTCAGCGTCGGCTCCATGTAGCCGAACGAGGTCGTGAAGATCAGCTTGTTGCCGGCGCGGACGAGCTGTTCGATCGAGCGTTCCGAATCCGGTCCTTCGCTGACGTTTTCGAGATAGGTGGTCTCGATCTTGTCGCCGAATTCCTTGACCAGGGCCTGGCGTCCAAGTTCATGCTGATAGGTCCAGCCGAGGTCGCCAATCGGGCCGAGGTAGATAAATCCGACCTTGAGTTTGTCGGCGGCCGAAGCGCCGAACATGCTTGCGCTGGCAGTGAGCATCACTGCCGCTGCCGCAATGAGAATTCTTCTCATGGGTTTCTCCTGACACTAAGGGGTGGACTGTCCATCCCGCCGCGCACGCGCCCCATCGCGCGCGCTTCGGGTATTTCATCGATCCGGCACGAACACCGTTCCCAGGGCGGCCGGTGCGGTCGAGCCGCCGGTTCTTGCGCGCGAAATCAGGACGAGAACGATCACGGTCGCGAGATAGGGCAACGCCGACATGAACTGCGAGGGAACGCCGAGGCCCGCGCCTTGCGCGTGCAACTGAAGGATCGTCACCGCGCCGAACAGATATGCGCCGATGACAAGCCGGCCCGGGCGCCATGACGAAAACACCACCAGCGCCAGCGCGATCCAGCCGCGGCCGGCCGTCATGCCCGGGATGAAGAACGGCGTATAGGCCAGCGGCAGATAGGCTCCGGCCAGACCGGCGCAGGCGCCGCCGAACATCACGGCGAACATCCGTATCTTGAGCACCGGATATCCCAGCGCGTGCGCCGAGACGTGATTGTCGCCGCAGGCCCGCAACACCAGTCCAGCCCGCGTTCGGTAGAGGAACAGCCAGACGCCGATCACCAGCGCCAGCGAGAGGTAGATGAAGGCGTCCTCGCCGAACAGGATCCGCCCGATCAGCGGAATATCGGTGAGGCCCGGGATGTGAAGATGCGGCGCCGGCGTTATTCTCTCGCCGACGAAACCGGCGCCGATCAGTCCGGATAATCCGATGCCGAGAATTGTCAGCGCGAGCCCGGTGGCAACCTGGTTGACGGCAAGGCCCAGCGTCATCATCGCGAAGACCAGCGACAGCAATGTGCCGGCGGCGATGCCGCACAGCGCCCCGATGGTGGTGGAGCCGGTCAGCCAGGCGCCGCCGAATCCGCAAGCCGCTCCCACGATCATCATGCCCTCAACGCCAAGGTTGAGCACGCCGGCGCGCTCGGTCACCAGCTCGCCGGTGGCCGCGATCAATAGCGGCGTCGATGCCGCCAGCACGGACAGAATGATCGCCTCAACCAGTTCCACTGGACACCTGTCGTGACGCGAAAATGAGCCGGAATCGGTAGAGAATGAGCGAGTCGCAGGCGAGCACGTAGAACAGCAGAATGCCCTGAAATACCTTGGTAACGTCCAACGGGATTTTCATTGCGATCTGGGCCTGCTCGCCGCCGATGAATGTCAGTGCGAGGAAAAGGCCTGCAATTAATATTCCAATTGGGTTCAGGCGCCCGAGGAACGCGACGATGATCGCCGTGAAGCCATAGCCCGGTGAAATACCCGGCTGCAGATGTCCGACCGGCCCGGCAACCTCGATGATTCCGGCAAGTCCGGCGAGCGCGCCTGATATGGCGAAGGTCAGGAGGATCAACTGGTTGGAATTGAAACCGCCGAAGCGCGCCGCACGGGGGGCCGCGCCGACGACGCGGATTTCGAACCCCTTGATGGTGCGCCCGAGCAATACGGTCGCCGCGGCAACGACGACCAGCGCGATGATGGCGCCAAGGTGCAGCCGGCCGCCTTCGATCAAAACCGGCACGGTAGCCACCGGATCGAACTCGGCCGTGGTCGGGAAATTGAAACCGGCCGGATCGCGCCATGGACCGCGCACGAGATAATCGAGGAACAGGTCGGCGACATAGACCAGCATCAGGCTGGTGAGAATCTCGCTGGCGCCGAACCGGACTTTGCAGATAGCCGGTATCAGGGCGTAGAGGGCGCCCGCCGCCGCGCCGAGCACGAGCATCGCGGGCAACACCCAGTGGCCCGCGTCGGTGCCTTGCGTTTTCACGGCGAGCCAGCTGCCGGCGACGGCGCCGACCAGAAACTGTCCTTCGGCCCCAATGTTCCAGACGTTGGCGAGGTAGCACAGCGACAAACCGATGGCGATCATCACCAGCGGTGTCGCCTTCACCACGAGTTCCTGAAGCGAATAGCTGTCGGTGAGGGGATCGATGAAGTAGACGCCAAGCGCGGAGATCGGATTCTTGCCAAGGATCGCAAACAGGATGCTCATGGTCACGATGGTCAGACCGATGGCGATCAGGGGCGAGATCAGGGCGATCGTGTTCGATCGTTCGGCCCGCTTTTCAAGCACCAACTGCATGTATCGCTTCCTTCTGCTCCAGACTGCTTCCGCCCATCAGCAGGCCGAGCTTCTCGCGGTTGGCATCCGCAGTCGCCAGCGGCTCCGAGAGATGGCCATGGAACATGACGGCGATCCGGTCGGCGATCTCGACGAGTTCATCCAGGTCCTGGCTGGTCACCAGCACGGCGGCGCCGGCGGCGGCGAGATCGAGCAAGGCCTGCCGGATCACGGCGGCCGCGCCCGCGTCCACGCCCCAGGTCGGCTGGCTGACCACCAGCACGGCGGGGTTACGCAGTATTTCGCGGCCGACAATGAACTTCTGCAAATTGCCGCCGGACAGGCTCGCCGCTTCCGGGTCGCGCTTGGCCTTGCGCACATCGAACGCCTCGGTCGCGCGATCGACTGTCGCCAATGTCGCGGCAGTATTGACGAAACCACGTTGCACCATGCCGCTGGCGGCATGGCCGGTCAGCAGCGCATTTTCGGAAAGCTTCATACGCGGCGCGGTGCCGTGACCGAGGCGCTCTTCGGGCACGAAAGCCGCGCCAAGCCTGCGGCGCTGGGTGATGGACAGATGTCCGGCGGCAACGCCGTCGATCACCACCGTGCCGGGGTCCTGGGCCAGCCGCTCGCCCGACAGCGCGGCGAAGAACTCATCCTGCCCGTTGCCGGCAACGCCGGCGATGCCCAGGATTTCACCACCCTTGAGCTCGAGCGAGATGTGCTGGAGCCTTACGCCGTGTGGATCGTCGGGTTCCAGGCTGAGATTGTTGACGACAAGGCGCGGCACCGTGGTTTCCCGGCCGGCGGCGGCCTTGACCTCCTTGATGTCGGCGCCGACCATCATGCGCGCCAGTGAAGCGGCGGTTTCGAGTTGCGGGTTGCAGGTCGAGATCTTCTTGCCGCCGCGCAGGATCGTGGCGGTGTCGCAAAGCCGCTTCACCTCTTCCAGTTTGTGGCTGATGTAGAGGATCGCGCGGCCCTCGGCCTTCAGGCGATCCAGCACGACAAAGAGCTGATCGGCTTCCTGCGGGGTCAGCACCGCGGTCGGCTCATCGAGGATCAGGAATTTGGGATTTTGCATCAGCGCGCGGACGATCTCGATGCGCTGGCGCTCGCCCACCGAAAGCTGCCACACCTCCCGTTTCGGATCGAGCGGAAGTCCGTAGACATTGGACACTTCCTGAAGCCGCGCCGACATGTCCTTGAAGGATTCCTTGCCGTCGAGCCCCAGCGCCACATTCTCGGCAACCGTCAGATTGTCGAACAGCGAGAAATGCTGGAACACCATGCCGATGCCGCGCGCACGTGCTTCCGACGGTCCGGAGAGAACCATCTTCTCGCCTTGCCAGCGCATCTCGCCTTCGCTCGGCTGGATCAATCCGTAGATGGTTTTGACCAGCGTCGACTTTCCGGCGCCGTTCTCGCCGAGCAGCGCGTGGATTTGCCGCGGCCAGATATCGATATCGATCGAGTCGTTGGCGAGAAAATTGCCGTAGCGCTTGGTCAACCCGACCGTCTGAAGCAAAGGCGTTGCGCCGGAATGCAGGCCGGCAGGCGTCGGATCTAACATTCGTTGTCACGCGGGTGGCAGAGGAAAGGCTGCCTCAATACTGTGCTAGTTTGAACGTCGGCGTAAGTAGGGAAAAAGCGCCAGCGCTTGCCCAACTCTTCGGCAGACCACCGCCAAGCGATTCCCCTGGTCTTTCCCTCGTCAAGCGCCCGCCGGAACATCGATATCGTCCCGGAGCCGGCAGAGAACGGCGAATGGGCTGTTGCAGAATTGTGACGGTCACGACAAATCGGAACTGCCGGATCAGGCCTGCCGCGAATATGAGCAATTTCGTTCCGTGGTGTACAGGCGCGGCGAAGGGCAATTCGCTGCCGCTGCGGCTGTGGATACGCTGCGCTGCGGCTGCGAAGAAAGCCAGTAAAGATGGGCATAACCGTCATTCCGCCCGACTCCGGATATTTCCCGTGCGCGGTGCAGCGAGTTGCGCGGAAAACGCGTAACCCGCTGATGCACGGGGCCATTCTTGATGAAACTTGCGGCAGGCGATGTGAAAACTTGAGGCTTCTCAGGGTTAACGAACGGCGCAAGTGTTCCTTGCGAAGGGCCTTGATCGTCCGCTCGTCAACTTGGGGGTATTCCAAATGTCTTATCGTCATGGAGCAATTGCAGCAGCGGCGCTGCTACTTGCCATGCTTGCACCGACTGGCTTCGCCAGCGCCGCCGATCTGCCGGTCAAGGCCAAGGCCAAGCCGGTCGCAGATCTCCCGTTCTTTTTCGTGATCGACGACCGGGTGACCTACTCCTATATCTTCACCGCGGCCCAGCCCGGCATGTGGTCGGTCAATCCGAACGGCACGGTCAACGCCAAGACGGCGAAGCAGGTTTACTCGTTCACCCACTTTGACGCCTGGGCCTACGGCACCAACTTCTTTACGATCTCCCTGTTCAAGTCGGACCAGAACGATGTGGCCGGACCTTGCACGCAGGTAGGGGGTATCGTGTCTCCCCAGGCCGGTTTTGCCTTTACACCGGCAAACTGCGCCGGCGCGAGCGAGATCTACGGCCTGTTCCGTTCGACCTTCGGCTGGAACGAAATCTTCAACACCCACGCCTTTACCATGGGGCCACTGCATAACGTCTCGTTTGAAGTGGGTATGGATGCCAACACCGAGAACAGATATTTCGGTGCGGCCAAGCGCGACGTTGTCGCGGGTCTGCAGTTTGCCTTTGACCTGCCTTACAAGGGCTACTTCAACGTCGCACCTCTGGTTTACTGGGAGTTCGCCAACCACAACTCCTTCTCCCAGTGCGGCGCCGGTTGGACTGTCTCTAACGTTCCGGGCCTGACCTGTCTCGCCAACGGCAACACCAGCTACAAGCCGACCTGGGCAATCGAGACCAACTACTACATGGACCTGGGCTTCCTGCCCGAGAACATGCAGTACTTCTCGATCAGCGGC
This sequence comes from uncultured Alphaproteobacteria bacterium, assembly GCA_963778925.1. Taxonomy (GTDB): domain Bacteria; phylum Pseudomonadota; class Alphaproteobacteria; order Rhizobiales; family Xanthobacteraceae; genus Bradyrhizobium. The sequence goes on along the minus strand of CAVZWE010000011.1, from coordinate 660,250 downwards.
CGTGCCGCCTGGTACGGCCAGAAGGGCACGGATACGCAGCCGCTACCTCTCTTTCCCGCGAATCAAGTGTTCAACACCAAGGTCGAATTTAACTCCGAGCCCATCCGTCTGACCTTTGACGCTTCGAAGGCGGTCTGGGGCCCGAAATACTCTCACTTTGTCGACGTGTGGGTCGCCTACCGCTACTGGCAGAACAAGTTCGGCCTCGATCATAACGCCCCCTCCATTGCCTGCTCGGCCACCCTAGGCGGTGTCACCCGTCCAAGCGGAGCCTGCACCGAGTCCTCGCTCTACTCCGGTATCACCGTGAAGTTCTAACCACCTGATCCTTCTCCAGGTGAAGACGATGGCGCCGCGATGTTCCCGCGGCGCCATTTTCGTTTGGTGATTTGAGACCCGCGACGGCTATTTCTGCCAGACGCCTTCGTGCAGCGCTTCAGCCTCGTCCTCGAGCAGCGGTCCCAGCACCTCGGTGGCGCGCTGTCCGCTTCTGAAAACCTCGCGGCAGGGCAGGTCGAGCGTGGGGTTCTCCGGATGATTGCCGGTGACGCCACGCAATCGATGCTCGCTCAGGCCATAGACCAGCCGGCCGATGCCTGCCCAGTAGATCGCGCCGGCGCACATCGCACAGGGTTCGGCCGATGAATAGAGCGTGGCATTCTTCAGGACGTCCGGACTGAGGGTGGTGCAGGCCTGCGTCGCCAGCAGGCGTTCGGCATGCGCGGTGCCGTCATGCGCCGGCATGTAGCCGTTCTCGGTCTCGATCAGCACATTCCGATCTCGATCGACCAGAATGGCGCCAAAGGGATGGTTGCCATGGGTCAAGGCGCGGCGGGCGACCTCGAACGAGCGGCGCAGAAAATACTCGTCGAGTTCGGACGTCGTCATCTTCGAAAGGCTGTCCATGACCGCTCCTGCCGCTCGGTCCATCATGCAGACGGCAGGTGAGACAGGCAAGCCAACGGATCAGGGCATGATCCTGGTCTAGTGCCCCGCCATGTGCCGTCCGATTTCGGTGAGGTCGGCCTCGCTGGCGCGGGCTTCATAGACGAATTGGCCGTGAAACATCACGACCAGACGATCCGACAGCTCGAGCAATTCGTCGAGGTCCTCGCTGACCAGGAGCACGGCGGCACCGCGGTTTCGCGCGGCCATGATCTCGGCGTGGATCTGCGCCACCGCGGCGAAATCCAGACCGAAGCAGGGATTGGCGGCGATCAGGACCTCGACGTCGCCGCCGAGCTCGCGCGCCAGCACAGCGCGCTGCACGTTGCCGCCCGACAACGCCGCGATCGGCGTATCCGGCGTCCGGGTCTTGATCTTGTATTGCGCGATCTTCTTGTCGGCGTCATCGCGGAAGGCTGTGTGGTTGAGCCACCAGCCGCCGCTTGCGAACGGTGCACGGTCGAATTCACGGAACGCGATGTTGTCGGCGACGCTCATGCCGCCGACGCAGGCATTCTTCAGCGGCTCTTCCGGCAATAGCGACATCTTGTGCCGGCGCATTTCCTCGCGGCTGGCGTGATAGATATCGCCGGCGACGCGGATTTCGCCGCTTTCGGCTTCGCGCTGCCCGGCCAGTACCTCGACCAGCTGCCGCTGGCCATTGCCGGAGACGCCGGCGATCCCGACGATTTCGCCGCCGCGGACGGCCAGCGAGACATCGTGGACGGCGACCGCCCCGGCATCGTCCAGCGCGTTGAGTTTTGTCAATTCGAGCCGCGGCTCGGCGGCGTTTCCGACGCGAGCGGGCTGAACGGTCAGTTCTTCGGCGCCGATCATCATGCGCGCCATGCTGTCCGGCGTAAGATCGGCAACTTTGCCGTGGCCCGCCAGTTTGCCGCGCCGAAGGATCGTGACCTCGTCGGCAAACGCCATCACCTCGCGGAATTTGTGCGTGATCATCAGGATGGTTAGATCGCCGTCCACGACCATGGCGCGCAGCATGCCCAGCACTTCGTCGGCTTCGCCCGGCGTCAGCACCGATGTCGGCTCGTCAAGGATCAGAAACCGCCGCTTCAGGTAAAGCTGCTTGAGGATTTCGCATTTCTGCCGCTCGCCGGCGGAAATGTCGGAGACCCTGGCATCGAGCGGTACCTTGAACGGCATCCGCGCCAGAAACGCTTCCAGCTCCTTCTTCTCCTTGGCCCAGTCGACCACCGCCGGGACGTCGTCGCGCGCCAGCACCAGGTTTTCGGCTACCGTCATCGCCGGCACCAGGGTAAAATGCTGGTAGACCATGCCGAGGCCAAGCGCGTGGGCATCCTTGGGATTGGCGATTGCCTGCTCGCGGCCGCCGACCAGCACATCGCCCTCGGTCGGGTGATAATAGCCCATGATGCACTTGACCAGCGTGCTCTTGCCGGCGCCGTTTTCGCCGAGCAGCGCATGGAACGAGCCCGGCCGTACCTTCAGCTCGACATTGTCGAGCGCTGTGAAATCGCCGAAGCGCATGGTCATGGCGACGGCGTCGACACCGAGCGCCCCGCTCGGCATGGGCGTTTCGCCGATAATCATGACAGCGCCCCGATCAGGTCAGCCGAAGTCGCGACCGCGCCGAACACGCCGCCCTGCATCTTGATCATCTTCAGCGCGTGGTCGTGGTTGCTCTTGTCGGTGGCGGCACAGCAGTCCTCGATCAGCACGCATTCGAAGCCGCGGTCGTTGGCTTCCCGCATGGTGGTGTGGACGCAGACGTCGGTGGTGATGCCGGTAAGGACGATGTTCTCGATGCCGCGCAGCCGCAGCATCAGCTCGAGATCGGTGGCGCAGAACGATCCCTTGCCGGGCTTGTCGATGATCGGCTCTCCGGGCAGCGGCGCCAGGTCGGGAATGATCTCCCAACCGGCCTCGCCGCGAACCAGCACCCGGCCGCAGGGACCGGGATCGCCGATCCCGGCGCCGATCTGCCGCGACCGCCACTGCTTGTTGGCGGGCAGGTCGGTGAGATCGGGGCGATGACCTTCGCGGGTATGGATGATGTGAAAGCCTTGCGCCCGCATCACGCCGAGCAGCCGCTTGATCGGCTCGATCGGGGCGCGCGTCAGCGACAGGTCGTATCCCATCTTGTCGACATAGCCGCCGACACCGCAGAAATCGGTCTGCATGTCGATGATGATGAGCGTGGTGTTTTCGGGGCGCAGATCGCCGTTATAGGGCCACGCATAGGGCTCGGATGTTATGAAGCGCTCGGGCATGTCTCGGTCTCGCTTATGCGCGTCTCGTTATCGGGTGATCGAAAGTTCGGCCGGTGCGCCGGTCAGCGTGCGCTTCGGCGAGCAGGTGATGATCATGATCGCCAGCGTCAGGATGTAGGGCGCGGCGTTGAACAGATGATACCCCGAGGTCACGCCGACCGACTGCAGCGCCGGCCCCAGCGCCGCGGCGCCGCCGAAGGCCAGCGACGCCCACAGGCACAGCATCGGATCCCAGCGCGCGAAGATCACCAGCGCCACCGCCGTGATGCCCTGTCCGGAGGAGAGACCCTCGTTCCAGCTGCCGGGATAGAACAGCGACAGAAACGAGCCGCCGATCCCGGCGAGAAAGCCGCCAACCATGGTGGCCCGCAGCCGGATCATCAGCACGGAATAGCCCATCGCGCGCGCGGCATCCGAACTCTCGCCGGCGGTGCGGATCAGAAGGCCCCAGCGCGTGGTTCGAAACGCCCAGTACAGGATCGGCGCCAGCACCACCCCGATCAGGAACAGCACATTGATCCGCAGCGCCGCGCGGACCTGCGCGACGTCGCTCCACCATCCGAAATCGATCGCCGGCAGCCGCGGCGCCGTCGGTTCGATCAGGGGCTTGCCGAGATAGAACGCGAGCCCGGTCCCGAACAGCATCAGCGCGATACCGACGGCGATGTCGTTGACGCGCGGCAGCGAGCAGATGCCGGCATGGAGCGCGCCGAGCAGGGAGCCGGTGATGCCGGCGGCGAGCACGCCGAGCCAGGGCGAACCGGTAAGATAGGAAATGCCGTAGGCGCTCATCGCGCCCATCACCAGCGTGCCTTCGAGCCCGAGGTTGATGCGCCCCGAGCGCTCGGTGATGCATTCGCCGAGGCTGACGAACAGAAACGGCGTGGAGACGCGGATGGCGCCGCCAAACACCGCGAGCGGGACCGTCCAAAGTCCGATCGTTCCATCCGCCATGTCAGGATTTCCCTTTCAGGAAGCCAATTCGTCCGTAGAGCGCGTCGCTTGCCAGCACAAAGACGAAGATGATGCCCTGCAGCACCTGGACCGAGGCGTCGGGCAGGCCGAGCCGGCGCTGCAACAGCCCGCCGCTGGCACTGATGCCGCCGAGAAGGATCGCGACAGGAATGATCGCCAATGGATTTTGCCGCGCCAGGAAGGCGACAAGGATGCCCGTGAAACCGTAGCCTGCGGCAAGGTTGGCGTTGGTCCGCCCCTGAACGGCCGCGACTTCGACCATTCCCGCAAGGCCGGCCGAGGCGCCCGCCAGAAAGCAGATGGTCATGATGAGTTTGCCGACGCCAAGGCCGACGATCTTGGCCGCGCGGATATTGCCGCCGGCGACGCGGGCGGCGAAGCCGAACACGGTGTGATAGATCAGGATGTAGGAGGCGATCGCCGCGACGACGCCAAACACCAGTCCCCAATGCACGTCGGTGCCGGGGATCGAACCGATCATGTTGGCGGCGCCGATCTCCCGCGTCGACGGCTTGTTGAGGCTGGCGGGATCGCGCATCGCGCCCTCGACCAGATGGTTGAGGATGGCGAGCGCGATGTAGACCAAAAGCAGGCTCGAAATCGTTTCATTGACGCCGCGGTATTGCCGGAGCCCGCCCGAAAGCATGATCCAGAGCCCGCCGCCGATCATGCCGGCGCAGACCATAGCCAGTTGCACGACGAACGGCGGCGCCGATTGCAGCCCCAATGCGACGCTGGTGGCCGCCAGCGCGCCGATCAAGAGCGCACCTTCGCCGCCGATAATGACCATGCCGAGTTGGGCGGGCAGCGCCGTGCATAGCGCGGTCAATATCAGCGGAGCGGCGCGTGTCAGCGTGTTCTGCCAGGAAAACCAGGTGCCGAACGCGCCCTGGTACATATAGAAATAGAGATCGAGCGGATTCTTGCCGAACAAAGCGACGAATATCCCGAACACCCCGAGCGCGCCGACCAGCGCCGCGCCCGGAATGAGGATGTATTCGATGGTCCCGCCGTATCGTTGCAGAAATCCCGGGTCGGCGGCCGGAGAAATCGCAGCGGCTTCGACGGGATCCGCAACTTCTGATGTCACGAAGTCGCTCCGATGACGCCTTCCACCAGATAGTCCATCTTTTCCAGTTCGGGGTCCTTCTGGCCGCGATCGGTTCCGGCCGCGATCACCGCCTTGCCCTTGTTGTCCATGATCGGGCCCTTGAAGATGGTGTATTCACCGGCGGTGAGCTTGGCCTTGATGTCGTCGGCGTGCTTGCGCGCTTCCGCCGAAACCATCTCGCCATAGGGCGAGACCTTGACGATCTCTTCCTTGAGGCCGCCGCGATAGAAGTTCGGGATCTCCTGGCCGCTGGCGATCATCTTGACGAATTTCGGGTACAGCGCTTCCCAGTTCCACTCCGCGCCGGTGAGGTAAGCCTTCGGCGCCAGCGGCGACTGGTTGACGTGATAGCCGCATACCATCGCGCCGCGCCGCGCCGCGTTCTCGACCATCGTCTTCGGTCCGTCGACGTGGCAGGTCAGGACGTCGACGCCCTGATCGATCAGGCTGTTGGTGGCTTCGGCTTCCTTGACCGGCATCGACCAGTCGCCGGTGAAGATCACCTGCGTGGTGGCCTTCGGATTGGCGAGCCTGGCGCCGAGCGTGAAGGCGTTGATGTTGCGCAGCACCTGCGGGATCGGCTTGGCGGCGACAAAGCCGAGCTTGCCGGTCTTGGTCGAATAGCCGGCGACGATGCCGGAGATATACTGCGCCTCGTCGATATAGCCGAAATAGCTGCCGGCGTTCTTCGGATCCTTCTCGGTCCACAAGCCGCCGCAATGCTCGAAGCGCAGCTTTGGGAACTTGTTCGCCATCTTGATCATGTGCGGATTGTAATATCCGAACGATGTCGGAAACAGCAGCGTCGCGCCATCGAGATTGATCATCAACTCCATGGTCTTCTCCACGGCGTCGGTCTCAGCCACCTTTTCTTCCTCGACCACCTTTAGGCCGGGCATCTTCTTCAGCGCCGCGGCGCCTTGGGCATGGGCCTGGTTGTAGCCGTAGTCGTCGCGCGATCCGACATAGATAAAGCCGATCGTGGTATCCGCCGCTGATGCGGAACGGGCGCCGAGTGCCGTGCCGAGCGTCAGCGCGGCGCTTCCCTGCAAGAGATGCCGTCGTGAAATCCTGCCAAAATCCATTGGTTGCTCCCTTTGGCGGACAGACCGCCGCTAATTCGCGGCTTCGCCGACCCGGCGGAGCCCGACAGGCCATGTCGCAATCTTCGTGCCAGAGCTTTCTTGGTAGGCAAATTGATATAAGTATCTGATACAATTATATTATTGTTCGAATTTGCCTCAGGTTCAAACTTGTGCACGGTGTTCGATAGCCTAAAATTTAGGCTTCGTTTTCGGATTGTATGCAAGGGAGTTAAGCAATCCTTAATCCCGTTCGGGCGCGCAAAAGCGAAGCTGGGCGCCAAATTCGATCATTTGTTGGCAGGTCTGGCCGATACAGTCCGTTACCAGTCGGTTAGCTTGGGTGATCTTCGGACTAGCCATCCGCTGGCACCGAATTTGTATCGATCCCTTGGGAAGCGCGCTTCGGATCGGCGCGGCTCTTGTCATTGGAAAAGCATGAGTGAGATGAAGGAGGCCGCCGCCGCGCCGCAAAACGCGTCCCTCGGCGACGAGATTGTCGCCCGGATCAACGAACTCGGCGCGATTTCCGAGACGCCCGAACATCTGGCGCGCATCTTCCTCACCAAAGAGCATCGCGCGGCCGCCGACCTTATCTTGAGTTGGATGCGATCGGCCGGTATGCATGCGCATCTCGACGCGATCGGAAATGTCTGCGGCCGCTACGAAAGCGAGCGTCCCGGTTTGCCGTGCCTGATGCTCGGCTCGCATTACGACACCGTCCGTGACGCCGGCAAATGGGACGGCCCGCTGGGGCTGATCACCGCGATTTCCTGCGTGGCGGACTTGCACAAGAGAGGACGGCGATTGCCGTTCGCCATCGAAGTGACCGGCTTTGCCGACGAGGAGGGGGTCCGCTTCGCCTCCACTTTATTGGGCAGCCGTGCGGTCGCCGGCACGTTCGTCGAGAGCGTGCTCGGGACAAAGGATGCCGACGGGATTTCGATGCGCGATGCGCTGGTACAATTCGGTCTCGATCCCGACCATATCGGCGCCGCCGCACGGGCCCGCAGCGAATTGCTGGCCTATGTCGAACTCCACATCGAGCAGGGCCCGGTATTGGAAGCGCTGAAACTGCCGGTCGGCGTCGTCACCGCGATCGCGGGCGCGACCCGGCTCGCGGTGAGCCTGACCGGCATGGCCGGCCATGCCGGCACCGTGCCGATGCTGCTGCGGCGCGATGCGCTCGCCGGCGCGGCGGAATGTGTTGTCGAGATCGAGGAGTTCTGCAGGACCGACGAAGACGGGCTGGTCGGGACCGTCGGATATATCCATGCCATGCCAGGCGCGACCAATGTCATCCCGGGGCAGGTATCCTTTACCATCGATATCCGCGCTCCCACCGATGCGCACCGCAAGCTCGCGGTTGCCGACATTGTCCGAAGAATCGAGAATATCGCCAAGCGGCGGAAACTCGTGCTGCAGGTCGATGTCACCCACGAGAACCGCACCGTGCCGTGCGCGCCGTGGCTCAAGCGCCATGTGGCGCAAGCCATTGCCGGGGAAGGTTTTCGCGTGTTCGAACTGCCGAGCGGGGCAGGGCACGACGGCATGGCGATGATCGACATTGCCGACGTCGGCATGGTGTTCGTGCGATGCCGTGGCGGCATCAGCCATCATCCGGACGAACATGTCGAGGTTTCCGATGCCGATGCCGGCGCGCGGGTGCTGCTGCGGCTGATCGAAAATTTTCGTCCGCGCGATGCAGCACAATAATCGGGATGCGGCGCTTCTCGGGCGCCGGCATTGAGCCGCAGACTTGACGATTGGAGCAACTCAAGCAACTCTGGCCGGGCACTCGATACCCAGTGGCGGTCATTGGAAGTCGTTATGCAGCTTTGCGGATTTCGTTCAAAGGCCGCCATCATCGGCGCATTGACGATCATTGCGTCGGGCCCCTTGGCGGCACTCGCACAACCCGGCTCTACCGGTGGAAGCGTCGGTGACACCGAGATATCCCTGTCCGGTCCGCGGAACGAGACCGACCGCCCGGCAGAAGAAGCTCCTCGGTCGCCGCCGCAGGACAACGGCAGTTTCGATGGTGTGTGGAAATTCACCAGCGCCGGTTGTTCGCATGCCGGCACCTTGCCTGCCATCATCACCGGCGGGAGAATTGTCGTTCAAGGTGGCAGCGGGCAAGTCGATGCTGACGGCACCTTGCATTCGGTCGGAGCTGGAAACGGCATGACCCTTGCTGCGGTCGGACGGCTTTCAGGCAATACCGGCGCCGGGACATTCAATCGATCCGACGGCTGCGTCGGTAGCTGGATCGCAATCAAGCAATAGCGGAAACTTCCGCCCCATCCCGAGTCAGTGGTTGAGGTTGAACGCGATGAGGCGGAGTTCCGGAAGCCATCGGCGCCGCCGCGTCGACGAAACCAAAATGTAATAGTGATTCGGGCAACTTAAGGGCCAGAGCGAAGCCGATTAATGAATACGCTGCGCCTCAAGCAGCCAGGCGCGGACGAACTGCCACTTGTCCCGGCTTCTTGTTTGAAAATCCAGTAGCGGGGATCGCGCGTCCTGCAGTTCAAGAAAGAACTTCAGCGAATCCCGGCTGGATGCCCCGGCGGAATCGATTGGCTGCCTCCGGACCCACCGGTCCCACTCCCGGATGATCAGGCGCTTCGCTTCTTCCTGTTTCATGTGGCGCGGATCAAAGAGCTCTCGGTCTGCTGGAGCGGCTGCGTTGGAACAAACGATTACGAAACCGTTTTTTCGTTTCGGAAAAGACGGCCGCAACCCATGAGTATGATGGATCGCCAAACAAAAAGACCGCCCGAAGGCGGTCTTTCGGTAGCGCTGATGGAGGCTCGAATCAGGCTACGTGGAACGAGCCGTTCCTCCGCCGATCATAATGCCCAGCACCCCCAGTTGCTAATCTACTCGGCACCGGCGGGTTTGGTGGAGTCAAAAAGCCGGTTCCAGGCAAGAAACCCGACAAGCGTTGCCGAGGCGACACACTGTCTCGCTTCGGCTTCTCTTCGGTCTCTGTTTTCTCCAGCGCGGATCTTTGCGCGAGGGGACGCGAACAAACAGTCGGCGCCGACGCTTTCAGTCGAGCTGCGCCGCCAAATCGTCACCTTAACGGCGAATTACAGTCAAAGCAGCAGGATCGAATGCTCGGGACGCATTCGGAAACGAGGAGTTGGCGTGTTGGCATATCAGATTGTCGCGGTGAGAGAGAATGAGACGGTAAAATGCAAACGCACCAGCGTGCTGATAGCGATTGCCAAGGCCCGCGTCTTTACCAGCGAGGGATGGCAAGTCGTCATTACGAATGCCGACGGAAAGACGCTGGAGCCGGCTGAATTCGACAAGCTTTGGGCGGCCTAGCACCAATAAACTGAGAACGGCTTGAGCCCTAGCCTGCCGTCACGTCGACCAGTTCCTCGCCGTCGAGCACGTGGCGGGCCTTGTCGCGGTCGAGGTCGCCTTCCCAGGCCGCGACCACGACGGTCGCAACGCAGTTGCCGATCAGATTGCCAAGCGCACGCGCCATGCCGATGAACCAGTCGACCGACAGCACCAGCACCAGCCCGATCGCGGGAATTGAGGGTACCGCGTTCAAGGTCGCCGCCAGGATGACGATGGCTGAGCCGGGAACGCCATGGGCGCCCTTGGAGGTAATCAGGGACACCCCGAGCACCAGCAACAGGTCACCGAACGACAGCGGCGTGTTGGTCGCCTGGGCGATAAAGACCACCGCCAAGGTCAGATAGATCGAGAACGCATCGAGGTTGAAGGAATAGCCGGTGGGGATCACGAGCCCGACCACCGAATCCTTGACCCCGAGCCGCTCGAGCTTGCGCATGATCTGCGGCAGCACCGCATCCGACGACGCGGTGGCCAGCACGATGGTCAATTCCTCGCGCAGGTAGCCCAGGAATTTGAGGATATTCAGCCCGGCGAGCGCCATCACGGCGCCGAGCACGCCGAGCACGAAGATCGCGACCGAGACGTAGAACAGGGCCACCAGCGAAATCAGCTGCTTGAGCGAGCCGACGCCATATTGCCCGACCGTATAGGCGACCGCACCCAGCACGCCGAGCGGGGCCACGCGCACGATCAGTCCCATCGCCCGGAACAGCACGGTCGATACCGCCTCGATCAGCGAAGTAATGCGCTCGCCCTTCTCGCCACCGACCAAAGCGAGGCTGGTGCCGAAGATGATCGCGAAAAACAGCACCTGCAGCACATCGTTGCGGGACAGCGCGTCGAACGAGGTGGTCGGGATGATATTCAGCAGGAAGCTGCCGATGCCGCCGCCCTTCAGTTTGTGGGCGTTGTCGGCATAGCTGTTGAGCGCCTTGGCATCCAGCGTCGAGGGATCGATGTTCATGCCGTGGCCCGGGCCGAACAAATAGGCGAGCAGGAGGCCGACGACCAGCGCCACCGTGGTCATCGCCTCGAAATAGATCAGCGCTTTGACGCCGACCCGCCCGACCTTTTTGAGATCGCCGGCGCCGGCGATGCCGTGCACGACCACGCAGAACACGATGGGCGCTACGATCATCGAAATCAGCTTGAGAAAAGCGTCGCTGAGAATCTTCAGGCTCACGGCAAAGTCGGGAACGGCGACCCCGAGTACGATCCCCAGCAGAAGCGCGGCGAGAACCTGGACAAACAGCGACGTGTAGAGCGGCTTTCGCGCAATAGTCGCAGTGGTGGTGATGGTCGCCATCGAACGCTCCCCCTCAATCGGTTCAAAAATGGGCAGCAACAAATGTGCCAGTTAGCGCCGGCTGCTATCGTTCAGCGCGCGCAGCACACCTCAGCGTTTCGCCAAACGGTCCACTCGGGTTTTTGGCGATCCTGCATGCTTTCACGAGATGACGCATGAAACATCACGCTCAATGAATAAGCAAATGCACGTCACAAAACCTGCGCATAGGGAATAAGCAAACCCTGGCTCGAAATCCAACCGACTGAAAATACAAAAGATTCCGAAACGCGGCGAGCGCAAAACGCGTTGTACACAATGGCACGGGCCTTGCTTAGTTCACTCTGAGACTTCTCTCGCCTGGGGTGCGTGCATATGGCGAACTCAGTCTATTCATCCAGCGGCACCGTCGCCGCGGAGCCGGAGCCGATCGATCTCGACTGGTCCTCCACAGCCCTTGTCATCATCGACATGCAGCGCGATTTCATGGAACCCGGCGGGTTCGGCGAAACGCTGGGCAATGATGTCTCGCTGCTTGCCCGTGCGGTGCAGCCGATAGCGTCGGTTTTGGGCGCCGCACGCGAGCTCGGGATGCTCGTTGTGCATACCCGCGAGGGCCATCTACCCGATCTGTCCGACGCGCCGCCGGCCAAGATCGAGCGCGGCGCGCCAAGCCTTCGCATCGGCGATCCCGGTCCGATGGGACGGATCCTGATCCGCGGGGAAGCCGGCCACGATATTATTCCGGCGCTTTATCCGCTCGACAGCGAGATCGTCATCGACAAGCCCGGCAAGGGGGCGTTCTACGCCACCGAGCTCGACGACGTCCTGCAGAAATACGGCATCGAGAATTTGCTGGTGTGCGGCGTGACCACCGAGGTCTGCGTCAACACCACGGTGCGCGAGGCCAACGACCGCGGCTATCGCTGTGTGGTGCTGTCGGACGGCTGCGCCTCCTATTTCCCCGAATTCCACGAAATGGGCCTGAGAATGATCAAGGCCCAGGGTGGCATCTTCGGCTGGGTCTCGAACTCGGCCGCGGTTCTCAAGGCAATGACACCGGAGACTTCAAGCAAAGCAGCAGTAGGGGCATGACCATGAGCACGACAGCAACAGTGAGCAAAGGCGATTTCAAACCGGTACTGTGGACGCCAGGCGACTGGAACGCGTTTTTCGGGTTCGGTACCAACATTCTGGTCAACATGCTGGTGCTGACGGGGCTGTTGCGCTTCGTGCTGAAGATGCCGGACTCGCTGGTGTTCGGCCGCATCCTGCCGGCGCTCGGCCTGATGATGTGCCTGTCGACTTTCTACTATGCCTGGCTCGCCTATCGACTGGCGCTGAAGACCGGCCGCAACGACGTCTGCGCGCTGCCGTCGGGTGTCAGCGTGCCGCACATGTTCATCGTCACCTTCGTGATCATGCTGCCGATCACGATCAAGACCGGCGACCCCATGAAGGGCTGGTCCGCCGGCCTGGTCTGGGTGTTCTTCCAGAGCTTCATCCTGATGATCGGCGGCTTCATCGCGCCGGTCATTCGGAGGATCACCCCGCGCGCCGCGTTGCTGGGCACGCTCGCCGGCGTGTCCATCACATTCATCTCGATGCGGCCGGCGCTGGAAATGTACATGACGCCGCAGATCGGTCTGGTCTGCTTCGCGATCATCCTGGTGAGCTGGTTCGGCGGGGTCAAATATCCGAAGGGCATTCCTGCGGGGCTCATCGCCATCGCGGTCGGCATGATCATCGCGTGGGGATCGAACATTTTCGGCCTCGGGCTCGGCGGATTGAGCCTCAAGGGCGTCGGCGATGCGTTCGCCAGTTTCGGCTTCTCGGTGCCGATCCCGGCAGTCGGCCAGGTCTTCTCCGGCTTCGAGTTCCTCGGCGTCATCCTGGTGACGGCGATCCCGTTCGGCATCTACGACCTCGTTGAAGCCATGGACAATGTGGAAAGCGCGGAAGCCGCCGGCGACGAATATCCGACCACGCGGGTCCTGACCGCCGACGGCGTCGTCAGCCTGATCGGCTGCCTGATGGGCAATCCGTTCATCAACGCGGTCTATATCGGCCATCCCGGCTGGAAGGCGATGGGCGGCCGGATCGGCTATTCGGCCGCGACCGGGATCATGGTGGTGCTGTTGTCGTGGTTCGGCATCATCTCGGTCCTGCTGGCGCTGGTGCCCGTGGTCGCGATCTCGCCGATCCTGCTCTATATCGGCATGCTGATCGGCGCGCAGGCGTTCCAGACTACGCCGGTCAAGCACGCGCCCGCGATCGTGCTGGCGCTGACGCCGCATCTTGCGGCCTGGGCCAAGCTGCAGATCGACACCATGCTGGGAGCGACTCTTAACGCGGCCCAGAACGTAGGCGCGTTGGCGCCCGACAAGGTGGGCGCCGTCAAGACCGCGGCGATCGCTTCGCTGCCTCAGCAGGGCGTGATCTATCACGGCCTGGAAGTGATGGGCGGCGGCTCGATCCTCGCCGGCCTCGTGCTGGGCGCGATCGGCGTGTTCGTGATCGAACGCGATTTTGCCAAGGCCGCGGCCTTTGCCTTTGCGGGTGCCGTAATGACCTATTTCGGCTTCATGCATGGCGAGGCAGTGGGCATCGGCGGTGGCTTCGGTGTGACGCCTGCCGTCGCGCTCGCTTATGCGGTCGTCGCGGCCGGATTGTTCGCGCTGAGCAAGCTCAGCACCAGCGAGCATTACGTTGCGCATCCGGACATGGCAGCGGCGCCTGCCGAATGATAAGGGAGAAATGAACGCCGAGCGTTAGAGGGATTGCGTTTCGCTGAAACGTAATCCCTCTCGTCATCCGGGTCCCGGCGGCAGCTCAGTGTACCGCCGCGTACATGATCTTCTCTTCCGTTGCTTCCAGCGCCGAGAATTCCTCGACCACCTTGCCCTGCCTCGACACCAGAATGCGGTCGGATAGCGCCATGATCTCGGGCAAGTAGGACGAGATCACCACCACCGCTTTGCCGTCGTCGGCCAGGCGCTGGATCAGTTCGTGGATCTCGACGATGGCGCCGACGTCGACACCCCGGGTCGGCTCATCGAAAATGATGAGATCCGGTTCCTGCACCAGCGATTTGGCAATCACCACTTTCTGCTGATTGCCGCCCGACAATTCGACGACCTTCATGTCATTGCCGGTGGTGCGGACCTTGAGCTTCTCCACCCATCCGCTGCCGACCCTGTCGGCCTCGCGCCGGGACAGGAAGAAGTGGCCGCCCGGGATTTTGGCAATCAGTCCGAGATAGATGTTGCGGGCGACCGACATGGTCTCGAAGAAACCCTCGACCTTCCGGTCCTCCGTGACATAGGCGATGCCCGCCCGCACGGCCGGTCCCGGAACGCGGTACCGCACCGGCTTGCCGTGCAGGATCACTTCGCCGCCGTGGAAGAAATCCCGCTTGAGAACGCCGGCGACGACCTTGAAGGTCTCGGTGCGGCCGGCGCCGACCAGGCCGAACACGCCGGTGATCTGCCCGGCGAACACCGAAAGCGAATTATTGCGCACCATCGGCGCCATCTTGAGGTTCTGCACGGTCAAGACCCGGGCGCCGGCAGGCCGCACCGTCGTCTTGCGCGTGCCATAAAGCGTATTCGAGAGGTCGCGTCCGACCATGGCCTGCACGATGCGCGCACGGTCGAAATTGACGGCGTCGTCGGTCACGACATGCCTGCCGTCGCGCAGGACGGTAATCCGATCGGCAAGTATCAAGGCTTCCTCGAGCGCGTGCGAAATGAACACGATCGACACGCCGCGGCGCTTGAGGTCGCGCACAAGGTCGAAGAAGTATTTCTTTTCCTCCGGCGTCAGCGTGGCGGTGGGCTCGTCGAAGATGATGACCTTGGCCTCATGCAGCACGGCGCGCGCGATTTCGACCATCTGCTTTTTGGCGGCGCCGAGCAGTCCGACCGTCGCGGTCGGAGTGACGTCGAAATTCAGCGATTGCAGGAACTGCTGGGCGGCGATGTAAATGCCCCGCAGCCGGTTGTAGAAGCGCTCCTGGCCCAGGAACAGGTTCTGGGCAACCGTCATGGTCGGAACCAGGCTGTTTTCCTGAAACACCATCGCGATGCCGAGATGGCGGGCTTCGAGCGGCGTTCTCGGCGCCGCGTCGACGCCGTCGACCTGCATCGTGCCGGAGGTCAGGGTGACGACGCCGGCCATCACTTTTGTCAATGTCGATTTGCCGGCACCGTTTTCGCCGACCAGCGCGTGAATCTCGCCGCGCCGGAGTTCGAAGTCGACGTTCTCGATGGCGGCAACGCCGGCATAAAGTTTGGTCGCATTGCGAAGCGAGAGGATGATGTCGCTCATGCCTGAAATTCCTGCTCGATCGTGGCAAGCGGCATGCGCAACAGGCGGCCCGGCCCCTTGGCGATCGCGAACAGCGACCCGTCCATTTCGACGGCCGCCACCACGCCATGGTTGACGCCGTCGACCCGGCTGTGCAGCGCGTAAAGCGGCACGCCGCTCGCGTTCAGCCGGATGACGAGGCCGTAGGACCGCGGCGGAGCCCACGGCTTGACGACGCCCATGGTCTTGATATGAGCGCCCTGCATCGGTTCGAGAAACGACTGGCCGGATTTCAGTTTCGGCGCGATCCAGTATTCCGGCTCGATTTCCGCCATCATGCGGCGGCGGTAGGCATTTTCGCGCAGCACGAATTCAACGAGCTGGGTGCGCGCCGCGAATGCCGTGAGCCAGAAGCCGCCGGACGCCGCCGGCGAAAGCCGGGAAGGATAGACCGGCAGGTTGTCGAGGACAGTGCGCTGACTGCCATCGGGGCCGATGGCGACAACACGGTGCCGCCAGCTTTCGCTGACCAGGACCGCATCGCCTGCGACGCAGGCCCCGAATGCGTAAGACAGTCCCGAGGCGATCGTGCGCACGCGGCCGTTTGCGAGGTCGAGGACCAGGACGCGCCCGGTGCTGCCGCGTTCCATGAGATCATGTACCCATTGCCGGTAGGGACGCGTCGTCGATCCATCGGTTGCGACCAGCGTTCCCTGCGGCCCCAGCGAAAGTGCGTTGATCGCGTTCATCGACGGGTCGGAGATGGTCACCCGGGCGGCGGATGCCAACGGCGTCGCGAACACCAGCACCTCGCGCCCGTCGAGCGCGACCGCGATGCCGCCGTCTGGCAGGCAACACAGCGCGGATATGGTGCGGTCAAAACGCCTGACCTCTGTTGCGACAGTACCGTCGAGGCGACGGATCGCCGAGCCGTCCGCGATGTAGAGCGCCTTGCCGTCGGTCGCGAGATCCTCGGGCGCATCGAATTCACGAATGGTTTCCGCCGTTTCCAGGATCTGGTTCGGCTTCAACGCGCCGTCGAACGACGGCACCGTGATGGTCGCGTCGCCGCGCCCAAGCAGCCGATCGGCAAAGGTCCTAAACGCAGATATCACTTGCTCTTCCCCCAGCGCCGATCGTACTGGACGAAGTCCGGATCGGCGCCCGCAAGCTTGTATCGGCCGATACGATTGTTGGCGATGCCGCCGAGATAGAGATAGCCGCGATGCTCGCGCATCGAGGTGATCATCGGATGGTTGACGCCGCGCAGATCCCAGAGCGATTCGAGCACTTCGCCGCGCTCATTGAATTTGATAACGCATCCGGTGTTGATGTTCGGGAACAGCCATTCGTCGATCGGAACCCGCTTGCCCATCCGCTTGCGGAAGCCCGGCATTTTCCACGCAAGATCGAGCGCGGGGCTGCGCATGCCGACCATGGCCAGCCAATAGTTTCCGTCCGAAGCCAGATTGATGTTGTCGGGATAGCCGGGCAGGTTGTCCATGACCGTTTCGGTTTTCCCGGCCTTGGGGCCCTCGAACCAGTAGCGCCTGATCGTGCAGCCAAAGGTTTCGGCGAACAGGATCGATTGGCCATCGCTGGCGATGCAGATGCCATTGGGGAACTTCAATCCGCGCAGCACGGTGCGCGTCGTTCCATTGTTCGGATCGTAGCAGATGATCCGGCCATTGCCGCGTGCCTCCAGCCCGTCGACCGGCCACTCGTCCATCTCATATCGAACGGTGGCTTCGGAAAAGAAGATGCGCCCGTCGTCGGCGATGTCGAGATCGTCGGCCAGCCGCAGCCGGCTGTCGTCGTTGACCGAATAAAGGCTGCGGTTGGTCTCGTCTGTGACCTTCTCAACCCTGCGGTTGCGCGTGATCCGATAAAGGCCCATCCCGCCGATGCACACGTAGAGATTATCTTCGCGATCGAAGGCCATGCCGAGCGGCTGGCCGCCGATATGGGCGAACACCTCCATCTGCTGATAGTCGGGCGCCAGGAAGCGGATGATGTCGCCATGACGGGAACCGGCATAGAGATTGTCGTTGCGATCGAGAATGACGTCTTCCGGCGCTTCGATGCGGCCAAGCCCGATCAGCGTCACGTCGCGCAATTTGTCGTTTTGCGCGAACGGCCCGCTGCCGGGTGCGGTCGAGGCCGCCGGGGCCAGGCCATGATAGGTCGGGCTGACATAGACCTTGCTGATGATGCGGTTCCGATTCTTCAGCCAGCGAATGTCGATAGTGGCGGCGATCAGGAGCACGCCGGCGAGCACCATGCGATTGACGCCGCCGCTCACCGACAGCGTGGTCAGGCCGTTGATCACAAACAGAACGATCAGCGTGCCGACCAGCGCCTTGGCGACCGAGCCCTTGCCGCCGCCGAGGCTGATGCCGCCCAGCACGGTCGCCGTCAAGACAGTTACTTCCAGCCCGACGCCGACATCGCCGCCGACCGTGCCGAGCCGTGCGGCGAAAAACAGCGCGCCGATCGAAGTCAGTATCCCGCTTGCGGTGTAGCACAGCGCGATCGTGCGCCGAACCGGAATGCCCGAATTGTAAGCCGAGCGGCGCGAGCCGCCGATCGCGGTGACATGCCAGCCCGGCCGCAACCGAGTCAGGAAGACATGTCCGAAGATGGCGACCGCGAGATAGACCAGCACGACGCTGGGCACGCCGAAGATCCCGCCGCCGCCCAAGAAATTCCAGGAGGGGAAGTCGGGGAAGGCGGCGGCGATCTTGTTCGAATAATCGAACAACAACAGGTCGTAGGCGGACCGGTAGATAATCAGCGTAATCAGGGTCGTGATGAAGGCGCGCAGCCGCAGATAGCCGATCAACAGGCCGTTGACGGCCCCGAGCGCCGCGCCGCATGCAATCGTGGCAACGATCACCGCCGGCACCGGCCAGTTCAGGACGTTGAGGCAGAACAGGGCGCAGAAGTCGCACAGCGCGAACATCGATCCCACCGACAGGTCGATGCCGCCGACGATGACGACGATGGCCATGCCGAGCACGATGAAGCCGATTTCGCCCGCCTGCCGTCCGGTATCGGCGAGGCCACCGACCGAGAGAAAGCCGGGGATCGACCGGCTCAGCAGGAAAGTGACGATCAGCAGAACGATGACCGGGATCGCGGTTTCCGTCCAGCGCTTGGATAGAATTTCGCCGAGCAGATGGTCTGGCCAGTAGCGGTATCGAAAACGAAGAAAGGCGTCTTGCATCGGCTGCCCGGGGTAAAAGGAGGAGGCGATCTGAATGCGGCCAGCGCGCTCATTTTGGGACGAGCGGCCGCGCGATGCGGCCGCCCGTCGGTTTGGCGCAGGGTCTGTCTACTTCTTCAGGTCGCTGAGATTCCAGCAGGCGGTTTCGCTCGCGGCGTTGTCCTTGGTGATCGGGATCAGCGTCGTATACATCGATCCCTTTACCGATCCGGGTTTGACTCCGGAGGAGACCAGCCATTTGATCACGCCGGCCATCTGTTCGGCCTGGGTCGGCACGTCATAGCTGAGGTTGAGGTCGAATGCGCCGGACTTGACGAGTTCGCATGCGCCTCTTCGCTCGCCGCCGCCCGATGTTGCGACAAATACCTTGCCCGTGAGGCCCGCTTCCTTCACCGCGGCCGCGGTGCCGATATCCATGCCGTCCCAGAAGCCGACGATCCCGCACAGGTCGGGATTCTGCTTCAACACGGTCTGGGTGATCGCCTTGGCTTTGGCGGCATCCCAATCGGCGGCCTGGCTGGAGACGACCTTGATATCGGGATTCTTGGCCAGCACGTTTTCAACACCCTTGAGGGTGTAGGCGCTCGCCGCGGCCGACAAGGCGCCCTGGATCACCGCGATCTTGTTGGATTTGCCTTTGCAGAAGTTGACCACCGCCTCGGTGTCGCGCTCGCCGATTTCGATCCAGTTGGCGCCCACGAAAGCCGAACTGCGATAGCTCGAGCCCATATTGATCTGGATGACGTAAATGCCTTCGTTCTCGGCGCGCTGCAGCAGCTTCGCATAGGTCTGCACGTCGGGATTGTGGATGATCATCGCCGCCGGCTTTTCGGAGATCAGCGTCGTCACCGCCTGCGCACCGGCGTTGGTGCTCCAGTTCGGATCGCGGACGATCACCTTGACGCCGTAAGGTTCCAGCTCCTTCTTGACGCCCGCGAACCAGCCCTCGGTAAGGTCGAAATTCATCGCGACCGGCACGTAAGCGACGGTCTTGCCGGCGAGCGATTCCTTGAAGGCGCCCTGAAACGGCTCGTCGAGGCCCTTTTGCGCGCGCGCCGACGAGGTTGCCGCCGCGATCAGACCGATCGCAAGCATGGTCTTGAGTGTCGTTCGTCCAGATATCGTCATATCGTCCTCCCGTTTTTGTTCGTAATGTTACGCGTACTTCTAGATATCGCCTTGTTGCGCCGTCTCCTCGTTGCGCGGGTTCAGGAAGGAATCCGCGATCACCGCGACCAGGAGCACTACACCCTTTATGAGGTTCTGGGCGGAATAGGAAACATCCATGATCGTCATTCCATTGAGCATGGTGCCGATCAGGAGCGTTCCGATCACGACGTTGATGACGCCGCCGCGTCCGCCCGACAATCCGATGCCGCCGAGCACGACCACCAAAATCACATCGTAAATCAGCGTCGAATTGAATATGCGCGTCGGCATGCTGTTGACCGACGCGGCGAGAATGAGACCGGCTCCACAGCCGATCATCGCCGCCATGACATATTGCAGCACGATGATCGGGCGGGTGGGAATGCCCGTAACCCGCGCGCCGTTTGGATTGTCGCCGATCGCATAGATGTAGGCACCAAGCCGGGTCTGCCGCAAGAGGAAGGCGACCGCGACGCAGGCAAGTGCGAACATCACGACCGGCATCGGTACGCCAAGGACATTGCCTTGTCCGAGGCGTTCGAATCCGTCAAGCCCCGGGCTCCATTGGACGACATCGAGCTTGAACAGCGCCGCCTGGCCGAGCCCGGCGAGAAACAATCCGGACGCCAGCGTGGTGAACAGGGACGGCACTTCGGCGTAAGCGATCAGCCATCCATTGATGAGACCGAAGGCCGCCGTCAATGCGAATGCGGCAGCGAGCGAGGTCGGAAGCGAGTGACCGTCCTGGACCATCTGAAGAACAAGCCCTGGCGGGACGGCGAGGGCTGCAATCAGCGAAATATCGATGCCGCGGCCGATCACGACGATCGCCATGGCGAGCCCGAGAATGCCGAGCACCGCCACGTTCTGCAACAGGGTCAGCATGTTCTCGGGCGTGAGAAAACCGCGCAGGAAGATCGAAAATGCCAGGAACAGCGCGGCGAAAACGGCGAACACGATCTCCTGCTGATTGAACCGAAAGCGCCTCATCCCCTTATTCCCGTTTGGCCCTCGCTGGCTGTCTCTTCAGCCGGTCCGGTAGAACTCTTCTCGATCCGATAAGTCTGCGGAAGTGACGACAGGCTCTCTGCGAGTTCTTGTATTCGAGCCGTATCATCGGAATCGACCGAGACCCGAACCAGTGTATTGAGCTTCTCATCCTTGTCTACTTGGATATCGGCTTTATTCGCGGCGCCGAAGATTCGGTCGACTTCCGCCCTGACCTTTTCCTTAACCGCAAGATCGCGCAGCGCCGGCTTGAAGATTTTGCCAACCGCCGTCATCGGCAGGGACTCCAACAGAACGACGCGTTTCGGTTTGGCTGGCGGTTCGTTGATATTTCGCTCGACATGCTCTTGCAGTTGCCTCAAATCGATCACGTGGTCCGGGGACGAAACCACAAACAGGATGGGCACTTCTCCGGCATAGGCATCAGGCATGCCGACCGCCGAACTCATCTGTACGCCCGGAAACTGGTTTGCAACATCCTCGATTGCTGCAGGATCGATATTGTGCCCGCTCCGCACGATCAGGTCCTTCTCTCGACCCGTAAGCACCAGCCGCTGGTCCTCGGTGAGGTAACCAATATCGCCGGTGATCAACCAATGATCGTTGGTCAGCACGTCTTGGTTGTGGCGAGGATCGACGTAGCCGGGAAATACTTGTGGTCCCTGCACAAGAACCAGGCCGCTTGTAAGCGGCGCGCATTCCTTCTGCATGTCGCTACTGTTCACGGCAACAATTTTGGTCTTCGCGTAGGGCGCCCTGAAGCCGACGCTGCCCTGAAGAGGTTGTCCCCGACCCGGATTGAACGCAATCGCAGCCGCGGTCTCCGTCATACCGTAGGTTTCGAACAGCCTAATTCCGGTGCGCATTTGAAATCGGTCACCGACCGCCCTGGGCAGCACTGCGCCCCCGGTAAGGGCCATTCGAACCGAACTGATGTTGCAGCTACCGATTGGCACCTCGGCAAGCATCGCAATCGAGGTCGGTACCCCGCTTACAATGGTTGCCCGAAACCGCTCGACGATGCGCCAGTAGTCCTGGATAACTTCCTTGCTTCTGAGACTGTATGGTGAGGGGATGACCACATGTCCGCCCGCCGCGAGAACTGACAGTCCGGCCGTGATGGTGCCTCCCACATGAAACAGCGGGAAGCCATCGATGGCCACGTCGGATTCATCCAGTCCGTGGACTTGCGCGAAACTCCAGGCCGCATGAATTTGGTTTCCGTGCGTGAGACGAACCAGCTTCGGTCTCCCGGTGGTTCCACCGGTGTGAAAGAGCGCGCAAACGGATGACCGATCTGCAACCGGATCAAAATCGAGCTTGTCAGCCTGGCTGGAAATCGCCTTGTCGAAGCTGCCAAACCTGTTGTCAGAGCTTCCGTCTTCGCCGACAACGAGGATCTTCCGCAGGCAATCTACACGCTCAATTACGTTATTCGCCTTCTTCCAGACGGCGGGATCGTTGTTCTCCGAGGGCACTACGAGAACAGACGCGCGCTGTGCCAGCAGAAGGTCGGCGATCGCATCTTCATTGAGAAGATAATTTATCGAGCTTGCCACGCCCGCAACCTGAGCCCCTAGAAGCGCGGGAGGAATCTGCGGAAGTATGGGGCAGAGCACCGCAACCGTTCCGCTATCGGGCGTGACGCCATACGATCTGAAGAGATTTGCTGCTCGCGATATCGCACCCAGCAGTTCACGGTGAGTGAGGCTGACCCCGCCTTTTCCAGAGACATCCGACGTCAGCACGGTCAAGGCAGGTCGGCTCGGATGCGACCGCGCGGTTGACTCGAACAGTTGATATAGATTGCGCGCAGGAACGAGAGTATCGTATGGCGATTGCTCCAATGCCTCAACATCCGCAATCGTCGCAATGCGTCTGGTGTATCTTGTGGTGATCGGCAAAGGAAGTTCGGCGATCATCGCCCTTGCCCTCCAATCAGCACGTGCAGCCGACCAGGATTTCTGAATCGACGCCGCACGCTGACGCGTCCTCCGGTTTCGCCAGCGAAGATTTCGCGAGCCTTTTTCGTTCTTGATACCCCGGCCGGCGGATGTCCGCTTGCCCTACAGCGCAAACGGTTTGCTTCCGCGTGCAAAGGCTATTGCGCGCACATGTCGGGTGCCTAGAATGCTTCCGTTCAGAGCCGTTTGTGCAGCGCAATATGCGCGGCCGGGACTGTTTTGGGGTTGGAGCGCAAGAGATGGACCTGGTGTTCTCGACCAAAGGCATTGAACCATCCAAGCGCTACGCGGCCTGGCAGGGAGCTATCTGCGATGTTTACGTTCACGTCGACGTAGAATCCGACAAGCGATCCGACTATCACGGCTTTATCCGCGAAGCGCGATTTGGCGCCGTCACGATGACAGACGTGCTGCTTTCCGAGCAGCGGATATCACGGCGCGAGCGGCATATCGCGAAGCTGGACAAGGATTGCTACTATGTCGAGTTCGTCCAGCAAGGCAAAATCAACATTCTGCAGTCAGGCCAAAACCTCCTCTCGAATGCCAGTATCGGGGCGATCTTCTCGGCGTCCGAAGCGTACGATCTGGAATGCGTCGGCAAGGTACGCTCACTCTACCTGGAAATCCCTCGCAAGGAATTTGCGGAGCGATTCCCGAAGGATCGGATTCCGGTGGCAAGGACCATGGCGACCGGTCGAGGGCTAGGTCGGATCGCCGCCGAGTTCTGCTCTACGCTTGCGCTGGAGGGAGCGGCCCTCGAAGCGCCGGCGAGGGCTCGATTGGGCGATGAGCTGATGGACGTCCTGGCGCTCGCCTTGGACATGGGCGACAGGGACGATTTCTCGGCAGACCAAACGGTCCAGCAAGTCCGCTTGCGATCGGTCAAGGCATGGATCGAGGAACATCTCGCCGATCCGGATTTGTCACTCGAAAAGGTCGCCAAGCATAACGGCATTTCGCTAAGGCACCTGCATTATCTGTTCAGACCAACCGACATGTCTGTGTCCGAATGGATTTGGGATCGCAGGCTCCAGCGCTGCTACGATGTCCTGACGCGCCCGGAGCTGTGCCCTCTGTCAGTCACCGAAGTGGCGTATCAATTGGGGTTTAGCAGCTCATCACATTTCAGCACGGCGTTCCGGAGAAAATTCGGAATTAGCCCGTCAGAGCTACGTAGACGCTAAGCAACGTTCACCGAGGCCTGCGTGCGCGATCCCAAAGTGTTGGCGCTGCGGTGCAAGGTCGAAGTCGAGCGCGATGATGCGTTTTCGACGATTGCCGCGGCGGTCGAGATCACGACCGCCGATGCCATGGTCCGCAAACTGTCGCAGCCGGCGGCGCGCGGCAGCGACGTCAATCAGATTGATGATGCAGACCTCGAGGCAAAACTGCGGACCGCCGCGTCGCGGAGGGCGAGATGCGCCGTCCCTGCGGTTATTCAATTTTTCAAACAGCGCCATTCCCTGGACACAATTTCGCGATCTCGCGGCCTGATGCGCCCGAGGTTTGCGAGAGATTTCCTTACCCTCTCATCAGAGGGCGCAGGGAATGCCGGGCGCTCAATGCGCCCGCAGCCTCGCATGCAAAATAAAATGAGCATACGAGCATAGTCACCACGGTCACACCGGAAACACCCAGCATTCCCCGCGCAATGGTTTACGGCTTATTCCGGGCTCTCCCCGGTGACCGGGCTCTTTTGCCACCGTCGCCTGCGCGTCTTATCGCAGACTTGACACCAGCGTCGGGGTGTCAGGACCACACGGCTTCGTCGTCCACGTTTGCGCCGTTCGTCTGCAGCGCATCCGCGTCCACCGCATCCCGTCCCGCGGCCGTGACGATCGCGACTCGCCCCTCTGTGGGACGGGACGGCTGCGGATATAGATCGATTTGCGTCTTCGGAAAATCAGAATATTTTTGCAAAAGGGGCTGGACAGCGCAATGACTGGCCAGTCACTGATTTGCCCGTCGGGCAAACCAGACGGCCCGTCAGGCAAGAGATCGTAGGTGAAGGGCACCAACTTTGTCGCCGCACTCGCAAGCTTACCTAAACAAAGTGGCTCGTCAGCTAAACGAACGACCCCGTGAGACCTTGCAATTTGAAACCCCTGCGGAGAGATTTAACGCCTGTGTTGCGTCGACCGGTTGAGCCGGCGGCGGTTTATTGGGCCACAAATGACAGCGTGGTGCGAGCGCGGAAAACGCATCAGCGCCCCTCCCAGGAGCCGACCAAGGCCATCCAGCTCGGACCGACCATCGCGCCGCCGACATCGCCGCGAAAAAGTTGGCGACGTCTCGCGTGGCTTCAAAAAGTTGCAGCGAGATCCTCGGCGGGCGAGGATGTAGGCGCGATTGGTGCTGCCATATTTAATCCTGCTATCAGCAGGCTTCTCCTCGCCTTCTTCGGTCGCCCGCGTAACCGGCGGTAAGCTAAAGCCGAGCGCCCATTTTGGCCAACATTGCCAAGTTTTTGGCCGATGATCACAAGATGAGTTTTGACCGCTTGTTCTAATGAGGGCTGGGGGGCGAGCGCGGTGCAAGCACGGTCCCGTTCAGCCTTTGGGAGTCCGGGGGTGGGCGGTGACCGTGCAGGCCCTGTCACTGAAGAGAACACAATCGCCCTTCGGCCTCGCTGGCTCGATCGGCACCAGCGTTGCATGGTCGGCAGCGACGACCTCGACCTGGCGGCGCAAGACGTCGAGCAGCTCCAGCGCCTCGGTCGGCGTCTGATCCGTCAGCATCAGCTTCACGACGTCCTCGTGGTCGAGACGTGGTCGAACGCGCCAACCCCGCCGACCTCTAGCCGATCGATCAGTGCACCAGAGAGCTTTCCTTGAAGGCTTCTATCACGACGTCGGCGCATCGAACAACGACGACCCGATAGTATGAGCGACCCCTCACAGCATGGCCGCCGCCTCCCTTGATATATATCAATCGACTGTCCGATTGGTTGGGCACATCTCGAGCATCCTCAGTGAGGACATTCGCATTTTTTTTGGGAGAATGACCCTATGATGAAGAGTATCATGGTAATTGGTGCCGTAGTATTCCTCTCCGCGCCGGTCGCGATGGCAAAGGATTGGTCAGTTGGGGTATGTGCGGCCGACATCAAGGCTAAATGCGCTGAAGTTAAGCCCGGCGGGGGCCGCATTAGAGATTGCGTTAAAACACACGCCGCAGAATTTTCCGACGCGTGTAAGGCAAGGCTTTCGCGGGTCGCCGAGGTCAGCAAAGCCTGCGCGGTTGATGTAAAGGAAAATTGCCCTGGCAAGGAACGAAGTTGCATCCTGAAAAGTCTTGGCAACTTCAAAGACCAATGCAAGGAGGCGCTCGCGCAGTTATTGGCCGGGAGTAAATAGCAGCGACCCTGTGACCAACCTGTCTTCGGGCTGGTCGCGATGTTCCGGGCCAACCGTTCGTGCTTCTGGTTTCGCAGCATTGGCATGCCGCGCGTTCTATCACGGCGGCGGCGGGATGGACAACGATCGCTCGATGGCGTGAGGTAACGCTCACAGCTTCATCAGGTTTGAGGTTGTTTGAGGTTTTTCCGAGTTGGTATCTCACGGGCGCGCGTGTGGGAGTGATAATTAGAGGTTTGACAAACCACCTCAAACCGGGAAACCCGAAAATGTCCCGCGACATAGTGCAAGGCCTTGAGCTGAAGAGAGAAACTAGAAACTGCCCAACAACAAACATAATGAAGTTCTTGGCAGGTTCAGTGGCTGCGGCATGCTTGATTGTCTCTTAGCGGTTCTTCTTTCTTTCAATGAAGAGAACCGCGCCGATGCGTCGCGAGACAGTCGAGCATCGGTTCGGCACGATGAAGGCCCGCATGGGAGCGACACACTTCCTCACCAAAACCCTTCCAAGAGTAGCTGCCGAGATGGCGCTCTCTGTCCTGGCCTATAATCTGACACGGGTCATGAACATCGTCGGCACCAAGCCGCTGATGGCTGCGATCGCGGCCTGAGACCGAGCCGGTCCTGGCTTCTCACCGACTTCCCTGGGAAGGGTGTTTTCACACGGCGACCCGAAGCGGAGCTACGGGAATGCCGCGCCGATGTCACGCAACGCCCGCTATACGTCGGTATAGCGGCAAGGTCGTCAGTATAATTTCAGCAAATTGCAACGTCCGGCAAGATCGAGTCCTGTTACACATCAGGAGGCGCGTCATGTCCGTTACGCGGCGAGGTAATCACATAGTCGGCACTAAATCGGAGGACGACAACACGCGGATTTCTCATCGAGGTTTCTCACAGTTGACGCTTGGCTCCGCGTTCGCGCTGCGAGCCGCAGCAGTTGTGCCGGTGGCATCGGTTGCGGCCGGCACTACGGTCGGCGCACAAACGGCCGCACCGCACGCGGAAGAGGGGGAGAGCGTGGGAGCAGAGCTTGCCTACAAGGCCGGCGTAATCGGTCTCGGTATCATAGCGACGGTCCTGCTGTGCATCGCCGTATTTTCCTTCTAGCCATCGGAGGCGGTCCGTTGGCGGCGAAATGTCCGCTCCTGGCGGCACAAAGCTG
This sequence comes from uncultured Alphaproteobacteria bacterium, assembly GCA_963778925.1. Taxonomy (GTDB): domain Bacteria; phylum Pseudomonadota; class Alphaproteobacteria; order Rhizobiales; family Xanthobacteraceae; genus Bradyrhizobium. The sequence continues at coordinate 633,046 of CAVZWE010000011.1, read as the reverse complement.
ACATTCTCGTCAGGTTGATGGACGTCCGTTTTCGGGGGATGAGCGGGCGTCGACCATTCGCCGTTTAAGGTCTGGCTTTGACCCACAGATTTGGGCATCAAACGGAGCACGATTTGGGCGGTTTCCTTTGGTTGTTTGATCGTTACACTGACAAAGTCATGATAATGAACAATCGACCAGAGAAAAGCCGAAGCCGCAACTGATCGCGAGACCCGAATGCCCGATTTCAGGAAGCAACCCGTCATCCTCACGGCCATAACGCTGCTGGCCCTGTTCGCGGGGAGCTATCCCGCCCGCGCGCAGACGCTAAAAGCCGTCAAGGAGCGCGGCACGCTCAATTGCGGCGTCAGCCAGGGATTGCTGGGCTTCTCCAGCATGGACGACAAGAATGCGTGGACCGGCTTCGACGTCGATATCTGCCGCGCCGTGGCGGCGGCGATCTTCGGCGACCCCGCCAAGGTGACGTTCATACCGCTCGATGCGGTGGCCCGCTTCACGGCGCTGCAATCGAACAAGATCGACGTGCTGTCGCGCAACTCGACATGGACGATGTCCCGGGAGAGTTCGCTCGGCCTGATGTTCGCCGGCGTCGCCTATTATGACGGCCAGGGTTTCTTGCTGCGCCGGGATGCCGGGATCGACACCGCCCTGCAGCTTGGCGGCAAGACGGTTTGCACCCAGACCGGCACCACGAGCGAACTGAATTTGTCGGACTATTTCCGCGCCAACGACATGCCGCTGAAGGTTCTCGCGCTCGGCACCGCGGAAGAGAGCCTGAAGGCCTATGACGATCGCAAATGCGACGTGCTGACAAGCGACGTTTCGCAGCTCTATGCCGAGCGCCTCAAGCTCGCCGCACCCGACAGCCATATCATCCTGCCGGAAGTCATTTCGAAGGAGCCGCTCGGGCCGGCGGTACGACAGGGCGATGACCAGTGGTTCAACCTGATCAAGTGGACGCTCTATTCATTGATCAATGCCGAGGAACTGGGCGTCAATTCGGCAACGATCGACGATGCGGTAAAATCTCCCAACCCCAACACACGGCGCCTGGTTGGCACCGAAGGAGAATTTGGCGAGCAACTAGGCCTTACGAAGGACTGGGCCGCGCGCGCCGTCCGCGCGGTCGGCAACTACGGAGAGATCTATGAGAGAAACGTCGGAACGCAGTCCCGGCTCAGCATCCCGCGCGGACTGAACGCGCTCTGGACGCAGGGCGGAATCCAGTACGCGCCTCCCGTCAGGTAGTTCGTCAGGGGCAGTCCATGACCGTGGATTATTATTCGCTGTTGACGAAAGCGGTTGCAGGCAAGGATGCCAATCGCGCGCGACCGGATCTACAAGGATGCCTATGGCCTCATCAGGAGGTCGCGAGCTCACGCGCGAGGCCGCCGCATCTCACGCCGCTGCGCTCGAGGACGCTATCCGGCGGATCGAGGATGACATTGCCGCCGAAGAAGCGAAGTCCGCGACAGCGATCAACGAGGTGTTGTCGACGAGCAGAAACTGGAAGCCATTGGTTTTCGGTGCCGGCGCGGTCGTTGCCGTCATCGCCGTGTCGGCCTTGCTCTACGGATATATCGCAACCAAAGGTCCCGGCATCGTTGGCGCCGGCGTGACGGCGCCATCGTCAAAGGCGCGGCGCGTACAAGAAGACGTCGTCATGGTGGACCTCAAGCCCGGCGTGGATGGCGGCTCTACAGGCGAAGGCCTGCCGTTCGCGTTGCAGCGGCAAGTGGTGTTCTACCGCACCACCGTCGTTCCCGGATCGATCGTGGTCGATCGGGAAAACCGTTTTCTCTACCTGATCGATGGCAACAATTCGGCGCGCCGCTACGGCATCGGGATTGCGCAGGAGTGTCTCAAGGGAGGCAGCTTCTTCCACGTCACCAACAAGCTTGAATGGCCGGACTGGCGGACTTCGGGTGCGAACACGAAGGACGCGGACGCATTGCTCGCGGCCGCCGGCCGTCCCGGCAGTCTGCTGGGCGCACGCGCGCTGTTGCTGGACAAGCCCGGGCTACTCATTCACGGCACGAATTCGCCAAAAACCATCGGCCATCTCGTCGCTTCCGGATGCATCCGACTGGTGAACGACGACGTCGAGGACTTGTACCGGCGTGTTTCGCTGGAAACACGGGTCGTCTTCGTCAACTAGGGGATTGGAGTGAGTCAGCAGGATTTCAGACTGGCTGGCCAAGGCTATATGTCCACTATTGGCTTGACGAATCGGACCTGCCGGGCCGGTCAGATGATGTCCGTTGATCGGGGTAGACCGGAAGTGAGTAGTGGACGGTCAAAACGGCGCCTTTGACCGAAACCGGACCTATCAGCCCGTACGAAGAACAGCTACCATCTGCGCGAAATTCCCAGTGAAAACGATGTTGCATGGAGATCAAGTGGCATGAAAATCGATGGACGCTGTCATTGTGGTTACGTGTCGTTCGAAGCCGAAGCCGATCCTGAAACGACGACGATCTGCAACTGCACTGATTGTCAATCGATGAGCGGTGCTCCATTGCGAGCGGTCGTCATGACGCGGCTGGGTACGTTCGCGCTTCTGTCAGGAGAACCGACCGAATACCTGAAGACAGCCGACAGCGGAGCGATCCGCCCGCAAGGGTTTTGCTCGCGGTGCGGGACCGCGATCTATTCGACCTCGGTTGGCGATGATCCAAAGGTTTACAACGTCCGGGTCGGCGCCCTGCGCCAACGGAACGAATTAGTACCGCGCCGGCAACTGTTTGTTCGCTCGCAACAGTCGTGGATCAACAACCTCAACTCGATCCAGAAATTCGACAAAATGCCTACGTGACCGGACCGGTGGATGCAATTGGTGGGGAACGTCTGCTTCTGGGCACGTTTGAGACATACCGATGGGCGATTGCCATGTCTGCTCATTGGGGAAGACAGGAAGTGATGCGCCGACTGTCAAGATGACGCGAATGACCCCGGAGCGGACATCGGGTCGGACATCGGGTCGCAGCGGCTGGGGGTCGCAAAAGCGCTAGCCTGAGCGGAATTAAGCCGGGCAGCATACCCGGATCAATCGGCGACGCATCTCGGGGAAGAAGCGATCATGGAGCTGAAGGGAAAATGGGCATGACCTATTTTGATCTCGGGCCGTACAGCCGCAAAGTCACCACGTCGTCGCCCGATACCCAGCTTTGGTTCGACCGCGGGCTCAACTGGCTGTTTGGGTTCAACCATAGTGAGGCGATCAAGTGCTTTCGTGAGGCGCTGAAGCACGACCCCGAATGCGCAATGGCACATTGGGGCGTAAGTTATGCCTCGGGGCCCAACTATAACCTGCCCTGGGTTCGCTATGACCCGCACGGCCGGCAGATGGCGCTGTCGGCGTCTTACGATGCCATGCAGGGAGCGCTCGCGCATGCCGGGAAGGCAAGTGCGGTCGAGCGGGCGATGATCCAGGCCCTCACCGCGCGCTATCCCCAGCGCGAGGTGATCGAGGATATGGCGCCGTGGGACAAGGCCTTCACCAAGGAAATGCGTAAGGTCTTCGCTGCCTTTCCTGACGATCTCGAGGTCCGGGCGGTCTTTGCCGAATCGATCATGAACGAGACGCCGTGGCAGATGTGGGACCTGCCCTCCGGCTCACCTGCCGAGGGAGCGGGTACCGAGGAATGCAGGGCGGTGCTGGAATACGCTTTCGACAAACTCCCGGCTGCATGGGATCACCCGGGCCTGCTGCATCTCTATGTCCACCTGATGGAGATGTCGCCGTTTCCGCAGCGGGCACTGCGGGCCGGTGACCGGTTGCGCGAGATCGTCCCGGACTCCGGTCACCTCATCCACATGCCGACGCATCTCGATGTGTTGTGTGGGCACTATAACGACGTCCTTGTCCATAATCAGAAAGCGTTGGCGACCGACCGCAGGTTCCTCGCCTATTCGGACGATCCGGGTGTCTATCTGGTCTACGTCATCCACAACTTCCACTTTGCGATCTACGGCGCAATGTTTCTTGGCCAGTACAAACCCGCAATCGCGGCGGCCGAGGAACTGATCGCCACGATCCCCGAGGCGGCGTTGCGCATTGAATCGCCCCCGATGGCAGATTTCCTCGAGGGCTATCTGACGATGAAGCAGCACGTCCTCGTGCGCTTCGGCAAATGGCGCGAAATCATCGAACAAGAGCTACCGCAGGATCGAGACCTCTACTGCTCGAATGTTGCCATGATGCACTACGCCAAGGCGGTTGCTCATTCGGCGCTTGGCAATGTCGCCGAGGCCGAGATAGAGAAGGCATTGTTCATGGCGGCGAAGACCCGAGTGCCCGAGAGCCGTCGCGTACACAACAATACCGTCGTCGGTCTGCTGAGCGTAGCCGAAGCGATGCTGAACGGCGAGCTGGAATATCGAAAGGGCAACCATGACGTAGCCTTCGCGCACCTGCGCAGGTCAGTCGAGCTCAGCGACTCGCTGCCCTATGACGAGCCGTGGGGATGGATGCAGCCGACCCGTCATGCACTTGGGGCACTTCTCCTCGAGCAGGGACGGATCCAGGAGGCCGAGGAGGTGTACCGCTCTGATCTCGGTCTTGACGGCAAACTGAGCCGCGCCTGCCAGCACCCCGATAACTTGTGGTCGTTACACGGGCTGCACGAATGCCTGGTCCGTCGCGGAGAAAAGGTCGAGACGGCTCTGATCAGGCAGCGGCTCGACTTGGCGCAGGCACGGGCGGAGAATCCGATAAGGGCGTCCTGCTTCTGCCGTCGGATGGACATGGCGGCCGCGTAGTCGTTCGCGGCACCAGCTGGCAAAGGAGACCCCGCCGACGGACCGTGGGTTCGCGCAAGGGGAATCCTGTCACGCTCGGCCATCTCCTCAGTCGCGAAATGTCGCCCAAGTCTGGATTTGGCACCTTTGAGACATGCCGACGGAGGCTAACGATGTCCGCTGATCGGAGAAGACCGGAGGTCACGGGCAGGCGGTCAAAACGGCGCTTTTTGACCCAACTGCGTAGGCTCCTCCAATAGACCCGTGCTTCAAAATCGGGTTCAGCCTTGGTCCAAACGCCCGTTTAGCCGTTACGATGCCGTCCGCTCGGCGGTTGGAACGGACATGCAGCGGCGCGAGTTCCTCTGTCCTCTAGGTCGCAAGAGATGGGCCAATCCTGTACGCAAATCACTGAAGCGGATTCGCGAGCTCTTCGTATATACTTTTCCGCCATGAAAGATTTCGCCAACGCCTTCCTGCTCGTCTATGCCGGCTTATTTCCGATCCTGAACCCGATCGGGAGCGCGCCGATCTTTCTCGGCCTTACGTCCTCTTGCACGGAAGGCGAGCGTAACGTGCTTGCCCGTCGCGTTGCGATCAACAGCGTTCTGCTTCTTGCAGGGTCGATGTTCATCGGCTCGCATCTGCTCGTGTTCTTCGGCATCACGCTCCCGGTTGTCCGCATTGCGGGCGGCCTGGTCCTGATCGCGTTCGGCTGGAAGCTCTTGCACAACGGCGCCGAACTTGGGGATAAGCGCCCCTCTGAGGCGGGAAGCCATTCGACGGTGATCGATTCTTTCTATCCACTAACGATGCCGCTCACGGTCGGCCCGGGGTCGATCGCGGTCGCCATCGCCCTGGGGAGCCAGCGGCCCGCAGGACCCCTTACATTATCGCAGTTGGCGCTACTCGGCGGATCGGCCATCGCGGGGATTATCGCCCTCTCGCTTACGGTCTATGTTTGTTACCGCTTCGCCAAGCGTACAATCGCCCTGTTAGGCGAGAACGGTATCAATGTCGTTATACGCCTGTCCGCCTTCATTCTCCTGTGCATCGGCATTCAGGTCCTGTGGACCGGCTACAGCACGCTGGTCATCGCGCCGCGAGCCTCATGACGTTTGCAGTCAGATGACCGGCACAATTCGCAGCAGCTTTGAGACGAGGCCTGACCCATCGTTCAGCTTGGCACAAAGCGGGCATGCCGCGATGTCCGACTTCGCTTGGCGTGGCCTCGATGTCCTCAGGCAGGCCGTACCGCCCGGACGATCCAGATCAGCAAGACCGCGCCGATGAAGCCGCAAATCAGGTAGCCGATCCATCCTCCCAGGACGATCCCGAAGTAGCTCAAAATGGCGCTGGCAATTGCCGCACCGACGATGCCGAGCACAATATTCATGATCATTCCCATGCTACTCTTCATGAATTGCTCTGCCAGCCAGCCTGCAATCCCCCCGATGATGATGGCTGCTATCCAGCCCACTCCGGCGTCACCCATGGCTCATCTCCTTGAATAGGCGCACGTTGCGCCTGAGCACGAGCACTTGCGCCCAATGAGTGGCTGACGATTGATCTAAATCAATGCGCGAGCACTGAAAGCCGAGCGCCGTGTTGCATTGCAAATGGATTGACCAAGCGTGATCAAGGCAATCGCGGATGATCGCGCCCGAGCGGTTTGCATGGATGACGGCATCAGCGACTTGATCGAGAATCCTCTCAGCCAGTTGGGACCGGTCTTCCATGGGCGCGCCTTTCGGGGCGGAAACCATTGGGTCTCTCGCGATTCATCAGCGGGGGAGCGTGGTGCGCGGATCGAGCGTGCCGCCGCATCAATGCGTTACCACGATGAAATCCGTGTCTCTTCCCGTCTCGTGGCTAAATCCGTTGTCGGAAATAATCAATGAAGAGGCCGGCGTCAGTAGTTCAGAGATCCTCTCAACCGTATCCTGGGGTATTTCGATGCGATCGAGGGCAGCGTTGGCTTTATCGGGCAACGGTACCGGTAGGGCGGTTTGCTTCGCGGGCGCTTCGCGCTCTTTCGTGGCACCCCCGGACATGCGAGGAAATTGCTCCGGAATCGACACGACGGTCCAGCGAATGGCCGCTCCCTCGTTCTGGAATTCCATTGCGGTAAACACGTGCGTTCCCAGCGGCTCCTCCGGATTTTCGATCTTGACCGGGACATCAAACAACGGCGAGAAGCCCCGGCGCACGAAGAGCTTGCTCAACTTGCGACTCACGAAGACGGAGATCGGAACGATCTTTTTAGGTGCGGCTAAAGCGGGAGCCGAGCCTGGAACCTGGAGACTGGCGGTTTCCGGAGTCTCGGCATTGGACACCGGTGATCCATGCGTTGCCGCGGCTGTCCTAATGCTCTTGCCCGCGACTGTGGCAGTCTGAAAGTCCGGCGAACCGGACACGGCTTTCGGCTTGAAAAGGTGCGGATTGGTTATCTCGACCGGCTGGACATCGTCGTGCGCAATGATCACGCGCGTGCCGCGCTTCGTGAGATTCCAGAGTCGAACGGCAAAGTCATTTTTCAAACGGATGCAGCCGTGTGACGCCGGATGCCCAGGCACGACACCGGCATGCAACGCTATCCCTGACCAGGTGATGCGCTGCATGTAGGGCATGGGGGCAGCGCTATAAATATTGGAACGGTGCCATCGTTGTTTGCCGATCACGCTGAACACGCCGAGGGGCGTAGGATGCCCCTGAGTTCCCGTGGACACCGAAGAGCGCGCGATCAGGGTCCCGTTGTCAAAAAGCGAGACCCGTTGGTCTGCGATCGAGATGATGATCTGGAGCGGGCCCTTCGCAGCGTCCTCGGGCCGGGCGTTCCTGGCCGATTCAGGGTTTGTGTGCCGGTGGTGGTGCTTGTGTTTGAACGGAGCGTAATGGCCTGGCCAGAACGTGTACCGGGGCCAAAACTGAAATTGGGCGTGTGCGGTCCCTGCAGAGAGCATGAAAATGGCGAATACTGCCATTGTTATCGCGCGGATGGATCCGATGTTGATGCGTCCGGAGAGAGGTGCAGACATGGTACGCTCACGGCACTGTTCAGGCGTTTCCGCGCGCCGCAGTGCTGGTAATTCCGGTGCGGACATCGCCCGGTTCCATAGCCGCGGTTCCGTCGTTTCGAGACGATGCCTGCGAAGCCGGCGCCTAATGCGTCATTCCGATAGCACGCCACCGCGCTTCGAAAGTATCCGAGTCATTCGGTGCCCACGCTTGTGAATCCAGTGGATTGCCGTGCTTCTCCGGCAGAACGCTTGTAGGTTCTCGATCGGAATTCGGTTGTGCTGAAGCCTGCGCGGGCCACTCCAACAATGATTTCGAAAGCATGGGCTTGCCTTCGTACCAGCATTTTCTTCCGTCAATCAGACGCCAGGACCAGTACCCGTGCGGATTTGACGGCATCGCGGCACTGCATTTTTGCTTCGCCTGCGCAGTTGATGTCCCGATGGATGAGAGCGTAGCAATGCAAGCGGCGAAAGCGATTAATGGAGTCTGCTTCCTCATTCAATACCTCATGCAGTGAAGTTGCATGCAAGGTCCAACCGGAAAGGCGGCGTTTCCGACCGTAGCTTCTCCTTCAAATCTGGTCGCAGTGGGTCGAAAATTGGGCCGTATTCACAATTAGGCCAATTTGCTGGAACCCTGTTTGCCGCATGCGTCGCATGATGCTGCCTCATCCACGCGCACGATTTTGATGGCTACTGCCATCGCAACTCAACGTCGGCGTGATGACGGATCCGAAGCTTCCCTGAGCGATTACGTCGGAGAATGCACAGCAGTTGCTCGCCGGCGGCGCGTTGCATTCTGGCAACAGTTTTGGGGAAAATGGATGACCTGCAGTCAGCGCCCTTGCGCGTCCATATCTTGATCCGAAGATCGGCCCCGTCGCGTGCTTGGCTGTGCAGCATGGCTCCGGCGGGGCCTTTGGAGGGGATCATGAACCCGCGGCGATTTGCGACAGTGTCGGCGGCGTTGTGCGGAACGGTCGTTCTCGCGGGTTGGGTCGTCGCCTGGCTTGCTGGCTTCGGTTCGGCCGGCATCGAGAACACCGGCGCAGTGCCAATCGAGGACCGCCGCGCACCATCTCTCGCCGCCGACGCCGAGCTCGCGGACGCACCGCAGGCAACCGCAATAGGCAACGCCGCTGTCGCCAACGCTGATGTGGCGACGGCCGCCGAATCGGTGACGGGCACGGCCACCGACACGACGGCGGCCCGGACGAGCCGGCATCGATCGTCGAGGCCGCGTTGCCGGTTTCGTCGCAGATGCCGCCGCCCGAAGCCCAGCCCGTGCAGGTGGCGACCGCGAGCACGCCTGATCCCGCGCCAAACGACGTCAAGGAGGCTGCGAGCTCCATCGAAATTTTCGATGAGTGTCTCGTGGCGGACATCTGCATCGACCGATACTTGTGGGCGCTCTACCAACGGACGCCCAAGGTGGACACCATCAAGGTGCATGAGCAGAGGAAAGTGACAGTCAAGAGGAAGGGCAAAACGGTGACTGTCACCAAAAGCTTTACCAGGCTCGTCGACGAGGACTTCACGTGGAAGGATCCGAAGGCGGCGGAAAAGGCCGGCATGCCGATGATGGACTACGTGATCGGAGGCATGGATCGGAGCTTCAAGCTGAAGCTGTTTCATGCGCTTCACGCGGCGGAGCAGGCCGGGCTGTCGCCTGGCATAACCAGCGCGTTCCGCGATGACTACCGTCAATCGATCGCAAGCGGCCTGAAGGCGGCGACTGACAGGTCATACCATGGCGGGAGCTTCCGCGGCGGCTATGGCCACGGGCTTGCGGCCGATGTCGTGAGCGTCAAGGGCGCGACAGAGGCGCAGCGATGGACTTCAACTGAAAGCCTATGGAAATGGATCGATGCACACGGGAAGGAGTTTGGAATCGGGCGACCGTATCTCGATAAAGATCCGGCGCATCTGGCACCGATCGACGGCCGGGAATATGCCGCTCACCACCGCGGGACAAAAGCTCAATACGCGGAATCGGAGATGAAGAAGCGCAAGCGGCTGGCTGTGCGGGACGATCACAGCGTTGCGAAAACGTCCAAGAAACGCAAGTTGGCTGCGCTCCAACGCAGTTAAATCGAGTCCAGATCACTGGTTATGAGGTCTGCTTCCGGGCACCAGGCTGCCGATCCGGGATATCCGCAGTTCGGCTGCTAACCGGCAAACCGGACAGGACCTGGGCTGCCCGGTTCGGTCGAGATTGCCCCAGAACGGTGATGGGCTGCTTCTCGCTTTGAAGCCGCTCGGCGGCCTTGCTGCTGGCCTGGCACGGCGAGCAAGGTCGTTGCCCGCAGCACTCATTCAGGGACCCATACCCAAACAATACGGGGCATTCCCCCGACCGGAAAAAGGTTCAGCTACAGGACCATTGATATCTGGCGGGTGGAGAACGGAAAGTTCGCCGAGCACTGGGACCTCACCGACGCGGCGGAGGTACTCAATCAGTCGCGCAGCGGATAGTTGCGCGGGGGTAGGGCGCCGAACTGCAGAGCCGGTTCGACACCGACAGCGCCATGTCCGCGCGGCGTTGGTCGTGGCCATGATAGGTCAGGCCATCGATCAGCTGATGTTCGCCCAAGGCGAAACGCTATCCTCGCCGAAGGTCGAGGGCACCTCCGGTCGATTTTTTCCTCTTTCGACGCGCGCGGCAAACCAAGCCGGTGACGTTCAATCCGGAAGTTGCCGCCCAGCTCCGGTTTGTCGGCGCCGCGCTCGTCAGGCTGCCCGCTAACGCATAGCCGGGACCAACCAGGCGACCTAGAACTGATACCGGCGAAGGCCACCGTCGACGGGAATTACCGTACCGGTTATGTAGCGCGCTACCGGCGAGGCCAGGAACACGGCAAGTGCCGCGAGATCCTCCGGCTCGCCCCAGTAGCCCACCGGAATCTCCTCCTCGGCAAAGTGCTTTCGGTAGTCTTCCGGATAATTGCGACGGATTTGCTCGCTCATGATCCGGCCGGGCGGAATGCAATTGACCGTAATGCCGTACTCGCCGATCTCGCGGGATAGTCCCTTCGCCCAGGCATGAACCGCGGCCTTGGCGGCAAAGGCGGCATTCAGCCCCTCGGGTTCGGATTTCCCGGTGATGTTGATGATGCGTCCCCAGCGGCGCTCGATCATTTGCGGCAGCAGCGCATGGGCGATTTTCCGGTAACTGGTAAAGTTCAGGGCGATGGCTTCGTCCCAATCGCGGTCGGGCGCATCCACCGGCAGCGGCCGGCTGCCGCCTGCATTGTTGACCAATATGTCGACGTGACCCACCGCCGCGATCGCGGCGGCGGCCAGCTTTTTTGCAGCATCCTCCTGCATGATGTCTTGCACGACCGGGACCACGGCCGCGCCGCCTTTGACCTCGACCTCCCGCGCCAGCGTCTCAAGCAGGTCCTTGCGCCGCGCAACCGCGACGACACGAACACCCTCCAGCGCGAGCCCGTTGGCGATCGCGCGCCCGATCCCGATACTCGCCCCCGTCACCACGGCGGTCTTGGACTTGAGAGCGAGATCCATGTTGAGATGCTTTCTTTCTGTCAACAACATCAAGCATGTTAGGACGATTTGGTCTACCTGCACTTCAACGAGTGTAGTACTCCTGCCATCGTTCAAGTAAAAATAAAAAGGTCTCGGCGATGGCATGGAATCCACAGCAGTATTTGAAATTTTCCGGACATCGATTGCGACCCGCGGTCGATCTGCTGATGCGGATTCCGGATTATCCGGTCCGCAGCATTGCCGATCTCGGCGCCGGCGCCGGCAACGTCACCAAATTGATCAAGGAAAGATGGCCGCACGCCGTTGTCGTCGGCGTGGAAGGCTCGGCCGAAATGGTCGCCGCCGGAAAGCGGGCGGCGCCTGAGGTCGAATGGCTGCAGCAGGATCTGGGGTCATGGCGCCCGGCACGCCGATATAACCTGATCTATTCCAACGCGGCGCTGCATTGGCTGCCTGACCATGCCGGCCTGTTTCCTTCGTTGATGGAAAAAATCGAGCCGGCCGGTATCCTCGCGGTGCAGATGCCGCGCAATTTCGGCGCGCCGTCGCATCTGCTGATCGCGGAGACCGCGCTGCACGGACCGTGGCGCAGTCGAACTCGAGCATCTCATAACGCCGCCGCCGGTGAGTGAACCCGCATTTTATCATGGCCTGCTGGCGCCGCTGTCCGAAAACATCGATATCTGGGAGACCGAATATCTGCAGGTTCTGGAAGGCGAGAATCCGGTCAAGGAATGGACCAAGGGCACCTGGCTGATGCAATATCTGGATGCGCTCCAGGGCCAGGACAAGGCGGCTTTTGAGGCCGCCTACGGCGAGCGCGTCGCAAAAGCCTACCCGCGCAATCCGGCAGGTCAAACGCTGTTCCCGTTCCGGCGGCTGTTCATAGTGGCTCAGCGCAAGGCCTGACCGTGCCCGAATTGGTGGCATGATGTCTGTGGCAATTGACCGCGCTGGAGTCCGGCCGAAAATCTGCCAATACAATAGTCATTCGGCCCAGGCCGGCCGTGCCAACTTCGGCTTAGGTCTAGTTGTTCAAGGCGCGGTTTGCTGACACTAGTAAGGACCGGAAAAAGCAAGAAAAACCGGTTTTTGCGTCAATTGGGAGGGATTTATGCGCAAGTTGATTCTCGCTGGGCTCTCGGCCGCCATTTTCGCCGTTCCAGCCACGGCTCTGGCGCAGGGCCCGATCATCATCAAGTTCAGCCATGTCGTCGCCAACGATACGCCGAAGGGCAAGGGCGCGCTGAAGTTCAAGGAACTGGCCGAGAAATTTACCGACGGCAAGGTCAGGATCGAGGTCTACCCGAACTCGCAGCTGTTCAAGGACAAGGAAGAGATCGAGGCGCTGCAGCTCGGCTCGGTGCAGATCCTTGCGCCATCGACCGCGAAATTTGCCCCGCTCGGCGTAAAGGAGTTCGAGGCGCTCGATTTGCCCTGGCTGTTCAAGGATGAGGCGACCTACGACAACGCCATGAAGGGGCCGGTCGGCAAGTGGCTGTTCCAGAAGCTCGAGGACAAGGGCATCTCCGGTCTCGCCTATTGGGACAACGGTTTCCACATGACCTCGGCCAACCGGCCGCTATTGATGCCAGCCGATTTCCAGGGGCTCAAGGTCCGCATCTCCGGATCCAAGATCGCCGACCGCTATTTCCGCGACCTCGGCTCGATCCCGCAGATCATGGCATTCTCGGAAGTGTATCAGGCGCTGCAGACCGGCGTGGTCGACGCCTGCGAAAATACGCCTTCCAACTATCTCACGCAGAAATTCTATGAAGTGCAGAAGGACATCACGGTCTCCTACCACGCGCATTTGCAATACGCCGTCATCGTGAACTCGAAGTTCTGGAACGGATTGCCGCCGGATATCCGTACCCAGCTCGACAAGGCCATGGCCGAGGCGACCGACTACACCAACTCGATTGCGGTCAAGGAAAACGAGGATGCGCTGGCCGACATCAAGAAGGCCGGCAAGACCACGTTGCACTATTTGACCGACGAACAGCGCAAGGCGTGGCAGACCGCGATGCAGCCGACCTACAAATGGGCGAGGGGCCGCGTCGGCGGTGAAGTGCTCGATCTCTTGGCCAAAGAACTGCACATTGAGATGAATTGACCGAAATCAGCACCCAGCGGGCGGCGATAGACGACCGGGATCGTCCGCTTTCCCGGTCCGGATCGATTCCGGGGCGGAACGTGCTGTCGCGCCTGCTCGATCATCTCGAGGAATGGCTGATCGCGGCGCTGATCAGCGCCGCGACGGTGCTGATTTTTCTCGCGGTTCTGCATCGCTACGGCACGGGCGTGTCGATTGATCTCTCCAAATGGGCGGCTGCGCACGGCTTCAGCTCGCTCGCGGCATTTCTGAAGGCGATATTCCTGCAGCTTGCGGCCGTGGATGTGTCGTGGGCGCAAGAACTCTGCATCTACATGTTCATCTGGATGGCGAAGTTCGGTGCGGCCTATGGCGTGCGCACCGGCATCCATGTCGGTGTCGATGTGCTGGTCAATATCCTGCCCGCGGGCTCTCGCCGGCGCGTGATTACCTTCAGCCTTTTGTGCGGCGCATTCTTCACCAGCATTGTCGCAGCCTTCGGCGCCTCCTTCGTCAGCCAGATGTGGCACACCGGCCAGCAGTCCAACGATCTCGAAGCACCGATGTGGATCGTCTATCTGGCGATCCCGCTCGGCTCGAGCCTGATGTGTTTTCGTTTTCTCCAGGTGGCGTGGTCGTTCTACCGCACCGGCGAGCTTCCGCATCACGACGCCAGCCGGATCGACGGCGTGGAAGTCGACGCGTTGCACCCCGCCGAGGTCAAGCCGCGCGAAATAGAAAAGGACGACAGGAAAGCGCTCGGCTGGATCATCATCCTGCTGCCGATCCTGATCGTCGCGGTCTGCTTCGCCCACGCCGGCGGACTGATCGTGTTGCCGCAGGGCCTGCGGGTGGCCACTGTGTTCGCGCTACTGCTGGCGCTGATGCTGACGGGGATGCCGATCTCGATCGCGCTCGGGCTTACGGTGCTGAGCTTCATGTTCACCTTGACCGACGTGCGGACCGAATTGGTAGCGTTGAAGCTGTTCACGGGCATCGAGAGCTTCGAGATCATGGCGATCCCGTTCTTCATTCTCGCCGGCAATTTCCTGACCCATGGCGGTGTCGCGCGCCGCATGATCGCGTTCGCGACCGCGATGGTCGGTCACTGGTATGGCGGGCTCGCGCTTGCCGCCGTGCTGGCATGCGCCTTGTTCGCCGCGATTTCCGGCTCGTCACCGGCGACGGTGGTCGCGATCGGATCGGTGATCCTGCCGGCGATGGTGGCGCAGGGATTCCCGAAGCGTTTTGGCGCCGGCGTCATCACCACCTCGGGCTCGCTTGGCATTCTGATTCCGCCGTCGATCCCGATGGTGCTGTTTGCGGTCTCGACCAATACCTCGGTCGGCAAGCTGTTCATCGCCGGCATCGTGCCGGGTGTCGCGCTTGCGACCATGCTGGGCGCGACCACCTGGTACCGCGCCTGGCGCAACGACTATCCGCGGATGCCGAAGGCAACGTTCGCCGAACGCCTGAACACCTTCCGCAATTCGATCTGGGGCCTGTTGCTGATCGTGATCGTGATCGGCGGCATCTACACCGGGCTCTTCACCCCGACCGAGGCCGCCGCGGTGAGCGCGGTCTACGCCTTCATTGTCGCGGTCTTCATATACAAGGATTTGAAGCTTCGCGACGTGCCGCGGGTGCTGCTGTCATCGGCCAATCTCAGCGCGATGCTGCTCTACATCATCACCAACGCCGTGCTTGTTCTCGTTCCTGATGACCTACGAGAATATCCCGCACGCCCTGGCACAATGGATGATCGACCAGGGGTTCGGCTGGATCGGCTTCCTGCTGGTCGTCAACCTGCTGCTGCTGATGGCCGGAAACGTGATGGAGCCGTCGTCGATCATCCTGATCATGGCACCGATTCTCTTCCCGGTTGCGGTAAAGCTCGGGATCGATCCGATTCACTTCGGCATTCTGATGACGGTGAACATGGAAGTCGGGCTGTGTCATCCGCCGGTCGGCTTGAACCTCTATGTCGCCTCCGGAATAGCCAGGATGGGGATCACCGAGCTGACCATCGCGGTCTGGCCGTGGTTGCTCACCATGCTGGTATTCCTTGTCATCGTGACCTATTGGCCCGCTCTAACTCTGTTTCTCCCGACGCTGCTTGGGATGCACTAGTTCCAGTTTGCGTTTGACAGTTTCCGGCCGAGGCTTCTATCGTTCCTTGCAAGACAGCGGGTTCTGACAAGCTGTCGGCGATAACGGGAGCGCGCGTTGAACGATGAATTCCGGGTCTGCGAGGCCGCAAAGCTCCGTGCCGAAAATCAGATCGTTTCGGTGCCGGCGATCGCCGTTCGTCGCCGGCCTAGCGGCACCCATGAAACCCGCACCCTTCGATTATGTCAGGCCTGATACACTCGCCGAGGCCTGCCGACTGCTCGCGGCCGACGAGGATGCGCGGCTGATCGCGGGCGGCCAGACGCTGGTGCCGATGCTGGCGATGCGGCTGGCGCGGCCGGCAAGACTGGTCGATATCCTGCGCTTGCCGGAGCTCGCCGGAATTCACGAAGAAAAGGGCGCAGTCGTTGTCGGCGCGACCACGCGCCAGGCGCAGGCCGAACGCGATTCCGTTATCCGCGCATCGGTGCCGATGCTGGCGCGGGTGCTGCCATGGGTCGGACATCCGTCGACCCGCAACCGGGGTACCGTCGGGGGCTCGATCGCCAATGCGGATCCGGCCGCGGAAATTCCGCTGGTGGCGGTGACGTTGGGTGCCGTCATCATGCTCGCGACCGTGAACGGTCCGGCATCGATTCCGGCGAATGATTTCTTCGTCGGGCCGATGCTGACATCGATCGGTCAGGGCGAATGCGTGCGCTCGATCCGGTTTCCGGTCTGGCCGCAGCAGCGCATCGGGGTCGGATTCTTCGAGATCAGCGCGCGGCGCTCGGATTTTGCGTTTGTCGCCGCAGCGGCCCAGGTCGCGCTCGACGAGGAGGGCCGCTGCCTCGACGTGGCGCTCGGTCTCGGCGGCGTCGCCGACCGGCCGTTGCGGCTCGATGTGTCGCCGCTCGTCGGCACCAGACTGGATGCCGCAGCGGTGACTGACGTGGTCCATGCCGCATCCAGCGAGATCGATGCGATGAGCGACCTGCACGCCAGCGCCGCCTATCGCCGCCGCGTTGCGGCGACGCTTGGCGTCCGCTCGCTTGAACAGGCGCGCGACGATGCCGCCGCCAAACCGGCAAAAGGCGGGCGATGAAAGTCGATCTCCGTATCAACGGCGCAAATCCGTTCCGCCGTGGTCGAGCCGCGCCAGACGCTGCTCGACGTGGTGCGCGAGAATTTCCGGCTCAACGGCACCCATGCCGGTTGCGAGCACGGCGTCTGCGGCGCCTGTACGGTGCTGCTCGATGGCGAGCCGGTTCGATCCTGCCTGATGTTCGCGGTGCAGGCGGACGGCTACGAAATCACGACCATCGAGGGTCTCGCGCCGGCACCGGGCGAACTCGGCGTGATCCAGGATGCGTTCTGCGAGACCCACGGCCTGCAGTGCGGCTACTGCACGCCGGGCATGATCCTGTCGGCGCATGCGCTGCTGCAGCGCACCGTGACGCCGACGCGCGAGGATATTGTGGAAGCGATCTCCGGCAATATCTGCCGCTGCACCGGCTATGGCCAGATCATCGAGGCGGTGCAGTTCGCCGCCGATCGCTTGCGCATCGCCAACACGCCGCGCCCGGCCGCGCCATCCGATAAACCCGTCGCGGAGGCGAAATGACCGCCGATCCCGCCACCTTCCGTTTTGTTTCGACCAACCGCCGGGTTCGCGAGGATCGCCGTTTCGTCGCGGGTCGCGGCCATTTCGTGGCCGACGTTGCGCTCGAAGGCATGCTGCATGTCGCGGTGCTGCCATCGCAGCATCCGGCCGCACGCATCGTGTCGATCGATGCCGCGGAAGCGCTGGCGATGCCCGGCGTCCATTATGTACTGACCGGCGACGAGCTTGCAGCCGCGACCGATCCCTTGATGAACGGGCTCGATACTCCAAACGTAAAGCGCCATCCGCTCGCGGTCGGGCAAACGCGCTATGCCGGCGAATGGGTGGTGGCCGTCGTCGCCGAAACCCGGGCGCTGGCTGAAGACGCTGCCGAAAAAATCCGCGTCAATTATGAGCCGCTGCCTTTCGTGATCAACGCGGAAGACGCCTTGAAGCCCGACAGTCCGCCGGTGCACCCGGCGCACGGTTCCAACGTGCTGCTCGATCGCACTTTTGTGTGGGGCGAGGTCGAAAGGCATTTTGCGGAGAGTCCGCGGCAGCTCGCGTTCCGCGTCACCTGGGGGCGCAGTTCGACCGTGCCGATCGAGACCTTCGGCGTCGTCGCCTCCTGGGATCCATGGCGCGAGATGCTGGACGTCTGGGCCTCGATCCAGATGCCGAAATATCCCGATCAGATCGCGCGCGCGTTGCGGATTCCCGCCAACGGCGTCCGCGTGCATCAGGATGTCGACGTCGGCGGCAGCTATGGCGTCAAGCGCGGTATCAAGCAGACCGTGCTGGTGACGCATCTGGCACGCCGGCTCGGCCGCCCGGTGCGCCTGATCGAGGACCGGCTGGACAATATGGGCGGCGGCGATGCCCACGGCCCCGACCGCATCTTTGATGTCGAGGTCGCCTTCAATAATGACGGCATCGTCAAATCGATGAAGATCCGGGCGCTCGACAATGCCGGCGCCTATGCCGGCCGCGCGCCGTTTCAACTGGGCAAGCCGATCGGCGCCATCGTCGGCCCCTACCAGATCGAAAGCGTGCAATACCGCGCGCAATCGGTGACGACCAACAAGGCGGTGCAGGAGGCGGTACGCGGATTCGGCCAGGCGCCGACCAATTATGCGATCGAGACCGCGATCGACAGGGTCGCCGCCGCCTTGGGCCTCGACCGCATCGAGGTGCGGCGGCGGAATTTCATCCGCAAGGAGCAGTTTCCCTATCTGATCCCGAGCGGCAGCACCTACGATAGCGGCGATTATCACACCGTGGTCGACAAGGTGCTCGCACATGTCGATTTTGTCACTCTGGAGAAGGAACGCGATCGCCTGCGCGCGTCCGGGTTGTTGGCCGGCATCGGCATCGCGGCCTGCCTGGAGCCGAGCGGCGCCAATTCCTCGTTCGAGCCGCTGCTCAACGAAAAAAACACCACCACCACCTGGATGGATTCCTGCCGCATCGTTGTCGATGCGCTCGGCTTCGTCACCGTCGCCATCCACAACACTTCGTCAGGGCAGGGCCACGAAA
Source organism: uncultured Alphaproteobacteria bacterium (assembly GCA_963778925.1). GTDB lineage: Bacteria > Pseudomonadota > Alphaproteobacteria > Rhizobiales > Xanthobacteraceae > Bradyrhizobium. The sequence continues at coordinate 614,436 of CAVZWE010000011.1, read as the reverse complement.
CCCTTGTTACAACCGTGGTCGGCGAAGTGCTGCAGATCGAGCCCGATTTTATCCGCGTGGTGCGGCCGGATTCGCTTTCGTGCTTGCCGTCGAATTCGCCGGTCGGCAGCCGGATGGCGATCATGCTCGGCGGCGCGGCGTTTCATGCCGCGCAAAAGCTGAAGGCCAAATTGATGCGCATTGGCGCGCATCAGTTCGGCCTCGGCGACGACAAGGTCGCCTACGCCTCAGGTAGTGTCAGCGATCCCAGGGGTGGCAGGCAGCTCGGCTGGGCTGAGCTCGTCAATATCGCCCATCGCCATTATCATCTGCTGCCCGAGGGCATGGAGCCGGGACTGGAGACCACGCATGTGATGCAGGTGCCGACTGGCGGCAAATTGCCAAAGGACGGCCGCGTGCAGATGTATCCTTGCCACGCTTTCGAATTTCACGTGGTGCTGATGGCGATCGATCCCGCGCTCGGAAAACCGGAAATCCGGCGCTACGTGATCGGGCATGATTGCGGCACGGTGATCAATCCGCATATCGTCAAGGGCATGACGCTGGGCGGCATCGCCCATGGTCTCGGCGCAGCGCTGCTGGAGGAGTTCGTCTATAATGACGAGGGCCAGCTGATCACCCAGGGGTTCATGGACTACCTGCTGCCATCGGCCCATGAGGTGCCGGAGGTCGAGATCGTGCATCACTGCACGCCGTCGCCTTTTACCGTATTCGGCCAAAAGGGTTCCGGCGAAAGCGGCTATCTCGGCGCGCCCGCAGCGATTTCGGCTGCGGTAAACGACTGCGTCGCGCCACTGGGAATCTCGTTCGACAAGCTGCCGATCCGTGTTTCCGCCATTGGCGATGCCATCGCCGAGGCGCAACAAGAAGAATCAAAAGAGCGAATAAAATGATCATCGACTGCCACGCCCATCTGGTGCCGCCAAGCCTGCTCGATGCGATCCGCACGCAGGCTTCGCACTTTCCATCGATCCGCCTGATCGAGGACGGTGGCAGCCTCGGCTTCTCCTTTGCCGGCGGCAAACCGACCCGGCCGGTCTCCAAGCCGCTCAGCGACTTGCCCGCCCGCCTGAAATGGATGGATGAGCAGAAGATCGAGCGTCAGGTGGTCGGCGGCTGGCTCGACATGTTCGCCTATGAGGTACCAGCGGAGGAGGGCGTGACCTGGTCGCGGTTGATCAATACGCACCTGGCGCAAACTGCGATGCGGGAGCCGCGCGTCGTGCCGCTCGCAACGGTGCCCCTGCAGGACGGCGCGCGTGCCGCCGAGGTGCTGCGCGAGGCGGACGCCGCGGGTTTTAGGGGCGCGATGATCGGAACGCAGCCCAAGGGCAAAGGCGGCGTGCTCGACGATCCCGCGCTGAAACCGTTCTGGGAGGCCGCCAACGAACTGGGATCGGTGGTTTTCATCCATCCGGTATTCGAAAGCGGCGACGACCGCGTGCATGATTACGGCATGGCGAACGCAGTCGGGCGCATCACCGACACGCTGATTGCGATATCGCGGCTGATCTATGCCGGCCATGTCACCCGCTATGCCAATGCGAAGATCGTCGCCGGCATCGGCGGCGCAGCGCTGCCTTACGTGATCGGGCGCCTGCGCCGGAATTATTCGCTCGACAAGGACAAGCTCGGCGATCCCGACGCGGCGCTGGCGGCGATGTATTACGACACCATCGTCCAGGATCCGCGCGCGCTGCGCTACCTTGCCGACATCGTCGGCGCTGACAGGATCATGATGGGTTCGGACATGCCGTTCCCGATCGGCGATCTCGCGCCGCTGAAAATTGTGGCCGAGGCGAAATTCTCCCATGCCGAGCGCGCCGCAATCAATGGCGGTCTTGCGCGCAAGCTTTTCGGCCTGTGAGGAAGTTGCGCATAATGGCGAACAGATTTCGGGAGGAGAGTTATGAATAGATTTTTCGCTTGTCTGGCATGCGCAGGCGTGCTGCTCGCCTCGGGACAATCGCGGGCGCAAGCACCCGAGCCGCTTTCGATCGTCGTGTTCGGCCCGCCGTCGCTCGGCGCGTTCCTGCCGCCTGTCATCAAGGCGCAAAAGCTCGATGAGAAAAACGGCCTTGCCATCAAATTCGAGGAACGCACGCCCGACGCCTATACCGCGCAATTCAACTCCGGCGAATTCAGGCTTGGCGGCAGCGCATCGTTGCTGACGGTCGGGCTGGCCGATATCCGCGGCGTCAAGGTGACTTATCTCTTCAACCTGTTCGATTTCTGGGGCGCGGTCGTGACCTCGCGGCCCGACGTCAAGACGCTCCGCGATATCGAAGGCAAGGATCTCGCCGCCGCCAAGGGCACCACCAATTATGTGATGTTTGACTGGTTCGCGCGGCAACTCGGCGCCGATCCGGCAAAATTCTCGGTGATCAATACCGCGACCCCCGGACTGATCGGCTATGCGCTGGCCGATCGCGCCGCGGCGGTGCAGCTCTGGGAGCCGGCCTATACCACGTTGTTGGCGAAGAAAAGCGATATGCGGACGATCGACCTTGCCATTGCCGAGAGCTGGAAGAAATTCACCGGCAGCAGCAACATCCCCTATCTCGGCGTCGCCGCGCACCTCGATTGGGTGGAGAAGAACCCGAAGCTGGTTCCGAAGCTGTACGCGACCTACAAGGAAGCCGCCGGGTGGGTGACCGCGCACCCCGATGACGCCTCGAAGCTGATCGCGGCAAAGGGAACGCCCGACGACCAGAAGGCGATCGCGGAACTGATCCGCGCCAACGACCGGCTTGGCATGAACGTGCAGTGGGCCTCCGACGTTCGCAAGGAAATCAACTCGGTCTACGCCGCCGGAAAGTCGATCGCATTCTTGCCCTCGGATCCGGCAGCCTCGACGATCTATCAGGCGCCAGGCAAATGAGCGAGACGGCGCCGCAAGCCGGTTCGTCGCCACCGGCGAACATACTGCTGGCGGCGGTCAAGCGGGTGGGGTCGTCGGTTCTGCCGTTCGTCGTGGTCATATTGATCTGGCAATTCGCCTCGCTGTTCTTCCCGCGTTTTCTGTTTCCGTCGCTAATCGACGTATTCTGGCGCTGTCTCGACATATTCTCCAATGGGACGATGTTCGCGGATGTACTGGCGACGATCCTGCGCATTTTGGCGGGGCTGGCGGGCGCGTTCATCCTCGGCGGGGCTCTCGCGCTCTTGATGGTGCGCTCGCGCGCGGTCGACAATTTCCTCTCGCCGATCCTGACCCTGTTCCAGGGCATTCCCGCGCTGTCCTGGGTGGTGTTCGCCATCATCTGGTTCCATGGCGTCGAGTTTCGCATCTTCTTCATCATGGTGATGACGACGCTGCCGGCGTTCACCTTCCAGGTGCTGGGCGCCTTGCGCGGAATGTCCAGGGACCTGATGGAGATGGTGTTCAGTTTCCGTCCTACCCGCATAAAGCTGTTCAGGGTGATGATTGTACCGGCGATCCTGCCGGACATTCTCACGGCGTGGAAAGTCAATCTCGGCAACGCCTCGCGCGTCGTCGTGGTCGCCGAACTGGTGGGCGCCACCGGTGGCGTCGGCTATCAGCTGCTGCAGCAACAGCAGCTGTTCGACATGGCCGGCGCGCTGGCCTGGACGCTGCAGCTGGTGTTCTTCGTGCTGATCGTGCAGGGCGCGCTGACGCTGATCGAAAACACGGTATTTCGCTATCGCGCGGTGTCGGAGCGCGCGATATGAGGGATACCGTCGCGCCCGCGGATGCCGCCATTCACCTCGATCATGTTTCAAAGGTGTTCGGCAAAGCGGGCTCCGATGGGGCTTACCGGGCGGTCGACGAGCTCAATCTCGACGTCCGTCCCGGCCAGATGCTGGCGCTGCTCGGCAAGACCGGCTGCGGCAAGTCGACGATCTTCAACATGATCGCAGGCCTGACCGAGCCGACAAGCGGCACCGTGCGCGTCGGCGGGCGCGATCCTTTCGCCGAGTTCGATTCGTTTCGCGGCAACATGGCGATCGTATTCCAGAACGACCGGCTGCTGCCGTGGCGCACGACGATTCAAAACGTCGAGCTGGGGCTGGAAATGCTCGAAATGCCGGCGGCGGAGCGTCGAACGACGGCGCAACTTTGGCTGACCAAACTCGGGCTCGGCGGGCACGAGAGTGATTATCCGCATGCGCTGTCCGGCGGCATGCGCCAGCGCGTCTCGATCGCGCGCGCGTTTGCGACCAATGCCAATATCCTCTTGTGCGACGAGCCGTTCTCGGCGCTCGATGAATCGACCGCCGGACGGCTGCGCGCGGAATTCGTTCGCCTCGTCAGGGAAAACGGCAAGACCGCGGTTTTCATCACCCATTCGATCAGCGAGGCGCTGGAAATCGGCGACCGTATCGTGGTGTTGAAACGTCCCGCCAGGATTGCCTATGACGTCAGCTTTGACGCCGATACAAGTCAGCAGGCACGCGAGATCATTCGCAGCCGGATCGGCGACGTGCTCGCGGCCTGATGCCCAACACCACCCATCCAATTTTCCTCAAGGGAGACAACATGGCCAGGATCAAATTCGGCTTCGCGCGCGGCGGTCACTTCACGGCAAGGGTGATGCTGGACAAGGCCCCTAAGACCTGGGAGGCGCTTCGCAAGCAGCTGCCGGTCACCATCAAGGCCTATAACGCGCGATGGACCGGCCGCGAAACCCACACCAAACTCGACTTGCCGGACAAGCCGCCGCGCGAGAACCAGATTCTCAACGCCGGGCTTGGCGACGTGATCTACGCGTGCGAATGGTCGGACCGCGACGTCACCGGCTTCGAGGCCATCGGCTGGTTTTACGGCACCGAGACGGTGCGCGACTGGCGCGGCGAATCCCGCGTCAACCTGTTCGCGCGCGTCGACCAGAGCGAGTGGCCTTTTCTCGAAGAAGTTGGCTTGAGAACCTGGCGGGAGGGCGGCGAGGACTGCACCATCAGCGTCGCGGAAGATTGAACGCGATACACGCCGCAACGTCATTGCGAGGAGCCAACGGGTCGCGCGAATGCGCGCCCGATGACAGGCTCCGCGACGAAGGCAAGCGCTAACGTCATTCCGGGATGGTCCGCAGGACCAGACCCGGAATCTCGAGATTCCGGGTTCGATGCTTCGCATCGCCCGGAATGACTGGCTTCGTCTTTCACAGCCACAGAATCTTCTTGCGGTATTCGAGGTCCGTCAACAGCGGCGCTGCCGGCCCCTGATGGAACACCGCGCCGCGCTCCAGCGCGAACACGCGGTCGGCCAGCGCCAGCACCAGATCGAGATTGTGCTCGACGATCACGATCGAGGTGTGCCGGCGCAACAGGTCGAACACCTTGAACAGCTCGAGGATCACGGTCGGCGCCAGTCCCTCGAACGGCTCGTCCAGCAGCAGCAGTTTGACGTTGCCCGACATCGCGCGCGCCACCGCCACCATCTGCTGCTCGCCGCCGGAGAGATAATCCGCCGCCACATTGATTCGCTCTTTGAGGCGCGGAAAATAGTCGAGGATCTGCTCCTCGCTCCACACCACGCCGTGGCTGCCATCGGTCTTGCGCGCCAGCCGCCCAAGCGAGAGGTTCTCCCGCACAGTCATGCCCGCGAACAGGCCGCGCCCTTGCGGCACGTAGCCGACGCCCATCCGCGAAATATCGGGGGCGGGCAGGCCGGCGATATTGCGGCCCTCATATTCGATGGTGCCCGATGCCAGCGGAACCAGCCCGGCGAGGGTCTTCAACAGCGTGGACTTGCCGGCGCCGTTGCGACCCAAAAGCGCGACGATCTCGCCCTCGCGCACATCCAGCGTCGCGTCGTTCAGGATATGGCTCTTGCCGTAGAAGGTGTTGACGCCTTCGAAACGCAAAATTTGCGCGGCGCCCTCGCGGGCCTTGTCGGTGCGGCTGTGCGCGACCGCGGGAATCCCGCTTCCGGTATAGATCTGCTGCACCCGCCGGTCGGCGCGGACCGCCTCCGGCGAGCCGGTCATCAGCACTTCGCCCTGGTTCATCACGGTGACGGCTTGGGAAAAGCCGAGCACGCGGTCGATGTCGTGTTCGACAATCAGGACCGGAATGTTCGCGGCGACGTTCTTGATCAGGTTCGAGACGCGCTCGCGCTCGGCGGCGGCGAGCCCCGCCAGGGGCTCGTCGAGCAACAGCACCTGCGGTTTGGAGCCCAGCGCAATGCCCAGATCCACCAGCCGTTGCCCGCCATAGGACAATTCACCGGCTTCGATTTCTTCGATGCCCGCCAGGCCGAGGAATTTCATCAGTTCGGCGGTCTCGGCGTGGATGTCCGCATAGCTATCGATGTCGCGCCAGATGTTGAATCGCACCGCGCTTTGCGCCTGCAGCGACAGCCGCAGATTTTCATAGATCGACAGGCCGCGGAACAGGTTGGTGATCTGAAACGAGCGCGCCAGTCCGCGGTGGCAGATCAAGTCGGAGGGCACGCCCTGAATTTCCAGGCCGTTGAGGCGGATGGTTCCCGCATCGAGCGGGTACAGGCCCGATACCAGGTTGAACAAGGTGGTCTTGCCGGCGCCGTTCGGACCGATCAGGGCGTGGATCTCGCCGGCGCCGATCTGAAGACTGGCGTCGGACACGGCGCGGATGCCGCCGAAATGCTTGGAGATGCCTTTGACCTCCAGCACCGTTCCCTTGAGGCTCTCGGGCGTCAGGAATTTGGGCAGCGGCAGGCCTTCGTAGATCCTGCGCCGGCTCATGGCGGCGGATTCTTCCGGCGCGGGCCGCCAGCGCCGGACGAGCGTGCCCCAGATGCCGACCAGCCCGCCCGGCGAATACATCACGAAGGCGACGAAGATCAGTCCGAACCAGAGCAGCCAGTTCGGCGTCCAGATCGAAAACAACTCGCGGAACACGATGAAGAACAGCGCGCCGAGCGCAGGCCCCAGCATGCTGCGCATGCCGCCGATCACCACCATCGCCAGCAATTCGCCGGAGAACGGCACCGATACCGCTTCCGCCGAAACCAGATAGGTCTGGAATGCGAGCAGCGCGCCGGCGAGCCCGGTGATGATGGCCGAGATCACGAACACCCCGAGCTTGTAGCGTTCGACCGGATAACCCTGGAATGTGGCGCGCAACTGGTTTTCGCGGATCGCCACCAGCACATGGCCGAACGGCGAGCGCACCAGCCGAAGCAGGACATAGAGCACGGCCAATCCGATCACCGCGACGGTGATGTAATAGACGAGCGCGTTGTCGAGACTGAACGGCCCGATGCTGCCGCGCTTGAGGCCGCCCAAACCGTCTTCGCCGCCGGTCACCTTGCTCCAGCGGAACGCGATGGTGTAGGTGAGGGCGGAGAACGCCAGGGTCAGCAGCGAGAAGTAAACGCCGCGACGCCGCAAGATGATGATGCCGACGATCGCGGACGCAATGGCGACGACGACCATCGATAGCAGCAGCGGCAGCCAGATCTGGCCGCCGAACCAGTTCAGCTGCATCAATCCCGCGGCGTAGGCGCCGATGCCGAACCAGGTGCTGTGGCCGAACGACACCAGGCCGGTGTAGCCGATGCACAGATTGAGCGCCATGGTCGCGATCGCGAGGATCACCACGGCGATCCCGGTATTCAGCGACAGACCGAGCGCCTGCAGAGCGAACGGCAGAACGATCAGCGCGAGGCCGGCGACCAGCAATGGCCGATATTTCTGGGTAAGCGAGGCGGTCTTCATTCGAATTTCTCGATCCGCTCGCCGAGCAACCCGCGCGGGCGCACCATCAGCACCAGGAACATCAGGACATAGATCGATGCTTCGCCGGCGGCCGGGACAAAATGAATGGTCATGCCGCGCACCACGCCGACCAGCAGGGCTGCGATCACGACGCCCCAGAAACTGCCGAGCCCCCCGATCACCACCACCACGAAGGCGACGGTGATGATCTCGGCCCCCATCGCCGGCTGCACGATCGTGATCGGCGCGAAGAACGCGCCGCCCATCGCGGCCATGCCGACGCCGAGCATGACGACGGCGGTCATGTAAGGCTGCAGCCTGATCCCCAGCGCCGCGACCATGTCGGGACGCTGGATGCCGGCGCGCACGACGCGGCCGAACGAAGTCTTGTTCAGCAGCAGCCAGACCCCGAGCAGCACGACAGCCACCACCGCCAGCAGCATCACGCGGTAGCGCGAAAACAGGAAATCTCCGACGATCACCGAGCCACGGAACGCCGGCGGGATCGAAGCCGGCAGTGGCGACGCGCCCCAGATGATGCGGATCATCTGCTCGGCCACCATGGCGAGCCCGAAAGTCACGAGCAGGCTCAGGATCGGATCGGCGGTGTAGAATCGCCGCAGGATGTAGCGCTCGAACAGAATGCCCAGCATCGCGACCGCGAGCGGCGAGATCACGACCGCCGCCCCGAAGCCGAGATATCGGGTGATTTCGAGGGAGATATAGGCGCCGAGCGCATAAAATGCGCCATGCGCCAGGTTGACCACGCCGCCGACGCTGAAGATCAGCGACAGCCCCAGCGCGATCAGGAGATAATAGCCTCCGAGCACGAGGCCATTCACCACCTGTTCCAGCAAGAACTCGAACTGCATTCTCGCTCCAGGCGGATCTCGAAATCAGCCGCGCCGCAATGCGCGCCTATACACGGTTGCCCGGAGCGTCCTCAACTGGCCGCGCCGGGTCAACCGAACGTGGTTACAGCGAGCAGGGGTTCTGCTCTTTCGTGGGATTGAGGACTTCCATCGGCTCGTTCGCCGCGGGGACGGCGGCGCCGAGCGTGATGAGGTCCCATTTGTCCTTGGCCTCGCCCTTTGGTTTTGGCGAGAAGGTGTAGGCTTCCTGCACCAGTTGATGATCCCAGGAGCGGAAATAGGCCTTGCGCGCCTTGAGGATGTCGAACTGGGTTTCCTTTTCGAAATAGGCGATCAGCGTGTTGGTGTCGGTCGATTTGGTCTCGTTCATGGCCTGCGCCATGATCTTGAACGCGATGTATTCGATCCAGGCATGGTTGTCCGGCGGCTTGCCGTTCTTCTTGGTGAAGTTCTCGACAAAGGTCTTGGAGACCGGGACGTCGAGGGTGTGGTACCAGACGGTCGGCCAGATTCCGGCGAGATTGCCTTCACCCGCGGCCCAGGCGTCGGCGGTGTTGAGGTTGAAGCCGACGATCGGATAGGGCAGGCCGAATTCGGCATATTGCTTGATCAGGGTCGTCACCTGATTGCCGGCGAGGTTCGAACAGACCACGTCGGGCTTGGCCTGCCGTATTTTCAGCAGATAGGGGCTGAAGTCGGTGACGTCGGTGGCGATCAACTCGTCGCCCATCAGATTGCCCTGATTGGCCGCGAAGAAACGCTTGGCGGCGGCCAAGAGATCATGGCCGAATATATAGTCGGCGGTCAGCCCGAAGAACTTCTTGTCCTTCACCATATTGTCGCGCAGCAGCGCCTTTCCGACGGTATTCACCATCACCGTGTTGGGGATATCGGTGTGGAACGTGTACCGGTTGCAGTTCTTGCCGCGCAGTGCGTCGGAGCGCGCGCCGGTTTGTATGAACAACCGCTTGTTGCGGTCGGCCACCTGCATGATGGTCAGCGCGGAGGCCGAATTGACCTCGCCCATCAGGACGAGGGCGCCGTCCTGCTCGAGCAGGCGTTGAGCCTTGGTCGCCGCGGTGGCCGGATTGACCGAATCTTCCGCCATGACCTCGAGCTGGCGTCCCATGATGCCGCCGGACTTGTTGATCTCCTCCTCGGCCATTCTCATGCCGAGCACGGCATAGGCACCGAGCGCGCCGAGAAAGCCGGTCAGCGGCGTGAGGTGGCCGACCTTGATCTTTTCCGTCTGGCCATAGCTGATCGCCGGAAATCCGAGCGCGGAAGCGCCGGCAAAGCCGGCGCTGGCTTTCAATAATGTTCGTCGGCTGTAGCGGGTCATCGTTGGTCTCCTCCCAAAGGGCGCTTTCCGCGATGTCCCCCGTTCAATTCCGGCCTATGCGAGAATGTGAGAGACGTTTTTCTATTGTTAGATGATATTTCCGGAGGCGGTCGCCGCTGTCAACGCCAAAAGCGTGGTCCGGCTTGGTCCTTAGGAATTAGCTGCTGCGCCTTTGGCGCCGAATTCGGCAGACAGACGACCCGCCGCCGCTTGCACGATTTGCGCGCTGTTGTGCAACGCCTGGTTGGACAGGCGCCAGATCGGGCCGGAAATACCGAGCGCGCCGATCACCTGGCCGGTGAAATCCATCACCGGCACCGCGACACAACGCACTTCCGGATTGAATTCGCCATCGTCAAAGGCAATCCCGGTGCGCCTGATCTCGGCGATTTCGCGCAGCAGCACGGCCTTGTCGGTGATTGATTTCCTGGTCGACGGTTTCATGTCGACGCGCTCGAGGAAACGCTTCAACTGATCCGGGCGAAGCGAAGCGAGGATGATCTTGCCGAGCGCCGTGCAATGCGCCGGCCGCACCACGCCGACGCGGTCGGTCAGTTGAAATGCGCCGGGGCCGCTGGTGCGCGCGATCACGACTACCGCATCGCCCATCCGCACCGCGAAGTGGCCGCTTTCGCCGGTTTCGCGCGACAGTTCCTCGAGCACCGGGGTTGCGACATTCACCATCTCGATTTCGTCGAGCGCGCTCGCAGCCAGCGCAAACAGCGGCCGGCCGACGCGGTAGCGCTTGGAATCCTTTTCCTGGCGCAGATAGCCCAGCGACACCATGGTCTTGGCCAGGTGGAAGGTGGTGGAATTGTGCAGGCCGACCAGCTTGCTCAAGTCGGCAAGCCCGATGCCTTCGCGGTGGTGCGCGACCTGTTCGAGGATCGCAAAGGCCCGGCCGAGCGACTGCACGCCGACGCGCTGCCGGTCGTCGGCGTCGTCATCGATATCGTGCCGCGGCGGCTGCACCAATTTGGCGATCACAGCCTTGCGCGGTGCGGCCGGCTTCTCAGGGGTCTTTGGTTTGGCACGGGCTCTCACAGGTTTGGCTCTCCACGCGCGGGTCGCAAAATGTATGGCGTCTTCCGGCGATCGAACAACCGCGTTGTGCGATGCCGTGCCGCCGGCCGAACGATCGGTGCGCTCGGCCGGATGGGGCACTCTACCACAATATAAATTGACGTATAGCATTATGAGAAATAGGGTGCCGCGCGCCTGGCACTGTCGGCGGCAGAATAAAGACGGCCGGTCTCCCGGGATCGGCGAATGGATAGGGAGAGATCCGATGTCGCCGCGCAATGCGCTCAACGGGGCTCAGGTGATTGTCGATTATCTGATCCAGGAAAAAGTGCCGCAGGTGTTCGGCCTCTGCGGTCACGGCAACATCCAGTTCATCGACGCGCTGTATGAGCGTTCGGACGAACTCAAGACGATCTCGGTGCATCATGAAAGCGTCGCCGGCTTCATGGCGGATGTCTATTACCGCGTTTCCGGGCGGCCGACCGCGACCTTCACCTCCTGCGGGCCGGGTTCGGCGAACCTGCCGATTTCGCTCGGCAATGCGTTTCTCGACTCGGTGCCGTTTCTGGCGGTGACCGGCAACGTGCCGACCAGCCAGTTCAATCGCGGCGCGTTCCAGGAACTGTACCGGCATTATCAGGCCGACTTCCCTTCCACCGTGCGGTCCTATTGCAAGAAGGTGTTCCAGCCGACGCGCGGCGAGATGGTGCCGCTCGCGGTCCGCCAGGCCTGGAAGACCATGACCACGGGCCGCCCCGGTCCGGTGGTGCTCGATGTTCCCTTCGACGTGTTTCTGGAATCGGCCGCCGAGGAAGCGCCGAACGCGTTAGCCTGGAACGGCAATATCTCCAGCCGCTGCGGCGCCGATCCGGAAGGCGTGGTCAAGGCGGCCGACATGCTGCTTGCCGCCGAGCGGCCGGTGATGCTGGTCGGACAGGGCGTGCGCTATGGCGGCGCCGCCGAGGAATTGTTGAAGCTCGCCGAGCGGCTGCAGATTCCGGTGGCGGCATCGGCTTCAGGCCTTGGCGCCATCGACTGCCATCATCCGCTCGCGCTCGGTCTGGTCGCGCGCGCCGGGCATTACCAGGCCAATCACGCCACGCGTCAGGCCGATGTGCTGCTCGCCTTGGGCGTGCGCTTCGACGACCGCACCTCGAGTTCGTGGATACCCGGCTATTCCTTCACCATTCCGCCGACCAAACTCATTCACGTCGATATCGACCCGGAGGAAATCGGCCGCAATTATCCGGTCGCGCTCGGGCTGATGGCCGATGTGCGCACTTTTCTGCGGCAGCTCCATGCCGAGCTCGATCGCCGCGCCGATCTGACCAAACGCAGCGACGCCCGCAAGAAATGGCTGGCTCAGATCGATACCTATCGCAAGGAATGGGACAAATTCGTCGCCCCCGGTTTTTCCGACGACACCACGCCGATCAATCCGCAGCGCGCGGCGCTTGAGATCGACAAGGCGCTGCCGGAGAATGCGATCCTGGTCAGCGATATCGGCGTGCACCACAATTGGCTGTTGAGTTTCTGCAAGCCGAAGCGGCCGGATTCCCTGATCGGCTCGATGGGTTTTGGCCCGATGGGTTTTGGCGTTGCCGGCGTGATGGGCGCGAAATTCGCAGCCCCCGATCGTCCCTGCGTGTCGGTCTGCGGCGACGGCGCGTTCTTCATGCATGCCAACGTGCTGGGCACGGCGGTCGAATATAATCTCCCCGTGGTCTGGGTGGTCTGGAACAACTACGCCTATGCCTCGATCCGCGGGTTGCAGCGCGGCTATCTCGGCGGCCGCGAACTCGCCACCGACTTCCACGATCCCGACGACAGGTGCGCGCTACAATCCGGATTTCGCCGCGATGGCGCGCTCCTGCGGCGTCGAAGGCGTGCGCGTCGATCGCGCCGGCGATATCGGCGAAGCCATCCGCAAGGGCATCCGTGCCAACAAACCCTATCTGATTGACGTCGACATCGCCGCCGATATCAATCCCAGTGGCGCCGGCGTCTGGGAGCTTCCGGGGTTGGGGCGAAGCAAGCCCGGAATTGGGACGCAATACGAGCCGACCTGAGCTCAGACGTGCCTTTCTCACCGCCAGAACAAAATATCGAGGAAACGAAATGATACTTGCAGGCAAGAAGGTCGTGGTGGTCGGGGGCTCTTCCGGCATTGGTCTGTCGACGGCCGAACTGGCGACGCGCGAGGGTGCCGAAGTCATCATCGCCTCGCGCAACGCCGAGCGGCTCAATGCGGCTGCGGCTAGCGTTGGCGCCAAGGCGATACCGGCCGATGTCACCAATGACAAAAGCGTTGAAGACCTGTTTCGCGCCTGCGGCCCGGTCGATCATGTCGTGGTCACCGCCGCCCAGCTCAAGACCGGTCCGTTCAAGACCGTTCCGATGGAAGACGTGCGCGCCACACTGGAAAGCAAGCTCTGGGGCGCCTGGCGCGTCGCGCGGTCGGCGGACATCCGCCCCGGCGGGTCGCTGACGCTGGTCTCCGGCTATTTGAGCATTCGCCCGCGGCCGAACTCCGCGATCATCAGCGTTGCCAACGGTGCGCTTGAATTGCTGGCGCGGGCGCTCGCGCTCGAACTCGCGCCGGTGCGCGTCAATGCGGTGTCGCCGGGAATCATCGACACGCCGATCCGCGCGGCGATGCCGGAGGCGGCGCGGCGCGACATGCTCGCCAAGACCGCGGCCAGCCTTCCGGTCGGCCGCGTCGGCGTCGGCGAAGATATCGCGCGCCAGATCCTCGCCTTCATGACCATCGGCTTTGCGACGGGTTCGATCGTCTATCTCGACGGGGGCGGGCTGGTCACCTGATATTCAGGCGTGAGCCGCGATGTTGCATGCCGGGAAATCCTCCAAAGCTGGTGGTTGTCGGACACGGGGCGGCCGGACTCGCGGCGGCCCTCTCGGCGGCCGAGCAGGCGCAAAGCCGCGGCCTGCGTATCGACATCACGCTGCTGGAGAAATCGCGTGAAGACGAAGCCGGCGGAAATACCCGCTGGTCGCCTTCCAACATGCGCCTCGAAGCTCCCGATCGGCTCGACCCTGGCTTTGAAGACGACATGCTCAAAACTTCCGGCGGATTGGCCGATCGCAGCTATTTTCGCACGCTGGCGGAGAACGCGACCGCGACCATCGGATGGCTGCAGCGCCACGGCGTCGAGTTCATCGCGCCAATCTATTATCTCAGCGCCGGTCCCGCCCGTATCCAGCCGGTCGGCGGTGGCAGCGCCATTATTGAGAAGCTTCTCGACGCGGCAAAACGGGCAGGGGTGGGGGTTCGCTACCAATCCGAAGCCACCCGCCTCGTGATGTCGGAGGGTCATCGTATCAGCGGCGTCGACGTTCGCTCCGGTGACGGCGCCACGACGACGCTTGAGTCCGATGCCGTGGTGCTGGCTTGCGGTGGATTTCAGGGTAGCCCAACGATGATGCGCGCGCAATTCGGCTCCGCGGCCGAGACCATCAAGCTGATCTCGCCCGGAACGCGTTTCGATAGCGGCGACGGCATCCGGATGGCGACCGACCAGGGCGCCAGCATTTCCGGCGACTGGAACGGCATGCACATCGAGCCGGTCGACCCGCGCAGCAACCATTCCGCGCCGGTCGTGCTGGTGTATCCCTACGGGATCGTCGTCGATCAGGACGGGCACCGCTTCTTCGACGAAGGCGGCGGCCTCATGCACGAGACCTGGGAAACCTTCGCCCGCGACATTCATTTTTCGAGACCGAACGGCATCGCCTACGCAATCCTCGACGCCAGGCTGTTCGACATCGAAGGCTACCAGCGCGCGATCAGGTCGGACGTGCCGCCCTATCGGGCTGACACGCTGGAAGGCCTTGCGGCGCAGATCGGCGTACCCGCCCGCAATCTGCGCGAGACGGTCGATGCATTCAACGCGGCGGCGACCGGCGATGGCGCGCGCTTCGATGCCTCGCGCTGCGATGGACTGGCAGCGGCTAGCGAATTAAACCCGCCGAAATCGAACTGGGCGCGGGCCATCACGACGCCACCGTTTCTCGCTTTTCCCCTGATAGGCGCGATCGCCTATACCTTTGGCGGCCTTGCCACCAACGAGAAGGCGGAAGTTCTGGGCGCGCAGGGGCCGATATCCGGCCTCTACGCCGCGGGAGAAACCACCGGGCATTTTTACGGCACGGCGCCGAACGCCGTCGCGGTGCTTCGCGCGCTGGTTTTCGGGAAAATCGCGGGACAAGAGGCTGTCGAATTTATCGCGAAAAACAGCAGGGAGACCTGAAATGGCCTTTGAAGAGAACGGCGCCTTCATCCGCAACATCGCCGAAGTGCCGTGGCGCGAATTTCCCGATCATTTCGGCGGCGCGCTGTCGAAACCTCTGGTGATGCCGGAGACCGCGGGCGCGCGTCACATCGACTACCGGATTTCGATGTATCAGCCGATGGCGCATGTCGCCACCCACAAGCACAGGGTACAGGAGCAAATCTACCACGTGATCGAGGGCGAAGGGCTGATGGAGATCGCCGGCAAGAACCATGTGGTGCGCAAGCATGATTTTATCTTTTTGCCGCCCGGGGTGGAGCACGCGATCTCGAATTCGGGACTGGTCGATCTGGTGTTTCTGGTGATCACCTCACCGGTGACGGACGACGGCAAAATTGTCTGACGCCTGCTGCATTCTCAACCGCGCGGTGCAAAATATCATGTCCGCTTCCGATGCTTACGATGTCGTCGTCATTGGCGCGGGCGCCGGTGGGATGACGGCCGCGGCGGTCGCCGCCGCCGAGGGGTTGAGCGTCTTGCTGGTCGAGAAGACGGAATTCGTCGGGGGAACGACGGCGTGGTCGGGCGGGATGGTCTGGATTCCTGCCAATGCCAAAATGAAGCAGGCGGGGATTGATGATAGTGTTCCCGCTGCCGCCAGCTATCTCGCCGCGACCGTTCCCGAGACTGATAATGCCGATCTGCGGGAGACATTTCTGGCGCGGGGTCCGGAGGCCGTCGAATATCTCGAGGCCAATACCGAAGTCTGGCTGCAGCCGGTAAAGGCCTATCCCGATTATTATCCGGAAAGACCGGGATCAACCGCCGGCGGCCGCGTGCTCGAGCCCGTCACTTTCAATGGCGCCAGCCTTGGTACGAATTTTCGGCGGTTGCGGCCGCCGCTGCCGGAATTCACCGTGTTCGGCGGCATGATGGTCAACCGGCTCGACATCCCCCATTTCCGCAAAGTCGGCCGCTCGCTGCGTTCGACGCTGCGCGCGATGCGGCTGGTATCGCAATATGCGCTGCAGCGGATTCGTGCACCGCGAGGGACGACGCTGCATCTGGGCAATGCGCTGGCGGGGCGGCTGTACGCTTCGCTGCTTAAGCGAGGCGTCGACATCCTGTTCGGCACGAGCGTTGAGCAACTCCTGATCGAAGGCGATGCCGTCAGAGGTGTGGCGATCAAGGGTTCGTCCGGCCGCCGAACGGTCGTCGCGCGCAAAGGCGTCGTGCTGGCGAGCGGCGGCTTCTCGCACGATGCGAAACTTCGCGAACGCTTCTTTCCCGGCGGAGCGGGACTGGTCTCCGCCGCGGCGCCCGCAGGGACTGGCGACGGCCTGCATGTCGCGATCGCCGCCGGCGCTGATATCAACACCCGCGTAGCCAGCCCCGCTTATTGGGTGCCGGCATCGCTGTTCAAGCGCGCCGATGGCAGCCAGGGTGTTTTCCCGCATACCGTGACCGACCGGGCGAAGCCCGGAATCATTGCGGTCAATGCATCGGGAAAGCGTTTCGTCAATGAAGCCTTGTCCTATCACGAGTTTGTCCTCGCCATGCTGCGCGACGGCAACGACACGACGAACCGCTCATTCTACCTCGTCTGCGATCGCCATTTTCTCTGGACCTACGGGCTCGGCCGGATTCAGCCTTTCACCTGGAATGTGAAGCGATACGTCAGGAGCGGCGAATTGATCGAGGCGCCCAGCATCGATGCGCTCGCCGAGGCGATCGGTGTCGAAGAAACGACGCTCTCCACCACCCTCAAAAATTATAACGCGCAGGCCTGGAACGGGCTCGATCCGGAATTTGGACGCGGCAGCAATATCTATCAGCGCCACCTTGGCGACGCCGGCCACAAGCCCAATCCATGCATCGCCCCGATCGAACAGCCGCCGTTTTATGCGCTGCGGATCTATCCGGCGGACCTTGGCACCGCGATCGGCCTCAGAACGGATTGCCACGCACGCGTCCTGAGACAGGACGGCACCGTCATGCCAGGGCTTTATGCCTGCGGCAATGATATGGGTTCGATCATGAACGGAAATTATCCGGGGCCCGGCATCACGCTCGGACCGGCGCTGACATTCGGCTACATCGCCGGCCGGCACCTCGCGCAGGGGAGGGAACAGTTATGAGAAACGCCGCCGCGGGTTTTGGCGTCAATACCTACTCCTACATTTTCGGCGGCAGCGCCGCCGATACCGTCGCTCGGCTCGCGGACCAGGGTTATGGCGGGGTCGAGCTGATGTTCTTTCCCGGCCATCTCTGGCCGGCCGAGCTCGACGCCTCAAGTCTTCGCAGCCTGCGCCGGCTTTGCGAGCAGCGGCTGCGGCTGGTCGCCGTCAACATGCCGAATGTCGACATGAATATCGCCGCCGCCGCGGAGGAAATGCGCGCCTATACCCTCGATCTCCTGATAAAATTCGTTCGCTGCGCCGGCGAGCTCGGCGCCGGCGGGATCATCGTCGGCCCCGGCAAGGCCAATCCGCTTTTTCCGATGCCAGGGGATCGCATGGTCGCCTATTTCTATCGCGCGCTCGATGTGCTGGCGCCGCTGGCGCGGCAGGTCGGCACAAGACTGTTCATCGAGAACATGCCGTTTGCTTTCCTGCCGGATGCGGAGTCGCTGATGAAAATCGTCGATGGCTATGGCGACGACAGCATTCGCGTGATCTACGACGTGGCCAATGCGCACTTCATCGGCGAGGCCCCCGTGGAAGGCTTGCGCCGGGTCCGCGACCGACTCTCGCTCGTGCATTTTTCCGACACGACCCGGCAGAGCTACAAGCACGACGCCATCGGCTGCGGCGATGTTCCGCTCGCGGGCATTCCATCCGTCATGAACGAGATCGGCTACGCCGAGCTGCCGATGCTGGAAGTGATTTCGCTCAACCCGGATCATGACATCGCCGATAGCTGCCGGCGTCTCCAGGAAGCGGGGTTTGGCGGTAATGCCTGAAAAGATCGCACTTGTCATCGGCCCGACCGGTGCGACCGGCGCGCCCATCGCCGCCGCGTTGGCGCGCCGTCCCGGTTGGCGTGTCTACGGCATGTCGCGCACCGCGCCTTCGGGCGAAGCGCCGTTCACGCATCTCGCCGCCGATCTGACCGATCCGGCGTCCTGCCGGCGCGCGCTTTCGCAAATCGAACCGGTGACGCATGCCTTCTTTTGCGCCCGTGCGCCATTCCGGGAAGGCGGGGTCGAGGACGTCGACGGCAATGTCGCCATGCTGGCGGCGACCCTGGATGCGCTGGCGATGCGCTCCGATGCGCTGGAGCACGTTCACCTGCTGGAGGGAATAAAATGGTACGGCATGCATCTCGGCCCCTATCCGACGCCGTCGCGCGAAGACGATCCCCGGCATTTGCCGCCGAATTTTTACTACGACCAGCAGGATCTCCTGAGTGAGCGCGCAGCTCAAGCGCGCTGGAGCTGGTCGGCGTCGCGGCCGTCCTATATCTGCGACTTCGCCCCGCAGCGTTCCCGAAATCTGATTTCGGTGCTCGGCGCCTATGCCGCGATCTGCCGGGAGCTCGACGTGCCGCTGGACTTCCCCGGCAGCGCCGCCGCCTATTCGGTGCTGTCGGAATTGTCGGACGCCACTTGTCTTGCCGAAGCGATCATCTTCGTCTCCACGCATGAGTCGGGAAAAAATGCGGCGTTCAACGTCACCAACGGCGACAGTTTTCGCTGGTGCCAGGTCTGGCCCAAGCTCGCGCAATGGTTCGGCATGTCCTGCGGCGTGCCGCGCAATATGAAGCTGGCGACGTGGATGGCCGACAAGGGGCCGGTGTGGGACCGGATCGTGGCGCGGCACGGCCTGGAAAAACGCTCGCTTGAAAGTCTCGCGTCGTGGGAATTCGCCGATTTCGTATTCGCCAAGGAATGGGACCTGCTTACCGATACCGGCAAGCTGCGGCGCGCAGGCTTCAATGCCTGCGTCGATACCATCGCCATGTTGCGGGATCAGCTCGGCCGATATCGCGAGGCGAGGCTGCTGCCGCGTTAGGCGAGATGGCCGACACCGGCATTTGCCGGACATCCGGCGGCGCTGCGAAAATCGACGGAAATGATTCGCAGCGGGAATGTGCAGGTCCACTTCCGTGTTAATACGGGTTCCGGGGTAGTCACCTTGGGCTGGCATGATATTCGCATCTCATTTTTCGCCGGGCACTTCTTTCCCTGGAGATCAAATGGGCGAAGTCGTAAAATTCCCGAAGCCTGATCGCGACCGCGATTCGGCCCGTCTTATTCAAGAGGCTCGCGCGTTGTACGAGAGCGTGTTTCCGACTGAGAAGGGCCCCGCCGGCGTGCAGCAGGACACGCCCGCGCCAACCTAGCAGGCATTTTCCGGTCCGGGGTTTCATCTTTCGAGACGCGGCCAACGGGTCCGCGCCAAGCGCGGCCCGATGATAAACTCCGACGCCGCTGCTATGGCATTTGACTTTCCAAAACCCAATCTGCGCAACTTTAGAATCACAGAGGGCTTCAGAGCGAAATTTTCGAATCAAATTGAATCTTTTTCGATCCGAAAAGAATCGAAAATTAGATGGGAAAAGAATCGAGAAATTCCATGCGAATCGCCTACCGTCTACCGCAACACCCAGAAGGGCACGGCGCGTGCCAATGGTGGCATGAACTGTGCATGGGCGGAATGACCGGGTATCCTTATCAGCGAAGGTCGCCATGCTCGTTACTCTTGTCGCTGTTCTCTGCAACAGCCAACTATGTCTGGAAAAAATTGTCACCACCAGTGAGCAGTCCGGCATCACCATGACGGCCTGTCAGGTCAATGGACAAATTGGTATTGCCGAGTGGCTCGCCAATGGTCCCTATCACGAGTGGACGTTGAAAGGTTACAAGTGCGTGATGGGCAAATACGTTCCGAAAAACGAAGCCTGAGTGCGCCAACCCTCTTGTGAGGGGCCCGCATGCAGGCGATTTGATCGGAGAGGCGGCTTGACGCAGCGGCGTTTAAGGCGATGACAATGCTCGTTGCCACCTGAACCGAGCGTTGCACGCCAGCGTGGCCGCGGGATATCAGCAATCCCGCCCATCGCGAAGATGGATCAATGACGGTTCTTAAGCACCTGCGCCAAGCCCGAGGCTGGCGTAGATCCGCCGCGCATAAGCGCCGAATTCATCCGTGGTCTTGATCGGCAATGCGCGCGGATAGGGCAGTTGAATCGGGAAATATTCCGCCATGCGCGCGGGGCCCGCGGTGAGCACGGCGCAGTGCGAGGCAAGGAACACCGCCTCCTGGATCGAGTGGGTGACGAAGATGATGGTCTTGCCGCTTTCGCGCCAGATCCGCAGCATCTCCAGGTTCATCTGTTCCCGGGTCAACGCATCGAGCGCGCCGAACGGCTCGTCCATCAGGATCAGTTTGGGATCGTGGACGAAGGCGCGCGCGATCGCGGTGCGCTGCTGCATCCCGCCGGACAATTGTTGCGGATACTTGTCCTCATATCCGGCGAGGCCCACGAGGTTGAGCAGGTCGCGCGCGCGGGCACGAGCGGCCTTCATCGGCAGGCCGACGATCTCCGCGGGCAGCAGGACATTGTCCAGCACGGTCCGCCATTTCAACAGCAGCGCCTGCTGGAACACCATGCCGATGTCGCGCGCGGGATCGAAGGGGTTGCGCGCGTTGCCGATATGGATGGTGCCGCCGTCGGCCTCATGAAGCCCGGCCAGTATCTTCAAGACGGTGGTCTTGCCGCAGCCGGACGGGCCGACCAGCGAGATCAGCTCGCCTTCGGCCACATCCATGGTGACGTCGGAGACCGCGAGAAACTCCGTCCCCTGCGAGCGATAGACCTTGCGGACATTGCGCAGGCGGATGAAGGGCTCTTGCGGCTCGCTCATCCGAGCCACCGCTCGAGATTGGCGGCGACGAAATCGTCGTCGGAAAGGTCAGCATGCTCGTTGCAGACGCGGTCGATCTCATGCATCTGGCCGGGGCTGAGACCCTCGGCCGGATCGAGGCACCAGATTCCCTCCATCAGGCCCTGCCGGCGCAGGATTTCGTGGCAGCCGGCGATGCAGCCGTGGAAATTATTGGCGACATCGAAGAACGCGCTGTTGCAGTCGGTGACGCGGGCATCCAGCGCCAAGAGATCGGCCGGCACGCTCGGCTTTCCCTGCGCGGCGCGGCAGCTCTCGAATTGCTTGATCGCGCTCGCGGTCCACACCGACCAGTGGCCGAGCAGGCCGCCGCGGAAATGGGCGCGGGTGGTGACGCCGTTATCGCGCAGATCGAACGGCAGCGTCAGGTCGAGCAGGATGTGGTCATCATTGCCGGTATAGAGCGCGATGCGATCGAGCGCGCCGGCGGCAGCAACCCCGCGCAGCACGTCGAGCGTGCGGTAGCGGTTGAATGGCGCGACCTTGATGGCGATGACGTTGTCGATCAGCGCGAAGCGCCGCCAGAAATCCGCGCTCAGGATGACGCCGCCGACCGCGGGCTGCAGATAAAACCCGACCAGCGGAATCTCGCGCGCCACCGCCTCGCAATGGGCGATGATCTCATGCTCGCTGGCGGATTTCATCGCGGCGAGGCTGAGCAACCCCGCGTGATAACCGATGCCGCGTGCGATTTCGGCTTCCGCGATCGCCTGTCTTGTCGGACCGGCCAGACCCGCGACCAGCGCCAGCGGCCGCCTGGTCCAGGTGTCCGCGGTTTCGGCGGCGAGTTCCAGCACCGGCCGGTAGAGGCCGACGTCGCGGATCGCGAATTGCGTGGTGTGGACGCCGACCGCGAGCCCGCCGGCGCCGGCGTCGATATAATAGCGTGTCAACGCGCGCTGATGGAGGGTGTCGAGCTTGCGGTTGGCGTCGAGCGCCAGCGGATGCGCCGGGAGTACCGTGCCTTCCGCGATCAGGCGCCGCACCTCGGAATTCATCAGGCTATGATGCATGGCGGCGACCCCCTATCCATATTCCGGGCCGGCGACCGCGAACGGCAGCTCCGCTGGCTGAGCGGGCGCGCGGCCAAACCGCATGCGCTGAAACGGCCGTTCGATGGTCCAGCCGGAGCCGGTCAGGCCCTTCAAGAATTCTTGCTGCTCGTTGACAACATCGATCAGCAAGGATCCGCTTTCCGATCGGACGATCTCATTGACCATGGCGAGCGCCTGATCTGGGCCCGACGCGAACAGCGGACCGATATGCCGCGCCTTGCGGCCATCGCGGACCAGGACAAGCGCGTCGCCGTTCGACAACAATCTCGAACCGGACCGTCCCTTGAGTTCTGTCAGCAACGCGCCGCGATCAAAACCCATGGCGAGGCGGTCGCGCGCGGTGAAATCTTCGATCCCGCAGCACGATAGCGTCGGCGGCGCCTCCGCCTTCGTTGACATCGCATTCGCTAGCCGCAATCGCCGCAGCTGCAGCGTCGGTTTGAAGCCAAGCGGGCCATACACGGTAGCGCCGGCCGGCGTGGCGTCGAGCCATGTGACAAGATCTTGTTTCGCGGCGGCATCGAGGCAGGCATCGACGAGTCTGGTCGCAAGGCCGCGGCGGCGCCAGTTTTCCGTCACCAGCACCATGCTGATCGAGGCGTTGCCGGAGGCGTAGGGCAACAGCGCCGCGCTGGCGACCAGATGACCGTCATTGTCGCGCACGCCGAACACCGTTCCCTCCGTGAGGAAAAACCGCCAGTCAGCATCATTCTGATTCCAGTGCGCTTCGGTCGACAGCGCCAGCCCGGCGTGCGCGTCGCCAGGACCAAGGCTAACAATGGCGAACTGGTCAGTAGCGGCCATCGCGCACCTCGTATTTGGTGGGCTTTCCCAGGCTCGGCATTGCGCGCGCAACCCAATCGGCGGTCCAGGCGATCAGTTGCGTGGTGTCGACGACCGGCAGGCCGAACAGCTTTACCGCTTGCGAGGTGTCGGTGAGCCACGCCGTCGGCTCCTCGTGACCTGTGATGATGGGCTCGCGGCCGAGCCGCGCACCGAGCCTGGCCGCGAGATCGCGCACCGCCAGAATTTCGTGGCCGCTGACATTGATCGGCGAGGTCGGCGTGTCGCAATGCGCCAGGCAACGCAGCGCCTGCGACGAGGCATCGCCCTGCCAGATGAAATTGACATGGCCGAGGCTGACGTCGATCGGCTTGCCCCGAGTATCTTGGTCGCGATGTCGTGCAGCACGCCGTAGCGCATGTCGATCGCGTAATTCAGCCGGAACAGCCGGCCGGGCGTGGAATATTGACGCGAGAAATATTCGAACATGCGCTCGCGCCCGACGCAGGATTGCGCATATTCGCCGGGCGGATTGGGCGCGACGCTCTCGTCGGCGCCCTTGCCGTCGACCGGCACGAACGGATAGACGCAGCCGGTCGAGAACGCCACGATCCGCGAGTCGCGAAACGCCTGCGCGACCAGCGCGGGGACGTGGGCGTTCATCGCCCAGGTCAGCGACAGATCGCCCTCCGCGCCGAATTTTCGGCCGGCCATGAAGACGATGTTTTTCACCTTCGGCAGCGCTCTGATGGCGGCCTCATCGAGCAGATCGCAATTGATGGTCTCGATGCCGCGCGCCTGCAGCCATGCCTTGACGCTGGGATCGCTGAAGCGCGCGACGCCGATGATCCGGCGGTGGGGCAGGGCGGCTTTCGCCAGGCCCGCAAGCGTCGGTCCCATCTTGCCAGCGACGCCGAGGATCATGATGTCGCCGTCGACCTTTTCGAGATCGTCGATCAGCGGCTGGCTCGGCCGGCACAATAGTTCGTCGAGATCAGCTATATCGACAATCGTTTCCGGCAGCGTATCGCGCGTCAGCATGTTTCTTGCCCGATCCATTCTATTGCAGCCGCACGTCCCTGACCACGAACAGCCGTTCCAGACCCAGCACCAGGCCGTAAAGCCCAACCCCGAGCAGCGTCAGCAGCAGCACCGCCATCACCATCGCAGGCGTATCGAGCGAGGACTGCACCTGGATCATGAGATAGCCGAGCCCGCGTTCTGAGGCGATGAACTCGCCGACGATGGCGCCGGCCACCGCGAGGATGGCGCCGACCTTCATCCCGGAAAACACGTAAGGCAGCGCGCCCGGCAGCTGGATCTTGCGGAACAATATCCAGCGCGATCCGCGCAGCGATTTTACCAGATCGAGAAGGTCGGGTTCGACCTCGCTCAGCCCGCGGGCGGTGGTGAGCAGGATCGGGAAAAAACAGATGCTGAAGGCGATCAGGATGTTGGCAAAGATGCCGTAGCTGAACCAGACGATGAACAGGGGACCGAGCGCCACTTTCGGGATCATGTTCAGCGTGACGAACAGCGGCAGCAGCAACAGGCTCACCAGCGGCGACCAGCAGAACAGCACCGCCAGGGTGACGCCGACCAAAGCGCCGAGGCAGAATCCGCCGAGGATTTCGATCGCCGTCACGGCGAGGTTGGAAAGCCAGGCATATTTTGCGGAAGCCAGTGTCGCCACGGTGGCAAGCGGCGAGGGCAATATGAACTTCGGCACATGGAAGGCGTCGACCAGGACCTGCCACAGCACGATCACGGCGAGATGCACGATCAGGATGACCGCAAAGGATCGGGCTGAGCGCATTCCGTCGCTGGACACTGCACACTCTCTCTTTAGTTACACCTGCCTCGCCAGGCAGGCTCGTCCCAACCTATCGCCGCTGCATTCAACTTTCAACCATCTGGTTGATTGAACGCATGATTATCCTCGTCATTGCGAGCCAACGGGTCGCGCGAATGCGCGCCCGATGACGGGCTCCGCGAAGCAATCCACATCTCGGCCCGGGCGGTCAATGGATTGCTTCGTCGCGTTGCTCCTCGCAATGACGGGATTAGAGATCGATCTACGGCCGCAACGCCTGCATCACCAGGTCGACCACGTGCTTGCGGCGGGCGCGCCTGGCGGCGGGGCTCGACAGGTCCTTGCCGAAGATCGCCGACAGGGTAGGCGTGTTGGAAAAGAAGAAGTAGCTCAGCCCCGCGATCGAAATATAGAGATGCACGGGGTTGACCCCCTTGCGGAAGGTGCCGGCCTCGACGCCTTGTTTCAGGATCTTCGAGACCAGGCTGACCAGCGGCGAATGCATGTCCTCGATCCGCGAGGAGGCGCGCACGTGCCGCGCGCCGTTGCGGTTCTCGTCGTTGAGCAGCACGATGAAATCCGGATGCCGGGCGAGATGGTCGAACGAGCTCTCGATCAGTTGTTTGATCGCCCGTTCCGGAGGCAGGCCCTCGAGATTGAGCTTGCGCTCCTGGGTGCGGATTTCCTCGTAGACCCATTCCAGCACCGCCAGATAGAGCGCGTCCTTGTCGCCGAAATAATGATACACCAGCTGCTTGTTGACGCCGGCGCGAGCGGCGATTTCGTCGACCCGCGCGCCGGCGAGGCCGTTTTTCGCGAATTCACGCCGCGCCGCCGTCAACAGCTTTTGCCGCGTGGCGACCGGATCGCGCCGCTGCGGCTTTGCGCCGTTTGATCGTTGTTTGGGCATTTCCAACCAGACAGTTGACAATTCGGTCCGTCCCTTGTTGCATTGGTAAACGCAACGAGGCGCGGCGACAAGGCCGTTGGGCTCAGCCGTAACCGAGGAGAGTGGCGATGAAGGGCTTGAGAATTGCAGGATTGGCGCTCGCACTGCTCGCGCCTTCGGTTCCCTCGCACGCTGCCGAGTCCGTCAACCTGATCCTGAACTGGACGCCGACCGCCGACCATTCGCCGTTCTATTACGCCAAGGCGCAAGGCTGGTACGAGAAGGCCGGCATCGATCTCACCATCGAGACCGGCAAGGGCTCCGGTGTTTCATCGCTGAAGGTCGGCTCCGGCGGCTCGCCGTTCGGCATCGCCGATCTCGCGACCATGCTGGTGGCGAAGAGCAAGGGCGCCGACGTGGTGGCGCTGATGAGCATCTACGCCAACACCGGACAGACCTTTTACTGGCTGAAGAGCTATGGCGTTGATGGTGCCAAGGATTTTACCGGCCACAAGATCGGCAACCCGCCGGGCGATGCGTCGCGGGTGATGTGGCCAGCCTTCGCCAAGGCGGCGGGCATCGCGCCGGATTCGGTAAACTTCGTCAATGTCGGGCCGACCGCGAAGATCGCGGCGCTGAAAAGTCACACCGTCGATATCATCAGCGATTTCTACAACGAGCACGATCTGAAGGTGATCGAGTTCGGCAGCGATCTGGGCTACGTCAACTGGAAGGACATCGGGCTTAACCCCTACGGCAATTCGCTGATCGTCAACGGCGCGTTCCTGGAGAAGAACCCGAAACTCGCCGAAGACTTCGTCAAGGTCAGCCAGAAGGCGTTTGCCGCCTGCGTCGCCGATGTCGCGCCATGCCTGAAGGCGCTGCTGGATCAGGTGTCAGGTCTGGACAAGGAAAACCAAGAGCGGCAGTGGGAGCGCATCAAGTTCCTGATGACCGACGACTTCACCACCACCAAGGCGCTGGGCTGGATCGACGGCGAGCGAATGAAGAAGGACTACGAGCTGGTGCAGACCTATCTCGGCATGGAAAAGCCGTTCGACGTGCAGACCGCGTTTTCGACCAGGATGCTGGACACCTCGATCAAGATGGATGCGAGCAAGGTGAAGAAGTGAGCGCTTCCGGCTACCTCGAACCATCCCCGTCATCCTGAGGAGGCCGCAACGCGGCCGTCTCGAAGGACGACGGCGCGCGTGTTCCGCAAAAGTGGATACCGGTTTTGCGATCGGAACACGCGCAAATCCAGGATTCTTGGTAACTCATCCTTCGAGGCTCGCTGCGCTCGCACCTCAGGATAACGGATAACGGCCAGCAAAGTCCGCCTCACTGCGCCGTCATCCCCGAACTCTTTCACCACCTTGTTCAGCTTCTCGTAATCCGCCTTCATCAGGCCCGCGAGTTCGTCGAGCGGCATCGGGCGGCCCGGGATGTCGGCGATCGCGAGCTGGCGCTTGACGTCGGGATTTTCCAGCGCCTTGTTGATCCCGTCATGTATCTTCTCGACGATCGCATCCGGCGTCGCGGACGGCACATAGATGCCATACCAGGACACGTAGGACGCCCCGGGATATCCGGCCTCGGCGATGGTTGGCACGTCGGGCAGATCGGCGACGCGTTTTTCCGTGAACACCGCCAGCGGTTTGATGGTGCCTTGCCGGATATGCGGCAGCGCCAGCGCCAGCGAGACGATTTCAAAATGCATCAGATTGGTGATCAGGTCGATCAGCGCCGGCGGCTGGCCCTTGTAGCCGATATTGGTCAGCCTGATGCCGGCGACCTGAAACAGCTTTTGCGCGGTCAGATCGATCGATGATCCCGTGCCGGGATTGCCGAAATTGAGCTCGCCGGGTTTGGTGCGCGCCACCGCCACGAATTCGCCGAGGGTCCTGACCGGCATCGTGGGGTTCACCACGGCGACGCTCTGGTTCCAGATCGCAAGCCCGACGCATCGAAAATTCTTCATCGCGTCCCAGCCGGCATCCTTGTAGAGCGTGGGATTGACCAGCACCGCCGGTCCGGTAACCAGCCAGGTGTAACCGTCGGGATCGCTGCGTGCGACCGCCGCGGTACCGATATTGCTGTTGGCGCCGGGCCGTGCCTCCACCACCACCGTCTGCTTCCAGTCGCGGCCGACCTGCTCGGTCACGGTGCGGGCGACGATGTCGACAATGCCGCCGGCGGGGTAGGGCACCACGATGTGGATCGGGCGGCTGGGATAGTTGTCCTCGGCCCGCGCGCCGGCGACGCTGCAGAGCAGCATCGCGGCGACGCAAGCGGCCACGCCGGCGGTTCGGATTCCCCACATTTTCCCTCCATCGCATCATCGTTCGAGCGATGTGCGTTATTTCGAAATAGATCGCGCATTACAGGCGATGCGGCGTTTCCATTCGTATTGACATACGTTTATATGCCGCTCCGTAAAAGGGGGAAGCAGCATGGATTTCGATCTTTCGGCGCGATCGGAACAGTGGCGGGGACGGCTGCAGTCGTTCTTCGATGCGGAAGTGCTGCCGCGCCATCGCGCCTGGGTCGAGCACACCGCTCACAGCCGCGAAACCGCGCCGTTCATGGGCGAGCTGCAGCAGAAGGCGCGCGCGGCCGGATTGTGGAATCTTGGCCTGCCCGAACTCAGCGATGATGAGCCAGGGACGCGGCTTTCAAATCTCGAATATGCGCCGCTTGCCGAGATCATGGGGCGGCTGTTCTGGGCCTCGGAAGCCTTCAACTGCCAGGCGCCCGATGTTCCCAACATGATCGCGCTGCAGAACTGCGCCAATGCCGAACAGAAGGCGCGGTGGCTGCGGCCGCTGCTGGAAGCGAACACCCGCTCGGCCTTCGGCATGACCGAACCGGATGTGGCCTCTTCAGACGCGACCAATATCGCGACCACGATCGTTCGCGATCGCGACGACTACGTCGTCAACGGGCGCAAATGGTTCATCACCGGCGCTGCGCATCCGCGCTGTAGTTTTCTGATCGTGCTCGGCGTCACCAATTCGGATGCCGACCGCACCCGCCGCCATTCCTGCGTCATCGTGCCGATGGATGCGCCGGGTGTTCGCCTGGTGCGGCCGTTGCGCTGGATGGGCTGCGAGGATCACACCGCGCCCATCGGCGAACTCGCTTTCGACAATGTCCGGATTCCCCGCGAAAACCTGCTGGGCGAGGAGGGCGAAGGATTCAAGGTGGCGCAGATCCGGCTCGGACCGGCGCGCATTCATCATTGCATGCGCTCGATCGGGCTCTGCGAACTGCTGATCGAGCTGATGATGGTGCGAGCGGCGGAGCGCTCCGCGTTCGGTCGCACCGTGATACAATATGATACGATCCAGCGCTGGATCGCCGAATCCCGGGTCGAGCTTGAGCAGGCGCGGCTATTGGCATATCGCTGCGCGTGGCGGCTGGATCAATCCGGCCATCACGGCGCCTGGCGCGATGTGTCGCTTATAAAAGTCGCTGTGCCCGCCATGCTGCAGCGGATCGCCGACCGCGCCATGCAGGTGTTCGGCGCGATGGGCGGCTCTGACGACACACCGATCCACCAGGCGCTGGCCTGGGGACGGCTGCTGCGGATCGGCGACGGCCCGGACGAGGTGCATCTGCGGCAGATTTTTCGGATGGAGGCGATGCCGCCATGGTCGATCAGGGACTCGCCCTATCTCGCGGCGCATCCGTCGTGAACTTAAACCAGTTCGTCATGCCCGGGCTTGTCCCGGGCATCCACGTCTTGGCAGTATAGCGGCAAGAAAGACGTGGATGGCCGGGACAGGCCCGGCCATGACGAAAGAGAGAGACTCAGTGAGGGAGAACAACATGACCGCAACAGCCGCCAGCGAAGCCCCCAGGGAAATGCCCAAGCAAGCCTCCGCATCCGTCGTCGCCCAGCAAACCGCGATGCTGCAGGCGCTGCCGTTCTCGGACACCCGCGATTTCGACGAGGCGTCGCGCGGGTTCATGGGCACGCTGGAACATGCGCGGATCGCCAACGCGCAGGGGCGGGTGGTCTGGAGCCTCGAGGCTTACGGCTTTTTGTCCGACGAAAAAGCGCCCGCCACCGTCAACCCGAGCCTGTGGCGGCAGTCGCGGCTCAACATGAACCACGGCATTTTCGAGGTGGTGCCCGGCGTCTATCAGATCCGCGGCCTCGACATCGCCAACATGACGCTGATCGAGGGCGATACCGGCGTCGTGGTGGTGGATACCCTGACCTCGATCGAAGGCGCGCGCGCCGCGATGGAGCTCTATTTCAAACACCGCGGACTGCGGAAGGTCTCCGCGGTGATCTTCACCCACACCCATACCGATCATTGGGGCGGCGCGCGCGGCGTGCTCGAAGAGGATTTGCTGGCGAGCGGCAAAGTCCCGATCATCGCGCCCAATCTGTTCATGGAGCATGCGGTTTCGGAAAACATCATCGCCGGCCCTGCGATGCTGCGGCGCGCGCAATATCAGTTCGGGCCGCTGCTGGCCAAGGGTCCGCGCGGCCAGGTCGATTGCGGCCTCGGCAAGTCGATGGCGGCGGGCTCGGTGGCGCTTTTGCGCCCGACCGATCTGATCATGGAGACCGGCGACAAGCGCATGATCGACGGGCTTGAATTCGAATTCCAGATGGCGCCCAACTCCGAAGCGCCGGCGGAGATGCATTTCTTCGTGCCGCGCTACGGGCTGTTGAACCTCGCCGAAAATTGCACGCATAATTTCCACAATCTGCTGCCGTTCCGCGGCGCCGAGGTGCGCGATGCGCTCGCCTGGTCTAAATATCTGAGCGAGGCGTTGCAGATGTGGGGCGGCAAGGCCGATGCGATGTGCGGCCAGCATCACTGGCCGGTATGGGGAAACGAGCGCATCGACACCATGATCCGCCAGCAGCGCGATCTCTACAAATTCGCCCATGACCAGACCATCCGCCTGATGAATCACGGGCTGACCGCGACCGAAATCGCGGAGGTGATAAAGCTGCCGGCGAGCCTCGAAGGCGCCTGGCATGGGCGCGGTTACTACGGCCATATCCGGCACAATGTGAAAGCGATCTACCAGAAATATCTCGGCTGGTACGATGCCAACCCCGTGCATCTCGATCCGCTGCCGCCGGTCGAGGCCGGCAAAAAATATGTCGAATACATGGGTGGCGCGGAGGCGATCCTCGCGCGCGCGGCCAGCGATTTTGCGAACGGTGAGTTTCGCTTTGTCGCCGAGGCCGTCAGCCATCTGGTGTTCGCCGATCCCGGCAACCAGGCCGCCCGCGCGCTGCTCGCCGACACTTTTGAGCAGCTCGGCTACGCCGCCGAAAGCGCGACCTGGCGCAACGCGTATCTGTTTGGCGCGCAGGAACTGCGTCAGGGCATGCCGAAGACGCCTGCGCGCCCGCCGATGCCGCGCGAAACCCTGGCCGCGCTGCGCACCGGGCAGCTCTGGGACGTGCTCGGCGTCCGGCTCAACGGCCCCAAGGCCGAAGGCAAGCACATCGTGCTGAACTGGGCCTTCACCGACACCAGGGAGAGCTTTGTGCTCACACTCGAGAATTGCGCGCTGACCTACGTCGAGGGCGCACAGGCGGCTGCGGCGGATGCCAGCTTCAAGCTGGCGCGCAGCGTCCTCGACGAAGTGATCGCGAAACAGACGTCGTTTCCGGAAGCGGTCGCCGCCGGCAAGATCACCTTCACCGGCAATGCGATGCGGCTGGCCGAGTTGATGGGCCTGATGGATGAGTTTCCGCGGATGTTCGAGATCGTCGAGCCGAGGCGGACGGCGGTGAGTTGAAGGATGCCGTCATTGCGAGCCAACGGGTCGCGCGAATGCGCGCTTGATGACAGGCTCCGCGAAGCAATCCATGGCGCGTTACGTGAGCCATGGATTGCTTCGTCGCTTCCGCCTTCGCTCGTTGAGCTGCGGCGGACAAGTCGCTCCTCGCAATGACGACAAAGCCAGTAGACGGGCTACGCTTGCTGATCCGCGTCAAGAAAGTGCGGGGCCGAACGGGCCCCGCACATGCCTTGGATTCCTAGGCTTTCAAGATCGCCTTTTGATCTTCATCCCAGATGCTCATCTTGCGCGTCTCGGGCATCAGGAACAGCGAGAGCACGAGGCACACCGCGGGAACTGCGATCGGGTAGATCAGCGCGTAGGCGAGACTGCCCGTCGACGCGTAAGCCGCCGTGGTGATGAACGGCACCAACCCGCCGCCCCAGCCGTTGCCGATCATGTACGGCATCGATACCGAGGTGTAGCGGATCCTGCTGGGGAAAAATTCGGCGAGGAACGCGCCGATCGGCCCGTAGACCATCCCGACATAGGCGACCAGAATGGCGACAATCAAAATCGCAATCGGGATGTTGATATGGCCCGGCTGCGTGACCGACCCGAGCCAGGAATACAGCGGATAGTAGGTAACCGCCGCAAGAAAGAATCCGCCCAGGATCACCGGCTTGCGGCCGATGATATCAGACAGCCAACCGAACAGGATGAGTGTCGGGGTCCCGATGACAAGGCCTACTCCCACGATGAGGGAGCTGGTGAGCGTGTCCACCTTGGAAACCGTCTGCAGGTAGAACAGCGCCCAGAACTGGCTTGAGTACCAGACCACGCCCTCACCCAATACCACGATGGTGGCGATCACCACGTATTTGAGATTTTGGGGATTGAGGAAGGCCTCGCGCCATGGATTTTTGCTCGTGTGCCCCTTGGCCTTGATCTCCGCGTAGACCGGCGACTCCTCGAAGTTGGCTCGCATGTACATGGTGACGAACACCAGCAGGAAGGAGAACAGGAACGGAATCCGCCACGCCCAGTCGTTGAACACGGTTTCGCCAAAGTAGCCGCGGGTCGCGATGATCACGATCAGCGACAGCACGATTCCAAGGGTCGGCGAGGTCTGCAGCCAGCCGGTATAGTAGCCGCGGCGGTCTTCCGGCACGTGCTCGGCGACATAGGTGATGGCGCCGCCGTAGGAGCCGCCCAGGCACAGACCCTGGATCATCCGCAAACCGAACAGGATGAACGCGGCGCTGAGGCCGATCTGATCGATGGTCGGAATCAACCCGATCGCCCCGGTGCCGAGTGCCATGCCGACGAGCGTCAGGATGAAGGTGTATTTGCGGCCGACCACGTCTCCCAGCCAGCCGAACACAAATGCCCCCAACGGCCGGACCAGGAACCCCGCGGTGAACAGCGCGATCGTGCTGAGCAGTGCGGCGACGGGGTGGCTCTTATCGAAGAATTTGACCGATAGGATCGTCGCCAGGCTCCCGAAAATATAGAAATCATACCATTCGATCACGTTTCCGCCCGCCGCGGCGGTGATGACGCGTCGGAAGTTTGCTGGAATGCGCTCAGCCATGGTTACCTCCCGTGTTATCGGAGGAGCACATTCCGTAGCCGCGGAAATCCTGCGGGATTTCACACGGCATATTGCCCCCCGGTTGATTGAGTTATGTGATGTCGACGCCTCCATTCGTCTTGGACAAGACACCATATGAAGCTGAAAGACGAAATCGCCTTGATTTGCGTCAACTCCATCCCTCCAACTTAAGTTGGGCACTCTTGCTGACGTATGACGTGCTGCAGGCAGCAGCGGCGATGGCCGCTATCGCAGTCATCGCGCCAGGAGACAAGCGAAGCGGCGGGCGAATAGTCGACACTCGCTCCTTTCGCATTGCAGTATTGTTCCAAATCAATTCGTCTACAATCGGACGGGATAGATTTGCCCTCGTCGGCAATCTTACAGATGTGCCGGTACCTCAGAAAAAATAAAGCAAATAAGGGAGGGGCCCATGACAACTGCTGCGCAAGCCTTGCTATCTGCCGGCGCATTGTTTTGTCTCTCGTTTGCTGCGATCGCACTGGTCTATTTTGCTGACCGGTTGCGATCGGGCTTCTTAGGGAAGCGCTAAACGCGCCCTGCAGAGGCGGGGATCGGGCTACTAGCGGCACGTCGCGCGCGACGCGGACGATGGTGAGCTAAGGGCACGATTCTAGAGATCGAAGCTGGATTGCTTTGCTTCGCTCGCAATGACGACGAAGCGCCGCCTCATATCCCCAGATATGCCGCCTGCACCTGCTTGTTGTCGGCGAGTTCGGCGCTGGAGCCGTGCATGATGACGTTGCCGCTTTCCAGCACATAGGCGCGCTGTACCAGCGACAGTGCGCGGCTGACGTTCTGCTCCACCAGCAGGATCGCGGTGCCCATCTTGTGGATTTCGCCGATCTTCTCGAACGTCAGGTCGGTCATGACGGGGGCGAGGCCGAGCGAGGGTTCGTCGAGCATCAGAAGCCGCGGCTTCAGCATCAGGCCGCGGCCGACCGCCAGCATCTGCTGTTCGCCGCCGCTCATGGTGCCGGCGAGCTGCTTCCTGCGCTCGGCGAGCCGCGGAAAGATGCTGTAGACGAGATCGAGCGTGCGGCGGCGTTCGGCCTTGGCCTTCGGAACGTAGGCGCCGATCTCGAGATTTTCCTGCACGGTCATTTCGGGAAATACCTGGCGCCCTTCCGGCACGTGGGCAATTCCCAGTTCGGGAATCCGGTGCGGAGGCAGCGAGGCCAGGTCGGTCCCGGCGAAGGTGATGGTGCCTGCCTTGAGTTTCACCAGGCCCGAGACGACGCGCAAGGTGGTGCTCTTGCCGGCGCCGTTGGCGCCGAGCAGGCCGACGGCTTCGCCTTCGCCGATCTCGATGGAGACATCGGAGATCGCGGGCACCGAGCCGTAACTGGCGCTGACCCCGGCGAGCTTCAGCACTGGGCCTCTCCCGCTCTGGGTGCGTGGACGTAGCCGGAGCCGAGATAGGCGCGGATCACTTCCGGATTTTCGACGATCTCTTTCGGCGTGCCTTCGGCGATCTTCTGGCCGTGATCGAGCACCACGATATGGCGCGCCACCGCCATGATGGCGCGCATCACATGCTCGACGATGACGACGGTCAGCCCGCGCGCCGACAGCTTGCCGACCAGGGCTACCGCCTGATCGATCTCGGACGGGTTGAGCCCGGCCATGACTTCGTCGAGCAGCAGCAGCCGTGGTTGCGTCGCCAGCGCGCGCGCCATCTCCAGCCGGCGCTGGTCGATGGTGGTGAGATCCTTCGCCGCAGTCTTCTCCCTCGCGGAGAGGCCGACGAACTCGATCGCCTCGCGGGCTTTGTCACGTGCCACCGCCGCATGCCTGTCGCGCAGGAACGCGCCGGTCATGACGTTGTCGAGCACGGTCATGGCGCCGAACGGCTTTGCCACCTGGAAAGTGCGTGCCAGCCCAAGCGCGCAGATGTCGTGCGGTTTCAGGCCGACGATCTCGCGGCCGAAGGCCGTAACTGAACCCGTGTCCGGGCGGTGAAAGCCGGTGATGAGATGAAAGCTCGTGGTCTTGCCGGCGCCGTTCGGCCCGATCAGCGCCAGAGTCTCGTTTTCCCTCACCGTAAAACTGACGTCCTGCACGGCGCGCAGCCCACCGAAGCGTTTGCTGAGGCCACGGATGACGAGCGCATCTGCCACGGCTAGACCCGCGCCGGTTTGCTGCTGGCAGTGCGCTGCCAGACTTCGCGCATCATGCCCATCAACCCGGTCGGCCGCCACAGGATCACGGCCATCAGGATCAGACTGTAGACGGTGAGCTGCACGCCGCCGATCGAACCGCCGAGCCAGCTTTGTAATAGCGTCGAGGTCGTCTCCAGCAGGACGGTGCCGATCACCGGGCCCCACAGCGTGCCGATGCCGCCGACGATCGAGACCAGCGCGGCCTCGATCGAGATGCTGAAGGAAAACGCGGTCGCGGGATCGATGAAGTAGATATATTGCGTATAGAAGGTACCGGCGAGCGCGGTCAGAAACGAGCTGATCAAATAGATGTCGCGCTTGATTTTCG
Organism: uncultured Alphaproteobacteria bacterium; assembly: GCA_963778925.1. Taxonomy (GTDB): domain Bacteria; phylum Pseudomonadota; class Alphaproteobacteria; order Rhizobiales; family Xanthobacteraceae; genus Bradyrhizobium. Next base: position 578,972 of record CAVZWE010000011.1, on the reverse strand, counting down.
GCGTGTTGACGCCGATCGCCTCCGCCGCGTCTTCATCCTCGCCGATGGCGACGAGGTAATAGCCCATCCAGGAGCGCTCGATCATCCAGGTGATCGCAAGCCCGAGCGCGAGCAGGCCGAGCACGACATAATAATAGGCGGCCTTGGTCTCGAACTGCATCATCAGCGGTGCGCTGCCGAGATTCGGAATCGTGGTGCCTTCGGCGCCCCAGGCCAGATCGCGAAACTTCAAGAATATCAGCATCAGCGCCTGCGCGGTCGCGATGGTGGCAATGGTGAAATAGGGGCCGCGCAAACGAAAACACAGCCAGCCGATCGGCAGGCTCGCCAGCATCGCCACCACGCCACCTGCGATCATGCCGATCCATGGCGAGATGCCGAAGTCGATCTGCAGGATGGTCGAGGTGTAGGCGCCGAGCCCGAAATAGGCGGCGTGCCCCAGCGACAACTGCTTGGCGTAACCGCCCATCAGGTTCCAGGCGACGCCGATGAACGAAAACAAAAGGATCCGGATGAAGATGTCGATCGCAAACGAGCTCTTCACCACCAGCGGCAAGGCGACGACGACCGCAATCCCGATCGCAAGCAGGACGAGGCCGCGCGTGCGTACACCCGTCATCGCGCCCGTCCTCCGCCGAGGCCGGTCGGCTTGAAGGCGAGCGTCAGCAGCAGCAAGGCGAACACCACGATCAACCCGGAATCGGCGCCGACGAACTGAATGCCGAGGGATTCGGCGATCCCCATCAACAGGCTCGCGACCAGCGCGCCGATCACATTGCCCAGCGTGCCCATGACGACAGCGACGAAGGCCATCAGCACGAATACCTGGCCGACGAAAGGATAGGCCGAATAGAACGGCATCAGCAGCGAACCGGCAGCGCCGGCGAGCGCCAGCGCAATGCCGAGCGCGACGCAAAACACGCGGTTGGGGTTGATGCCCATCAAGGTCGCGACATCGCGGTTCTGCGCCGCGGCGCGCATCGCCTTGCCGAGATCGGTGGTATGCAGGAACACCCAGAGCGCGCCGCTCAGGAGCATCGCGACCACGAAGGCGATCAGTTTGGCAACGGGGATGTAGAGCCCGCCGAGATGAAAGGCTTCATCGGAATAGGAAGTATGGACGGTGCGGTAATTCGCGGTGAACAGCATCAGCGCGAGATTCAGCAAGAGCAGCGACAGCGCAAAGGTCAGGAAGATCTGCGGCATGTCGTTGGGTCCGAGCACCCTGCGGATCAGGAAGTGCTGGATCAGCACGCCGGCCACGAACAGCACCGGCATCGACACCACAAGCGACAGCAGCGGATCGATGCCGAACTGGTTGGCGAGAAAGAAGGAGATGTACATGCCGATCATCACGAATTCGCCCTGGGCGAAATTGACGATCTTGACCACGCCGAAGATCAGCGTGACGCCGATGCTGACGAGCGCGTAGATGCCGCCGATGAGCAGGCCGTTGATGACGGCCTGGGCCACTGTCTCCAACATCTGGCGCGACCGGCGTTCAGGTCTTCAGCAGCGGCTTGCGGGCGTCTTCCTTCGGAAACACGCTGGCGAGATCGCCGTTCTGCCACTGCACGCCGACCGGGCGGCCGTAGACGTTCTTGCCGTCGGGCCCGAATTTTACTTTTCCACCCGGCGCCATCGCGGCATAGCCCGAGGAGACATCGAGTGTCGAGAGCGCTTCGCGGACTTTTTGCGGATCGGTGGAGGCCGCCCGCTCCAGCGCGTCGGCGATCATGAAGGTCTGCGCCACCAGGCCGCCGGCATATTCGAACAGGAATTCGCCGGTCCGCTTCTTGTATTCCGCGTTCACCTTCTCGGCATTGGCGTCCATGTCGTGATTCCAGTGCGCCACGCCCTGCAGGCCTTCGGCGAGCTGTCCGACGTTCTTGTAGAAATCCGGAATGACGAAACCGCCGGAGCCACCATTGATCGCGATGTTGAGGCCGACCTGTTTGACGGTGCGCACGATCAGGATGAGATCGTTCAAATAGGAGACCGAGAACAGCGCGTTGGCGCCCGACGACTTGACCTTGTTGATCAAGGGGCTGGCGTCGGTGAAGCCTGCCGAATAGGGCTCGAACATCACGATCTCGACACCCTCGCCAGGCGCCAGTTCCTTCAGGCCATTCGAGGTCGAGGTGCCAAACGCGGTATTCTCGAAGATCACGGCGACCTTCGGCGTATCGCTGACGAGCTTGGACATTTGCAATTGCGCCTTGGCGAACTGCGAGGCGCGCGCAAACGGCGTAAAGGTGTAGGTGCGGCCCTTGTTGAGCTGGTCCGAGCTCGAGCCGGTGATGATCGGCACCTTGGCGCGTTCGCAGACTTCGCTGGCGATCAGCGTCAGCGCGCTGGCGAAACAGCCGTGGATCGCCGACAGCTTGTTGCCGGTAATCAGCCGGTCGGTTTCCGTGCGCGTCACCGTGGTGTCGCTCTGCACGTCCGACAGGATCAAATTGAGCTTGGCGCCACCGAGCGACTTGATGCCGCCGGCGTCGTTGACCATCTCCACCGCAAGCTTGGCGGCGGCGACGCAGCCGACGCCGATCTGCGCCATGCTGCCGGTAGTCGGGTAGAGTGCGCCGATATTGATGGGATCGGCGGCCCAGCCGCGCAGCGGCACCGCGCCGAATGCGCCGGCGGCCAGCACGCCACCGGTGTTGAGAAGGAATTGGCGGCGGTCCTGCCGTTTCGTCAGGATCCGGTTCAGGCCGGCGCCTTTGCTGACGGAATCCTTGCGATCTTTTTTCATGCCGTTTCCCCCTTGCGCGGTCACGGTACAGGCTGCTGTCCGTTCGCTTTTGCAGATGCTAGCGCCATCTAATATTGTTTACAATACGGTTTACGATATTATTATCAAAATTGAAAACCATGGTCTGCGATGCCGTGGGCGGCGCCGGGCAGGGTGCTTCCAAGTCGGGGGAAATGATGGCCGGAAAACCAACCAAGCACGCGTTAGCCCGAACGCCCAAATCAGGTCAGATGCCGGCATCGGCCGTGCGAGAACCGGCGGCCGCCGTCATCGCCAAGCGCATCGAGGAGGACATAGTCCTGGGACGGCGTCAACCGCGGGAGCGCCTGGTCGAGCAGGATCTTTGCGACCTGTTCCAGACCCATCGCGGCGACGTGCGACTGGCGCTGTTCGAGCTCGAAAAAAAGGGCCTGGTGGAGCGCATTCCAAATCGCGGCGCGCTGGTTCGCGGATTGACGCCGCCGGAGGTGAAAGAGATCTACGCGGTCCGCGAAGAGCTGGAAGTGATGGCGGTCCGCATCATTCCGTTTCCGGTTGGGCTTGCGGATATCGAGCGGCTGGAGGAATTGCAGCGCAAGCACACCGCAGCCATCGCCGCGGGAGAGTTGCTGACGGTTTTTTACAGCAACTTGAGTTTTCACCGGGTTTTGTACGGCCTCTGCGGCAATGCCTGCCTGATCGAAACCATCGATCTCTTGGCGCAGAAGGTCTATGGCATCAGATCTTATGCCAACGCCTTCCCGGAATCGCTGGATCGCGCCCGCCGCGATCACCTCGATATGATCAAGGCGCTTCGCGCCTCGCGCCGTGACGACCTGGTGGCGCTAACGCGGCGCCATCTGAAGCCTTCGCCGGAGGCCTATATAAAGGCTTATGAGCGGCGCTTCGGCAAAGCCGATCTGGCGCCCGCGCATTGAACGGTGAAAAACTGCTCGGAAAACCGGTTGGATTCCGGTGCCCGGAGGAATTAGCCTCCGGGCTCGACGTCTGACGGCAATTCTCAGGCGTCCATGTTGCGCAGGCGCGCGCGGTTGCGAAGCACGATCTGACGGGCGCCGGAGAACCCCAAAACCCCCTGGGTGTGGAGCTGCGAAAGAGCTCTTGAAACCGTCTCCAGCGTAAGGCCGAGATAATCGCCGATATCCCTGCGGCACATCGGCAACGCCATCATCCCGGCGACGGCAAGTCGACGATCCATTTCCAACAGGAAGGTGGCGACCCGCTCCATCGCCGTCTTGCGCCCGAGCAGCAGCATGTGGTCTTCCGCATGGCGGAGGTCACCGGCGGTCATCGTCCAAAGCTTGCGCGCGACATGAACATCGACGCCTGCCGCCTGCTCGAGGCTGCGGCGCTTCACCAGCCGCACGGTGGTATCGATAATGGCCTCCGCGGCAAGCCGGTGCACCGTTCCCGATTCAAGTCCGAAGACATCACCCGGCAGATGAAATGCGCCGATCTGACGCCGTCCGTCGGAGAGCAGCTTGTAGCTGCGAACCGCGCCTGAGACTACCTGATAGACGTATTCCGCAGGCTCATCCTCGCCGTAGATCTCCTCATCCTTCTTGTAGGAAAACTCGGTGGCGATGAGGCCCGCATGCACGGTAACCGAACCAAATTGGTCGAGAGCGGGAGTAGGGCAGGCGACGGGGCTGATCTTGTTGCCAATGACCGGGGTGCTGAGCGATTGGGTGAGCATGAGCCATCTCCTTTGCGGCGGATGGCAAAGTGCTACAGGGGATCATCGGGCCTGAAAATTTCGCGTGATATCTTAAGGGGCTCTACCTACGTATATTACCGGAGGTCACAGGCCGCTTCCGGGGTCCCTGAGCGGACGATCCTCCTGAATAGCCCCTCGAATCCGGGTGACCAGGCTTTCCTCAAGCAGAGGCTTCAGCAGAACATGTCGTACGCCCGCGGCCTCCGCCCTCGCGGAGATGTTTTCGTCGGGGTAGCCGGTGATGAGAATGACCGGGGCGGCTATGTCGCGGCTTCGCAAACGGCCGGCCAGATCGATGCCGTTCATGTCGGGCATCTTGTAGTCGATCACAAAACAGTCGACGCCGGTGGAACGAACCGCGTTCAGGAGCGACGCGCCGCTTCTGAAGGTTCGAACGTCGAACCCATCGGTCTCGAGAAGGAAGCGCAGCGAACCGAGAACGTCCGCGTCATCGTCAACCACGTAAACTGTTGGTTTGGCGACTGACGGCATCACGAAAACCCGCGCATCTTGCGTGCTGATCGGAGTCATAATTTTGCTTGATAGCAGGCATCGCGACGGTTGGGCTTGATTTAGCTCAATCCTTCAACAGACCCGCGCGCATCGCCAGCCGGACCAATTCGGAGAGGCTGTTGGCCTGCATCTTGGTCATCACGTTGGCCCGGTAAACTTCAATGGTGCGGGGGCTGATGTCGTAGTCGCGGGCGATCAGTTTGTTGGAGAGCCCTGCAATCAGGCCATCCATGACCTGGCGCTCGCGGGGGCTGAGCGTTGCTATCCGCGCCGCGATGTCCAGTGTCGCCGCCTCGCTCCTGGCGGCCGGCTCCGCCTGCCGGATCGCGGCTTCGATCATGCCGATCAGACGGTCGTCCTCGAACGGCTTCTCGAGAAAATCGACCGCCCCCAGTTTCATCGCTTCGACCGCAAGCGGAATGTCGCCGTGCCCCGTCATGATGAGAATCGGAAACCTGCTGTGGCTCGCCTTCATGCGTTTCAAGAGCTCGATTCCGTCAAGACCGGGCATGCGCACGTCCGAAACCACGCATCCAAACTCAAGGCTCGGCAGTACATCGAGAAACCTCACCGCGGTTTCGAACAGCGTCACGTTGAAGTTGGCGGAATCGAGCAGGAATTTCAGCGAATCGCGCATCGCCTCGTCGTCGTCGATGACGTAGACCTTTCCCCTATCCGGCATGTGTCAACTCTCGTTCGATGCTGTGGGCAGCGTGAACCGAAACGTCGCGCCGCCCGCGGAATTGTTTTCGGCCCACATCCGGCCGCCATGGGCCTCGATGATCGAGCGGCTGATCGAAAGTCCTACCCCCATCCCGGTCTCTTTTGTCGTAAAGAAAGTTTGAAACAGATTGGGTTTGACGTCGTCGTGGAAGCCCGTCCCGGTATCGGACACCGCAATTTCGATCATGTCGTCGTCAACCTTGGCGTTCGATGCGATCAGCTCGCGCCGCGGCGATTGTGCCATCGCCTCGAGCGCATTGCGAAAAAGATTGACCAGAACCTGCTGGATCTGGACCCGGTCCACCAGCACCTGATCGAACTCCGGATTCAAATTGAAGCGAAGCTGAATATTCTGCTCGCGGGCGCCCGCCAGACCGAGTGCTCCGGCCTCCTCGATCAGTTTCGCAAGGCTTTCGACCCGCTTCTCGGACTCGCCCCTGGAAACGAAGTCGCGAAGACGGCGAATGATCTGGCCGGCGCGCAGCGCCTGTTCGGCGGCGCGGTCCATGGCATTTTCAATTTTCGGCGTATTGGGATCGGTGCTGCCGGCCAGCAGCCTGCGCGAGCCCTTCATGTAGTTGCTGATGGCGGCAAGCGGCTGGTTGAGTTCGTGCGCGAGCGCGGACGCCATCTCTCCCATCGCGGTCAGGCGCGAAATATGAACGAGTTCGGATTGCAGTTCCTGCAGCCGCGCCTGGGTTTGCTGGTGCTCGGTGAGGTCGCGCGCGAATCCGGTGAAATAGGGCTCGCCGCCGGATCGCATTTCACCGATCGAGAGGTGCATCGGAAACGTCGTTCCGTCCCTGCGCCTGCCGGTCACGATCCGCCCAATGCCGATGATATGACGTTCGCCGGTGGATCGATAGCGGGCAAGATAACCGTCGTGGCGCGACCGATCCGGCTCGGGCATCATCTCGCTGACGTTCTTGCCGATCGCCTCATGTTCGGCATAGCCAAACAGCCGCTCGGCCGCGGTGCTGAAAAATTGCACGATGCCGTATCCGTCGATGACGATCATGGCATCCGGCACGGTGTCGAGGATCGAGCGGAGGTGGCTCTCCCGGGTTCTCAGCGCCTCTTCCAACTGCTTCTCTTCGTCGATATCGAGAACGATGCCGCTGAGATGCCGCGGGACCCCGGCGTCATCCCTGATCAGGCCGCCGCGCGCGCGAATCCAGTGGCCTGGCCTCTGCCCGCCGCCAACCTTGAACGAAACGTCGAGATTGCCGCCGGTCTCGGCAACCTCGTTTATGGCCTGGTCGGTGCGCTCACGACCTTTCGGATCGAGCAGGGAAAGAAACAGTTCGTAGCTGACGGGCTTGTCGCGGGGGACCCCGAAAAGGCTTCGCGCCGCATCGGACCACTCCAATTTTCGCGTGGAAAGATCCAGATCCCAGGTTCCGACGCCGAATCCCTCGATTCGGAGCCTGAGATGCTCATTTCGAACGGGATCGTCTGGCGATAAATCAATTGTACCGGGCACGCTCGAGCCTTCACTTCCGCCAATCCAAAGCTAACGCCGCCAGCCTCAACCGGGGTGCCCCGGGGTCCGTCATCCTATACGAGATTGACCTCAGGGGGTGCAAATGCCCGAAACTGCAGCACCGGACTCGTTAAATTCGCTGAATCTCGGTGGTGAGGCAAGTTCCGGCGGATCGTCCCTTGCGGATTATTTTCCTTGAAGGGCCGGTCACGCCCGCGATCCCCGGCGGATTTCACGGCGGTCGAGGGCACTTTGATCTATCTCATCCCCCTGCCGGATTGCGGACCTACAATGCAATCTGTTTCGTGACAGCGGAGAGATTGAATGACCTTTGCGACCGTCATGGTCAGCCTTGCGCTGGATGAGTCGAACGAGGCTCGCCTGGAAGCAGCCAACCAGATCGCCGAACGGTTTGACGCCGGCATCATCGGAATCGCCGCCTCGATGTTCAGTCCGCCGCTCTATTTCACTGACGGAGACCAGGCCCAGAATCTGATCGACCAGGGACTGGGATTGATCAAAGCACGCTTGTCGGAGCTGGAAGGGCAGTTCCGCGAGGCGACCAAAAATCGGGCCAAGCTGGTCGAATGGCGCAGCGCGATCGACTTTCCGGCTCGCTACATTCTGCAGGAAGCGAGGAGCGCCGACATCATCGTCAGCGGTATGGACAAAGGGGCGTTTTCAGACCCGCTGGTACAGGCCAGTCCAAAGGACCTCGTGATGCAGGCGGGCCGGCCGCTGCTGGTTGTCCCCGGCATGGCCAATTGGCTCGATCTGCGAAGCGCTCTGGTGGCTTGGAAGGACACTCCCGAGGCGAGGCGGGCGATCGCCAATTCGCTGCCCATGCTGCGCAAGGTCAAGAGCGTCACCGTCGCGGAGATATTGGAGCAGGGCGCCGGCTCGCGGGATGCGGTGTCGCGGGTCCGGGATGTCGTTGCGTGGCTGTCACGTCATGGCGTGTCCGCCAGCGAACTCGTGGCGGAGAAGGATCCGGATCGGGACACGACGGCCCAGCTGGACGGAACAGCCGCCGACGTCGGCGCCGGCGTCATCGTCGCGGGCGCCTACGGTCATTCGCGATTTCGCGAATTGGTGCTGGGCGGCGTGACGCAGCATCTCATCACCCAGTCCGCGCGCTGCGTTTTGCTGTCGCATTAGATGTCAACGCTATAACCTTGGGATCGGCACCTTGTACAAATTCCTCGAAGAAACCGTTGCCGGCCATATGACACGCGCTGTCACGACGGTCACGCGCCAGCTCACGATACGCGAACTGGGAGACATGTTCGAGCGCGACGACTTCAATACCTACCCGGTCGAAGAGGACGCGCAGGTGATCGGCATCGTCACCAAATTCGATCTGCTGAAGTGCTTTGCCTTCACGCCGAGCCAGATGGTCCCGCGCTACGGCGAATTGATGAACCGAATCGTTGCCGATGTCATGACATCGGAGTTCATTTACGTACGGTCCGACACCAAACTGACGCGGGTGCTGCAGCTCATGGTCGAGCATCGTATCAGGAGCATTCCGGTGATCGACAGCGGTCATCGATTGGCCGGCATTATCGCCCGCGAGGATGTCGTCAGGGCGCTCGCCTCTTGCGCCCGCAACGAAGGCTGATTCGTCCCCAATCTGTCCGAGACGCCTGAACCGCAGCTTTCTCACAACAGGCACGGCCGGCGACGCGCGCTCGGCAAGCCGCTGACATTGGCCGTAGAAATACGGCCGCTGCGTTTGGTTCGGCCTCGGATCAGGATTCCGATTGAACGGCTTGATCTCGATCAAACCGAGCCTGCTGCGATTGTGATTGTTTGATTCCTGTCCCTAACAGAGAATTCGCATGAGCCAGGCCCCCAGTTCAAAATCCATGACCATCGGCGAAAGCGGTTTGACGGTGTTGTTCGTCATAACCGCCTTCTTATGCGTGATCGGTGCGGCGAAAGCCCTCGATGCTCCGTTCGCATTTCATGCCTCGCTCACTGCCGCTGCAAGCCTTGCGGCGGCTTTCGTCATCCTGAACCGGTATTTCGACCGCCCGGCGGCGCTGCCGCCCCAGGAAATCAACGGCCGGCCCAACTACAACATGGGCCCGGTCAAATTTTCCGCTGTCATGGCGATGTTCTGGGGCATCGCCGGATTTACCGTGGGGCTCTTGATTGCCAGCCAGCTGGCATGGCCGGCGCTGAATTTCGATCTGCCATGGACCAGCTTCGGCCGGCTGCGGCCGCTGCATACTTCGGCGGTGATCTTTGCGTTCGGCGGCAACGTGCTGCTCGCAACCTCGTTCTATGTCGTGCAAAAGACCTCGCGCGTTCGCCTCGCCGGCGATCTCGCGCCGTGGTTTGTCGTCGTCGGCTATAATTTCTTCATTCTAGTCGCGGGCACCGGCTATCTGCTCGGGGTAACGCAGTCGAAGGAATATGCCGAGCCCGAATGGTATGCCGATTTGTGGCTAACGATCGTCTGGGTGACCTATCTCCTGGTGTTTCTGATGACGCTGGTGAAGCGCAAGGAACCGCACATTTTCGTCGCCAACTGGTTCTATCTCGCTTTCATCGTCACCATCGCGGTGCTTCACCTCGGAAATAATCCGGCCCTGCCGGTGTCGGTGTTCGGCTCGAAGTCGTACATCGCCTGGGGCGGCGTTCAGGATGCGATGTTCCAGTGGTGGTACGGTCATAACGCCGTCGGGTTCTTCCTGACCGCGGGCTTCCTCGCCATCATGTACTATTTCATCCCGAAGCGCGCCGAGCGGCCGATCTATTCCTACCGCCTGTCGATCATCCACTTCTGGGCCCTGATATTCCTTTATATCTGGGCGGGCCCGCATCACCTGCACTACACCGCGCTTCCGGACTGGGCTCAGACCCTGGGCATGACCTTCTCCATCATGCTCTGGATGCCGTCATGGGGCGGCATGATCAACGGCCTGATGACGCTGTCGGGCGCCTGGGACAAGCTGCGCACCGATCCGGTGCTGCGCATGCTGGTGGTGTCGGTGGCCTTCTACGGCATGTCGACCTTCGAAGGCCCGATGATGTCGATCAAGGTCGTCAACTCGCTCAGTCACTATACCGACTGGACCATCGGTCACGTTCATTCGGGCGCGTTGGGCTGGGTCGGATTCGTCTCGTTCGGCGCGCTGTATTGCCTGGTCCCATGGCTATGGGATCGCAGACTGTACAGTCTCAAGCTCGTCAACTGGCATTTCTGGATCGCGACCATCGGGATCGTGCTCTACATCTCCGCGATGTGGGTGTCCGGGATTTTGCAGGGCCTGATGTGGCGCGCCTATACCTCGCTCGGCTTCCTTGAATATTCCTTCATCGAAACCGTCGAGGCCATGCATCCATTCTACATCATCCGCGCTGCGGGAGGCGCGCTGTTCCTGGTTGGCTCGCTGATCATGGCGTACAATCTCTGGATGACGGTGCGCGCCGGTGAGGCGGAAGTGCAGTCGCCCGTCGCTCTTCAGCCGGCGGAATGAGGAGCGATTAAATGTCTTTCTGGACACGGCATCAAATTTTCGAAAAGAACTCGATCATCCTGATCGTCGGAATTCTGGCGGTCATCGCGATCGGCGGCCTGGTCGAGATCACCCCGCTGTTCTACCTGAAGAGCACGATCGAGGTGGTCGATGGCGTCAGGCCATACACGCCGCTGGAGTTGGCCGGCCGCAATATCTATGTGCGCGAGGGGTGCTACCTCTGTCACTCGCAGATGATCCGGCCATTGCGCGACGAGGTCGAGCGTTACGGTCATTTCTCGCTCGCGGCCGAGAGCATGTATGACCACCCGTTCCAGTGGGGATCGAAGCGTACCGGGCCTGATCTGGCGCGGGTCGGCGCCAAATATTCCGACGATTGGCACGTCACCCATCTCACCAATCCGCGTGCCATCGTTCCGCAGTCGGTGATGCCCGGCTATCCGTTCCTCGCAACTGCCGAGGTCGACGCCGATACCATCGCGGACCATCTGCGGACCAACCGTGCCGTCGGCGTGCCCTATACGGACGACCAGATTGCCAACGCTGCTGCCGACCTGAAGGCGCAGGCCGATCCGGACAACCCGGGAGCCGATGCCTTCGCCAAGCGCTATCCGAAGGCTGTCGCGCGCAATTTCGATAGCAAGCCGGGTGCGCCCACCGAAATGGACGCGCTGATCGCCTACTTGCAGATGCTCGGCACGCTGGTCGATTTCAAGCTTTACAACGAAAAAGCAAATCTTCGCTGAGAAGGCAGAACGATGAGTGCAATCCTAACGGTCCAGAATTTTACATCGGGTTTCGTTGCGACGTTCTGGACGCCAATCTTCGTCGGAATATTTCTCGCAATCGTGACCTACGCGCTTTGGCCTCGCAACCAGAAGGCTTTCGACGAGGCCGCGAGAATGCCGTTGCGGGAGGAATGAAAGAATCATGACCGATCATATCGATTTAGACCACGTCACCGGCAAGACCACGACCGGCCACGAGTGGGACGGCATCAAGGAATTGAACACGCCGCTGCCGCGCTGGTGGGTGCTGACCTTCTACGCCTGCATCGTCTGGGCGGTCGGCTACTGGGTCGTGTATCCGGCGTGGCCGCTGCTGTGGAGCAACACGCCCGGCATATTGCACTACTCGTCGCGCGCCGACGTCGCGGTGGAACTGGCAAATCTGGAAAAGATCCGCGGCGACAGGATGGTTGCGCTGGGCGCGGCTTCGCTTGCGGACATCGAGAAGGATCCGGCCCTGCTGGCGCTGGCGCGGGCCCGCGGCAAGACGGTGTTTGGCGACAACTGCGCGCCGTGTCACGGCAGCGGTGCGGCCGGCGCAAAGGGTTACCCCAACCTGAACGATGACGACTGGCTGTGGGGCGGCACGCTCGACCAGATCATGCAGACGATCCAGTATGGTGCGCGCTCGGGACATGCGAAGAGCCACGAAGGCCAAATGCTCGCCTTCGGCAAGGATGGGACTCTGAAAACCGAAGAAATCGTAACTGTCGCCAACTACGTTCGATCGCTGTCGGGCCTGTCCACCCGCCAGGCCTACGACGCGAAGGCGGGAGCGAAGATTTTCGCGGATAATTGCGCGCTGTGTCACGGCGATGCGGGCAAGGGCAATCAGGAGCTTGGTGCGCCAAACTTGACGGATCAGATCTGGCTCTATGGCTCCGATGAGGCTAACATCATCGAAACTATTACCAATGGCCGCGCCGGCGTCATGCCGGCCTGGGCGGGCCGCCTCGACCCCTCCACGATCAAGGCGATGGCGGTCTATGTTCACTCGCTCGGCGGGGGAAAGTGACCGCGCGCGGGCAGGGAACCCGGATTTGTTTGAGGTGGATCAACCGGGCGGGTGAAGTTGGGCCTAGGCTCTGCTCTCAACGCGAGATGACTCCAGCCGATGAATCAGCCTGTAGTTCCGATCGATCTGCAACTTGACGCCGATGGGCCGCTGTACGCGGCCCAAAAGAAAGTCTATCCGCAGAGCGTCCACGGGACATTCCGCCGTATCAAATGGGGCCTGATGGGGTTCTGCCTCGGCGTCTATTACCTGTTGCCGTTCGTGCGGTGGAATCGCGGTCTGGGCGCACCCGACCAGGCGGTGCTGATCGACCTCCCCAACAGCCGGTTCTATTTCTTTTTCATCGAGCTGTGGCCGCAAGAGGTCTACTATTTTACCGGGCTGCTGATTGTCGCGGCCATTACCCTGTTCCTGATGAATTCGGTGGGTGGGCGCATCTGGTGCGGTTACCTTTGCCCGCAGACGGTGTGGACGGATCTGTTTTACGCGGTCGAGCGCCTGATCGAGGGCGACCGCCGCGAGCGCATGAGGAAAGACGCCGCGCGCGGCACGCTGAAGCTCGAGCGCTTTGCCGAAATCACGCTGAAGCACTCGATCTGGCTGATGATCGCGTGGTGGACCGGCGGCGCCTGGGTCCTTTATTTCAACGATGCACCGACCCTGGTGAAGCAACTCGTCACCTTCCAGGCGCCGATGCTGGCCTATATCTGGATCGCGATCCTGACGGCAACGACCTATCTGCTCGCCGGCTTCATGCGCGAACAGGTCTGCGTCTACATGTGCCCCTGGCCGCGCATCCAGGCCGCGCTGACCGACGAATGGGCGCTCAACGTCACCTACAAATACGACCGCGGGGAAAAACGCACCTCGCTGAAGAAGGCCAACGAATTGCGGGCGCTCGGCGAGACCGCCGGCGACTGCATCGATTGCTATCAATGCGTCGCCGTCTGCCCGACCGGTATCGACATCCGCGACGGCTCGCAACTCGACTGCATCCAGTGCGGCCTGTGCATCGATGCCTGCGATACCGTGATGAAGAAGATCGGCAGGGAAACCCGGCTGATCGGTTACGACAACGACATCAACATTCACCGGCGTCAGGCCGGCCAGCCGCCGATCTACCGCTTCGTCAGGCCGCGCACCATCGTCTACAGCGCCATGATCACAGCCGTCGGCGCGGTCATGCTGTACGCGCTGCTGACGCGATCGCTGCTTGATGTCAACGTATTGCACGACCGCAACCCGGTCGCGGTGAAACTGAGCGACGGTTCGATCCGCAATGCCTATACGGTTCGGCTGCTCAACAAGCGCGGCTTCGATCGCGTGATCGCGATCGACATTGATGGCCCGAACAATGCCACCGTCCATGTTGTCGGCGCCGATTCCGTGACCGCGGACCGGCCGATGATCATTCTCGGGCGCGATACGACCACGGAGCTGAGGCTTCTGGTCACGGCGCCTGCCGAAAACAATCCGGAAAAATCGGTTCCGGTGCGATTCCATGTCACCGATATCGGACTGGGTGAGGTTGCGTCCGCAACGGATCATTTCGTCACGCCATGAGATTGCTGAGGACCATCAGATGAGCAGAACTTCCGTTTCGCCGAAACCGCTGACCGGCCGTATGGTGCTCGTCATGCTGCTGGCATTTTTCGGCGTGGTGTTTGGGGTGAACTTCCTGATGATGAAGTTCGCCATCGATACGTTGCCGGGGACCGAAGTGGACAGCGCCTACAGCGCGAGCCTTGCCTACGAGAAGGAGATCGCGGCCGCCCACGACCAGAATGTGCGAGCCTGGAAGGTCAACGCCCATATTCAGCGAGGCCCCGATGGCGGCGCGACGCTGCAGGTGGAGGCACGAGACAAGCAAGGCATGCCGATGTCCGGCCTCAGGTTTCAGGGCCGTTTCGAGCGACCCACTGATCGGAGGGCCGATCAACCGGTCGGGCTTTCGGAAATAGGCAGTGGCATCTATCGCGGTAGTGCGCCCCTGATCGCGCCCGGACAATGGGACTTGGTACTCGAAGGCGACGCGGCGGGACAGCGGATGTTCCTGTCGAAGAACCGCGTGCTGTTGAACTAGGGACGCCCAATCATGCAGGCGACACGGGACTTCTCGCATTACGTAAGGGACGCCGGCGCCGGCGTTTCGCACATCGATCTTGCGGTCGAAGGCGTCAGTTGCGCCGGATGCATGTCGAAAATCGAGCGCGGGCTCTCGGCGATCCCCGACGTCACCCTGGCGCGCGTCAATCTCACCGACCGCCGCGTGGCGCTGGAATGGAAGCAGGGCACGCTCGAGCCGGGCCGCTTCATCGACCGGCTCGCCGAACTCGGATACAAGGCCTATCCGTTCGAAACCGAAAGCGCCGAGGCTGCCGAAGCCGAACAATCGCGCTTTCTGCTGCGCTGTCTCGGGGTTGCGGCCTTCGCGACCATGAATGTGATGATGCTTTCGGTTCCGGTGTGGTCGGGCAACGTCAGCGACATGATTCCCGAACAGCGCGATTTCTTTCACTGGCTGTCGGCGCTGATCGCACTGCCGGCCGCCGCCTATGCGGGCCAGCCCTTCTTCAGGTCGGCATTTCGCGCGCTGCGCACGCGCAACGTCAACATGGACGTTCCGATCTCCATCGGCGTCATTCTTGCGCTGGGTATGTCGGTCGTCGAAACCATCAACCACGCCGAACATACCTATTTCGACGCGGCGATCATGCTGCTGACATTCCTGCTGGTAGGGCGCTATCTCGACCAGAGCATGCGGCGGCGAACCCGCGCGGTCGCCGGAAACCTCGCCGCGCTCAAGGCTGAGACTGCGACCAAATTCGTCGGCGCCGATGAAATCTCGCTGGTGCCGGTGGCGGCGATCCATCCCGGCGACATCGTGCTGTTGCGGCCGGGCGAACGCTGCGCGGTCGATGGCACGGTGATCGAGGGACGATCCGAGATCGACCAAAGCCTGATTACCGGCGAGACCCTCTACGTCACGGCGGAGCATGGCACCGCCGTGTATGCCGGCTCGCTCAACGTTTCCGGAACCTTGCGGGTCCGGGTTTCGGCGGCGTCGGAAGGCACCTTGCTGGCGGAAATCACCCGGCTGCTCGACAACGCCTTGCAGGCCCGCTCGCGCTACGTGCGCCTCGCCGACCGGGCGTCGCGGCTGTACGCGCCGGTGGTGCATGCGACCGCCTTATTGACCGTGCTTGGCTGGGTCCTGATGGGTGCAAGCTGGCACGATGCCATCGTCACCGGCGTCGCCGTGCTGATCATCACCTGCCCCTGTGCGCTGGGGCTCGCCATTCCGACCGTGCAGACCGTGGCGTCGGGCGCGATGTTCAAGGCGGGCGTACTGCTCAATTCCGGCGATTCGATCGAACGGCTCGCCGAGGTCGATCACATCATTTTCGACAAGACCGGCACGCTGACTTTGCCCGATCTCGAAGTAGTCAACGCGGCGGGTATTCCCGAAGAGGTGTTTGCTCTTGCCGGGCGGCTTGCGCTATCGAGCCATCATCCGGTCGCAGCCGCCGTAGCGCGGGCGGCGTCCGCTAAATCGCCGCTCGCGGGAATTGTCGAAGAGCCGGGGCAGGGCGTGCGCGGCACGATCGGCGGAACCGAGATACGGCTGGGAAGGCCGTCGTTCTGCGGCGCGGAGCAATTGGCCAGGGACAGTGTGAACCTCGACCCCGAGGCTTCCCTCGTCGCCTTCGGCCATGGCGACGCCAAATACATGTTCTCCGTGCGCCAGGGGCTGCGCCCGGACGCGGGGGCGATGATAGCGGCGCTGCGGAAACGCAACATCGCGGTCGAAATTCTCTCGGGCGACCGGGAGCCGGCGGTTCAGGCGGCGGCGCGGGCGCTTGGGATCAGCGAATGGCGGGCTGGCGTGACGCCTGCCGACAAGATCGCCCGCATCGAAGATCTGAAACGCCGGGGTTTCAAGGTGATGATGGTCGGCGACGGGCTGAACGATGCGCCGTCGTTGGCTGCAGCCCACGTCTCGATGTCTCCGATCAGTGCCGCGCATCTGAGCCAGGCGACCGCGGATCTGGTATTTCTCGGCAAGCCGCTGGCGCCGGTGGTCGCGGCCATCGATTACGCGCGCAAGGCGCTGCTCCTGATGCGCCAAAACCTGTGGCTCGCGGTCGGCTACAACCTGCTGGCGGTCCCGATCGCCATCAGCGGGGTTGTGACCCCGCTGATCGCCGCGGCCGCGATGTCCGGTTCCTCCGTGCTGGTGATGCTGAATGCGCTTCGTGCTCGCCGCGTAGCGAATGGAGGGGCGTGATGGAAGTGATGGTTATCCTGGTGCCGCTGGCGCTTGCCCTCGGGCTGATCGGGCTGCTCGGATTCCTCTGGTCGCTCAAAAGCGGGCAGTATGACGATCTCGAGGGCGCGGCCTGGCGCGCCATCGCGGATGACGAGCCGGCGCCGGAGACTGCGCCATCGCGTAGCCCGAAGTCTGCCGACGCCGTCTAGCCTCTAGCCAAGGGCCGATCGGAGCGGGGCTCCGAGTGCTTCCGCACGCAGGCGACCCACCGCCTCGAGAATGGCGTCCAGATCCATGCGGCGGCGATAGTCGGGATCGATGTAGCGTGCCTTGACGAGGCCATCCTGGCCGACGATGAAGGTCGCGGGGATCGGCAGCATCCAGGTTTCGTTGCCCTGGTAGGGTGCGATGTCGAAGCCGCCCGCCTGCATCGCCTCGCGCTTCTCGTCGCCGACCCAGAACAGGAGATTGAGTTCGAGCGCGTAGCCGTTGTCGACGTCGGCGAGGATCGGAAATGGTGCGTTGGCGTAGGCCTTCAGCTCGGCGCCATATTGATGCGTTTCCGGCGAGATCGCGACGATCTGCCCGCCGAGCCGCTTGACGTCGGGGGCAATCCTGGCGAGCCCGTCGGCGTTCAGCCGGCAATAGGGACACCAATGGCCGCGGTGGAACGACACCACGACCGGTCCCCGTTCGAGCAGGTTTTCGAGACGGACGAGCTGGCCCTGTTCGTCGGGCAGGATGAAATCCGGCATCGGTGCGCCGACCTGCGGCGCGCTCTGGCCGACATTATTGGCCTCAAGCCGCGCCACCATGCGCGCCACAACGCCGGCGAATTCCGGGCTCAGTCTGCCAACCTCATCGGCGACCGCTTTCAGCCGTTCGCCGAGCGGGGCGTCCATCAACCGGCTGTTTTCGGTCGTCTGTTCGAGAAGTTCGGCAAAGGTCTTTTCGGTCATTGGTGTTTTCCCAGGTAATCGGTCAGGCGGCTACGATCGAAAGCGCGGGCCTGGCATCCTTCGCAGGCGGCATCGCCGGGCTGGTGAACGGCAGCCAGTCGGCGCTGCGCAGCATTTTCATGACGGCGGACGCGACCGCCGTGCGCTCGCGGCCGGCCACCCCGAACAATTGAACCGTTCGCCTGACGTCGAGACCCTCGATCGCAGCACGTCGCAGCGTATCGGGCATCGAGGCGCTGCACGGAATGATGGCGACCCCGATGTCGGCTTCCAGGAGCTTGATCAGGTCATGCTCCGACGAGATATCGTGGCTGCCATCGACATCGATATCGCAGGCCCGCAGCGTGGCGCTCAACCGCTCGGCATATTCGCAATAGCCGCGCGACAGCAATTGCTGCCGCTTCAGATCGTCGAATTCGACGCTATCCTGGTCCGCAAGCGGATGGCGCTCATTGACGACGAGCTGGAAACTCTCGGTGAACAGCGGCCAGGCGTCCAGCCGGTCCCATTCCCTGTCCATTTCGACGGCGATGCCGAGCTCGGCTTCGCCCTTTTTCAGGTATTCGCCGATTTGCTTGCTGTTGCCGCGCAGCAGCTTGAATTCGAGCGCGTTGAACAGCCGCTTCAATTGCTCGAGATGCGGGATCAAGAGCGCGAGGTCGACCGCATCGGCGATCGCGATCCGCAGCGTGCCGACCTTGCCGCCCTTGAACGACGATGCCAGCGATCGCGCCCCGACGGCGGCTTCATAGCACTGCTTCAGAAGCGGGTGCATGCGCTGCCCCAGTTCAGTGAGCTGGGCTGCGGGCCGCTCGCGCCGGAACAGGTCGCCGCCCAGTTCAGCCTCGAGCTGTTTGATGGCCCGGGTCAGCGACGGCTGGGTGACGTTGCACTCATCGGCCGCGCGCGTGAAATTCAGCGTTCGGGTGACGGCCAGGAAATAGCGGATCTGATGCATTTCCATGAGTATGCCCCTCCAGAATTGGCGATATGCGCAATCATTCTAGCCGAAGCGGCCGCAGGCCGGGTCAAAACATCAATAGCCTGGGGCTATCGTGTCGGTAGCGTGTGGGTATGGCGCTTTTTCAGGGATCAAAGGGGAGCTGCCCGGGCGCCGCCCGGCTGCTCGCCATACCATTTCTTGCGCATGGCTTCGCGGACCAGCGCGCCGATGCCGGGCGAGTGCCTTCGGCCTCGCACCGTTACCAGATTGACCAGCCGCCAGAATTCCGGGTCGACGACGGGAATGCCGATCACGCCCGGATGCTTGACGGCATTGGCCGGCATAAACGCAAATCCCAGCCCGGCGGCGACCATCGCCAGGGTCCAGTCATCGCGCTCGCTCCAATAGGCCGGCGTGCAGGTAACGCCCTTTTCGCTCAGGATGCGGTCGGCATATCCCGCAAACTCGCAGTTCATGCGGTGGATGTAGTTCTCACCGTTCATTTCGCTGACCGGAAAGCCGCGGGCATTTGAGAGCTTGTGGTCCCGGTTCACCGCGATGACCATTTGCTCGGCAAACAGTGGCATCATGTGGGTTTCGTCGCGCTGCTCACCGGGTAATGCATAGATCGCCACCTCGAGGTCGCCGGCGAGCAGACGATCCCGCAATTCGGCGGCGCTTGCGTCGCAAAGCCTCAGCTCCAGACCGGGGTGCTGGGTCTTCAGCGCCGCGATCAGATCGACGATCTCGTCCGGCGCGATCGTGCTCATGATGCCGAGCTTGAGCGGGACCTTCTTGAGCTGCGTCAGATCCTGCGACACCCGCTTTGCATCGGCGCTCGCGCTGTAGACCATCTCCAGATGCGGCCGAACCATTTTGCCAAGTTCGGAAAGGTGGGTGTTCTTCCCCTCGCGGCGAAACAGATCGCCCCCGAGCTCGGCTTCCAGCGCCTTGATGGCGCGCGAAAGCGAGGGCTGCGACACGTCGCATTTCTGCGCCGCGCTCGAAAAGTTCAGTTCTTCCGCAACGGCCAGGAAATACCGGACCTGATGCATCTCCATGATGAGCCAACGGTC
Source organism: uncultured Alphaproteobacteria bacterium (assembly GCA_963778925.1). Classification (GTDB taxonomy): domain Bacteria; phylum Pseudomonadota; class Alphaproteobacteria; order Rhizobiales; family Xanthobacteraceae; genus Bradyrhizobium. The sequence goes on along the minus strand of CAVZWE010000011.1, from coordinate 559,242 downwards.
GCCGGGTGCATTCTTACGCGGCGAAACGTAGCAGACACCGGACCTTCCCGGAAGCCCCGCGCCGGACCATGCAGGCGTGGGCAATCTCCTACGCGGACTTCAGTTGATGGGCCGAAGGGTGAGCCGGCTGGCAAGCAGGCAGGCAACGATCAAGGCGGCGCCGACCCCCGCAACGCAGGCGGTCCAGCCGAAGCGGTCGAACAACTGGCCGAGCACGGCGCTGCCGACGAGGCCGCCCAGGAAATAACAGGCCAGATAGGTCCCGCTGGCCACGCCGCGGTTTTCGCTGGCGGCCTGTCCGACGAAGCCGGTTGCCGAAGCCTGCGCAAAGAAGGTACCGGCGCCGACCAGGATCATGCCGGCGAGAACTTCGGCCAGATGCGAGGACAGCATCAGCGGCAGGCCGATCGCCGCCACCGCCAGCGCGCCCCAGATCGCCGGCCGGGTTCCGAACCGCGCCACCGCCTTGCCGGCAAGAAGCGTCGTCACGATGGCGGGCAGGAAGACAAAATAGACGAAGCCGAGATCCATCCGTCCCAGCGACAGCGGCGGGCGCACCAGGACAAAATTCACGAAGGTGAAGGTCCCGATAAAGGCGAACAGGATACAGAAGCCGATGCCGAAGGCCGCGCGCAGCGCCGGATTGCGCCAGTGCGCGACCATCGCCGCGAACGGCGATTGCGGCATCGGCATCGAATGCGTCGGGCGGACGCGTTTGATCGTGAAGTACACCAGCACCGCGCCGGCCAGATTCAATAACGCGAAGAAATAGAAGTTCGAGGCCAGCCCGAGCGTGTCCACGACCGCCGCGGAAACCAGCCGGCCGATCAGGTTGCTCGCGACATTGCCGGTGATGTAGGCCGCGAACGCGCCGCCGGCGTCCATCGAGCTGCATTGTTCGCCGAGATAGGCCAGCGTCAGCGCGAAGGCGGACGCCATGCACAGGCCCTGCGTGATGCGAAGGATCGTGAACACGGCAAGATTGGGCGCGACCGCGAGCAGGGTCGTGGGAATGGCGAGCAGGGCCAGACTCAACAGAATGCCGAGCCGCCGGTCGATATGCTGGCTCAAAAATCCGACGACCAGTCCGGCAACCGCCATGCCCATAGTGCTTGCATTGACGGCAAAGCCCATCGCCGCCGGGGTCACATTGTAGTGTTTGGTCAGCGACGGCAGGATGGCCTGGGTCGCAAACAGATCGACCACGGTCAAGAAGGCCGTCAGGCCGATGACGAGCGATCGCAGCACCACGCCCGGCGAGTGGCCGTGCATTTCCATGGTTTCGGATTTCATCTCGGCGGATATGTCGGTCATGGCGCGGCGCTCCTCACGGGGCCCGGATTGAAAAAGGGATGTGACGCCTGGGCGTGTGGGGCAACACGGGGGCCCCAGGCGTCACATCCGGCAACGAGGCGTGGGCTGCGCTCGTTACAAGCTGCGCTCGTTACATATTGTGGTCGTGCGCATCCTTGCGGACGTCGCCGACATAGAGAATGACGGTCTGCGTTCCCAGGTTCTTCCACCAATGCGAGGTACCGAACACCTCGGCCCTGAGATCTCCCGCCTTGTGCAGAATTGGGTCGACACAGTTGCTGGCATATTCGACGATCTCGCCCTGCTGCACGAAGATCAGCGCCGGCCGGTCGTCGTGGCTGTGCCAGGGCACGATGCCGCCGGGCTCGATCGTCAGCTTGCGGAACCGCAGCTCGCGGTCTTTGAGGTGTGCCGGCTGCTTTTCGAGGTCGATCGAACCAAGCGTGACGTCGGTGACACCGACCGGCTTGAAGTCGACCTTCTCGCGAGCATTGGCCTTGATCTTGTCGGCCGGGCACTCGCCGGCAAAGGCGCTCGACGTCGCGGCGACCGACCCGGCGATGACGCAGGCGAGTGCGAGGCCATGCCAGAGTGTGCGTGAAGTTGCGGTGTGCTTGAACATGTCTTGTCTCCTCTGTTGTGCCGCGGCCTCGAATGGCCGGCTATGAGAGCAACCATCGTTGAAATCGCTTATCTGAGGAAATGCCCTTTGGCTTTTGACTCGATAGCGCAGCGCTATGCGCGCGATCTGCCCGATCGATCGGATCAGAGCATGTGCTTGATGTCGGAGGAAAACGTCGGGTAGGCGTAGACGTAGTTCTTGATCTGGGTGGCGGTGATGCCAAAGCGCATCGCCAGGCCGAAAATATTGACCAGCTCCTGGCCGGCATGCCCGACGAAATGCGCGCCGAGAATGCGGTCGCTGGCCTGATCGACGATGATTTTCGACCAGGCGACGGTCTCCGCGTAAGTCCGCGCCGAAAACCAGTCATGCATGTCATTGATGTGAACCTTGATCGCAGCGCCATTTTGGCTGGCGGCGGCCTCGGTGAGACCGACCGCGGCAAGCGCTGGCACGGTGTAGACCGAGGTCGGCATGCTGCCGTAGTCCGGGCTGTATTTTGGTCCATCGACAATGTTGCGACCGACGATGTCGCCCTCGTAGGTCGCGACCGGCGAGAGCTGCGGAGAAATCGGCACCGCGTCGCCGCAGACATAGACCTGGGAATTGGAGGTCGAACGCAAATGACGGTCGACCGCGACGCGGCCATTGCTGTGATCGACGTTGCCGGCCGCGAGATCCAGCGTATCGATATTGGCCACGCGGCCTGCGCCATTGACGACTTTATCGGCGTCGCACGAATGCTCGGCGCCTTGATGGGTGAAAATCACCCGCAGCCGGTTATTCGCCGGCTCGATCCGTTTCACGCTTACATTGGTCTTCACCCGAATGCCGATACGTTCGCTTTCAGCCTGGAGGCATGCGACCGCGTCGGCGTCCATCGCGGGCAGCAGTTGCGGCAGCGCTTCGAGGATGGTCACCTCGGTACCGGCGCGGGCGTAAACGTGGCCGAATTCCAGCGATATCACGCCGCCGCCGACGAAGATCACCGAGCCCGGCTGGCTTCGTTCACTCAGCATCTCATCCGACGTGATCATGTGCTCTGCGCCTGGAATCGGCAGCGGGCGCGGCTTCGATCCCGTCGCGATCACGATGTGTTTGGCCTCCAGGTGACGCTCGCCGACGCGGATAGCATTCGGGCTTGCGAAAGCCGCATGGCCCTTGATCACCTCGACCTTGCGATGCGCCATCGAGCGCGCCAGGTTCGCGGGGATATCCTTGATGAGGTCTTTCTCGCGGTCGATCAGTGCGGCCCAATCGAGTTCTGGGCTTGCCGACCGAGATATGATGAACGGATGCGCGCTCGATTTCGTGCAGCGCATGCCCGGCGGCGACCAGCACCTTCTTCGGCGTGCAGCCGCGGTTCGGGCAGGTTCCGCCGAGGTCGTGCGATTCGATCATCGCGACCGACATTCCGGCGCGCCTGACCGCGCCGGTAACGCCGATGCCGGCGTTACCGCCGCCCAGGATCACGACGTCGAATTGTTCCGTGTTCATCGAACTTACCTCGTCTTTTGGCGATTGCGGGCGGTCGCGGACCGGACCGCGTCATCGACGCGGCCCGCAAGAATTACGCGAGGGGTACGGGCGTCGTTACTTGGTCGTGATCGTCGAAGTGATCGAACCGACGACCATGGTCGCCATCTTGAACTGTGCCGCGCGATCCCTGATGTTGTGACGCCTGGCGATCCATTCGAAATCGGTCCAGACCGCCCACACATCCCCGTTATCGTCCTGCGTCAGCAGTAACCGAACCGGCCAATCCAGCCCGGCATTGGGGTTCGACGTGATGAACTGGGTACCGAGCGGCGGATTGCCGAATACCAAAAGCGTCGAAGGTCGAAGCTTTATGCCGGCGTCGGCTGCGAGTTTCGACTGATCGATCTCGCTGAAGAACTTGATGCCCTTGCTGGCGATGTCCGCCTTGATGCGGGTGATCGCTTCCGACATCGGGACAGCGCTCTTGACCCGCACGATACCATCATCGCTGTCGGCCCAGGCGGGCGAAACGGCCGATACCGCCATCAGGATCAGCAGCAGTGATGCACAGACTATGTTGCGTCGCTTCATGTGAAATCTCCCGTTCGTTGGCGCATGCCCGGCATGGCCTCTGAGAGAGAGTGAACGCGCAGCCCGCCAATATGAAATGCGTAACTGCTCTCAAGTTGATAGCCGCGCGCTATTGCGGCCTGCGCCATGCCCGACGGCTATCAAACCGATTGTTCAACGGCATTTCTAACCGTTGACGATTTAGCCTCTGATGGGTCAGCGCCCGATTGGCGGGCGTCTACGTGAATTCGGAGAAACTTCAGATGACCACTTTATCCAAGAGCTTGATTGCGGCTGCCGCGCTTGCGGCAATGGCAACGTCGGCGTTCGCGCAAGTGCCCTGGGAATTCAGCCCGGGCATGGCCTACATGTACAGCGGCGCGGGAAAAATGACGGCGATGGCCATGGCGTCCACCAGCAAGAACCACGAGATGATGATGAAGCATGCCGCGAAGGTGCCTGCCAACACCATGTTCTTCATGGAAGGCGGCCAGATGTACTCGGTCTCCGGCATGCTCGATCCGACCGGCAATTTCTATCGCCCCTGATTTGGGCCGCTGGCATCAGCGTCCTTTCGCGATCAATAAGGCCGCCCGTTGCGGGCGGCCTTCAATCAGAAAGTCCTTTGCAAGCCAAGCGAACCGCCACAAGGGAGGCAACCATGGCAGCCATCAGAACGAGAGCGCGGGCCGACAGCGGCATCGCCGTCTACGTCAGCAATGTAGCCGCCGGATTGGTGAAGGTTCTATCGACGCGCTTTCCGGTGGCGCGGCGGCTGGTGGGGCCCGAATCATTCGACGCCGCGCTGAACGCGTTTATCGCCGCGGAACCGCCGGCATCGGCTGAACTTCTGAGTTACGGCGACGGATTTCCGCAATTTCTGCGGCGCTTCGGGCGGGACGCCTGCGTCAATTACGTCGCCGACATTGCCGAGCTGGAAGCCGCATGCGGCAAAGCCCGCCGGGCGGCCGTGGTAGCTCCGACCCCGGTCGATTTCGCAACCATGCCGGGAGAGCTACTGGCCGATTTGCGGCTGTCGTTTCATCCCTCGGTCGTGCTGGTGCAATCCAGGTTTCCGATTGTCTCGGTCTGGCAGGCAAATCAGGCTGCAGCGGACACGGCGCTGCGGCAATGGCGCGCGGAGGCGGCCTTGGTGGCGAGGCCTCTGCTGGATGTCGAAGTCTGGCGGCTGCCGCCCGGTGGCTTCGAATTTCTCGCTGAACTGTCGCGCGGGTCGACAATCCTTCAGTCCGCCGAATGCGCCGTCAACGAAACGCCGGAATTCGATCTTGCCGTCAATCTGTCCTTGCTCAGCGACGCCAACATCGTGATCGCCTGCTGGTAAAATCCGGCGCGGACGCGACAATGGAACTTCGAAATGCCGCTTCGCCATCGTACTCATAGCCGCTCTCTATGGCGTTTTGGCTGGACTTAACGGGCATCGTCGAACGACTATGAAGAATATTTCAGTCAGCAAATCTGCAAAAACCTGAGCCGCCGGAGCAAAACATGTCGTCGTTATCGCCTGCCAATGCCGAGCGTCTCAAACAGGCCTTCCAGGCATGCCGCGATATGGAAGGGACGCTGAACGAGCAGCTGGAGGCCTATGCTGCGGCGGGGCGGGAGATCTTTCCGGCCTATGGCGAGGCGGTCGATCGCCTGGTGGCGCGGATCCACGAAAATGGCGGCGGAGAAACCGCGCCCCGGCCGGGCGACGTGATGCCGCCCTTCATTCTGCCCGATGAGACCGGACGGCTGGTCAGCCTGAAATCGCTGCTCGGCAAGGGACCGGTCGCCGTGATGTTCTATCGCGGTCACTGGTGTCCCTATTGCAGGCTGAATGTCAGGGCCGTGATCCAGGCCCAGGATCGAATCAAGGCGTTGGGCGCACAGACCGTTGCGATCATGCCGGAGCTGCAGCAATACGCCGAAAAGTTCAAATCCGATTCCGATGCGCCATTCCCGGTGCTGACCGATCTCGATAACGGCTATGCGCTGTCGCTCAATCTCGCGATCTGGCTGGGAACCGAAATCCAGCGGCTGTTGTCCTATCAGGATATGCGGAATTTTCACGGCAATGAGGGCTGGGTGCTGCCGATACCTGCGACCTTCGTGGTCGGCCGCGACGGACTGGTGAAAGCGCGGTTCGTCGATCCGGACTTCCGCAAGCGGATGGAAATCGACGACCTGATCGCGGCGTTGAGATGCGCGAGTGAGGAAAGTTAAGACCTCTGCTTGCGACGTATCACGAAGCCGTGCTCTCGTTTGGAACCTGCTGCCAGTCCGCGCCGCGCAGCATTCGCATCACGGCGGATGCCACCGCCGTCCGCTCCCGTCCGGCGACGCCATAGAGATGGACGGTGCGCCGCGCGTCCAGTCCCTCGACAATTGCGCGTTTCAGCGTCTTCGGGATCGAGGCGCTGTGCGGGATAATGGCGACCCCGATATCGGCTTCGAGCAATTCGATCAGATCACGCTCGGAGGCGACTTCATGGCAGCGATCGACGTCGATGCCGTGAGCGCGAAGCGAGCTGTCTATCTGGTCCACGTGCTCGCAATATTTTCGCGACAGCAACTGCTCGGCCCGCAGATCCTCGATGTCGACCTTGTCGCGCTTTGCCAGCGGACGCCGCTCATTCATGACGACCACAAAACTCTCGGTAAAAAGCGGCCAGGCGTCCAGCCGGTCCCAATCCCCGCCGATTTCGGCGGCGATGCCGAGTTCGGCCTGGCCGTTCTTCAGGAAATCCCCAACCTCCTGGCTGGAGCCGCGCAGGAACCGGTACTCCAGCCGGTTGAACTGCCGCTTGATCTGGTCGAGATGCGGAATCAGCAGTGACAGGTCGATCGAATGGGTCAGCGCGATCCGCAGCGCGCCGACCTCGCCGGTCTTGAACGACGACGCCAGCGCCCGTGCTCCCGCGGCCGCCTCATAGCACTGTTTGAGCAGCGGCTGCATGCGCTGGCCAAGCTCGGTCAATTGCGCCGCCGGCCGTTCGCGTCGGAACAGGTCGCCGCCCAGTTCCGCCTCAAGCAGCTTGATCGCGCGCGTCAGCGACGGCTGGGTCACGTTGCACTCCTCGGCGGCGCGCGTGAAGTTCAGCGTCCGCGCGACGGCGAGGAAATACCGGACCTGATTCATCTCCATCGTATGCCCCGACCTGACCCTGCCGGCAATTTAGCCGACAAGGACCTGCAATGACATCCGGACAGCTATAGCGCCAGCCTATCGTTTTGGAAGCCAACGGGCATTTCCATACGTCCCGCCCGAGGTGCAGATTTGACCCAGCGAGATACGCCGCCAAAGGCGCTGAAAATCCACACCGAAAGGGTCTGTCATGAACATTCAGCTGAAAGCGCAGGGCGCATCGTCCGCCTCGCGGTCTCTCACCGGCAAGGTTTCCCTCGTTACCGGCTCCACCAGCGGCATCGGGCTCGGCATTGCCCGCGCCCTGGCCGAGGCCGGCTCGGCCGTGGTGCTGAACGGCTTTGGCGTTGCCGCCGAGATTGCGAAGACCAGGGACCAGCTGGCAGCAGAATTCGGCGTCAAGGTGAGTTACTCGGCCGCCGACATGACGAAGCCGGAGGCGATCGCCGAGATGATCGCGACCACGCTCGCCGAGCATGGCCGGCTCGACGTGCTCGTCAACAATGCCGGGATTCAGTTTGTCGCGCCGCTCGACCGGTTTCCGGTCGAGAAGTGGGACGCGATCCTGTCGATCAACCTGTCGTCGGCGTTTCACACCACGCGGCTGGCGCTGCCCGCGATGCGCAAGAACAAGTTCGGCCGAATTATCAATATGGCGTCCGCGCACGGGCTGGTGGCCTCGCCGTTCAAGGCGGCCTATGTCGCCGCCAAGCATGGTATCGTTGGCCTGACCAAGGTGACGGCGCTGGAGACCGCCGAAGAAGGCATCACCTGCAACGCGATCTGCCCGGGTTATGTTTACACGCCGCTGGTCGAGGCGCAGATCGACGGCCAGGCCAAGGCGCACGGAATTTCCCGCGAGCAGGTCATCCATGATGTGCTGCTGGCGCAGCAGCCCAACAAGCGTTTTGCGACCGTCGAAGAGCTCGGCGCGCTGACGGTATTTCTTGCCAGCGACGCGGCGGCTTCGATCACCGGCACCGCGTTGCCGGTCGATGGTGGCTGGACCGCTCATTGAACGACGCTAGCTGCCGTAACAAAGTCGAATGCTTCGCGAATATCTGGGAATACGACAGGCATCCAAGGGAGTGAGACATGAACGGCGTTCAAGACAACCGCTCGCCACAGAGCATCAAGGCGCTGGGCAGGACACTGCCCGGCCAGGTCGTGCTGGTGCTGCAGGGCGGCGGGGCGCTCGGCTCCTATCAGGCCGGCGTCTATCAGGCGCTGCACGAAGCCGGGATCGAGCCGGACTGGATTATCGGCACCTCGATCGGCGCCATCAATGCCAGCCTGATCGCCGGCAACCCGCCTGACAATCGCTTGCCGCGTTTACGGGAATTCTGGAAGCGGATGGAGCAGCGCCCGATCTGGAGTTTTCCGGGGGTGTTTCCCGGCTTCAACGAAAAGCTGTCCTACTGGTCGACGGTGTCGAATGGAATTCCCGGTTTCTTCAAACCCAATCCGCTGGCGCATGCCGGCGCCGATTATCCGCTCGGTGCCGACCGGGCCGGTTATTATTCCACCGAACCGCTCGAGCAGACGCTTGGCGAACTCGTCGATTTCGATCTGGTGAACCGCTGCACGCCGCGCCTGACAGTCGGCGCCGCGCATGTGCGAACCAGCCAGATGCGATATTTCGACAGCCGAGATTCCAGGCTCGGCGTGAAACACATCATGGCATCGGGCGCGTTGCCGCCGGCGTTCCCGGCCATTCGCATCGATGGCGAGCTGTATTGGGACGGCGGCATCCTCTCCAACACGCCGACGGAGGCGGTATTCGACGATAACCCGCGCAGGAATTCGCTGATCTTCGCGGTGCACATGTGGAATCCGTCGGGCGCCGAGCCGATGACGATGGCGGAGGTGCTCAACCGGCAGAAGGACGTGCAGTACTCCAGCCGCATCGCCAGTCATATTGCGCGCCAGCAGCAGGCGCACCGCCTGCGTCATATCGTCAACCAGCTCGCCGCGCGGATCCCCGAAGCCGAGCGCAACAGCGAGGCGGTGCGGGAATTGACCGGCTACGGTTGTTCGACGCAGATGCACGTGGTGCGCTTATTGGCGCCGCAGCTCGATCGTGAAACCCACACCAAGGACATCGATTTCAGTCCGTCCGGCATCATGCAGCGCTGGGATGCCGGCTATGCCCACACCAAGGCGGTACTCGATCGGGCGCCCTGGGTCGGCGAGTTCGATCCGCTGTCGGGCGTTATTCTGCATGAGCAGATGGAGATGATGCCGACGGCGGCGGAGTGAGCGGGAGGCACAGACTCCGCGGGTCGGTCGCTTAGGAGGACAAGGCTTTCCGATACAGCGCGCCGTAGCAGGCTGCGGCAGCGGCCCAGCTGAACGATCGCGACATCGCGCTGCGGCGCATCGAGTTCGAGGCGGTCCTTCGCCATATAGGTCGCGAATGCGCGCCTGATACCGCCGAGGAAGGATTCGGTCGACGGCCGATCGAACAGGAATCCGGTTTCGCCGTCAGTGATGGTTTCCGCCAGCCCGCCGGTCTGGTGACCGATCGGCAGCGACCCGAATTTCTGCGCGTACATCTGGCTCAGCCCGCACGGTTCGAAGCGCGACGGCATCAGCGTGAAGTCGCTGCCGGCGAAGATCCGCCGTGCCTGCCCGTCATTGAATCCGATGGCAACGCCGATCGCGTCCGGCCGACGGCGGTGCGCATCGACCAATTCCTGTTCGATATGAGGCTCGCCGCTGCCGGTCACGATGATCTGGCCGCCGGCCTCGATGATCTCATCCGCAGCCGACAGCACGAGGTCGACGCCCTTCTGGTGCACGAGCCGGGCAACGAGGCCGAAGATCGGACCGCGCGACAGTGCCAGACCGAACTGCTGGCGGACATAATCCGAATTCGCCCGCTTGCCTTCCCAGTCGCCCGCCGCAAATGGTTGCGCCAGCTGGGCGCAGACCCGCGGATCCCAGCTTTCGTCGATGCCGTTCAATATGCCCGTCAGTTGTGCGGCATCGGAACGGCGGCGAAGCAGGCCTTCCAGCCCGCAGCCGAGCTCCGGCGTCGTGATCTCCCTGGCGTAGGTCTCGCTGACGGTGGTCAGGTGCGACGCGTAGTTGAGGCCGCCCTTGAGGAAGGACAATTTGTCGTAGAACTCGAGGCCATCGATATGGAAGGAGTCCTCCGGCGCGCCGATCCGGCGCAGCGACTCCTTGGGGAACAGGCCCTGATAGGCCAGGTTGTGGATGGTCAGAATGCTTGGGATCTTGACGGCGTTCCAGGCGAGGTAGGCCGGCACGAGTGCGGCCTGCCAGTCATTGGCGTGAACCAGATCCGCTGCCCAATTTTTGTCCAAAGTGCCTGCGGCAAGCTGGGCGGCGATGGAGGCCAATCGGCCGAAACGCACATCGTTGTCCGGCCAGTCTCGCCCGGACGCATCGCCATAGGGGTTGCCCGGGCGGTCGTAAAGTTGCGGGCACAGGACAACGTAGACGGGCAAACCGTCGCGGGTCGATGCCAATCCAAGCGAGCAGGCCGGCATCTCCGCCAAGGCAGCACTTCGGCCAACGATTTGAATATGTGTGAGTTGTTCGATGACGTCCCGATAGCCGGGCAGCAGGATCCTGACGTCGCTCCAGAGCCGCAGCGCCCGGGGAAGAGCCGCCGAGACGGCCGCAAGGCCGCCCACCCGGACAAAGTCATCCATCTCCGTGGTGACGAACAAAACTCTCAAAAATTGCCCTCTTAGCCACCCTGACCAATAATCATGCAAGAATGATTCCAGTTGTCTTTTGCAACAAATGGAAAGCCGGCGGGCGAGTTTCAAGCCGTGACGCCGACGGAATCGCTTCCCTGGCCGGACGGTGCAATTTAGGGTCGCGCCGCACTGTAGGCGGCGGAGGGAGTTCTCGGGAATGACGATAGCTGACAACGATGAGGGGATTTTGACAAAGAGTTTTGCGGGTCTTCGCGTACTCGATTTTTCAACCACGATTGCCGGCCCGCATTGCACGCGGATGCTTGCCGACATGGGAGCGGAGGTCATCAAGATCGAATCCGTCGAAGGCGAGACGATGCGAACCCGTCCCCCCGTTCGCAACGGTTTTTCGACCGCCTTCGGTCAGCTCAATGTCGGCAAGAAGAGCCTGGTGCTCGATCTGAAATCGTCCGACGCCATCGAGATCATTCGAAAGCTTGTCGCGACCGCCGATATTCTCGTGGAGAATTTTCGTCCCGGGGTGATGCGAAGATTGAAGCTGGACCATGGCTCGCTGCGAGCGCTCAATCCGAAACTGATCTATTGCTCGATCTCCGGATACGGCCAGACCGGACCATCGGCGGAACTGCCGGCCTACGCGCCCGTCATCCATGCGGCTTCCGGTTACGACAGGGCTCACCTGTCATACCAGCCGGGGCGGTCCAGGCCGGACTACTGCGGCATCTATCACGCGGACGTTCTCACCGGCGTCTATGCGTTCGGTGCCATTTCGGCGGCATTGTACCAGCGTCACGGGACTCAAAGAGGCCAGCACATCGACGTCTCGATGCTGGAATCGATGCTCAGCCTGACCTTGAACGAATTGCAGTGGTCGCAATTTCCGGTGAAGCAGATCCAGCGGCCGATGTTCGGGCCGGTCGAAACGGCGGACGGCTACGTGATGCTGGCCATCGCCAGCGAGAAGACGTTCCAGAGCCTGATCAACGTCATCGGCCATCCCGAGTGGATCGCCGATCCGCGCTTTGCGAAATATGCCGACCGCCGCGACAACTGGGCGGACTTGATGGACGGCGTCGAGGCGTGGTCGCGTACGCTCACGACCGAGCAATGCCTGACCGAGTTGAACAGCTCTGGCGTTCCCTGTTCGGCCTATCGCACGGTTGCCGAAGCATTGCGCGATCCGCAAATCGCCCATCGCGGCGCGCTGTCCGAGGTGGAAGACGGCGGTGGAACATTCAAGGTCCTGAACCTGCCGTTCCGCATGTCCGGAGCCGCCGTCTCCGCGGCAAAGCGGATCGCGACCTTGGGCGAACACACGATTGCATTGCTCAGGGAAAGCGGCCTTTCGGAAGATGAAATCGCAGCGTTTTCCGGGAAACCGCTGCTGGCCGAACTGCGCTGAAGGCGAGGGCGCTTCGGCGACAACGCGTGCCTGCGGCTTTTCATCCGCTACGCATTCCCGGCCTTGCCGCAGCCTGCGATTCCGGCCAATCTCACAAGCCGTCACCAATGATCCGGAATACCGGACGGGACCAAGCTGGGAGAAGATGACATGACCGCGGCGATCCGCTCGCGCAAGCTCGCGCAAATATTCCTTGGTACGGCATTTGGCATCGCTTTGTTTGCCGGCGCAGCGCACGCCCAAAAGCAGGGCGGTAGTATTACCGTCGGCCTTGAACTCGATATCACCGGCTTCGATCCACTTAAGGTCGGTGTATTCGACACGGCTTCGTTCACGGCGGCGGCCGCGATCTTCGACACGCTCACCACGCTCGACGACAAGGGTGAGGTGAAGCCGAAGCTGGCGCTGTCCTGGACCCACTCCGACGATTTCAAGACCTGGACCTTCAAGCTGCGCCCGGGGGTCAAGTTCCACGATGGCACGCCGTTCAATGCGGAAGCCTACAAGGCGAATTTCGACCGCCAGAAGGACCCGGCCAACAAATGCCGCTGCGCCTTCTACATCACGTCTTACCATGACGTGCAGGCGCCGGACGAACTGACGGTGGTCTATAATCTCTCCGATCCCTCGGTGAATCTGCCCGCGGTCTTGACGATCCAGAGCACCAACAATGTCGTGCAGTCGCCGACCGCCTGGAAGACCAAGGGCGACGATTACAACCGCAATCCCGTCGGCACCGGTCCCTACATCCTGAAGTCCTGGACCGCCGGCGACCGCCTCGTGCTGGAAAAGAATCCGGACTATTGGGACAAGGGTCATCCCTATCTCGACCGCATCGTTCTCAAGCCGCTGCCGGATGCCCAGTCTCGTTTCGCCAGCCTGCAATCCGGCGAGGCCGATATCGTCTGGGACGATGAATACGACGCCGACAATATCCAGAAGGCTCAAAAAGACCCGAAGCTGACCGTCCATGCCTATGTCGGGTCTGGTGCCCAGGTTTACGCCTTCAACACCAAGGTCGCGCCGTTCGACGATGTGCGGGTACGTCAGGCTTTGGTGATGGCGATCGATCGCAAGAAGATGTCGCAGGCGATCACCAACGGATTGAGCCGGCCGGCCAGCAACCCCTATGGCGAGGGCTCCTGGGTCAAGTGCAAGGACGACGGCGCGCTGCCTTACGACGTCGAGAAGGCCAAGGCGCTGATCAAGGACTACGGCAAGCCGGTCGATTTCAAGATGATCGTCAGCGCGACGCCGCGCGGGCGCACCATCGGCCAGGTGCTGCAGCAGTTCTGGAAGCAGGTCGGCGCCAACATGGAGATCGAGCAGATCGACCAGGCCACCATCGTGCCGCGCGCCTTCATGCGCCAGTTCCAGTTGACGCCGTGGCGGATCGTCGATCTCGCCGATCCCGACCCGCAGATGTACGCCAATTTCCACACCGGCAGCCCGGTCGCGCTCGCCAACTATTCCAATCCGGAACTCGATCATCTGCTCGAGCATGCGCGCATCACTGCCGACACCGCCGCGCGTATCGAGGACTATTGCGCGGTGAGCCGGCTGATCAACAAGGAAGCGATCTGGTTCTGGACCTTCCAAAATACCTATTACGGAATCTCGAGCGCCCGGCTGAAAGGCTTCCCGAAAATGTATAACGGGGTGATGGACGTCTCCAACGTCTGGATGGAATAGCCGGGTATGCTCGGCTTTGTTGCTCGAAGGCTGCTGTACCTGGTGCCGGTTCTGGTCGCGGTGTCGCTTCTGACCTTCCTGATCGCGTCGCTTGTTGCCCGGCGATCTCGCCTACGTGATCCTGGGCGATCAGGCGACGCCGGAGAAGGTGGAGGCGCTGCGTCACGATATGGGGCTCGATCAGCCGATCTGGTGGCGCTACGTCAGCTGGCTCGGTCACGTGCTGCAGGGTGATTTTGGCAGATCGTTTCGTACCGGCCAGACCGTATTGCAGGCGGTCAGCGAGCGGCTGCCGGTATCGTTTGAACTGATGCTGCTGGCCGAAATCATTGGCCTCGCCATCGGCATTCCCCTTGCGATCGCCTGCGCGGTTCGCAGCGGCAGCACTTTCGATCGCTTCATGACCGGCAGCGCCTTCGGCATGCTGTCGGTGCCGACGTTCCTGTCGGCAATCCTGCTGATCTATCTGTTCGCGGTGGAGCTCCGATGGCTGCCGGCGACCGGTTACATCCCATTCGCGGAGGACCCGATCGCAAATCTGCGTTTCATGGTGCTGCCGGCGCTGACGCTGGCGCTCGCGGAATGGCCGGGGATCATGCGCGTGCTTCGCTCCGACATGATCGCGACCCTGCAGGAAGATTATATCGCGCTGGCCAAGGCCAAGGGATTGAAGGCCTCGCGCATCCTTTTCGTTCATGCGTTGAAGCCGTCGTCGCTGACCCTCATCACCGTCACCGGTATCAATATCGGCCGCCTGATCGGCGGGACCCTGATCGTCGAAACGATTTTCGCCTTGCCGGGAATCGGCCGGCTGCTTGTCGGCGCCATTTACACCCGCGACCTGATCATTCTGCAGGGCGTGGTGCTGTTCGTCGCTGGCGGCTTCGTGCTGATGAACTTCATTGTCGACATGCTCTACGCTGTCCTCGATCCCAGGATCCGTCATGGCCACGCTTGAACTCGGCATCGACGAAACCATCGCCGTCGGTCCGGCCAGGCCGACGCGCCGGCTGGGGCCGTTGTTCTGGGCGGCGATCGGCTGGACGGTTTTCGTGCTTGCCGCCGCCGCATTCGCCGGCCTGTTGCCGCTGCCCAGTCCGACCGACATGGATATGCTGGAGCGCCGGGCGCCAATGTCGGCCTTGCACTGGCTCGGCACCGACGGCCTCGGGCGGGATGAATTGGCCCGGCTGATCCAGGGGGCGCGGGTATCGCTCACGGTGGGCCTCTGTGCGCCTGTCATCGGGATCACGATCGGCGGCGCGCTTGGCATGCTGGCCGGCTATTTTCGCGGCCGCTTCGAATCGCTGGTGGTCGGCAGCATGGATGTGCTGCTGGCCTTTCCGCCGTTGATACTGGCGCTGGCGGTGACCGCCTATCTCGGACAATCCATCCTGAACCTGACCTTCATTCTCGGCGTGCTCGGTATTCCCGCCTTCATGCGCGTCGCGCGCGCGGCGACGCTGACGCTGGCGCGGCGGGAGTTTGTCATTGCAGCCCAAGCGCTGGGCGCGACGCATGCCCGCATCCTGCTGCGCGAGCTGTTGCCCAATGTGTTTCTGCCGCTGCTCGCCTTCTTCCTGCTCGGTGTCGCCGTCACCATCGTGGTCGAGGGCGCATTGTCTTTCCTCGGTCTCGGCGTGCCGCCGCCGGTATCGAGTTGGGGCAGCATGATCGGGGAGGGGCGCGAGAGCCTGGAGGTCGCACCCAGGCTCGCCTTTATTCCCGCGATCGCGATGTTCCTGACCGTGCTTGCCTTCAACCTGATCGGCGACACGCTCCGGGCCATCACCGATCCGCGGCAGGGCGCGCTGTGACCGAGCCTGCATTGCTTTCGGTCGAAGACGTATCGGTCGACCTGCCGACCCCGCGCGGCAATCTTCGCGCGGTCGATCATGTCGATCTGACGGTCGGCGCCGGCCGCACGCTCGGCGTCGTCGGCGAATCCGGTTGCGGCAAGACCATGCTGTCGCGCGCCATCCTGCAACTGCTGCCGAAAAAGGCCAGACTTTCCGGCCGCGTGATGTTCGATGGCCAGGACCTGGTAAGCCTTGCGCCCGAACGTCTGCGAAAACTTCGCGGCCGGTCGCTTGCGGTGGTGTTCCAGGACCCGATGACCTCGCTCAATCCGGTGTTGACCATCGGCACCCAGCTGATCGAAACGCTGCAGGAACATCTCGAACTGGACGGCGCGGCGGCGAAGCGGCGCAGCGCCGAGCTGCTGGCCGCGGTCGGCATTCCCGCGCCCGAGCAACGGCTGCTGCAATATCCGCATCAGCTCTCGGGCGGCATGCGGCAGCGGGTGGCGATCGCCATTGCGCTGTCGTGCGAGCCGAAACTCCTGATCGCCGACGAGCCGACCACCGCGCTTGACGTCACCATCCAGGCGCAAATCCTCGATCTGCTGGCGCGCGAACAGCGCCGCCGCCACATGGCGATGATCCTGATCACCCACGACCTCGGCGTGGTCGCCGGCCGCACCGACGACGTCGCCGTCATGTACGCCGGGCGCGTGGTGGAGCGCGCGCCGACGCCGGCGCTGTTCAAGAAAATGCGCATGCCCTACACCGAAGCGCTGCTGGCGGCGATCCCGAAGATCGATGCCGCCCCGCATACCCCCTTGCCGGCGATCTCCGGACGGCCGCCCGATCCGACCCGCCCCATTCAAGGCTGCTCGTTTTCGCCGCGCTGCCGCTATGCCGCCGGGCTGTGTTATCGCGAGAAGCCCTTGCTCACGGTGGCAGAAACCAGGGATCACCAATTTGCCTGCTTCCACCCGATCCTTACGCCGATCGGAATTAGCGCATGATGCACGGCCACCGAGCCATCTCGCTTGCGCGATCCGCTGCTCAGAGTGGAAGACCTCGTCGTCGAATATGCCGTGGGCGGCAAGATCGTCCACGCGGTGTCCGGCGTCAGCCTCCAGGTGGCGCGCGGCGAGACCCTCGGCCTGGTCGGCGAGTCCGGCTGCGGCAAGTCCACGCTCGGCCGCGCGGTGCTGCAGTTGCGGCAGGCGGTGTCCGGGCGCGTCGTATTCGACGGCCAGGATCTCACGGCGATGCGCGGCGACGCCTTGCGGCAAATGCGCCAGCGCGTGCAACTGATCTTCCAGGACCCGATCGCTTCGCTCAATCCGCGGCGGCGGATCGGCGACATCGTCGCCGAGCCGCTGGTGATCGCCGGCGTCAAGGACCCGGACAAGCGGCACGGGCTGGTCTGCGAGGTGCTCAGTGCGGTCGGGCTCGACCCCGGCCTTGTGATGGAGCGCCTGCCGCACGAATTCTCCGGCGGGCAGTGCCAGCGCATCTGCATTGCGCGGGCGCTGGTGCTCAATCCGGAATTCATCATCTGCGACGAGCCGGTTTCGGCGCTCGACGTCTCGATCCGCGCCCAGATCCTCAATCTGCTGGAGGACATGAAAGCGCGCTTCGGCCTGACGCTGCTGTTCATCGCCCACGATCTCGCGGTCGTGAAGGCGGTGAGCGACCGGGTGGCGGTGATGTATCTCGGCCGGCTGTGCGAGGTCGGCCCGTCGGAGCAGGTGTTCGCAAGCCCCGCGCATCCCTATACCGCGCTGTTGATCGAGGCGATCCCGGTGCCCGATCCGGACGTGCGTCCGGCCGAAAGCGTGGCGGTCGGCGAGCCGCCGTCGCCGATTGCGCCGCCTTCCGGCTGCCGGTTTCGCACCCGCTGCCCGCGGGCCGACCAGCGCTGCACCAATGAG
The DNA here is from genome assembly GCA_963778925.1 of uncultured Alphaproteobacteria bacterium. Taxonomy (GTDB): domain Bacteria; phylum Pseudomonadota; class Alphaproteobacteria; order Rhizobiales; family Xanthobacteraceae; genus Bradyrhizobium. Next base: position 541,599 of record CAVZWE010000011.1, on the reverse strand, counting down.
ATGCCCGAACTTCGCAAGGTCGCGCCGGAGCAGTTCGTCGCCTGCCATCATCCATTGATCGCGGCCGGCTAAGTCTTTAACAACGGCAGCGGAATAGGTGGCAAAGTCCACCCAAAGAACAAGACAAGAGCAAGAAACGGGAGCGAAACAATGAAGAGTTTCCAGGTTGCCGATTTCAACGCCCCTCTGAAAGAGGTGGATGCGCCGACGCCGCAGCCGTCGGGAACCCAGGTGCTGATCAAGGTCAAGGCGGCCGGCGTCTGCCACAGCGACCTGCATATCTGGGAAGGCGGCTACGATCTCGGCCATGGCCGCAAGCCGCTGTCGCTGAAGGATCGCGGCGTGTCGCTGCCGCGGACCATGGGGCATGAATCGGTCGGCGAGGTCGTTGCGTTCGGGCCGGATGCCAAAGCTGTCGCCGGCGATCTCAAGATCGGCGACGTCGCGCTGGTCTATCCCTGGCTCGGCTGCGGCAAGTGCGAGACGTGTCTGGCCGGCGACGAGAACATGTGCCTGAAACCCAATTCGATCGGCGTCTATTGCGACGGCGGCTATGCCGACCACATGACGGTGCCGCATCCGAAATATCTGCTGAACCTCAGGGGGCTCGATCCCGTGACCGCGGCGCCCTACGCGTGCTCGGGCGTCACCACCTACAGCGCCCTGAAGAAGGTCGAGAAGGATTTCAACACGCCGATCGTCATTTTCGGCGCCGGCGGCCTCGGCCTGATGGCGCTGTCGCTGTTGAAGGCGATGGGCGGCAAGGGCGCCATCGTCGTCGATATCGACGCGCGCAAGCGCGAGGCCGCCGAGAAGGCCGGCGCGCTCGCGACCGTCGATGGCGCCGCGCCCGACGCGCTGGAGCAACTGGCCCAAAAGGCCGGCGGGCCGATCCGCGCGGTGATCGATCTCGTCGGCAACGCCAAGACCACCCAGCTCGGCTTCGACTGCCTGACCAAGGGCGGCAAGCTCGTGATCGTCGGCCTGTTCGGCGGCGGCGCGACCTGGGCGCTGCCGCTGATCCCGATCAAGGCCATCACCATCCAGGGCAGCTATGTCGGCAACCTCCGCGAGACCCAGGAACTGCTCGATCTCGTGCGAGCCAGGAAGATCGCGCCGATCCCGGTGACGCCGATGCCGCTTGCGAAAGCCAACGAGGCGCTGGTCGACCTGCAGAAGGGCAGGCTGGTCGGGCGCGCGGTGCTGACGCCGTAGGGGGACCGTCTTCGTCATGGCCGGGCTTGACCCGGCCATCCATGTCTTTCTTTGCCGCGTCGAGGAAGTAAGACGTGGATGCCCGGGTCAAGCCCGGGCATGACGAGTTTTACCAAGTAGCCCGGTTTCGATTCTGACCATCAAGGAAATCCCATGTCCGCTAACAACGCGCTTCACATCGCCGTGCTGGCCGGCGACGGCATCGGTCCTGAGGTGATGGCGCCGGCGCTCGAAGTTCTGCGCAAGGTCGAGGCGAGTTCGGACCTGAAGTTTCGCTTCACCGATGCGCCGGCCGGCGCCAACGAGTATCTCGCGACCGGCAAGTCGATGTCGGAGGGCACGGTTCGGCTGTGCGACGAGGCCGACGCGATCCTGCTCGGCGCCTGCGGCCTGCCGTCGGTGCGCTACCCCGACAACACCGAGATCATGCCGCAGGTGGAACTGCGGTTTCATTTCGACCTCTATGCCGGCGTCCGTCCGGCGCGGCTGATTCCGGGCGTGCCGAGCCCGATCGTCGGCGCCGACCGGCGCGGCATCGATCTCGTCGTGATCAGGGAATCCACCGAGGGCCTGTTCGCCTCGATGGGGAAGGGCGTCGTCACCGACAAGGAGGCGCGCGAGACATTGGTCATCACGCGAAGGACTTCGGAGCGATTGTTCGAGTTTTCGTTCCGGCTGGCGGAACGCCGCAAGGCGCGCGGGCGGCCGGGCCAGTTGACCTGCGTCGACAAGGCCAATGTGTTCAAGGCGTTCGCGTTCTTTCGTGAGATGTTCGACGAGGCCGCCAAACGCCATCCCGAGGTCAAGACCGACCGGCTTTATGTCGACGCCTGCGCGGCGCTGCTGGTCAAGCGGCCCTGGGATTTCGACGTCATGGTGATGGAGAACATGTTCGGCGACATCCTCTCCGACATGACCGCCGGCCTGATCGGCGGCATGGGCATGGCGCCGTCGGCCGATATCGGCGACACCCACGCCGTGTTCCAGCCCTGCCACGGCACCGCGCCCGACATCATGGGGCAGGGCAAGGCCAACCCGACCGGGATGATCCTGTCGGCGGCGATGATGCTGGACTGGCTCGCCGACAGACACGGCCTCGAAAGCGCGGCCGAAGCCGCTGAAAGCATCGAGCGCGCCGTCGACAAGGCCTATGCCGATGGCATCAAGCCGATGGAATTCGGCGGCAGCAACGGCACCGCGGATATCGCGAGGGCGGTGCTGGCGGTGTTGTAGGCGAGGGTGCGGTGGCGCACCGATGGGATGCGCAAAATCGCAGTCCCAACAATAGCTGTCATACCCCGCCACCGGGTCTCGCCTTCGGCGAGCCCGATGACAGGCTCCAGCGGGGTATCCAGTACGCTGCGGCCTATCGAACATATCACCGCCGTCTCCGGAATACTGGATCGCCCGCTTTCGCGGGCGATGACAGCCTGATATGTAGCGCTCACGTGCGCCATATAACCCAACGGATTCAAATTTCATACAGCAGCCGTCATTCTCAGGCGCAGCTTCGTGATCTCGCCGCGCATTTCGCGCGAGTTTGCTATGAATGTCCGCCCCTGAAATCAGAGGGCGCAGGGAATGCCGGGCGCTAGATGCGCCCGCAGCCTCGCATGCAAAATAAAATAAGCATACGAGCATAGTCACCACGGTCACACCGGAAACACCCAGCATTCCCCGCGCAATGGTTTTAACGGCTTATACCGGGCTCTCCCCGGTGACCGGGCTCTTTTGCCACCGTCGCCTGCGCTTCCTAGCGCAGACTTGACACCAGCGTCGGGGTGTCAGGACCACACGGCTTTGCCGTCCGCTTCAAGTGCTCTCGTCTTTGGCACCATCAGCGCCACCGCATCCCGCCCCGCGGCCGTGACGATCGCGTGTCGCCCCTCAGTGGGACGGGACGGCTGCGGATATAGACTGATTTGGGTCTTCGGAAAATCAGAATATTTTTGCAAGAAGGGCTGGACAGGCCACAATTGGAAGACGAGGTGATTTGCCCGTCGGGCAAATCAAACAGCCCGTCAGGCAGATCGGATGGGGTGAGCGTTTCGCGAAACCCATCGCTGTCGTCCAGAACATGATGGGTATCGCCCGGCTGCACCCATCCGCGCTAACCCGTCATCCTGAGGTGAGAGCCCTGCGGTGCACTTGCACCGCAGGGCGAGCCTCGAAGGATGTGCGGCTCGGCCGGTGGCCGTCGTCCTTCGAGACGGCCGCGTTGCGGCCTCCTCAGGATGACGGGATGAGAGTATGCGGCGCTTCGGTCAGTTGTTGCTACCGCCCCGAAAACTTCGGCTTCCTCTTTTCCATGAACGCGCGTCTTCCCTCGCGAAAATCCTCCGAATCCATGCAGGCGGTGCCGATCGCCTTGATCGCGTCCATGTCGCGCTTGCTTTCGTCCTTCAGCACCTGCGCGATGGTGATCTTGGCGGCTTGAATGGCGAGCGGCGCGTTGCCGGAGATGGTGCGGGCGATCTCCATCGTCGCGCCCCATAGCTCGGTGTCGGGCAGCACGCGATCGACCAGGCCGATCCGCAGCGCCTCAGTGGCGTCGATCCGCATGCCCGTATACATGATCAGCCGCGCCCAGGACGGCCCGACCAGCGACACCAGATGCTTCAGGCCGTCATAGCCATAGGCGATGCCGAGCTTGGCGGCGGGAATGCCGAACTGGCTGTTGTCGGAAGCCAGGCGGATATCCGACAGCATCGCCACCTGCATGCCGCCGCCGAGACAAAAGCCGCGGATGCAGGCAATCGTCGGCTTCGGATAATCCGCCAGCAGCGCGCGCTGCGCGGCGCTCTTCTTGGCATATTCTTCCGCGGCTTCCGCGTTGTGGCGGGTCTTCTCGAACTGGCTGATGTCGGCGCCCGACACAAAGGCCTTGTCGCCGGCGCCGACCAGGATCACGACCCGCACCTCCGAATCGTCGCGCAGTTCGGTCAGCGCGTGTCCGAGCCCCTCCCACATGTCGAGCGACATGGCGTTGCGCTTTTCGGGATTGTTGAAGGTGATGACCCCGACGCCGTCGGCGACGCCTTGCAGGATCTTGCCGTCGGCGAAGGATTTGTCCGACTTCTTGGGGACGTCCAGCATCGCGCGCGCTTTCGGTGAATGGATTTCGATCATTGAAGCATTGCTTAGATGTCTCTGCAATGGTGCTGCGCTCCCTGATGGTAGCCCGTTCATACCGCTTGATTCGAGGCCCCGATTGGGCGTTTGAATCATGTAACTGTCGCGCTGGTGAGTGTCCGCTGTCGAGGTGAAGAGCGGACATCGAACGTTCGCTGCATGAGGTCTGCCAATGACCAATGAGCGACTTTCGACGCCTGATTTAGGGGTGGGGTGCGGCAAGAAACAGGTTGATCTATCGCAAGGCCCTTTCGGCCGCTTGGATTAAGTTTTTGATCATGGGCACTGGATTGAATACGAAAACAGATGCTTTCGGGACACTTTATGCGTCGAACCAAGGACGCATACGTGGCTTGTTGAACCGAATGGTCGGGCCGCAGGACGCGGAGGATTTGACCCAAGTCACATTCGCGAAGGCGGCGCAGGCGCTGCCGGCTTTTCGCGGCAAGGCCGAGGTCTCAACCTGGCTGTATCGCCTAGCCGTCAATGTCGCCCTCGATTGGCTACGAAGCCGACCGGCACACGAGGCCACGTTAACGGTTCCATTGCCCGAAACTCCGAGTGAGGACAACACCGGCGCACTGACGAATGCAGCGGTCATTGACCCTCCGCTATCGCCCGAACAGGAACTCGCCCATAAGGACACGCATGAGTGCATCCGGGCTGAAATCGCCAAACTGCCTGGTCCCCATCGAGAAATTCTCATGCTCAGTTTTCTTGGCGAACTAAACGATGATGAAGTCGCCAATGCTCTCGGAATAACGGTCGGTAACGCGAAGGTGCGGTTGCACCGCGCCAAGCAGGCCTTCAAGAAGGTCATCGAAGCGCGTTGCGACTTCTATCGGAACGAACTTTCCTGCAAGCCTGCGTCCCCCGAGTGCTGTAGTTCAGCGGCGGCGCGCTGACAGCCAGATGCCTTTGTAACTTTAGCCGCCTTGTCTCCGTCTAATCCAATAGTGGCGAGCGATCGGTAGAACGCGTCGCCCCCTAAAGGCCGCAGACATGGAGACTGCAGATGTGGCGGAAACTCTCGATTTTTCTCTTCCTGTTCGGTAGCGCGATAAGTCTGCCGGTGCGGGCGTTTGCTCAAACTCAGCAGCCGCCGTTGCCGCCCCGGGATTACTGGTTTGGCCCTGGGTTCATGTGGGGCGGGGACTGGTCCTTCTGGTGGATTTGCCCACTGATGATGGTGGTCATGATGTTGGCGATGATGTTCGCATTCCGGTTCATGTGCTCTTGGCACCGTGACTGAGAAAGGCGCGGCGGCTGAGCCAAAACACCTTGGGAGCTGTTTATGGATAGAAAATCAGCCGCCGCGACCTCCTATATCTGCCCGATGCATTCCGATGTTCGGCAAGGCGCACCCGGCAAGTGCCCGCGCTGTGGAATGGCCCTGTTGCCGGAAAAGACGCGCTTTGCCTTGCTGCGGCACATGTTTGGAAGCCCGCTGCATCTCGTAATCATGGGAGGGCTGATGGCAGCATTGATGGCCGCAGCGATGATGCTGATGCGCTGACTCTCAAGTTGAGCGACGGTTAATCCTGTCCTCCGCTTTGCTTACAAGGCCAAGATGCTTTCTCGATAAATGTTTCAAGCGACCTGTCTGCCAAATTCAGCCGAATGTCGCCTTTTGGCAACCTGACCCAACCGGTCGAGGTCGACGATGTCCGTTCATTGGGGTGAAGCGGACCTTGCGATTGCGCGGTCCGACTTCGGAAAAATGTCCCAACTCGGATACTCGCAACCGCGGTCGCCATCGCTGGCGACAGCAAAGGAGCCCCGAGTTTGAATTGATCGCGTCGAGCCCTTATCGTTCAGTTCGTATTGAATTCGTCCGTCAGGATCGGCCCAAACAGAACCCAACGCTGGCCGTCGAACTTCATCATCTGGAATTGCTTGTTGATGCGCCAATCATTCGGTTCGGTGGAGGTCGTCATGCCCGGAAGCGCGAGGTCAGCGACGAAGCCCTTGATGTTCGTCGCCTGCGTCATGATATTTGCGCGCGTGAGATTGTCGCCGCATTGCTTGAGTATCTGCACAAGCAGCGACGCGGTCGAGTAGCCGTAACTCGCGATGCCGCTGTTGGCGTCCTCGGCCGGAGCCCATTTCGCCATGAAAGCCTTGTAGCGCTTCATGCCCTCGTCGTCAGCCCATTGCGGGTCAAGCGGGTCCTTGCCGTAATTGACCGAAATGATCCCCTTGGCGTTCTCGACGCCGGCCGGAATCAGCGTTTGGCTGACCGGCGTAGCGTTGATATCGAGAATCTGGACGGGCTTCCAGCCGAGTTCGGCGGCTTTCTTGATCGCCTGTGCGCCGAATTTCGGCGTCGTGATATTATAGAAAAGATCGGCGCCGGAAGCTTTCAGCGTCACCATCTGCGAGTCGACGGTCGGATCGGACAATTCGTAGGACGCCTCGGCGACGATCATGCTCGAGGCTTTCGCCCCAAGCCCGTCCTTCAGCCCCTTGACGTAATCCTTTCCGAGATCGTCGTTCTGATAGAGAATGGCGATCTTCGCATTTGGATAGTTGGCAAGAATGAATTTTGCGTAGATATGCGCTTCCGACTGGTAGTTGGGGTTGAAGGCGATCGTCCAGGGGAAATTCTTCGGATCGGTGAAGCGTGTCGCGCCGGTCGAGGCCAGAAGCTGCGGCACTTTTTTCTCGTTGAGATATTTCTGGACCGAGGCATTCGGCGGCGTGCCGATGATCTGGAAGGTGGTAAGAACTTCATCGCTTTCGACAAGCTTGCGCACCTGCTCGACCGTCTTCGGCGGACTGTAGGCATCGTCGTACTGAATGAGGTTGACCTTGCGCCCGTTGATTCCACCCTGCTCGTTGATCATGCGCAGATAGGCGGCCTGCACCTTGCCGATGCCGCCATAGGCGGAAGCCGGTCCGCTGAGCGGAATGGTCTGACCGACCTTGATCTCCGTATCGCTCGCGCCGGTGTCATATTTCTTCTGTGCGAGCGAGGGCGTTGCGAATGTCACGCTGACCGCCAATGCGATGGCGGCCGGCAACCTGGATAGAGTCATGCTTTCCTCCCGAAAGGGCGCGATCATTCGCCGCACCGTTGTTCGTAAGCCTATACTAGAAAAAAGCGCGGTAAAGCAAGCAGAGCAAGGGTTTTTTCAAACGACGACGTTCTCCCCGCCCGATCCGGATCGAACCTGGTCTCCAACCGCCGCCTGCCAAAAACGGGAATAGCAACTGACGGCTGCAGACTCTTTCTGTTCTGGCCTGGCGTTCGGCCTTATCATCCCGGCTACACTGCTTATCAAATGGCGCGTTTGCCCCATCTCGGACATTGGGTCGCAGCGTCTGGGGTCGATTGGCTGCCCTTTCTCACCCGCCGCCCCGTCGCAAAGTGCTAGGGTTGAGGCGTCGATGAGGTTTTTCCTCAGGGGGGATACATGCGACGGCGCGATTTCATCACGCTTTTCGGCGGCACGGCAGCGACGTGGCCACTCGCGGCCCGAGCGCAGCAACCGGCGAAGATGAAGCGGATCGCTTTCGTTACCCCGGCGAGCAAAGTCAGCGAAATAAGCGTGAGCGGTAGACCGCATTACCGCGCTTTTTTCGAGGAGCTAAGTCGCCTTGGCTACGTCGAGGGCCAAAACCTCGGGGTGGAACGGTACTCTGGAGAAGGGCGACCCGAACGCTATGCCGAACTGGTCCGCGATGTCGTCAACACGCATCCCGACTTGATTTTAGCGGTGGGCGCTCGTCTATCGTTAGACTTCAAAATGGCGACGACGACAATCCCGATTGTGACGATAGTCATCGATCCGATTGCCCTGGGACTTGTGGCAAGCATCGCGCGGCCGGGCGGCAACATCACAGGCGTTACTATCGCTGGGGGATTGGAAATCATTGGAAAACGTATCGGGCTGCTGGTCGAGGCGATGCCAAAACTGTCCACCGTCGGTTACCTTGCATCGCGATCATACTGGGAAGATGCAAGAGGTGCGGCAGCGCGAGAGGCGGCCAAACGGGCGGGTATTTCGTTGTCGGCTGCTATGCTGGGCGCGCCTTTAACGAGGCAGAGTACCAGCGCGTCTTCACGTCGATGGAACAAGATCGAGCGGATGCGTTCATGGTATCTGATGAACCCGAGCACGTCACCAATCGTGCGACGATTGTCGAATTGGCCGCGAAAGGCCGGATTCCCGCAATTTATCCGTTCCGCGAATTTGTCGAAGTTGGCGGACTGATGGCTTATTCGATCGACCAAGCGGACATCTATCGCCGCCTCGCCAACCTCATCGATAAGATTCTTAGAGGTGCTAATCCGGGAGATATTCCGTTTTACCAACCGACCAAATTCGAGCTGAGTATCAATCTCAAGACTGCGAAAGCGCTCGGCCTCGAAATGCCAGCGATGCTGCTCGGCCGCGCCGATGAGGTGATCGAGTAGTGTCGCTTGCTGGCACAAAGCGTCACTTTGACTCGCCTGAGAAATGGTGTGGTTCTGGTCGATATCGACTTCAGCACAGGTGCGCCCGGAAGAGGAACCTGACGGCCCTGCTTTTGCACGGCTGGCTTGGATCACTGCGGCGAAGGACGACCACGGCGCCATGTCGCCAGCCACCAGTACAGCCCCGACGTCACTAGCCCGGCCAGCGGATACATCGCGGTCAACGGATCGGCGGCCCAGCGCATAAAGAACGTCAAGAAGCTTTCCGTCGGTGGCCCGGAGTTCGGGCCGCTACCTTTCCACTCCAACAACGTTAGCGGCACGAACACCAACGTGCCGAGCACCAAACCGATCAGGCAAACTTTCAAGCCCGTCAGCGGCCGCCACAACGAAAACAGATACAGTGAGGGCAGGAAGAGAAAGATCGTGGTCCCGTAGGATACGACGCAGCTCGGGACCATCAGGATCAGGAATACCAGCCCCGGGTTGCTCTGGTGGAAGAAACCCAGCATTGCGGCGCTAAATATCGTCGGCACCAGCAATGGCGCCAGGATCAGGCCGGTCCAACTGAATCGCATCGCCGCCCCCTTCCGAAGAGTATCATCTGGTACCGATCAGGCCGCAGTCCGTTGCAAATCATTATCGCATGGGCATTTGATTCGGTCGCTTGGGAAGGCGGCTACCTGCCAAACGTGCTTCGCATGGTTTCCTCGAAACTTCTCTGCCGCTCCTTCTCCTCGGCATCACGCTTCTTGCTTTCCTCCTGCATCCGCCTGTTCGACTCCTCCAGTGTGTGCGCTCACCGCGCGCCTTGGCGCGTGCTTCGCGCCCACAACCGGAAGTCGCGCCTTTCGACGAAGGGTCACATGCGCCAACCTGCGTCACCGTGGGAGCACCGGAAGCGCTGATGGTTGATTTAGGCAATTGGCATCAACGGAGCTTTGCTGCGTCCTGCTGCTGCAGTGGATGAGCCAGGGTGAATGCATCAAGCTCCATGCAAGTCTCGAAAATTTTTCGCACGGCATCCTTGGACTACACCCGCAGCACAGGTGGGGAAATACGGCTTAGCGAATCGCGCCGATGTCCGCTCAAGACTCGAATTCGGCCAATTTTGCTCGATCTCGCAACATAATCTGTCGCTGCGTCTGCCCGATGAAGGTGAGAACATCTCGATCCCTAAGATGTGACATAGCGCGCGACACGGTCTCCAGCGTCAACCCAAGATAGTCCGCGATATCGCGACGGTTCATCGGGAGAGCCATCACTCCCGCGGCTGCTAAGCGTTCGTCCATTTCCACAAGGAACGCCGCAACCTTCTCAATCGATGTTTTACGCCCCAGTAACAGCAAATGGGTTTCGGCATGCTGAAGATTTCTCGTGACAAGCCTTAGTACATTGTTCGTTGCAATCGTGCGGCCACTGTGCTCGTCAACTACATTTTGCAGCTTGGTGAGGCGAACAGTCGTTTCGGTAATTGCCTCAGCGGTAAATCGGTGCACTGCCCCGTTCTCAACGCCAAAGATGTCCCCCGGCAAGTGGAAGGCGGTGATCTGACGCCGACCGTCTGCCAGCAGTTTATAGCTTCGAACCGCTCCGCTCTTGACTTGGTAAAGGTATTCTACCGGCTCCGCTTCTCCAAAAATTTCGGTCCCGCGCCGATATCTGAATTCGCTGCAAAGGACGCATTGGCCGGCTAGCTCATCCAACTCGCTCGAGCTTGACCTTTGACGAGGATTTTCGTGAGTTCTTACGAACATTCGTCCCTCCCGCCGGTTCGTGGAACCGAGGGTAGGGGAAAGTTGGCAAATCCGATTTGAGGTATATCAAATTTGGTCCGGTAATAATCTGCTGAGACGCTTTATTGATCTGAGTCAATTGCAGCAAGAATTTCGCCTGCTGGCACTTTTCGGACATGGCGCGATGTCCGGCCTTGAGTCCGTGATGCGCGTCAAAGCGGACATCGGCCGGCCAACCTGAACTTATGAGTTCATGCCCTGGCTGATCTCAGGAGGTGAGGAACGGACCGAAATTCGCCCGTGCGAAAGCCGGCCGCGCCTGGATTTTGGCCCACCATTCGGTGGTGCGGGGATGATTGTTCGGGCTCATCTCGTCGGGCGCGATTTCCTCGTCGATCCGCTTGACGAACGGAACGGCCGCGATATCCGCGATCGAATAGGCCTTGGCCACCAGCCAGCCGGACGGTGTCAGCGCCTCTTCCATCTTGTCCAGTAGCTGCACCAGTTTCGCCCGCGCCGCGTCGCGCTCTTGCTCGGTATAGGGTTTGCGCGCCACCCGAAGCCAGGCTTCCTGACGCTCCCTGCTCGGGATGTTCTTCAGCTTTTCCGCCAGTTCCTCGTCCGACCATTGTTGCGCCGTCTTCTGCAAATGATGCCGCCAGTTGAATATGATGAGATTGCCGATCAGCCCGTCGATATGCCTGATCCAGTTGCGCATCAGGGCGCGCTCGTAAGGGGTGTCCGGGCGCAGCGGCGGATCGGGAAAAGTCTCGTCGAGATATTCGCAGATCGTACCGCTCTCGTGCAGCGGCTTTCCGTCATGGATCAGGGTCGGGATCACGCCGTTCGGATTGATCTTGAGATATTCCGGCGAATGATGCTCCAGCTTCGCCATGTCGACGACGTGGCCTTCATAACTCAGCCCCTTCTCCTCGAGGCACAACCGCACCCGGCGCGACGCGCTGGAGCGCCAGCCGTGGTGAAGGATCATCATGGTCGGCTCCCGTCCCCAAGCGCGGACATTTCATCATGTGTGTCGGCACGTCGCTCTGATCACCGTACTCGATGGGGTTGTCGGCCGTGCGGGTGCGATGCGAACAAAAATCGAGGGTTGGGGCCACAATACGCATCCGTACCGGAGGCCGTCTCCTGGCACTGCGGGTAACTTGTGAATTGACACAGGCCCGGGTAGCCCCAGGTCCTGCCTTGCAGGCAAAAGGGATAGTCGTAGGGATCATTTGGTTGAGCGGACGCCGGTAATGCCGTGAACATCATGGCTGCAAGCGCCGAAGCGCCGATGATCCTGTGCATTTCAAGTTCTCCTCTTGATGCGGCCGGCTTTCATCACCCGGTTTCCGGTCACTTCACTCACCCCAAAGGCCCTGTCAAAAGTGGCGAAACGTCCGACGGGTTATAAGGCTAATCTCGATGAGGAGGAAATTCTGAGATTGCGACAGATCAAGGATCGGTCCGGCAGGTGGTCACAAAGCAGTGTGCTCGAATTGGCAGCGCCTGCGGCTGCCGGCGATGAAATTGCAAGAACCCAATCCGCTTTGTGAGGGACCATCATGGTCTGCTCCCGAGGCAGCCAAAAGAAAAAGCCCCGGACCGTATACGGGGCTTTGAAGCGTCGGCCCTCGAGGCAAATCAGTAATTGGCGACCACTGGCGAGCTGCCAAAACCAAACTTGTAGTTCACGCCAACTCGCACGATCTGCTCCTGGGTTTTCCAGCTGTATCCGACTTGAAATGGGGGCAGCGGCGGTACCGGATTCGCAATCGTGGATTCGTTTCCGAGGTCCATGTAGAGGTACTCAACCTTTGCGCTCCAGTTTTGCGCGAATGCCCACTCGGCGCCGCCGCCTGCAGTCCAGCCAACCTTCGTGCGGGAGAATGCGGCAGGGTATTGCTCGGTGCCTACGGGTCTAAAGTCGGTCTGGGCCGCATAGTTGACGTCTCCGTAGGCGACACCACCGGTCACGTAGAGCAGAAGGCGATCGACGGGAGTGAAGCCGGCGCGCAGGCGTGCCGTACCAAACCAGTCGAGCCGCTGGTGGGCCGCAAGAAAGCCCGCGCCCGGAAACGGCGTGTTATTGTTCTGGGTAATCGGACTGACGCTGAGATTGCCATTGACGTCTGCCCCCTGAATATCGGCCTCAACACCAACGACGAATTTACCGGCCTGCCAGTTGTAGCCGGCCTGCACGCCGCCAATCACACCCTGGGGATTGGGCGACAATGTCTGCGGTAACAGGTTGACGAAGATCGCTGCGCTGGGCAACGGATTGAAGAAGGTATCGGCGTTGCCCCAGCCATATCCAACGTTGCCGCCGATATAGAACCCCGTCCAGCTATAAATGGGGATGGGAACCATCGCCGGCGCTTTGGTGCGCATGGGCAGGTCGGCGGCCAATGCGCCGATTGAGCTGATGGCGAGCACTGAAAGAGCGAGCGCGGCTCTCTGCATGGGCATGGCAATCTCCTCAAGGTAAACTGGCGATAAAGTCGCCTGGAGATTATCGGAAATGCATTGCAAACAGTGTCACCCACCCGCAACACCACAGGTAAATCCGGTCCGTTTCTGAACGGTCAACGGTTACCGCTGAAGCTTGCTGGTGCAGGGCCAGATGTCGGGCTCGGATCATTCGCGATCGGGTTCGCCCGGCAGCAGGTACGGCCGTGTCCGCCATATTCAAAAAGCGGCAGTACGCTGAAGACATTATCGCGCCGGATGCGCCGTCAACGGATGATTGGGGGCCTGGCTGAAGAGCGCCGCTTCCTCGGCGGTGGCTTCCAGCAACTGCTGGTCCTGGACCAATCCACCGATCGCGGGTCGATCGGGGCGTCGTGCGCATCGAGCACGACGCGCCAAGCCGTGAAGTTGGCGCGTCGTGGTCAGCCATGAACCGCGGCTGTTCGATCAGCTTAAGTACTAGACCATCTTCTTGTCGGTAACGATCAGCGGGCGCATCATGTCGTGCTCCTCGTGCTCGAGGATATGGCAATGCCAGACGTACTCGTTGGCATTCGCGATACCCGGGAAGCGCTTGCTCGGCGGCACATTGAAGGGCACCTTTGGCAGATCGAACTTCATGATGACGGTCGTGCATTCGCCTGGGTTCATGCGGACCGTCTCCTTGAAGCCCCGCTCATTGCCGTCCGGACCGTGGGCGGGCGCCAGAAATGTGGGCGCTATCGGTTGCCCCGGATTGGTTGCAGCGTCAGCGAGATATTTGTTCACGTCGAAGACCTGCCGCGACAGCACGTTCACGTTGACGAGATGGAAGTGGATCGGGTGAGTGTCTCCGGTGAGGTTGAACAGCCGCCAGATCTCGGTCGCGCCCGCTTCCACGACCTCGGTCGGACTGGACTCGTATGGCCGCGAGAACGTCACCAGTCCCTGCGTATTGACCCCGTTCGACACGTTGGTGCCGAGCATCTGAATGAGACGTCCGAGTGAGTCAAAATCCTCATTCAGCGTCAGGTCGCGCGTCATGACGGCGTTGTTTACCGAATGTGCGGCGACCGCAGGCAGCGGATTGCCGGTTACAACCGGACCTTGATGCTGATTTGGGGTGTTGGGGATCGCGATTGCGGCGAGGACGTTCATCGTGGCGGGGTCCGCCGCGCCGGTCCGCGCTTTCACTCTGAACTGCATCAGCGTTCTGGTGTTCGGGCCAAAACCGGCTGCTGTAGTCGGTGCTCCACCGATCGAGGTCAAGTCCGGATCGCCGGTGAAGTAGTCGTTGCGACTGTCGCCGGCCGGGAACGGCGCCGGAGCATCGCTGAAGAGGATCAGCCTGGAGCCTGCAGGCACGTGTGAAAAGTCGACAATGACGTCCGCGCGCTCCGCCGGAGCCAACAGAAGATTGTATTTCGTGGCATTGCCAAAGGTCGGGCTGTTCGGGTCCGTATCGAACGCGATCTGTTGATCGGTGAATTTCACCGGGAGCGGCAGGAAGCCACCCTCGGTTCCGATCTGGATCAATGCCGGACCCGGCGCGTTGAGGTTGGCATCACCGCGACCGTCATCGTAATAGAGCTGGAGATTGTAGAACCGCGCCTGCGATCCGTTCAGGATCCGAAACCGGTAGTGCCGCTGCTCGACCTCCACAAAGGGATAAGCAACGCCGTTCACGATCGCCGTATCGCTGAAGAATTCCGGGACCACGGAAGGGATCGGCAGCGGTCCTTTGATGTCGCCGGCAGGGATTGCGTCCGGCCCATAATCCCAGCGCCCGGTTCCGGCCGGTGATTGTGAATTGGGCTCGTATTTGAAGGGGTACCAGAGGTCGCCTTTATGACCCCAGATGTACTTTGGATCCAGGCCGTCGACGAACGTCTTGTCCTGGATGATCAGCGGTATTTCCTGCGCCGCCGCTGGAATGAGCCGGGCAGCGATGAGGAAATCCTCGACCGCATCCCGGATAATGTAGGCCGAGGCAATGCCGGCATAGGCATTGAGTCGCGTTAGTCCGATCGCGTGGTCGTGATACCAGACCAACCGGGCGCTCTGTTCATTCGGATAATAGTATCGCGCCTCGCCCATAACGCCGGTGCCATTCAGGAAACTTGTTCCCGTGGCCCAATTCGCTGCGCTGGTGAACCAGCTGAACGGGCCGCCATCGCTGGTCCAGGGCACCAATCCGCCATGGAGGTGCGTCGTGCTCCGGTTCACCGGCTGGTCCGCCTCCGCGCCGCCGATCGAGTTGTCAACCGGCAGCGGATGCTTGTTCGGCAGCTTGTTGACGATCGTCAGGGACACCGGCGTTCCGCGCCGGGCCACGATGACGCCGCCGAGGTACCGGTGGTTTGGCGTCACGCCGCCGGTGACGTCCGCATATCCCCATAGCGTGGTTGGCGGCAGACTGGGGTGGAACTGATAATTATTGTATTGGCCAATCTCAATTCGATAGTTGTCGACGCCCCCCGATTTGATCGGTGTCGCCACCGGAATGCCCGTCGGCCCCAGACCGTTGAGGGCCTGCACGAACTTTGCCAATCCCGACGGGCTTTGTGCGAATGGAAAGCCGCGGCGCATAAACGCGAAATATCCAGCCGTGCCGGCGGTTAGCTGCAAGAGTCGGCGTCTGCCGATGGAGACGTGCGAACCATACGAACGCGTATTCATCACACACCCTCCACTGTGAGTGACGAGCGCACGTGAACTGGGAGAAAAATGAAGTATATTTCTACACGTGACGCTCCGTCCAAAACTCCGCCTCACGGCGCCACATGCCCGCAGGCGGTCCGCAACCATAGGGAGAGAACTTGACATATTTAAGATGTTGCGGACGCCGTCGTTGAGTTTTTCTCGATCAACCTTGAACGCGGTGTGTGACGCTTGACGCGAGCTTGCCAAGGGAATATCGGCGTAACAGACGAAGGTCCGAAAGGGTTTATTGTTTTAAGGGCTTACTATCGGGCCGACCCCGGACTTGCCGAAAGACCATCTCCGGTTGCATGTTGCTGATTTAGTCTCGTGACTTGACAGGTGAGACGCTTCCTGACGAACAGGCAAGGACAAACTGTTCGTTACTTGCCTACCCTTCAAAGCGAGGGTCAATCGATGGCGAGAGACCCGCACAAGCCGGCTGCTGCCCTATACTGGCTTGATTGCAGCGCGATTGCGGTGCTTGTTGCCGCCTTGGTGCTGGGTGACCTTCAGGCGCCGCTGCATGCCGAATCCCGCGGCGCCACAGTTGCGTCGGAGGATGCGCACGCAAATCTCACGCTGATCCCTGTTGTGCCCGCGAAGGAGAGGCCGGTGACAGGCAATCCGCTTTGGGCGGTCCCCCTCGGCACGTTGTCTGAGACCGTCGCGCGTCCAGTGTTTTCCCTGTCGCGCCGCCCGCCGCCTCCGCTGGTCGTTGCCGCGCCCCCCATTCCGCAGGCGGAGACGAAGACACCGCCGCCGACGGAACCGGATCATCCGCTGCTCACACTGCTGGGTACGATCGTCGGGAAATTCGACAGCATTGGAATCTTTCTCGATGAGACCTCAAAAAATGTGATCCGGCTCAGGACCGGCCAGGTACATGGGGGTTGGACCCTGCGTTCAGTCCGCAGACGGGTCGCGAGCTTCGAGAGAGATCATTTGGAGGCAACTCTTGAACTTTCCCCTCCCGGGGCAGAAAAATCGACTTTGAGCGCCGCTGTAGGGCCCACCGGAACGGAGCGGGCGGGGATGATCCGCGGCAACAACCAGACTGTCGGACTTCCATCCGGGAATTGAGTGAGACCGAGGCCACGGAAGCTCTGAATTCGTTGGCGCACGTCGCGATCACAACCCGATAATTGTGGGGGGCAACTCAACGCTCCCACCCCAGTCAATGTTGCCGCGATGAAATTGCCAGAACCCGATCCGCGTTAGCAGATCCCAGCATAGCTCGCCGTCAGCGCCGCTATCAGCATCCACGGCTTATTGCGCCAGATGCGCCGTCAGCGGATGATTTCATCCCGACCCTCTCCCCGCGAAGAGCGGGGCGAGGGAGGAGTGTTATTGCACCAGATGCGCCGTCAGCGGATGATTGGCGGCCTGGCTGAAGAATGCCGCTTCCTCGGCGGTGGCTTCCAGCAACTGCTCATCCTGGGCGTAGATGTCGTTGCGGAACTGGATGGTCTGGTCTTTGGTCATCCATGCCGTCAGATAGATCCAGGCCACCGGGACTTTCTTCGGCAGCCCGACATCCTGGCGCTGGCCGGTGGCGATCGCCGCGTCGATCGCGGCGCGATTCCATTTCGGCATTTCTTCCTGCAACAGCCATGCGGCGAGGTCGCGCACATTGTCGACCCGCGAGCAGCCGTGCGAGTCGAAGCGGTAGTCGTCGCTGAACAGATTGCGCTGGTTGGTGTCATGCATATAGACCGAATACGGATTCGGCATGTCGATCTTCACCGCGCCGAGCGCATTCCAGGTGCCGTTTTGCTGGCGCACCGTGAAGTTCGGCGTGCGGGTGCCGGACCAGTCCACCGCGTGAGGATCGATCGGGGCGTCGTGCGCATCGAGCACCTCCATGTGCATGCGCGAGAGATAGCCGGGGTCTTTGCGCATATGCGCCGAGATCTCGGTCTTCGCGATCGACGAGGGGACGGTCCAGGTCGGATTGAGATTGACGCTGGTGATTTCGGCAGTCAGCGTCGGCGATGGCTTTTCGGTCTTGCCGACGATCACGCGATAGCGTCGCACCACATGATCGTCCTCGACGGCCTCGGCAAACGTCGCAGGCAGGTTGACGACCACGTAGCGTTTTCCAAACGCGAAATTCATGTTGGCGAGGCGCTCGAGCGAGGCCTCGAGCTGCTGGATCCGCTTCTGCACGGGGACATTGAGGGCTGCCAGCGTCCGCGGCGTCATGGTTCCGGTTGCCGCGAGGCCGTGACGGACCTGGAAACGCTTGACGGCTTCAGTGAGCGCATCGTCATAGGGCCCGGACGCCTTGTCGGCGGCCAGATCGCCGCTGATCAGGAGCCGCTGGCGCAAGAGATCGTCATATTGTCCCTGCACGCCGGCGGCGAATTTGGCCTCAGTGGGGATCACAGGCCAGCCGCCGCGGACCGCCATATCCGAATAGCTCAACGCCGCCTCGCGGATGCGCTGCGCGGTGCCTTCGTCGATAGGTCGGCTCGTGCGACAGCGCCAACGCCTCCGCCGATCGCGATTCCGGGGTCGACGCGGCGGTTGCCGGTTTTACCGGTGCGACATGTGCGGGGTTGGTCCCGCTCGCTGCCGGCTTGGCCGGGACCGGCGCTGTGACGGCGCCGGCAGCAACTGAGTTCTGGCCGAACGCAGGCGGCGCCGCAAGCATCGTGGCAATGGCAATGATTGTCATTCTTCGCATGTCTGATGGTCCTTGGGATGCGCCGCGATGGCGCCAACGTTGGAATCAAAACGATCGGCCGTGGCGGCCGAATGGACGGGGACCGGAGGCGATCCACAATAGCGCTTTCGCAGGATTAGCCTATGGGAGTTGCGGTCCGATTGAGTTGTTATTGCGGCTGTTGCACCGCCGCAATGGCTGGATTGGACTTTGGTGGCCTTTGATAAGTCGCAGCACGCGGTAATGTGGTTCGCAAGTGGCGTCGCCGATCAATCATAAAGCTGCTTGGGAGGCCCCCATGTCGTTGACGCGCCGAGAGGCAATCGCCGGATGCGGCGGTGGGCTGGCTCTGCTGACGGGACTGCCGGCGCTTGCCGCAGGCGGCCTATCCCGACCGCACCATCAAGATGATCGTGCCCTATCCGGCCGGGGGCACCACCGATTTCCTCGGCCGCCTGGTCGCCGACCAGCTCAAGACCGGCCTCGGCGCGACCGTGATCGTCGAGAACAAGCCCGGAGCCGCAACCGCGCTCGGCGCCGAACAGGTCGCGAGGGCCGAGCCCGATGGCTATACGCTGCTGATGGCCACCTCGACCACGCTTGCCATCAACAAGACGCTCTACAAGAAGCTGCCCTACGATCCGGTGAAGGACTTTACGCCGATCGCGCTGGTGGCCGCGGTGCCGTTCGCGCTGATCTGCAACCCGGAGATTCCGGCGAAGACGCTGTCCGAATTCATCGCCTACGCCAAATCGAAGCCGGGACTGGTCTATGGCTCGGCCGGCAACGGCAGTCCGCAGCATCTCGGCGCCGAAATGCTGAAAACCGCGGCGGGCATCGATATCCGCCATGTGCCGTATCGCGGCAGCGTGCCGGCGATGCTCGACGTGATCGCCGGGCACATCCCGTTCATGGTGGTGGATCTCCAGCCGGCGCTGCAACAGATCCGCGAGGGCAAGGTGAGGGTGCTTGGCGTGACCACGTCGAAGCGGATCGCCGCGGCGCCGGATATTCCGACGCTTGCCGAGGCCGGCCTTGCCGGCTTTGAACTTGTCGCCTGGCAGGGCGTGATCGCGCCGGCCGGGCTGCCCCGGGCGATCGTCGACCAGTTGTCTGTACAGATCGGAAGACTGGTGGCCGATCCCGCAACGCGAGAGAAGTTCACGACCATTGCGCTGGAGCCGCTGCCGGGATCGACGCCGGACAGTTTTGCCGCTTATGTGAAGACCGAAGTCGACCGCTGGGCTGACATTGTCAGGAATTCCGGCGCCGAGATCGAATAGAACAGACATGTCCGCGGTGAAGCCCTTCGCACCTCAGCGCCATTCGTGCCCGCAATGACCGAGTGCGACGTGCTGATCGTCGGCGCCGGACCGGTCGGGCTCACGCTCGCGATCGATCTGGCGTGGCGAGGCATCGACGTCACCGTGGTGGAAACCCGCGCTCGCGCCGCGCCGCCGGAGCCGAAATGCAACCACGTCGCCGCCCGCACCATGGAGATTTTCCGGCGGCTCGGGATCGCGGAGAAGGTGCGCAACGCCGGATTGCCGGCGGACTATCCGCACGACATCAGCTATCGCACGGCGTTCACGGGCAGGGAACTGACGCGCATTGCAATTCCCTGCCGCCGCGATCGCTTCACGATGAAGGATGGCCCGGACTGCAACTGGCCGACGCCGGAGCCGCCGCATCGCATCAACCAGATTTTTCTTGAACCGATCCTGTTCGAGCATGCCGCGGGAGACCCGCGCATCCGCATCATCAACCGGACCTCGGCCGAAGATGTCAGGATCGAGCAGGCTTCCGCGCGTCTGGCCTTGCGCGATCTCGACAGCGGCGCCGTCAGGCACTTGAGCGCCCGCTATCTGATCGGTTGCGATGGCGCGCGCTCGGTCGTGCGCAAAGCGATCGGCGCCGAGCTTGCCGGCGATGCCGTCGTGCAGCGGGTGCAGTCGACCTTCATCCGCGCGCCCGACCTGATCGATCGCCAGCAATGCGAGCGCGCCTGGGGCACCGGCGCCATCAACCCGCGCCGCAGCGGCATGGTCTATGCGATCGACGGCCGCGAGCGCTGGCTGGTGCATAACTACCTGAAGCCCGGCGAGGGCGATTTCGACCAGGTCGATCGCGATGCCTGTATCCGCACCATCCTCGGCGTCGGCGCGGATTTCAACTACGACATCATCTCGCGGGAAGATTGGTACGGGCGCCGCCTGATCGCCGACAAATTTCGCGACCGCTGCGCCTTCATCGCCGGCGATGCGGCCCATATCTGGGTGCCCTATGCCGGTTACGGCATGAATGCCGGCATTGCCGACGCCACCAACCTGTCCTGGCTGCTTGCCGCCCATCTCAACGGTTGGGCGCCATCTTCCATTCTCGATGCCTATGAGGCGGAGCGCTGGCCGATCACCAGTCAGGTCTCGCGCTTTGCGATGTCGCATGCCGAAGCCGAGATTCGCCGCCGCGGCGCGATACCCGATGAAATCGAGGAGGAGGGAGCGAGCGGCGAACTGGCGCGGCGGGAAGTCGGGCGTCTCACCTACGAAATCAACGTCCAGCAATATGCCTGCGCCGGTCTCAACTTCGGCACCTATTACGATCGCTCGCCGATCATCGCCTATGACGGGTCGGAACATCCGGCCTATACGATGGCTGGCTATACGCCGTCGACCGTCCCGGGCTGCCGCACGC
Organism: uncultured Alphaproteobacteria bacterium; assembly: GCA_963778925.1. Classification (GTDB taxonomy): domain Bacteria; phylum Pseudomonadota; class Alphaproteobacteria; order Rhizobiales; family Xanthobacteraceae; genus Bradyrhizobium. Next base: position 520,583 of record CAVZWE010000011.1, on the reverse strand, counting down.
CGCATCTGTGGTGCGGAGACGGCCGTTCGCTCTACGACGCCATGGGGCCGGAGTTCACCCTGCTGAAATTCGATTCCGCGCTCGATGCCGCTCCGCTCGAGGCCGCGGCGCGCAAGAGGAGAGTGCCGCTGAGGGTGATCGACCTCGCGCCGCCAACGGCCGCCACTTTCTATGGCGGCGGACTGGTCTTGTCGCGGCCGGACCAGCATGTGGCCTGGCGCGGCAAAACGTTGCCCGCGGACCCGCTTGCATTGATCGATCTTGTCCGGGGCGCGGCAGGCTAGTCGAGCGAGAACCGGTATCGCCGCCTAGGCTTCGTTGGCGGCGATCGATTCCATCAAGGACACCAGCTGGCGCTGTACCGTCTGATCCTTGATCTTGCTGTAGGCCCGCAGCAGTCTCAAACTGAACGCGCTGTCTAGAAACAGCAGGCTTTCGACCTCCCGCGCCTTGCCGTCGCCGTCGTAGAAGAATGTGACGGGCACATCGAGCGCAGTGGCAATCTGCTGGAGACGGGCGGCGCCGACGCGGTTGACGCCCTTCTCGTATTTTTGGACCTGCTGGAAACTGACGCCAAGTTTGTCGCCAAGCTCCGCCTGCGAGATTTTTTGCTCAACGCGCCGCAGCCGGATCCGTTTTCCCAATTCAATGTCCGGTTTACCGGCACTGCGCTGCTTCATCTTCTTTGCCGCTGATTTATTCATTCTGGTTTTACCGTCCTTCCGCCGAAAAGCCCCTGAATAAATGGGTCAGGGATTCACCCTTATATACCGCTTTCAATTCCCTTGGATGGATGAATTCGTCTTTGAACCAAGGGAATTTTACGGGATTAAAAGCGTCCACCAGCCAGTCGATCATGTGCCGCACCCTGGGGATGCGGCCGCTGCCGGGATGATAGGACAGCCAAATATCGAATGGCCGGCGCAACTCAACCTCAAGAGGTACTATCTTCCCGCCCAGCACCCAAGCGTAGGTCGGAAACACCCCGATTCCTGCACCATTGGCAACCGCCCAGTAATTGGCGCTGCTCACATTGGTCTTCATCACCAGCAAGTCGCGCTGGCAATGACCGGGAAACCAGCTTTCGAACGTCTCCTTGGCGGCGGTCTGGTCGGCGACCTGCATCACCAGCCGGTGCTTGACCAATTCGTCGACCGTCCTCGGCGCGCCGTAGGTCTCAAGGTATTTCTCGCTGGCGAACAGCATTAGATGCATGCGGCCGAGCCGGACCAGTTTGACGTCAAGTGCAGAGGGCCGCGACAGATGGATCGCAACATCGGCCTCGTGCCGCGACACGTCAGCGGAGCGCATCGCGCAGTGAAGGTCGACGATGATATTCGGAAACGTCTGCTGGAATTCAACGAGGCGAGGGGCGAGCCAGAACGTTCCCAGGCCTTCGGTGACGGCGACCCTGACCTCGCCCGAAAGCGTATTGCCGACGGAGCTGCTGGCGCGCAGCAGGTCGAAGGTGGCGGCCTCCATACGTTCGACCGCCGAAACCACCAGCGCACCCTCGTCGGTCAGACGGGTGCCGTGGACGTCGCGCGTGAACAGCGTGGTTCCGATTTGCCGCTCGAAATCGTCGATGCGCCTGCGAACGCCGTTGATGGACAATTCCAGCCGCTCGGCTGCGGATCTGAAACTGCCGCTGCGAACCACTTCCAGAAATACCCTGGCCGCATCCCAATCGGTGAGACTACCGAGAGCGACCTTGCGTTCCTCAGAAGGAACGCCCTGTTCCACGACCAGACGCATACACATCCCCTTCCGCCTGCTAAACTGGCAGACTATTGGGCAAACTACAACTAGGACGGGTCCGGGGCTGGGCCTTTATACCCTTAAGCTTACCATCCGGCGGTATCCCGGGAATGTCGGGGGTCGCGGCGTAGCCGGTGCCGTCGTTAAAGGGGATGTTGCGTGACCTCAGTCGTGAGCCTCAGGACCTTCGCAAACTCTTCGAGCGTTCCGATCGTCGTGTTCGTGGATATGCAGCAGGAATATCTGGCCAAGCCCCGGCTGCTGGCGATTTCCGAGATCGATCGCGCGCTGGACAATTGCCGCAGAGTTCTCGACCATTCGCGCAGGGTAGGCCTGCCGGTCGCATTCGTCCGCATGGTCAATGAGTCCGCCTTCTTCAACCGCGCAACCCCGTTCGTGCGCTGGATCGAGGGATTTGAGCCGTATCGCAACGAAATGGTATTCGAACGCAGCAGTCCGTCGTGCTATTCTTGCGAACCGTTCACCGCATTGGTGAACCAAAGCCGTGGCGGCATCGTGCTGGCCGGATTTGCAGGCGAGTCGGCCTGCCTGTCGACTTTGATCGATGCGTTCCACCGCAACCACAAGGTCACCTATCTATGGGATGCATCGGCCAGTCACGCCCTCGACGAGATGTCGGCCGACGAAACCCATCGTGCCGTTTCGAAGATATCCGGAGTTTACGGAGAGGTATTCGAAACGGCCGACTGGATCGAACTGACACTTCCACGCAAGCTCGGTAATGGAAGAAACGCCGGTGGCTAATTCAGACGAACGATTGCGCTCTATCCTCGCAAGCCTTGAGGAGTGCCGGGCGGCTCTGGTCGACAGCGCCAATCGGGACACCGCTCAATTGCTGGCGGTGGCTATTCTCGAGCTTCGGATGAAACTGCACCGGGTGGCTGATTCGGAATTGAAGGCTTTATGCGATGCGATGCTGCCGGATGACCCGCCGCCGCACGAATCGCAAGACCTGAGGATAAGGCTGGGCCAGCGCCGCCGCCCGTTGCTGAAACTGGTCAAATAGCGGCGCGATTTCCCCTTGGCATTTCCCCCGGTTGCGGCGGCGAGGCCGGCTGTGCCTGCCACGATGCCGGATTGTTGATCGAGAAAATCCGCCCCGCGGCCGCTGCGGCGTACGCAGAAAAGCCCAGGGATTCGGGGTTTTCCGGCCAAGCCGTATCCCGCGCGGTGCCAGCTCGGTTGCGCATTCCCGCCCATCCGCTACATCAGGCCGGATCAATCCGGCGCAGGGCGGGTCAGGTCCGGCCAGGGCCGCAAGCCGCACATTGGCAATGATGGCGATGACTGCATGATTCACGATGTTTCGATCCCGGCGGCGCTGATCGCCGGCCTCGTCAGCTTTCTGTCGCCGTGCGTGCTGCCGCTGGTGCCGCCATATCTGATCTATCTCACCGGCGCGACCATCGAGCACCTCGAAAATGAAGAGACGGTGTCGTCCTCGCAGCGGGCGGTGATGATATCGGCGGTCATGTTCGTGCTCGGCTTCTCCACCGTGTTCGTGGCGCTGGGCGCCAGCGCCTCCCTGATCGGAAGCCTGATCCGCGCCTGGTCGGCGGAACTTTCGATCGTTGCCGGCATCGTCATCATCGTCATGGGCCTGCACTTCCTCGGGTTGACGCGGATCGGTCTATTGATGCGGGAAGGGCGGCTGCCCATTCCAAAGCCGGTGGGTCTGTGGGGAGCCTATGTGATGGGCCTGGCGTTCGCGTTCGGCTGGACGCCCTGCATCGGCCCGATCCTCGCGGCGATCCTGTCGGTCGCCGCCGCCGAAGCGACGGTGACGAAGGGCGCCGGCCTGCTTGCGGTCTATTCCGCCGGGCTCGGGATCCCGTTTCTGATCGCGGCCTTCATGGTCGAACAGTTCTCGTCGCTGTTTTCGCGGATGAAACGGCATCTCGCCAGCGTCGAGCGGGCGATGGGCGTTCTGATGGTGATCACCGGCATCGGCTTTCTCACCGGCGCCGTATCCAGCGTGAGCATCTGGCTGTTGGAGACGTTTCCAGGCCTGCAGAACTTTGGTTAGCTCTCGTCTTCGAGCGAGCAGGTCACCGTGTAAACGACGCCGCGGGGCAGAAAATCGACCGTGGCTTCGCCGCCGAGCTGATCGCGGGCGCTGCGCTCGATCAGCCGCGAGCCGAAACCGCGCTGCACCGGGGCCGTGACCGGAGGGCCACCGGCCTCGGTCCAGACCAGTCGCAATTTCGGCTTGCCGGTTTCGGCGATGACTTCCCAATCCAGCGCGATGGTGCCGGTGTCGTTCGAGAGCGCCCCATATTTTGCGGCGTTGGTCGCGATCTCATGCACGATCATCGACAGCACCACCGCCAATCGCGGCGACAGCGGAACTTTCGGCCCGAACATGCGCATCCGCTCCGGATTGTTGAGCAGATAGGGCTGCATGACGCGGCGGACCACGTCCTGCAGCTCGGAGCCCTGCCACTTCTCCTGGCTCAAGAGATTATGCGCCTCCGCCAGCGCGCCGAGCCGGCCCTCGAACTTCTCGCGTTCGGCCCTGCTCGCGCTGCGAAAAGTCTGCACCGCGATCGCCTGCAGGATCGCCAGCGTGTTCTTGACGCGGTGGTTGAGCTCCTCGATCAACAGGTCATGCAGCATCTCGCCGCGGGCGATGGTCGTGGCCATCCGCACCGCGAAGGCAAGGCCGGTCAGCAGCAGCAGGCCGCCGACCACGCTGGCGATCGCGAGGTTGCGCCACAACGGCCCGACCAGCGAGTTCTCCGCAATGCCCGCGGCCACGGTCCAGCCGGTAATCGAGGATCGCGCAAAACTCGTGATCAGCGGCACGCCTTCGAGCGATATCGTCTGCAATGTCGCCTCGGGCCTGCGGAACATCTCGGCATAGAGCGAGGGCGAAGCACGCTTGCCGATCGTCTCCTGCGGATTCGGCACCCGCGCGAAATTGATGCCATCGCCGTCAAAGATCGAGATCGTCCAATCCACGTTTGGACGCTGTTTTTCGATGATGGCCTGGAAAACCTCGATCGGCGGGCTGAATGAAATGTCGTAGGTGACCTCGCCGTCGCGAAACACCGGGACCTCGACCGTTACGATCAGTCGCTTCTTCACCGCGCCGGTGAACAGATTTGAGTATTGCGGAGTCCTGGTCGCGAAGACCTTCTCGACGATCTCGCGGTTGTTACGCGGCGGAAGGCTTGCGGTATCGGTCGTGACCGAGGAGAACAACTGGCGGCCTTCGCGGTCCGACACCAGCACCACGCCATCCCTGCCATATTGGTCGAGAAAGCCCGCGGCGATGCGGTGAAAGTTCTCGAAGTCGCCGCTGCGCAGCGTGTTGGTGAGCGCCAGCACCTGCAGTCCGCCGGTCATGCGCTGGATCTCCGCATCGAGCACCAGGCGAATACTGCGCACGGTTTCGAGCACGCGCTGCGAGGCGTCCTTGCGGTCCTGTTCGTAGCCGTTGAAAACGAGGACGGCCGAGAAAATGATCAACGGCAGCGCGGTGCCCGCGACCAGAAGAGCGAGACGCACTGGCAGTGAGGGTTTTGGCACGCAGGTCCTGCATCGATGCATTTGGCGTGGGCGGCGCCAGACCATCGCAAGCATAGGAGAAGCGCCCGGAATCCGCCAAGGATTTTGGCCACGGCGACGCAGGTTCCCGCTGACGTTGGCGAGTTGCAGTGCAGAACGGGCGCGGGTTCCCTAGAGATTGCTGTCGGTGATCCCTGCGTAGACCATGCTGCGCAGCTCGCGGCGCACGGGATAGGAACTGGACGGTATCAGTTGCGTCATGAAGATGGTGATCAGTTCTTCCGCCGGATCGATCCAGAATGCCGTGGAGGCCGCGCCACCCCAGCCGTATTCGCCGGCGCTGCCGGGGATCAGGGTGAGCGACGGGTTCACCGTCACCTGGAAGCCAAGACCGAAGCCGATGCCGGCATTGGTCGCTTCGCTGAACAGCGATCGCGACATTTCCGTGAGATCGCGGCCGCCGGGCAGATGATTTGACGTCATCAGCGCCAGCGTTTTGGGGCCGATCAGCCGGACGCCGCCGAGCTCGCCGCGGTTAAGCAACGCGCGGGCGAAGGTGAGATAGTCGGCCGCGGTCGAACATAATCCGCCGCCGCCCGAGATCAGCGATGGCGGCGACAGGAACGAGCTTGTCGTGGGATCGTCCTGCAACGTCATGCCGCCCTTGCCGTCGGCGGAGTAGCATGCCGCAAGCCGATGGGCTTTCGCAGGGGCAACGAAAAAGCCGGTGTCGGTCATGCCGAGCGGATCGAAGATGCGCTCCTGCAGGAACTGTTCGAACGGCATGCCGCTGATCTTGCCGACGAGGTAGCCGATCACGTCGGTCGAGACGGAATAATTCCAGGCCTCGCCCGGCGAAAATTCCAGCGGAATTTTGGCGAGCTCGTCGATCATCGACGGCAGCGTTCCCGCTTTCTCGATCTCGCCGATTTTCAGTTCGCGATAGGCGGCATCGACGTTGGAGCGCTGCTGGAAGGCGTAGGTCAGCCCGGAGGTATGCCGCAGCAGGTCCACGATCTGCATCGGACGCGATGGCGGTTTGGTCAGAAATGCCGGCCGGGTCCCGGCGTCGAACACGCCGAGGTCCTTCCATTCCGGGATGTATTTATGGACGGGCTCGTCGAGCGCGACGCGGCCTTCCTCGAACAGCATCATGAAAGCCACCGATGTGATCGGCTTGGTCATCGAATAGATGCGGAAGATGGTATCGTCCCTCATCGGCACCTTGCGCTCGACATCGGCAAAGCCCTGTACCGCGCTGTGGACGACCTTGCCGCGGCGATAGACCAGGACCTGCGTTCCCGGGAGGCGGCCGGCGTCGATATAGCGGCGCTTGAGGTGCGCCTCGAGACGGTCGAAGCCGGCCTTCGACATTCCGGCGGATTCGGGGGAAGCGGGGGTGGGGGCTAACATCGGGACGGTCTCCGGCTTTCGGCTGTGCGGCCTTGATAGCCGAAAACTGTGCCATGTTCCAACAGCCCGCGTGCTTACCGTTGCCCGGTCGCTGGTGTAGGCTTACGAATATATAATGATAATCGCGTACCCGGAGGACAGGTCACAATGCCCCAATTCAACGACACCGAACTGACAGCCGCCGTGGTCAAGAGCTTCGAGGAGACGCCGGACCCGCGGGTCAAGTTCCTGATGGAAGAACTGGTGAAATCGCTGCACGACTTCGTTCGCCGAACCGATCTGACCTTCGATGAATGGGGTTACGCGATCGATTTCCTGACCCGCGTCGGTCAGAAATGCTCTTCGAGCCGGCAGGAGTTCATCCTGCTGTCGGACGTGCTCGGGGTCTCGATGCTGGTCGATGCCGTCAACCACAGGGAGCGCGAGGGTGCGACCGAGACCACGGTGCTCGGCCCGTTTTATGTCGGCGAACACAAGCCGATGCCGCACGGCACGGACATCGCCCCCAATCTGACGGGAGAGCGGATGTTTGTGCAGGCCCGCGTCACCGATCTCAAGGGCAAGCCGCTGGCGGGCGTCCCGGTAGATGTCTGGCACGCCGACGACGACGGCTATTACGATACGCAACGGCCGGCCTATGAGACCGAGGGTCCGTCGATGCGGGCGCGGTTCATCACCGGGGCCGACGGCCGGTTTTTCTTCCGTACCATCCTGCCCTGCAGCTATCCGATCCCGACCGACGGTCCGGTCGGAGAGATGATCCTGCAGGTCCGGCGCCATCCCAATCGTCCCGCGCATATTCATTTTCTGGTCGATGCGCCCGGCTATGAGCCGCTGATCACCCACGTCTTTATCGAGGGCGACAAATATCTCGATACCGACGTTGTGTTCGGCGTGAAGGACGAGTTGGTCTCCAGGGTCGAGAGGCGCACCGATCCGGTGATGCCTGATGGCAAGCCCGCGGCGGCGCCGTGGCATTTGATGACCTACGAATTTCGCATGAAGCCGGGCGTGGGGGTAGCGCCAAAGCCGATGATGGCTGCGACCGAGGACGCCTGAAGACAGCAACCGATCGGAGACTGCCGGCGGCGAGGGGCGCGCGGCCTAGTGGCGCGCGCCGTGCTGGATGGCGAGCAATGCCAGGACAATGCACACAAGAATGACGGTCGTGCTTTTCCAGAACAGCAATGGGTTGCGTTCCATCAGCGGTGTGGCGGAAGAATTGAGATATTTCGAATTGGGCTGGCGGAGATCGAATGTGTATTCCGACAAACTCTCGTAGCGCTTGTTTGGATCGGGATGCACGGCTCGCCTGAGGGCTCCATCGATCCATGCGGGAATCTCGCTGTTATCGTCGAAGGCGGAATTGTATTTTAGCCTGTTGAACTGCGACTTCGTTCTTGCTTTCGCAATCTGGGAACCGTACGGCAGTTTTCCAGTCAGCATCTGATAGGTGACCACTCCCAGCGAGAACATATCGGAGCGCGGCGACCCGCCCTCTCCACGGAAATATTCGGGCGCCGTGTACTGGGCGGTGCCCAAAATGTCGCTTTGACGGGCAGGCGGCGCGGTTTCGATGACGCCCGTGATCCTGGTCGAACCAAAATCGATTATCTTCGCCGTTCCCGTCCTGTCTATCATGATATTTTCGGGTCTTATGTCCTGATGCAGCATCTCCTTGCGGTGAAAGGCGCGCAAACCCCTGGCGATTTGCTCGACGATGCCGCGCACCGTTTCCAGGTCCGGTTTCGGATTGTCGATCATCCATTGGGTGAGAGTTTGTCCGTCGATGAATTCCGTCACGACGTAGAGGTAGTTGCGCTTTCTGGAATGCAGGCAGGGCTTCAGGACGTGCGGACTGTCGATGCGACGGGCAACCCACTCTTCCATCATGAACCGCTTCAGGTAAGCAGGGTCGTCACGCAAATCGATCGACGGAATCTTGATGGCGACCAGGGTGTCGTTTTCGCTATCGACGGCCAGATAAATGTGGCTTCGACTGCTGCCGTGCAGTTCCCTGACAATCTTGTACCCATCAAACACCATCCTGGCTTCCAGTAGCGGGGGCAGCGGCAATTCGGATGATTGCCCGAAAACCTCGCTGGCTTCGCCATCCGGCAATTGGTCGATGCGGACGATCTGGATCGTGAGGTTGTCCGGACTGCCTTGCTGTAAGGCCTGGTCGACGATGATTTTTGCGGCCCTGTCCAGATCCCGCAGATTGTCGTTGATGGCGCCGGCGACAAAGCGAGCGGCGACATGCTCGTAGACGCCGTCGGTCGCCAGCACGAAGATATCGCCCTTTTCCACCTGATGCGCCTGGTAGTCGATTTCAATTTGAGGATTGATCCCCAATGCGCGGCTCAGGTAACTCTGTCGCGATGAGATGACGACCCGATGATCGTCGGTGAGTTGCTCGAGGCCGTTGCCCGCGATCCGGTAAATGCGGGAATCGCCGACATGAAAAACATGCGCGGTCGTTGATTTGATGACGATCGCGCTCAGCGTGCAGACATAGCCCTTGTCCTTATCGTAGGAGTACTGGCTTTGCCGGGTTTGGGAATGCAGCCAGGAGTTGGTCGCGGCCAGCACGCGTTGTGCCGAGGTCTTTACCGACCAGGATTCCGAGGTACAGTAATAGTCGGTCAGAAAACTCTTGACCGCCGACTCGCTCGCGACCTGGCTGACATTGCTGCTGCTGATCCCGTCCGCCAGCACGATGGCGATGCCCTTCAGGCTCAACAGCGGCTCGCTCGGGATCAAGGCGCCGTGAAAATCCTGATTGGTCTTCTTGCGACCTTTATCAGAATGCTGACCGACCGATATTTGCAATTCGCGCGGCATGGATGGCGCCAGAGATGAGGAGCCTTGCCTATCTCAAGCAAGGCTCCTTCGTTCAGGTCAGATCAGGCGGCGAGGCGCGCCGGTACGGTTCTTACGTCGCGCTTCGGGGCCGTCCGGCCGTGGGTGGCATATAGCGTCAGTCCGGTGAACGAAAGGCCGCCGACCAGATTGCCAATCACGGTGGGAATTTCGTTCCAGATGAAATAGTCCATGATCGAGAAGTGGCCGCCCATCAAGAGCGCGGAGGGAAACAGGAACATGTTGACGACGGAATGTTCGAACACCATCGCGAAGAACACCATGATGGGCATCCACATCGCGATCACCTTGCCGCTGACCGTGGTGGAAATCATCGCTCCGACCACACCGGTGGAGACCATCCAGTTGCAAAGCATGCCGCGGATAAAGAGCGTAAGCATGCCGGCAGCGCCGTATTTCGCATAGCCAAGCGTACGGGCCTCGCCGATTCCGGCAATGACGGTACCGACCTTGTCGGGCGGGGTCGAGAAGCCATAGGTGTAGACGACCGCCATCATCAACGCCACGGTAAAGGCGCCCGCGAAATTTCCGATAAAGACCAGACCCCAGTTCCGCAAAACGCCCCCGATCGTCACTCCCGGACGCTTGTCGATCAATGCCAGCGGACTCAAAACGAAAACCCCGGTCAAGAGATCGAAGCCCAGCAAGTACAGCATGCAGAAGCCCACCGGAAACAGAATCGCCCCGATGATCGGATAGCCGGTTTGAACATTGACCATGACGGCGAATGCCGCCGCCAATGCGAGGATCGCGCCGGCCATATAGGCTCGGATGATCGTATCTCTGGTGGACATGAAGATCTTGGATTCCCCGGCATCCACCATCTTGGTCACGAATTCTGAAGGCACGAGATATGACATTGGAGTTCCCTTTGTTTCGGAGCGAAATTTGACGCGCCGACAGAGCGGCGACCGCTGCGCTCGTGTGAGATTGATTTCGGCGAAACACGCACCGCCTGCCGCGACCGGGAATATGTCTGCTTCGGCGCTTTGGATTTTTGCGTCATTTGCCATCGCCGTCTTCCGATACGATCGGAAAACAGCGATGTGCGAGCCCTGTTGAACCGGCATCGCTACGACTGCGCCAAGCTTCCTGGGTGAGGTGGCTTTGAGCTTGTCCCTTGAGTCTCTAAGCCATCGATGGCTTCGACAATCCGGCGGACCCGCAGTCTTCATTGACCGCCAAAATCGATGCAATCGACATGCCATTGAAGGGTTTGGCTGAAACCGCCTGAAATTCGCATTTTTCGGCGTCAATCGCGTGTTTGGACGCGGGGAACGTGACCGGCGCCGTACTGGCAGGGTAGTCAGCCCAAACTCTCTGCTCAAATCTTGTGCGGCGCACAAGATTTGAGCGAATTGCAATTCAAGAAATAAGCGAATCGCAAATTTTCGATGCGGACTCATCCCTGCAAAAGTTTCAGGCAACGCATCTAAGCTATTAAAATATCTATTGATTTTGCACTGCAGCAGCTTGGCACGAAGCTTGAATAGCTTGTGCTGACGCCATTGATGCCGTCCATCGAAACCAATCATCCGAATTGTGACACCGCCAAGTTGGGGCCTCCCCAAAGCGCGCCTCCGTGCCTCGCGGCCTAACCCCGATGACAGTTGAAAGGAACTAGCTAATGAGCACGCAAGACCCGACCTGGATTTCAGACTGGAACCCGGAGGATGAGACGTTCTGGAATTCCAGGGGCAAGATCATCGCCCGGCGCAATCTCATCTGGTCGATTGTTGCGGAGCATATCGGATTTTCGGTCTGGCTGATCTGGAGCATCGTGGCAACCAAGTTGCCGCAGGCTGGCTTCCACTTCACGACCGACCAGCTGTTTCAACTGGTGGCGGTGCCTGGACTGATCGGCTCGCTGATGCGGTTTCCCTACACCTTTGCGGTAACGACGTTCGGCGGCCGCAACTGGACGATCTTCAGCGCGTCGGTGCTGTTCATTCCGACGCTCGCGCTCGCGTATTTCGTAAGCGAGCCCTCTACGCCGTTCTGGCTGATGCTGCTGGTGGCCTCCACCGCGGGTCTCGGAGGCGGTAACTTCGCTTCGAGCATGGCCAACATCTCCTTCTTTTATCCCGACCGCATGAAGGGCTGGGCGCTTGGCCTGAACGCGGCCGGCGGCAATATCGGCGTCTCGAGCGTGCAATTGCTGACGCCGATTCTGATGGGGATCGGACTTTTCAATCTCTATCAGGCAACGCCGGTCGGGGGCGTCTACCTTCAGAACGCCGGGCTGATGTGGATACTGCCGCTCGCGGTTGCGGTGTTCGGCGCCGTGTTCTTCATGAACAACCTGACCTCGGCCAAGTCCACGTTCAAGGATCAGCTCGCGATCGTCGGGCGCAAGCATACCTGGATCATGTCCTTCATCTATATCGGGACGTTCGGCTCCTTCATCGGCTACTCGGCCGCGTTTCCGCTGCTGATCAAGACGCAATTCCCGGCGGTCACCATCGCGATCGCTTTCCTCGGACCGCTGGTTGGCTCGCTGTCGCGTCCGTTCGGCGGCTTGCTTGCCGACAAGGTCGGTGGCGCGATCGTGACGTTCTGGAATTTCATTGCGATGGGCGCGGCGACCATCGGCGTCCTCTACTTCGTGGGGATCAAGGATTTCACGGGCTTTCTTGTGATGTTCCTGATCCTTTTCGTCACCACCGGAATCGGCAACGGATCGACCTACCGGATGATTCCGTCGATCTTCCGCGAGGAGAATCTTCGAAAGGCAAGGGGCAAGGGCGAAGCCGGCCGGGCACTCGCCTTGAAGGCCGCCAGCATCGAGAGCGGTGCCGCGCTCGGATTCATCGGCGCGATCGGCGCCTGTGGCGGCTATCTGATCCCGAGCGGCTTCGGCAAGTCGATCGCCATTACCGGCGGTCCGCAGCTCGCGCTGGTCATCTATCTGTCGTTCTACGCGGTCTGTCTGGCACTCACCTGGTGGTACTACCTGCGCAAGAGCCCCGTGGCATCGAGCGCGACGAGCCTCGCCGAAGCACGCGTGTGAACCGCATCAGGAGCAACCGACACCAACGGCTCTCCCTCTCTCCGCTTGCGGAGGGAGGGGAGGGAACAGGCAGGAGGGAAATATGACACCCGACCAGGTCAAACTCGTGCAAGAAAGCTTCGCCAAAGTCGCGCCGATCTCGGAAACCGCGGCGGTCTTGTTCTACGACCGGCTGTTCGAGGTCGCGCCGCAAGTGAAGGCGATGTTTCCCGCCGACATGACCGAGCAGCGCAAGAAGCTGATGGCGATGCTGGCGGCGGTGGTGAGCGGGCTCGCCAATCTCGAATCGATATTGCCCGCCGCGAGCGCCTTGGCCAAACGCCATGTCAGCTACGGCGCGCGGGCGGAGCATTACCCCGTGGTCGGGGCGGCGTTGCTGTGGACTTTGGAAAAAGGACTTGGCGATGCCTGGACGCCCGCCGTCGCCGACGCGTGGACCGCGGCTTACGGGACGCTGTCCGGCTACATGATTTCCGAAGCCTATGGCCGCCCCCAGGCCGCCGAGTAAGGATACGCCGTGAGCGAACCGCTGGTTGTCGTCGGCAACGGAATGGCCGCCGCGCGTCTGGTCGACGATCTGACCAAAGCGGCGCAAGGACGATACGCTATCGCCGTCGTCGGTGACGAGCCGCGGCTGGCCTATAATCGTGTACTGCTGTCGTCGGTGCTCGCGGGCGAGACCGCGTCGCACGAAATCGAGCTCAAGCCTGCCGCCTGGTGGCGCGACCGCGGCGTCACCTTGAAATATGGCTGCGTCGCCACTGAGGTCGACGTCGGACGCCGCGAACTGAAGGTCGCGAACGGCGAGAGCATCGCATTTTCCAGGCTGGTCCTTGCCACCGGCTCGACCCCGCTGCGGCTCAACGTGCCCGGTGCCGATCTCGCCGGCGTGCATACCTTCCGCGACAGCCGGGACGTCGATCTGTTGCTGACGCTCGCCGCGCAGAAGAAGCGCGTCGTGGTGGTCGGCGGCGGATTGCTGGGGCTGGAGGCGGCCTATGGCCTCGCCAAGGCCGGCTCATCGGTGACGCTCATTCACCTGATGGACCGGCTGATGGAGCGCCAGCTCGATGCGCCCGCGGCGGCGCTGCTGAAATCGCTGGTCGAGCGCAAAGGCATCAGGATTTTGCTCAACGCCAACACCGCGCGCATCCATGGCGAGGCGCGGGTCGATGGCGTCGAACTGGCGGACGGACGCCGGATCGACGCCGACGCGGTGATTTTCGCGGCGGGCATCCGGCCGAATATCGCGCTGGCAAAGGACGCCGGCATTACCGTCAATCGCGGTATCGTCGTCGACGACCATCTGCAAACGGTTGCGCCGGATATTTTCGCGCTTGGCGAATGCGCCGAGCATCGTGGCATCTGCTACGGCCTGGTCGAGCCGGCCTACGAGCAGGCGCGGGTGCTGGCGCAGCACCTGGCGGGACGCGCCACGAGCTATGGCGGCAGCGTCGTCGCCACCAATCTCAAGGTCTCGGGCGTCAGCGTGTTTTCGGCCGGTGATTTCATCGGCGCGGAGGGCAGCGAGGCCATCGTGCTCAACGACGCGAAGGGCGGCACCTACAAGAAGCTCGTGATCTCGGGTGGCTGCCTGACCGGCGCGGTGCTGGTCGGCGATGTCGCCGACGCGCTGTGGTATCTCGATTTGATCCGCAGCCGGCAGCCGATCGCCCGAATTCGCAAGGATATGATGTTCGGCCGCTCGCTTGCGACCGCGTCGGAGGCGGCGTGACCCGATGAGCCGGTTATTATTCCCATGACGGCCGTCGATCCCACGCTTCGTGCCACGCGCACCACCTGTCCCTATTGCGGGGTCGGCTGCGGCGTGCTGGCGACGCCGGACGGCCAAGGCGGTGCGGCGATCGCAGGCGATCCCGAGCATCCTGCCAATTTCGGGCGGCTGTGCTCGAAAGGCTCCGCGCTCGGCGAAACCATGGGCCTTGCGGACCGGCTGCTCTATCCGATGATCCGCTGCAGCAAGGGCACCATGGAGCGGGTGGCCTGGACCGATGCGCTCGACCATGTCGCGCATCGCTTTGCGCATATCGTCAAGCGCGACGGTCCCGGCGCGGTGGCGTTTTATCTCTCCGGACAACTCCTGACCGAGGATTATTACGTCGCCAACAAGCTGATGAAGGGGTTCATCGGCAGCGCCAATGTCGATACCAATTCGCGGCTGTGCATGTCGTCGACGGTCGCGGGCCATCGCCGCGCGTTCGGCGCCGACACCGTGTCCGGCTGCTATGAGGATCTCGACCAGGCCGACCTGCTGGTGCTGGTCGGCTCCAACGCGGCGTGGTGCCATCCGGTCCTGTTCCAGCGCATGCTCGCCAACAAGCAGGCGCGCGGCGCCCGCATGGTCGTGATCGATCCGCGCCGCACCGACAGCGCTGGCGATGCCGATCTTTTCCTGGGCTTGAAGCCCGGCACCGACAGCGCGCTGTTCGGTGGACTGTTGGTGCATCTTTCCGACACCGGCGCGCTCGACCGTGACTACATCGACCGTCACACTTCCGGTTTCGAAGAGGTGCTGGCGCGTGCGCGCGGCATGGCCGGCAGCGTCGCCGCGACCGCGCTGGCGACCGGTCTTACGGAGGCGGATGTCGCCGACTTCTTCCAGATGTTTCGCAATACGCCGCGCGTGGTCACGCTGTTTTCGCAAGGCGTCAACCAGTCGGCGCAGGGCACCGACAAGGTCAACGCCATCATCAATTGCCACCTCGCCACCGGGCGGATCGGCAAATTGGGCGCGTCGCCGTTTTCGCTGACCGGCCAGCCCAATGCGATGGGCGGACGCGAGGTCGGCGGGCTTGCCAATCAGCTCGCCGCGCACATGGCCTTCACGCCGCCGGACATCGATCGCGTGCGCCGGTTCTGGAAGGCGCCGCACATCGCCACCCATGAAGGGCTGAAGGCAGTGCAGATGTTCGAGGCGATCGGGCGCGGCGAGATCAAGGCCTTGTGGGTGATGGGCACCAATCCGGCGGTGTCGCTGCCGGACGCCGACGCCGCGCGTGCCGCGCTGAAAAAGCTCGAGCTGTTCGTGATTTCGGAGAATGTGCTTTCCAACGACACCGTCAGATCGGGCGCACATGTGCTGCTGCCGGCGCAGGCCTGGGGCGAGAAATCCGGCACCGTGACCAATTCGGAACGGCGCATCTCGCGGCAGCGCGCCTTCCTTGACCCGCCGGGCGAGGCCAGGCCGGATTGGTGGATCGTCGGCGAAGTCGCCAAACGCCTCGGCTTTGCGGCGGCGTTCGATTTCAGCTCGGTTGCGGATGTGTTTCGCGAACACGCCGCGCTGTCGGCGTTCGAGAACAATGGCGGCCGCGATTTCGATATCGGCGCGTTGCAGTCGCTGTCGGATGAGGCGTTCGACGCGATGACGCCGGTGCTCTGGCCGAACCGCCAAGGTGCAGAGCCGCAGCCGCGGTTCTTCGCCGACGGCGGCTTCTTCGCCAACGACCAGCGAGCGCGCTTCGTGGCGCCGGAAATTCCGGCATTGCGAACCGAGACGACGGCGGCACGGCCGCTGCGGCTGAACACCGGCCGCATCCGCGACCAATGGCACACCATGACCCGCAGCGGCATCAGCCCGCGGCTCGGCCAGCATCTGCCGGAGCCGTTCGTCGAAGTTCATCCCGACGATGCCGCCAGGTTTGGGGTGGTCGATGGCGGCTTCGCGCGCGTCGTCACCGACTACGGACGATGCACGCTGCGCGTTGCCGTCAGCGAGCGGCAGCAGCGCGGCATGCTGTTTGCGCCGATCCACTGGAGCGAGGAGACCGCGTCCAGCGCGCGCGTCGGCGCACTGGTGGCGCCGTTCACCGATCCGTTTTCCGGCCAGCCCGAGAACAAGGCAACGCCGGCCTCGGTCGTGCCTTACGAATATGTGTTTCGCGGTTTCGCCCTGTCGCGGGCAAAACTGGAAATGCCCGATCATGCCTGGTGGGCGCGCGTCGCCGTGCCCGGCGGCTTCGGCTATCTGTTCGCCGACAATGCCGATTTGGCTTTTTGGCAATCCTGGCTGCGGTCGGTCACATCAAGCGATCTCGCCGAATACAAGGATTTTGGCGGCGGCGTTTTTCGCGCGGCAGCGTTTGCGGGGGACCGCATCGAAACCTGCCTGTTCGTCGGTCCCGCGCGCGATGCCGGCGACTGGAATGTGGTGAAAAACCTGTTCGCGGCGGATGCGCTCAGCGGCGATCAGCGCCGCATGCTCCTGTCGGGCAAATCCACCGACGGGCTGGAAAGCTCGGGCCCCATCGTCTGCGCCTGTTTTGGCGTCGGCCGCACTACGATTTGCGACGCGATCGGGGCGGGCGCTCGCACGGCCGCCGAGATTGGCGCAGAGTTAAAGGCCGGCACCAATTGCGGCTCGTGCATTCCGGAATTGAAGCGGCTGATCGCACAGGTGGACGTTGCTGGCGCTGCAACGGATCCGGAACAGCGTCAGTTGGCGGTCGCGTCGAACTGAGGCAACTTCAGTGGGAAAATCTGACGCTTGATACCCACCTTGGGCCTTGGCGCGCCTTTGCTGGGAACCGACTTTGAAACATCGCTTCAGCTATTGCCGAGCGGTAATACTGCAGCGATTGGGAAAATAGCGGACATGGCGCGAACATTGCGGAACCGACGCGATGACCCCCAGCGGACATCCGCGTCTGTGGCAGTATGCTGGACGTTTTTACGGTCCCTTGGCGAGGTCGCCATCGACGACCGTGGATAAGCGGAGGGACGAGATCAGATAGATCACAAACCACAGCCCAACCGCTATGTATGCTCCCAAAAGTATGGCTCCTTGAACCACGCCATATGCGTTTATGGCAAAGCGCCCTGCGACAAATACAGAGCCCACAAAATAAACGAAAAACAGCAAGTAGAAGGCATAGGAGACATGTTTATCAACGCTGCGGGCGTCCTCATTGCTGCTCTTCTCAAGCCATTGCTCCCACCCGACTGTATCAACAACGGTGGGCTCAATATGGTATCTGATATATCGGCCGCATCTCATTAGTGCATTTTCTTCAGACAAGTACAAAAGCGCAACAACAATTACTAGGATCGGTAGGGAAAGTGTAATTGTATCGAGTTGGTATGCATGAGCAAGAAAGTTTGAGCCGGGAACTACAATGAGACCAAAACCCATTGTCTTAAATATCCTGTCTTTCGTTTCGCGAATTTCTTCACGAAGCGTTATGTACTGCTGCTTCAGAAACTCCTGACGATCCATGGCTAACCTCGGCACCTCGGGTTAGCGTCGCGGGCGCTCGGCTACAAGAATCATCTTGCAACCCACGCGAGAATGCAAGAATAAACTTGAAAGCAAACGCTGCATTGCGGTTAAGCGGGGATCAAAATCGCTGTTTTTTGGCGCTACGACGCCCGGATCAAATCAGACTTCCGAGTTTGGCATATCGCGTCACTTTGTGCGATGCAGTGATATGTCCGGCGTTGCGAGCAACCCGGACTCCTCACCGACGGTCTCGATCCGAAGCTAGCTCCCCAAGCTTACGCCGACGTTCCTGTCTAATCCAATTCGCGCGTCGGAGTGGTATCAAGCGCCAGATTTCGGCCCCTACCCGCCCTTGACCGCGCCCGCGGTCAAGCCCGCCACGATCTGGCGCTGCGCGAACACCGTCAGCAACAGCACCGGTAGCGTAACGATCAGCGCCGCGGCGGCGAGCGGGCCCCAGCTCAGCTGGTCGAAGGAAATCATGTTGTAGACGGCAACCGGCAGGGTGCGGGTCTCGCGTCCGGCCAGCACGATGCCAAAGACAAAGTTGTTCCAGGAGAAGATCACCGCCAGGATGAAGGCGACCGCGATGCCCGGCCGCGCGATCGGCAGCGCGACGTAACGGAACACCTGCCAGCGGGTGGCGCCGTCGATCAGCGCCAACTCCTCGAGCTCCATCGGGGTGGTTTCGAAATAGCCGATCATGATCCAGATCACGATCGGCACCGTCACCACGAGGTGGATGATGATCTGCGGCCACAGCGTGCCGAGCAATCCGAGCCACTGGAACAGCAGGAACAGCGGAATCAGATAGGACAGGCCGGGCGTGATGCGCGCGATCAGGATCACCACCGCCGCCTTGTGCGCGCGCATGCGGGCAAGGCCGTAGCCCGCGGGCACGCCGACCAATAGCGCGAAGGCGGTCGCCGCACCGGTGACGATCAGGCTGTTGGTGAAATAGGTCGAGAACCGCTTGGAATCGAGGACGGCGCTATAGTTGCCCCAGTTGAAATGCTCGGGGATGAAGACCGGCGGATACGAGGCGTTGTCGACTTCGAACTTGACCGACAGCGACAGCATCCAGAGGAAGAACAGCACCGCCGGCGACACGATGACAAGGAGCGCGAAGGCGAGGCCGATGTTGCCAACCAGGCGCCGCAGCGGGCTCATGCCACGCCCCCGGCGTCGTTCCAGTGTGTCGTCTGGCGCAGGCGAAGCAGCGCGCCGGCCAAAGCGACGATCAGCGCGAAGAACACGACCACGATCGCGGAGGCGTAGCCGACATCGTAATAGACGAAGGCGACGCTGTAGAGATAGAGGTTGATGGTTTCCGAGGCGCTGCCGGGGCCGCCTTGCGTGATCGCGAAGATGATATCGAAGCTTTTCACCGCGTCGATCATGCGGATCATGGCGGCGATGAACAGGAACGGCATGATCAGCGGCAACGAGATGTAGCGGAAGACCTGCCAGCGGGTGGCACCATCGATCAGCGCGCTCTCATAGGGTTCGGCCGGGATCGCGGCCAAGTCCGCCGAGCACGATCAGCATCACCAGCGGCGTCCATTGCCAGGTTTCGACCATCACCAGCGACGGAATCACGGTTGCGGGGTGAAACACCCAGAGCTGCGGCGGCAGGCCGACCAGCGACAACAGGTAGTTGAGGATGCCGAGTTGCGGGTGGAACATCATCGTCCACACCAGCGCGATCGCAACCGGCGTCGCCATCATCGGCAGAATGAACAGGCCGCGCAGAAATCCGCGCATCGGAAATTTCGCGTGAAACACCACCGCCGCCAGCGTTCCGAACAGCAGCGGCAGCGCGACCGACAGCGCGGTATAGACCAGCGTGTGCCACACCGACTCGACGAAGCGTGCATCGCTCGGCAGGCGGATGTAATTGGCGAGGCCGACGAAGGTCGGCGGCGAGCCGACCTTCCATTCGTGCAGGCTCATCCAGATCGTATAGGCCCACGGGAAGATGATGACCGCGAGCACCACGATCAATGCCGGCAGCACGAACGGCCAATAGGACGGCGGCTCCCAGCCGCCGGTTTCACGTGCGGCAGCGTCCGATTGAGCCGGCGCCGAATCGGTCGCGGTGACGCTCACGACTTTTCGCTGCGCTCCAGGATCGGGCGGAACTGTTCGTGCGCCTTTTTCAGCTCCGTCGCCGGGTCTGCCCCCGACAGCGTCGCGGTGAGGGCGGCGCCGACGATGTCGCGGAATTCCGCGACGGGAACGATGACGGGAAGGCCAAGTTTGGAGATTTTGGCCGAGCCGATCACCGAGTCCAGCCATTCCGGCGGCATCTTCACGCCCTTGCGCACGGCCTCGTCATTGAGCACCGAATTGCGGAACGGCACGCCGCCGCCGCTTTGCAACAGCCGCGCGCCCATGGTCTTCGACACCGCCCATTGGCAGTAGAGATAGGCGGCTTCCTTTTTCGTGCTCGCCTGGGGAATGCCGATGCCGTCGCCATAGGCGGCGGAATACTGTCCCTTGGGTCCGGCCGGCACCAGCGCATAGCCGATCTTGCCGACGACACGCGAGGCATTGGGATCCTCGATCGGCGGCGCCCAGCCGACGCCGTCGATCCACATCGCCGCGCGGCCTTGCGTCAGCGAGGCCATCGATTCCATCCAGTTGAATCCGGCGACGCCCGGAGGCGCGGTCTTGGTCAGCAGGCGCTGATACATCTTGGTGGCCTCGATCGCCTCCGGGCCGTCGGTGAGGATATTGCCCTTGGCGTCGAGAAACTCGCCGCCATAGTTGAGGAAGAAATTGGTCCACAGCGTCATGTTGGCGTTGCGCAGGCCGCGGCCGGTAAAGCCGTAGATTCCGTTGGCGGGGTCGTTGAGCTTTTCGGCGGCAGCGGCCATCTCGTCGAAGGTTTTCGGCAAGCTTACGCCCTTCTTCGCGAACAGCTCCTTGTTCCAGTACAGGATGAAGTAGTCGACCGACCAGGGCAGCGAATGCATTTCGCCCTTGTCGTTCTGGGCAAATTGCAGGCCCCCGGCGGAAAAATCATCCACCGTGAGATCGGGCGCCGTCAGGTTCGGGTCCTTCATGAACGCGGTCAGGTCCGCGAGCCAGCCGGCCTTTTCGAATTGCCGCTTCTGCACATGGTAGCTGACATGAATGACGTCGAAGCTCGGCTTGCCGGAAGTGAGTTCGATGACGGCCTTCTGCCGCTGCTGCTGCTCCGGGATGACCTCGGATTCAACCTTGATGCCGGTGAGGTCGGTGAATTCGGAGGCGTATTTCTGCAACAGCTCGCCGCGCGGCCCCTTGATCAGGTTGGCTTCGATCGTGGTGCCGGCATATTTCTTCCACTGCACGTCGGCGCGCGCGGGAAATCCGCTAAGGCCGAGTGCGGTGCTTGCGAGTGTGCCCTGCAATAGGGAACGCCGGGTCGGGCCGAAATGAGCCATGTTATCCTCCCTGCAATCGCCGTTGACGGCGATGATGATCCGGACGACGCGTTTCGGCGGCAGCCGAGCCGGTGTGCCTTTGGCGGATTCATAGCACGCTGCGGGGTCGGGACAAGAACGTCATGCCGTGTCAAGCATCTGTTTTCGCTGAGGCTGCGGCGCGTGGGCGACATCGACGGCGCGGATATGCTCATTTATGGTGCACGCGTCTTTGATAGGTGAAACCACGCGATGATGTACCTGGACACCCCGCCGCGGCTGATCGAGACAAAAGTGTTTTCGGCGATGCCGGATGTGTTCCGGCGCAAGGGCGTGCGCACGGAATGGGCCGACGCCAACCGGCCAGGCCAGCCGACCGATAGTTTCATCGAAGGCCCGTCCTTCGACGCCGACGGCAATCTCTACGTCGTCGATATCCCGTTCGGACGCATCTTCCGGATTGCGCCCGACGGCCATTGGTCGCTTGTGATCGAATATGACGGCTGGCCCAACGGCCTGAAAATTCACCTCGATGGACGCATCTTTGTCGCCGACTACAGGCACGGCATCATGGAGCTCGATATCAAAGCCGGACGGATGCTGCCGGTATTGACGTCGCGCAATTCCGAATCCTTCCGGGGATGCAACGATCTGCATATCGCAGCGAATGGCGACATCTATTTTACCGACCAGGGACAGACCGGGCTGCACGATCCCACCGGGCGGGTCTACCGGCTTTCGCCTGATGGACGGCTCGACTGCCTGATCGATACCGGCATCAGCCCGAACGGCCTGGTGCTCGACCCCACCGAGAAAGTGCTGTTCGTGGCGATGACCCGCGACAACGCGGTCTGGCGCCTGCCGTTGATGAAAGACGGCAATGTCTCGAAGGTCGGCCGCTTCTGCTCGACCTTCGGCGCCAGCGGCCCCGACGGGCTCGCGATGGACAAAGCGGGCCGGCTGTTCGTGGCGCACGCCTCGCTCGGGCATGTGTTCGTGTTCGCGCCCAATGGCGAATTGATCGCGCGGATCAAATCCTGCGCGGGACCGAGCTGCACCAATGTCGCGATCGGTGGCGCGAACCGCGATCGTCTCTACATCACGGAGTCGGTGACCGGTTCGGTGCTATCAGCGGATATCGGTGAACTCTGATGAAAACCCGGCAGTTCGGCCAAGACGGTTCCCAGGTGTCCGTGATCGGGCAGGGCACCTGGTATATCGACCGCGGCGACCGGAAGCGCGCGGTCGATGCGCTTCGCCGCGGCATCGACCTCGGCATGACCCATATCGACACCGCCGAGATGTATGGCGATGCCGAGCCGGTGATTGCGGAGGCCATCGCCGGGCGGCGCGACGAGGTTTTCCTGGTCTCGAAAGTTTTGCCGAGCAACGCCTCGCGGCGCGGCACCATCACCGCGTGCGAGCGTTCGCTGGCGCGGCTGAAGACCGGCTGGCTCGATGGCTATCTCCTGCATTGGCGCGGGTCGTATCCGCTGGAGGAGACGGTGGCGGCGTTCGAGGAGTTGCAAACTGCCGGCAAGATCCGCGCCTGGGGCGTCAGCAATTTCGATGCCGACGATCTCGAGGAGATGCAGGGGATTGCGGGCCGAGGCAAGATCGCCTGCAACCAGGTGCTCTATCATCTGCAGGAACGCGCCATCGAGCATGCGGTGATCCCGTGGTGCAGGCAGCATGACGTCGCGGTGGTCGCCTATTCGCCGTTCGGCCACAATGATTTCCCGTCGTCGCGCAGCAAGGCCGGCGAGGTGCTGCAGGCCATCGCCGACGCGCATGACGCATCGCCACGCCAGATCGCCCTGAGTTTCCTGACGCGCGATCCGCAGCTGTTCGCGATTCCGAAGGCCTCGAGCGTTGAGCACGCCGCCGACAACGCCGCGGCCGGCGACCTCGTGCTCGGCGGCGACGAGATCGCCGCACTCGAAAAGGCCTTTCCGCGCGGACCGAAACCGCGAAGCCTGCCGATGCTGTAGGCCCCTCATGGTGAGGAGGCGCTTTGCGCCGTCTCGAACCATGAGGCCCCGGTCCATCCTTCGAGACGCGCGCACCGGACAGCGCAAGTGCGCTGCCGGGAGAGCGCGCTCCTCAAGATGAGGTAGAATTATTAGCGGCGATGGCGAGCTGCCGCGCCGGCTGCGATGAACCGCCGCGCGCAATCGCGCATATCGGCTTCCTGTTTTCGGGCCTTGTCGATGACGGCCAATTGTCGTTTTTTGGCGGCTCGCCCGATTCGATTATTCTTGCGCCCCGAGTTTCACTGTGACCCCGCCGCCCGCCGCAGCCGCCAGGCTGGATAGCACCTCATTGCCTTTGCCTGAGAAAAAGTCCGCCGTGCGCATCGCACCCGCGCGCGCCGACCGGCCGTTCCGCGGCATCGCGCTGATCCTCGCTTCCACGGTGTTTCTGGGGGCTTCCGATGTCACCGCGAAATATCTGTCGGCAACGCTGCCCTCGATCGAGATCGCCTGGATCCGTTTTCTGGTGTTCGCGCTGATCATGGTTCCGGCGATGCTGCCGGGCTCGCCGCTCTACGCGCTGCGAACCGAGCGGCGCGGGCTGCAGCTGATGCGCGGCGCGGCACTGCTGGCGTCGTCGCTGTTCTTCATTTCCGGTCTGCGGTTTCTCCCGATCGCCGAGGCATCCGCCACCGGCTTCGTATCGCCGCTGTTCGTCACCGCGCTGTCGATTGTCTTTCTCGGCGAGAAAGTCGGCATGCGCCGCTGGCTTGCGACCGCGCTGGGTCTGATCGGCGTGCTGATCATCCTGCGGCCGGGCACGTCGGCGTTTCATCCGGCCGCGTTTTTCCCGATCGTCTCCGCGCTGGCCTGGGCGTGCACCCTGATCATGACGCGGATGATGAGCGGACGGGAGCACGCGCTGACCACCATGACCTATTCGTCGATCGCAGGCGTCTGCATTTTGTCGGCGCTGGTTCCCTTTGTCTGGGTCGCGCCGAGCTGGCACGATGTCATGTTCGGCATTTTCATCGGCGTTGCGTCGACCGCGGGACAGTGGATCGTCGTGCTCGCCTTTCGTTATGCCGACGCCTCGGTGCTGGCGCCGTTTTCCTATACCCAGCTGTTGTGGGTCTCCATCCTCGGCTTCGTGATCTTCGGCGAGATACCGGATATCTGGACCGTGACCGGCGCGGTGTTCATCGTCGGCAGCGGCCTCTACACCGCGCACCGCGAGCGTGTCAGGCGGTCGCAGCTGCTGGCGCTGGGCGGCGAGCTGTCTCCCAACGCCTGATCGTGATCGCTTAAGGAAACGACCCCTGGGCGATAACCGCAAGCGTTGCATGAATGCAACAACTCAACCGGAAACGTCAGTTTTCACCGCCGGATCACACGATTACGGGCGCACTGTCATAATCGGCAGGGCCGACGGCATGCTAACCTTAGCTTCGGGAAGCGCCGCAGAGCGCTGGAATCTGGGCTGTGGGGTTGGTGTTGCGTTTTCGATTGCCATTGCGTCTGCAGGGTCGGCTGCGCCGAGGCGTGGCCGCGATGCTTTCCTGCACGATGTGGGCCGCCGCAAGTCCGTTGTCTGTGAGTGTGGCTCATGCCCAGTATTACACTTGGGGCGGCACCGGCAGTACGACCGCGACTACAGATTACAATCTCGGAACTAATTGGTCCAATCCGCCCGCGGGTGCGCCGCCAGTTACGAATGGACAAGGTGCGATTTTCGACGCGACGGGATCGACCTTGATCGGCGTGACGAGCCCGGTCACGCCTTATTCCTGGTCTTTCTTCGCGACCTCGCAATCGTACACGGTGACCGGATCTGACATTAATTTCGGGTCAGAGCCTTGGGGTATCTTCAACCTCGCCAATTTGGGGCAGACGATTTTGATTTCCAACAACATTGGACAATCGCCTGCCGGCGTTCAGGTCAAGCAACTCGGAGCGAGCACGCTTACCCTGTCCGGAAACAATACTTATTCCGGCGAAACAACGATTTCCGCTGGAACGCTGCAAGTCACAAATAGCAGTTCCGTAGGCACCGGCGCAGTGACCCTGGACGGCGGCACATTTCGGGCGAACGGCTTGAGCAATCTGACCTTCACAAACGGCTTCAACGTCAACACGACGGGCGGCGTGGTCGATAACAACGGCACCCTGTTGACGCTATCGGGTGTCGTTGCCAATGGTAACGGTGGCTCGGGCGTATTGCAGCTAGCTGATTCTTCTGGTGGGTTCGGCACGACGGTTTTATCTGGGATCAATACCTATTCTGGCGGCACGAAAGTGACAGGAACCACCGTACAGGTAGCCAATAACAACTCCATCGGTACAGGAACTGTCACGCTCGAGAACGGACAGTTCCAGGCCGGCAGTGCGAATCTTATCTTTGGCAACAACTTCAAGATCAACGACACGCCCGCGGGCAGCGCGATCGATGCCAACGGCTACGCGCTGACCATCGCCGGCAACATCACGGACGGCAGCGGTGGCGCGGGTAAGCTGACTATTGTGGATTCCTTCGGGGGCGGCTCCGTGATCCTCACTGGCGCCAATACCTACACCGGCGGCACCACGATCTGCGCTTGCGGAACGCTGCAACTGGGTACGCTCGCCACGACTGGAAGCATCATCGGCGACATTACCAACGAGGGCCGATTCAACATCGTCAACGCCAACACTGCCGGCATCACCTCGATCACGACCGATGGCGGCTTTACCTCGTTCTTCGGCGGCAACACCGCAGGCACGGCGACACTCGTCAACAAGAATGGCGGCACGACCGTATTTCTCCAGGCCAGCAGCGCCGGCAGCGCCAACATCACAAACCGCACCGGCGGTGTTACCCAGTTCGGCATGCCGGCCGGCACGGGTACCAGCACGGCCGGCAACGCCGCGATTACCAACAATTTCCACGGCGAAACCGATTTCAATGCATTCTCCACCGCTGGCAATGCGATCATCACCACCAACAGCGGCGGCGCGACGTATTTCTACGACAACTCGACTGGCGGCAATGGGCAGTTCATCACCAACGGCACCGGCTTCGTCGATTTTTCGGTCAGCGCGGGTAGAGGCGTCGCCGCGCGGATCACGGCAGGCTCAATCGCGGGTTCTGGCACCTATTATGTCGGCCCGGGCAGCACGCTGGTGATAGGCAGCAATAATCTCTCGACCGAGGTCAGCGGCCTGATAGCTGACGATCCCTGCAGTTGCCGACCAGCCGGATCGGGCGCGCTGGAGAAAGTCGGCATCGGCACCATGACCCTGTCCGGCACAAACACCTATACCGGCACGACCACTGTGAACGGCGGCGTCCTCGACGTCGAGGGCTCCATCGCCTCCTCGATCCTCACCACCGTAAATGCCAACGCTGCGCTGACCGGCGCGGGCACCGTCGGCAATATGGCGATCGCCAATGGCGGCATTTTCCTGCCCGGCAACGGCCCGGGCACCTTCATGAACATTGCAGGTAACCTCGCGTTCCAGTCCGGCGCGCTTTACTTGGTGTCGCTCAATTCCACAAGTTCCACCTTCGCCAACGTTACCGGCACCGCCTCATTGAATGGCGCCGCCGGAGCGGCCTTCTTGCCAGGCAATTACGTGGCGAAGCGATATACCATCCTGAGCGCGGCCGGTGGCATCAATGGAACGTTCACTTCGTTCGCCGCGGTCGGTGTTCCCTCCGGTCTCCAGGCGACCCTCAGCTACGATGCCAATGACGCCTATCTCAATCTGGCCTTGTCTTTTGGCGTGCCCGGGAGCCTGAACGCCAACCAGAAAAATGTCGGCGATGCATTGACGAATTTCTTTGACACTAACGGCGGCATTCCAGCGGTGTTCGGCTCCCTAACGCCCGCCGGGCTTTCGCAAATCTCGGGTGAAACCGCCGTTGGCACGCAGCAAGCCACATTCAATGCGATGAACCTGTTTCTGGGGCTGCTCACCGATCCGTTCATCGACGGACGTGGTGTTTCCAGCCCGTCTGCTGGCGGCGCGATGCCGTTCGCCGGTGAAGGCGACACCGCGAGCGCCTATGCCGCGAAAAAATCGAATTCCGCAGGCGATGCCTTCGCCAGGATCCCCACCAAGGCAGATGCCGCGCGCAATAATCTTTTGGATCCGCACTGGAGCGTGTGGGGTTTGGCTTTTGGCGGCGGCGGCACGACGGACGGCAACGCCGCCGTCGGTTCCAACTCCGACACCGCGCGCGCTTTCGGTTTTGCCGCCGGCGCGGATTACCGGATTTCGCCGGCGACGCTGGCGGGTTTTGCATTGGCCGGAGGCGGCACCAATTTCAGCGTCAACGGGTTCGGCACGGGGCGCTCTGACCTGTTCCAGGCCGGCGCGTTCGTGCGTCACAATGCGGGCGCGGCCTATGTGTCGGCTGCGCTTGCCTATGGCTGGCAGGATGTGACGACGGATCGCACCGTTACGGTAGCAGGTGTCGACCGCTTGCACGCAGAGTTCAACGCCAATGCCTGGTCGGGACGTGTCGAAGGCGGCTATCGTTTCGTGACGCAGTGGATGGGCGTCACGCCCTATGCCGCCGGACAATTCACCACCTATAGCTTGCCGGCCTATGCCGAGCAGGCGCTATCAGGTGCGGGGACCTTCGCCCTGAGCTACGCCGCAAAGGAGGTCACGGCGTCGCGAACCGAACTCGGCCTGCGCACCGACCGGTCCTTCGCGGTGCCAAATGCGATCCTCACGCTGCGCGGCCGCGTCGCCTGGGCACACGATTTCAATACCGACCGCAATATTTCGGCGGTGTTCCAGACGCTTCCCGGCGCCGCCTTCGTCGTCAACGGCGCCGCGCAGGCGCACGATTCGGCGCTGGCCACGGCCTCGGCCGAAATGAAGTGGCTGAACGGCTTCTCGCTCTCTGCAACCTTCGAGGGCGAATTCTCCGATGTCACCAGGTCCTATGCCGGCAAGGGCATCGCGCGTTACACTTGGTAAACCTCCGTGCTATGAGGAAGGAAAATCAGGGTAGCCGCGGGGAGGACATCGTTTGCGCGCAGCCATTTTCAGGAACGGCGAGATCGTCGTCGATACCATGCCCGAGCCGAGTCCATCAGCCGGGCAGGTGCTGGTCAAGACGCTCGCCTGCGGCATTTGCGGTTCCGACCTGCATGCGCGCAAGCACGCCCATCGCATGGTCGAAATGACCAGACATTTTTCCAGCCGCAAGCCGATGGATCTGGCCCGCGACGTCGTGTTCGGCCATGAATTCTGCTGCGAGATTCTCGATTACGGGCCGGCCACGGCGCGCAAGCTGAAACCCGGCACGCGGGTGTGTTCGCTGCCGGCGCTGCTGACGCCGGAGGGACCGCAGGGCATCGGCTATTCCAACGACAATATCGGCGGCTATGCCGAGCGCATGCTGCTCAGCGAAGCGCTGCTGCTGGAGGTGCCCAATGGCCTTGCGGCCGAACATGCGGCGCTGACCGAACCGTTGGCGGTAGGAGTCCACGCCGTCGCCAAGGCCAACATTCGCGGCGACGAGGTGCCGCTGGTGATCGGCTGCGGCCCGGTCGGGCTCGCGGTGATCGCGGCGCTGAAGCTGAAGGGCCTGCATCCGATCGTCGCCGCGGACTATTCGCCGGCGCGCCGCGCGTTGGCGCAAGAGCTCGGCGCCGATATCGTCGTCGATCCCGCTCGCGCGCAGCCTTACGCGACCTGGGCCGAGCACGCCGCGATGTCGCCGGAACAGAAGGCCGCGCGGCCGCCATTGCAGGCGTGGCTGCCGGCGCTGAAACCCGCGCTGATCTTCGAATGCGTCGGCATCCCCGGCCTGCTGCAGCAGGTGTTCGAGGGCGCACCGCGCGACGCCCGTATCGTGGTGGTCGGCGTCTGCATGGAAACCGACCGCTCCGAGCCGATGCTCGGCATCATGAAGGAACTCAACGTCCAATATGTGCTGGGCTATACGCCGGACGAGTTCGCGTATTCCCTGCGCCTGATCGCGGAAGGCCAGGTCGATGCGGCGTCTCTGGTAACGGCCAGCGTCGGCATCGACGGCGTCGCGCAAGCGTTTACCGATCTCGCGAATCCGGAGCGCCACACCAAGATCATCGTCGAGCCGTGGCGGTAGATGTGTTTTCCTGATGGTGAGGAGCGCGGCACGCAGGCAAGTTTACGTAGCCTGCGTAAACTTGGCTACGCTGCGCGTCTCGAACCATGAGGCCCCGCGTTCTCCAACCCTTCGAGACGCGGCCAAGTGGCCGCTCCTCAGGGTGAGGAAGGTGCGATATGATGCACCATGGCATCAAGCGATTCCGATCGTCCGCCGGTACTCGCGCATCAGCGCTTTGTTGCGGACAAGGAATCTTTCGCAGGCTTGGATCTCGCGCAGCGCTTTCGGCGCATCCACGACACCAATTTGTGGGGCGCGGCGGCGTCCAGTTCCGGGCTGGGCTCGGAGATCGACGCGACCGCCGTGCTGCGCGCGGAATTACCGCGGCTGTTTCAAAAGCTCGGGGTGACTTCGCTGCTCGACGCGCCCTGCGGCGATGCGGGCTGGATCAACGCCGCCAATCTGGGCGTGCGATATGTGGGCGTCGACATCGTGCCTGGCGCTGATCGAACGCCTGCAGGCCCGCGCCGCGCGCGGGAGAGATCGCGGGCGAGTATCAGCTCGCCGATATCACCGCGGATGCGCTTCCGCGGTGCGACGCCATCCTGTGCCGCGACGCCCTGGTGCATCTGTCGTTTGCCAATATCGAACGCGCGGTTGCGAATTTTCGCTGCTCAGGTGCTGCGTGGCTGATCGCGACCACGTTCCCGGAGTGGCAGGTCAACCGCGATTGCGAGGACGGCGACTGGCGCGCGCTGAATTTCGAGCGCGCGCCGTTCAATTGGGGCCCGCCGGTTGAACTTGTGAACGAGAATTGCAGGGAGGCCGACGGCGGCTGGCGCGACAAGAGCCTGGGCGTGTGGGAGATTGCGCAGCTTCCAGCCGGGAAGCCGCGCTAACTCACGCCTTATGGCTTACGACATTGACGACGGCGCCGTTGGGGTCCCGGACAAAAAAATCGACGAACGCCCTATGGCTCGGCGGGTCAGGGGATACACGATCGAGTATCCCTGCCGTTGGGCGGTCGCATGACAAGCATCGACGTCCGCCACTTCGACACTGATATCGGCATGCGGTTCGTCCCTGGTGTCGGACGCCACCACGCTGATCTGGGCTGTCGGGTTCGACGGCGAGACGAAGGTGATGATCCAGCCCATGTCCATTGCGGTGTCGAGCCCCAGAACGCCTTCGTAGAAAGGCTTCGAAGCCGAGGGGCTGGCGGAGTTGATATTGGGTACGATTCTGCGAACACTCATGGGATGGCCTCACCGGACGGGTTAAGGCGCCCGAGTCAACGCGGCGAGCAAAGCCGCGGTGGCATCGCGCGACGCAGGAAGGTTGAGCAGCGTATGCGGCGCGTCAGGAATCAGCACAATGACAGCGCGCTTGTCATCCCTGAGCGCGTCCGCACAGTGACCTTTCGCTGCCTGGTTGCCAAGCCAGGGGTTTGATGGCGAAAAATAGGGGTCGACGGAGCTAATGACATTCAGCACCGGTTCGTCCGCCTCGAACGCATTGCGCGGGGCGGTCACGAAGTAGTTCGGCTCGCAGCTCCAGGAATAGACGATCCGTCCGGCGAATTCCCGACCCGGGTAGCGCGCGACCGCGACAGCCCCCTCGCTTGCACCCGCCAGGATCAGGCGGTTCGGGTCCGCCCAGGTGGTCTTCTGCAGTGCAGACAGACCGGCGCGAATCTCCGAGGCGCGCAAGTCGTGAATGTGTTCGTAGATATCGGTCGCGACCGGCGAGGTGTAGGTGATGCGGTCGGGCAGCGCGAATGAGTCAGGTGCAATGCTGGCGACGCCGAGAGACGCGAGCCAGAGTTGCCACTCGCCAATGGCCTTCAGTCCCAGGCCCGATGATCCATGCAGGAACAGGACGGTCGTGACCTTGCCCCTGGTCGGCGGCGCGTCCGCGAACCGGCCGGAGAACACCGTCGTCCCGGTGACCGATGCCGGGAGCACCAGCGTTGCCTGCGCGACCGCGGCTGCCAGCGACTGGTCGGTATGCTGCCAGGCGCTGCCCTTCACCTCGCCAGTCGGGGGCGAAGATTGGGCCATCGCGGCGTCGCCCAGCACAGCGCAGGCAAGCAACAACCCTGCAGCCGCATACCTCATCATCAGCTCCGTCGCAGTTTCGCAGCCGGGGTGGATCTGTATCGATCAGATCGATTCCCAAGGTAACCACTTCCGATTGGAGCTCAATCAAAAAAGCCGAGTGGCAGCGCAGGGACGACCGAAAACAAAATCCTGCATCACACCGGCAGCGCGATCGAATATTTCACCTGGCTCAGCGCAAAGCTCGATTCGATCGAGGCGATGCCGTCGAGGCGGGTCAGCTTGTTCTTCAGGAACGCTTCATACGAAGACAGGTCGGCGGCGACGACACGCAGCAGGTAATCGCGATTGCCCGTCATCAGATAGCATTCCAGCACCTCGTCCCATTTCGAGATCGCTTTCGCGAAGCGGTTGAGGTCTTCCTCCTTCTGCCGCGCGAGCTTGATCGAGATGAAGACGCTGACATGCAGGCCGAGCGATTTCTGGTCGACGGTCGCGATATAGCGCGTGATCACGCCGCGCTGTTCCAACAGCTTGACGCGGCGATGGCAGGGCGAGACCGACAGGCCGACCTTGTCGGCGAGTTCCTGCATGGTGGTGCGGCTGTCGGTTTGCAGAATACTGAGGATTTTTCGGTCGATAGCGTCGAGTTTGTGCATTTGGGATGAACTCGGCTCAGGGGGCGTCCGATTGGTAATTTATCCCAATTTTTGCGGGTATGTCGCGAGAATTTGAGATTTTTGACGAAGGCCCAGGCGTTAACATCCTGATCCCAAAACTGTGTTCGGGAGCCCCGCCATGCCGATCGAGCCCGCACGCCTTGAACTATTGTCCGCGCTGGCGCGCAAGGTGTTGTGGCTGTCGTCGTGGACCATCCATCACGCCAACCACATCCGGCCCAATAGCGACGGCCTGAAGGTCGGCGGCCATCAGGCCTCCTCGGCCTCGCTCGCCACCATCATGTCGGCGCTGTATTTTTCGGTGCTGCGGCCGGAGGACCGCGTCGCGGTGAAGCCGCATGCGAGCCCGGTGTTTCACGCCATCCAGTATCTGTTCGGGCACCAGAGCCGCGACAAGCTGGAGAATTTTCGCGGCTTCAAGGGCGCGCAGTCCTATCCGTCGCGCACCAAGGACACCGACGACGTCGATTTCTCCACCGGATCGGTCGGCCTCGGCGTCGCGCAGACCTTGTTCGCCTCGCTGGTGCAGGACTACGTCAAGGCGCATGGCTGGATGAAGGACCGGCCCGAGGGGCGGATGATCGCGCTGGTCGGCGACGCCGAGATGGACGAGGGCAACATCTTCGAGGCGCTGCTGGAGGGCTGGAAGCACGGCCTGCGCAACACCTGGTGGGTGGTCGATTACAACCGCCAGAGTCTCGACGCCGTGGTGCGCGAGGGGCTGTGGGAGAAATTCGAATCCATGTTCCGCAATTTCGGCTGGGACGTGGTGATCGTGAAGTATGGCCGGCTGATGCAGGAAGCCTTCGCCGAAGCCCGGCGGCGAGGCGTTGAAGCGCTGGATCGACGCCTGCCCGAACGCGATGTATGCGGCGCTGTGCTTTCAGGGCGGCGCCGCGTTCCGCAAGCATTTGCGCGACGAGATCGGCGACCAGGGCGCGGTGTCGCAACTGATCGACAAGCGCAGCGACGACGAATTGCTGGCGCTGATGTCCAATCTGGGCGGCCACGACATGGCCAGCATGTGCGAGGCCTTCGAGGCGATCGATCACGACCGGCCGGTCTGCTTCATCGCCTACACCATCAAGGGCGTCGGCCTGCCGTTCCAGGGCCACAAGGACAACCATGCGGGATTGATGACGGTCACGCAGATGGAGAAGTGGCGCGCGGCGCAGAACATCCGGCCGGGGCATGAATGGGAGAAGTTCGAGGGACTGTCCGAGCGGCCCTGCGGCGCTGGAAGCGTTTCTCAGCGACGCCCCGTTCAACCGCGACGGCCGGCGCCGCCTCAGCGCGCCCGTCATCGACGTGCCCGAGCGGCTGTCGTTCACGCCGTCGCCGCAGATGTCGACGCAGCAGGGTTTTGGGCTCGTGCTCAACGAACTCGCGCGCGGCGACAGCGAACTGGCCGCGCGCATCGTCACCGCCTCGCCCGACGTCACGGTGTCCACGAATCTCGGCGCCTGGGTCAACCGCCGCGGGCTGTTCGCGCGCGCCGAGAAGGCCGATCTGTTCCGCAGCGAAAAGATACCCTCGACCTTCAACTGGGATTTTTCGCCGAAGGGACAGCACATCGAACTCGGCATCGCCGAGATGAACCTGTTCATCCTGATGTCGGCGCTGGGGCTGTCGCACACCATCAATGGCGAACGGCTGCTGCCGGTCGCGACCCTGTACGATCCCTTCATCGAGCGCGGGCTCGATGCGCTGAACTACGCCTGCTACCAGGATGCGCGCTTCATGGTGGCGGCGACGCCGTCGGGCATTACGCTGGCGCCGGAGGGCGGGGCGCATCAGTCGATCGCGACACCCCTGATCGGCATGGCGCAGGATGGGCTGGCCGCGTTCGAGCCGGCCTTTGTCGACGAACTCGCTGTCATCATGGGCTGGGGATTCCGGCACATGCAGGCCGAAGGCGGCGAGGGCGGTTCGGTGTACCTGAGGCTTTCGACGCGCACGCTCGATCAGCCGCAGCGGATGATGACGCCCGATCTGCAGAAGGGCATCACCGACGGCGCCTATTGGCTGCGCCAGCCCGGGCCGAATTGCGATGTCGTGGTCGCCTATACCGGCGCGGTTGCCCCCGAAGCGATCGAGGCCATCGGGCTGATCGGCGAAAGCCGCCGGGATGTCGGGCTGCTGGCGATCACTTCGGCCGACCGGCTGCATGCGGGCTGGACCGCGGCGCGCCGGATGCGGCGCGACCGCCGCGGGCTGCCGCATCTCAGCCATATCGAAAAACTGCTGGCGCCGCTGCCGCGCGACTGCGGCATCGTCACCGTGATCGACGGTCATCCCGCCGCGCTCGGCTGGCTCGGCAGCGTGCGCGGCCAGCGGGTCGAGGCGCTCGGCGTCGAGCATTTCGGCCAGACCGGCACGATTGGCGACCTCTATCGCCACTACGGCATCGACGCCAACGCCATCATCGACGCCGCCGAAAGCCTGACCGCCGGCGCCCCGGTGCGGCACCGCAAAATGGCGGTGTAACAGGCAGCGGAGCAAGCCGGCCCCCACCCCAACCCTCCCCCGCAAGCGCGGGAGAGGGAGCTTACCGATTTCGTGGCAGGCAGCGTCACCACGCCGATAATGGATACCTAACAAGCACGACCTGCGTTGCCGGTTGATGTTGTTTTCGTGTTCGCCGCAAACGCGGTCTGCCCCCTCTCGCGCGCTTGCGGGGGAGGGCCGGGGTGGGGGGACTCTCCACGCGCGCAGATGCCGCCTTGCTTCCTTCACGCCGCCGACTTTATATGCCGCGTCTGCCGCAACGCGGCGTCCCGCATATGGCGGGTTCATTTTCCCTGGCTTTCGTGCGAGGATGCCTGCCGAACGCTCCGTTCCCCCACCCATTACCCCTGAAATCAAGAGGTTTACGATGGTCAACCGCATGCAATTCTACATCGACGGCGCCTGGGTCGATCCGGTCGTCAAGAAGTCCACGCCCGTCGTCAATCCGGCGACCGAAGAGGCGATGTATGAGGTTGCGCTCGGCTCCAAGGCCGACGTCGACAAGGCCGTGGTCGCCGCGCGCCGCGCCTTCGAGACGTTTTCGCAGACCAGCCGCGAGGAGCGCGTCGCGCTGCTCGGCAAGATCATCGAGGTCTACAAGACCCGGATGAAGGATATCGGCGCCGCCGTCTCCGACGAGATGGGCGCGCCGCTGCCGATGGCGGAGAAGCTGCAGGCCGGCGCCGGCCTCGGCCACCTCGCATCCACGATGGAAGTCCTGAAGAATTACCATTTCGAGGAGCCGCTCGGCTCGGCGATGGTGGTGCGCGAGCCCGTCGGCGTCATCGGCATGATCACGCCGTGGAACTGGCCGCTGAACCAGATCGCCTGCAAGGTCGCGCCCGCGCTTGCCGCCGGCTGCACCATGATCCTGAAGCCGAGCGAATTCACGCCGTCGTCGGCCTTGATTTTTGCGGAAATCCTGCACGAAGCCGGCGTGCCGAAGGGCGTGTTCAACCTGATCAACGGCCTCGGCCCAGAAGTCGGCGCCGCCATGAGCGAGCATCCGAATATCGACATGATCTCGTTCACCGGCTCGACCCGCGCCGGCGTCGATGTCGCCAAGCGCGCTGCGCCCACGGTGAAGCGTGTCAGCCAGGAACTGGGCGGCAAGTCGCCGAACATCATCCTTGAAGGCGCCGACCTCGCCAAGGCCGTCACCGGCGGTGTGATGCACATGTTCAACAACTCAGGCCAGTCCTGCAATGCGCCGTCCCGGATGATCGTGCCGCTGTCGAAGATGAAGGAAGTGGCCGCCATCGCCAAAGCTGTCGCAGACAAGACAAAGGCCGGCGATCCCCGCGCCGAAGGCACCACCATCGGCCCGGTCGTGTCCCGCATCCAGTGGGACAAGATCCAGAAGCTGATCCAGAAGGGCATCGAGGAAGGGGCGACGCTTGTGGCCGGCGGTCCCGGACTTCCCGAGGGCGTCAACAAGGGTTTTTATGTGCGCCCGACCATTTTTGCTGACGTCACCAACGACATGACCATCGCGCGCGAAGAAATCTTCGGGCCGGTGCTCACCATCCTCGGCGCCAAGGATGAGGAAGACGCCGTCAAGATCGCCAACGACACGCCCTATGGTCTTGCCGGTTACGTCTCCGCCGATACCGTCGAGCACGCCCGCAAGGTCGGCCGCCGGATCCGCGCCGGCAACGTCAATCTGCAGGGCGTGCCCAACGACCGCACCGCGCCGTTCGGCGGCTACAAGCAGTCCGGTAACGGCCGCGAATGGGGCAAATACGGCCTCGAGGAATATCTCGAGGTCAAGGCAGTCGCCGGCTTCAACGCGGCGTAAGTTTTGGAATGAATACGGCGCCGGGGCGGGATCTTTGTTCCGCTCCGGCGTTTTTGTTTTTGAAGCAGGCCGCGAGTAACGCGTCATCCTGAGATGCCCGCGCAACGCGCGGGCCTCGAAGGATGGACCACGTGCGAGGCTTGTCGTCCTTCGAGGCTCGCCAAGAGGCTCGTACCTCAGGACGACGGCCGTGTATGCGGGTCGCTCCTATCCCCCCAGCGCGCCCTGCGTGTTCACATAGAGCGCGTAGATCGACTGGCTCGCGGCCATGAACAGGCGGTTGCGCTTCAGGCCGCCGAAACAGAGGTTGGCGCAGCGCTCGGGCAGTGCGATGCGGCCGATCAACACGCCGTCGGGCGCGTAGACCACGACGCCGTCGAGTTCGGGATCGCCCATGCCCCAGCCGCACCACAGATTGCCGTCGATGTCGGCGCGCATGCCGTCGGGGGTGCCGGGGCCGGCATCGACGAAGACGCGCTTGTTGGAAATCCTGTCGCCGCCGGGCGCCACGTCGTAGGCGAGAATCTTGCGGGTCGGGACGCCGCGCGATTCAATGATGTAGAGAATTTTTTCGTCCGGCGAAAAGCACAACCCGTTCGGACCAAGAATGCCTTCGGCGACGATAGTAGCCTTTCCGGTCGCGCCGTCGATCCGGTAGACGTTCATGTCGATCTCGGGCTCGGCCTTGTAGCCTTCGTAATTGCCGAGCAGGCCGAAAATCGGATCGGTGAACCAGATCGAGCCGTCGGATTTCACCACGACGTCGTTCGGCGAGTTCAGCCGCTTGCCGTCGAAGGAATCCATCAGCACCGTGATCGAGCCGTCATATTCGGTCCTGACCACGCGGCGTCCGCCATGCTCGCAGGTGATCAGGCGACCCTGGCGGTCGCGGGTGTTGCCGTTGGCGAAGTTCGACGGTTTGCGGAAAATGCTGACGGCGCCGGTTTCCTCTTCCCACTTGATGATGCGTTGATTGGGAATGTCGCTGCACAATAAATAGCGCCCGTCGCCGAACCACACCGGGCCTTCGGCCCAGCGCAAGCCGGTGGTCAGCCGTTCCACGGCGGAAAGTTTCAGCCAGTATTTTTCGAAGCGCGGATCGATCGCGTGGATCGCGGGATCGGGATAATAGGTCGCGGGCTGCCAGCCGGCGTGCGGGGATTTTGCTTCCGACATTTGCTGTTCTCGTTGTTGGTTTGGATTCCTCACCAGGGTCAGTTGCTACCATTAGGGCATCGCGGCAGCAACCGTGTCCCGGACGCGATGCGATGCGTAGCATCGCTTCGCAGAGCCGGGACCCATCGCGCCGCGGCTTGCTTGTGGCCGAATAGGCCCCGGCTCTGCAGCGCATCACTGCGTGCTGCGCAGCGTCCGGGGCATGAGAGCGCTATCTTGCCGCACCGCCGTCGCCGCGCCATACTCGTTTCAAGCCACAAGAATGAGGGATGAAATGCCACGCATATTGATGACCGGCGCATCGGGGGGTATCGGCACCAGCTTGCGGAAATTGTTGCCGCCGATCTATCCGGACCTGCTGTTGAGCGACCTCAAGGCGCCCGCCGATCTCGGCGCATACGAAAAATTCAAGGCGGCCGAATTGTCCGACCTGGCGCAGGTCGAGGCGATCTGCGAGGGCGTCGACGGCATCCTGCATTTCGGCGGATTTTCGGTCGAAGGCCCCTGGGACGCCATCCTGCAGTCCAACATCATCGGCTGCTACAATCTGTTCGAGGCGGCGCGCAAGAAGGGCGTCAAGCGTGTCGTGTTTGCGTCGTCGAACCATGCGGTCGGTTTTTATCCGCGCCATCACCGGATCGGGACCGACGTGACGGCGCGCCCCGACAGCCGCTACGGCGTCAGCAAGGTGTTCGGCGAGGCGGTCGGCGCGTTGTATGCAGACAAGCACGGCCTCAAGGTGACATGCCTGCGGATCGGCAATTTCGGCGACAAGCCGCTCGATCATCGGCGGCTCTCGATCTGGCTCAAGCCGGAAGATCTGGTGCAACTGTGCCGGATCGGGCTCGATCATCCCGATATCCGTTTCGAGATTCTCTATGGCGCGTCGTATAACGAGCGCTCATGGTGGGACAACCACCGCGCCTACGACCTCGGCTATCGCCCGACTGGCCGCGCCGAGGATTTTCGCGAGCATGCTTTTGCCGAGCAGGCCAAATTGCCGCCCGATCCGGTCAGCGATTTCTACCAGGGCGGCACGTTTTGCGGCATGGAGTTCGACGCCGACAGAAGCAGGATCATCGACTGGAAATGACCTTCAGGTCATTCCGGGGCGATGCGCAGCATCGAACCTCAGATGTGCAATTGCACATCGGGGAATCCTTGGATTCCGGGTCTGGTCCTTCTGACCATCCCGGAATGACGACTACGTATTGGATGGGCGCCGACGTAAGATCGCCCGCGCACAAAAGGAAAACCGAGATGGCCGACGGGCTGCGCAAGGGTTTGACGAGTTACGGCGACGCTGGCTTCTCGCTGTTCCTGCGCAAGGCCTTCATCAAGGCGATGGGCTATTCCGACGACGCGCTGAACCGCCCCATCGTCGGCATCACCAATACCTACAGCGATTACAACCCCTGCCACGGCAATGTGCCGCAGATCATCGAGGCGGTGAAACGCGGCGTGATGCTGACGGGCGCGATGCCGATGGTGTTTCCGACCATCTCGATTGCCGAAAGTTTTGCCTATCCCACCTCGATGTATCTGCGCAACCTGATGGCCATGGATACCGAGGAGATGATCCGCGCCCAGCCGATGGATGCTGTGGTAGTGATCGGCGGCTGCGACAAGACCTTGCCGGCGCAGATCATGGCCGCGGTCTCCGCCGATCTGCCGACCGTCGTTATTCCGGTGGGGCCGATGGTGGTCGGGCACCACAAGGGCGAGGTGCTGGGGGCCTGCACCGATTGCCGACGGTTGTGGGCAAAATACCGCGCCGGCGAAATCGACGATGTCGAGATCGAAGCGGTCAACGGCCGGCTCGCGCCATCGGTCGGCACCTGCATGGTGATGGGCACCGCCTCGACCATGGCCTGCATCACCGAGGCGCTGGGCCTGTCGCTGCCGATGAGCGCGACCATCCCCGCTCCGCACGCCGAGCGCTTTCGTTCCGCGGAGGCCAGCGGCAAGGTGGCCGCCGCGATGGCGGTGGCGAAAGGTCCAAGGCCCAGCGAACTGCTGACCAAGGCCGCATTCAGAAACGCGCAGGTGGTGCTGCAGGCGATCGGCGGATCGACCAACGGTCTTATTCATTTGACGGCGATCGCCAACCGCACCGAGCATCGCATCGATCTCGAAGCTTTTGACAGGCTCGGCCGCGAGGTGCCGGTGCTGATCGACCTCAAACCGTCGGGTGAGCACTACATGGAGCATTTCCATCATGCCGGCGGCGTGCCGAAACTGATGGCGCAGCTCGGCGACCTGATCGATCTCGATGCCAGGACCATCACCGGTGCCAGCTTGCGCGATGTCGTGGCCGGCGCCGAGGAGGTGCCGGGACAGGATGCAATCCGCGCGCGGAAAAATCCGATCAAGCCGGAGGGCGCGATGGCGGTGCTGCATGGCAACCTCGCGCCGCGCGGCGCCGTCATAAAACATTCGGCGGCGAGCCCAAAACTGCTGCAGCATACCGGCCGCGCCGTAGTGTTCGAATCCGTCGAAGACATGACGCTGCGGGTCGACGATCCCTCGCTCGACGTCAACGCCGACGATGTGCTGGTGCTGCGCAACGCCGGTCCCAAGGGTGCGCCGGGCATGCCGGAAGCGGGCTACCTGCCGATCCCGAAGAAACTGGCGCGCGGCGGCGTCAAGGACATGGTGCGGATATCGGACGCGCGGATGAGCGGCACCGCGTTCGGCACCATCGTCCTGCATATCACGCCGGAGTCCGCCGTCGGCGGGCCGCTGGCGCTGGTGAAGACTGGCGACATGATCCGGCTCGATGTCGCCAAACGCAGCATCGATCTTTTGGTCGACGCCAAAGAACTGGAAAAGCGTCGCGCGGCGTTGGCGCTCCCGGCTGCGCCGGAATGGGCCAGCCGCGGCTACGCGCACCTGTTCAACGAAACCATCCTGCAGGCCGATGAAGGCTGCGATTTTGACTTTATGCGGGGCTAAGGGGAAGGGGTGACGGCTTTTTCAGCCGTCATGCCCCGCAAAAGCGGGGCATCCAGTAATCG
Source organism: uncultured Alphaproteobacteria bacterium (assembly GCA_963778925.1). Classification (GTDB taxonomy): domain Bacteria; phylum Pseudomonadota; class Alphaproteobacteria; order Rhizobiales; family Xanthobacteraceae; genus Bradyrhizobium. Next base: position 480,042 of record CAVZWE010000011.1, on the reverse strand, counting down.
CCGGCGCTTGAGATAGAACCGAAGCGCCGCGGCGTACTGGATCATCCGCTTCCGCGGATGATGACAACGGAGCTAGGAGCGCGATCGATCGCTGCCCGATCGACCATCTTCGCCCATCTCGCAGCTGCGTTGCTCCCTTTGTTTGATTGACATTCAAACAGCCCCGATGGGATGATGTAAAAAACATCAAAGGGGGAAACGATGATCCATCTGGGAAAAATTCTCGGGGCAGTGGTGACCGCATCCGCGATCATGACGGCCGCAGGCGCGCCCGCACAGGAGGTCAAGCATTATCGCTTCGCCTACGATCAGCCGAAGACCACCGGCTATGGCATCCTCGGCGATATTTTCGCCGACAAGCTCAAGGCGCTGAGCAAGGGCACCATGCTGATCGAGCAATATCCGGGCGCGCAGCTCGGGCAGGAGCCGCAGGTGCTGCAGCTCGTGAAATCGGGTGACGTGGAGTTCTGCATTTCCTCCTCGGCGAATGCCGCAACCCTTTCGCCGCAGGCCGGCGTGATGTCGATGCACTTCCTGTTCCGTTCCGAGGCGCATCTGATCAAGGCGATCGCGGACCCCGAGGTATCCAAGGCGGTCAAGGCGATGATTGCAGACACCGTGCAGGGTGCTCACGTCATCGCGCTCTCGACGCTCGGGCTGCGCAGCATGTATTCCAAGCGCGAGATCAAGAACGTCGCCGACATCAAGGGCCTCAAGGTGCGGGTACAGGCCACGCCCACCGAGGACACCATGTTCCCCGCCTATGGCGCGCAGATCGTGCACATGCCGTTCGGCAGCGTCTACACCTCGCTGCAGACCGGCGTGGTCGATGTCGCCGAGAACGGCGTCAACGTCTATCTCGCCAACAAGCACTACGAAGTGGCTCCGGTGCTTTCGATGACCGAACACGAGGCCAACAACAGCCTGGTCTGGGTCAGCGACAAACTGTGGAACAGCCTGACGCCGGAGCAGCAAGGCTGGGTGCAGGCCGCGGCCGACGAGGTCAACAAGAACCAGCCCGCCAAAGCGATCGAGCTCGAGCATCAGTCGCAGGAGAAGCTGAAATCGATCGGCGTCAAGATCGTCACCGACGTCGACAAGTCGGGCTTCACCGCGATCGCCGACCCCTATCTCGACAAGCTCGCCAAGGAACTCGGCCCGCACGCCGAGAAGATCAAGAACCTGATCCGGGCGATCAACTGACACGGCGTGAGTTTTGATTAAGTCGTCATGCCCGGGCTTGTCCCGGGCATCCACGTCTTCTTTCAATTTGCATCGCGAAAAACGTGGATGGCCGGGACAAGCCCGGCCATGACGCACTGAAGCCGGGACGACGAAATCCGACACGACGGAGAGTTTGCCAATGGCCATCGCCGACAAGCTGGTTTTGCGGCGGCAGCATCACCTGAAATGGCGGGTGTTCGACAGGCTCGAACTGATCCTGATGATCATGTGCGGCATCCTGTGTTTCGGTTTCTCGCTGTCGGTGACGGCTGACATCGTCACGCGAACCATCGGCCATCCCTGGCTGTGGCTGCAGGAAGTCACCTCCACGCTGTTCATCTATGCGATCTTCGTCGGCGCCGCGGTGGCGACCCGCCGCAACGATCATCTGTATCTGACCGCGATCTCCGAGGCGTTGCACGGCACGCCGCGACTGATCGTCGAGATCCTGATCCGTCTCGTGGTTCTCGGCGTCGCGTTCTGCCTGATCTGGTTCGGCTACATCAACTATCTCCGCGGTTTCGGCAGTTTCCGGCTGCCCTCCGGCACCCCGATTGCTTCGCTCTATGCGGCGATCCCGCTCGCCGGGTTGTTGATCGCGCTGTTTGCGATCGAGCAACTGGTCAACGGCATCACCAATGGCTTCGACCATCCCGAGCCGCCGGACGACGACCTCGCAATTCCGCCTGTCGACACCAACATCCCGACCAAGGTGGGCCTGTGAGCGCACCGGTCATCCTCGCGCTGATGTCGTTCTGCTTCCTGTTCTTCGGCTATCTCGGCGTGCCCGTGCCGTTCTCGCTGATGGCAGGCGTGTTCGTGGGCGCGATGCTGACGGACGTTTCGCTGGCGGCGATCATCCAGAAGATCTTCGACGGCATGGATTCCGAGGCGCTGCTGGCGATTCCGTTCTTCCTTTTGGTCGGCGAGCTCATGAGTTCGGCCAATGTGGTGGTGCGGATCGCAAATCTGTCGCTGTCGCTGGTCGGCCATATCAGGGGCGGGCTGTCGCAGGTCGTCGTGGTCTTCAGCATGTTCTTCTCGGAGATGTCGGGCTCGACCACCGCCGACGTCGCGGTGATGAGCCGCGCGCTCGGCGGCCCGATGAAGCGGGAGGGCTACAGCCCGGCCTTCATCGCGGCGATCATCGCCTCCGCCTCCACCATCGCCGCATTGGTGCCGCCGAGCATCACCGCGGTGGTCTACGGCGCGGTCGGTAACGTCTCGATCGCCGGCCTGTTCATGGCCGGCGTGGTGCCGGGATTGATGATCGGCTTCGGGCTGATGATCTACTGCTATTTCTTCGGCCCCTCCGGCATGCGCAAGTCGCGGGCGCCGTTGCGCCAGGTGGTGTTCGCGGCCGGAGACGCCGCGCTGCCGCTGATGATTCCCGTGATCCTGCTCGGCGGCATCCTGACCGGCTGGTTCACGCCGACGGAAGCCGGCGTGGTCGCGGTGATCTGGATCATCGCGGTCGTGATCCCCGCGCTCAATCGCGGGCATATCAGGAAGATCCCCTACGACTTCTGCCTGGCCGGACTGATCTTTTCGCTGCCGCTGATCACCATCGGCGCCGCCAATGCCTTCGGCTGGATGCTGGCCTATCTGCGCGGCGCCATCGTCATCGCCGACTGGATCACCTCGATTGCCGGCAACGACCCGCAATACATGATGCTGCTATTGGTGCTGCTGTTCACCGTGGTCGGCGATTTCATCGAGCCGGTTCCGACCATCATCATCTTCATGCCGCTGGTCAACGCGTTGACCCAGGCCGGCGACATCAACGGCGTGCATATGGGCGTGGTGCTGATCGCCACACTGGCGTTCGGGCTGATCACGCCGCCTTACGGGCTGGTGCTGCTGATGGCATCAAAATTCGTCGGCGTCAGTTTCGCGAAAGCACTGCGCGCGGCGCTGCCGATCTACGTGGTGTTCCTGGTGACGATCTGCTTCACGATCTATTTCCCGAAAGTGGTGCTGTGGTTGCCCAAGCACGTGATCCCGGAATCGGTCGGCTGCTTCAAATCGCCGACGGGAACGGGATATATTTGCCCGAAATAGACTTTCCGGTGCCGTCATCCTGAGGTGCTCGCCGTCTTCGGCGAGCCTCGAAGGATGATGGTTGCGGCCATCCTTCGAGACGCGCGCAAGAGCGCGCTCCTCCAGCGACAACGGCGAAGCCGTTGCGCAGGGATGACGGTCGTAGTTGCTGCGACTCCGCTACTTCCCCTTGCTCGTGAACTTCTTCACCGCGACGCGGAATTCATCGGTGTGCATGGCTTCGATGATCTTGTCTTCCTCGGCGTCGAGCTGCTGCCTGGTCGGGGTAACTGCAGCCTGGTAGACCAGCGCCTTGGTACCCGCGATTGCAGCCGGCGGATTTTGCGCCAGCCGTTCGGCGAATTGCCGGGTTGCGGCCTTCAGATCTGCCGCCGGAACAATTTTGGCGACCAATCCCCAGTCATAGGCCTGCTGCGCGGAAAAGCTGTCTTCCGCAAGAAATATCTGCAACGCGCGGCGTGTGCCGACAGTGCCGACCATCCCGACGGTGCTGCCGCCATCCGGCGACACGCCGATCCTGGCGTAGGCGGGCGTGAAGCGGGCGTCCTCTGCGGCGATGCACAGGTCAGTGACGAAGGCGAGCCCCATGCCCGCGCCGGCCGCGGAGCCATGCACGCTGGCCAGCACGATCTTCGGCATCCGCCGTAGGGTCTCGATGAATGCGTGATAATGTTTCAGCAGTTCGCCGACCACGGGCGCAATGTTGTCGGCGGCGGCAGCCGCGCCGATGGTTTGTAGATCGCCGCCGGCAGAGAAGGCGCGGCCTTCGCCCTCGATCACCAGCACCCTAATGTCATCGTCGGCCTCGACCTCCGCGCTGAGCCGTTCCAGCTTTTTCGCGATCGAAAGGTCGATCGAGTTGAAGGCATCGGGCCGATTGAGCGTGATCGTGGCGATCGGGCCTTCGATCCTGAGCAGCGCCGGATCGTCGGGAAGGGAAGTGGCGTGAACGGATGTCGGCATTTGGAAAGGCCTTAGGTGTCGGAAAAACAACGGGCATTTAAATAGCAGAAGGGGAGAGGTGACAATCCCCGGCAAGTCTGCAAAATGCGCAACGTGCGGACAGCCGCAATGCAACAATCGGAAGCGGAGGAGGCGCGTTGAGCATGGATGCGACAGTCGACCGTCCGGTTTCCACCATCGACCCGTTTTCGCACGCATTCCTGCGCGATCCCTATCCGCATCACGAGGCGCTGCGTGAGGCTGGCCCGGTAGTATGGCTCGAGCAATACGGTATATGGACGATGGCCCGGCATCAGGAGGTTCGCGATGCGCTGACCGACTGGCAGACCTATTGTTCGTCGGCCGGGGTGGGCTTAAGCGATTTCCGCAAAGAGCCGCCCTGGCGTCCGCCGAGCATCATTCTGGAGGCCGATCCGCCGCTGCATACGCGCACCCGCGCCGTGCTGACCCGAATTCTGTCGCCGGCCGCGATCAATATTTTGCGTGCGACATTCGAACGCGAGGCGGAACGGCTGGTGGCCCGGCTGGTCGAGGCGCGGGAATTCGACGGCATTGCCGATCTCGCCGAGGCATATCCGTTAAAAGTGTTTCCGGACGCGGTCGGCATTTCCGAAGACGGCCGAGAAAACCTGCTGCCTTACGGCAGCATGGTGTTTAATTCCTTCGGTCCCCGCAACGACCTGTTCGATAAGGCCATGGCCAATGCCGGCCCGGTTCGCGACTGGATCATGTCGAAGTGCAGCCGCGCGGCGCTGGCGCCGGACGGATTGGGAATGCAGATTTTTGAAGCCGTCGATTCCGGCGAGTTGACGGAAGCTGAGGCCGGCATGCTGGTGCGCTCGTTTCTTTCGGCCGGTATCGATACCACCGTCTATGGGCTCGGCAACGCGCTGCATTGCTTTGCCCTTTATCCGGAGCAATGGTCCATTCTTCGTGAAAATCCCAATTTGATCCGCGGCGCCTTCGAGGAGGTGCTGCGCTTTGAGGCGCCAGTGCAAACCTTCTTCAGGACGACCACCAAAGATGTCGAAGTGGCCGGCGTGCGAATGGGCGACGGTGAGAAGGTGCTGTTGTTTCTTGCCGCCGCCAACCGCGATCCGCGCCGCTGGGATGAGCCCGATCGTTTCGACGTCAGGCGCCGGGCAACCGGGCACATGACTTTCGGCACCGGCATTCATGGCTGCGTCGGGCAGGCCGTTGCGCGGCTCGAAAGCGAGGCGATCTTCGGAGCGCTCGCGAAGCGCGTCGCGTCGTTCGAGCTGACAAGCGAGCCGACGCGGCGGCTCAACAACACGCTGCGCGGGCTCGACAGCCTGCCGCTTCGCATCGTGCCGGTCTGACGCAATGGCAGCAGGAACAGTCCTGATCGTCGGCGCCGGCCACGCGGGTTTTCAGGTCGCGGCCTCGTTGCGCCAGCATCGCTTTGGCGGGCGCGTCTGCCTGATCAACGATGAGGCGCATCTGCCGTATCAGCGGCCGCCTTTGTCCAAGGCCTATCTGAAGGGCGAAGGCCGTCCTGTCAGCCTGATGTTCCGGCCGGACAAATTTTACCACGATCAGAACATCGAATTGATCGGCGATCGCGTCGTCTCGATCGATCGCGCCGCGCACAGGCTGTTGCTCGCCTCCGGCGCGTCGCTGGAATACGGCCATCTGGTGCTGGCGACCGGCGCGCGCAATCGCCTGCTCGATATTCCCAACGCCAATCTCGAAGACGTGCGCTATCTGCGAATCCTTGATGAAAGCGAAGCGTTGCGGCAACGGATCGCCTCGGCACGGCATGTGGTGGTGATCGGCGCCGGGTTCATCGGCCTGGAATTTGCTGCTACCGCGCGCGCCAAAGGCCTCGAGGTGGATGTGGTCGAACTCGGCGCCCGCGTCATGGCGCGCGCAGTGACGGCGGAAATCTCGGAATATTTCCAGGCGCGCCATACTGCCGCGGGCATTCGCATTCATCTGGGCGTGCAGGCCACCAGCATCGAGAGCGATGGCAGCCATGTGACCGGCGTCAGCCTCAGCGACGGCCGCCATGTCCCGGCGGACCTCGTCGTGGTCGGCGTCGGCGTCCTGCCCAATGTCGAGCTGGCGGCGCAGGCCGGCCTGCCGGTTGCGTCTGGGATCATCGTCGACGAGCAATTGCTGACGGCCGATCCAGACATCTCGGCGATCGGCGACTGCGCACTGTTCGCAAGCCCGCGCTTCGGCGGCTCGCTGCGGCTGGAGTCGGTGCAGAACGCCACCGATCACGCGCGCTGCGTCGCGGCGCGGCTCACCGGCGATGCCAAGACCTATGATGGCCAGCCGTGGTTCTGGAGCGACCAGGGCGACGACAAGCTGCAGATCGCGGGTCTCACCACCGGCTACGATCGGGTCGTGGTGCGCGGCGACCCGGCGCAGCGATCGTTCTCGGCATTCTGCTACAAGGCCGGACAACTGGTCGGCGTCGAGTTGGTCAATCGTGCGTCGGACCATGTGTTCGGACGCAAGATCCTTGGCATGAACCGGTCGATCGAACCGCAACAGGCGGCGGATCCGAGCTTCGATTTGAAGGCCGCTCTGACTTAAGTTGGTTGCGTCGCCCCTTGCTTCCGCTGTTCATTTCGGCGACGTTACCGGCAGAAGGGCCCGTCAACGAGGTCTCAGGCAATCATTGGGAGGATACCATGTCCGTGTGGACACGCCGTCTCGCATTATCAACGGCGATCTTGATGGCAGCGGCCGTCGCAGGCCCGGCTTCGGCGCAGACCAAGCTGAAATGGGCGCATGTCTACGAGATCAGCGAGCCCTATCACACCGAGGCATTGTGGGCGGCGAGCGAAATCAAGAAGCGCACCAACGGCAAATATGAAATCGAAGTTTTCCCGGCGTCTCAGCTCGGCAACGAGAACCAGATCAATGAGGGGCTCGGCCTCGGCACCGTCGATATCATTTACACCGGCATCAATTTTGCCGCCGCCACCTACAAGCCGCTCGGCATCACCGGCGCGCCGTTCATCCTGCGCGACTTCGACCACTGGAAGGCCTATCGGGACAGCAAGCTGTTCCAGGAACTGGCCAAGGGGTACGACGACAAGACCAAGCACAAGATCGTCGCGCTCACCTATTACGGCCAGCGCCATGTCACCGCCAACAAGATGATCATGAAGCCCGAGGACATGAAGGGCATGAAACTGCGCGTGCCGCCGGCGCCGCTGTTCCTGATGTTCACCAAGTCGGTCGGCGCCAACGCGACGCCGATCGCCTTTGCCGAAGTCTACCTGGCGCTGCAGCAGGGTACGGTCGACGGGCAGGAAAATCCGTTGCCCACCATCATGGCCAAGAAATTCTACGAAGTGCAGAGCCACATCATCCTGACCGGCCACATCACGGAATCGCTGGTGACCGTGGTGGGTTCGCATGTCTGGTCGAAGCTGACGCCGGACGAGCAGAAGATCTTTGCCGATGTGCTGAAGGAAGCTGCCTCTCACGCCACCGATGCGATCGCGGCCTCCGAGAAGACGCTTGCCGGCGAATTCAAGAAGCTCGGCAAGACCGTGGTCGAGCCCGACCGCGAGGCCTTCCGCAAGGCGGCGATCCCGCTGCACAACGATGCTTCCGCCGGTGCCGGCTGGACCCAGGCCCAGTACGACGAATTGCAGGCGCTGAAGTAAGGCTCTCTCAACGAGTTGTCCCGGCGAACGCCGGGATCCATACGCCGTGACGCCTCAATCGGGCAATTTGGCGGACGCCTTTTGTCAGCATCAAGGCTGGTGGTTATGGGTCCCCGCGTTCCGCGGGGACGACGATGGATGCGCGAGATCGAATGGATTCTCCCTGATGACCACCAGCCCAAAATCCGGCAACGCCGCGCCGTCCGACGACGTTCATCTGATCGTCGCCAGGGACGAAGAAGTCATCATCGAGCATCATCCAGAGGACTGGCTCGCTTTCGTTCTGTTCTGGGCGCTGGCGTTCATCGTGTTCCTGCAATTCTTCACCCGCTACATCCTCAACGACAGCCTCGCCTGGACCGAGGAGATCGCGCGTTACGGCTTGATGTGGCTCGCCTTCATCGGCGGCGCGGTGGTGACGCGCAAGAAGACGCAGATCGCCGTCGAATTGCTCGGCAATCTGATGAAGCCCAGCCGGTTGCGGACGTCGTTGTTCGCTCTGGTGGATCTTGTCACGCTCGGTTTCATGGGGCTGCTGGCCTATTTCTCGATCTCGATCGTCGACCGCATGCAGGCGCAGACCATGACGGTGTTCGACCTGCCGATGAGTCTGGTCTATGGCGGGGTGTCCTTTGGCTGCTTCCTGATGCTGATCCGGCAAGCCGTCACGGTTTGGACCCACGCGCGCCAGCGCTGGCAGAAGGCCGACGATTTCACGCACCAGCTTCCGATCGATTGAAAGCAGGCCGATGCCCATCCTTGTTTCCGTCTTCCTGGTAGCCCTGCTGGTCGGCGTGCCCGTGTTTGTTGCGCTCGCAGGCTCCTCGCTGATCTACACGCATTTCATCGCGGGGATCCCGGATTTTATCATCCTGCACCGGATGGCGGGAGGGCTCGACAGCTTTCCGCTGCTGGCGGTGCCGTTCTTCATTCTTGCCGGCAACCTGATGAATTCGGCCGGCATTACCAACCGCATCTACGATTTCGCGGTTGCCACCTGCGGCTGGATGCGCGGCGGCCTCGCGCACGTCAATATTTTCGGATCGGTGATCTTCGCCGGCATGTCCGGCACCGCGATCGCCGACGCCGCCGGGCTCGGCACCATCGAGATCAAGGCCATGCAGGATCATGGCTACGATACCGAGTTTTCGGTAGGCGTCACCGCGGCCTCGGCGACGCTCGGACCGATCATCCCGCCGTCGCTGCCGTTTGTGATCTACGGGATGATGGGCAACGTCTCGATCGGCGCGCTGTTTCTCGCAGGCTTCATTCCCGGCGCCGTGATGACCATCTTCATGATGCTCTACGCCAGCTATTGCGCGCGCCGTTACGGGATGGGCCCCGACCAGAAGTTTCGCTGGATCACCCTGGGCAAGACCTTCATCGCGGCGCTGCCGGCGCTGCTGACGCCGGCGCTGATCGTCGGCGGCATGACCTTTGGATGGTTCACGCCCACCGAGGCCGCGATCGCAGCCTGCACCTGGGCGCTGATACTCGGCGTGTTCCTGTACCGGTCGCTGTCGCTGAAACAGTTCTACAAGGTCACGATGGACACCATCGAGACGACCTCCGGCGTGCTGCTGGTCGTCGCCGCCGCCTCGCTGTTCGGCTGGGTGCTGACCACGACGCGGCTGACGGAGGCGGGCGCCGCGGCGCTGCTCAACCTGACCGACAACAAATACGTCATCCTGCTCCTGATCAACGTGCTGCTGCTGGTCGTCGGTTGCTTTCTCGAAACCATCGCCTCCATCAGCATCCTGGTGCCGGTCCTGATGCCGATCATCCTGAAAGTGGGCATCGATCCCGTGCATTTCGGCGTGGTGATGACGCTCAATCTGATGATCGGATTGTTGCACCCGCCGCTCGGCATGGTGCTGTTCGTGCTGTCGCGAATTTCAAAACTGTCGATCGAGCGCACCACCATGGCGATCCTGCCGTGGCTGGTACCGCTGCTGATGTCGCTGCTCGCGATTACGCTGATTCCCGAATTGACCCTGTGGTTGCCGCGGCAGATTGGGATGCTGAAGTAGTCATTCGCCGGGACGACCGGTGGAGAGAGCGGCCTCGACCTCTCGCGACTCGTCGGCATCGACGGTGCTGCTCCCATCCGCTGCACGCAGATCGACGCGGCGGCGTTGGCGTAATGCAAGCGCGTCGCGAATTGATTTTCCGCCGGCAAGTTGCGCTGCCACCGCGCCGACAAAGCAATCGCCGGCGCCGGTGGTATCGACGGCGCTGACGGCCCGGCCCGGGATGATCAGCGGTTTGCCGTCGATCAGGACGAGCGCGCCGCGCTTGCCCAGGGTCACGCAGACGATCCCGGCTTTGTCGATTGGCAATGACCGGATCGCGTCGATAAAGCGCGGATAGTCGTCGGTATCGCGCAAGCCCGGTCTTCGCCAGCAAGCCGAGTTCGCTCTCATTGAGGATGAGGATATCGACGAGATCGAGCAGTTCGCGGCTGAATTCTATTGCCGGTGCCGGATTGAGGATCGTGGTCGCGCCCGCGGCGCGGGCTCGCTTGAAAAAGGCAACAATGGTGGGCAGCGGTATCTCGAACTGGCTGACCGCGATGTCGCCCCTGGCAAGCGCAGGCGCGGTGACATCGGCGGCACTTACATGCGCATTCGCTCCGGGAATCGACGACAATGGTGTTGTCGGCATTGGCGATGGTGATGATCGCCGTCCCGGTATGGGCCTCAGCGCTCTCCCGCACCAGGCTGAGGTCGATTCCCTGCGCGGCGAGAAAGGTCTTCAGCGCAGCGCCGAATGCATCCCTGGCCACCCGGCCGATCAGCGTCACCGGCGCGCCGAGCTTGGCGGCTGCGACCGCCTGGTTTGCGCCCTTGCCGCCGGGAAAATAGAGCACGGCGTTGCCGGCGACGGTCTCGCCGATGCGGGGATGCCGGTCGGCGGATGCCACCACATCCATGTTGATGCTTCCGGCAACGAAGACGCGCCCCATGCTATCCCCGGTTCATCCCCTCACGCACCGCCCGCGAACGCCATCTTGACCACTTCGATGTCCGTCAGCGTCGGCAAGCCGGCCTCGTTGCCGAGGCGCTGGATCTTGAAGGTGGACGCGGCGCGCGCGAATACGAAATGGTCATGCCAGCTTTTGCCCGGATTGCTCAGGTATGAATAGATATAGGCGCCGTGAAAGACGTCGCCCGCGCCGTTGGTATCGATGACGCGCTCGCGCGGGATCGGAAGCGCCGGCAGGTTGCGGACGGTGCCGGTCTCGTCGTACCAGAGCATCCCGCGTTCGCCCATGGTGATGCCGCCAACCCGGCAGCCGCGGCTCTTGAGGTAATCCAGCATCGCTTCCGGGGTTTTGTCCATTTGCTCGCACAACCGCTCGGCGACGATCGCGATGTCGATGAATTCCAGCAGTTCATGGGTGTTGCTGCGCAGGCCGCCGCCGTCGAGCGAGGTCAGGATGCCGGCCTCGCGGCAGAGCTTCGCATAATGGATTGCGGCGTCCGGCTGATGGCCGTCGATGTGCAGCGCTCGGCAGCCCTTCAGATTGAGGATTGGAAATGGATGGATGTGTTCGTCGTCGCGGCAGCGCACGATGGCGCGCTTGCCGTCCTTCGGCATGATGAACGACAGCGAGGAGGAGTTGACCTTGCGCGGGTGGACCGAGATCCCGTATTTCGCGCACATGTCCTGAAACATGCGGCCAAGCCAGTCATTGGCCACGGTTGCGATCAGGTCCGGCACGATACCGAGCTTGGCGCAGCAAAAAGCCGCCGTGACAGCGTTGCCGCCGAACGAGACCGCGTAGGCCGACGCGACATGCTTCTCGTCGCCGGTCGGCATGTGGTCGGTAATAAAGGTGACGTCGATATAGGTCTGTCCGATGAAGAGGGCCTGCATTCGTTTTCCGTCGTGGCTGATGGGTGGTCCCGGCGGCGCCCCACATTAGCACCGGTTAGGCGGATCATTCGCCGAAATTATTAGCTCATCCGCCGCCATAATCGCTTGAGATAAGCATAATGGCGGACTAGGACCGTCGCAGGGGCATCGTCAGCGTGCCGCGCCGGTCTTACTGCCAGTGGCTGTTCCGAGTTCCTGACAACGACACGAGAGACAAGGGAGGAACGATGACGGTCTATTCCGGTCCGGTATTCGACATGGCGGTGAACCAGTTCGCCGTGATTGCCGATCACCTGTCGATCCCGCTGGACGAGCGCGACCGCCTGCTGCTGCCGAAACGGGCGCTTACGATCTCCTGTCCGATCCACCGCGACGATGGTTCGATCGCGGTGTTCGAGGGCTATCGCGTGCAGCATCACCTGACCCTCGGTCCGACCAAGGGCGGCACGAGATTCGCGCCCAGTGTCGATATCGGCGAGGTGGCGGCGCTCGCGATCTGGATGAGCTGGAAATGCGCGCTGGTAGGCCTGCCCTATGGCGGCGCCAAGGGCGGGGTGCGGGTCGATCTCTCCACCCTGTCCAAGCACGAGCTCGAGTCGCTGTCGCGGCGCTATATGCAGGAGATGATTCCGTTCGTCGGGCCCCATACCGACGTGATGGCGCCGGACATGGGCACCAACGAGCAGGTGATGGCCTGGTTCATGGACACCTATTCGATGTACCAGGGCCGCACCGTGACCGAGATCGTCACCGGCAAGCCGGTGGCGTCCGGCGGCACGCTGGGCCGGCGCGAAGCCACCGGGCGTGGTGTCGCGCATCTCGCCAGGCGGGTGATGAACGAGCTTGCGATCGACCTCAACAATGCCACCGCCGTGATCCAGGGCTTCGGCAATGTCGGCTCCTACGCGGCGCTGGAGCTGTATCATTTCGGCCTCAAGGTGATCGCGGTCTCAGACCACACCGGTGCGCTTTATGACGCGAGGGGCCTCGATATTCCGGCCCTGATGCGGCACGCCGGCGCGCGCGGCAGCATTGCCGGTTTTTCCACCCAGCTTGAGTTCGATCCGGCTCTAATCTTCAAGCTGCCCTGCGACGTGCTGGTGCCGGCGGCGATGGAGCGCGTGATCGACGCGCGTGTCGCCGAGAACCTCAAGTGCCGGGTGCTGGCGGAAGGCGCCAATGGACCGACCACGCCGGATGCCGATCTGGTGCTGGAAAAACGCCAGAATGAAATTTTCCTGATCCCGGACATCCTCTGCAATTCCGGCGGCGTCGTGGTCAGCTATTTCGAGTGGGTGCAGGACCTGCAGCAACTGTTCTGGGAAGAAGAGGAAGTGATGCGGCGCGAATACCAGATCCTCGACCGCGCCTTCGACCAAATGGTGACGCGATCGAGGGCCGACAAGATCCCGCATCGCACCGCCGCGATGGCGATCGGCGTCGAAAAGGTCCGCGCCGCCAAGACCACGCGGGGATTGTTCCCGTGATCACCGGGCTCGACCACGTCGTCGTGCTGATCGAGGACATCAACGCCGGCGCCAAAGCCTGTGAATTGCTGCTCGGTCGCACCCCCTCCTGGCGCAGCGCGAGCGAGGGCTCCGAAACCGTGCTGTTCACCCTCGACAACATGACGCTGGAGCTGATGGCGCCGGCCGGCAATACGTCGACGGCCGAGCGCATCCGCAACGTGATCAAGATCTGGGGCGAGGGGCTCGCCAGCATTTGTTTCCGGGTCGGCGACATCGCGAAGGCGCATCGCAGGCTCGATCGGGTAGCGTTGAAGCCGGACTCGGTCGTCGAGGTTCAGAGCCGCGATTCCGGCTCCGGCGCGCTTCTGCACTGGAAGCGCACCCGTGTGGCAACCGAGCTGACCCGGGGCGTCCGGATGTTCTTTCTCGAATTGACCCAGGAGCGCCCGCGCTCTGCCGTGACATCGGAAGCGCCGATCCTGGCGCTGGATCACGTCGTGGTCTCGACCGAGGACCCGGAGCGCGCCGCAGCGCTTTATGGCGCGCGGCTTGGCCTCGATATGGCGCTCGACCGCTCGCATCAGGAGTGGGGGCAGCTGATGTTCTTCCGCTGCGGCGATCTCATCGTCGAGGTGGTCAAGCGGCCGGTCGCCGGCGCCGACCAGACCCACGACAAATTATGGGGATTGAGCTGGCGCGTCGCCGACATCGAAGCCGCGCGCGCGCGGCTCGTGGCGGGCGGCGTCGACGCGTCGGAGGTGCGCGCCGGCCGCAAACCGGGTACGCGGGTGCTGAGCGTGCGCAACGGCACCTGTGGCATCCACACCCTGCTGCTGGAACGGACGGCGAGGGCGTGATCTTGCTTTGTCGTCAGTGTGAGGAGCGACTTGTCCGCCGAAGCCGATGGATGAGGTGTTGCGGACCTGCATCGCGCGGCATAGCTCGGTAGTCCAGGATTTGCCAATCGCCCGGATTTGCTGACCACCGACGAACCCCAGACGCGCGGAGTTGAACGAATGACCGATCTATCCGACCCGACCACATATACGCCGCCCAAGGTCTGGAGCTGGAACAAGGAGAGCGGAGGCAGGTTCGCCAACATCAACCGGCCGATCGCCGGGCCGACGCATGACAAGGAGCTGCCGGTCGGCCGCCATCCCCTGCAGCTATATTCGCTGGCCACGCCGAACGGGGTGAAGGTCACGGTGATGCTGGAAGAGCTGTTGGCGCGCGGATATGGCGGCGCGGAATACGATGCGTGGCTGATCAAGATCGACGGCAATCAGTTCGGCAGCGGGTTTGTGGCGGTCAATCCGAACTCCAAGATACCGGCGCTGATGGACCGCAGCGGGCCAAAGCCGATCCGGGTGTTCGAGTCCGGTTCGATCCTGATGCATCTCGCCGAGAAGTTCGGGGCGTTCCTGCCGACCGGCGGCCAGGAGCGCGCCGAATGCCTGTCGTGGCTGTTCTGGCAGATGGGCAGCGCGCCCTTCCTCGGCGGTGGATTTGGCCATTTCTACGCCTACGCGCCCACCAAGATCGAATATGCCATCGATCGGTTCGCGATGGAGGTGAAGCGTCAGCTCGACGTGCTCGACCGGCGCCTCAGGGATAACGAGTATCTGTCAGGCGGCGACTATTCGATCGCAGATATCGCGGTCTGGCCCTGGTACGGCGGTCTGGCGAAGGGGCTGCTCTACGGCGCGGGCGAATTCCTGGCGGTGCACGAATACAAGAACGTGCAACGCTGGACCGATGCCATCGCCAAACGCCCGGCCGTGCGGCGCGGGCGCATGGTCAACCGCGCCTGGGGCGAACCCTCAAGCCAGTTGCACGAGCGTCATAATGCGAGCGATTTCGAGACCATGACGCAAGACAAGATTGGGGATAGCCAAGCTGCGGCCGGGGCATAGGCTCGGCGTACATGCCTTGATGCAGCGTGGCTACGGTCGGTTCCTTCGCCTTTCAAACCGCGCACGGCACGCTCAGAAATCCGCGAAAGCGAACGCGGCCGCCGCGCACCGGCGCGCCGTCCAGCCTGTAATCGGGAAACCGCGCCAGGAAGCGCGACATCGCGATCGCACCTTCGAGCCGCGCCAGCGCCATCCCGGCGCATTGATGCGCGCCGGTGCCGAACGCAAGATGCCGGTTCGGCGTGCGGCCGACGTCGAGGTTTTCGGGGTCGGTGAATTGTGCGGGATCGCGGTTGGCGGCACCGATGCAGAGCGTCACCGATGTCCCCGTGGCCAGCGTGACGCCGCCAAGCTCGACTTGCTCGGTGGTCATGCGGTTGCCGAGCTGGTTCGAGCTTTCAAACCGCAGGATCTCCTCGACCGCGGGTTTGATCAGACCGGGATGTTCGATCAGCCGCTTCTTCTGTGCCGGGTTGCCCGACAACGCCACCAGCCCGTTGCCGATCAGATTGGTGGTGGTCTCATGCCCGGCATTGAGCAGGAAGATGCAGTTGTGCAGCAATTCCTTTTCCGTCAGGCGCTCGCCATCGTCCTCGCCCTGAATCAGACGGGTCAGCACGTCGCGCTCGGGATTGCCCGGGTTGGCCCGGCGGCGTTCGACCAGGATCTCCAGATAGCCAAGAAAATCCTTCACCGCCTTGTTGCCGCGGGCGAACGCTTCCGGCCGAATCACCGGCTCAAGCGCCCCCAGGATCGCCAGCGACCAGTCGCGCAGCGGCCCGCGCTCGTCCTGCGGTACATCGAGCAGGTTGCCGATCACTTCGATCGGGATAGCAGACGCAAAGTCGTCGATCAGATCGACCTTGCTCTTGGCGGCGATGGTCTCGAGCAGCCGCTCCACCAGCGCGACCAGATCGGGCTCCATCCCGGCGATCGCGCGCGGCGACAGCGCGCCCATGATCAGCCGCCGCACCCTTGTATGCGCCGGCGGATCATTGAACACGAGGCTGGTGGTGTGGTGCTCGTAGAGCAGGGAGTTGCCGTATTTCGGCGCGAATTCCTTTTTCTTGTCGGAACAGAAAATCCTGGTGTTCTTGTAGGCGCTGACCAGGTCGTCATAGCGCGTCAGGAAGAAGGAGCCGTTCGGCAGGCGCTTGACCGGCTCGTGCTCCCGCAGTGCACGATAGGTCGGGTACGGGTCGGCATAGAATTCCGGCGTCAGTTTCTCGATGTCGAAACCTGCCGCCAGCTCTCGCGCGTTCGCATTCATGCTGCCATACTCTTTGGGGGAGACCGATATGCCGTTTTTGCTGTTTCGGAAACCCCGGCTCCCTCTACAGTCCCACCGCGAACGCAGTCTCCGCCAGCCCATGGAAACGAAAATGCACGCCCGCACCGAAACAGCTTCCGAAGCTGCGCCCGAAACCGCCGCCTCGTGGCCGGAGGAAATCTTTGCGATTCTGCAGCGCTTCGATGTCCGCCAGGTGCCCTATGTGCCGGACGCGGGGCATTCGCAGCTGATCGACCGGGTGCTGGGCACGTCCTCGATGCGCGCGGTGCCGCTGACGACGGAGGAGGAAGGCGTGGCGCTCCTGGCCGGCGCCTGGGCCGGCGGCCAGCGCGGCGTGCTCCTGATGCAGTCGAGCGGGGTCGGCAATTGCGTGAACATGCTGTCGCTGACGCAAATTTTCCGCTTTCCGTTCCTGACATTGGTGACGATGCGCGGCGAATGGGGCGAGTTCAATCCGTGGCAGGTGCCGATGGGGTCGAGCACGCAGGGCGTATTCGAATTATCCGGCATCAAGGTGCTGCGTGCCTCGCACGCCGGCGAGGTGCGCGAGGTGGTCGAAGCCGCGGCAGGGCAGGCCTATAACGCCTGCACGCCGACCGCCGTTCTGTTGTCGCAGCGCCTGATCGGGACAAAGGTTTTCACCAAATGAGCAAGGCCAATCTTCTCGACCGGCGCAGCGTCGTCGGCAGTCTCCTGGCGGATCGCAAGGACGCCATCGTGGTCGGCGGCCTGGGCGCCTCGACCTATGATATTGCGGCCGCCGGCGACCACGACCGCAATCTCTATCTATGGGGCGCCATGGGCGGCGCCGTCATGATCGGACTCGGTCTTGCGCTGGCGCAGCCCGGGCTGCCGGTGGTGGTGATCACGGGCGACGGGGAGATGCTGATGGGGATGGGAAGTCTTGCGACCGTCGGCCTGCAAAAACCCAAAAATCTCAGCATCGTGGTGCTGGATAATGAGGTTTACGGTGAGACCGGCGGGCAGGCGAGCCACACGGCGGCTACCGCCGACCTCGTCGGTGTCGCCCGCGCCTGCGGGATCGCTGACGCCCGTGCGCTCGCAACCATGGCCGAGATCGAGGCCTTTGCGAAGGGCATGCAGGACGTCCTCAGCGGGCCGCGCTTTGCCAACGTCAAGATCGACAGTGCGAACCTCGAGCGGGTGCTCTCGAGCCGCGACGGCCAGTTCACCGTGACGCGTGTGCGCGGCGCGCTCGGGTTCCGTCCGATCTAGCCACGCAGCGCGTGCACTGCAGCAAATCCTTGACATTTCGCGAGGTGAGTGTTTACTCACGAGCATGAGCACACTGCGTATGACCAGCGATTTGCGGCGGCAGCTGATCCTCAGCGCTGCCAAGCGTTGCTTTGCCCGCCACGGCTTCGCCGGCACCACGACCAAGAGCGTCGCGGCGGCAGCGTCAATTTCGGAGGGATTGCTGTTCAAGCATTTTCCGACGAAATCGGCGCTGTATGCGGAAATCCTTACGGAAGAGTGCGCGGCCGATCCTGCGCTGCACCGATTGCTGGAACTTAAACCGTCGACCGAAACGCTGGTCATATTGATCCGCGAAATGGTCCGCCATTTCCAGGGGGTAGTGGCTGCTCCCGATCAGGAGGAAGCCCAGCGCCTCCGGCTGATGATCACCAGCCATCTCGACGACGGGGAATTCGCGCGGCTGATTTACGAGAAGATCGGAAATTTGATCGGGCCGGTGTTTGCCGCCTCGCTGGAGCAGGCGGTGGCGGCAGGGGACGCCTCGCGGGTCGGACGCGAACCGCTGAACCTGTTCTGGTTTGCGCATCATACCGTGCTGATGGCGACGCTGGCGCGGCTGCCATCCGCTCCCAGCCTGACTTACGGCAACGCCACGGATCTCGAACGGCAGCTTTGTGAATTCATTCTGCGTGGCATTGGCTTAAACGAAACCGCAATTGCATCCCGTCTGGATCGCGAGCTTTTGCCGGATCAGGGGCAGAAGCAAACTGCAGAAAGTGCATGACATGAATATTGTGACCGAAGCCAATCTCTCGGGCAAGGCGATCACTGACAAGTCGCGCGCGCGTCCGGTGCGGATGGTGCGCTGGTTCATCATCGTCGGGTCGTTGCTGGCGGCGGTAGCTGGCGGCATCGTTTATTTCGAATTTTTCCGCGCCAATCTGATCAAGGGGATTTTTGCCAACAATAAGCCGCCGCCGGCAACCGTTAGCGTTGCCGAAGGCAAATCGGAGGTGATTCCGAACCTGCTGATTGCGGTCGGCGAGCTCGTCGCCGTGCACCAGGTCAATGTCACCTCCGACGTCTCTGGGCGCATCACCGACATCATGTTTACCGCCGGCGCCGATGTGAAGGCCGGCAGCCCGCTGGTGCAACTGTTCGATGCTCCCGATCAGGGAGACCTCGCAAGCTTCAAGGCGCAGGCGACGATGGCGCAGCTCTCGCTCGACCGCGCCAAGCAGCTTGCGGCGCGTCAGTTCGGCCCGCAGGCGACAGTGGATTCGGCACAGTCGGCTTACGACCAGGCCAACGCCGGCATCGCCAAAACCCAGGCGATCATTTCGCAGAAGCTGGTGCGCGCGCCATTCGACGGCGAACTCGGCGTTCGCCATGTCGAGGTTGGCCAGTACCTCACCGCGGGCACGCAGATCGTGACCTTGACCGATTTGTCGCAGCTCTACGCCAACTTCACGGTGACGGAAAAGGACTCCGGGCAGCTCAAGGTAGGGCAGACCGTACGCATTGCGGTTGACGCCTATCCCGGCCGGACCTTCGAGGGCAAGATCACAGCGATCGAACCCCAGATCGCCAGCGACACCCGAAACATCCGCGTTCAGGCCACGCTCGACAACCCGGATCACATCCTCAAGCCCGGCATGTTCGCGACCACGACCGTGGTGCTTCCCGACAAGCCAGCGGTCGTCACTGTTCCAGAGACGGCGGTCGATTACACGCTTTACGGGGACTCCGTGTTTCTCATCACCGAGAAGAAAGCGGATGACGGCAAGACCAGTCTGACCGCCGTTCGCACCTTTGTGCGCACCGGTAACCGGGTCAACGGCAGAGCCGAAATCCTCTCAGGGTTGAAGGCCGGCGATCGCGTGGTCGCCGTCGGTCAGCTCAAGCTGCAATCGGGCGCGGCGGTGGTGATTTCGACCGACGCACCGCCGCCAATTCCGGCCAACCCGCCGCGTTACTGAAATATGGTGCGGAAAAGCGGCAACCGGTTTTCCGCCGGGACAAACGCGAAGCGTTTTCCCGGAGATCACGATCAAAAGAACAGATGAGATCGTGATCCGATTCAATCCAGTCGGATCATGATCTAACGGAGCGCATCGCGATGGTCTGGACCGATATTTTCATCAAGCGACCGGTGCTGTCGGTGGTCGTCAGCCTGCTGATTCTGCTGATCGGCTTCCGGGCCGCGACCAGCCTGCCGATCCGGCAGTATCCGAAACTGTCGAATACCGTCGTCAACGTCACCACCGTGTATCCGGGTGCGTCGGCCGATCTGATTCAGGGATTCATCACGACGCCGATCGAGCAGGCCGTAGCGTCTGCCGAGGGCGTCGATTACATGACCTCGTCCTCGGTGCTCGGCACCAGCACCATCCAGGTCTACATCAAACTGAATTTCGATCCGAACCAGGCGTTGACCGAAGTGCTCGCCAAGGTGAATTCGGTCAAATACTTGATTCCGAAGGAATCCAACGATCCCATCGTGACCAAGACCACCGGCCAGACCACGGCGGTGATGTATCTCGGCTTCTCCAGCGAAGTGCTGTCGGGGTCGGCGATCTCGGACTATCTGACGCGGGTGGTGCAGCCGGTGCTGTCGACCGTCGACGGCGTCGCTTCGGCCGACATTCTGGGCGGCCAGACGTTCGCGATGCGGCTGTGGCTCGATCCCGTCCGCATGGCCGGCCGCAACGTTTCGCCCGCCGAAGTTTCCGCCGCGATCGCCGCCAACAATTTCCAGGCCGCCGCCGGCCAGGCCAAAGGCTTTTTCATCGTCTCCAACGTCTCGACCAACACCGATCTCAAGAACCTCGATCAGTTCAAGCGAATGATCATCAAATCCAAGGACGGCGGGTTTGTGCGGGTCGAGGATATCGCCACCGTCGAACTCGCCGCGCAGAGCACCGACGCCAGTGTCGCCTTCAACGGCGAGCACGCGATCTTCATCGGCGTGCAGGCGACGCCGCAAGGCAATCCGCTGACGCTGGTGAGGGGCGTCCGTGCGCTGTTTCCGGAACTTGAACGCAATCTGCCGCCGTCGATGAAGATGAAGGTGGCCTACAATTCGACCAAATTCATTCAATCCTCGATCGACGAAGTCGAGAAGACCTTGGGGGAAGCGGTCATCATCGTGGTTGTGGTGATCTTCCTGTTCCTTGCCTCGTTCCGCTCGGTGATCATCCCGGTGGTGACCATCCCGCTGTCGCTGATCGGCGTCTGCAGCCTGATGCTGATCGCGGGATTCAGTTTCAACCTGTTGACGCTGCTGGCGATGGTGCTGGCGATCGGTCTGGTCGTCGACGACGCCATCGTGGTGGTGGAAAACATCCACCGGCATCTGGAGGAGGGCAAACCTCCGGTACAGGCTGCGATGCAGGGCGCGCGCGAAATCGTCGGCCCTGTCATTTCCATGACCATTACGCTTGCCGCAGTGTACGCGCCGATCGGTTTCCTCGGCGGACTGACCGGCTCGCTGTTTCGCGAATTTGCGTTCACGCTGGCCGGCTCGGTGATCGTTTCAGGCGTGATCGCGCTGACACTGTCGCCGATGATGTGCTCGGTTTTCCTCAAGAGCGCCGAGGAGGGACGATTTGCAAGGATCGTCAACCGGATTTTCGGCTCGATGACGCGCTGGTATGGCCGGCAGCTCGATCGTTCGCTCGACTACCGCCCGATCACGGCACTGTTCGCGCTGACAATCCTCGGGCTGGTCGGCTTCCTTTACATGCATACCGCGAAGGAACTCGCGCCTGAGGAAGATCAGGGTATTGTGTTTGCCCTGATCAAGGGACCGAAATACGCCAACATCGATTATCTGGACTTTTACGGCGAGAAACTCGACAAGGTCTTTGCCAGCTTTCCCGAAACCGACCTGCGGTTTGCCCTGAACGGCATCAACGGTCCGCAAAACGGGATCGCCGGCATGCTGCTCAAGCCATGGGACGAGCGGGTGCGCTCTTCGATCAAGCTGAAGCCGCTGGTGCAGGCGCAGCTCAGCAAGATCGAAGGCGTCAACGCGTTTGCGTTCAACCTGCCGCCGTTGCCCGGCGGTCCCGGCGGATTGCCGGTCCAGATGGTGATCAATTCGACCAGTGGATTTCAGCCGATCTACGAGCAGATGCTCAAGCTGAAGGACGCCGCGCGCAAGAGCGGATTGTTCATCGTCTCCGACAGCGATCTCGACTTCAACCAGCCGGTGGTGCGGGTCAGGATCGACCGCTCGAAGGCGAGCGATCTCGGCATCACCATGGCAAATATCGGCGCTACGCTGGCGACGCTGCTCGGCGGAAACTATGTGAACCGGTTCAACCTCGAGGGACGATCATACCAGGTCATTCCGCAGGTGCCGCGCGACCAGCGGCTGTCGCCCGGAGCGCTCGGCCGATATTATCTGCCGACATCGACCGGTCAGCAGGTGCCGCTTTCCACCGTCGTCTCGATTGAAACCGGTACCGACCCGAATGCGCTGACCCACTACAACCAGTTGAACTCCTCGACCTTCTCTGCGGTGCCGATGCCGGGCGTCACGGTCGGCCAGGCGGTGGACTTCCTCGAAGGCGAGGCCAGGAACATGCCGGCCGGCTTCAGCCACGCCTATCTCGCCAACTCCCGCCAATATGTGCAGGAGGGCAATCAGCTCGCGATCACCTTCGGTTTCGCGCTGATCATCATCTTCCTGGTGCTGGCGGCGCAGTTCGAAAGCCTCAGGGATCCCCTGGTGATCATGATCAGCGTTCCCATGGCGATCGTAGGCGCCTTGCTTCCGCTGTTCTTCGGCGCCGCCACGATGAACATCTACACCCAGGTCGGATTGCTGACGCTGGTCGGCCTGATCAGCAAGCACGGCATCCTGATGGTGGAGTTCGCCAACGAGCTGCAGCTCAACGAAAGTCTCGACCGGCGCTCGGCGATCGAGATGGCGGCGCGCGTCCGGCTTCGTCCGATCCTGATGACGACTGCGGCGATGGTTACCGGTCTGCTGCCGCTGCTGACGGCGACCGGGGCCGGTGCGGCGAGCCGCTTCTCGATCGGACTGGTCGTGGTCGCGGGCATGTCGATCGGAACCCTGTTCACGCTGTTCGTGCTGCCCGCGGTCTATGTGGCGATTGCCACCGATCACAGGGCGGCGGCCGTCTCGGAGCGAGCCAAGGAGATCGCGGAGTTCGATCTGGCTCCGAAGGCGCTCAAGGCCACTTAAGGCGGCGGCCTGCTCGAAGCGGCGGCAACAGCGTTAACGCGATTGCCGCCGTTCCTTTCGCCTTGCTCCGTGATATCCTGCCGGCAGGCTGCCTTGTTGCGGGCGGCCGGGGCAGGGTTTTGGGATGAAGCGCCGCGAATTCATCACCCTCATCGGCGGCGCGGCGGCCGTCGCGTCAGGCGCGGTGCGCGCGCAAGGGGATCACCTCAGGCATATCGGCATCCTGATGGGATATGCCGAAGACGATCCCGATACCCAGGCCCGCATGAACGCGTTCAGGGAAGCTTTTGAACAGCTCGGCTGGAAGGATGGCCGCAACGTCGCGATCACCTATCGCTTCGGCGTCGGCGAGCTCGATCGGGTTCGCGGCTACGCCAAGGAGCTGGTCGAATTGAAGCCGGACTTGATCGTTTGCGAGACGACGCCCGCGCTGAAGGCGATGGCGGATCAGACCACGACCATTCCGATCGTCTTCGTCTCGGTGACCGATCCCGTCAGCAACGGATTCGTTGCCGACCTGGCGCGGCCCGGCGGCAACATCACCGGCTTTACCAATTTCGAAGCGACGATGGGCGGCAAATGGATCGAATTGCTCAAGAAGATCGCGCCGGGATCCAGCCGGGTCGGTGTCATTTTCAATCCGCAGACCGCGCCGGGCGGCGGCGGTTTCTTTCTGAGTTCGGTTGCCGCCTCGGCGCCGGCTTTGCAGGTCGAGGTGCTTCCTTTTCCCGTCCACGGCGACGATGAAATCGAGCGCGCCGTTTCCGGGCTCGGGCATGAGCCCGGCGGCGGGCTGATCGTGATGCTGGACGTGTTCACGGCCGTGCACCGCCCGGCGATCATCGCGCAAGCCGCCGCCAACCGCGTTCCAGCAATTTTCCCGTGGCGGTTTGGCGCCACCGATGGCGGGCTGGTGTCCTACGGGGTGGATGTGGCGGACCTGCACCGGCGCGCAGCGGGCTATGTCGATCGGATTCTGAAGGGCGCCAAGCCCGCAGACCTTCCGGTGCAGCAGCCGACCAAGTTCGAACTGGTGATCAACCTGAAGACCGCGAAAGCGCTCGGCATCGAGGTGTCGCCGACGCTGCTCGCGACTGCCGACGAGGTGATCGAGTGAGGCGGCGTGAATTCATCACGCTTCTCGGTAGCGCGGCGGCCGCCGCGTCGGGCCTGTCGCGCGCGGAGTCCGCGGCAAAGGTCCATCGGATAGGCTTCCTGGGAAACTCCACGCCAGCGCTTGAGGCCAATCTGGTCGGACCGTTCCGTAAGGCGCTGGCTACTCTGGGCTATGTGGAGGGCAGGGATGTCGTCATCGAATATCGTTGGGCCGAAGGAAACTACGATCGCCTTGCGGCGCTTGTCGCCGAGTTGATCGCCACTGACGTGGACGTCATCGTTACCGCCGGTACGCCTGCCGCGTTCGCTGTAAAGAATGCAACCAGCACCGTTCCCTGCGTCATGGTAGCCGTCGGCGATCCCGTGGGCACAGGGCTTGTCGCAAGCCTTGCACGCCCTGGCGGAAATCTGACTGGGCTGACCTCGATTGCCCCGGATTTGGAAGGAAAGAGGCTGGCCCTGCTTCGCGAAATGATTCCGGGGCTTTCGCATTTCGCCGTGCTCTGGAATCCCGCCAACGCCTTTCATGTAGCGGCTATAAAGGGCGTGCAGGACGCCGCCGATACCCTGGGAATGAGGGTACTGTCGCTGCGCGTGCGCTCGCTGGAAGACCTCGATCCCGCATTTGCCTCGATTCTGGCCGAGCAACCGGGAGCCCTCGTCGTGCTGGCGGACCGTGTGTTTCTTCATGGCCGCGACCGGATCATGAATTTCGCCGGTCAACAGCATCTTCCCGGCGTGTATGCCTACCGTGAACTGGTCGAGGCGGGCGGCCTGATGTCCTACGGGCCAAATTACGGCGAGATGCACGCGAGCGCTGCGACGTTCGTGGACAAGATTTTCAGGGGCGCCAAGCCCGCCGATTTGCCGATCGAACAGCCGATCAAGTTCGAGCTGGTGATCAATATGAAGACCGCGAGAACGCTCCGAATTGAGGTGTCACCGACGCTGCTCGCGACCGCCGACGAGATCATCGAATGATCCGGGATCATGGAAGGATTCTCCCGCACTGCGGCAAGAGACAAGCCTGTCCCTTCTTGCTAAATTGGCGGCAATGAGCATTTCCCTCCATCCCGACACGCCCCAGGGCCGGACGCTGGCGCCATCGCCCGCGGCCGACGCGGCGCCGGTGGCGGGACCGTCGGGAAGCAAGATCCGCAGCCGGCTGTTCACCAAATACGTCGCGCTGTTTGTCGCGGTGGTGGGTGTCGCGCTGCTATCCAACGGGATCTTCGAGGTTTTCTTCTATTATCGCGAGCACAAGGCGGCGCTGATAAGGATTCAGCACGAGCAGGCGGAGGCGGCGGCGGCAAAAATCGGCCAGTTCGTCAAGGAGATCGAGAGCCAGCTCGGCTGGACCACCCAGTTGCCGTGGTCTGCCGGTTCGATCGAGCAGCGCCGGTTCGATGCCCTGCGCCTGCTGCGGCAGGTTCCGGCCATCACCGAACTCGCGCAGGTCGATTCGACCGGCAAGGAACGCTTGCGGGTATCGCGTCTCGCCATGGATGTCGTGGACTCCGGGCTCGACCTTTCGAAGGATCCGAAATTCACCGAAGCCGTCGCCCACAAGGTCTATTACGGGCCGGTCTATTTCCGAAGGGAGTCCGAACCCTACATGACGCTGTCGCTGGCCGGCACCCGCAAGGACGCCGGCGTCAGCATCGCCGAGGTCAACCTCAAGCTGATCTGGGACGTGGTGTCTCAGATCAAGGTCGGCGAACGCGGCCACGCCTATGTGGTCGGCGCGCAGGGACGGCTGATCGCGCATCCCGATATCAGCCTGGTGCTGCGCAACACCGATATGTCGAAGCTCCTGCAGGTACAGGCTGCGCTGGCCGGAGGTGCAGGCGCGAGTTCCGAATCGCTGGAGGGGACCAAGAACATCCAGGGGCAGGAGGTCCTGACGGCCTCCGCCCCGATCGCGCCGCTGGGCTGGACCATGTTCGTCGAACTGCCGGTGGAGGAGGCCTACGCCTCGCTCTATGCCGCCCTGCAGCGCCTCGCGATCGTGCTGACGGCGGCGTCGATCTTTGCGGTGCTGGCGGGGATATTCCTGGCCCGGCGCATGGTCGGTCCGATCCAGGCCTTGCGCGCCGGCGCCGAGCGCATCGGCGGCGGCGACTTCGCCCAGCGCATCTCGATCAAGACCGGCGACGAACTGGAGGGACTAGCCAATCAATTCAACGACATGGGCGCGCGGCTGCAGGAATCCTATGCGGACTTGGAACAGAAGGTCGAACAGCGGACGGCCGAATTGAGCGAGTCGCTCGAGCAGCAAACGGCAACGGCGGAGATTCTCTCGTCGATCAGCGCTTCGATGACCGACACGAAACCGGTGTTCGATGCCATCGTCCGCAATCTGCGCCGCCTGTTCGGCACACGTTTTGCCGTACTTCAGACGTTGCGCGACGACGGCATGGTCGAAATGCCAGCGGTGGATGGAGATCCCGGCTTTGAAAAATTGATTGACCGGTATCCGCGACGGCTCTCCGACGACACCGTCGGAGGCTTGGCGATGTTGTCCAAGCACCCCATCCAGTACTCTCCCGTTCTCGGCAATCCGGCGACTCCTGTCACAACGCAGCAATTTGCACGCGATTTCGGTTTCGATTCGGTGATCTTCACGCCGATGCTGCTGGGCGACAGGGTGGTCGGTGCCATTGGTGTTGCGCGCCACGAGGCGGTCCCGTTCGACGAGAAGCAGATCGCGCTGATCGGGTCTTTCGCCAGTCAAGCCGTCATCGCGATAGAGAACACGCGGCTGCTCAAGGAATTGCGCCTGCGCACCGACGATCTCAGCGAATCGCTGCAGCAGCAGACCGCGACCGCCGATGTGCTGAAGGTCATCAGCCGTTCCGCGTTCGACCTCAAATCCGTGCTGACGACGCTGACGGAATCGGCCAAGGCGCTGTGCGGCGCATCGCTCGGCATCATCACCCTGCGCGACGGCGAGGTGATGCGGCTGCAGGCCGAATCCGGCTGCACGCAGGCCTTCATCGATTTCATGAATGCCAACCCGATCAGGCCTGGCCGTGACACCATCACCGGCCGGGTCTTCATGGATGGCAGGCCTGTCCACGTCCCGGACGTGCAACTCGATCCCGAATATAATTTTGGCCAGGCGCCGATGATCGGCGATTACAGGGCGGTGCTCGCTGTGCCCCTTGATGCGCGACGGCGCGGTCGAGGGCGTGCTGCTGCTGGGACGGCCGGAGCCCGGACCATTCAGCCAGCGCCAGATCGATCTGGTCCAGACCTTTGCCGACCAGGCCGTCATCGCCATCGAGAACGTGCGTCTGTTCGAACAGGTGCAGGAGCGCACCAAGGAGCTTTCGCTCTCGCTCGACGACCTGCGCACCGCGCAGGACCGCCTGGTGCAGACCGAAAAGCTCGCCTCGCTCGGCCAGCTCACCGCCGGCATCGCCCACGAAATCAAGAACCCGCTCAACTTCGTCAACAATTTCTCGGCGCTGTCGGCGGAGCTGATCGACGAGCTGAACGAGGTGCTGAAGCCGGCCGAGCTCGACGACAAGACGCGGGAAGAGATCGACGAACTCACGCACATGCTGAAGGGCAATCTCGAGAAGGTGGTGCAGCACGGCAAGCGCGCCAATTCGATCGTCAAGAACATGCTGCTGCATTCGCGCGAAGGGTCGGGCGAGCACCGGCCTGTCGATATCAACGCGATCGTCGAGGAAAGCCTCAATCTGGCCTATCATGGCGCGCGGGCGGAGAAGTCCGGCTTCAACATCACGCTGAAGCGCGACCTCGATCCCGAAGCCGGCATGATCGACCTCTACCCGCAGGAGATCACGCGGGTATTTCTCAATCTGATTTCAAACGGCTTTTATGCCGCCACCAAGCGCAAGGAGACCGGCGACGAGGGTTTCGAGCCGATCCTGAGCGCGACCACGAAAAGCCTCGGCAACAAGGTCGAAATCCGGATCCGCGACAACGGCACCGGCATCCCGCTGGAAGTAAAGGAGAAAATGTTCAATCCGTTCTTCACCACCAAGCCCGCCGGCGAGGGCACCGGACTTGGCCTGTCGATGAGCCACGACATCGTGGTGAAACAACATGGCGGCAAGATCGACGTCGATACCGAGCCGGGCGTATTTACCGAATTCATTATTACGCTGCCGCGAACGGCGGCGGCACAAGCACAGTGCTGGAGGCCAAATTGAGCGTTTACATACTCGTCGTCGATGACGAGCCCGATGTCGAAGCCCTGTTCCGTCAGCAATTCCGGCGCGACCTGAAATCCGGCCGCTTCACGATGGAGTTTGCGCCGTCGGCGCCCGATGGCGCTGGCCCGGGCCGCCGAGATCAGGGATCCGTCGCTGATCCTGATCCTGTCCGACATCAACATGCCCGGCATGAGCGGGCTCGAAATGCTGCCGAAGGTGCGCGCGGAGCGGCCCGACGTTCCCGTGATCATGATCACCGCCTATGGCGATGCCGAGACGCGCCGCAAGGCGATCGAGCGCGGCGCGGTCGGCCTGCTGACCAAGCCGATCGATTTCGCGCTGCTGCGCCATGAGATCGATACCAGGCTCGGGCAGGCCGCATGACCGCCACCATCCTCGTCGTCGACGACGAGCCCGATCTCGAGGCTCTGGTGCTGCAGAAATTCCGCAAGCAGATTCGCGACGGCGCGGTGCAGTTCGTGTTCGCCCATGACGGCATCGAGGCGCTGCAGTCGATCGAGGAGCATCCCGCATGTCGACATGGTGGTGTCCGACATCAACATGCCGCGGATGGACGGCCTGTCGCTGCTCGCGAAGCTGCAGGAGGCCGAAGACAAGAAATCGACCATCATCGTCTCCGCCTATGGCGACATGAGCAACATCCGCACCGCGATGAACCGCGGCGCATTCGATTTCCTGACCAAGCCGATCGATTTCGGCGATCTCGAAATGACCATCGACAAGACCATCCGCCATGTCGAGATGATGCGCGAGGCGCGCCGCCGCCAGGCCGAGGCCGAGCGCGCGCATGCCTCGCTGTCGCGGTATTTCTCGCCGCAGATCGCGAGCCGGCTGGCCTGCGACGGCGAGGCCGACGGCATGGAGGTGCATTGGCGCGAGGTCGCGACCATCTTCACCGACATCACCAGCTTCACCTCGCTGGTGGAAACCGCAGCGCCGGAAGTGCTGGGTGCGCTGCTCAAC
Source organism: uncultured Alphaproteobacteria bacterium (assembly GCA_963778925.1). Lineage (GTDB taxonomy): Bacteria > Pseudomonadota > Alphaproteobacteria > Rhizobiales > Xanthobacteraceae > Bradyrhizobium. The sequence goes on along the minus strand of CAVZWE010000011.1, from coordinate 450,872 downwards.
GAATATGTGGGCGGCATGACCGACGTCGTGTTCGCGCATGAAGGCACGGTTGCGAAGATCATCGGCGACGCGATCCAGATGCTGTTCAACGCGCCCGGAGACCAGCCGGATTATGCGGCGCGCGCGGTCGCCTGCGCGCACGATCTCGATGTCTGGGCCGAGGCGTTTCGCGAGCGCTGGAAGGCCAAGGGCGTGAATTTCGGCGCCACCCGGATCGGCGTTCACGCCGGTCCGGCGCTGGTCGGCAATTTCGGCGGCAGCCGCTTCTTCGACTACACCGCCTATGGCGACACCATCAACACCGCGGCGCGGCTCGAGGCCGCCAACAAGTTTCTCGGCACCCGCATCTGCGTCAGCGCCGCGGTCGCCGAGGGCGCCGAAAACTTCAAGGGACGGCCGGTCGGCGATCTCATGCTGCGCGGGCGCAGCGAGCCGCTGCGCGCCTACGAGCCGCTGCCGGCGGCGGCGTTCGAGGGCCCGGCGACGAAGCAATATTCCGAAGCCTTCGCCAAGCTGGAAGCCGGCGACGCGGCGGCGATGCCGGCCTTCGCCGCGCTGGTCGGGTCGCATGCCGACGATGCGCTGGCCGGCTTCCACCTGAGGCGGCTGCTCAACGGCGCCAAGGGCGTCCGCATGCAACTGGAATAAACCTCTTCAGGGGACGCCAGCGATGACGCGCGATTTTCCGGCCGGCAATTACCGCTTCATTCCGGCGGTGTTTCAGTATTCGAGCGGCGCCGCGGCCTCTCCCGGCTATGAGATCGAGCGCGTGCGGTTCGATCGGCTGCTGCCGCTGGCGGAGGGCTTTGCGCAAGTGGCAAAATACATCGGGGATGCGGGGCGGCCGCTGACGTCGTTTTGCGCCTGCGAACTGCGCTCGCCGGCGGCGTTCACCGAGGACGGATTTCGGACCTTCAACCAGCATTACGTCAAGACGCTCGCGGAATGGGGCCTGTTCGACGGCACCATCAATCCGGTGGCGCGCAGCAATGTCTGCCCGGAGATCGATCCGCCGGCCGAGCCGTCGTTCTATGCATTCTCCTTCACCCGGCCGAAAGAGGGTACGGCACCGACCTTCGTGATCGCCGGCGGCGCCGAAGCGCGCGGCGGGGCAGGGAACTATCCCGAGCGTATCGTGCGCTACCGCGACCTCAGCCCGGACGGCCTGAAGGAGAAAGTCCGGTTCACCACGCGGGAAATGGAAGCCCGCCTTGGCGCGCTTCGGGTTCGGCTGGAAAGACACCACCGCGGTGCAGGCCTACACCGTGCACGACTTTCACCCGGTCATCGCCGATGAGCTGGTCCGCCGCGGTGCCACGCGTTCCGGCCTGACCTGGCATTTCGCGCGCCCGCCAGTGATCGATCTCGAATACGAGATGGATTGCCGCAGGGTGCTGCGCGAGACGGTGATTTAGGTCTCTCGCCGCCACGAAGAAGGTGAGCTCCTTCTCCCCTTGTGGGAGAGGGTTGGGGTGAGCGGTACGGTCTATCGTAAGCTAACCCCTCACCCGGATCGCATCGTCGATGCGACATAGCCGAGCTTCGCTTCGGCGTTCTCCTTTAAGAACGGCCGACAAAGGCGGCCTATGCCTCTCCCACAAGGGGAGAGGTGGAGAGGACTCGCCGAGCCGACCTCTCACCGCTCCCGCGGATCGAGCGCGTCGCGCAGGCCGTCGCCGACCAGGTTGAACGACAGCACCACGAGAAAGATCGCAAGTCCCGGCCACAGCGCCATCCACGGCGCGTTGGTCAGGAAGCGTTGCGCGGCGTTCAGCATGCTGCCCCAGGACGGCGCGGGCGGCTGCTGTCCGAGCCCCAGGAACGACAGCGCCGCTTCGGCGATGATGGCGGCGGCGACCGACAGCGTCGCCTGCACCAACAGCGCCGGCATGATGTTCGGCAGGATATGAAACAGCGCGATGCGCCAGCGCGGATTGCCCATGGCGCGCGCGGCCTCGACGTAATCCTCGACCTTGACGCTCATGACCTGGCCGCGCGTCAGCCGCACGAAAATCGGCGTCGTGGTGATGCCGATCGCGATCATGGCATTGCCGAGGCTCGGGCCGAGAAATGCCGCGAGCGCAATGGCGAGGATCAGGAACGGGCAGGCCAGCATCGCATCGGTGATCCGGCTGATCAGCGCGTCGATGAAGCCGCCGCGATAGCCCGACAGCAGCCCGAAGGGCACGCCGATCAGAAGCGCAATGCCGACCGAGATCGCACCCGCCATCAGCGAAGCACGCGCGCCAAAGATCACGCGCGCAAGGATATCGCGGCCGAGGTCGTCGGTACCGAACCAGTGCAGCGCCGAGGGCGGCTTGCGCACCAGGGTCCAGCTGGTCGCAATCGGGTCATAGGGAGCGATGACAGGCGCAAATACCGCGAGCACGATGAAGGTCGCGATCACGACCAGGCCGACCACGGCGCCCTTGCGACGAAACAGCCGGCGCAGCGCGCGACGCGCCGGGCTTTCCAGTTCGTCGGAACCGGCAATGGGCATCGCAGCGAGCGCGGCGTCGGTCATGCGCTCAAGCCCTGAGCCGCGGATTGACGAGGATATAGGCGATGTCGGCGATCAGGTTCAGCGTGATGTAGATGGTTGCCGTCACCAGCACGACGCCCTGCACGACCGCATAGTCGCGATTGAACACGGCATCCACGATCAGCTTGCCGAAGCCTGGAATGGAAAAAATCTGCTCGGTCAACACCGCGCCCGACAACAGCGTGCCGAGCTCGAGCGCGCCGAGCGTAATGACCGGCGTCAGCGCGTTGCGCATGGCGTGCTTGAGGATGACCGAGCGCTCGGACAGGCCCTTGGCGCGCGCGGTGCGGACGTAATCGCTCTCCAGCACCTGCAGCATGGCACTCCGCGTATGCCGCATCAGGATCGCGGCAATGGCATTGCCGAGCACGAAGGCGGGCATGATGGTGGAAGCAAGGCTCGCGCGCCAGTTCTCGGTGAGCGGCACATAGCCCGACGCCGGCAGCCAGCCGAGTTCGATCGAGAACAGAAAGATCAGCATGATCCCGAGCCAGAAATTCGGCGTCGAGATGCCCCACAGCGCGAACAGGTTCGCGCCATAGTCCCACAGCGTGCCCTTCTTCACCGCCGATACGATCCCGGCGGGAATGCCGATCAGAAGGGCGATCACGATCGCCATCGATGCCAGTTGCATCGTCACCGGCAGCTTTTGCTCGATCAGCTCGAGTACCGGAACCTTGATGCGGAGCGACTCGCCGAAGTCGCCGGACAAGACGCCCTTGACCCAGTAGAAATATTGGATCGGGATCGGTTGATCGAGCCGGTATTGCGCGCGGATCTGGGCGATGACGTCGGGATCGCGCTCCTCGCCGGCCATGACCAGCGCGGGATCGCCGGGCAACAGATGCTGCAGCGAAAAGATCAGGATCGACACGAAGAACAGCGTCGGGATCAGCTGCAGGATGCGCTTGCCGAGGAAATTCAGCATGGGGCGGTTCGTCTCCGGGGCGCGGCGCTCCTCACTTCAATTTCAATCCGACCACGCGCACCAGTCCGTCAGGCATCTGCTTGTAACCTTCGAGCCTGGTGGTGTGCGCGATCAGGAGCTTGCGGTGATAGATGTAGAGGAGCGGCTCCTCATCGACTGCAAGCCTGGTCAGTTTTTCGTAGATCGCCTTCCGCTGTGCCTGATCCGTGACGAGGCGGGCGTCGTCGAGCGCCTTGTCGGCATCCGGGTTGGACCAGGCGCTGTAGTTCTGCGGCGCGCCAGTTTTGAGGAATATGTAGGAATTGCCGTCGGGATCGATACGCCCGCTCCATGCCAGCATGAAAGCCTGGTATTCGCCGGCTTCGGCCTGTTTCAGCGACGTCGCGAATTCGGTGACCCTGATCTTCATGTCGAAGCCGGCCTCCGCCGCCATCGACTGGATCACCTGCGCCACGGCCTCGGTTTCAGCGCCCTTGGGCACCATGAAGTCGACATTCACGGGCACGGTAGCGCCTGCTTCCTTCAACAGCGCCCTGGCCTTGGCGAGATCGCGTGCCCGTACCGGAAAGGATTTCTGGTAGTAGGGATGATCGGGGTTGACCGATTGGTTGCCGGGCTTGAACTCGCCGTTGAAGACGACCTGATTGATGGCTTCGCGGTCGATCGAAAGGTCGAGCGCCTGACGCACCTTGGCGGACTGGCTGAGCGGGCCTTTGGTCTTGTCCTTGCCGATGTTCAGCGTCACGCCCTGATAGCCGAGCTCGATCGCGGTCGACAGCTTGAGTTTCGGGTCGGCCTGAACCTCCTTGATGTCGGTCGCCAGCAAGCGTTCGATCAGATCGAGGCCGCCGGACTTCAGATTGGCGAGGCGCACCGTCGCGTCCACCAGCGGGAGATAGACGATGCGGTCGATGAAGACGTTATCCTTGTTCCAGTAGTCGGCGAATTTCTCGAACACCATGCGATCCTGCTGCACGCGCTCGACGAATTTGTAGGGGCCGGCGCAAACCGGATGCAGTCCGAACTTGTCGCCGGCTTCTTTCGCGGCCTTCGGCGAAACCATCATGCCGGCGCGGTCGGTGAGCTGGGCGATCAGCGGCGAGAATGGCGCCTTCAGTATCAGCTTGATGGTCAGGGGATCGATGATATCGACATGGTCGAGTGCGGCCAGTTCGGGTTTGCGGAAAGAGCCCTGCATGGTGAGGTGGCGTTCGAGCGAAAATTTCGCGGCTTCGGCATCGAACGGTTCGCCGTCCTGGAATTTGACGCCGGGCCGCAGTTTTATGGTCATCTCCCTGCCGTCGGCGGAGGTCTGATGCGACAGCGCGAGCTGCGGCACGATGTTGAGCTTCTCGTCGATGTCGAACAGCTTGTCGCAGAACGCGGCGAATACGATACGGCCGACATAGGTGCGCGCCAGCGTCGGATCCAGAATATCGGGATCCTCGGCAAGCCCGATGCGCAGCGTGGTCTGGGCCTGTGCGCCCGCTTCAAACGACAGCAACAGCGCCGCCGCAACAACCGCCAACCGCAGGAATTTCATTGCACTGGTCTCCATCTCCAAGAATTCACCCGGCTGCCGGCGGCATTGCCCCGACTATATCAACCCCGGAGGAAGCGGCTACTTCCACAGGGCTACTGAAAGCCGCCACCAAGCGTTCCAGCGTCGGCGAAAACCCGCCATCGCTGGGAACAACAGCATCCGGCGGCGGCAGTTCCGCCGTGCGGTGACAGGCGGTTGCATGTCCTGCCGCATCGGTAAGCAGCTTTGGCTGTTCGATGCGGCAGCGCTCGACCACATAGGGGCAGCGGGTGTGGAAGCGGCAGCCCGACGGCGGATTGAGCGCGCTCGGCAACTCGCCCTGCAGCAGCAGGCGGCTGCGCCTTGCACGCGGTCTGGGCACCGGGATCGCTGACAGCAGCGCGCGGCTATAGGGATGGCGGGGCGAGGCGAACAGCGCCTGCGTGTCCGCGGTCTCGACGATGCCGCCGAGGTTCATCACCGCGACCCGGTCGGCGATGTGTTTGACCACCGCAAGGTCGTGGCTGACGAAGATATAAGCGAGCCCGAGCCGGTCCTGCAGGTCGCGCAGCAGATTGAGGATTTGCGAGCGGATCGAGACATCCAGTGCGGAAACCGGCTCGTCGCAGATGATGAGCTTCGGTTCGACCGCAAGCGCGCGGGCAATCGCGATGCGCTGGCGCTGGCCGCCGGAAAATTCGTGGGGATAGCGGCGCGCGAAGCGCTGCTCCAGGCCGACCAGGCGCAGCAATTGCTCGACGCGATCGCGACGGCCCGAGGGCGGCACCAGATCGTGCAGCGCCAGGGGTTCGGTCAAGATCTGGCTGATCGTCATGCGCGGGTTGAGCGAGGCGTAGGGATCCTGAAAGATGATCTGCGCATCCTTGCGGAAGGCGCGCAACTGGTTGGCATCCAGCGCCAGCAGATCGCGGCCTTCGAAGCGGATAGTGCCGGCATCGGGCTCGATCAGCCGCAATACCAGCCGGCTCACGGTGGATTTGCCGCACCCGGATTCGCCGACCAGCGCCAGCGTCTTGCCGGCATCGACGCTGAAACTCACGCCATCGACCGCCCTGATGAACGCGGTCGGGCGCCCGAACACCGAACGCCCGGCGACGAAATGCTTTACCAGGCCTTCGACCTCGAGCAGGGCGGTCATTTTAGAACCCACCCGTCGTGTCCCGGGCGCTGCGCAGCACGAAGTGATGCGCTGCAGAACCGGGACCCAGCTTGCGGAGGAATGGACCCCGGTTCGGCGGTGCAACATTGCGCTGCGCTTGTTTGGTACCGCGCCCGGGGAACGACCATCGCCATCACGACACCAGCCTCTCCAGCGGCGCCTTGATGCAGCGCGACCAGTGGCCGGGGCTTACCGCCACGAACGGCGGCGGCGCGGCGAGGCAGCTCTCGCCGACAAAGGGGCAGCGCGCGGCGAAGCGGCAGCCGGATGGCGGTGCGGCCATGTTCGGAACCATGCCCTCGATGGTGGCGAGATGCGAGGCGCGGCGGTCGAGCCGCGGGATCGAGCCGAGCAGTCCGACGGTATAGGGATGCTGGGGGGTGGCAAACAATTCGCCGACGCTGGCGCGCTCGACGATCTCGCCGGCATACATCACCGCGACCTCGTCGCAGACCTCGGCGACCACGCCGAGATCGTGGGTGATCAGTATGATCGCAGCGCCGCTTGCGGCTTTCAATTCGCGCATCAGATCGAGGATTTGCGCCTGCAGGGTGACGTCGAGCGCCGTCGTAGGCTCGTCGGCGATCAGCAGCATCGGATCGCAGGCGAGCGCGATGGCGATCATGACGCGCTGGCGCATGCCGCCCGACAGCTTGTGCGGATATTCGTCGATGCGCCGTTCCGGCGAGGGGATGTGGACGCGGCGTAATAGCTCGATGGCACGCTCGCGCGCGCCGCGCCGGGAGCCGCCGCGATGGCGCAGGATGGTTTCGATGATCTGTTCGCCGATGGTAAAGCTCGGATTGAGCGAGGTCATCGGCTCTTGAAAAATCATCGCCAGGCGATTGCCGCGGAGATCGCGCAGGGTTTCGTCGGGCACCTGCAGCAAGTCAAAACCGTCGAAACGGATCGAGCCGGTGACTTCGGCTGACTGTTTCGGCAACAGGCCCATGATCGCGAGCGAAGTCACGCTCTTGCCGCAGCCGGATTCCCCGACCAGACCGATCGTCGCGCCGTTGGCGACGCTGAGGTCGACGCGGTCGACGGCATGGGTCAGGCGACCGTCGTCGCCATGGAAGATGACCCGCAAATCCCTGATTTCGATCAGCGGGGGTGGGGTCATCTCTCGCCCGCAATGGCCGCTTCGATCGACGCATCGATGGTCATGCGGTCGGTGATCCCGGCCGGATTGTCGCGGGTCGGCAGGAATTTCCGGAAATGCACCCAGCGCTCGCGGCTGACCGCTTCCAGCCGTTCGAGTTCGGCCAGCGGATCGGCGTGATCGTCGACGCGCAGGTCGAGATCGGACCATTCCTCCTCGCCATGGATCAAAAGCGCGGCCGACTGCTTGCCGCGCTTGTCGCCGCCGGCGGCTTCGCCCGATCGCATCGCCGCGATCAGCCGCTGCGCGAACGGCAGCGCTCCGTTCGCGATATAGGCCGCCGCGGTGTCATCCAGTACGCGGGCGCCCGCCAGCATGTTGCCGGCAATGGAAAGGCCGTTTCCCTCGATGTGGCCGCACCAGCCGACGCATTCGATTCCGGTATGGGAAGCGATGCGGCCAAAGGCATCCATGATGTGAAGCTGCCGGCTCTCACGGCCGGCGTCGGCCGCAATCAGGGTCGCGACGATCTCACGGGGTGTTCGCCGCTCGCGAAGCAGCCGCACACCGTCGATGCCGTAATAGGGGTTGACCAGCGCCTGCGTCGCGATGCCGCCGAGGCGAGCGGCGATATGCGGCACACGGGCGCCGACCGCGAAGAACTTTGTCGCCACCGCTATGCCGAACTGGCCGGTCGCGTCGTCTCGGGCGATGATCGACCAGGTCATCCGGAGCCCTTCAACGTCCGGCCGCGTAGCCCTGCATGCCCCGCGGATTGGCGGCGGCGCGCCGGCGGCGGCCGAGTTTCGAGGCGGCGGTGAGGCGGCCCTCGGACCAGTCGGGGCCGGTCTCCACGATATGACCGCGACGCTTCAAGTTGTCGACGGTCGGCTTTGGCACGCGGTTTTCGACCACGAGAACGCCGGGCCGCGCAGTGCGCGGCCAGAACGAGATCGGGAAATGCTCGGAATGCCACGCCGGCGCGTCGATCGCTTCCTGCAGATTGAGCTTGGCGTGAACGTGCCGCAGGAAGAATTGCGTGGTCCATTGATCCTGCTGATCGCCGCCGGGCGAGCCCCAGGCCAGATACGGCTCGCCGTCGCGCAGCGCCATGGTCGGGCTGAGCGTGGTGCGCGGGCGCTTGCCCGGCGCCAGTGCGGCCGGGTGATTTTCCTCGAGCCAGAACATCTGCGCGCGGCTGCCGAGGCAGAAGCCGAGTTCCGGGATCACCGGCGAGGATTGCAGCCAGCCGCCGGAGGGGGTGGCCGAGATCATGTTGCCGGCCTGGTCGATGATATCGAAATGCACGGTGTCGCCCCGCACCTCGCCGAAGCGGCCGACGGTAGGCTCGCCCGCGCCCATGGCGCCGACCGCCTCGCGGTTGCCTTCCTGACGGCGCAGTTTTACGACCGAACCAAAACCTTCCACCGAGCCGGGGATGAAATCGAGCGAGGCCTTTTCCGAGATCAGCTTGCGGCGCTCGTCATTATAGGCATCCGACAACAGCGTCGCGATCGGGATTTCGTTGAAATTCGGATCGCCGTAGAATTTCTCGCGGTCGGCAAAGGCAAGCTTGGCGCATTCGACCTGCAGATGAATGAACTCAGGGCCTGCGGGATCGAGGCCGTCGAGTTCGAATCCCTTCAGCAGCGCGAGCTGCTGCAGCATCACCGGGCCCTGGCTCCAGACGCCGGCCTTGCAGACGGTGTAACGGCCATAATCGTAAGTCAGCGGCGCTTCGACCGATGGCTGCCAGCGTGCCATGTCGTCGGCGCGCAGCACGCCGCGATGCGGCGAGCCGCTGACGTCCATGACCGCTTGCGTGCGGCAGAAGGTGTCGATCGCTTCGGCGACAAAGCCGTGCGACCAGGCTTTGCGCGCGCGCTCGATCTGCGCGACGCGATCGCTGCCGGCGCTCTCGGCCTCCTTCAGGATGCGGGCATAGGTTTCCGACAGCGTCTTGTTGGTGAAGAGGGTGCCGGGTTTCGGCACTTCGTTGTTGGGCAGATAGACCGCGGCGGAAGTCGGCCAGTGCTTGCGGAAGAGTTGCTCGACCGTCTTGATGGTCGCCGATGCGCGTTCGACCAGCGGGTAGCCGTCACGGGCATAAGCGATGGCGGGTTCGAGCACCTCGCGCAATCGCAAGCTTCCGTAATCGCGCAATAGCAGCATCCAGGATTCGAAAGTGCCGGGAACGCAGGCCGCCAGCAAGCCCGTGCCGGGCACCATCTCGAGGCCCTCGCTGCGATAGTGCGCGATGGTGGCGCCCGCCGGCGCTGGTCCCTGGCCGCAAATCACCTCGGTGCGGCCGCGCCTGACATCGTGCACGATGATCGGCACGTCGCCGCCGGGGCCGTTGAGATGCGGTTCCACGACCTGCAGCGTAAACGCCGTGGCGGCGCCGGCGTCGAACGCATTGCCGCCTTTCTCCAGGGTGGCCATCCCGACCGCGGTGGCGATCCAGTGGGTCGATGTCACCACTCCGAAGGTGCCTTCGATTTCCGGCCGGGTCGTGAACGGATCGGGATTGATATTGCTCATGGGAATCCAGGGTTGCGCGGCGGGAGGGTCGCACTTGACCACAGCCAGGGCGGCCTGCCAACCGGAGGAGCACCGTGGCTTGCTCCCGTCCCCGTGATCATGCGGGTGCTTTGGCGTGCGCCGGCTCGTTGACGGCATGGCAGGCGACGCCGCCGATCAGATCAGGAGCCTGTTTGCGGCAGAGATCGAACGCCAGCGGGCAGCGCGGGTTGAACGCACAGCCGGGCGGCGGATCGATCGGATTGGGGATTTCGCCCCTGACCGGAATCCGCTGGCGCCCGGACATCGCCAGATCGGGAACCGCGCCGAGCAGCATCCTGGTGTAGGGCATTCGCGGGTTATCGAACAGTTCGCGCCCGTCCGCGATCTCGACGATGCGGCCGAGATACATCACGCCGATGCGGTTTGCCATGTGCCGGACCACGGCGAGGTTGTGGCTGATGAAGAGGTAGGTGAGGCCGAACCTGTCCTGCAGGTCGCGCATCAGATTGAGGATTTGCGCCTGCACGGAGACATCGAGCGCGGACGTCGGCTCGTCGCAGACGATGAATTCGGCTTCGGAGGCCAGCGCCCGCGCGATCGCGATCCTCTGCCGCTGCCCGCCGGAGAACTCATGCGGATATTTCCGGCCGTCGTCGGCGTGCAGCCCGACCAGATTCAACAGCTCGCCGACGCGATCCTGAATATTGCGTTCGCCCTGGATCAGATCGAAGGCGCGGATCGGCTCGGCGACGATGGCATCGACCCGGAAGCGCGGATTGAGGCTCGCATAGGGGTCCTGAAAGATCATCTGGATGCGGCGGCGCAGACGCTGGCGCACCTGCAATTGGCCGGCGTCGCTCATCGAGACGCCATCGATGACCACCTCGCCGGAGGTCGGCGGCAACAGCCCGACCACCATGCGCGCGACGGTGGTTTTGCCCGATCCGGATTCGCCGACCAGGGCAAAGGTTTCACCCTTCCTGACGTCGAAGGTCACGCCGTCGACCGCCTTGAGGAATTCCAGATGGCCGCCTTCCAGCACCCGGTTGAGCCACGGCTTTGACACGTCAAACACGCGGCGCAGATTCCTGACGTCGATGAAGGGCGCTGACGTCATGCCGCGGTTTCCTTCGTTGCGGCGTCATAGAGATGGCAGGCGACCGCCTGCGCGCCGCGCCGGATCGGCTCCGGCCGTTCGATCCGGCAGCGGTCGAACGCGAACGCGCAGCGCGGATTGAACGAGCAGCCCGGCGGGATCGCGGAAAGCCGCGGCATCGAGCCGGGAATCTGCACCAGGCGCGCGGCGTCGCCGGCAAGCGTCGGGATCGCGCCCATCAATCCCTTGGCGTAGGGATGCAGCGGGTTCTGCACGACATCCCCGACCGGGCCGATCTCGGCGATGCGGCCGGAATACATCACGGCGACGCGGTCGGAGGTTTCGGCGATCACGCCCATGTCGTGGGTCACCAGCATGACCGCGGTGCCGTGGTCGCGCCCGAGGCGTTTGATCAACGAGATGATCTGGGCCTGCACCGAGACATCGAGCGCGGTGGTCGGCTCGTCGGCGATGATCAGTTCCGGCTCCGCGCAGATCGCGAGCGCAATCACCACGCGCTGGCGCATGCCGCCGGAAAACTCGTGCGGATACGCGTCGATGCGTTTTTCGGGGGCGGGAATGCCGACCTCGGCCAGGAGATCGATGGCGCGCTTGCGCGCGGCCTGCTCCGTGAGACTGGTGTGGGTCTTGATGGTCTCGATCAGTTGATCGCCGATCCGGTACAGCGGATTGAGGCTGGTGAGCGGGTCCTGAAAAATCATGCCGATTCGCTTGCCTCGAATCCGGCGCATTTCCTCCGGCGGCAGATTGTCGATCCGCATGCCCGACAAATGGATCTCGCCACCGGCGATCCTGCCGGGCGGATCGATCAGGCCGATCACGGCAAGCCCGGTGACGGATTTTCCGGCGCCGGATTCGCCGACCACGCCGAGCACTTCGCCCTTGCCGATGTCGAAGGAAATGCCGTCGATGGCACGCAGCCTATTGCGGCGGGTGACGAACTCCACCTGGAGGTTACGCACGGAGAGAACCGGTTCAGTCATGCGATCAGATGCATGGTTTTTGCGGCGCGTCTCATCGGAGTTTTGGATTGAGCGCGTCGCGCAGCCAGTCGCCGAGCAGGTTGATGGACAGGATCAGCGCCGCCAGCGCAATGCCGGGGAAGGCGACGATCCACCACTCGCCGGAAAACAGATAATTGTTGCCGATCCGGATCAGGGTGCCGAGCGAGGGCATGGTGTCGGGCATGCCGGAGCCAAGGAACGACAGCGTCGCCTCGGTGATAACGGCGAGCGCGAGGTTGATGGTGGCGATCACCAGGATCGGTCCCATCGCATTCGGCAGCACGTGCCGCAGCATGATCACCGGCGCCGGAAGTCCGATCAGCTGCGCCGCCGCCACGTAGTCCTTGTTCTTCTCCACCATCACCGAGCCGCGCACGGTGCGGGCATATTGCACCCAAAAGCTCAACCCGATCGCAAGCACCAATACCGCCAGCGTACTCATGGCGTCGAGGCGATTGCCGAACACCGACTTGACGACGCCGTTGATCAGGAGCGCGATCAGGATAGCAGGGAAAGTGAGTTGCACGTCGGCGATGCGCATGATCAGGCCGTCGACGGCGCCGCCGACATAGCCGGCGATCAGGCCAAGGACGATGCCGAGCGTGCCGGAGAACAATACGCCGAGGATGCCGACCGTCAGCGAGATGCGCAGGCCATAGAGAATGGCCGAAAACACGTCGCGGCCCTGTTCGTCGGTCCCGAGCAGGAACGGGCTTTGGCCGTCAGCGGTCCATAGCGGCGAGATCCGCGAATTCATCAACTGAAGCTGCGCCGGATCGAACGGGTTTTGGACCGCCAGAACCGAGGCGAATATCGCCAGCAGGAAAAACAGCGCCGTCACGGCGGCCGCAACCATGGTGAGCCGGGAGCGGCGGAACGAGTAGAACACGTCGCTCTCGATCGCCCGTCCAAGCCAGCTTGCCTTCGGGAAATGCACGCGCGGCGCGCCCGGTTCGGCCTTGTGCGGGATGACGGATTCGCTCATGGCGGGGATCTCGCGTTCAGGCCGGGCGGCTGAGGGTGGAGCGCAGGCGCGGATCGACCACGGTGTAGAGAATATCGACCACGAGATTGATGGTGACGAAGATCAGGGAAACCATCAGCAGATAGGCGGCCATGATTGGAATATCGACGTTTTGCACGGCTTGCACGAACAACAGACCCATGCCCGGCCACTGGAAGACGGTTTCGGTAATGATCGCAAATGCAATAACCGAGCCAAACTGCAGCCCGGCAACCGTGATGACGGGAACCAGGGTGTTCTTGAGCGCGTGACCGAAGTGGATAGCGCGCGTCGTCAGGCCGCGCGCCCGCGCGAAGCGGATATAGTCGGTGCGCAGCACCTCGAGCATCTCCGCCCGTACCAGCCGCATGATCAATGTCATCTGGAACAGGCCGAGCGTGATCGACGGCATGATCAGGGCCTTGAGACCCGAGAGCGTCAGCAATCCGGTGGTCCACCAGCCGATCCGCACCACTTCGCCGCGGCCGAACGACGGCAGCCAGCCCAGCACCACCGCAAACAGATAGATCAACAAGATGCCGATGAGGAAAGTCGGCAGCGAGATTCCGATCAGCGATACCGCCTGGAACAGCTTCGCCAGCAGGGTGTCGCGTTTCAGCGCCGAGTACACGCCCATCAGGATGCCGAACACCATCGCCAGGATCGTGGCGCAAATAGCAAGCTCCAGCGTTGCCGGCATCCGCTCCTTCAAAAGGCTCGCGACCGGCTGGCGGAACTGGTAGGAGATTCCGAACTTGAACTGCATCGCATTGCCGAAATAGCGTGCGAACTGCACCGGCACCGGATCGTCGAGGCCGAGCGATTTGCGGATTTCGGCGCGCTGGGCGGCCGAGGTGTCCATGCCGACCATCTGGTTGACCGGATCGCCGGCGAAGCGGAACATCGAGAACGAGATGATCCCGACCGCGATCATGACGCCGATGGCCTGGATCGCCCGACGAAGAGTGAAAGCGAGCATGTGATCCTTTCACTTCTTTCCCAGATGTTGCGGACGTCGCTGTCCGCCGGAAACCAAAAGTCCCGGGAGCGCGAAGCCACCGGGACTTGGGTATTGGAGTTTTCTTATTCCTGTTTGGTCATCCAGTAGGGCAGAACCGAGTTATCGGCGCGCTGCGCCACCTTCAGTTTTTTCGACACGCCCCACGCCAGCGCCTGCTGATGCAACGGAATATAGGCGAAATCCTTTGCTCCGATCTCGAACGCTTGCTTGATCAGCAAATCGCGTTTAGCCGGATCCGGCTCGACCAGCACCTTGTCGGTAATTGCATCCATCTCCTTGTTGCAGTAGCCGCCAAGGTTGGCCTGGCCGCGGGACGATTTCGGATCGTCGCGGCAACCCATGATGTCGTAGAGGACGTTGTGCGCGTCGGACGTCCCGGGAGTCCAGCCGAGCAGATAGAACGAGGTCTGGAAGCCGCCGGCTTTCAGCACCTTGGCGAAATACTGCGCCTTGGGCTGTGCCAACAGGTTAATCTTGACGCCGATCCGGGCCAGCATGCCGACCACCGCCTGACAGATCGCTGAGTCGTTGACGTATCGGTCGTTGGGGCAATCCATCGTGACTTCGAAGCCATCGGGATAGCCGGCTTCCGTCAGCAGTTTCTTGGCACCATCGGGATCGAATTTCGGGCGGGTAAAATCGCCCGAGAGCCTGAAGAGTTGCGGTGCGATCATCAATGCGGAAGGCGTCGAAAGCCCGCGCATCACGCGGGTCTTGATTAGTTCGATATCGATCGCCTTGAAGAAGGCTTCGCGGACGCGGACATCCTTGAAGGGATTCTTGCCCTTGATGTTCGAATACAGCAATTCGTCGCGGGCCTGGTCCATGCCGAGGAAGATGGTGCGCAGTTCGGGGCCCTTCAGAACTTCCGCGTTCGGACTGGAATCGACGCGCGAAATGTCCTGGATCGGAACCGGCTCGATGATGTCGACTTCGCCCGAAAGCAGCGCGGCGACGCGCGTGGCGTCGGAGCCGATCGGCGTGAAGATGATCTCCTTGAGATTATGCTCGGGCTTGCGCCACCAGTTCGGGTTCGCCTTGAACACGGTCTTGACGCCGGGCTGATGGCTCTCGATGGTGAAGGCGCCGGTGCCGTTGGCATGGAGCGAGGCAAAACTCGGCGAAGTTGCCGACGACGGCGTCGGCGCCACCACATTATTCTCCTCGCACCACTTCTTGTCCATGATCCACCAGGTGTCCCATTGGTAATGCAGAATGGGATTTGGCGAGGTCAGGATGAAATCCACCGTATAATCGTCGACCTTGACGACCTTCACGTCGGCGGCAATGCGGGTTTGCAGATCCGAGCCCTTGGCGCGAACGCGGTCCGCCGAGAACACCACGTCGTCGGCGGTAAAGGGATCTCCATTCTGGAACTTGACACCCTTGCGCAGATGGAAGCGCCAGCGGGTGGGCTCCTCCGGGACTTCCCAGCTTTCGGCCAGTCCGGGAATGATCTTGAGATCCTTGTCGCGGGCAATCAGGCCTTCATAGACCTGTCCGAGATGGGCGTGGGTGGTGGTCTCGTTGAGCGTATAGGGATCGAGCGATTTGAGGTCGCCCTGGTTGGCATAGCGCAGGGTCTGGCTTGACGCCGGAGACATCGCAAGAGCGACGATCGAGACGGTGGTCGCTGCAAACAAGGTTTGACGTACCGACATTTGTTCATGTTCTCCACTGTGGCGCGCTGTCGATGTCAGCAAGATCGACGGCTTTAGACCGATCCATGTTGCCAGAGTTTGGCCGCCGCGCAAGCGCGAATTCCCCAAAAGCCAAGCCGGTTTGCGCGACGCCGTCGCAATAGCTAGCTTCAGTGTAGGCAGCGATGGTGGGCGCGTAACATTCAACTTTCGGAGTGCCGGATGGCGGAACACAGGGCGGATGTCCTCGTATTGGGTGCGGGGATGGTTGGCGTCAGCGCCGCCCTGCACCTGCAGCAGCGGGGACGCGATGTGATCCTGCTCGACAAGCACGAACTCGCCGGCGAAGAGACCAGCTTCGGAAATGCCGGACTGATCGAATGCGCCTCGGTCTTTCCGTTGATGTTTCCCCGGGATTTCGGGCAGATCCTGCAATACGCGCTCAACAGCGCGCCGCAGGTGCGTTACCAGTTTTCCGATCTGCCGGCCTTCCTGCCGTGGCTGGCGCGCTATTTCCTTGCATCGTCCCCGGATCGGGCGCTGCGCAGCGCGATGGCCGAATTGCCCCTGATTCGGCGCAGCCTGATCGAGCACGAGGCGCTGATCGCGGAGGCCGAAGTGCCGGAACTGTTGCGGCGGACCGGCTGGATCAAGCTGTTTCGCTCGAATACCACGCTCGAAAGCGCGGTGGCCGACCTCGATTTGGCGAAGCAGTATGGCGTCGAAGGCGAGGTTCTCGACAGCAAGGCGATCGCGCTGCGCGAGCCTAATCTGACCGGAGCGTTCACGGGCGCGGTCTATTTGCCGGCGCCCGGATTCGTTCCCGATCCCGGCGGATTGACCAAAGCCTATGCGGCGCTGTTCATGCGCAAGGGTGGACGCTTTGCGGTCGGCGATGCGGCCACGCTCGAACAAGTCTCCGGCGGATGGCGGGTCGCCGGGCCGGATGGCGCTGTCGTCGCGCGCGAAGTCGTGGTGGCGCTGGGGCCGTGGTCCGATCTGGTGCTCGGTCCGCTCGGATATTCCATCCCGCTCAGTGTCAAGCGCGGCTATCACCTGCATCTTCAGCCGCGCGGCAATGCCGTGCTCCATCATCCGGTGCTCGATACCGATCTCGGCTATCTGCTGGCGCCGATGAACCGCGGCATTCGTCTCACCACTGGCGTGGAGTTTGCCCGCCGCGATGCGCCGCCGACGCCGATCCAGATCGAGCAGGCGCTGCCGCGGGCGCACGCGCTGTTTCCGCTGGGAGAGGCGATCGACGCGAAACCCTGGATGGGCGCGCGGCCGTGCCTGCCCGACATGCTGCCGGTGATCGGCAAAGCGCCGCGCCATGCCGGGTTATGGTTCGATTTCGGCCACCAGCACCACG
Source organism: uncultured Alphaproteobacteria bacterium (assembly GCA_963778925.1). GTDB lineage: Bacteria > Pseudomonadota > Alphaproteobacteria > Rhizobiales > Xanthobacteraceae > Bradyrhizobium. The sequence goes on along the minus strand of CAVZWE010000011.1, from coordinate 433,918 downwards.
GCCTGACGCTGGGGCCGGCAACGGGCCGTCTGCTGGCGGAGATCATGACCGGCGAGACGCCGTTCGCCGATCCGAGCCCCTTCGCGATCGAGCGGTTCGGTTGACCATACCTGCCGAAATGGGGGCGCCAGGCATGGCCTGGCGCCGTCAGGTCGCTTGCGTCGTGCCGCCTCTCGTGGCGATACTGTGACAAGCTGTCAAGATGCAGTCAGGAGCTGACATGAAGATTAACGTCGAAATAGATTGCACGCCGCTGGAGGCCCGGCAGTTTTTCGGACTTCCCGATGTGCAGCCGATGCAGACGGCGGTGATGGACAGACTCCAGCACCAGATGATGAGCAATATCGAAAAGGTCTCTCCGGAAGCGCTGATGCAGAGCTGGTTCACCTTCGATCCCAAGATCGCCGAGCGGTTTCAGGACATGTTCGTGACCATGGCAGGCCTCGGCGGGGCGCGCGGCAGCGACAAGAAAAAGTGATGCCGATCGACGGAAGCGAAACGCAGTCCAGGGGCAGGCTTCGTCCGCCGGGTCTTGCTCTGCTGCTGGCCGAGGCGAGAGGGATATTCGAGTTCAACGCCAGCCTGCTGCTGTCGCCGCTTTTGATGCGCGCGCCGAGAGGGGACGGTCATCCGGTTCTGACCTTGCCGGGGTTCCTTGCCAGCGATCTGTCGATGGCGCCGATGCGGCGGTACCTGAAGGAAATCGGATACGACAGCTACGCCTGGAAGATGGGCCGCAACATCGGCGGCGTCTCGCGCATGCGGGCAGCACTTCGCGACCGGCTTGCCGAAATTCATGCCTCAACCGGCCGCAAGGTCAGTATCGTCGGGTGGAGCCTGGGCGGTGTCTATGCGCGCGATCTGGCGCTGCAGGCCCCCGACATGGTGCGATACGTCATCACGCTGGGAAGCCCGTTCGCAAACGACGTGAGGGCGACCAACGCTACCCGGCTCTACGAGGCGCTGTCGGGCGAAGCGGTCGAGGACAATTCCGAGCTTCGAAATGCGATCGCGGGCGATCTGCCGGTTCCCACCACGTCGATCTATTCGCGCACCGACGGCATCGTCAACTGGCGAACCTGCCTGTTAACGTCCGTCCGCGACCGCCGAGAATATCGAGGTGCATCTGGCTAGCCACGTCGGACTGGGCGTGAACGCCGCTGCCTTGTGGGCGGTGGCGGATCGTTTGGCCCAGAGCGAGGGCGAATTCGTCCAATTTGACCGGTCAGGCCCGTTCGCCATTGCATATGCGCCTGCGGAAAATGCACCATCCTGACGAGAGCCCCGGTTCTGATTGAATCAGAACCGGAGCTCCATCTCTTTTGCCTGCCGCGTTTTCTTTACGCAAACCGGTTTCCACTTCGCCCGAAAACGCTCTAATGTCCTGAACAAGGACCGTCTGAACGCCAGAAGCGCCACCAAGGCGCCGCGCGATATGTACCGGGAGGGAACTATGAGTGACGCCAAGAAGCTGTCCTCGATGGACGCGTCGTTTCTGTACCTGGAAACGCCGGAAATGCCGATGCATGTCGGGAGCATGGCGATCTTCCGGCTGCGGGAAGATTACAAGGGCGACTTCTTCGAGGACTTCAAGGCGATGATCGCCTCGCGGCTGCATGTCGCGCCGATCCTCAAAGTGCGGCTGGAAAAGGCGCCGCTCGATATCGATCATCCTTCCTGGGTCGAGGACGACCAGTTCGATATCGACCGCCATATCTTCCGCGGCAGCCTGCCGGCACCCCACGACCGCGCCACGCTCGAGCGCATTGTCGGCTGGATGCATGCCAAGCTTCTCAACCGGGCCCGGCCGCTATGGGAGTTCTATGTCTTCGAGGGCATGAAGGACAACGAGATCGGGCTTTATTCCAAGATGCATCACGCCTGCATCGACGGCGGCGCGGGCGCAGCACTCACCAACATGATCTACGACGTGACGCCGGTGCCGAGGAAGATCGATCCGCCGACGGCGCGGGCCAAGGTCGGCCAGGAGCCGCGCGACATCGCCGCCAATCTCGTCGATTCCTATCAGCAGCTTTGGACCCAGCCGTTCGACGCCTCGGCGGCCGCCAAAAGCATCGATCTGCCGCGCTCGGGAAAAAGCGACCTCGGATCGATCCTGTTCGACAACGCCATGTTCCAGATCGAAAGCGCGGTGAAGTTTGCCGGTAGCATTCCCACCATGCTGAAAAGCGTCTCCGATGTGGTCGGAAAGATTTCCGACCCGAAATCGCGCGACAGCATCGCCAGCATGGTGTCGCCGTCGACGATCCTGAACAAATCGATTTCATCGGAGCGCAGTTTTGCCGGCGTATCTATTCCGCTGTCGGAGGCCAAGGCGCTGGCCAAGCAGGCCGGTGGCAAGCTCAACGACGTGGTGCTGGCGATCTCATCCGGCGTTGTCAGGCGCTATCTCTTGGAGCGCGGCGCCCTGCCGGCGAAATCGATGACGGCCGCGGTGCCGATCTCGCTGCGCGAGGAGGGCAACACCGACGCCAACAACCAGGTGTTCGGCATGATCTGTTCGATCGCCAGCAACATCGAAGATCCCAAGGCGCGGCTGGAGGCCATTATCGCGCAGTCGACAAAATCCAAGGAGATGTCGCATCCGCTGCGCGCCCTGATGCCGCAGATGTCCAACATCTCGCTGCTGGGTGCGCCGATCCTGGTCCAGGTCCTGGCGCTGCTGTACAGCCGTTCCAGCCTGTCGGACGTGCTGCCGCCGGCGGCCAATATCACGGTCTCCAATGTGCCGGGGCCGCGGCAGACGCTGTATGCGGCGGGAGCGGAATTGCTGCACATCTTCCCGGTGTCGATCTCCACCCACGGGCTCGCGCTCAACATCACCGTGCAGAGCTACCGCGATCAGCTGGATTTCGGCTTCATCGCGGGCGCCAACATCATTCCCCATGTCCAGGTGCTCTGCGACATGCTGCCTGGCGAATTCGCAGCGCTTAAGGCCGCATTTGCACCACCGGCCGATCTCAAAAGCGCGGCAAGCTGAGCCGGGGAAGATGCCAATGATGGAAATGCCGCCGCTGCAGTTTGCCCAGACCAACGGCATTCGCATGGGCTATTACGAGGCTGGCCCCAAGACCGACACGCCGCCGGTCATCCTCTGCCATGGCTGGCCGGAGATCGCATTTTCCTGGCGTCACCAGATCAAGGCGCTAAGTGCTGCCGGCATTCGGGTGATTGCGCCGGATCAGCGCGGTTATGGCGCAACCGACCGGCCCGAACCAGTCGAGGATTACGATGTCGAGCATCTCACCGCCGACCTCGTCGGCCTGCTCGATCATCTCGGAATCGACAAGGCGGTCTTTGTCGGCCACGACTGGGGCGGCTTTATCGTCTGGCAGATGCCGCTGCGGCACATCGACCGTGTCGCCGGCGTGGTCGGGATCAACACTCCGCACGTCAACCGGTCGCCGGCCGACCCGATCGAACTGCTGCGCCAGCGCTTCGGCGAGCACATGTATATCGTGCAGTTTCAGAACCCGGCGCGCGAGGCCGACAAGATCTTCAACAGCCGGGTCGAACAGACTTTTGATGCCTTCATGCGCAAGCCCGTGCCGCGTCCGGACGACGCGCCGGCCGAACAGCCGGTAGCTGGTGTCGGCGCCTCGCCCAGGCTCAATCTGGCGTTTCCGCAAATGATCGCCGGCTACGACGCCAGGCACGATCCGCGCACCCCGATCCTGTCCCCGGAGGAGAAGCAGGTCTTTGTCGACACCTTCACCAAATCCGGCTTTACCGGCGGCATCAACTGGTACCGCAACATGTCGCGCAACTGGCAACGCTCGGCCGGAATCGACCACACCGTGCGGGTGCCGTCGCTGATGATCATGGCCGAGAACGATCACGTGCTGCCGCCGTCCGCGACCGAGGGCATGGAGAAGATCATCCCCGACCTCGAGAAATATCTGGTTCGGGGCAGCGGCCATTGGACGCAGCAGGAAAAGCCGGACGAAGTCAGCGCCAAGCTGATCGAATGGCGTAAACGAAGATTTGGGTGACCGTCATCCTGAGGTACGAGCCACTTCGGCGAGCCTCGAAGGATGAGAGGAAATGGTGTATGCGGCCCATCCTTGGAGGCGCGCGAGAGCGCGCTCCTCCCGAGTGAGCGCGATTGCGCTCATCCGGGGATGACGGCGGAGCACGAAGAGGCAGGGGGAAACTACCGCAATGGCGTCGACCAACAGACTGAGTCCGATCCCGCACCCGCCGACCAAACCGGTGGTCGGCAACATGCTGTCGCTGGACTCGACCGCGCCGGTGCAAAATCTGGCCCGGCTGGCCAGGGAGCTGGGACCGATCTTCTGGCTCGACATGATGGGCGCGCCGCTGGTCATTGTTTCCGGCCACGACCTCGTTGACGAACTCAGCGACGAGAAGCGCTTCGACAAGGCGGTGCGCGGGCCGCTGCGCCGGGTGCGTGCGATCGCCGGCGACGGCCTGTTCACCGCCGACACATCGGAGCCGAACTGGAGCAAGGCGCACAATATCCTGCTGCAGCCGTTCGGCAACCGCGCCATGCAGTCCTATCACCCGAGCATGGTCGACATCGCCGACCAGCTGGTGAAGAAGTGGGATCGGCTCAACGCCGACGAGGAGATCGACGTCGTGCACGACATGACCGCGCTGACGCTCGACACTATTGGGCTGTGCGGATTCGACTATCGTTTCAATTCGTTCTACCGGCGCGACTATCATCCCTTCGTCGAATTGCTGGTGCGCTCGCTCGAAACCATCATGATGATCCGCGGCCTGCCGCTGGAAAATCTGTGGATGCAGAAGCGAAGGCGCGATCTCGCCGACGATGTCGCCTTCATGAACAAGATGGTCGACGAGATCGTCGCCGAGCGCCGCAGGAACAGCGATGCCGCCGCGGACAAGAAGGACATGCTGGGCGCCATGATGACCGGCGTCGACCGTGCCACCGGCCAGCAGCTCGACGACGTCAATATCCGCTACCAGATCAACACTTTCCTGATCGCGGGCCATGAGACGACGAGCGGCCTGTTGTCGTGCACGCTCTACGCGCTGCTGAAACATCCCGACGTGCTCAAAAAGGCCTATGAGGAAGTCGACCGGGTGCTGGGGCCCGACATCGACGCCAGGCCGACCTATCAGCAGGTGACGCAACTCACCTACATCACGCAGATTCTGAAGGAAGCGCTGCGGCTGTGGCCGCCGGCGCCGGCCTATGGCATCGCGCCGCTGAAGGACGAGACCATCGGGGGCCAGTACAGACTGAAGAAGAACACTTTTATCACGGTGCTGGTGCTGGCGCTGCATCGCGATCCCTCGGTGTGGGGACCCAATCCCGACGCATTCGATCCCGAGAATTTCAGCCGCGAGGCGGAGGCGGCGCGTCCGGTCAACGCCTGGAAGCCGTTCGGCAACGGCCAGCGCGCCTGCATCGGCCGTGGCTTTGCCATGCATGAGGCGGCGCTTGCGGTCGGCATGATCCTGCAGCGCTTCAAGCTGATCGACGTCAACCGCTACCAGATGCATCTGAAGGAAACGCTGACGATCAAGCCGGACGGCTTCAAGATCAAGGTGCGTCCGCGCAGCGAAAAGGATCGCGGTGCGTACACCGGCCGGACCACGACGACGGCGGCGGCTTCGACAGGCGTGCCGGCGCCGCGCGCGCGAACCCGTCCGGGACACAATACGCCGCTGCTCGTGCTTTACGGGTCGAACCTCGGCACCGCAGAGGAACTCGCCACCCGGGTTGCCGATCTCGCCGAGGTCAACGGTTTTGCCACCAGGCTCGCAGCCCTCGACGATTTCGTCGGGAAATTGCCGGAACAAGGCGGCGTCCTGATTTTCTGCGCGTCGTATAATGGCGCGCCGCCCGACAACGCCACGCAATTCGTCAAATGGCTCGGTGGTGATCTGGCGAAAGATGCATTTGCAAAATTGCGTTACGCGGTGTTCGGCTGCGGCAACAGCGACTGGGCCGCGACCTACCAGTCGATCCCGCGGCTGATCGACCAGCAACTGGCTGCTCATGGCGGCCGCAGCGTCTATGCGCGCGGTGAGGGCGATGCGCGCAGCGATCTCGACGGCGAATTCGAGAGCTGGTTCGCCAAGCTCGCGCCGCTGGCGACCAAGGAATTCGGCATCGATTCGAATTTCAGCCGAAGTGCCGAGGACGAGCCGCTGTACACGATCGAGCCGGTGGCGCCGACGGCGGTCAACGCGGTCGTCGCCCTTGGCGGCGTTTCGCCGATGAAAATTCTGGTCAATACCGAGTTGCAAAACAAGGCCGGGCCCAACGCCTCCGATCGGTCGACCCGGCACATCGAGGTGCAGCTACCGCCAGGGATCAGCTACCGGGTCGGCGATCATCTTAGCGTGGTGCCGCGCAACGATCCGGCGCTGGTGGATTCCGTGGCGCGCCGCTTCGGGTTTCTGCCCGCCGACCAGATCCGCCTGCAGGTCGCCGAAGGCCGGCGCGCGCAACTGCCGGTCGGCGATGCGGTGTCGGTCGGACGTTTGCTGACCGATTTTGTCGAATTGCAGCAGGTCGCGACCCGCAAGCAGATCCAGATCATGTCGGAGCAAACCCGCTGTCCGGTGACCAAGCCGAAACTGCTGGCCTATGTCGGCGACGATGCCGCCTCGACCGAGCGCTATCGCGCCGACATTCTCGGCAAGCGCAAATCGGTGTTCGACCTCCTGGAGGAACATCCGGCCTGCGAATTGCCGTTCCACGCCTATCTGGAAATGCTGTCGCTATTGGCGCCGCGCTATTACTCGATTTCGTCGTCGCCGTCGGTCGAGCCAACGCGCGCCAGCGTCACCGTCGCCGTGGTCGACGGCCCCGCCAGCTCGGGGCGCGGCATCTACAAGGGCATCTGCTCGAACTATCTCGCCGGCCGCCGCGCCAGCGAGACCGTCCATGCCACGGTGCGCGAAACCAAGGCGGGCTTCCGGCTGCCCGACGATCCCTCCGTGCCGATCATCATGGTCGGCCCCGGCACCGGGCTCGCGCCATTTCGAGGTTTCCTGCAGCAGCGCGCCGCGCTGAAAGCGAAGGGCGCAAGCCTCGGTCCGGCGATGCTGTTCTTCGGCTGCCGGCATCCCGATCAGGACTATCTCTACGCCGACGAATTGAAGGCCTTCGAAGCCGGCGGCATCACCGAACTGCATACCGCATTCTCGCGCGGCGACGGCCCGAAGACCTATGTGCAGAACCTGGTCGCGGCGCAAAAGGAGCGCGTCTGGAGCCTGATCGAGAACGGGGCGATCGTCTATGTCTGCGGCGACGGCGGCAAGATGGAGCCCGACGTCAAGGCCGCCCTGGTTGCGATCTATCGCGAACGCAGGGGCGCCGATGCCGATGCGGGGTCGCGCTGGATCGAGGATCTCGGCGCCAAAAATCGCTACGTGCTGGACGTCTGGGCCGGCGGGTGACCACGAGTTGTCCCTGCGAACGCAGGGACGACTTGTGATTACCCTACCGCTTCGGCAACCGCTCGAAACTCGTCAAGCCTTCCGGGATTTGATGAAAGGCCTGCTTGTCGATGGTGAAGATCGCCATCTGCGGCGTGCCGTAAAGGCCGGGGTCGTCGAGCGTGCCGACTTTCACGATCGCAGCTGGCAGGCCCGGCCGCCGCGTGGTCAAGTGTGTGCCGCATTCGGCGCAGAATTCCCGCGTCACTGCGTTTTCCAGATCGCTGCGGGTGAATTGCTTCGGCGCTCCCTTGGTGTAGCTGAATCCGCCGACCGGCATCAGCATGAACATGTTGGGGGAGCCGCCGGTGATATATTGGCATTCGCGGCAGTGGCATTGGGCTTTCATCATCGGTTCGCCCTCGGCCACATAGCGCACCTGGCCGCAATAGCATCCGCCTTCTAGTTTCATGGCATTTCTCCCGATGTTGCCGTTTCCGTTTCCAACTAATGCATCGCCTTGGCGGACGCCGCGTGGGCATGCCTGTCGATGGCATCGATGATCTGCGGCCACATCGGGATCGGCAGCGCGTGACCCATGCCCTCGATCATCAGCAGTTTTGCGCCTGATATCGAGGCCGCCGTGTCCTTGCCGCCCTCCGGGCGCGCCAGCGGATCGACGGTGCCGTGAATCACCAGCGTCGGCGCCTTGACCGCGTGCAGCCGCTCCTTGCGGCTGCCCGAGGCGAGGATGGCGCGAAGCTGCCGCCCGACGCCGGCCGGGTTGAGGCCGCGCGCAAACGTGCGCTCGGCGCGAGCGCGATCGAGCGCTTCGTCTTCCGGAAAGCTGCCGACGCGCAGGACCTTCCAGGTCCTGGCAAAACGGGCAATGTATTCTTCTCTGGTCGTCGCGGGCGGCGCCATCAGCAGGGCGGTGGCCTCGCGGGTCGGCTGCGGCAGTTTTGGATTGCCGGTGGTCGACATGATCGAGGTGAGCGAGCGCACCCGCGCCGGAAACGAGATCGCGATTTCCTGGGCGATCATGCCGCCCATGGAGAGGCCGACCAGGTGCGCCGACTTGATGTGAAGCACGTCCATCAGCCCGACCGTGTCCTCGGCCATGTCGCGCAATTTGTAGGGCGCGGCAACCGGGATCTTCAAAAATCGCAGCTTGAGCAGTTCGACCGGGGTCAGGCGCTGGCCGCCGGAGAGGTGACTGGACTTGCCGATGTCGCGATTGTCGAAGCGGATGACGCGAAACCCGCGCGCCGCCAGCTGCCGGCAGAAATCGTCATCCCAATGGATCATCTGGGCGCCGAGCCCCATGATCAGCAGCATCGGCTCGGCATCGGCGTCGCCGAAGATTTCGTAGCAAAGGTCGATGCCGTTGGCGCGGGCGATCCGCGGCGGCTGATGGGCGATGGCGTTCACCTTGGAAGTCCTCGAATTATTTTCGCTTGGGGAACTTTATGACACGGTTTTTCGCGCGGCAGAAGACTTGTCCGGGCCGGCGATCGGACGCTTCGATGTTGACCGTTCCGGCGCAACAGTGTGGTATGATTGAAAACAAGCAAGACACTCGCGATCATGCTGGAGGGCGCCATGGCAGACAAGAGCAACGATCCGGTCGCGATCTGGCAGAACATGATCGGCGAGATGGAGAAGGGATTCAACGCCTTCGCCAATAAGGCGATGGAATCGCCGGAATTCAGCAAGGTCGTCAATCAGGTCGGCGGCGTCAGCGCGGGCGCGCAAAAGCAGCTCGGCGACATGATGGAGAAATATCTCGTCAACATGAACCTGCCGAGCCGGGCGCAGATGGTCAGCATGGCCGAGCGGCTGCAGTCGATCGAGGGCCAGTTGAACGAGATCAAGGCGCTGCTGCATCAGGTCCACGGCAATTCCGGCGCGTCTGACGGAAGGCCCGCGCCGGCGCCGAAGCCGCCGCGCACCAGGCGTCCGCCGTCCGCGGGCGGAGAGCAAAAATGAACGCCGCCGCCGGCCTCGATCTGGCGTCGATCCCGGACCGGATTCAGTCCGAAGTGCAGCGCGCGATCCAGCGCAGCATCAAGGGCGTCGAATATATCGCCTCGTCCGGACCGGCGACGGGAACGACGCCGAAAGATGTCATTCTCACCCGCGGAACGATGCAGCTCTATCATTACCGTCCGATCGCCGACGAGATCTATCGAGTGCCGATCCTGATCGTGATGGCGACCACCAACCGCGGCTACATTCTGGACCTGACGCCGGGTCAGAGCCTGATCGAATTCCTGCTCAAGCGCGGCTTCGACGTCTTCATGCTGGACTGGAACGCGCCCAAGCCCGAGGAGAAGAGCCTGCGGTTCGAGGACTATGTCCTCGGCTTCATCCCCGACTGTATTCGGCGCGTGCAGACAGGATTCCGGCGAAACCGATGTCAGCATCATCGGCTATTGCTTCGGTGGCGTGCTGTCGGTGATGTACGCGTCGATCTTTGCCGACGGGCCGCTGAAGAACCTGGTCTGCTTCACCACGCCGGTCGATTTCCGCGGCATGAAGCTGTTCCAGAATTTCTCGGACCGGAGGTATTTCGACGTCGACAGGCTCGTGGACAGCGTCGGCAACGTACCGTCCGAGATGATCATGACGTCGTTCGACATGCTGCGGCCGGCCTCGCGCGCCTTCAGCCAGGTGCAGTTGTGGGACAACATCTGGAACGACGAATATGTCAAAGTCTACCGCATGATGGATCGCTGGGGGACCGACACCTTGCCGCTGGCCGGCGAGTATTTTCGTCAGACACCAAGGATCTGATGTGGGACAACAAGCTCTATGAAGGCACCATGACCGTCGGCGGCGCACGCCGTCGATCTCTCGAAGATCAAGGTGCCGCTTGCTGCATGCGGTCGCCGAGCACGACCATATCGTGACCTACGAAGCATCGAAGCCGCTGGTCGCGAAAGTCGGATCGGCGGACAAGCAAGAGGTGATTCTCAAGGGCGGTCACATCAGCGTGGCGGCCGGCGCCAACGCCGTGAAGCGGTTGTGGCCGAAACTCGATTCCTGGTTGAGCGAAAGGTCGGTTTGAGCATGAGCGAAGCACGTTCCTATCCACGCTCACGTCAGCACCGACGCCGGCGAGATTGAATTCCGCCTGATGTCGCAAGCCGACGAAGCCGCCGTGCTCGATTTTGCGCAAAAGCTGCCAGTGCATGATCTGTTGTTCCTGCCGCGCGACATCAGCGAGCCGAAGGTGCTGGCCGCCTGGATCAAGGAGATCGAGCGCGGCGCCATCGTGAGCCTTTTGGCGGTGAAGGCGGGCAGGGTGGTCGGCTGCGGCACCCTGGTGCGCGATCCCCTGTCGTGGTCGCCGCATGTCGGCGAGATCCGCAACGTGGTTTCATCCGACGTGCGCGGCCAGGGGGTTGGACGGGCGCTGTCGCAGGAGATTTTTGCGCTCGCCCTGGGTGCCGGTCTGGAAAAGCTGGTGGTGCAGATGACGGTCGATCAGACCGGCGCCATCGCCATTTTTGAAGGCCTCGGCTTCAAGGCCGAAGCGCTGTTGCGCGATCACGTGCAGGACAAGGCCGGCAAAAAGCACGATATCGTCGTGCTCGGGCACAATGTGGCGCAGGTCCGGGCCCAGATGGAGGCCTATGGGTTGCCGGGGGCGGTGCAGCACTGAAACGTCCAATAAGCCGGTTTGCCGGGCAAACTGCCCAATCTCGCGCCTGATCACGAATTCGTGATATCGCATCGCAACATTGATATTGCGCCGCACAATTAACTATGGCACAACCATCGCGCCCCGGGCCAGTCTGGACGGGGTGAGCCCATAGCTCAAAACCTGAGGATGGAGAGACCCAAATGACCACCGAAACCAATTCCGTGCTGAACACCGTCAAGGAAGCCTTCGCGCCCGTCACCGACGCGTTCAAGAACCTCCAGAACCTGGAAGTTCCCGAGGCTGCCCGTGAATTCGTGAAGAAGCAGGCGGAAACCGCCAAGGAGCGCGCTGCCGACCTTTACGCCGGTTCGGAGAAGGCCACTGACGCGATCGAGACCGCCGTTGCCGGTTCGGTCAGCGAAGCCGCCAAGATCACCCGCAATATCCAGCAGGCGATCTACCAGGATGCCGAGGCGTTCTTCGCAGGCATCGACAAGCTGGCATCCGCCAAGTCGCTCAACGAGGCGGTGCAGATCCAGTCCGACATGCTGCGCTCGCGCGGCGAAGTGCTGGTGTCGCGGGCGAAGGCCTCGACCGAATATCTCGGCAAGCTCGTCGCCGACGGCGCCAAGACCGCGCAGGACAACTTCGCCAAGGTCTACAACAAGACCGCCTGATCGCTTTTCGGATCAGTCGATCGGCAGATAGCTCGAGGGCCCGCTTTAAGCGGGCCTTCTTTTTGACGCGTATCCGCATAGATCAGCCAGACCCTCATGGTGAGGAGGCGCACTTGCGCCGTCTCGAACCATGAGGCCCCGATGGGGGCCTTCATCCTTCGAGACGCGGCCGAGAGGCCGCTCCTCAGGATGAGGGTTCTCGTTCATGCGAAAGCCGCCATGCCCGTCCCCGCCACATTCTCGTTCGATGCGCCCGGCGATGCCGCGCGGGCGGCCGAGCTGCGGCGGGTCAAGGCGATGGCCACGCTGGTGCTGGCGGGCACGCTGGCGCTGTTCGTGACTGCGAAAATGCTGCTCAACCTGCATCCGGTCTTCGGCTTCGTCGCAGCCTTCGCGGAAGCCGCCACCATCGGCGGCCTCGCCGACTGGTACGCGGTGGTCGCGCTGTTCAAAAGGCCGTTGGGATTGCCGATCCCGCATACCGCGATCATCCAGAGCAATCAGCATCGCATCGCCGACAAGCTCGGCGAATTCATCGAGGTGCATTTTCTCGAATCAGCCCCGGTCGAAGCCAAGCTGCGGCAGATCGACTTCGGCTCGTTCATCGCCGACTGGCTGCGCGACCGCAAGCGCAGCGACGATCTCGCCCGCTTCACGCTGCGGCTTCTGCCGGAAGCGCTATCGGCGACGGAAAGCTCGGGCCTGATGAATTTCATCAACCGCCGCATCACCACGCAATTGCAAGGAATCGATCTGGCGCCGCTCGCCGCCGGTACGCTGCGCGCCTTTGTCAGCGAGGGCCGGCATCAGGGGCTGCTCGACGACATCCTGCGCGCGGTGCATCAATCGCTGACGAGAGCGGAAACCATGGCGATGGTCCGCGACAAGATCCGCAGCGAATTGCCGACATTGTTGAAACTCTATCGCGCCGACAAATATCTGGTGAACAAGATCGTGGCGTCCGCCACCGCGTTCTTTGAGGAGGTCCGCAACGATCCGAAGCATCCGTTCCGCGGCGAGTTCGACCGCATGGTGCTGTCGTTCGTCGAGCGGCTCGGCAGCGATCCGGCCTATGCCGATCGCATCGACGGCTTGAAGCGCGACCTGCTGGCGCGTCCCGAACTATCCGACCTCGCGCGCAACATCTGGTCGAATGTCCGCTCGTTCATCGAGCGCAGCGCCAGCGGCGAAACGCAGGTGCTGCAGCAGCATCTTGCCGGCATGTTTGCCAAGGCGGGCGAGGCGCTCGCCGCCGATCCCGAATTGCGGGCCGAGATCAACCAGGGGCTGGTTGCCGTGCTGCGCAGCTTCATCGCCGATCAGAAGAGCGGTGTCTCCAGCTTCATCGCCGATCAGGTCAAGGCCTGGGACATGGGCCAATTGATTTCGCTGATCGAAATCAACATCGGCAGGGATCTGCAATACATCCGCTTCAACGGCTCGCTGATCGGCGGCCTTGCCGGTTTGGCGCTCTATACCGCTGAATTCCTGCTCCGGTGGTTGTGACTTTTAAATCACTGCAAGGCTTTTACGTCGGGCGATGCCTTGCCGCGTCAATGTGAGCAGCTTGAAAGGCGAAAAGCGGTTCCTTAGCTTTGAAGATGAGATTGTTGCATTGCGGAACGATTCGACGAGGTTTGCGTCTTCCCATGGTCCACTTGGCCGGCTGCCGAAACGCAAAGGGGCCGGCCCTGAAAGGAGCTACGATGTCCGCCACTGCCGAGATGCTGCGCCCGCCGTCCAGAACCCTGATGTTTCTGGAGGGCAGGGCGATCCACGAACTCGGCGCGTTTCTCGGCGCATTGCCGCTACTGTCTCTCGCGCCAAAGGGCGACGGTCATCCGGTGCTGGTATTGCCCGGGCTTGTGGCTTCCGACACCTCGACGCGCCCGTTGCGCAGCTTTTTGAAGAACCGCGGCTACGCCGTCAGCGGCTGGCGTCAGGGCCGCAATCTCGGCCTGCGCCATGGCGTGCAGCACGCGATGGTCGATCTTGTGCATGAGCTCAGCGACGTCAGTGGGCGCAGGATCAGCCTGGTCGGCTGGAGCCTCGGCGGTCTCTATGCGCGTCAGCTCGCCAAGATGATGCCGGACCGCGTGCGCGCGGTGATCACGCTCGGCAGCCCGTTTGCCGGCCATCCCAAGGCGACCAACGCCTGGCGTGTCTATGAAATGGCGAGCGGCCGCAGCGCCGAAGAGGAAGACCATCGTTTCGGTGGATCGTTGGCCGGCACGCCGCCGGTGCCAACCACCGCGATCTTCAGCCGCACCGACGGCATCTGCGCCTGGCAGGGCTGCATGGAAAAACCCTCCGCGCGCTCGGAAAACATCGAGGTCGAAAGCAGCCATTGCGGCATGGGCCATCACCCGGCGGTGGTCTATGCGGTAGCCGATCGTCTCGCGCAACCCGAAGGCAAATGGGCGCCGTTCGACCGCAGCGGCTGGCGCAGCCTGGTCTATCCCGATCCCACCCGGTAAGTGCGGCCTGACATTAGCCATTTTCCGATTCGGCGGCCTCATCCTTCGAGACGCGCGCAAGAGCGCGCTCCTCAGGATGAGGTCTAAATCCTCGTGGTGAGGAGCGCGGCAATGCCGCGCGTCTCGAACCATGAGGCCCTCGCAGGCCGCTGTTTTCGTAAATCCGCAAAACGCGCTATGCGTTGCGCATGGCGCATCCGCTTGCCCGCATCATCGAACAGCTCAAGCGCGAACCGTCGCGCACCGGCTCCATCGTCATCACCGTGTTCGGCGATGCAATCGTGCCGCGCGGCGGTTCGGTCTGGCTCGGGACGCTGTTGGAATTTTTCAAGACGCTCGACATCGACAGCGGCGTGGTGCGCACCGCGATGTCGCGGCTCGCCGCCGACGGCTGGCTCGAACGCGAAAAGGTCGGCCGCAACAGCTTTTATCGGCTGGTGAAGAAAGGCCGGCAAACCTTTGATGCGGCGACGAAACATATCTACGATCCGCAGCCGTCCGACTGGACCGGACGCTTTGAATTGCTGCTGATCGGTAACGGCGAAGATCGCGGCGCTTCCCGTGAGGCGCTGAAAAATGCCGGCTTCGGCAGTCCGCTGCCCGGCGTATGGGTGGCGCCGTCAGGCGCTCCGATTCCTGAAGAAGCCACTGCGGCGATCCGCCTGGAAGTGTCGGCCGAAGACGACAGCGGCCGCCGCCTGCTCCGCGAGAGCTGGCCGCTCGACCGCACCGCCGACGCCTATCTGAAGTTCATGAAAACTTTTGAGCCGCTGCGCGGCTGGATCGGCCGCCGCGCCCGGCTGTCGGATGCCGACGCGTTCACGGCGCGGATCCTGCTGATCCATTATTACCGGCGGGTAGTGCTGCGCGATCCGCTGCTGCCGACGGCGCTGCTGCCTGCGGATTGGCCGGGCCGCGCTGCCCGAAAACTCTGCGGCGAGATCTATCGCGGGCTGCTGCCGGCGTCCGAAAAATGGCTTGATCGCAACGGGTTGAACGAAAATGGCCCGCTGCCTGGGGCCGGCGCCGGGCTGGCCCGCCGCTTCGGCGTCTGACATGTTACAGAAATATATTGCATGTTGAGATTTTTGTTATATATCTAATCCGAACAATCCGGGAGGTCGGCGCATGTACACCCAGGCGCTCAATACGTCGGAAGCCGAGGATCGCAACATCGAGGACGCTGGGCGCGCCGCGCAGTTTCAGGCGCGCATCGATGCCGAAGAGCGCATCGAACCCAACGACTGGATGCCCGCGGCCTATCGCAAGACGCTGACGCGGCAGATTTCCCAGCACGCGCATTCCGAAATCGTCGGCATGCTGCCGGAAGGCAACTGGATCACCCGCGCGCCGTCGCTGCGCCGCAAGGCGGCGCTGCTCGCAAAGGTACAGGACGAATGCGGCCACGGGCTCTATCTCTACGCCGCCGCCGAAACGCTCGGCACCTCGCGCGAAGAGCTGGTCGATCAGATGCTGGCCGGCAAGGCAAAATATTCCTCGATCTTCAATTACCCGACGCTGACCTGGGCCGACATCGGCGTGATCGGCTGGCTGGTCGATGGCGCGGCGATCATGAACCAGATTCCGCTCTGCCGTTGCTCCTACGGTCCCTATGCGCGCGCGATGATCCGCGTCTGCAAGGAGGAATCCTTTCACCAGCGGCAGGGCTACGAGATCATGGTGACGCTGGCGCGCGGCTCCGGCGGAGCAGAAGGCGATGGCGCAGGACGCGCTGAACCGCTGGTGGTGGCCGGTGCTGATGATGTTCGGACCGCCCGACCAGGCGAGCCAGCACAGCGACACCTCGACCAAGTGGAAGATCAAGCGTTTCTCCAATGACGAACTGCGGCAAAAGTTCGTCGATGCCACGGTGCCGCAGGCGCAATATCTGGGGCTTTCGATTCCCGATCCCGGCATGAAGCAAAATGCGAAGACCGGGCACTGGGAATACAGCGCGATCGACTGGAACGAATTCAAGCAGGTGCTGGCCGGCAACGGCCCGTGCAACCGCGACCGGATGGCGGCGCGGCGCAAGGCGCATGACGACGGCGCATGGGTGCGCGAGGCAGCGCAAGCCTACGCCGAGAAACGCAGGCAAAGGCAGGCGGCACGCGCCGCCTAGGAATTCAGGGAGGTCGTGATGACCACGCCGAACACGCCGTTGTGGGAAGTCTTTATTCGCAGCCGCAACGGACTTGCGCACAAGCATGTCGGTTCGCTGCATGCTTCGGACGCGACGCTGGCGCTGCAGGCCGCGCGCGACGTCTACACCCGCCGCGGCGAGGGGCTTTCGATCTGGGTGGTGCCGTCAAGCGCGATCACCGCGTCCGATCCTGCCGAAAAAGGCATGATGTTCGAGCCGGCGGAATCCAAGATCTATCGCCATCCGACGTTCTATGACGTGCCCGAAGAAGTCGGGCATATGTGATTGTTTCCCTCATGGTGAGGAGGCGCGTAGCGCCGTCTCGAACCAAGAGGCCCGTGGCCCATCCTTCGAGACGCGCTTCGCGCTCCTCAGGATGAGGTGAGCAAGTGGTGAACATGGCCGTCGCTTCCATCCAGGTCTCCGAAACGCCACTGGTGCTGTACACGTTGCGCCGTGCCGACGATGCCTTGATCCTGGGGCATCGGCTGTCGGAATGGTGCGGCCATGCGCCCATTCTGGAAGAGGACATGGCGCTCGCCAATATGGGCCTCGATCTGCTGGGCCAGGCGCGCGAGCTCTATGGCTATGCCGCCAAGGTCGAGGGCAAAGGCAACGACGAAGACAAGTTCGCTTATCTGCGTGACGTGCGTCAGTATCGCAACCTGCTGCTGCTGGAACAGCCGAACGGCGATTTCGCGCGCACCATGGTGCGGCAATTTTTCTATTCAGGCTTTGCAGATCTCTATTGGCGAGCGATGATGAAATCGAGCGACACGACGCTTTCCGCGATTGCGGCGAAATCCGAAAAGGAAAGCGCCTATCATCTGCGGCATTCGTCGGAATGGATCGTCCGGCTCGGCGACGGTACCGAGGAAAGCCACGCCCGCGCGCAAACCGCGATCGACGATCTCTGGGCTTTTACCGGCGAGATGTTCTGTAACGACGACAGCGAGCGCGCGCTGATCGATGCCGGCATCGCCGTCGATCCCGTGAGTCTGCGTCCGCAATGGCTCAAGACGGTTTCGTCGGTCGTGAACGAGGCCACGCTGGCTCTGCCCAAGAGCGACTGGATGCAGCAGGGCGGCCGCAGCGGCCGGCACAGCGAACATCTCGGCCACCTGCTCAGCGAACTGCAATCGATGCAACGAACCTTCCCGGGGGCCGCATGGTGACCGCCGTGTTCAGCGATGCCGAGTTGCGCCAGCACGCCTGGAATGTCGCGGCGCGTGTGGTCGATCCGGAGATTCCGGTACTCACCATCGCCGATCTCGGCGTGCTGCGCGAGGTCGCGATCGACAACGACGGCCGCGTCGAGGTCGCAATCACGCCGACCTATTCCGGCTGCCCGGCGATGAACATGATCGGCCTCGAAATCGAACTGGCGCTGGAGCGCGAGGGTTTTCGCAATTCGAAGGTGCGTACTGTGCTGTCGCCGGCCTGGACCACCGACTGGATGAGCGAGGACGGCCGCCGCAAGCTCAGGGAATACGGCATTGCGCCGCCGCTCGCCGGAGGCGGCCGCCGCGCGCTGTTCGGTGTCGAGCAGGTCGCGTGCCCGCAATGCGGCTGCATCGACACTGAAGTGCTCTCCGAATTCGGCTCGACCTCCTGCAAGGCGCTGTGGCGCTGCAAAAACTGCCGCGAACCTTTCGACTATTTCAAATGTCACTGATCTCGTCACCCTGAGGTGCCGTAGCGAAGCGAAGGCCTCGAAGGGTGCTGGTGAACAATCACCGCGTTTCCATCCTTCGAGGCTCGCCCAGCGGTGCAAGTGCACCGCAAGGCTCGCGCATCAGGATGACGATGTTGCAGGATGAAGGCTTAATGCCCCACACCCCCCGTTTTCACCGCCTCGCCGTCAACGATTTGCGCCGAGAATCATCCGACGCGGTGTCGCTGACCTTTGCGATTCCGAAGGAGCTCGCCGACGACTACCGTTTCGCCCCCGGACAATACCTGACCTTGCGCACGACGATGGACGGCGAGGAAGTGCGCCGCTCCTATTCGATCTGCTCCGGCCCAGACGACGGCGAATTGCGCATCGCGGTGAAGAAGGTCGATGGCGGCGCGTTCTCGAACTGGGCGGCCGATGAGCTCAGGTGCGGCGACGAACTCGACGTCATGACGCCGACCGGCCGCTTCGGCATAGCGCCGGCGCCGAATGAGGCGCGGGTCTATGTCGGCTTCGCCGCGGGCTCCGGTATCACGCCGATCCTCTCGATCGTGAAGGGCGTGCTGGCGCGCGAGCCGCATAGCCGCTTCTTCCTGTTCTACGGCAACCGCTCGACCAGTGGCATGCTGTTCCGCGAGGCGCTGGAAGAGCTGAAAGACCGCTTCATCCAGCGTCTCGCGGTCTTCCATGTGATATCAGGCGAAGAGCAGGACATTCCGATCCTGCACGGCCGGTTCGATGGCGAGAAGGTGAGGGTGCTGTTGCGGTCGCTGGTGCCGGCGGCCAGCGTCGACCATCTCTTCATCTGCGGCCCGACCGGCATGAGCGAGGAGATCGAAGCGACCTGCCGGGAACTCGGCATCGCCGCCGACCGGATTCACGTCGAGCGTTTTGTCTCCGGCCTTGGTGGCAAGCCACGTCCAAAAACCGTGGTGCCGGCGGGCGCGCCGCCGAAGGCGATGGCCGCACTGATCATCGACGGCAAGCGCCGCGAGGTGCCGGTTGCCGAAGGCGAGGCCATCCTCGATGCCGCGCTGCGTGGCGGCGTGGACCTGCCGTTCGCCTGCAAGGGCGGCATGTGCTCGACCTGCCGCGCCAAGCTGGTCGAGGGCAAGGCCGAGATGGAAGTCAACTATTCGCTCGAGCCGTGGGAGCTCGAAAAGGGGTTTATCCTGACCTGCCAGGCGCGGCCGACGACGGAGCGGGTGGTGGTGGACTACGATCACGTGTAGCGCACGAGACCATTCCGGACGTCATTCCCGAACGGCGCCGGAATGCCTGTAAGTTCATGCCTTCGGCGGCGGTGCCGAACCCAGGATGCCTTCAATCGAAAGTCCGAGCGCGAGCAGCTTCCCGTCACTGCCGAGAGGACCGTCGATTTCCAGTCCGACCGGCAAGCCGCCCGGCGTCATGCCTCCGAACAATGACAGGCCGGGAATTCCGGCATTGCTGCCGGGATCGGTGTTGCGGATCATGGTGTCGAAGGTTGGCGCGGGCTTGCCGCCATTGATGGACATCTCGCCCGATCCCTTCTCCGTGTCGATCGCCGGCGCCGGGGCAATCGTGGTTGGAAACAAGATGCCGTCCAGATTGTTGTCGCGGAAATATGCCTCGTACATCTTCTGCAGGGCGGGCCGCTGCACCGAGATCGCGTCCTGATAGGCGGCACCGAAGGCATCGGCGGTAATGGCGCCGAATGCGCCCTTGACGTCGGGGCTTGCGATCCTGCCGGCAATATCGGCCAGCGTGATGGCCTCGATGCCGGAAGCTTTTAGATAAGCCGGAATATCGGCAATCGGTTCGTGCAGCGCGACCGGGAACGACACCTTGCCGTTCTGCTCGAACAGTCCGGCCAGGTCGGCGTCGACCAGGACGACACCGGCAGCCGAGAGTTTGGCGCGAGCGGCCATGGCGACGGCTTCGACGTCGCGATCGAGCCCGCTCCAGAACGTTGCTGGAATCCCGAGGCGCTTGCCGCGCAACGGCTCCGCTTGGGGCATTGACGCGCCGGTGATGACGGAATCGAGCAACGCTACATCCGCGACCGTGCGACCCATCGGACCGACTGTGTCGCGGGTGTGGCTGATGGGCACGACCATGTTGGCATCGTCATAGCGCCGCTGCGCGCCGCCGTTGCCGACCGATGGACGCAGACCGACCGTCCCGGTAAGCGCCGCCGGCACGCGGGTAGAGCCGCCGGTATCTGAACCCAATCCGCATGTGACGATCCCCGCTGCGATAGCTGCCGCTGTTCCGCCTGAGGAGCCGCCGGGAATTCGGGTCTTGTCGTATGGATTTTTCACAGGCCCCGCGAACGACGAAAGGTTGGTGCTGGTGATTCCAAACGCCAGTTCATGCATGTTGGTCTTGCCGATGATGATGGCGCCGGCGTCCAATAATTTCTGCAGCGATGGCGCGTTCCTGTTCGGCCGCGCGTTCTGCAGCGCGGGAGTACCACCCGAGGTCGGCATGTCCGCGGTGTTGATGTTGTCCTTGACGACAATGGGGAGGCCGGCAAGCGCACCGGTCCTTGCCCCCGAGTTCGACCTGACCGGCCGCCGCTAGTGCGCCCTCCTTGTTCAGGAAAATGAATGCGTTGAGGTCCTTAAGCTGCGCCGCGCGATCAAGGGCGGCCTGCACGACGCTAGTGGCAGTCATCTTCTTGCTGCGGATCGCCGCGACGATGTCGGCGGCACCGGCTAAACTGGAATCGGCCATGGCTGAACTCACGTTTCCGAGGGAGGGGAGTGCCGCGCCGGCGGCGAGCACTATCGAGGAAGTCAGGATGTCGCGGCGCGAGGGATTGCTGGTCATGGCTTTTTCCGATCTGTGGGTTTGAGGTTTATCCCTTCGGCCGCTTGTCGATGACGCGCTTGGCCTTGCCGAGCGAGCGCTCGAGCGTCTCCGGCGCCACCGCGCGGATGCGCAGGGATATGCCGATGGTGTTCTTGATGTGCGCGGTCACCCGCTCGGTGTGCTCGACGAGCCCGCTGCCGTCCCAGCTTTCCGGGCGCGCTTCCGCCAGTACCGTCATCTCGTCCAGCCGGCCCTCGCGGGTCAATTCAATCACAAAGTGACCGCCGCACCAGTCGGTGGCGAGCAGCACTTCCTCGATCTGGGTCGGGAACACGTTGACGCCGCGCAGGATGATCAGGTCGTCGGAACGCCCGGTGACCTTTTCCATGCGCCGCATGCCCGGCCGCGCCGTGCCCGGCAACAGCCGCGTCAGGTCGCGGGTGCGGTAGCGGACGACCGGGAACGCCTCCTTGGTCAGCGAGGTGAACACCAGTTCGCCCTTTTCGCCGTCAGGCAGCACCGCGCCGGTCTCGGGATCGATCACCTCGGGGTAGAAATGATCCTCCCAGATATGCAGGCCGTCCTTGGTCTCGATGCATTCCTGCGCGACGCCGGGGCCGATCACTTCGGACAGGCCATAGATGTCGGTGGCGTCCATGTCGAACGCGGCTTCGATCTCGGCGCGCATCGCATTGGTCCAGGGTTCGGCGCCGAAGATGCCGATCTTCAGGGACGATTTGCGCGAATCCAGGCCCTGGCGTTTGAATTCATCCAGGATCGCCAGCATGTAGCTCGGCGTCACCGTGATGATGTCCGGCCTGAAATCGTTGATCAGCTGCACCTGCCGCTCGGTCATGCCGCCGGAAACCGGCACCACCGTACAGCCCAGCCTTTCGGCGCCGTAATGCGCGCCGAGGCCGCCGGTGAACAGGCCGTAGCCATAGGCGTTGTGCATGATCATGCCGGTGCGGCCGCCGGCGGCGCGGATCGAGCGCGCCATCACATCCGACCAGGTGTCGATGTCGGCCCTGGTATATCCGACCACGATCGGCTTGCCGGTGGTGCCGGACGAGGCGTGGACGCGGACCAGTTTTTCGCGCGGGACAGCGAACATGTTGAACGGGTAATTGTCGCGCAGATCGGTCTTCACCGTGAACGGAAAATTCTTCAGATCCGACAATTGCCGGAAATCCCTGGGCGTCACGCCGGCCTTGTCGAACGCCTTTTTGTAATGCGCGACATTGTCGTAAGCGTGCGCCAGCGTCCAGGCGAGGCGCTTGGTCTGCAGCGCCGTGATCTCGTCGCGCGAGGCCCGCTCGGCGTCGTCCATTTCGGGGCGGTAACCGCTGCTCTTTGACCGAAGGTTTGTCGAAGCCATCGCGTGTTTCCCCAAAATCAGCAGCTTGTCTTATTTGGCGTCAGGAGCGGCCCCCGGCAGCCATACGCCGGCGATGGTGCGGGAATGGCCGCGAAACTCGGCGATCACGACGTCGCCGACGCTGACGCGCACGTCGTAAATCCCGGACCGTGCCGCTGCGCGAAATTTCCCGCGCGATCGCGACCAGGCGATCGCCGAGCCTGCCCGGCCTGATGAAGGTGATATTGCCCTGCGCGGCGACCGCGCGCTCGTTGTGGGAGTTGCAGGCAAAGGCGAAGGCCGAATCCGCCAGCGTAAAGATGAAGCCGCCATGGGCGATGCCGTGGCCGTTGACCATATTCGGCTTGACCGTCATCGCCAGCGTCGCCTGGCCCGGCTTGATCTCGACAATCTCCATGCCGAGACCCTTGCTGGCATCGTCTTCCTTCCACATCGCGTCGGCGCAGGCGCGCGCGAGGTCGTCGGGCGAAAGCGTGGCCTTGACGTTCACTGCGCCGCCCCCGCGCAAATAAGTGGCTGCTTTCCAGTCAGGATCGGATGCAATCCGCTTCTCCCAGGTCGTACCGGGCTTGTTGGAGCAAGCCTCTTTAGCCGTATGTTCAGTCGATTAGTCATGATGCGAAGCCGTCATGGTGTCAACGATCCCGGCGGCTGCGGGACCCGTTGGCGGGAACGAAATCATTCGTATTTCGATTGCGGGCAAGGGTTTTATTCCCTTGGCGCGCTGCCTGACGACAGCTTCGTTCTTTGTTCTTGACGGAAGTGGACTGGCCGCCATGTGAGACGTTATAGCAGCACGGAAATTGCATCCTGTTCAGGCCGTGGCGGACGTTGCCGCCGCGGAAAGCTCGAGGGAAAAGCCGGTGCAGGACGGTGGCAACATTGTCGTAATGAGCGGGCTGATGATCGGTCTCGCCTATGGCGCGATCGGCCTGTTGAGCGGCTTTTGCCTGCTCTCCGGCCTGCGCGGCTGGTGGGCCGATGGCGACAGCCGCCTGATCCGCACCTACGCGCTGGCGCTCGGCGTCGCGATCGCGGCGACCCAGCTTCTGGCCGCCGGCAACGTCGTCGATCTCGGCAAGTCGATCTATCTGCAACCGTCGTTCTCGGCGCCGCTGATGTTCGTTCGGCGGACTGTTGTTCGGCTACGGCATGGTGCTGTCGAACGGCTGCGGCTCGCGCGCGCTGGTGCTGCTCGGCCGCGGCAATCTGCGCTCCTTCGTCGTGGTGATCGTGCTCGGCATAGCCGCGCAGATGACCTTGAAGGGCCTGATCGCGCCGGGGCGGATCGCGCTGCTGCAGGCGACGCAGGCCGCGCCGAAATCGGTGTCGCTGCCGGCGCTGTTGTCGACGCTCGGCCTCGGCGAGACTTTTGCGCGCATGATTGCGGCCTCGGTGATCTCAGGCAGCCCTGATCATCTTTGCGTTCGCGCACGCGCCGTTCAAGCGTCGCCTGGGGCCAGATCGCCGCCGGGACAGGCGTCGGCCTGCTGGTCACCGGCGGCTGGTTTGCGACCGGCTATCTCGGCGCCGACGATTTCAATCCGGCGCCGGTCACCTCGCTCACCTTCATCGCGCCGATCGCCGATACCGTGCAATACGCCATGCTGTCGACCGGACTGACGCTGAATTTCGGCATCGCCATGGTCGGCCGGCGTGTTCGCCGGAAGCCTGGTGACGGCGCTCGTCACGCGCCGCTTCCATTGGGAAGGTTTTAACTCGCCGCGTCACATGCTGCGCTCGATCGGCGGCGCGGCGCTGATGGGCGCGGGCGGCGCTGATGGCCTATGGCTGCTCGATCGGGCAGGGCCTGACGGGCCTGTCGACGCTGGCGCTGGCGTCGTTCGTCGCGGTCGGCGGAATTTTGCTAGGGACCGCCGCGGGCTTGCGCGGCGTGCTCCGGGTGCAGCCGCTGGTGCCGGCGCAGGACGGCCGGGTGACGGTGCAGGAAAATCAGGCCCGCTGAGGCGCGACTGATTCATCAGCCGCGCGGTTATCTTTGGGGCATGATCTGATCCGAAAACCGAATATCCACTTTTCGGGATCATGCCTTTGAGGTCGCCAGCCGCATCACGTCGAGATAGCCCGGGCGCACTTCCATCCGCTTGATCAGGCCTTTCTCGACCAAAAGCCGATGCGCTTCGGGCAGCCGGTAGCACGGCAGGTACATGAACAGATGATGCTCGGCGTGGTAGTTCACCCAATAGGGCGCGATCAACAGTCGCTCGACCGGATTGGCGAGCGTGGTGCGGGCGTGGCTGAACGGATCTTCGCCGGTCGAGGTGCAGGCGTGTTCGGCGATATTGCGGATGCGCGTCACCAGCGGCAGCCAGGTCGCCATCGCCACCACCCAGACAGCCGCAGAACCAGATGCCGGCGCCGGCCAGCCAGAACAGGGCGAACATCAGCGCATTCACGCCAAGAAAACGCGCCATCTTGTCGGCGCCGCTGGAGACGAAGCTCTCGTGTGACATCGGCGTCGTCGCTATCGTTGCGCTTGAACAGCGACAGGAACAGCGGCAGCCGCTGTTTGACAAAGGTCTGTCCGGTGAGATCGCGGATCGCCTTGCGGGTGTAGCTCTCTTTGGTGATCGGAAACGGCGCCGACAGCGAGAGATCGGGGTCCTCCGGCTGCTGGGTGAATTTGTGATGCTGCAGATGATAGGAGCGGTAGCTGGCAAGATCGGCGCCGACCGGCACCGCGCACAGCCATTGCCCGACCCATTCGTTGATCGCCTTGTTGCTGTGCAGCCCGCCATGGGCGGCCTCATGCATCAGGATCGCCAGGCCGAGCTGGCGGGTGCCGACGACCATCACCGCGATCAGCCAGGTCAGCGGATTGGGCCACAGCGTCACCAGCGCGATCGCGGCGGCGATGGTGCCCCAGGCATGCACCACCAGCCACATGCCGCGCAGCGAACTGCGCGAGGTCAGCCGGCTCCATTCCTCCGGCGTAAAAACGGTTTTGGGATCGACGCGGGCCACGACCGGCATAGCGGGTTCCTTTAGTACATCTTGCAGTTCAGCGGCTTCATCCTTCGAGACGGCCGCGTTGCGGCCTCCTCAGGATGAGGTCTCAAACCCTCATGGTGAGGAGCACGGCAACGCCGTGCGTCTCGAACCATGTGGCCATGAAATCTTCGTTCATCACTCGACCCAACCGGAATTCGTCCGGGCTCAAATGATACGCCCGCGCGACTGTTCGTCAATCGGCCGCGTGGGTCACGATGTGGATCTCGGAGGTGAGGGTGCGGTGCACCGGGCATTTGTCGGCGATTTCCATCAGCCGCTTGCGCTGCTCGGCGTCGAGGTTGCCTTCCATGGTGATGACCCGGTCGATCTGGTCGAGCATGCCGGCCCTGGTCTCGCAGTCGGCGCAGTCTTGCGCGTAGATCTTGCCGTGCTTCAGCGTCACCGTCACGCGCTCCAGCGGCAGCGACTTGCGGTCGGCATAGAGGCGCATGGTCATCGAGGTGCAGGCGCCGAGGCCGGCCAGCACAAAATCATACGGTCCGGGTCCGGAATCCTCGCCGCCGGCGGCCACCGGTTCGTCGGCCAGCATCTGATGCGGCCCGATCGAAACGGTCTGCTGGAATTTGCTGGCGCGGGTTTCGCGCACCACGACCATGCGTGGCGCCTCGCCTGGAACGGCGGCCTGCTCCGGTGCGACGGGATCGAGATAGCGCTCGGCCCAGGCGGCGATGACGTCGGCGACATAGGCGGCGTCGCGCTTGCCGCTGAGAAGATGATCGGCATCCGCCAGCGACACAAAGCTCTTGGGATGTTTGGCCGCGACGAAAATATGCGTGGCGTTGTCGATGCCGACGGTGTCGTCGGTCGGCGAATGCATGATCAGCAGCGCCTTGTGCAGGTTCGTCCACATGCGCCATCAGACCGTGCTCGGCGATGTCGTCGAGGAACTCGCTGCTGATGTGGAACGGCCGGCCGGCGAGCGAGACTTCCACCTTGCCGTGCTTGCGGATGTCCTCGATGCGATCCCTGAAAAGACCGGTGACATGGGCGGGATCGGAGGGGGCGGCGATGGTGACGACCGCTGTGGCGTCCGGAATTTGCCCGGCGGCGGCGAGAATCGCGGCGCCGCCGAGACTGTGGCCGATCAGGATCGCCGGCGCCTTTCGGGTCTCGCGCAGATGGTTGGCGGCGCGCACGAGGTCGGCGACGTTCGAGGAAAAGGTCGAGTTGGCGAAATCGCCTTCGCTGGAGCCGAGGCCGGTAAAGTCGAAGCGCAGCACCGCGATGCCCTTGGCTGCCAGCGCCACCGCGATGCGCCTGGCGGCCAGCACGTCCTTGCCGCAGGTGAAGCAGTGCGCGAACAGCGCATAGGCCACAGGCTCCCGCTCGGGCAAATCAAGCGCCGCCGCCAGTTGATGGCCGCCTTCGCCGGTGAATTGGAAACGTTCGGTCGGCATTGTTGGGCTCCATCGTCTTTACTCTCCCATTGGGAGAGGTGCCGGTGAAATCTGGCACGCGCGTCAATCGCCGGAATAGCGTTGCTCGGCCCACGGGTCGCCGCGGTTGTGATAGCCGCGCACCTCCCAATAGCCGGGCGCGTCGTGCTCGAGGAATTCGATGCTCTGCAGCCACTTCGCGCTTTTCCAGAAATAGAGATGCGGCACGACAAGGCGCACCGGACCGCCGTGTTCCAGCGCCAGCGGCGCCCCGGACCATGAATGCGCGAGCAAAGCGTCCTCAGTGGCAAAATCTTCCAGCGTCAGATTGCTGGTGTAGCCGTCATGGGAATGCAGCACCACGTGGCGTGCTTCATCGCGCGGCTGGCAGGCATTGAGGAGATCGCGGGTGGCCAGCCCCTCCCACTGGTTGTCGTAGCGCGACCAGGTGGTGACGCAATGAATGTCGGAGGTGAATTTTGTTTGCGGCTGCGCGGTAAACTCCGCAAAATTCCAGAAGATCGGATGCTCGACCGCGCCGTAGACGTCGAGCCGCCAGCGCTCTTGCGAGATGTTCGGCGTCAGGCCGAGGTCGAGCACCGGCCAGTGCTTCGGTGAGATGCTGTCCCGGCGGCAGCGCTGCTCCTCGGGCCGCGCGGATTTTCCGGTGAGAAAGCGGCCCTCGCGCGCCCAGCGCTGTTTGCTGCGCGTCAGTTTCGAGACCGGAGGTTCGTCCTTCGCGTCGGCCATTTCCCAAGTCAGCTTTGTTGGTGCGAGTACTGTTCGTGAATTGGTGTCGCGCATCGTCGCATAAATGATTTGCGAAAGATCATGCCGCTGCAGTTCGGCTTTCCGAACAGCACCGGTAACTGCCGCGGTCCGCGTACCGTGCCTTCCGACCAGGCCACCCGGCCGGCCGGGTCCAACCGGAAATCCGGAATCCGCTTCAGCCATTCCTCGAGCGCGACCGTCATTTCCATGCGCGCGAGGTTGGAGCCGACGCAGCGGTGAATGCCGAGGCCAAAGGCGGCGTGACGGTTTTCCTTGCGATCGAGCACGACCTTGTCGGCATCCGGGAACATCGCGGGGTCGCGGTTGGCGGCGGGGAACGACAGCAGCACCATGTTGCCGGGTTTTACCGGACAGCCGCTGACCACGGTCTCCTTCATCACTTCGCGCGCCATCGTCACCGGCGCATAGGCGCGCAGGAATTCCTCGACCGCATTTGGCATCAATGCCGGCTCGGCGACCAGACGTTCACGGTCCGCGGGCGTTTTCGCAAGATGCCACAGCGAAGCGCCGATCGCGCTCCAGGTGGTGTCGATGCCGGCGATCAATAACAGCCGCAGCGAGCCAAGCACATGTCCGTCGGACAACGGCTCACCGTTCTTGTCCCGGGCGTTCATCAGCCACGAAATCAGATCGTCGGTCTTGTGTTGCTTGCGCTGCTCGATATGGACGGTGAAATACGCGCTCATCTCGTGGACGGCGCGCATCAGCGCGTCATCATCCCTGATGCCGAGCTCGAGGATTTCGTGAATCCACTTGATGAAAAGGTCGCTGTCCTTTTCCGGGATGCCGAGCATGTGGGCGATGGCGCGAACCGGAATGTGCTTGGTGTAGCGTGCCGCGGCGTCGCATTTTCCATCGCCAATGAATTCGTCGATCAGCTCGTTGCAGATGGCGCGAACCCGGGGCTCCAGTTTCTTCATGGCGTCGGGCGTGAACGGCGGCAGCAGCACCTGCTTGGCCGGCTTGTGTTGCGGCGGGTCGGAGGTGATCGGCGGCGCCACGCCCGTGGTCTCCGGCCGGACATCGCGCACGATCACGCGGCGCGAGGAAAAATGCTCGGTATCGTGGGCGATCTCCCTTACCGCCTCATAGGTGGTCGGCAGGTAGCAGCCGAGGAAGCGATCGGTGTGAACCACGGGGGAGGCCGCGCGTAATTCGTCCCAGATCGGAAACGGATTCTCAGTCCAGCGCGGATCGGTATGATCGAAATCGTGAACCCAATCGGTGACGGGCGGATGTTCGGGCATGATGCGGTCGACATCGGACATCAGGGCAATTTCCTCTTGCTTTGGTTCGCTCAATAAGCCGGCGATATCAAAATCCGGGTGAACTCATTCCTCGATCACGTCGATCGCAAATTCCGGACAGTTGGCCCTGGCAAGCCAGGCCTTGTCCTCCAGCCCCGCAGGCACGGAACCATCGCCGATTTCGTGCGCATTGCCGAACTCATCGAGATTGAACAATTCGGGTGCCAGCGACTTGCAGCGGGCGTGTCCCTGACACTTATCCTGGTCGACATGTATTCTCAGCTTCCCGGGCATTCCAGCATTCCCCTGTGGTCGCGTCGATCGCTCGCGCGTTTGTGTTTTCCCAACTGATTATAGCGGTGCAGGCGTGATGCGCCAGCGTCCAAATCGACGCTAATCTTCTCTAGTGTTCAGGTTACTTGGCGGGCCTTGGATCGATCGGTGTCATGCCGCGCAGGCCCAAAATATCTTCCAGCACCTTCGCGCCGGCCAGCAGCCGCGCCTCGCCGCGCGGCGCCGCTACCATTTGCAGTCCGACCGGCAGGCCTGAGGCCGTGAACCCGCACGGCAACGACAGTGCGGGGCAGCACACCAGCGTGATCGCATAGACGATGGCGAGCCACTCGACGTAATTGTCGAACTTCTTGCCGGCGCATTCGGCGACATACCGATTTTCGATCGGAAAGGGTGCGACGATGGTCGCGGGCGCCAGCAGCAGGTCGTAGGTTTTGAAAAATTCTATGGTGCGCGCGGCCATCGCGACGCGCTGCGCCTCGGCGCGCTCGAGCTGTTCGACCGTCAGCTTGAGACCTTCCTCGATGTTCCAGATCACCTCGGGCTTGAGCAGGTCGCGCTTTGAGCGCAGCAGCGCCGCCTTGCTGATGGCGAAGTCGAACGCGCGCAGCACGTGAAAGCATTCATGGGCCTCGCGCAGGTCCGGATGCGCTTCCTCGACAATGGCACCTAGCTCCGCGAAGCGCGCAGCCGCCTTTCGGGTGATGGCGGCGACCTCAGGGTCGACCGGCGTGATGCCGAGATCGGGCGAATAGGCGACGCGCTTCGGCTCCTTGCCGGAGCGCGCGGCGGACAGGAACGTGACCGGCAGTGAAGGCAGCGACAGTGGATCGGCCGGATGTTCGCCGCTCATGGCATCGAGCAACAGCGCGAGGTCCTCGACATTGCGCGCCATCGGGCCATGCACCGTCAGGTTGCGGTCGATCTTGAAGGCGGGGGTATGCGCGACGCGGCCGATGCTCGGCCGCATGCCGACAATGCCGCAGAAGCTTGCCGGGTTGCGCAACGAGCCGCCCATGTCGGTGCCGTGGGCGAGCCAGGCCATGCCGGTTGCGAGCGCGACGGCCGCGCCGCCCGAAGAGCCGGCGGCCGATCGCGACAGGTCCCAGGGGTTGAGGGTTGCGCCGAACACCTCGTTAAAAGTGTTGGCGCCGGCGCCGAATTCCGGCGTGTTTGATTTGGCGTAGACCACGCCGCCATTGGCTTCGAGATGTTCGACCACGATATCGGAACGTGTGGCGATCGCATCCTTGAAGATCGGCGAGCCCTGGGTGGTGAGCACGCCCTCGACATGGAACAGGTCCTTGATCGGCACCGGCATGCCGGCGAGCAGGCCGCGATCCCCGGCGGGCTTTTTCATCAGGGCTTTTGCGCGGGTTCGGGCGCGGTCGAAGCACAGCGTCGGCAGGGCGTTCACTTTGCCGTCGACCTCGGCGATCCGGCTCTCTAGCACGTCGAGCAGATCGAGTGGTGTGACTTCGCCGGAGTTGAGTTTATCGATGACGGCGCATGCGCTCGCCCGCACCAGCCCCTGATCAAATGCCACTTGTGTTTCTCCCGGCGTTCCGCTGCTCGATGGCGGATTGGCTAGTCCTGTAAAACATTTTCCGGCAAAGTGGAAACGCGCGGGCGCTATGCCCCGGCATTGGAGTTTTCGAACATGACGACGCCGTTCGACGCGCCTGACTGGCGCGCCATGAGCCAGCAGGACCGTGACCTCGGCCTCAACAACGGCGTCGCGGTCGCCGGAAGCGCCGACATCGTCGCCGGCTGGGAACGCCGCTCCGCCGAGTTGCGGGCGCGATACCCCGAACATCTCGACCTCCGCTACGGTCCGCGCGAGCGCAACCGGATCGACTTCCTCAAGGCGCACGCGCAAGGGCCGACGCTGGTGTTCATCCATGGTGGCTACTGGCAGCATCGCGCCAAGGAAGTCTTCACGGTTTTCGCTGGCGGCCCGATGGCGCATGGCATCAATGTCGCGCTGTTTGGTTACACGCTGGCGCCGGATGCGACGCTCGATCAGATCGTCGCCGAAATTTCGCAAGGGATCGATTTCCTGGCCGGGCAATTGCCCGCGCTCGGCGGCGATCCGAGCCGGATCGTGGTGTCGGGCTGGTCCGCCGGCGGGCATCTGACCGCAATGGCGCTGTCGCACCCGCAGGTGAAGGCGGGCATGGCGATATCAGGCATCTACGATCTGGAGCCGATCCGCGCCAGCTATCTCAACGACAAGCTCGGGCTCGATGAAGCGATGTCCCGCCGCAATTCGCCGATGATGCAGGCCGGCGGCGCGCCAAAACCGTTGTCGCTGGTCGCAGGTTCCGCCGAATTGCCGCTGCTGCGCAAACAGACCGCGGACTTCGCAGGCCACCGCGCCCGATATGGCTTGCCGGTGACCTATGAAGAGATCCCCGGCGCCAATCATTTTACCATCATGAATGAACTGCTCTCATCGAGTGGGCGCATCACGACATTGATCCGGCAGTTGTTCGAGCGGACGGCGGGTTAACCTCATCCTGAGGAGCGGCGTCTTCGCCGCGTCTCGAAGGATGACAGCCCGTGGCCCATCCTTCGAGACGCCGCGCAAGCGCGCGGCTCCTCAGGATGAGGGTGAGTATGTGGCAGCTCCCATTACCCCCACCCCGCACTAATTCCGCCATCGACCGTATAGATCACCCCCGACGTATAGCCGGAGCGGTCCGACGCCAGGAACGTCATCAGGTCGCCGATCTCGCGGGCAGAAGCGGGGCGGCCGAGCGGAAGACCTTTCTGAAACTCCTTGTAGCGGTTCTCGTCGCCGAACTGGTGCTTGGCGCGGGTCTTCAGCAGCGTGATGTGGCGGTCGGTGCCGACCGGGCCGGGATTGATGCCGACCACGCGGATGTTGTCGGCAAGGCTCTTTGAGCCGAGCGCGCGGGTGAACGCCATGATCGCGGCATTGCCGGCGCTGCCGCAGATGTAATTGGCGTCGAATTTCTCGCCGGCGGCGCCGATGTCGTTGACGATCACGCCATGCCCGCGCGCTTTCATCTGCGCGTAGATCGCGCGCGTGAGGTTGATATAGCCGAACACCTTCAGGTTCCAGGCGTGACGCCAGGTCTCTTCATCGATCTTGTCGAGCGAGCCGCCGGGAATATCGCCGGCATTGTTGACGAGGATGTCGATGTCGGCGGCTTCCTTCGCCAGCCGTGCGAGGTCCTCGGGCTTGCGCAGGTCGACGACGTGCGCCGTGGCATCGATCTGATGGGCCGAGCGCAGCCGCTCCGCAAGCGCTTTCAACTGATCGCCGCTGCGGGCGGCTAGCCGGAGATGAGCGCCTTCTTCGGCAAAGGCTTCGGCGGCGGCCGCGCCAATACCCTTCGAGGCACCTGTTATCAGCACGCGCTTGCCGCGCAGATGGAGATCCATGGGATTGCTCGCTTGCTTGGGAGATGTTTGATGGAATGCGACGGATGAATTTGAACTGTTAGGCTGTTGCCAATGAGCTGGTCAACATTGCACTGCAGCGTTGCACCCGGACCGACTTTGGTCCATTGCAATCCGATCATACAAACGACGCTGCCGGCGCGGCAAGGCTTGAAGGAATTCCTCGATGAGCAACGAAAAAAAGCAATACCGGATCGCGGTCATTCCCGGTGACGGTATCGGCAAGGAAGTGGTGCCGGAGGGCTTGCGGGTGCTGGAGCAGGCCGCAAAAAAGCACGGCGTCAGCGTGCATTTCGACCATTTCGATTTTGCCTCCTGGGATTACTACGAAAGGCACGGCGAGATGATGCCGGAGGACTGGAAGGCCAGGATCGGCAAGCACGACGCGATCTATTTCGGCGCGGTCGGCTGGCCTGCGAAGATCCCAGATCACATTTCGTTGTGGGGATCACTGATCAAATTCCGGAGGGAGTTCGACCAGTACGTCAATCTGCGTCCGGTGCGGCTGATGCCGGGGGTGCCGTCGCCGCTCGCCAACCGCAAGCCCGGCGATATCGATTTCTGGGTGGTGCGCGAAAACACCGAAGGCGAATATTCATCCGTCGGCGGGCGGATGTTTCCGGATACCGAGCGCGAATTCGTCACCCAGCAAACGGTCATGACCCGGATCGGCGTCGATCGTATTCTCAAATTCGCGTTCGAGCTGGCGCAGTCGCGGCCGAAGAAGCACCTGACCTCGGCGACGAAGTCCAACGGCATCTCCATCACCATGCCGTATTGGGACGAGCGGGTGGAGGCGATGGCCAAGAACTATCCCAAGGTGAAGTGGGACAAGTACCACATCGACATTCTCACCGCGAATTTTGTCCTGCATCCGGACTGGTTCGACGTCGTGGTCGGCTCCAACCTGTTCGGCGATATTCTCTCGGACTTGGGCCCGGCCTGCACCGGCACGATCGGCATCGCGCCCTCGGGCAATATCAATCCTCCCGGGCTCTTCCCGTCGGTGTTCGAGCCGGTGCACGGCTCGGCGCCCGATATCGCGGGCCAGGGCATTGCCAACCCGATCGGCATGATCTGGTCCGGCGCGATGATGCTGGAACATCTCGGCGAAAAGAGTGCCGCGGCCTCGATTGTCGCCGCGATCGAACGCACGCTCGGCGAACGCACGCTGCGCACGCGCGATCTCGGCGGCAATGCCGACACCGTCGCCTGCGGCAAGGCGGTGGCGGAGATGGTGGAATAGGGAGGGTTTGCGTCATCCCTGCGTGAGCGCAATTGCGCTCACCGCTGGAGGCGCGAGCCTCTTCGGCGAGCCGCGAAGGATGACAATGCACGCTGGTTGTGGCCATCCTTCGAGACGGCGCGCAACGGCGCGCCTCCTCAGGATGACGGCGATGCGCGCATCACCCCTTCGCAATCCTTCGGCAATGCTCCCACGCCGCCTCGATCAGATTCTCGCTCGCCTCGGGGGTGCGGAACGCCGAATGCGCCGACAGCGTTACGTTTTGCAGTTTCGTCAGGGGATGATCCACGGGCAGCGGCTCGATGTTGAAGACGTCGAGCCCGGCATGCCGGATGTGGCCCGACTTCAGCGCTGACATCATGGCGGCTTCGTCGACCAGCGCGCCGCGCGCGGTGTTGACGAGGATCACGCCCGGTCTCATGGCCGCGATGCGCTGGCCTGAGAGAAAGCCGCGGGTTTCGTCGTTCAGCAAGAGATGCAGCGAGACGACGTGGCTTTCGGCCAGCAGCATGTCGAGCGAGACGAAGTCGACACCGGCAAAACTCTTCAGCGTCCGGTTCCATGCCATGACGCGCATGCCGCTGCCAAGTGCGATGCGCGCGACTTCCGCGGCGATGCCCCCAAAACCGATCAGGCCGAGTGTCTTGCCGGTCAACTGCATGCCGTCCTCGCGCAGCCAGTTGCCGGCGCGCATCTCGCGATCCATTTGCGCAATGCCGCGCGCCGCCGCCCACATCAGCGCGATGGTGGATTCGGCGACCGCCGTGTCGCCATAGCCCCGGATCAGGTGCACGGCGATGCCGAGCTCGGCAAGTTCCTCCGGATTCATGTAGCTGCGCGCGCCGGTACCCAGGAACACGACGTGCTTGAGGCCCGCGCATTGGCGCGCGATCCCGGTCGGCAGTGCGGTGTGATCGACGATGGCGATCTCGGCGCCGTCGAGCACGCCTGGCAACTGCTCCGGCGTCACGTCTGGGTCGCGATGGATGCTCACCCTGGGATCGGCGGGTTCTTCCAGCCGCTCGAAGATGATGGCGAGGGCTTCATTGGCGTCGACGAAAACTCCGCGCACAGCATTCTCCGTGATTGGTCAGGACGCCACGCCCGCAAGCGCCAATACGGTGTGCATCAGGACGTTGGCGCCTGCCGTGCAATCGGCCTGGGTCGCGTCCTCGAGCTCATTGTGGCTGATGCCATCCTTGCAGGGCACGAACACCATCGCCGCCGGCATGATGGTGTTGAGGTTGCAGGCGTCATGACCGGCGCCGGAGGTAATGCGGCGATGCGAATAGCCGAGCGCCTTGGCGGCATTCTCCACCGCACCGACCAGTTTTGCATCGAAATGGGTCGGTGGCTTGCGCCACACCAGTTCGAGCGTGACGTCGACCCTGCGCCGGGTTGCGATCTCGGCCGCCGCCGCGCGCAACTCCTTGTCGAGCGCGTCCATGATCGCCGCGTCGGCGCTGCGGCAATCCACGGTAAAGGCAATTTCGCCGGGAATGACGTTACGGGAGGGATTGGCGATGACGGCCTCGCCGATGGTGCCGACCGCTTTGGGACCGTGCTTTCTTGCGATGCTCTCCATCGCCAGCACGATCTCGGACAAGGTCGCCAGCGCGTCGCGGCGCAGCGGCATTGGCGTTGAGCCGGCATGGCTCTCGAAACCGGTGATCTTGCCGTCGTACCACAACACGCCCTGACCGGAATCGACCACGCCGATGGTCTTGCCTTCCGCTTCGAGAATCGGCCCTTGCTCGATATGCAGTTCGACGAAGCTGGTAAATTTCTGCGTGCCCACCGGGCGCTCGCCGCGATAACCGATACGGTCCAGCGCCTCGGCCACGGTGACGCCTTCGGCATCCTTGCGTGACAGAATATTTTCGGTGGTGAAGTCGCCGACATAGGCGGCAGAGGCCATCATCGCCGGGGCGAAGCGCGAGCCTTCCTCGTTGGTCCAGTTGACGATGCAGATCGGCATCTCGGTCTCGATGCCGGCGTCGTTGAGGGTGCGGACCACTTCCAGCGCCGCCAGCGTGCCGAGCACGCCGTCGAACTTGCCGCCGGTCGGCTGGGTATCGAGATGCGAGCCGAGGCCGATCGGCGGCTTCGACATGTCGCGGCCCTTGCGCAGGCCGAACATCGATCCCAGCGTATCGACATGGACTTCGAGACCGGCGGCCTCGCACGCCTTTTGAAACCAGTCGCGCACCTGCTTGTCTTCGGGGCCGAGCGTCAGCCGCCGCACCCCGCCTTTCGCGGTGGCACCGAATTTCGCGGTTTCGTGAATCGTGTCCCAGAGACGGGCGGAATCGATCTGCAGATTGGATGCGGGTTTTGTCATTTAGCCTGCTGGAAAGCTGCTGGTGCATAACATCGGTCTGCATGGTAGAACTTCCCGGCACGCCCTGTCGAGGCACGGAGCTTTCGATGATTGTCGGATTGGCGAAGAAGGAACAAGCCGGCCACAGCGAGCCGGAGCTGCTGCCGAGCCTGCAGGCGCGTCTGGCGTGCCGCAATGGCATGGCCACCACCACGGCCGGTGTTGCCAACGGTTTTGTGCAGGGCAATCTGGCGATCCTGCCGGAGAAGCTCGCAGCCGCGTTTCACCGGTTCTGCCAGCTCAACCCGAAGCCATGCCCTGTCATCGGCATCTCCGATGTCGGTGACCCCCGCATTCCCTCGCTCGGGATCGATCTGGACATCCGCACCGACCTGCCGCGCTACCGCGTCTGGCGCGACGGCGAGGTGGCCGACGAGCCGACGGATATCATGGAGTATTGGCGCGACGACCTCGTCGCCTTCGTGCTCGGCTGCTCGTTTTCATTCGAGGAAGCGCTGATGGCGGACGACCTGCCGATCCGTCATATCGAGCGCAAGGTGCGGGTGCCGATGTACCGCACCAATATCGCGTGCCAGCCGTCGGGGCCGTTCGCGGGACCGATGGTGGTGTCGATGCGGCCATTCAAGCCGGCCGATGCGATCCGCGCGGTGCAGATCACCTCGCGGTTTCCTGCTGTGCATGGCGCGCCGGTCCATCTCGGCCATCCCCATTCGATCGGTATCAAGGACATTGCCAAACCCGACTACGGCGACCCGGTGCCGGTGGAAGCCGACGAGATTCCCGTGTTCTGGGCCTGCGGTGTGACCCCGCAGGCGGTGATCGCGGCGGCGAAGCTGCCGTTCGCCATCACGCACGCGCCGGGATTGATGCTGGTGACGGATCTTCGCAACAAGCAGCTCGCTGTGCTTTAGTCGTCATTGCGTCTCCGCATACGCAACCGTCATCCCGGCGTAACGGCTTTGCCGTTATCGCTGGAGGTGTGCGCTCTTGCGCGCCTCGAAGGATGGGCCGCAAGCGCCTGTGGCCATCCTTCGAGGCTCGCCGAAGTGGCTCGCACCTCCAGCGATAACGGCGAAGCCGTTACGCCGGGGATGAAGTCGGCGTGTGTGGCGAATGCTCCGGCAATGTCAACCCGAACGTCTTCGACAAATCCGCGATCTGCGCCGGCGTCAGATAACGCGGGTTCAGCCCGCGCAGCAGGAGATAGAGTTTTGCGGTCTCTTCCAGTTCCTCGATCGCGAATACCGCTGCTTCCAGCGTATCGCCCGATACCACCGGGCCGTGATTGGCGAGCAGCACCGATGAGTATTTGCCGGCCAGACCCTTGATCGCGTCCACCACCGCCGGATCGCCTGGCCGATAATACGGCACCAGCGCGGTGGCGCCGCATTTCATCAGGTAGTACGCCGTCATCGGCGGCAGTGCCGCGCGCGGATCGATCTCGGGCAGCATCGAGAGTGCCACCGAATGCGTCGAATGCAGATGCACCACCGCGCGCGCGGCGTGGCGCGTCTGGTACAGCGCGCTATGCAGCGGCACTTCCTTGGTCGGAGCATCGCCGGAGGCGAGCTTGCCACTGGCATCGAGCCGCGACAGCCGCGCCGGGTCGAGAAATCCGAGCGAGGCATTGGTCGGCGTCACCATATAGCCGCCGTCCTCACACCGCACGCTGATATTGCCCGAGGAGCCCGGCGTCAGCCCGCGCTCGAACAGCGAGCGGCCGAGGCGGCAGATTTCCTCGCGGAGCTTCGTTTCGGTCATTTCAGTATCCTGGCAGCATCCTCTTTGCCGCCTTGTCTCATGCTTTGGCAGCGCGGCCAAGCCGTGATACCCAGAGGCAAGGCCGCGCTTAAACTCGGCTGTGAGGAAACCTGGGGTAATGCCTTATGCCTAAATCGATATCCTCAATACCGCGCATCGCCGTCATTGGGCTGGGCTCGATGGGTTTCGGTATGGCGACCTCGCTCAAGCGGGCGGGTTTTGACGTCACCGGTTGCGATGTTTCGGAAGACGCGGTGGCGCGATTCGTCACGGAGGGCGGTGGCGGCGCCAGGACCCCGGCGGAAGCCGCCGAGGCGGCCGACATTGTCGTCAGCGTGGTCGTCAATGCCGCCCAAACCGAGACCATTCTGTTCGGGGCCAACGGCGTCGCCGAAACGCTGGCAAAAGATGCCGTGTTCGTCTCCGCCGCGACCATGGATCCCGACGTCGCGCGGCGGCTGGCAAAACAATTGGAGGCGACCGGCCGGCATTATCTCGATGCGCCGATCTCCGGCGGCGCGCAACGCGCGGCGCTGGGTGAACTCACCATTCTTGCTTCCGGCAGTCCCGCCGCCTTCGCCAAGGCAAGGCC
Source organism: uncultured Alphaproteobacteria bacterium (assembly GCA_963778925.1). Taxonomy (GTDB): domain Bacteria; phylum Pseudomonadota; class Alphaproteobacteria; order Rhizobiales; family Xanthobacteraceae; genus Bradyrhizobium. The sequence continues at coordinate 395,611 of CAVZWE010000011.1, read as the reverse complement.
GGCACTGGATGCGATGGCGGCAAAGCTCTACGAACTCGGCGATGCCGCAGGTGCGGGCGCTGCGTTCAAGATGATCAACCAGTTGCTGGCCGGCGTGCATATCGCTGCCGCCTCGGAAGCGATCACGTTCGCGGCGAAGCAGGGGCTCGATATCCGCAAAGTCTATGAAGTGATCACCGCGTCCGCCGGCAATTCCTGGATGTTCGAGAACCGCGTGCCGCATGTGCTCGACGGCGACTACACCCCGCGCAGCGCGGTGGAGATATTCGTCAAGGACCTCGGCATCATCCAGGACATGGCGCGCACGGCAAGATTCCCGGTGCCGGTGGCGGCCGCCGCACTGCAGATGTTTCTGATGACGGCGGCGTCGGGCATGGGCCGTGACGACGATGCCTCGGTGGCGCGGATGTATGCCCGCGTTACGGGCACCCATTTGCCCGGCGAGCCGAAGTAGCCAGGAAAACAAGAGGACAGACGATGCCCCGTTTCGCCGCCAATCTCTCGATGATGTTCAACGAGGTGCCGTTCCTCGACCGCTTCGACGCGGCGGCGAAAGCGGGATTCACCGCCGTCGAATTTCTGTTCCCCTATGATCATCCGGCGGAGGCCGTTGGCGAACGGCTGCGCCGCAACGGCCTGACGCAGGCGCTGTTCAACCTGCCGCCGGGCAACTGGGAAGCGGGCGAGAAGGGGTTTGCGGCACTGCCGGAGCGTTTTTCCGATCTGCAGCAGAGCCTGCGCACCGCGCTGCCCTATGTGCAGGCGACCGGCGTCAAGCGCGTGCATCTGATGGCGGGCATGGCCAGCCGCAGTGATTCCAAAGCGGTGGAGGCGTTTTACAAATCGGTGGCATGGGCGGCGGAATTTTTCGCGCCCCACGGCCTCGACGTGGTGATCGAGCCGATCAACCCGCGCAATGTCCCCGGCTACTTCCTCAACGATTTTTCGTTCGCGCGCGACCTGGTCGTCGAGCTTAAAATCCCCAACCTGAAACTGCAGTTCGATATCTATCACTGCCAGATCATCCATGGCGACGTCACCATGCGGCTGCGCGAGATGATGCCGATCATCGGCCACATCCAGATCGCCAGCATCCCCTCGCGCAACGAGCCGGACGGCGAGGAATTGAACTATCCGTTCCTGTTCGGCGAGCTCGACCGGCTCGGCTATGGCGGCTTCGTCGGCTGCGAATATAACCCGCGCGGCAAGACCACCGATGGCCTCGCCTGGTTCAAGCCCTATGCGGGAGCGAAGCCGTGACGCTGGCGCTGGGCTGCATCGCCGACGACTACACCGGCGCGTCCGATCTCGCCAACACGCTGACCCGTGGCGGCCTGCGCACGGTGCAGACCATCGGCGTGCCGTCAGATGATTTGGCACTGCCCGAGGTCGACGCGGTGGTGGTGTCGCTGAAGAGCCGCTCGATCGAAGCGAGCCTCGCGGTGTCGCGGTCGCGATCGGCGGAGAAATGGCTGCGCGGGCGCGGCGCCAGCCATGTCCTGTTCAAGATCTGCTCGACCTTCAATTCCACCGATGCCGGCAATATCGGCCCGGTCATGGATGCGCTGCGCGCCGATTCCGCCGACACCATCGTGCTGGTGACGCCGGCGTTTCCGGAGACCGGCCGCACCGTCTATATGGGCAATTTGTTTGTGGGTTCAGTGCCGCTGAACGAAAGTCCGTTGAAGGATCATCCGCTCAATCCGATGCATGATTCCAATCTGGTGCGGGTGCTGGCGCGCCAGAGCAAGACCAAAATCGGGCTCGTCGATCTCGCCGTGCTGGCGCGCGGCCCCGATGCCGTCCGGGGGCGGCTTGCCGACCTCGCCGCAAAAGGTTTTGGCGCGGCCATTGTGGATGCGGTATTTCGCCAGCGATCTCGAAACCATCGGCAAGGTCGCGCTGGATCACCGGGTCTCGGTGGGCGCATCCGGTATCGGCCTCGGTCTTGCCCGCGCGCTGGTGGCGTCGGGCAAAATCAAATCGAACGTGCCGGACGCAATCTCCGATGCACCGGTCGGCGGACCGGCGGCGTGCCTTGCCGGCAGTTGCTCGCAGGCGACCCTGCAGCAGATCGCTAGTGCCGAAAAGGCAATGGCGGTGCTGCATCTCGACCCCGATCAGGTCGTGACGGGCAAGGAGGAAGCCCGGCGCGCGCTGGCCTGGGCCAGGGAACGGCTCACGCAAGGTCCGGTCCTGATCGCCTCAAGTTCGACGCCGGACCAGGTCGCAGCCCTGCAGGCGCGTCACGGCCGCGATTCCGCCGGGCATGCGATCGAGCAGGCGATGGCCGACATCGCGGAAGGCCTGGTGCAGATCGGGCGTGCGGCGGCTGGTGGTCGCCGGCGGCGAGACCTCCGGCGCCGTGGTGGATCGCCTGAAAATTCCGGGATTTCTGGTGGGCGCCGAAATCGCTGCCGGCGTGCCGGTACTGCGTGCGGTCGGCGCCAACGGCGGCGACATGCTGCTGGCATTGAAATCCGGCAATTTCGGCGGCCCGGAATTCTTCTCCGATGCGCTCGAGCTGATGCGCTGAGCCCTTCGTCGTCGGCATTCGAATTCGGCGCGGTCGCCTTCCGCAATCCTGCACACTGTTGCACCGGCGGGTTCGGCGATCATCGTTTCGATCATGGCCACATACTTCGCGTGACTATCGCCATTAACCGTTTGTAAACGCGTGTAGTCTTCATCTGCATCGCGCGACACGAGCAGCCGGTAATTTCCTCGTAAACCCCGTATTCATACTGTGCTGCCATTAACATTAATTTGGAACCGCGACCGGTATTTCTACAGCCGCGCTTGGTTGTCCGAATGCTGGTGGGGGCGATAATTTAGTGGCGCGCTATTGCGGAAGCCTTGGCTGATCAGCCCTCGGGGGAAATAAAAATGCGCACGAATCTACCCGTCACCAACGTCGAGTATCCGATCACCGATGAAACGCTGATCGTCTCAAAGACCGACACCAAGGGGAAGCTGACATACTTCAATCAGCAGTTTGTGGACGCCTCGGGCTTCACCGACGCGGAATTGATCGGACAGCCGCACAACATCATCCGCCACCCGGACATGCCGCCGGAAGCCTTCGAGGATCTCTGGACCACGCTCAAGGCGGGCAAGCCCTGGGCCGGAGCGGTCAAGAACCGCCGCAAGAATGGCGATTTCTACTGGGTGCTGGCCAGTGCCACCCCAATCTGGGAAAATGGCCAGGTCACCGGCTATATGTCGATCCGCTCGAAGCTGCCTGCCGACCAGCGCACGGAAGCCGAGCATGTTTACGCGCTGTTGCGCGCCAAGAAGGCGCAGAAATATACGGTCACCGCGGGCATTATTCGCCGCCGATCGCTGGCGGATCGTTTCGCCGTGTTTACCCGCACCCTGAAGGCGCGGATGACCACGTTGATGGTGATGCAGGCCGCCTTCATGGTGATTATCGGGGTCGCCGGCATCCTGGCGACGCGGAACAGCAACACGCAAATGAGATCGATCTACGAGGATCGCACGGCGCCGTTGGCTCACTTGTTCGACATCAACGACCGCATGAAGGATAATACGATCGCGCTCTATGACGGCCTCGCTAACGCGCGAGCCGGCAAACCGCCCGGCAATGTCTCCGCCCGAGTAGATGCCAACATTGCGGCGATCTCCAAGACCTGGGCCGAATACACCGCCACCAATCTCACGCCGGAAGAAAAAGGCGTGGCGGACGATTTTACGCCGAAGCGCAAGAACTACGTGGAAAAGGCGCTAAAGCCGGGAATCGCGCTGCTCGCCGATCGCAAATACGATGAATTGGACTCCCTGCTGTCCGGAACGGCCAATCAGCTCTTCGCTCTTGCGAAAGAGGATATGGAAAAGCTGGTCGCGATTCAGGTCAAGGAAGCCAAAGTTCTGTATGAGACGGCCGAACACCAATACGTCGTGGTCCTGGGCTTTGCTATTGCCATGCTGTCGGCGGGTCTGCTGCTTGGCGGATGGCTGGGGCTTCAGACCATCCGCGCCATTGGCCGGCCGCTCGATCGTTTGAATAGCGTGATGGCGAATATCGCGCAGGGTCTGTTCAACAGCCGTGTCGTCATCGAGCGAGACGACGAAATCGGCGTCGCCTTGCGGAATGTGCAGGCGATGCAGGCCAAACTCGGTTTCGACCGCGAAGAGCAGAAAGACACCGAGAGGCGTGTCGCACTTCAGCGCAAGGCCGACATGATCAAGCTCGCCGATAGTTTCGAAGCCGCAGTCGGGGAGATCGTCGAAACCGTCTCGTCGGCTTCGACGGAGCTTGAGGCCTCGGCCAGTACACTGACGGCGACTGCGGTTCGTTCGCAGGAATTGACCACGATGGTGGCGGCGGCATCCGAGGAAGCCTCCACCAATGTGCAGTCGGTGGCATCTGCAACCGAGGAAATGGCATCGTCCGTCAACGAGATCAGCCGTCAGGTCCAGGAATCGGCGCGGATGGCCACTGAGGCCGTCGGCCAGGCCCGCACCACCAACGATCGCGTCGGCGAATTGGCGAAGGCGGCAAGCCGGATCGGCGATGTGGTCGAACTGATCAACACCATCGCCGGGCAGACCAACCTGCTCGCGCTCAATGCCACCATCGAAGCGGCGCGCGCCGGCGAGGCCGGCCGCGGCTTTGCCGTTGTCGCGTCTGAAGTGAAAGCGCTGGCCGAGCAGACCGCGAAGGCGACCGGCGAGATCAGCCAGCAGATCACCGGCATCCAGTCGGCGACTCAAGCCTCGGTAAATGCCATCGAGGAAATTGGCGGAACCATCGAGAAACTGTCGGAGATCTCCTCGACCATCGCGGCGGCGGTGGAAGAGCAGGGTGCTGCGACCCAGGAGATTTCCCGCAACGTCCAGCAGGCCGCCCAAGGCACCGTGCAGGTCTCCTCCAACATCACCGACGTGCAGCGTGGCGCCACCGAGACCGGCTCGGCCTCATCGCAGGTGCTCTCGGCGGCGCAGTCCCTGTCCGGCAACTCCAACCGCCTCAAGCTTGAAGTCGGCAAATTCCTCAGCTCGGTAAGGGCGGCATGACAGCGCGGAGCCCGCAACCCTCCGTAAATCTACTGCCGTTAGAATTAACGTGAACTAAGTACGCGGCGACTAAGATTGCGCGCGGCGAGGCGGATATTGCCCAAGATCGGCAATGTCCCGTTTTGGGCTGAGCTGAACGCCCGGCGTCCCCTGGAGATCGGAAATGTCGCTTGCAATGCTGCGCCGGTTCAAAATGACCGTTGGCCGAAAGATCTATGCCCTCATCGGCCTTAGCTTCATAGGACTGCTCGGAATCGCGATCCTGGACTCGCGCGAGTTGGCATCGAGCCTCAAGCAGCAGAAGCAGATCGAACTGCAGCATCTTATCGAGCTGGCCCTTGGCATCGTCAAGGAAGAGCATGCCGCCGCACAGAAAGGCGACATCGCTGTCGCCGATGCGCAGAAGCGGGCGCTGGCACGGGTCGCAACGCTGCGATATGGCAACAACGACTATTTCTGGGTCAACGACATGCAGCCGCGAATGGTGATGCATCCGATGAAGCCGGAGATGAATGGCAACGATATCTCGGCCTTCAAGGACCCCAACGGGAAAGCCTTGTTCGTCGACATGGTCGACGTCGTCAGGAAGGACGGGGCGGGCTTTGTTCCCTACGAATGGCCAAAGCCGGGCTTCGACCGGCCGCAGCCCAAGCTGTCCTACGTGGCCGGCTTTGCTCCATGGGGGTGGATCATCGGTACCGGCGTCTATATCGACGACCTCAGTGCACAGACCTGGGCTTCGATCCAGCGTGCTCTCATGGTTGTCGCGCTAGTGCTGTCGATCACGCTCGCCGTATCGATGCTCGTTGCCCGCGGCATTACCAAGCCGCTGCAGCGCATGACGGTCACCATGAATGACCTGGCTGGCGGCAAGCTCGATGTTGAGGTTCCCGGTATCGGCCGCGGCGACGAGATCGGCGAGATGGCTGCGGCTGTCGAAGTCTTCAAGAGCAACGCGGTTGCCCGCCGGGGACTCGAGACCGAGCAGAAGGAGGCGGAGGCCCGCGCCATCGCCCAGCGCAAGGCGGACATGCACAAGATGGCCGAGGATTTTGAGGGTGCGGTCGGCGAGATCATCGAGACCGTGTCTTCGGCCTCGTCGCGGCTCGAGGCTTCGGCCGGTACCCTGACCTCGACCGCGGAGCGTGCGGAAGAACTCGCGACGATGGTCGCAGCCGCCTCCGAAGAAGCTTCCACCAACGTTCAATCGGTGGCGTCGGCGACCGAGGAGATGGCCTCATCGGTCAACGAGATCAGCCGCCAGGTGCAGGAATCGGCGCGGATGGCAGGCGAGGCCGTCGGCCAGGCCCGCAACACCAACGACCGCGTCGGCGAATTGTCGAAGGCCGCAAGCCGCATCGGCGATGTCGTCGAACTGATCAACACCATCGCCGGGCAGACCAACCTGCTGGCGCTGAACGCCACCATCGAGGCGGCGCGAGCCGGCGAAGCCGGTCGCGGCTTTGCCGTAGTGGCCTCCGAAGTCAAGGCGCTGGCGGAACAGACCGCAAAGGCGACCGGCGAGATCGGCCAGCAGGTCACCGGCATCCAGTCTGCGACCCAGGACTCGGTGAACGCCATCAAGGAAATCAGCGACACCATCGAGAAATTGTCCGAGATCTCTTCCGCTATTGCCGCAGCGGTCGAAGAGCAGGGCGCGGCGACCCAGGAGATTTCCCGCAACGTCCAGCAGGCCGCCCATGGCACGCAGCAGGTCTCGTCCAACATCACCGACGTGCAGCGTGGCGCCAGCGAGACCGAGTTGGCCTCCTCGCAGGTCCTCTCGGCGGCGCAGTCCCTGTCCGGCGACTCTAACCGCCTCAAGCTCGAAGTCGGCAAGTTCCTCGGCTCGGTGCGCGCGGCCTGACGAGATGCCACCGATCCCGGATCGGGCCCATGGAGTCGGCGGGGTATCCCTGCCGGTAGCAGGGAAGTGAAGGGCGCCGCCGCGCCGGATGTTGGCTATTTGCCGAGGTTCGGCTAAATCAGCCCCAGCGAATTGGCCTTTTGTGCGCGAGTTCCGCGCCTTTCGGCTTGACTGGGGATTGCCCGTTTTATGATCGCACTGGTGCGCATTGCGCTGAGCCGGCCATATACGTTTGTCGTGCTCGCGCTGCTTCTGTTGATTATCGGACCGCTCGCCGCGCTGCGCACGCCGACCGACATTTTCCCCGACATCCGCATCCCCGTCATCGGCGTGGTCTGGCAGTATACCGGGCTGCCGCCGGACCAGATGGCCGGACGAATCACCACGCCGTTTCAGCGGGCGCTGACGACGACCGTCAACGACATCGAACACATCGTCGCCAATTCCTACAACGGCTTCGGCATCGTCAAGATCTTCTTCCAGCCGAACGTCGATATCCGCACCGCCAACGCCCAGGTCACCGCGATCTCGCAGACGCTGATCAAGGCGATGCCGCCCGGTGCCACCCCGCCTTTGATCCTGAATTACAGCGCCTCCACGGTTCCGATCATCCAGGTCGCGCTGTCGGGGGAGGGTCTCACCGAGCAAAATCTCGCCGACATCGGCATCAACCAGCTGCGCACCCCGCTGGTCACCGTGCCCGGCGCCGCGATCCCGTACCCGTTCGGCGGCAAGCAGCGCCAGGTCCAGATCGACCTCAACTCGACGGCGCTGCAGGCCCGCGGGCTGTCCGGGCAGGATGTGGCTAACGCGCTGGCCGCGCAGAACCTGATCACGCCGGTCGGCACCCAGAAGATCGGCGCCTTTGAATACATTATCCAGCTCAACAATTCGCCGCTGAAGATGGAAGAACTCGGCGACCTGCCGATCAAGACCGTGAACGGCGCCATGGTCTATGTCCGCGACGTCGCCAGCGTGCGCGACGGCAATCCGCCGCAGACCAATATCGTTCACGTCGACGGCAACCGCTCGGTCCTGATGATGGTTCTCAAGGCCGGCTCGATCTCGACGCTCGATATCATCGCCGGTATCAAGCAGAAGGTCATCGACGTCAGGGATTCACTGCCCGACGCCCTCAAGATCGGGTTCATCGGCGATCAGTCGCTGTTTGTCCGCGGCGCCATATCAGGCGTTGCCTATGAAGGGATCATCGCGGCCTTGCTGACCAGCGTGATGATCCTGTTGTTTCTCGGCAGCTGGCGCTCGACGATCATCATTGCCGTCTCGATTCCGCTCTCGGTGCTCGGCGCGATCGTGATGCTGTCGGCGATCGGCGAGACCCTCAATATCATGACGCTCGGCGGGCTCGCGCTCGCGGTCGGCATCCTCGTCGATGACGCCACGGTGACGATCGAGAATATCAATTACCATCTGGAACAGGGTAAGCCGGTCGAACTATCGATCATGGACGGTGCCAACCAGATCGTGACGCCGGCCTTCGTCTCGTTATTATGTATCTGCATCGTGTTCGTGCCGATGTTCTTCCTGACGGGCGTTGCACGCTTCCTGTTCGTGCCGATGGCGGAAGCCGTGATGTTCGCGATGATCTGGTCGTTCATCCTGTCGCGCACGCTGGTGCCGACCATGGCGAAATATCTGCTGCAGCCGCACCTGCACCATGGCGAAGGCGAAAGTCCGCCGCCGTCGCGCAATCCTCTGGTCAGGTTTCAGCGCGGCTTCGAAGCGCGGTTCGAACGCATCCGCGGCGGCTACCGCGATCTGCTGACGCTGGCGATGCGGCGGCGGCCGTTGTTCGTCGTCGGGTTCCTGGGGCTCGTCGGGGTTTCGTTCCTGCTGGTCCCGTATCTCGGCCGCAACTTCTTCCCCTCCGTCGATTCCGGCTCGATCTTGATGCACGTCCGCACCCAGGTCGGCACCCGTGTCGAGGAAAGCGCCAATCAATTCGCCGATGTGCAGAAGGCGATCCGCAAGATCATTCCGCCGTCCGAGATCGACACGCTCGCCGACAATATCGGCATGCCGATCAGCGGCATCAACCTGACCTACAACAACACCGGCGTGACCGGCTCGCAGGATGGCGATATCCAGATCAAGCTGAAGGAGGGGCATCGTCCGACCAACGACTATGTTCAGGCGCTGAGGGAACAGCTTCCGCGCGCCTTTCCCGGCCTGACCTTCGCGTTCCTGCCGGCCGACATCGTCAGCCAGATCCTCAATTTCGGGGCGCCGGCGCCGATCGACCTGCAGGTCCGCGGCGCCAATGTGAACGCGAATTTTGCGTACGCCAATGGGTTGCTGAACCGCATTCGCCGGATCCCCGGGATTGCCGACGCGCGGCTTCAGCAGTCGGCCAGCAACCCGAGTTTCAATATCGATGTCGACCGCACCCGCGCACAATATGTCGGCCTGACCGAACGCGACGTCACCAACAGCCTGGTGGTCAATCTGGCCGGCAGCGCGCAGGTGGCGCCGACCTACTACCTCAATCCCGACAATGGCGTGTCGTATTCGATCGTGATGCAGACACCGCAATACCAGATCGATTCCCTGAGCGCGCTGGAGACCTTGCCGATTACGGCGGGCAGTACGGCCACGCCGCCGATCCTCGGCGGCATCGCCAACATCAAGCGAACGACCTCGAGCGCGGTGGTATCGCAATACGACATCCAGCCGATGGTGCAGATCTACGCGACGCCGCAGGGGCGCGACCTCGGCGCGGTCGCAGCCGACGTCAAGACGGCGATCGCGGACACCGGCAAGGAAGTGCCGAAGGGTTCATCGGTGGTTCTGCTCGGCCAGGTGCAGACCATGAACAGCGCGTTTTCCGGGCTGCTGTTCGGATTGCTCGCCGCGATCGTGCTGATCTACCTCCTGATCGTGGTGAACTTCCAGTCCTGGTCCGATCCGTTCGTGATCATCACGGCGCTGCCGGCCGCGCTTGCCGGCATCGTCTGGATGCTGTTCACGACCCAGACAACGCTGTCGGTTCCCGCGCTGACCGGTGCCATCATGTGCATGGGGGTTGCGACCGCCAACAGCGTGCTGGTGATCTCTTTCGCCAGGGAACGCTATGAAGAACTGGGCGATCCGATTGCCGCCGCCATCGAGGCCGGCTTCGTGCGCTTTCGCCCCGTGCTGATGACTGCGCTGGCGATGATCATCGGCATGGCGCCGATGGCGCTCGGCCTCGGCGAGGGTGGCGAGCAGAACGCGCCGCTCGGACGCGCCGTGGTCGGGGGGCTGATATTCGCAACCATGGCTACCCTGATGTTCGTTCCCGTGGTCTTTAGTATGGTACACAAGAAGCAAGGCGCCAAAGCCGCCGCCGCACCGGAGACGCCGCATGCCCACTGAACAGAACTCTCCGGTCTCTCGCCGGAAGTTGGGCATTTTTGCGGTCGTGGCGGGCATTGCCGCGGTGCTGGTTGTGGTGACGGGGATCCGGGCGCGGGAGGATTCCAGCGCCAGGCTTCGCGAATGGACCGACAACCAGGCGATCCCGACGGTGGCGGTGGTGCTGCCCGACGCCAGGGTTCTCAGCGCTACCCTCGACCTGCCGGGGAGACTTGAGGCGCAATACCGCGCCCCGATCTTTGCCCGCGTCAGCGGCTACCTGAAAAGCTGGAGCGCCGATATCGGCGCCAAGGTCAAAGCAGGCCAGGTGATCGCCGAAATCGAGGCGCCGGATCTTGACCAGCAATTGCTGCAGGCGCGCGCCGATCTCGCCAGCCAGGAGGCCAGCGCCAAACTGTCCGAGGCAACGCTGACCCGCCGCAAATCGCTGATCGCCTCGAATTTCGTCTCGATGCAGGAAATCGACGAACGCTCCGCCGATCTTTCCAACAAGAAAGCCGCGGTCAATTCCGGACAGGCCAATGTCGAGCGGCTGGAGGCGCTGGCCGGCTACAAGAAGATCACGGTGCCGTTCGACGGCGTCGTCACCGCCCGCGACACCGACGTCGGCGCCCTGATCAATGCGGGTGGCGGAAGCGGCCCGGCGATGTTCGTGATCTCCGACATCAGCAGGCTGCGGGTCTATGTCAACGTTCCCCAGAGCTACGTGCCAGCGATCAGGATCGGTGCCAGGGCCGTCATTTCGATGCCGGAATATCCGAACCGGACCTTCGACGCCACGGTGGAGGCCTCCTCGCAATCGGTCGATGTCAGTTCCGGCACCACCCGGATGCAGCTTGCACTCGACAACCCCAAAAGCGAGCTGATGCCCGGCGGCTACGCCAATGTGCGCCTGAGCCTGCAGCGCGACGCCGTGCCGCTGCATATCCCGGCGAGCGCGCTGATCTTCAACGGCAGCGGCTTGCGGGTGGCGACGGTGGGCGCCGACGATAAGGTGCTGTTCAAGACCGTGACCATCGCCCGCGATCTCGGCAAGGATATCGAGCTGGCCTCGGGAATCGCTCCGGACGACCGCGTCATCGTCGCACCGCCCGACGGCCTCGCCGACGGCGACCAGATCCGCGTCGCCGGCGCCAAGGGCGCCAAGCCCGCGACGGTTTCGGAAAAGCAGGACGTCAAGGGGTAGGGGGCGGCTGCTCGCTTTCTTCACCTCGCCCGGCGTGCGGGGAGAGGTCGGATTTTACGCGCAGCGAAAAATCCGGGTGAGGGGGACTTTCCGCGAGTCCAAGTGCGTGGAGAGCGCCCCTCGCCCCAACCCTCTAAAGCGAGCTTCGCTCGTCTCGACCCCGCCAGAGCGGGGCGAGGGAAGAAGAGGACGCGGCGCTACCCCACCCGCCACTCCAGCACGCCGTCCTCCGCGGCGACGATATCGCCCCTCGACCCAACCGGCGTGCGGTCGAGGTTCAGCAGATGCGCCAGCGTCGCTTTGTCCTGCGCGGGCACCCGCGCCAGGGCGCGCGCATTGTCGGAGGTTCGCAGCATCACCACGCCGCGCTCGACCTCGCCGCTGCGGCCATAGATCACGGTAAAACTCTCGACCGCGCCCTTGCCGCTGGCTTCGGTGACGAAGTCGGGCACCGCGCCGCGATGGCGGTCGGCTTCGGCCTGCACGCTGGTGTCCTGCGCCAGCGCTCCCTGCGGCGCCTGCCGCGACAGCACCAGCGCATGATGTTTTGTCACGAATCCGCCTTGGCCGTAGAGCAGGCCAAGTTTGGCGCCGGCGCGGAGTTTCCGCACCATCGCGCAGGCCGCATGCGTCATATAGGTATTGAGCGGCGCGCCGAAGAACGTCAGCCCGCCGGTCACCGTCGGCTGTACGTCGCGGCCTAAGCCCAGCGTCCGCCGCGCCATCTTCGGCACGCAGGGAAAGCAGCTATAGAGTTCGATCGCGTCGAACGCTTTGCCGTCGCCGCCGACGAGATCCAGGATCGCCCTCAGCACGGCATTCTGCGGATGGCTTTCGAAAAACTGGTCGCGGATCAGATAGTCGCGCGGCTCTTCCGCCGAAGCGCCGCCCCAGATGTGAACCAGGCGATCCTCCGCGATCCCTGCGGCGCGTGCTTTTGCGAGGCTGGTCATGAGCACCGCCGCGCCCATATTGACGGTCGGATTGGCCACCTGGAGCTTGGTATAGGGCCAGGCGATCAGCCGATTGTCCGCCGTCGGCGTGGTGATTTCCTCCGGCGTGAAGCGGCGCTTGAGCCAGGCATTGGGATTCTGCGAAGCGGCTTCGGAAAAGCGCGACCATAATTCGCCGGATTCCGCCATCGCCTCGCGCGGGGTCTGGCCCCAATACGCCGAGGTTGCGGCCTCGTAAAACGGATAGACCGTGATCGGCCGGAACACGCCAAGCGTCACCGCCATCGGCTTCTGGAACGCGGCGCCGCGTTTCGGCTCAGGGACATCATGCGCGAACGGCGTCCACGGCAGCGTGATGCCGGCGCGTTCGGCCTTGGTGGCGGTGGACTGCGCCTCCGCGCCGCAGACCGCCGCAACGCTGCATTCGCCGAGCGCGATGCGCTGGGCGGCCTCATGCAGATAGCGGATCGGGCTCTCGCCGCCGACCGGGCCGTAATAGGCGTGCTTCGGCTTGATGCCGAGCCGGCCGGCGAGTTGAATCTCCGGATCGCGGTAGCGCCAGCTCAGGAAATTGACGATGTCGAGCGAGCCGATCTCGCCAAGCAATTTGCCGCCTGAGTCCGCTTCGGCGCGCTTCAGCGCCTGCTCCAGCAGGGTGAGGGGCTCGAGCCCTTCGGCAATTTCTTTCGGGCGATCGACGATTTCTCCGATGCCGACGATGACGGGGATACGGTCGTCGGAGACGGGGGAGGCTGGGTTCGGCATTTCTTTCGTGTTTTCACTCTCTCAACACAGGCAGACCTCATCCTGAGGAGCGGCCACTTGGCCGCGTCTCGAAGGATGAGCCACGGGCTTCATGGTTCGAGACGGCGCTGGCGCGCCTCCTCACCATGAGGGGGTTCATTCCGCCACCAGCGCGTTCATGTGCTCCACCGCCTCGATGAAATCTTCCTTGAATTCCTGCACCACACTGCCTGCGGATTTGACGCTGTCGATCAGGCCGACGCCTTGTCCGACGAAGTAACTCACGAGGTCGCGCGCCTGCACATTGCCGGCCGCCGCGGCGCGGTCGATCGAGTTGAAGGCGTCGCGGCTGATGATGCTCTGCAGCGGCATCGGCAGCGCACCGGGACTGTCGGGCCCGCGATCCCACGCATCGGTCCAGACCGAACGCAACTGCCGCGCCGGCTTGCCGGTGCGGCCTTTGGAGCGGACCGCGTCGCGCGAGGAGGCCGCGATCATCTTTTCGCGGAAGATTTCGGTGGTCTCGGATTCGACGGTGGCAAGCCACACCGATCCGGTCCAGGCGCCGGCGGCGCCCATCGCCATGCACGCCGCCATCTGGCGCCCGGTCATGATGCCGCCTGCGGCCAGTACCGGCACGTCGCGGATCTTTTTGATCGCCTTGATCACCTCGGGCACCAGCACCATGGTGGAAACTTCGCCGCAATGGCCGCCGGCCTCGGTACCCTGCACCACCAGAATATCGACACCGGCCGCCACTTGACGAAGCGCGTGCTCCTTGGCGCCGACCAGGGCCGCCACCGGCACGCCGTGCTGCTTGCCCATGTCGATCATCGCCTTCGGCGGCACGCCCAGCGCGTTGGCGATCAACTTGATTGGATGCTTGAAGGACACCTCAAGCAATTCCAGCGCGCGCTGCGCGTCGAACGGCTGCGGCTGGTTGTCGGCGACATTGGTCGTCGTCAGCTCGATGCCGTATTTCTTCAGCAGGTTGCGGGTGAAGTCGCGATGCGCCGGTGAAATCCTTTGCTCCAGGCTTTTCCAGGTGACGTCCTTCTCGCCTGCGGTCGAAATGTTTTCGGGGATCAGCACGTCGAGCCCATAGGGTTTTCCGTCGACGTGATCGTCGATCCATTTCAGTTCCTGCTCGATCGAATCAGGCGAATGCGCGGTCGCGCCGAGCACGCCGAAGCCGCCGGCGCGGCTGACGGCGGCCACCACGTCACGGCAATGGCTGAAAGCCAGCAGGGGAAATTCGATGCCCAGCATGTCGCAGATCGGCGATTTCATGGTTCTATTCGCTCCCGGCGGCAGCTTTCGTTGCTGCTCGTTGTTGGTTTGAATTCACGAATTCTCCGATGACGCTAGCGCATCAGGGGTGCCCATGCCAAGCGGGCAACGACCTCATCCCCGCGCGAGCGCAATTGCGCTCGTCGCTGGAGGAGCGGCCTTCAGGCCGCGTCTCGAAGGATGGGCCACGGGCCTCATGGTTCTCCCGGCGATGCGAAACATGGTCCGGAGACGGCGCAAGTGCGCCTCCTCACCATGAGGAACAAGCGTTCCGCGACGCAGAATATCCGACGAGCTGTTTTGTCTCTTGCGCTTTCGCGTCGCGGGTAGAATGCTGGTTCGCAACGAAGGAAATCCTAAAGGGAGCTTGAATGTCCGCCTTGCAATCCGTTTCCGGCAAAAGCCGCGCCGCGGGCGCCGAGACCTACGATGTCGTCGTGGTCGGCGCAGGCTTTGCGGGCATGTACATGCTGCACAAACTGCGCAAGCAGGGATTGTCGGTCCGGGTCTACGAGCAGGGCGGCGATGTCGGGGGCACCTGGTACTGGAACCGCTATCCCGGCGCGCGCTGCGACGTCGAGAGCATGCAGTATTCCTATTCGTTCTCCGACGAGTTGCAGCAGGAATGGGACTGGAGCGAGCGCTACGCGCCGCAGCCCGAAATTCTGAAATACGCCAACCACGTCGCCGACCGGTTTAACCTGCGCAGCGATATCCAGCTCGATACGAGGGTCGATCGGGCAGTGTTCGACGAAGCCGCCAATTGCTGGCAGGTCACCACCTCCGACGGCAAGACCGTGACGGCGAAATATGTCGTGCTTGCCACCGGCTGCCTGTCGAACGCGCGGATGCCCGACATCAAGGGCCTGTCCGATTTCAGGGGCAAGGTTTACCACACCGGCCACTGGCCGCATGAGCCGGTCGATTTTACCGGCCTGCGCGTCGGCGTGATCGGCACGGGCTCGTCGGCGATCCAGTCGGTGCCCGTCATCGCCGGGCAGGCCAGCCATCTCACGGTGTTCCAGCGCACCCCGAATTTTTCCATTCCCGCCCGCAACGCCGCGCTGACGGCGGAGGAGCGCGAGGCGTTTCGCGCCAAATATCCGGAAATCAGGCGTTTTGCGCGTGAAGAGGCGCGCAACGGCATCTATACCGACATGCCCGATCGCGGCGCGCTCGACGACGGCGACAATGAGCGCCGCGCCAAATATGAATCGCGCTGGAGCCGCGGCGGCCTGACCTTCATGTCGGTGTACAACAACCTCGCCCTCGACAAGGCCGCCAACGACACCGCCGCCGATTTCGTCCGCGAAAAGATCGCGGAGATCGTCAGCGACCCGCAGACCGCAAAACTGTTGCAGCCCAATAACCACCCGATCGGCTCGAAGCGCATTTGCATCGATACCGATTATTTTGCCACCTTCAATCGTCCGAACGTGACGCTGGTCGACATCAGGTCGAACCCGATCGAGGAAATCACGGCGAACGCCGTGCGCACCGGCGGAAAGGATTACGAAGTCGACGCGCTGGTGCTGGCCACCGGTTTTGATGCAATGACGGGTTCCGTGGCAAGAATCGACATCCGTGGCCGCGGTGGGCGGACGCTGAATCAGAAATGGGCGGAAGGCCCCAAAACCTATCTCGGCCTGATGAGCCAAGGTTTTCCCAATCTGTTCATCATCACCGGCCCCGGCAGCCCGTCGGTGCTGTCCAACATGATCGTCTCGATCGAGCAGCACGTCGACTGGATCACCGACTGTATCGCCTGGATGCGCGAGCGCGGCCTCGAGGTCATGGAGGCCAACAAGGAGGCCGAGGACAAATGGGTGGCGCATGTCAACGAGGTCGTGCATACCACGCTCTATCCGCAGGCCAACTCCTGGTACATGGGCGCCAACATCCCCGGCAAGCCCCAGATCTTCATGCCCTATATCGGCGGCGTCGGCGCCTACCGCCAGATCTGCAACGACGTCGCGGCGAAAGGCTATGAGGGATTCACGATGACGGTTGCGGAGCGGTCGCAGAAGCTGGCGGCGTCGTCCCGACTATGACTTCCGGTTAGACCGGCGACTGAACGGATCGAGGATGGCTACCCCGGTGGGCTCGAAATCCGATACGTTACGTGTCACTACGGTGAGCCCGTGTTCCAGCGCCGTGGCCGCGATCATGAGATCGGCACTGTCATTGCCGAGAACAGCGCTCAGGGCGCCCCAACGCCGCGCCGCGCGCAGATCGAATGTCACAATTCGCTCGCCGTAGAGGGTCAGCACCCGGTCCAGCCAGGCCGCAAGCGCGCCGGCAAAGCCTGGATCGCTCGCGCGCTGTCGCGCAATGCCGCGTTCTATCTCGCCGATGCTGATGACGCTGAGGAAAAGATCGGTCGTTCGCTGCCGCTCGAACCACGCCACGACCATCGGATCGCGCTCCCGCCTGCGCAACTCGGACAGGGTGACGGTGTCGATCAGGAACATCAGAGCTCGATATCGCGTATCCGCACATCGGCGCGCGAGAACTCGCCGTCATCCTGCGGCATGGCAAGTAGCACATCGGCGAAGGATGGCGCCCGCGCGCGTTCGAGGCGCCGCAGCCGCTCATACTCCACGACATCCACCACGACTACGGCAGCCTTGCCGTGCTTGGTGACCGTTTGCGGCGTACGCCGCGCGGCCTCGACGACCTCACTGAACCGGTTCTTCGCATCCTGCACCGACCAACTACGCTGGGCCATCGTCATGGCTCTTTCTAGCCAGAATTTATAGCTAGAATATGATGGCGGCCGCCTGCCGTCAAGTCGTTTGAAGCCGGCGCGCGGCGAGGCAAGCGTTTGGATGATCTTTTGGTTGAAGCATTCCTATCATGGCCGATTTCGGCCGCGCCAGCCGCATCGCCGCCAACGCTCGAAGCGGATCGGTGCGTCTCGGATCGAGCCGAAATATTCTGGCTTCATCTGCGACAACCGGTCTCTCGGACCCCGCGCAATTTGAGCTTCCCCGGGCCCCGCAACGGCTTGCTGGACCTCTCACTTAAAATAGAGAATTATTCGACCAGCGCCTCCGCTCTATGCCCCACTCAACCGGCAATCCCATGTCAGAACTCGGTTACCGACAGCATCGACTCCGCACGACCACTCCTGTTTCAGCCGTTCAGGATCCGTGGCCTGACCCTCAAGAACCGCCTGGTCGTGCCGCCCATGGTCCACTACCGCGCAGCGCCCGGCAACACCTGCGGGGCCTTTCACAACGTGCATCTCGGCCGCTATGCGCTGGGAGGCTTCGGGCTTGTCTTTGTCGAGGCGACTGCCGTCGAAGAGGTTGGCCTTATCAATGAGTATGACCTTGGCATCTGGAACGATGCGCAAGCGCAAAGCTTCAAGCCCCTCATCGCCTTCATGAAGGGTGAGAAGACCGCGATCGGGATTCAGCTCGCCCATGGCGGGCGCAAAGCGTCCTCGCAGCGCGCGATGGACGGCATGGGCCCGCTCACGGCGCAACAGATCGAGGCGGGCGCCAAGGTATGGCAACCGGTGGGCCCCACCAGCGAGCCGGTCGCGCCGGGATGGCTTACACCGCGGCAGCTCACCACCGAAGAATGCCGGGCGATGGTGCGCACTTGGGCAACGGCGGCCAGAAATGCGGTCAAGGCCGGCTTCGACGCGATCGAGATCCACACCGCTCATGGCTATCTGCTCGCCTCGTTTCTTTCTCCCATTTCCAACACCCGCAATGATGAATATGGCGGCGACCGCAATGGGCGCATGCGGCTGCCGCTCGAGATCGTCGAGGCGGTGCGGCGCGAAATGCCGGAAACAATGCCGTTGTTCGTGCGCGTCTCCGCCGTCGACGGTGCCCAGAACGGCTGGAATCTGGATGACACGGTCGCGTTCGCCGGGGAATTGAAGGCCCGCGGCGTCGACGTGGTCGACTGCTCTTCCGGCGGCATTTCGGGTTCGGCGACCGCCGCCCAGGTCCCGCGCGGTCTCGGTTTCCAGGTGCCCTACGCCGAACGGGTCCGCAAGGAGGTGGACATCGCGACGATGGCGGTCGGCATCATTCTCGAAGCGCAGCAGGCGGAAGCGATCCTGGAGAACGGGCAGGCCGACCTGATCGCGGTCGGCCGGCAATCGCAGTTCAATCCCAACATCGCGCAACACTGGGCCCATGATCTCGGCATCAACCGCAAGTTCGAGGACTGGACCCCCGAATATGGCTGGTGGCTCGAGAAGCGAATTCGAACCATCGAAGGCTTCGCCACGCCGACCGGCGTCGTCAAGCGACAGGCGTAAGATGGGGTTACAAGGCGCTGCTACGATCGATGACGCCGAATACCTCGTATCAGGCTGCGGCTCCTTTGGTCGGACTGGGGGTCCGCACTTTCGTCCTCAGTGGCGGAAGGAGTAAGTCGGCCGGAACATGGAAGCGGGCGCGCAATCTCTGCACCATGGCCATGCTCAACCCCTTCTTTCCTTGCAGGACCTCACTGACGCGGCTCGGCGTTCCCAGGATCGGCACCATGTCCGCGCGGGTGAGGCCGTGTTGATCCATGAGGTGGCGGATCGAGAGCCGCTGTGCTTGGTGGCCGACGCCGCCACTTGGTTTCCTCATAGGCTGCGATCAGACGCGCTTGCGCCTGCAGCCGAGCAACATCGCCTGGCTCATCCGACTCCCAGAGCCGATCGACAAGCGCACGGGCGCGAGCGAGTTCCGCATCGCTATCAATCAAGATAAGGGTTGCATCCATCACACGGTCTCCGCGTCTATTTTGTCGTACTCGCTGTGGGTACCGAAGAAGCGAATGGCCAGGGTTCCTGCCCGGTATTGCAGGGCAGCGACCAATCGATAGTCATTCCCCTTGATGTTGAAGACGACCCGACCGGCCTTGAGAATGCTCGCCTTCGGATACGACGTCTTCACATCCTCGGGGTGGCGCCATTGGGCTCGGCCGACGATACCGAGCCAAGCTTCGTACTGCGATCGCGTCGCCTTGATCCCCTTATGGCCGGCATGATTAGCGAAATAGCTTTCGACTAGCCCTGTGCCGATAACGATC
The DNA here is from genome assembly GCA_963778925.1 of uncultured Alphaproteobacteria bacterium. GTDB lineage: Bacteria > Pseudomonadota > Alphaproteobacteria > Rhizobiales > Xanthobacteraceae > Bradyrhizobium. Next base: position 376,113 of record CAVZWE010000011.1, on the reverse strand, counting down.
ATTTCGCGAGTATAATGCAGATTTCCAAAAATTGGAAGTCTGCAGGGACATAACGCCGCTGGTGATGGCAGCGTAACCGCTGCCGGCGAGTGCGGCGTTGACACTTAAAGAGGGGATTCCATCAGCCCCGCAGCCGCCGGGCCAAAGCCGCAACAAAGCGGTCGGTATCGGCCTCGTCGTTGAAGACATGGGGTGAGATGCGCATGCGGCCGAGACGCGTCGCGACGTAGATGTCTTCGCTTGCGAGTCCCTCGACGAGGCCTGCCGGCATCCCGTCCTTGAAGCCGAGGCTCAGGATATGCGGTGCCCTCACGCGAGGATCCGGTACGCTGACGCCGATGCCGCGTACGCCGTCGGCGATCCGTTCCGTCAGCATCTGGAGGCGCTGCAAGACCGCCGCCGCGCCCCAGTCGGCCATCATTTCCATGCCGATCGAGGCCATCTCCATCGAAATGAAATGGTCGCGCTCGCCCATGTCGAAGCGCCGTGCATTGGCGACGTAGCGCAAATCGGAGAAATAGACCGCATTCTCGGCGCGCACGTCACGGCGGCCGAACGAGGTCTGCTCGAGCGGGATACCGTCCTGATGGCGCCTGGCGACGTAAAGAAACGCCCGGCCGTAGGGCCCGAGCAGCCACTTGTAGGTCGGGAAAATCACAAAATCCGGGTCGAGTGCCCCAACGTCCATCGTCAGCACACCGGCGCTGTGGGTGGCGTCGATCAGGAAGGTCGCTCCCTGCCGCCGCAGCGCTGTGCCCACTTTCTCGATGTCGATCAGCCCGCCATCGGACCAGTGCACCGATGAGATCGAGGCGAGGCTGACCGGCGGCGCCCCTGATCGTTCGACAGCCGCGAGCACCGCCGAGGTCCAGTCGCCGTCGTCCGGCCGTCGGATCGTCTCAATGACAAAATCTTGCGCGTCGGCCCGCGTGTGCCATTCGAGCACCGGCGAGGAATGATCGTTTTCCAGCACGATGACGCGCGCGCCGCGGTCGATCGTCAAAAGCTTCGCCGCCGTCGCCACGCCGTAACTGATCGAGGGTATCAGTGCGATGTCGGCGGGATCGGCATTGATCAGCCGGGCGGCGGCCTTCCGCGCGCGTTCGTGCTGGCCGTTCGCGAAGGCGGCGTCGAGCGTCCACGGCGTCCCCTTGCGTCCAACCGCAGCGCGGCCCGCTTCCTGGGTTCGCAGCGGCAGCGGGCTGTAGGAGGCCGAATTCAGGTAGCAAATATGGCGCGGCATCTCGAACAAGGCGCGCTGCGAGGCAAGCATTTTGAATGATCTCTTTGTTGGGACCTATCTATCATGGCCGATCTCGGCCGCGCCAGCCGCATCGCCGCCAGCGCGCGCAGTAGATCAGCGCTACGTATTTGCCGTTTGACTGACAGTGAAGCGGGTCATGCCATCCGCCTTCGTTCTTCGACTGCGGCGGAAAGGCAACTATTTGCCCGACGGGAATCAGTGAATTCGCTGCGATCTGCCTGTCCAGCCCCCTTTGCAAAAATATTTCGCTTTGCTCGTCGGGCAAATCAACGCCATAACTCCCGCCATCCCGTCCCACACAGAGGGGCGTTGGCCATCGTCACTGACGTAGGGGCGGGATGCGGTGGACGCGGCTGGTGCTAGAGACGAGAGCACTGGTTCCGCCTTCGCTAAAGCTTCGGCGGACTGGCACTTAGCCCGGCGAAGCCTTTGGCGTAGACGGGTCGCGGACGGTTAAGTCGTGTGGTTCTGACGCCTCGACGCCGGCGTCAAGTCAACGGTGGCAACATCGTTGGCGACGGTGACAAGAAAGCCCGATCGCCGGGAAGAGCACGGAGCAAACTGTTAAAACCATTGCGTGGGGACGCCGGGTGAAATCCGGTGAACCTGTAGTGACTATGCTCGTGTGCTTGTTTTTCATTGCACGCGAGGCTGCGGGTGCAGCGGGCATCCGGCGTTCCCCACGCCCTCCAGGGCGGATGGTTCTTGCATAACTCGGGCGTTTTCGCGCCGCGGGAATGCGGAGTTGTGTTTGCGAACAATGCGGCTGTGTGAAAGAACGAAATCCGTAACGGCTCGCGGCGCGCGTGAACGTGCCGCGCTATTCGCCGGGACCACAGCTACTTGTGCAGCAGCGCCTTTGCCCATCCGAGCAATCTCAAAACGCCGTATAGCCCCCGTCGATCACAAAACAATCCGCGGTGTGATAGGACGACGCCTTGCTCATGAGATAGACGGCGATGCCGCCGAAATCAGAGGGCTCGCCGAACCGCCGCATCGGAATCCGCGGCATCACATTGGCGACGAACTTATCGTTGGCCATGATGCCAGCCGTCATGTCGCTCTTGATCCAGCCGGGCAGGATGGCGTTGGAGGTGACGCCCTGGCGCGCCAGTTCGACCGCGAGCGCGCGAACCAGCGCGTTGATGGCGGCCTTGGTGGCGGCATAATGCTCGTTGCGCGCGGTGCCGAACAGCGAGGCCATGCTCGAGGTCGCAACCAGCCGGCCGAAGGGGTCGCCAGCGGTAGCGCGCTCGGTCATGTGGCGGGCGGCGGCCTGAAACACGTGGAACACACCGTCGAGATTGGTGGCGAACATGGTGCGCCACTGTTCTTCGGTGCGGTCGATGAAGGCGTGCCGTCCGCCGCCGCCGATGCCGGCATTGGCAAAGCAGCCGTCGACCCGGCCGAATTTTTCGAGCGTGCCGGCCATTGCAGCTTTCACCGAGGCGGGATCGCTGACGTCGCAGATCCGGGTGTCGACTTTGCCGGCGCAGCCGGCCATGGTTGCAGCGGCGTTCCCGTTCTTCTCGGCGTTGCGGCCCCAGATCGAGACGTGGCAACCGGCCGCCGCCAGCGCCTGCGCGATGCCAAGCCCGATGCCGCCATTGCCGCCGGTGATGACGGCGACGCGGCCGGTGAGGTCGAAAATACTCATGAGCGTTTCCATTTGGTTTGGCGCGCGTTAGCCAAGCGTCCGATGGCGGGCTGATGTTCCCAACCATGGACAAGCCCGCCCAGAAAATCAAATATGGCTTCAAGACCAAAACCCCTGTACCGCGGGACGAAATAACGCGGACCACCCCGATGAGGAAACAGATGCAATTCAAGCACGTCACGCTCGAGTTTGACGGCCCCGTCGCCATCCTGAAGCTCGATCATCAGGAGGTGATGAATGCGGTGTCGATGGACATGCTGGAGGGCCTTGCCGAGGCGCTCGATACGATTGGCGAAAAGAAGTCCGAAATTCGCTGCCTGGTGCTGACCGGCGCGGGGCGCGCGTTCTGCACCGGCGCCAACCTGCAGGGCCGCAACAACCAGAAGCCGGGCAAGAGCAACGCCGGCGCAACGCTCGAGACCGGCTTTCATCCGTTCCTGCGGCGCTTGCGCAACCTGCATTGCCCGCTCGTCACCTCGGTCAATGGTCCCGCCGCCGGCGCCGGCATGAGTTTCGCGCTGATGGGCGACATGATCCTGTGCGCGCGCTCGTCCTATTTCCTGCAGGCGTTCCGCCGCATCGGGCTGGTGCCGGACTGCGGATCGACCTGGCTGTTGCCACGGCTGATCGGCAAGGCGCGCTCGGTGGAATTGTCCTTGATGGGCGAGCGGCTTCCGGCCGAGAGGGCGCTGGAATGGGGTCTGGTCAACCGGGTCTATGACGACGCGGCCTTGATGGAAGAGACCATGAAGCTCGCGCATGAACTCGCGAACGGCCCGACGATTGCGCTGTCGCTGATCCGCAAATTGTACTGGGACAGCCCGGGCAATTCGTTCGAGGATCAGCTCAATCTCGAATTCGAATCGCAGCGGATCGCAGGCGCGGCCGAGGATTTCAAGGAGGGCGTCACCGCATTCCTGGAAAAGCGTCCGGCGAAATTCAAGGGCAAATGATGCAGGAGGTGCTTGGACGCTGCGTCGCCTCGTGGTGTTCGGGCGCGACCGGCGTCGCCAACGCGGTCAGGCTCTCCGGCGGCGCCAGCCAGGAGACCTGGTCGTTCGATATCGTGCATCCCGATGGCAATATCGGCGCGATCCTGCGCCGTGCGCCGCCGGGCTACGGCCTGGCCCCGGCGCGCGCGGTCGGGCTGAACGCCGAAGCGATCCTGATGCAACTCGCCCACAGCGCCGCAGTGCCGTCGCCGCTTGTGCTGTATGTGCTGCAGCCGCAGGACGACCTCGGCACCGGCTTTATCATGGAGCGGGTCGAGGGCGAGACCATCGCGCGGAAAATCTTGCGGGACGCCCAGTTTGCGCAGGTGCGTCCGAAACTGGCACACCAGCTCGGGAAAGTTCTGGCCGGAATTCACGGATTGGACTTGGCGCAGATCCCGGAGCTTCGCCGCATGACGGCCGCGAAGGAAATTGCCGAGCTTGAGCGTGACTACCGCAGTTTCGACTGGCCGCGGCCGGTGTTCGAACTGGCGCTGCGCTGGCTGCGCGACCATGACCCTGGACCGTCCCAGGAGGTAACGCTGGTGCACGGCGATTTCCGCAACGGCAACCTGATCATCGGCCCCGACGGCGTGCGCGCGGTGCTGGACTGGGAGCTGGCGCATCTCGGTGATCCCATGGAGGATCTCGGCTGGATCTGCGTCAATTCCTGGCGTTTCGGCGAAATCGATAAACCCGTCGGCGGATTCGGATCGCGGGAGGAGCTGTTCGCCGGCTACGAGGCAGCCGGCCGCCGCGTCGATCCGGAACGGGTAAAATTCTGGGAAGTGATGGGCACGTTGCGCTGGGGCGTGATGTGCTGCGGCATGATGCAGCGTTTTCGTAGCGGATCCGAGCATTCCATCGAGCGCGCCATGATAGGCCGTCGCTCCTCGGAAACCGAAATCGACTTGCTGAGGCTGCTTGCCCCAAGAAAGTGAGACCAAGATGCAGGACGAACCGACAGCGAAAGAACTGATCAAGGCGGTCGCGGATTTCCTGCGCAACGACATCGTGCCAGAAATCAGCGGGCATAACGCATTCAAGCTGCGGGTCTCGATCAACGCGCTCGACCTGGTAAAGCGGCAGCTTGAGTTGGAGCAGGGCAGCGATGCCGCGGAATTGGCGCGGCTGTCAAGATTATTGGGCATGCAGGGCTCGCTCGGCGAGCTCAACCGCGCGCTCGCCGATCGTATTGCAAAGGGCGAGATCGATCTGCAAACACCGGGGCTCGCGGATCACCTGTGGCAGACCACGCTTGCCAAGCTCGCGGTCGACCAGCCGAATTACGCGTCGTACAAAAGGGAGTTGGAGGGGAAAGGGCGTGCGTAGCATTATCTCCATCGTCATGGCCGGGCTTGTCCCGGCCATCCACGTTTTAGCGGCAATCAGAAAAGAAAGACGTGGATGCCCGGCACAAGGCCGGGCATGACGACGAAAATTATTTCCCCACCCATTTCGGCGGGCGCTTTTCGGAAAACGCCTTCGGTCCCTCGATATAATCCTGCGACGCCGCCATCGCCTTCACGGCCGGGTATTCGCGCTGCTCGGCGATGGCCTGCTCCAGCGAGACCGCGAGGCCCCTCTGAATGGCCTGCTTCGACGCGCGGATCGACATCGGTGAGTTCTTGCAGATGGTCTCGGCCCAGCGTTCCGCCGCCGCCAGCACTTCACCCTGCGGCACCACCTCGTTGACGAAACCGAGTTCGAGGCCTTCCTTGGCGCTGACATGGCGCGCGGTCAGGATCATGCCCATGGCGCGCTTGAGCCCGATCTGCCGCGGCAGCCGATGCACGCCGCCGGCCAGCGCGGCGAGGCCAACGCGCGGCTCGGGCAGGGCGAAGGTCGCATTCTCGGAAGCGATGATGAGGTCGCAGGCCAGCGCAATCTCGAAACCGCCGCCCATGGCGACGCCATTGACGGCGGCGATGATCGGCTTGTCGCAGTCGAAACGCGAGGTCAGCCCGGCAAATCCGCCTTTGTCCCAGCCGCGCTTGCCGCCCGCCGCCTGCCATTTCAAATCGTTGCCGGCGCAGAACGCCTTGTCGCCGGCGCCGGTGACGATCGCGACCCATTGCTCGGGATCGGCGGAGAAGTCGTCAAACACCTTGTTGAGTTCGAAATGCGCATCCGTGTGCAGCGCGTTGTACACTTCCGGCCGCGACAGCGTCACGATCGTGATCGGGCCCTTGCGCGTGACCCTGGAAAACTTCAAGTCCATGTTTGCTCCCGTGATGTTCTTCTGTGGCGAGGAATATTGGCCGCGATACTAGCTTGCTCTCGCCGTCCGGCGCCACCCCATTACGCAAGCGGCCTGCGCGCCGCAAGCCATCTTCGATCGCTTGACTTGGTGTCAGCTTGTCACCTTAATCGAATGGCGTGGGGCATTTCGCGCGGCCTCGCGACAATAAAGAAACAATATCAGGGAGAACTGCCTTGGATTTTGCATTGCCGGCCGATTTGGTCGCCTATCTCGCCGAGCTTGACCGCTTCATCGCGCGCGAGATCAAGCCGATCGAGGAGGCCGATGACAACATCCGCTTCTTCGATCACCGCCGCGAATGGGCGCGCACCGATTTCGACAATGGCGGGCTGCCGCGGCATGAATGGGAGGCGCTGCTGCGGCGGGTGAAAAATCTCGCCGACAACGCCGGCCACCTGCGCTTCGCAATCCCGAAGCGTCACGGCGGCAGGGATGGCTCCAATCTCTGGATGGCCGTGATCCGCGAGCATTTTGCCGCCAAGGGGCTTGGCCTGCACAACGACCTGCAGAACGAGCATTCGATCGTCGGCAATTTGCCGCTGGTCACCATGCTCGACCGCTACGGCCGCGACGACCAGAAGGCGATGATCGAGGGCTCCATTACCGGCAAATACCGCATCACCTTCGGCCTCACCGAGCCCGAGCACGGCTCGGATGCCACCCACATGGAAACCCGCGCCGTGCAGGCGACCCGCGACGGCGTCTCGGGCTGGGTGATCAATGGCGAGAAGATGTGGACCACCGGCATGCATGTCGCGACCCATTGCGCGCTGTTTGCCCGCACCTCGGGCAATGACGGCGATGCCCGCGGCATCACCTGCTTCCTGGTGCCGGCCAAGACAAAGGGCGTAAAGGTCGAGGAATATATGTGGACCTTTAATATGCCGACCGACCACCCGCGCGTCAGTTTTACCGACGTGTTCGTGCCTGACAATGCGCTGTTCGGCGAGATCGGCCGCGGGCTGTCGCTGGCGCAGTGTTTTGTGCATGAGAACCGGATCAGGCAGGCCGCGAGTTCGCTGGGCGCCGCCGTGTATTGCATCGACGAAAGCGTCAAATATGCGCGCGAACGTAAACCGTTCGGCAAGGCGCTGGCCGAGAACCAGGCGATCCAGTGGCCGCTGGTGGAACTGGCGACGCAGGCCGAAATGCTGCGGCTGTTGATCCGCAAGACCGCCTGGGAGATGGACCAGCTCACCCAGGCGCAGGTCGAGCACACGCTCTCCGACAAGGTTTCGATGTGCAATTTCTGGGCGAACCGGCTTTGTTGTGAAGCCGCCGACCGCGCCATGCAGGTCCATGGCGGCATGGGCTATTCGCGTCACAAGCCGTTCGAACACATCTACCGCCACCACCGCCGCTACCGCATCACCGAAGGCAGCGAGGAAATCCAGAAGCGGAAAGTGGCGGGATTTCTGTTCGGCTATATGGGGGCGGGGAAGCATTGAGGGGGCGCACTACGCAACGATGCAGTTGGCGTCATACCGCGCCACCGGGTCTCGCTTATGGCGAGCCCGATGGCAGGCTCCTGCGGGGTATCCAGTACGCCGCGGCTACGCGATTTATCGCCGGCGCCTCTCGAATACTGGATCACCCGCCATGTCCCCGGGCTAAACACTTCGCGGGTGATGACAGTATTCTATATGGCGCCCGCTATTCGCTTCACTCGGATCAATTCACCTGCCGATCCTTCCCCTCCCAATAGGGATCGCGCAGATGCCTGCGTAAAATCTTGCCCGATGCGTTGCGCGGCAGCGCCGTGATGAACTCTACCGTTTTCGGCGTCTTGAAGCCCGCGATCCGCTCGCGGGTGAAGTTGATGATGTCGGACGCCGTGGCCTCTTTGCCCTGCTTCATCACCACGATCGCCTTGACTGCCTCGCCCCATTTCTCGTCGGGCACGCCGACCACGGCGACCTCGGCGACATCGGGATGGTCGCAGATCGCGCTTTCGACTTCGGCAGGATAGATGTTCTCGCCGCCGGAGATGATCATGTCCTTGATGCGGTCGTGGATATAGAGGTAGCCATCCCTGTCCATGTAGCCGGCATCGCCGGTGCGCAGCCAGCCGTCGCGGTCGAGCGTCTTGGCGGTCGCCTCCGGCAAATTCCAGTAACCGGCCATATTCGAGCCGGAGCGGGTTGCGATCTCGCCGACTTCGCCCGGCGGCAATCGGTTGCCGTTGACGTCCAAGATCGCGAGTTCAACGCCAGGCAGCGCCTTGCCGGCCGAGCGCATCCGCTCCAGTCCCTCGACATGGTCCTCCGGCGGCAGCGCCACGATGGTGCCGGTGGTCTCGGTCATGCCGTACATCTGCACGAAGCCGCAGCCGAACACCTCGATGCATTCCTTCAATAGCGCCGCGGAAATCGGCGAGGCGCCATACAGCATATATTTCAACCGCGAGAAATCGACCTGGCGCGCGCGCGGCTGCCGCACCACGAACTGCATCGCCGCCGGCACCATGAACAGTTTGGTGATGCCCGACTGTTCGAAGAAATCCAGCACCTTGGTGGGATCGAACTCCCGCGCGATCACGCCCCTGGCGCCGTGATAGAGGCCCATCACGCCCCATCCGGAGCCGCCGATATGGAAGATCGGCATCGCCACCAGCGAGACGTCATCCTCGGTCCATTTGTTCCAGTCGGGCTTTGCTTCCCCGCCGGTTTCCACCAGATTGAAGAAATTGGCATGCGACAGCATCGCGCCTTTCGGTTTGCCTGTGGTGCCGGAGGTGTAAAGCTGGATCGCGATGTCCTGCCGGCTGATCGGGACCTTCGGGTCGTCGCCGCTTTGCGCATCGCGCCACGCCGCAAAATCCTGCCATTCCGGGGCGCCGCCTTCGGTGGTGATGATGGTGCGCAGGTCAGGCAATTGCGATTTGATGTTGCGGACCTGGGTGACGAATTCCGGCCCGACGAACAGCACCGGCGCCTTGCAATCGCCAACGATGAAGGCGATCTCGGGTCCGGCCAGCCGCCAGTTGACCGGCGCCATCACCACATTGGCTTTGATCGCGCCCAGCAGCAGCTCGAAATAGATGTCGCTGTTCTTACCGAGATAGGCGATGCGTTCGTGCGGCTTGACGCCGAGCGCTTTCAGCCCGTTGGCGACACGGTTGGTCTTGATATCGAATTCGGCAAAACTGGTCTGGCGTCCCTCGAATTCGTAGACGACGGCATTACCGCGGGTCCTGGCCCGCGCGCGCACCATATCGGCAAGGTTTGCCGGTTCCTTGATGTCGGACATGTTTCTCCCGTGAGATAGTTTTATTTTCGATTGTACAGAGTTTGCCGTCATCTCGTGCCAAAAACAATACAGCAACGTCGTCCCGGCGAACGCCGGGACCCATACGCCGAGGCTTATCAATTGGGCGATGGGGTTAGTTGCCTTCGTGACAATTAACGCCGGTGGTGATGGGCCCCCGCTTTCGCAGGACGGACAGGGCTCATCCCCTCGCAGCGCGGTCTTTTTCGTTCTGCGCCTTGATCGAATTGCGCGCGGCCGTCCAGTCGGCGTCGGACCAGTCGCGCAATTGATAGAAATTGCCGCCCATCGCCAGCGCCTGGCCGCCGTCCATCGCGATGGTCTCGCCATTGATCCAGTCGCAACCGCCGGAAATCAGGAACACCGCGAGGTTCTGCAGCTCTTCCATCTTGCCGACCCGGCCCATCGGGTTCATCGCCTTGGTGCGGGCGCCGGCTTCGTCGCCGGGCTTGATGCGTTTGCTCATGCCCTCGGTCGGAATTTCGCCGGGCGCAATCGTATTCAGCCGGATGCCGTGGCGTCCCCATTCGGTAGCGAGCGACATGGTCATGGCATGGATCGCGGACTTGCTCATCGCCGAGGGCACCACATAGGGGCTGCCATTGCGGACCCAGGTCACGGTGATCGACACCACATTGCCGCGTTGCTTGTCGGCGATCCAGCGCCGGCCGACTGCGTGCGTCACATAGAAGGTGCCGTGCATGACGATGTTGGCGACCGCATCGAAGCCGCGTGGCGTCAGGTCCTCGGTGCGCGAGATAAAGTTGCCGGCGGCATTGTTGATGAGGTCGGTGAGCGGGCCTTCCCGGAAAATCGTCTCGATCATCTCGTCGACCGCAAGCGCGTTTCGGATATCGACGCCGTGGCTCGTCACCCGGCCGCCATAGAGGTCCATCAATTCGGTCGCGGTCTCGTCGCAGACGCTCTTGCGGCGGCCGCAGATATGGACCTCGGCGCCGAGTTCGAGGAAGCGCGCCGCCATCGATTTGCCGAGTCCGGTACCGCCGCCGGTGACAAGGATGCGCCGGTCGGCGAGAAGCTTTTCGCTGAACATGGGAGGTTTCCACCCTGCAAGAATGTCTGTTAATTGGTTGATTGACTAAATCCGGCCAACGGCTGTCTGTAAAGCGGCAACAACGAAGAAGAGCAGGGGAGAACGCTCATGGAGCAGCGCATTTCGGTATCGATGTCGGAGGGCATTGCCGACGTCCGGCTGGTGCGGGCGGACAAGATGAACGCGCTCGATGCCGCCATGTTTGATGCGCTGGTCGCCGCTTCCAGCCGTCTCGCGCAGGAAGAAGGCCTCCGAGCGGTAGTATTGTCCGGTGAGGGCCGCGCATTTTGCGCCGGTCTCGATATGGGCCGCTTCGCCGCCATGAAGGAAACGGGCGGTAACGGGATTGCGGGCGGCGAAAAGCGCGACCTCGCCGAGCGCACCCATGGCCTTGCCAATTTCCCGCAACAGGCGGTGTGGGGATGGCGGCAGCTTCCGGTGCCGGTGATTGCCGCGATCCAGGGCGTGGCGTTCGGCGGCGGGTTCCAGCTCGCGCTCGGCTCCGACATGCGGTTTTTAGCGCCCGATGCGCGGATGTCGATCATGGAGATCAAATGGGGGCTGGTGCCGGATATGGCGGGGACGCCGATCCTGGCGAGCCTCGTACGCGACGATATCCTGCGCGAGCTGACCTTTACCGGGCGGATCTTCTCGGCGCAGGAAGCCCTGAGTTACGGGCTGGCGACGCGGATCTGCGACGACCCGCGCGCGGCAGCCTTCGAGGTCGCGCGCGAGATCGCCGGCAAAAGTCCCGAGGCGATCCGCGCCGCCAAGCGGCTATTGAACAATCTTTCCGTCGATCCGGCCGCAGCGCTATTGGCCGAATCCGTCGAGCAGATGAAACTGATGGGCAGCGCCAACCAGCTCGAGGCGGTGCGCGCCAATATCGAAAAGCGGCCGCCGCGCTTCGTCGACGTTTGAACAGGATAACCCTCGTCCTGAGGAGCGGTCGCTTGGCCGCGTCTCGAAGGACGAGGCCAGTGACCCCTCATGGTTCGAGACGCGCCAACGGGTCCGCGCGAAGCGCGGCCCGATGATAAACTCCGACGCGCTCTTCACCATGAGGGTTTCATAACCCGACGAGAGATCGGAAAGAGACAAAGAGACAATGTCAACGCAGCAGCCCTTCCTCGGCATCGTCAGCGGCGAGCGCAGGCGTAGCCACGCCGAAGTCGCCGATCGCGCCGCGCGCCTGGCCGGGGGCCTGCAGAAGCTCGGCGTCAAGCAGGGCGACAGCGTCTGCATCCTGATGCGCAACGACATCGCCTTCATCGAGGCTGCCTATGCCGCGATGCAGCTCGGCGCCTATGCGGTGCCGGTCAACTGGCACTTCAAGCCCGAGGAAATCAACTACGTCCTGAAGGACTCGGGAACATCGGTCCTGATCGGCCATGCCGACATACTGCATCCCCTGCGCGACGCTATCCCTGCAGGGCTTACCGTGCTCAGCGTTGCGACGCCGCTTGAAATTCTGAAAACCTACAAGATCGATCCCGATCATCTCGCCAAGCCCGATTTCGCGGACGATATTGAAGCCTGGCTCGAGCGGCAGCGGCCCTACGACGGCCCCGCGCTGCCGCAGCCGGCCAACATGATCTACACCTCGGGCACCACAGGTCATCCCAAGGGCGTGCGGCGCGATGCGCCGACACCGCAGCAGACCTTTGCGGCGGAACGGTTGCGCGCGCTGATCTATGGCCTGAAGCCGGGCGTGCGGGCGCTGTTGCCGGGGCCGCTGTACCATTCCGCGCCGAATTCCTTCGGCCTACGCGCCGGCCGGCTCGGCGGCGCGCTGGTGCTGATGCCGCGGTTCGATCCGGAGGAGTTTCTCCGGCTCGTCCAGAACGAAGGGATCGATACCATCTTCATGGTGCCGACCATGTTCGTCCGGCTAATGAAGCTGCCGGAGGCGGTACGCAGCAGATATGACATCTCATCGCTGCGCCATGTCGTCCACGCCGCGGCACCGTGCCCTGCCGATGTCAAGCGCGCGATGATCGAATGGTGGGGACCGGTAATCTATGAATATTACGGCAGCACCGAAGCCACCGCGCTCACCTTTGCCAGTTCCGAGGATGCGCTGAGGAAACCGGGCACGGTCGGCAAGATCCTCGATGGCGTCGAGCTGCGCTTTCTCGGCGATGATGGCGTTCCGCTGCCGCCAGGCGAGATCGGCGAAATCTACTCGCGAATCCCGGACAATCCCGACTTCACCTATCACAACAAGCCGGAGAAGCGCGCCGAGATCGAACGCGACGGATTTATCACCTCCGGCGATGTCGGCTACATCGACCAGGACGGCTATGTCTTTATCTGCGACCGCAAGCGCGACATGGTGATTTCCGGCGGCGTCAACATCTATCCCGCTGAAATCGAAGCCGCGCTGCACGCGGTTCCAGGCGTCCACGACTGCGCGGTTTTCGGTATCCCCGACGCTGAATTCGGCGAGGCGCTGATGGCGGTGGTGGAACCGCAGCCAGGCGCGACGCTGGATAGCGCCGCGATCCGCGCCCATCTGAAAACCTCGCTCGCCGACTACAAGGTGCCGAAACACGTGGAGATCCAGCGCCAGCTGCCGCGCGAGGATTCCGGGAAGATTTTCAAGCGGCGGCTGCGCGACCCCTATTGGGAGCGGGCGGGAAGAAGGATTTAGAACGTCGTTGCTCCGGCCAAGAACTTGGGAATGTCGTCGTCCCGGCCAAGTGAGCCAACGGGTCGGCGCAAAGCGCCGCCCGATGGCAGGCTCCGCGAGCGCGCGCCGGGACCCATAACCACCGATGCCTGTGTTGCCGAGGCTGGGACCGCATCTGGCGCAATAATAAAGGTTTGTGGTTATGGGTCCTGGCGTTCGCCAGGACGACGATGTCCGCCTTTTTCTTGGTCTTGCTTTAGTGCTGAAAAATTGCGACTCAAGGGGGCCGGGCAGTTTCTGGAGCATCTCGCCATGTCACCCCAGATCATGCCTTCCGATCCCGACCTGCGGTCCAATCGCGCCGAAGAAGCTGCCGCGCTTGAGGAAGATGCCCGGCTGCGCAATGACATCCGGCTGCTTGGGCGCATCCTCGGCGACACCGTGCGCGACCAGGAAGGCGCCGACGTGTTCGACCTGGTCGAGCGCATCCGGCAGACCTCGATCCGGTTTCACCGGGATGACGACAAGCCCGCCCGGCGCGAGCTCGAACTCATCCTCAACAGCATGTCGACCAGCCAGACCGTGCGCATCGTGCGCGCCTTCAGTTATTTTTCGCACCTCGCCAACATCGCCGAAGACCAGAATAATATCCGCCAGATGCGGGCACGCTCTAACGCCGGCGGGGCGCCGCGGCCGGGAACGCTGGCGCTGACGCTGTCGCATGCGCGCACGGCCGGCTTCAGCGCCAACGATCTGCGCAAGTTCTTTTCGGAGGCGCTGGTCAGCCCGGTGCTGACCGCGCACCCGACCGAGGTTCGCCGCAAGAGCACCATCGACCGCGAGATGGAGATCGCGGCGCTATTGGACCGGCGCGAACGCGTCCAGCTCACGCCGGAAGAACTCGATGCGGACGACGAGCAGTTGCGCCGCGAGGTGCTGACGCTGTGGCAGACCAACCTGTTGCGACGTACCAAGCTCACCGTGCTCGACGAAGTCGCCAACGGGCTTTCATTCTATGACTACACTTTCCTGCACGAGGTGCCGCGGCTGCATTGCGCGCTGGAGGACCGGCTGAACGAGGGCGACGGCGCCGCGCGCGGCGAGCTGGCCTCGTTCCTGCGGATGGGAAGCTGGATCGGCGGCGACCGCGACGGCAACCCGTTCGTGACCGCGGACATGATGCGCGGCACGTTGCGGCTGCAGTCGAGCCGCGTGCTGCGCTTCTATCTCGAGGAACTGCACGTTCTCGGTTCCGAACTGTCGCTCGCGGCGCATCTTGCCGATGTCTCGAAGGATTTGCGGGCACTCGCCGAGCGCTCGCCAGACACCTCGCCGCATCGAAGCGGCGAGCCGTACCGGCTTGCGGTGTCGGGCATCTACGCCCGCCTCAGCGCGACCGCATTGAGGCTGGAAGTGGAAACCACCCGGCCGCCGGTCGGCGCAGCCGCGCCCTATGCCGATGTCGGGGAGTTCAAGGCCGATCTCGATATTCTCTATCGCTCGCTGGTTTCGAACAATTCGGGCGTGATCGCGCGCGGGCGGCTGCGACTGTTGCGGCGGGCGGTGGATTGCTTCGGCTTCCACCTCGCAAGTCTCGACATCAGGCAGAATTCCGCCGTGCACGAACGCACCGTCGCCGAGCTGATCGATGCGGCGACGCCCGGCATGTCCTATCTGGCCCTGAACGAAGAAGCGCGGATCGCGCTTCTCACCAGCGAACTGCGCAATGCGCGGCCGCTGACGTCGTCATTCGTGAAATACGGCGAGGAAACGGCAGGCGAACTCGCGGTGTTCCATGCCGCGGCCGAAGCGCATGTCAAATATGGCGCCGATACGATCCCCCAATGCATCATCTCCATGTGCAAGGGGGTTTCCGACATGCTGGAGGTCGCGCTGCTATTGAAGGAGGCCGGCCTCGTCGACCCCTCCGGACGCAGCGCCATCAATATCGTACCGCTGTTCGAGACCATCGAGGATCTGCAGGCATCAAGCGGCATCATGGACCGGATGCTGTCGATACACGATTACCGCAAGCTGGTGGACAGCCGCGGCTCGGTCCAGGAAGTGATGCTCGGCTATTCCGACAGCAACAAGGATGGCGGCTTCGTCACCTCGGGCTGGGAACTCTACAAGGCCGAGATCGGCCTGATCGACGTGTTCGAACGCCACCACGTGCGCTTGCGGCTGTTCCATGGCCGCGGCGGCTCGGTCGGCCGCGGCGGCGGGCCGAGCTATGACGCCATCATCGCGCAGCCCGGCGGCGCGGTGAACGGCCAGATCCGCATCACCGAGCAGGGCGAAATCATCTCCAGCAAATATTCCAACGCCGAAGTCGGCCGCAACAATCTGGAGATTCTCGCCGCCGCCACGCTTGAAGCAAGCCTGCTGCAGCCCAAGCACAGCGCGCCGTCAGGCGATTACCTGAAGGCGATGGAGCAATTGTCGGCGCTGGCCTTCAAGGCCTATCGCGGGCTGGTCTACGAAACCGAAGGGTTTGCCGATTACTTCTGGGCTTCCACCGTCATCACCGAAATTTCCACGCTGAACATCGGCAGCCGTCCTGCCTCGCGCAAGAAGACCCGTGAGATCGAGGACCTCCGCGCCATTCCCTGGGTGTTCAGCTGGGCACAATGCCGGCTGATGCTGCCGGGCTGGTACGGTTTCGGCAGCTCGGTGGAGACCTGGATCAAGGAGCATCCCGACAAGGGCATGCCGTTCCTGAAGGAGCTCTACCGCGAGTGGCCGTTCTTCCGCACCCTGTTGTCGAACATGGACATGGTGCTGGCCAAGAGCTCGATCGCGATCGCCTCGCGCTATGCCGAACTGGTGCCGGACGTGGCGCTGCGCGAAAATATTTTTGGGCGCATCCGGCAGGAGTGGCAGACCTCGATCGACATGCTGCTGAAGATCATGGGGCAGGAGCGGCTGCTGCAGGGCAACCCGCTGCTGGAACGTTCGATCCGCAACCGCTTTCCCTATCTGGATCCGCTTAACCACGTGCAGGTGGAACTGCTGAAGGAACATCGCGCGCAGAATCCCGACGAGCAGGTGCTGCGCGGCATCCAGATCACCATCAACGGCATTTCGGCGGGGTTGAGGAATAGCGGGTGAGGAGAGGGGCGAATAGCGAGTAGCGAATGGAAAATCCCCATTCGCTACTCGCCTACTTCAGCTCATGGCTTCATCGCGCCCTGCACACTCGTGTAGACTGCATAGAGCGATGTCGAGCCGCAGATGTAGAGTCTGTTCCGCTGCTGACCGCCGAAGCACAGTTCGCGACGGTTTCCGGTATGTGGATCTTGCCGAGCAGTTCGCCCTCCTTGGTGTAGCAGCGCACGCCGTCCTCGTTCGGATCGCCCCAACCCACCGAGCACCAGACACGGCCCTCGGTGTCGCAGCGCACCCCGTCGGTGATGCTGGGCTTGGGCATTTCCGCAAACACTTTGCTGTTCGACACCTTTCCGCCGCCAAGGTCGACGTCGAACACGCGGATATGCGACGGGTTGTCCGGGCCGTCCGTGAAGCCGGTGTCGAGCACGTAGAGCTTCTTCTCGTCAGGCGAGAAAGCAATGCCGTTGGGCTCCACGAAGTCATCGACGACGACCTTGACGTCGCCGGATTTCGGATCGACCCGGTAGACGTTATGCTTTTCCTGCTCCTGCTCGGCCTTGATGCCCTCATAATAGCCGCCGATGCCGTAGGCCGGATCGGTGAACCAGATCGAACCATCGGAAGCGACCGCCGCGTCGTTCGGCGAGTTCAGCTTCTTGCCATTGTACTTGTCGGCAATGATGGTGATCGAGCCATCGAGTTCGGTGCGGGTGACTCGCCGGCCGCTGTGTTCGCAAGTGATCAGGCGTCCTTCCCGGTCGATGGTGTTGCCGTTCGAGTTCATCGAAGGCTGGCGGTACACGCTGAGGTGACCGTCGTCCTCCGAAAAACGCATGATGCGGTTGTTCGGGATGTCGCTGAACAGCACGTAGCGGCCGGCCGGAAAGTAGACCGGTCCCTCGGCCCAGCGCATGCCAGTCGCGACGCGCTCGACCGCCATGGTACCGGCAAAGGCCGGGAAACCGTTCGGTCCGAACGTAGGTTTGGATGGTTTCTTGCCAGGCTCCAGGTGGGAATCCGGGTACCGGCCCCCGGGTAGCGGTCCCAAGGGCAGCGGTTCGGTAGCCAGGGTTGGGGCGCCGGTTTGGCCTAATGGCGTTACGGTCGCCGCAGAGGCCGCTTTCACGGTTACGGCTGTTGCAGCCAGCGCCGCCGCGCCCTTGATCAGGTTGCGGCGGTCGAGGGGCCGGTAGTCGGGCAATTCCGTTCGATTTGTCATGGTTTCCTCCCGGGATTTTTTGTTGGGAGGAAATCGTGGGCCCGCAATCAGGCATAAAGCGGGCGAAGGTTTGGGAACAACCAGAGATGGCCGGAGGAAAGGGGCAAGGAGCACCGCAGCATTCTGGCTCGTCGTCCCGGCGAATGCCGCCAGACGCCGTACTTTTGGGGATGCCGCGTGCCCCCTATATCGCGTCCCAATTGAAAATATCCGCCGAGCGGTCGAGCTTGTAGAACGACGATTTTAGGGCCGGCATGCCATGTTCGGCGATGGTCTGCGGCGTCCAACCTTCGCCGCGGTGGATCGAGCGCAACGGGCGCGACTGGCTCATCAGGAAGATCTCGTTCATTCGCACTGCAAAAATCTGCCCGGTGACATCCTTGGCGGCGTCGCTGAGCAGGAACGCCACGATCGGCGCGATCTTTTCCGGCCCCATCTGCTGGATCTTGGCGACGCGCGCCTTCTCGGCCTCGGTTTCGGTCGGAATGGTGCCTATCAGCCGGCTCCAGGCGAAGGGCGAGACGCAGTTCGAACGCACATTGAAACGGTTCATGTCGAGCGCGATCGATTTCGACAGGCCCACGATGCCGAGTTTGGCCGCGGCGTAATTGGCCTGGCCGAAATTGCCGACCAGGCCCGAGGTCGACGTGAAGTGGACGAACGAACCGCTCTCCTGCTCGCGGAACAGCCGCGCCGCGGCGTGCGAGACATAAAACGAGCCCATCAGGTGAACCTTGATCACGGACTCGAAGGCGTCGATGCTCATGCGGTGGAAGATGGCGTCGCGCAGGATGCCGGCATTGTTGACGACGCCGTCGAGCTTGCCAAAGCTGTCGATCGCGGTCTTGACGATCTTGCTCGCGGGGATCGCTTCGGCGACGGTCTCGAAATTCGCCACCGCCGTGCCGCCGCGCTTCTTGATTTCGTCGACCACCTCTTCGGCCGGCGCGGCTGATGTTCCGGAGCCGTCGGCGGCGACGCCGGGATCGTTGACCACGACCTTGGCGCCTTCCGCCGCGCACAGCAGCGCGATTTCGCGGCCGATACCGCGCCCGGCGCCGGTGACGATGATGGATTTGCCGTCGAGTGATTTGGTGGCCATGGCCGTTTTCTCCCGCGTGAGCTGTTCGTTCTTAATCACCTCTCCCCGCGTGCGGGGAGCATAGGCCGCCTTCGGCGGCCGTTCTCAAGAACGCCGAAGCGTAAGCTTCGGCTATCGCAAAGCGCCGGGTGAGGGGGACTCACCGCGAGTCCGAGCCTGACGAGAGAGCCCCTCACCCCAACCCTCTCCCCGCGAAGAGCGGGGAGAGGGGGAGGAAAGAGCGATGCTTCTGTCACTGGATGCTCATTTCTCGTTCGTAAAGATAATCGTGCCTGACGCGGCGAACATGCCGCCGACGCCGTGACAGACCGAGATCTTCGCGCCCGGAACCTGCGCCGGCGCGATGCCGCGCATTTGCCGCACGCTCTCCTGCAGGGCGTACATGCCGTACATGCCGGAATGCATGTAGCTCAGGCCGCCGCCATTGGTGTTGAGCGGCAGCTTGCCGCCGGGCCGGGTGTTGCCGTCGGCGATGAACTTGCCGGTTTCCTCATGCGGCATGAAGCCGAGATCGCCGAGGCCATAGAGCGGCAGATGCGCGAAGGCGTCGTAGATCATCAGATGATCGACGTCCTTGTGCGTAATGCCGGCTTCCCTGAACGCCAGCGGGCCCGCCACCTTGAAGGCGCGCGAACTGTCGAACGTCTGCATCTGGCTGACCATCGGCGTCTCCACGCTCTCGCCGGTGCCGAGGATATAGACCGGCCTGGTCTTGAAATCCCTGGCCCGGTCGGCCGAGGTGAGGATCAGCGCGCCGCCGCCGTCGGTGACGAGGCAGCATTGCAGGATGCGGAACGGATAGGCGATCATCCGCGAGTTCAGGACGTCCTCGACCGTGATCGGCGCCTTCATGGTAGCGCGCGGATTTCTTCGCGGCCCATTCGCGCTGCACCACCGCGACCATCGCGATCTGCTCATGGGTGATGCCGTGGGTTTTCATGTAGCGCAGTACCGGAATGGGAAACATGCTGGCCGGGGTTGAGGCGCCATACGGCAGTTCGAACTGCCCGTTCAGGCTGTCGGGGCCGATCATGCGCGGGGTGCGGCCGATATTCGACTTGCCGCTTTCGGCATGCGTAATCAGCACGGTCTTGCAGAGCCCGGCCTCGATTGCCGCCGCGGCGTGGCGGACATGCAGCATGAACGAGCAGCCGCCGACCGAGGTGCCATCGACCCAGGTCGGCGTGATGCCGAGATAATGCGCGATCTGCTGCGGCGTCTCGACCGCGGTGGCAAAGCCGTCGATATCGGACAGTTTCAGGCCGGCGTCGGCGATCGCGTTCAGCGCGGCGTCGGCATGCAGCTGGATCTGCGAGACATTGGGAATGACGCCGAGCTCGGTGGTTTCGGCGGCGCCGACGACGGCGACTTGATTCCTGCGCATGTGCTCAGCCCTTCGCCGGACGGAACAGGGGAAGGGTGATCTTGTCGTCGAGTTTTTCGAACGCGACTTCCAGCTTCATGTCGAGCTCGAGCGCCTCCGGGGTTTGCGGACAATCGACGATGTTGCTCATCATCCGCGGACCTTCGTCGAGTTCCACCACCGCGATCGCATAAGGCGGCGTGAAGCCGGGCACGGGGCGGTGATGGATCACGTAGCTGTAAAGTCTTGCCTTGCCGCTGGCCTTGAAGATGCTGACCTTGCGGCAAGCGCAGGCCGGGCAAAACGGGCGCGGCGGGAAATAGACATTGGCGCAGGCCTCGCAGCGCTGCAGCCGCAATTCACCGGCCTGGGTGCCATCCCAGAAATGCTGGGTTTCCGGTGTCGGTTTTGGTTTGGCGCGCGCAGCTTCGGCCATGTCGCGAATTCCTCCGTAAGGCTCGGGGCCACGTGACCCGCTTGTTCCGATCTTGATGCGACATTTGACTATCCGGCGTCAACGGTCCAGCCGATCTGCTGCATGCCGCGTATTCCGGCGCGCGGACTATGGGTTGACCACAGCGCTTGTATGCCAACGAGCTCCCGCGCTAGGGTCCCGTCATTGCGAGGAGCGCAGCGACGAAGCAATCCAGCTCTTGGCGAATGCTATGGATTGCTTCGCTTCGCTCGCAATGACGACGGTGATCGTTTGCGAAGCATCAGGATCGGATCAGGTGCCGGCTATTCGGGCGACCGCATCGAGCCCGCGGTCGAGCTCGCCGAAAAAGGCGATATCCAGTATCTGGTGTTCGAATGCCTCGGCGAGCGCACCGTGGCCTTGGCGCAGCAGGCGCGCATGAAAAACCCCGATGGTGGTTACGATCCGCTGCTGGAAGAGCGGATGCGCGCAGTGCTGCCGCAATGCGCCGCCAAAGGCATCAAGATCGTCACCAATATGGGCGCTGCCAATCCGCTCGCCGCCGCCCGCAAGACCGCCGAGATCGCCAAATCGCTCGGGCTTTCGTCGCTGAAGATCGCCGCTATCGTCGGCGACGACGTGCTCGACGCCTGCAAGGAGAGCGATCTCCCGATCATGGAATTCGCTGGCACGATAAAACAGCTCGGCAACCGGCTATTGTCGGCCAATGCCTATCTCGGCGCCGAGCCGATGGCGGAGGCGCTGAGTGCCGGCGCCGATATCGTGATTACCGGGCGGGCCTCGGATCCCGCGCTGTTCCTGGCGCCGATGATCCATGCCTTCGGCTGGGCGATGGACGACTGGAATCTGCTGGGGCAGGGCACTGTCGCAGGCCATTTGCTGGAATGCGCCGGCCAGATCACCGGCGGCTATTTTGCCGATCCCGGCTACAAGGATATTCCCGATCTGGCGCGGCTCGGCTTTCCCATCGGCGAAGTCGGCGAAGACGGCAGCCTCGTCATCACCAAGGTTGACGGCTCCGGCGGTGCGGTGACGGCGCAGACCTGCAAGGAGCAACTGCTCTACGAGGTCCACGATCCCAGGCAGTATATCCAGCCCGATGTAACCGCGGATTTTTCGCAGGTGAAGGTCGAGGAGATCGGAAAAGACCGCGTCCGCGTCAGCGGCGGACGCGGCACCCGGCGCACCGGTACGCTGAAGGTCTCGGTCGGCTATGTCGACAGTTTTATCGGCGAGGGACAGATTTCCTATGCCGGTCCCGGCGCATTGGCGCGGGCGCGGCTGGCGCTTGAGATCGTTCGCGAGCGGCTGAAGCTCACGGGCGTTGCGGCCAGCGAGTTGCGTTTCGAACTGATCGGCGTCGATTCGCTGCATGGGGCGGCAGTCTCGGCGCATGCCAACGAGCCTTACGAGGTGCGCGTGCGCGTCGCCGGCCGTACCGAAAATCTGCGCGAGGCCATAAGGATCGGCAACGAGGTCGAGACGCTCTACACCAATGGCCCGGCGGCCGGGGGCGGCGCCGTCAAATCGGCGCGCGACGTGGTCGCCGTCGCATCCGTTTTGCTGCCGCGCGAGCTCGCAAAACCGCGGGTCGAGTTTGTGGGGGCGTGAGTGACAAAACTGCGCGAGATCGCCCATTCCCGCACCGGTGACAAGGGCAACACCTCCAACATCTCGGTGATCGCGTATCACGAGAAGCACTATCCGCTGCTGCTCAAGCAAGTCACCAGCGCGCGGGTCAGGGCGCATTTTGCCGGTGTTGTCGAAGGCGAGGTGGTCCGCTATGAGCTGCCCAACATATCAGCGCTGAATTTCGTGATGACCGGCGCGCTCGGTGGCGGCGTGACGCGGTCGCTCGCGCTCGATGCCCACGGCAAATCGCTGAGCTCGGCGCTGCTCGATCTGGAGATCGAAGATGACCTTGGTCCATAGTCGTCATGCCGGCCATGATGGAGAGAAATCGACGATGACGAAAGACACTCCGACCCTCGCCGCACTGGCTGACGATCTCGACAGCGGCCGCACCAGTGCCCGTAAGCTCGTCGACGACTGCCTCGGCCGGATCGCCGATACCTCGGGCGAGGGCGCGCGTGCCTTTATCCATGTCGACGCGGAAGCCGCCATCGAAGCGGCGGAGGCGATGGACCGGCTGCGCGAGATCAAGGCGGCGCCGTCGCCTTATGCCGGTATTCCCGTTTCGATCAAGGATCTGTTCGACATCAGGGGGCAGGTAACCCGCGCGGGCTCCCGGGCGCTCGAGGATTCCGCTCCGGCGGAAGCCGATGCGCCCGTGGTGGCGCGGCTGCGGCGGGCGGGATTTATCGTGATCGGCCGCACCAATATGACCGAGTTCGCCTATTCCGGGATCGGCATCAATCCGCATTACGGCACGCCGAAGGGCGCCTGGCAGCGCAACGTCGGCCATGTGCCCGGCGGCTCGTCATCGGGCGCAGCCGTGTCTGTGGTCGATGGCATGGCGCATGGCGCGCTTGGCACCGACACCGGCGGCTCCTGCCGGATTCCGGCGGCTTATAATGGCATCGTCGGTTTCAAGCCGACACAGCGGCGCGTGCCGCTCGACGGCGGCGTACCGCTCTCGTCCACGCTCGACAGTTTTGGGCCGTTGGCGCGCACGGTTCGCTGCTGCGCGGTGCTCGATGCCGTGCTGGCGGACGGGCCCGTCGTTGTCTTGCAGCCCCGCCCGATCAAGGGCATGCGGCTCGCTGTGCCGACCACGGTCGCGCTCGACGAACTCGATGATACCGTAGCGCGGACCTTCGACCGCGCATTGGAAACGCTGTCGCGCCAGGGCGCGCTGATCGAGCGGATCGCGGTGCCGGAATTCTTCGACGTCGGGGTGATGAACACCAAGGGTGGATTTGCTGCGGCGGAAAGCTACGCCTGGCATCGCTATCTCATTGCCAGCCATGGCGATGTCTACGATCCCCGCGTGCACATCCGCATCCTGCGCGGCGAAACCATCAGCGCCGCCGACTATATTGATCTCCTCGGCGCGCGAAAATCGCTGATTGCGCGCGCCGCCGCCCGGCTTGCGTCCTATGACGCGCTGGTGATGCCGACCACCGCCAACACGCCGCCGCGCATCGCCGACCTCGCCGACGACAAGGCTTTTACCAAGGCCAACCTGTTGGCGCTGCGCAACTGCACCTTGATCAACATGATCGACGGCTGTGCGATTTCGTTGCCCTGCCATCGCGACGGCGAGGTGCCGGTCGGGCTGATGCTGGCGGCATCTGGCGGCGCCGATCACCGCATCTTCGAACTCGCGGCCGGAATGGAGGCTGCCATCCGTGTTTGATCTCACATTCACCATCGAGGCCCAGGGCACCACGACCCCGCTGACGCTGCCGATCGACCAGGCCGTGATCGCCGGCTGGACCGGACGCGATCCGGTGGCGCGCGACAGGCACATCGCCGAGCTTGAGGCGATTGGCATTGCGCGGCCGGCATCGACGCCGACCTATTACCGGGTCGCGGCGCGGCGGCTGACCACGGAAGACAGCATCGAGGTCAGCGGCAGCGAGACCAGCGGCGAGGTCGAGTTCGTGCTGATCGGCTGGCAGGGCCGCATCTTTGTCGGCACCGGTTCCGATCACACCGATCGAAAAGTGGAGACCTACAGCGTCACGGTCTCCAAGCAGATGTGCGACAAGGTGGTGGCACCCGTGCTGTGGGAGCTCGAGGACATCAGAGATCATTGGGACCGGATGATCCTGCGTTCCCACGCCTGGATCGGCGGAGCGCGCGTGCTGTACCAGGAAGGTACGCTCGATGCCGTGCTGCAGGTGGAGGAACTGATTTCGCGCGGTTTCGGGGGTGCGGGACTGCCAGATGGCTGCGCCATGTTCGGCGGCACCTTCGCGGCCAGGGGCGGCATCCGCCCGGCAAGCCGTTTCGAATTCGAACTCGAGGACCCCGTGCTGAAACGCAGCATTCGGCATGCGTATGATGTGATCGAGTTGCCGGTGTTGGGTTGAGAGCTAGAGATGGTGACGCAACGGCAGTCTGTTCCCTCGCCCCGCTCTTGCGGGGAGAGGGTCGGGATCTCTCCTCGCAAGCGGGTAGGGGTTAAGGTCCATCGGAAATCGGGTGGCGCAATACCGCGCGATTTGCGAAAATAACCGCCATGAAATCAGCCGCAAAAACTCTCATCCATCCCGCGCACCCCTCCAATATCGCCGCGCGTGTCGATGCCATCGACTGGACGCAGACGGCGAGCGATCTCGATGCCCAGGGCTGCGCCGTGCTGAAGGGATTGCTCTCGCCGGAGGAGTGCCGCGCGCTGGCGGCGTTCTATCCGGACGATGCGCGCTTCCGCAGCCGGGTGGTGATGGGGCGCCACGGGTTCGGGCGCGGCGAGTACAAATATTTTTCCTACCCGCTTCCCGGTGTGATCGCGGAATTGCGGCCGGCGCTGTATGCGCGGCTTCGCGACCTCGCCAATCGCTGGAACGAAGCGATGAGCATCGACATCCGTTACCCCGAAAGCCATGAGGCGTTCTTGAAACGCTGCCACGCCGCCGGCCAGACCCGGCCGACGCCGCTGCTGCTGCAATACGATGACGGTGACTACAACTGTCTGCATCAGGACCTCTACGGCGAACACGTGTTCCCGCTGCAGGTTGCGATACTCTTGTCGGAACCGGGCCGCGATTTCACCGGCGGCGAGTTCGTGCTGACCGAGCAACGGCCGCGCATGCAGTCGCGGCCGGAAGTGGTGCCGCTGGCGCAAGGCGATGCGGTGGCTTTTGCTGTGCATGTCAGGCCGGTGCAGGGGACGCGCGGGACCTATCGCGTTAACCTGCGCCACGGCGTGAGCCGGATCCGCTCCGGACATCGCCATACCCTTGGCGTGATCTTTCACGATGCGAAGTGAGGCGCGGTTGACGGCGGATTTGTTCGAAAGCGTGAGCGATCTGCCGGCCTCCCGGGATTCGATGGGGGAGGGCGCCGTGCTGTTGCGTGCGCTGGCAAAGCCGGCCGAAGCCGATCTGATCGCCGACTTGCGGGATATCGCGGAACGAGCGCCGTTCCGCCACATGGTGACGCCGGGCGGCCATCAGATGTCGGTGGCGATGACGAATTGCGGCGCGCTCGGCTGGGTCACCGATCGCACCGGCTATCGCTACGACGCCAGCGATCCCGAAACTGGGCAACCGTGGCCGGACATGCCGCGATCGTTTCGCGAGTTGGCCGGGAAAGCGGCCGATCACGCGGGCTTTCGCGGCTTTGTGCCGGACGCGTGCTTGATCAATCGCTACCAGCCCGGCGCGCGCATGTCTCTGCATCAGGACAGGGACGAGCACGACTTCGGCGCGCCGATCGTTTCGGTGTCGCTGGGCCTGCCCGCGATCTTCCTGTTCGGCGGCTTGAAGCGCAGCGACAAGGCGGCGCGGTTTCGGCTGGAGCACGGCGACATCGTGGTGTGGGGCGGGCCGGCCCGGCTGGTGTTTCACGGCATCGCGCCGCTCGCCGACGGCACGCATGCAATGCTTGGCCGGCAACGTATCAACCTGACCTTCCGCAAAGCGCGCTGAACCCGCGCGGCCTCGCCGATTTCTGATGCAGCGAGGCCGGCGGCACGCTTATTTCACGCTTACGGGAATCGTCTTCTGCTTCTTCTGCGCTTCCGGTGACTTCGGCAGGGTGACGGTCAGGACCCCGCTCTTGTAGCTCGCCTCGATCTTCTCCGCGTCGACGCCGCCGGGAACCTGCAGCGAGCGGCGGAAGGAGCCATAGCGACGCTCGGAGACGTAGCGACCCTTGGTCTTCTCTTCCTTTTCCTCCTGTTTCTCGCCCTTGATCGTCAGCACGCCGTCGGCAAGCTGAACGTCGATGTCCTTGGACTCAAGGCCCGGCAGTTCGGCTGTGACTTCGAATGCCCCGTCCTTCTCGACGATGTCCATGGCGGGCGTGACGTTGAAGCCGAAGTCACGGCGCCAGAACGACTCGATGTCGGCGAACGGACGAAAGAACGGGGTCTGCAGGAACCCGGTCTGGAAGTCGTGGAACAGCCGATCGACCTGATTGCGCAGAATGTCAAACGGCTGCCAGTCCGCGGCCCTGGCGGGCGTTACGGACGTTGTTTCAGTCTTGATGGGTAATTTGGTTGCAGCTTCGGCCATGACAAGTACTCCTGTCAGAGGTCCAGAGCTAAAAAACATAAGCCGGCCTCATGGAGCTTCATTGATCTCCATCAAATTAGATCAAGCACCGGCGTTCACATTCAAGCGACTGCTCGCGTCACATTGGAATAAAGCCGCGACGATAAGAGACTTCCGCCCTCCGCCGGACCTGATGACATCAGCTGCGGATCCGGGCGTTGCCAGCAAAATGGTGCGACGCGTCTGCCTCGACATTTTACTTCGCAGATGCAGCGTGACGCTTTGATGACGAGCGAAATTGATCTGCATCAACGACCGGTTCGCGACTCAAGATCAGCCTGTCCGCATCGGCGGCGCATTTGAATGCGACGCCAGAGATTGGGAGAAATGCCATGGCTGATCGCAACGACGCGCATTCGCGTGATGCGCAATTGAAATCTCCATCCGCTAGCCGACGTAACTTCCTGCAGGCGCTCGCGGGCGCGGGTGCCGCGATTTCGCTCAGCAGCAAAATCGCCAACGCGCAACAGGGTGAGATCGGCTATTGGGCCAAGGATCTCAGCGACGCTCAACTGACCAACATGTTCAGCACGATCCTGCGGATCCGCTGGTACGAGCGAACACTGGTCGACAAGATGCTGACCGATTCCAACTACCGCGGTTACAATCATTTCTACGTCGGCCAGGAAGCGGTCGCGACCGGCGTCTGCGCTGCCTTGAAAAATTCCGGCGGCGTGATGGAAGCTGATCTGGTCTACAGCACGCATCGGCCTTCCGGCCACGCCATCGCCAAGGGCGCCGACATCAAGAAGATGGCGGCGGAGTATGACTTCAGGGCGACCGGCCTCAACAAGGGCTATGGCGGCGAGATGCACATCTCCGACCCAGTCGATCGGGTTCATCGGCGCCGACGGCATGATCGGTCCCGGACCGGTGATCGCGACCGGCTCCGCCTTCGCGTTCCGGGCCCGCGGCAGCAAGCAGGTGGTCGTCAATTTCGGCGGCGACGGCACGTACGCTACGCCGCACTTCCACAGCGCAATGAACAACGCGGCATTGCTGAAGCTGCCGTTCATCTATGTGATCGAGAACAACCTCTATCACCAATACGCGCATTACTCCTGGTCGTGTCCGATGAAGGATATCGCGGAAGCGGCGGTGCCCTACGGCATTCCCGGCGTCGTCGTCGACGGGCAGGACGTGTTCCAGGTCTACAACGCCGCCAAGACCGCGGTGGACCGTGCCCGTGCCGGCGAAGGCCCGACGCTGATCGAGGCCAAGACCTATCGTTACTACAATCACTGGGGTGCGCCCGGCGCCAAGCCCGGCGAACTCGGTGCGTTCGGCTACGATCCGCTGGCGATTTCCTCGTTCCGGCCGGAGCGGGAGCTGCGCGACTGGATGAACCGCGATCCGGTCGATATCTGCCGCAACACCCTGATCGGCTGGAAGGTGATCGATGCCGCCAAGGCGGCCGCGATGGAAGCCGCCATCAAGCAGGAAGTTCTCGATGCGGTCGCATGGGCCGATAAGCAGCCCTTCTGCAAGCCGGAGGACGGCCTGAAGAACGTCTTTGTCGAGGGCAGCGTTCTGCCCCGCCAGTTCGGCTAGCCGACAGCTATCAATTCATCCTGGCGTTGCGACTTCGCACCACGGATCAGGAAATTGGAGAGAGACAATGGCAAAGAAGAGCTTCATGTACTCGGTCCTCGAGGCGGTTCAGTATGAAATGCGCCAGGACAAAAATATGATCTGGATCTTCGAGCTGACCCCGCCGGTTGCTTCCAACCCCGGGCGGCCGGTGATCAATCTTGAAACCGAATTTGGCCGCCTGCGCGTGGCCAACACCGGCATCGACGAAAACTGGATGGCGGGATGCGTGCTGGGCGCCGGGCTCGCCGGCTCCAAGGCGCTGACCTACATTCCCTATCAGGGCGCCTGCATGCCCTTCCAGATGATCCAGAACCACGCCGGCAAGCTGCGCTCGATGACCGGCGGCGCGGCCTCGATGCCGATCGTGTTCATCATGGAGATGACCGGGCAAACGGCCGGGTTTGCCGGCCAGCATTCCGACTATGAGATCGACACCTATTACGCGCACATTCCGGGCGTGAAGACGGTCATTCCCTCGAACCCGGCGGATGCCAAGGGGATGATGGCCTCCGCGATCCGCGATCCCAACCCGGTGGTCTTCCTCTATGCCGGCGGCCTGCGCGAACTCGTCGAAGAAGTGCCGGACGAGCAGTACCTGACGCCGCTCGACAAGGCCGCGGTGCGGACGACCGGCAGCGACATCACCATCGTCAGTTCCGGCGCCGGCATGCCCGATGTGCTGGACGCGACCGAGAAGCTGCAGAAGGCGGGGATGAAGGTCGAGGCCATCGACCTGCGCAGCCTGAAACCCATCGATACCGAAACCCTGGTCAAGTCGGTGCAAAAGACAAAACGGCTGCTGACCTTCGATCAGTCCTACTACACCTTATGTCCGGGCGCCGAGGTCATCGCCCGGGTGGCGGAGAATGTCGACGGCGCCAAGTTCAAACGTATTGCTTTCCCGGACGCGCCGCCGCCGGCCGCGCCAGAAATGTTCAACTGGATGCGGCCCAACGCCGACCACATCATCGCCGCGGCGAAGAAGTTCGTCGCCTGAGCTGATTTGCGCATGATCGAAAGGCCGGCGGATTCCGCCGCCGGCCTCGCAAAGGTGCACCATGGCCTCGACAGACTTCAACGGTGAACAGTCCAGTACGGTTTGCCCGGGCTGTGGTGGCTCGGATATCGGCATGGCCCGGGTGCGCTCGGCGTTTTTTCACGGGGATCGGCTGGTGGTTGTCGAGGACATCCCGGCACTGGTCTGCGCCAGCTGCAAGGAGCAGTTCTACGATGACCATACCGTCGTCGTGCTCGACCTTCTGCGTGGCGATGGCTTTCCGGAGGAGGACGCGCGCGAGGAAATACTTGTTCCCGTGTTCTCGTTCCGCGACCGCCTCGTGGCCGAGGCGGAGACATGATCGCGGCAGGACATGCTCGCGTGCTTCTGGTCGCCCTGAGTTTCGTTACCGTCGGCGTCTCGCCGGCGATAGCGCAGGAGGACGAGGCCTTTATGCCGAAGGGCGGCAAGACGCTGTTTCTCGAATTGAAGGACACGCCGCGCGCCGCCGAACTTCGCGAGATCGGCAATCTGAGCCATACCGAGGCGGAATGGCGCGGCATCCTCACGGAACGGCACAAGCAATTGGGCGAGCGCGAGGTCAGCGAACTCGCGGCCTACCTCGCGGTGAATTTTCCGCTACCCGAAGGCGCCGTTGCACAGGCCGAAAGCGGAGGTGACATCGCCTCGGCCTTGCCGCCGGACGGCCGCGAGCTTGCCTGGACGCAGTGTCAGTTCTGTCATTCGCTGTTTTCCGGTTATCTGATGCAGAGCCGCGACGTGCAGGGATGGCGGAGCGTCTTCCTGTCGCCGTTTCATCGCGGGCTGAAAATGACCGCCCAGCAGCGCGAGACCTTCGCCCACTATTCAGCCATCAACATGCCGATGAAGTCCGCCGACGTGCCTGCTCAACTGCGCTACTGAGACCGCCGACGCCACCGGGAAACAGGAGAAAAGTCATGCGCTCCGTTCGATCTTTCCTTGGCGGCGTTTTGATCGTATGCGGCGTCTTGCTGGTCCAACCCTCGATGGCGGAGACGAAAGATGTCTTTGCCTTCATTCCGGCAGGCGGCAGGACGTTGCTTGCGCAAGTTGTTGCCAGCCATCCGCCGGTTGACGAGCTTCAGGCGATCCTGACCGGCAAACACACGCAGGCAGAATGGCTCACCTACCTCAAGGGCAAAACCAAGAGCGCGCCGGCGCTGCAAAAATTGGATGAGCAGGAGCTACTGACCCTGGCGGACTATCTGTCGTTCAACATGCCGCTGGCGTCCGGGCAGAGCGCAGCGGATTTGGCAAAGGCTGATCTGTCAAAGGCGCTGCCGCCAGACGGGCGCGACTTCGCGCTCGAAAAGTGTCAGGGCTGCCACATCATCACGGTCGTCATCACCCAGGTACGGCCTGTTCCAGCCTGGCTCGGGACCATGAACAAGCCCAGTCATTTCAGGATCAAGCTGTCCCGGGAGCAGCGCGAGGCGCTGGCCAGCTATCTCGTGCTCAATGGCGGGATTCCGATCGATCAGGTGCCCGAGGAGTTGCGGGCCGGCGGCGCCACCTATTGAGGTAATCGCGACAGCATAAGGCCATGGCAAATGCTGTTTACCTCGCTTGAATTCTTCGCCTTCCTGCCGCTGGTCCTGTTGTTGTCTTCGGCGATGCCGGTCACGCAGCGATGGGCGGTGCTGCTGCTGGCCAGCTACCTCTTCTACGGCATTTGGCAGCCCTTCAATCTGGTCTATCTCGGCGCCGTGACGTTCGTCGTGATTGGCTGCGGCAGGGCGCTCGAACGGGCGCCGCGCCCGGCCGTCAGAAAGGCCCTGCTGGCCG
This sequence comes from uncultured Alphaproteobacteria bacterium, assembly GCA_963778925.1. GTDB lineage: Bacteria > Pseudomonadota > Alphaproteobacteria > Rhizobiales > Xanthobacteraceae > Bradyrhizobium. The sequence continues at coordinate 345,151 of CAVZWE010000011.1, read as the reverse complement.
CGGGTCTCGTCGTGCTGCTCGGCTCGCTGGTTGCGTTCAAATTCTACGACTTCATCGCGGGCGAGCTTGAGCGCGCGTTGACCCCGGCATTCGCGCTTGCATTGCCGAGGCTCGGCGTCAGTACGCCGGTTGGATACTCCTTCTACGTCTTCTCGGCCGCGAGCTATCTGATCGACGTCTACGCACGGCGGCTGAGCGGGAAACATCAACCCGGTCTTGTTGCGCTTTATGTCGCCTATTTTCCGAAGATCTTCGCCGGCCCGATAGAGCGCGCGACGACATTTCTACCGCAACTCGTGGCGGGCCTGCGCGCGGACCCGGGCCGCGCCATTCTAGGCCTGCAACTGATCGGGTGGGGTCTGTTCAAAAAGGTCGTCATTGCCGACAACCTGGCGCCGCTGGTGGATCGGAACTTCGCCATTGTGGCGTTCGCCTCGCCGATCGAGCTTCTGATCAGCGTCTATTTCTTTGCGTTCCAGATTTACTGCGATTTCTCCGGCTATACCGACATCGCTATCGGCGTCTCGCTGCTGTTCGGCCTGCAATTGATGGAGAATTTCCGCCGGCCCTATTTGTCGCGCAGCACGGCAGAATTCTGGGGCGAGCGATGGCACATCTCGCTCGGGCGCTGGTTCCGCGACTACCTTTATATTCCGCTAGGGGGGAGCCGGGCAGGGCCACTGCGCCGCTATGTCAACATCATGGTGGTGTTCGTGGTCAGCGGGCTGTGGCACGCCGGCCTCGGCTACGGGGTGGGATGGACGTTTTTGATCTGGGGCGCGCTCAACGGCGCCTATCAGTGGATCGGCCTGGCCAGGCGCGGATTGTGGGAGCGGCTCGGCGACTTGCTGCCGGCCGTGCGCCAGAGCGCGGCGCTGTCGCTGGCTCGCATTCTCCTGACCTTTCACCTGATCGCGGTTTCCTGGATTTTCTTCCGCGCCAAATCGGTGGGCGATGCGCTGACGGTGATAGGGAAGATCGGGACCAGCCTCCTCGAAACCCCGTCTTTGCTTGTCCAGTATCCGTTTACTGCCGAGCATGGCATGGGCTTCGGGCTGATCGCGCTGCTGCTGGTCGTGGAAATGCTCGACGAACGCCGGCCGCTGTCGCAGCGGTTGGCCGCGGCGCCGGCGGTGCTGCGCTGGAGTTCCTACTATCTCGTGATCTTTGCTTTGCTGATCCTTGGCCGATGGCAGGCCAAGGAATTCATCTACATGCAGTTTTGAGAAACCCTCACCGGGCGGTACATGAGCGTGCAACGATGACGCGTCAGGGCAGGGCGGTGATCGCCTTTATCGGGATAGGTCTTTTGATCTATGCCGGCATCTATCTTGCCGCCGAACGGCTGATGTACCGCAACGGTCACAGCAATCCGCTGTTCAAAATCGCGACCACAGAGGTGAAGGCATTCGACTGGGTGATCCTTGGCGCCTCGCACGCGATGCCGCTCGATTTCGCCGATTTCAACGGCCTGATGCAAAGCGAGACCGGTCTGAAGATCATCAATCTCGCTTCCCCCGGCACCGGCCCGCTCTACAACCGGTTTGTGCTGGAGGCGTTTCTGCGCGGCCACAGCACGAAGAATGTGCTCTATGTCGCCGATTCCTTCGCGTTCTATTCGCGTACCTGGAACGAGGACCGTTTTGGCGATGCGAAATTGCTCAGGGCCACGCCGTTCGATCCCGCGATCGCGGGGTTGCTGTTGCGATATAGCCGCGGCGAAGGCGTCAATCCACGCGCACTTGCCGACTACATGACGGGGTTTTCGAAGATCAACAATCGGGAACGCTTCCAGAAGGACGTTTGGGAGGGGGAGCTGCAATTCGACCGCGTCTATCGCCAGTCGGCGGTCGCGGCTAAAAGCCGGATCGCCTATCTGTTCCCGGAAACAGCGCGGGAACCAGCACTTGCGCGCTATATGACGGAATTTGCCAAGCTGCTTGAGCTAGCTGGGCAGCGCCATATTCGTGTCGTCGCAATCAAGATGCCGACGCCCGGTCAATTCCGGGCGCTACTGCCGAATGAGGCCGCGTTCGATGAGGCGATGATGGCGGCGGCCAAGAGTCGCGGGATCGGCTTCAGCGATTTCTCGGCCGAACTCGACGAACCGCGCTTCTATTTCGACACTGATCACCTCAACCGGGCCGGTGTCACGGAATTGTTCGCTCGTCGTCTGAAGGCGATCCTGATGGCGCCTGCGAACTAAGCGGGATGGGCAACGCAAACAGGAAGCGAAACCAGACCCTCACACTAAAGCGGCCGTTTCGTTGCCTTCGAAAACTGGCTGCCGCGGCGGCACAGGCTGCGCATTGGAGTTTACCGCGCCGGGCTCCGAGGATGAGGCAAGTTTCTCCTGGTCATTTACCGTGAGTTGCTGGCTGGCTATGACTTTCTGCCAGAGCCGCAGAATGTTCTGCTGGGTTTCCATCGCGATGAAGCAGTGGCCTTCGCGGTCGAACCCGCAGAATTTCGCGGTGGCGTCGCCGCACACGCGGCTGAAGGCCTGATTGATGATGTCAAGGCAGGCAACGACCTGGGCCACGTTCGCCAGCCGGGTATGATGAGCGATGTCGAGCAGCCGGAACGCCTCGATTCTGGGCTGGCCGAAGATCGCGCCCTGCCGGCCGAATTCGAAGAACACGTTGACTGCGGGCAGGACGCCCTGGATCTGCGACAGGATGGCTGCCACTTCCGCTTCGCTGCAGGCCGCCAGATGCTCGCTATGGGGCTTGCCGGATTCCGCCGGATGGGATGGTTGGCCCAGGGAGGTCATCACCTCGCGCTCGATCCATTGTCGAACCTCGGGCGGAGCGGTGCGGATCTGCTCCGAGCTCAATGTTATTCCAATCATAATCTTGCCTCCTCGGGTGAGGTTCCAGATGGCACCATTCTGCCATGCCAATGTTGATCGGAATCAATTCGCCCCGAATGTGCGACGCCGCCGGTTGGGCGTGGCGCCGCGTCAGTCGGGCTCGCGGGGAATCCATCGCTCGCCGGATTTCCGATATTTGCGCTTGACCGCCGCCCAGGCGACCTTATGCGCGGTGCTCTCGCGTTGCGCGGGACCGCGTGCCTCGTATTCCGTCCAGGCGTTGTTGAACGCGCTCAGGTAGATTTCCTGGGCGTGCGGTGGCAAATGGGCTTGAACCGATGGAGGAAGATCTTCGACGGATGCGTAAGGCAAGCGTGACCCTCCGCGTTTGGTGCCAGCATCGTGCGAGATGTTATCCAGAATACAATAGCCGCGATCCCGGCGAATTGATCCAGAGCAAGCCGCGGCGACCTGAGCTTGCTAAAAATTCCGCGACCGCTGTCCAGCGCCGGTCAAAACCTCGATTCCGATCTGACCGGAGAAAGTAATAGTAATGGAGTCGGACTCGTCGTCCCGCAAACAGACCGTCGCCATCGGCTATATTTTCGCCGCCGCCATCGGCATGGTGGTGCTGCAATGGGTGTTGGCGACTTACAATACCGTCGACACCATTCCCTACAGTGAATTCGAGCAGCTGGTCGCCCAGGGCAACGTCACCGAGGTCGCCGTCGGCCAGGATACGATCCAGGGCAAATTGAAGGACAAGTTGCCGAGCGGAAAGTCGGCCTTTGTTACCGCGCGCGTCGATCCGGCGCTGGCCGAGAAGCTGGAGGCCAAGGGCGTCGCCGTCACCGGCGTGCCGTCGGGCGGGCTGTTCCAGACTATCCTGTCATGGATCGTGCCCGCGCTGATGTTTTACCTGATCTGGGTTTTCCTCGGGCGCCGGCTGGCCGATCGCCAGGGCTTTGGCGGGTTGATGTCGATCGGCAAGTCGCGGGCCAAGGTCTATGTCGAAAAGGACACCAAGGTCACTTTTGCCGACGTCGCCGGCGTCGAGGAAGCAAAATTCGAACTGCAGGAGGTGGTTTCCTTTCTGAGGGACCCCAAGAGCTATGGCCGGCTCGGCGCGCATGTCCCCAAGGGGATCCTGCTGGTCGGGCCACCCGGCACCGGCAAGACCCTGCTCGCCCGCGCGGTCGCCGGCGAAGCAGGCGTTGCGTTCTTTTCGATTTCCGGCTCCGAATTCGTGGAGATGTTCGTCGGCGTCGGCGCGGCGCGGGTCCGCGATCTGTTCGAGCAGGCGCGCAAGGCCGCACCCTGCATCATCTTCATCGATGAGCTCGATGCCCTCGGACGCAGCCGATCCCCCGGCGCGTTCGGCGGCTACGACGAAAAGGAGCAGACGCTGAACCAGCTGCTCGCCGAGCTTGACGGTTTCGATCCGTCAGCCGGGGTCATCCTGCTCGCGGCCACCAACCGGCCCGAAATCCTCGATCCCGCGCTATTGCGGGCAGGGCGGTTCGATCGGCAGGTGCTGGTGGATCGTCCCGACAAGAGCGGCCGCGTTGCCATCCTCAAGGTGCATGTCCGCAAGATCAGGGTCGGCGGGAACGTCGACCTCGACAAGGTCGCAGCTCTCACCACCGGCTTCACTGGCGCCGATCTTGCCAACTTGATCAACGAGGCGGCGATTGCAGCGACCAGGCGCAACGCCGAGGAGGTTTCGTTCGACGATTTCACCGTCGCGATCGAGCGGATCGTTGCCGGCATCGAAAAGAAGAGCCGGGTGCTCAGCAAGGAAGAACGCCGGCGGGTCGCCTATCACGAGATGGGCCATGCCCTTGTCGCCGCGAGCTTGCCGGGCGTCGATCCCGTGCAGAAGGTATCCATCATTCCCCGCGGCGTCGGCGCGCTCGGCTACACCATGCAGCGTCCGACCGAAGACCGCTTCCTGCTTGCGGTGAGCGAGCTCAAGAACCGGATTGCGGTACTGATGGGAGGCCGCGCCTCCGAGCAAATGATCTTCGACGGCGACGTCTCGACCGGTGCTGCCGATGACCTGCAGCGGGCCACCGAGATCGCGGTCGAAATGGTCACGAAATACGGCATGGACCCCAAAGTCGGGCAGCGGACCTATGCGCCCCGGCCGCAGACCTTCTTGCCGGCGATGCAGGACACGGTGGTGAGCGCTGCCGAGGCGACCGGCCGCGAGATCGACCTGGCGGTCCGCGATCTGATCGAGGCCGGCGGCGCCTGCGCGCGCGCCATCCTCGAAAAGCGCCGCGCCGATCTCGATGCGGGCGTCGAACTTCTGATCGCCAAGGAGACGCTGACCGCGGAGGAATTCGCCCCGCTGCGGCAGGTTACCGCGCGAGAAACGGCGGCGGGGTAGCCGCATAATAGCTGCCCCATGGTTGATGCCGATCAAATCGGCGAACCCGTAAAGGTCTTAACATATCCGCTTGAGATGTGGGAGCCGTCATCATGGCACATCCGGCGTCGAAAGAGGATCGTTCCGACGAGTTGAAATCATTTGCCGCGTTGCGCAAGGAGATGGTCGAGCGAAATATCGCCGCCCGCGGCGTGTGCGACGAACTCGTGCTCGACGCCATGCGAAAAGTGCCGCGCGAATTGTTCCTGCCGAAGAGGCTTCGCGAATTCGCCTACGAGGATTCGCCGCTCCCGATAGCCGGCGAGCAGACCATTTCCCAGCCTTATATCGTCGCTTTCATGGCGGAAGCCTTGATGCTCAAGGGCGGCGAGAAAATCCTCGAGATCGGCGCCGGATCCGGCTATGCCGCCGCGGTGCTGTCGGAGATTGCCGCCAATGTCTACACGGTCGAGCGTCTCGGCTCGCTCGCCGACCAGGCTGCCGCGACACTGGCGGAGCTTGGCTACGACAATGTTCATGTCCTGCATGGTGACGGCACCAAGGGATGGCCGGAACATGCCCCTTATGATGCCATCGTGGTGGCGGCCGGCGGGCCGCAGGTTCCGGAATCGCTGAAGGAGCAGTTGAAGATTGGTGGCCGGCTGGTGATCCCGATCGGCGCGGATCAGCGTACCCAGGAACTGGTCCGGGTCGTCAGGGTTTCGAAGAACGAATATCGCAGCGAGGATATTGCCGATGTTCGCTTCGTCCCCCTGATCGGCGAGGAGGGGTGGGCAGCCAAAAAAGGAGAGGCGCGCGCGCCGGTACGTCGGGCGCCGCGGCCGGTTGCGCCATCCGAGAAAGCGCTGGTCCAAAGCCTTGCCGACGCCGCCGAGCCGTTCTCCTCGATTGAAGCTGCCGACCTCGTTCCGCTGATGCAGCGGATCGGCTCGGCGCGCATCGTGCTGCTCGGCGAAGCGACCCATGGCACGTCCGAATTCTACCGGATGCGCGAACGCATCACCCGCGACCTCATTGTCAACAGGGGTTTTCGCTTTATTGCCATCGAGGCGGACTGGCCGGACGCGGCCCGCGTCGATCACTATGTGCGGCATTTCCAGTATCCGCCGTCGGAGTGGACCGCCTTTGCGCGATTTCCGACCTGGATGTGGCGAAACACCGAGGTGCGCGATTTCGTCAGCTGGCTGCGCAAGTATAATGGCACGGCGGAGGCGGGTGAACGCGTCGCATTTCACGGCCTCGACCTTTACAGCCTCTACGATTCGATCCGGTCGGTCCTGAACTACCTCGACGAGGTCGATCCGGTCTCGGCGAAGGTGGCCCGCGAACGCTATGGCTGCCTGACGCCGTGGCAGCGCGATCCCGCGACCTATGGTCATGCCGCGTTGACCGGATCCTATCCGACCTGCGAGTCCGACGTGGTGCGAACGCTCGCCGATCTGCTGGCAAAGCGCCGCGCCTATGCCGAGCACGATGGCGAGCGGTTCCTCGACGCCGAGCAGAATGCGCGCCTGGTCGCCAACGCGGAACGCTATTACCGGATCATGTACTACGGTTCGCGCGCGTCGTGGAACTTGCGCGACACCCACATGTTCGAAACCCTGCAGAACCTGCTGGCGTTTCATGGCAGCGACAGCAAGGCCGTGGTGTGGGCGCACAACTCCCATGTCGGCAATGCCGGCGCGACCGAGATGGCGGCCCGCGGCGAGTACAATATCGGTCAGCTCTGCCGCAAGGAATACGGCGACCAGGCCTACCTGATCGGTTTTGGCACCCACAGCGGGACCGTTGCCGCGGCGTCGGAATGGGATGGCCCGATGGAAGTCAAGAAAGTCCGGCCTTCGCTTGCCAACAGCTATGAGGCGTTGTGCCATGCCACGGGCCTTGCGCGTTTCATGCTGGGTTTGCGCGGCCGCGGCGATCTGCGCGGGCCGAACGGGCTTGGCAGGGAGCGTCTTGAGCGGGCGATCGGCGTGATCTACCGGCCGGAAAGCGAACTCGCGAGCCATTACTTCCAGGCCAACCTGCCGCAGCAATTCGATGAGTATGTTTGGTTCGACGATACCCATGCGGTGACGCCGCTGGATACCGCCGAGATCAAGGGACTTCCGGACACCTATCCGTTCGGCGTGTAACCCAATCATGAGCAGCGACAACACCTCCTATGTTCTCAAAAAAATGGACTGGATGCGTGTCGAGGGAATTTGGCCTAATGGCCTGCGCTATTTGTGGACGGATGCGTTCGGACTCGTTTTGCTGGTTTCGCTCTACGCAAAACTTGGCGACAGGAAATTCCTTGAGCAGGCTGAGTGGCTGGTCGCCGAGGTGGACCGGGTTCTCGGACGTGCCCGCGGCGTCCGTATCGGCGAGGCGCCCGATCGCGATGGGCAGTATTTCCACTATTTGGCGGTCTGGTTATACGCCCTGTCGGTGCTTGCCCGCTATCTGCCCGCATACCGGCGCAAAGCCATCGATCTCGTGCGCCAGATTCACAGACCATTTGTCCTGCCCGGCAGGGGCGTGATCTGGAAGATGAAGGAGGACTTGTCCGGGCCTTATCCCGGCTATGGCCTGGGCGCCCTTGACGCCTTCGATGGCTATATTTCGTACCGATGTCTCGACGAGGAGATTCTGAGCCAGGAAATCGTGGAGATGAAGGCTCTGATCGACCTGTCCGTGGCGGAACTGTTCATAACCCAGGATTTGGGTCTCGGGATGATGTTGTGGATGACTCACTTTTTCCCAAATGAGAAATGGGCGGTGTTACAGCGGCGCCGTTGCCTCGGGCAGCTCGACGCAATGTGGCAAAAGGATCGCTATTTTTGCCGCGAACCGGAACTGCCCGACGTAAAATTTGCCTTCACCAATTACGGCGTCTCGATCGGACTTCAAGCGGTGGGAGAAATGCCTCAACGTGTGCGGCGGCTGAACGAATTCTTCGATGGCTTCCGTTCGGGCGATGAATATGATCGCGACGCCATCACCCATGTCATGTCCTGCAATTCGCATTTTCCGGGACATTTCCTGCGCGACTTTTGCGGCTCGGCCCATTAGCGTTGGGAAATCGAGCCAAACCAGACCAGTTACGAGGGCCACATGAACAAGCTCGAAATTCCGCATAATGCGTTGGTGTTTGTGGGCGACGGCCGGAAGGCGCTGTTTCTGCGAAATGATGGCGACGAGAAATTTCCCAACCTCAAGACCGAGAAGGTCTTCGAGGACGCAAATCCACCCAGCCACGAGCAGAGCACCGACCGGCCCGGGCACATCGGCAAGGGATCGCAGCCGGGGCGCAGAAGCGCCGTCGAGCCAACCGATTGGCACGATATTGAGGAGCATCACTTCGCGCGAAAGGTCGCCGATGTTCTGGAACAGGTGATCCGAATGCGGAAGGTGAAAGCCCTCGTTGTGGTGGCTCCGCCCAAGACGCTTGCTGATTTACGAGACGCATTCCACGCTGACGTGAAAGCGCGCGTGATCGCAGAGATCAACAAGGATTTGACCAAGCAACCGGTTTGGGAAATCGAAAAGCATCTCACCGGCGATGCTCATTCCCGCTGATGCCCGAGATTGGGCACTCGAACGAAGGGATAATATGAAAATGACATTACCTCCCCGAAACAGCCGTAACTCCCCTTCGGAACAGACCGACGAGGCGGCTGGCCTGATCGAAAGCGAACAGGTCGAAATCGAGCGCGACATTCCCGCCGACGACAATCAGCCCATCGAGCGCATTGCGGATGAAAAGCCTGGGCCGCCGGCGTTCGAAGACTGAAGATGCGAGGCCGACATGAATTCGTCAGCGCGCTTCGGATGCTGTAATCTGTTCTTCGCGGGCCAACCGGCCGTCGACAATACGAATCTGGCGGTGCATTTGCGATGCGAGATTGAGATCGTGGGTGACCGCGACCACGGATTTTCCGCGCAGCGCCACCAGATCGCGGAGGATGGCGAACACCTGCGCGGTCGCGACCGAATCCAGGCTGCCGGTCGGCTCGTCCGCAAGGATCACGGGGGGATCGTTGGCGAGCGCGCGAGCAACCGCGACGCGCTGCCGCTGGCCGCCGGACAATTGGTCCGGCGTCTTGTGGCGGTGATCGCCAAGCCCGAACGACGCCAGCAATTCCTCGGCCCGCACGGTGATGGCGCGGGGCGACAGTCTGCCGAGCGCGCGCATCGGCAGCGCGACATTCTCGGTGATCGAGAATTCCGGCAGCAGGAAATGGAACTGAAACACGAAACCTAAGCGGCTGAGCCGCACGGCGGCGCGTTCCTCCTCCGCCATCGCGGTGGTGGACCGCCCGTCGATCAGCACGTCGCCGCTAGTTGGAATGTCGAGCAACCCCAGCAGATACAGCAGCGACGATTTCCCAGAGCCCGAAGGTCCGGTAATGGCAATGAATTCGCGCGGCATAATGGCAAGGTTGATGTCGTGCACCAGCGTCACCGGAACAATCCCGCTGAGGACCTTTGTGACCTGCCGGGCCTCGATCAGTGCCGTACTCATGTTGCACCCCGGATGATGTCGACCGGGTGCAGCCGCGCCGCGGCGCGCGCCGGGAAATAGCCGGCCACCAGGCTCGATACCAATGCAACGCCGGTCGCCAGCAGATAATGCTTCGCCGAATAGAGCACCGGCAGATGGTTGAAATCGGAGAACGGCGTCTTGAATTCCAGCGACGCCAGCCCGCGGGTGAGCAGATAGCCCAGTATCCAGCCGAGCGCAGCGCCGACGAAACCGACGAATAGCGCCTCGACGATGAAGATCGCCCTGATGGTCTGGTCCCGGAAGCCTAACGATTTCAGGATCGCGATATCGCGGGTCTTCTCATGGGTGATGGTGGAAATGATGTTGTAGGTGCCGAAGCTTGCGACCAGGAGGATGGCGCCGACGATGGTGTACATCAGCACGTTGCGCAGCGTGATCGCGGACAACAGGTCTTCCTGCGCCTCCTGCCAGGAAACCGATTTATACCCGGTCTGTTCGCCGATCCGCTCGCTGATCAGCCGCGCCTGCATCGGATCCTGGGTGCGTACCCTGATCTCGTTGACGATGCCGGTCTGCTTTTCGAGAATCTGCGCGGTCTTGAGCAGGACATAGCCGGTGGTCTCGTCGGTGGCGCGAAAGCCGGAGTGGAAGGTGCCGACAACGGTGGCGCTCATGGTGGCGCCCTCGGCCGACGCCAGCGTGATGTTGGAATTGACCCGCGCACCGATCTTGTTGGCGAGACGATCGCCGAGCAGGATCGCGTTCGAGGAGCGGTAGAGCGAGGTCAGCGTTCCCTGCCGCATGTGGGTCGCCAGATTGGAAACGTCGGCTTCGGTACGGGGATCGATGCCGATGATCGAAATGGTCAGGTTGCGGCCGGCGAACCGCAACACGGCCTTCGACTGCACTGATGGCGTCAACGTCCCCGGCACCCAGGTTTGCAGCGACGCGATGGTGGCAAAGGGGTTCTTGATGCCGGGGCGCCGGACCTCCGGGGTGAGGCCGTGAAACTCGGCGACGCTATAGACCGTCTCCGCCGGTTGCCGCGTCGGCTGCCGCAATTCGTCGGTTACGGAAATGTGGGGCAGGGCATCGACCAGCGTCTTGATGAAATCGTCCTGCGAGCCCTCCATCATCGCCGCCATCATGATGGAAAATCCGACGCCGGTCATGACACCCAGGATCGCCACCAGCGTTTGACGGGCGCGATGGCGGACATGGGTCCAGGCGATCGTCAGGATCAGGTTCATGGCGTGGCCTGCTCCGTCAGTACAGACCTGACCCGCGATCCATTCTTGATATTGGTGGTCGCCGGCGAAGCAACCAGTTCGCCCTCGCTGGCACCGTCGACGATCTCAACCGAGCCGGTGCCACGAATGCCGATCTCGACCTTGCGCAGGCGGACGCGATCGTTGTCGATCACGAGCAGGTTGTTGTTGACGACGGCATTGGCGGGGACGAGCAGCACGTCGGATTTTTCCCGGCTGACGATATTGGCCTCGACGCTCATGCCCACGTGCAGCGGCGTATCGTCGGGCAGACCGATCCTGACGCGAAACGTCTTGGAGACGGGATCGCCGGCAGGCGTCATCTGCTTGACGAATCCCGGCAGCACCTGGCCGGCAAAAGCGTCGGTGCGCAGCAGCGCCCTCTGGCCGACCCGGACGCGGGGGATGTCCTCCTCGTTGACGTCGGCGACGACCCATAACGGCTTTTCCAGGCCGATACGGTAGAGAATGGTACCGGGGTCGACCATGTCGCCGACCTCGCCGTCTTCTTTCAGAACGGTGCCATCCATCGGCGACACCAGCTTGAAGTACTCCAGCCGCTGCGTTTGGGCCGCGATCTGCGCCCGGATCCGCGAGAGGTCGCTTTCGGCCCGTTGATAGGCCTGCGAGGTCGCAACCCCGCGCGCCAGCAATTGCGACTGGCGGTCGAATTCCAGCCGCTGGAATTCTTCCAGCGCGCGCAGGTCGTTCAAGGTCGCCAGCGCCTCCTTGTCGTCGAGGCGGGCGAGAATGTCGCCGGCCTTGACGATCTTGCCCTCGCAGCGGCAACGTTCGATGATGCGGCCGCGAACCAGCGGCGTTGAGCGCGACCAGGTCTCGGGCTCGACCGCCCCGGTGGCATAGACGATTTCCGCGGCGGCGCCGCGGGTGACCCTAACCACGGTAATGGCCGGTCCTCGCCACAGCCACCAGACTATTCCCGCCAGCGAAACGATCAGTACGATCGCGATTGAGAGCTTCGACCGGAACGGACGACGATCGATCGCCGCCGGTATTGCCGCGGCTTCCGCCAGTTCGGGTGGCGCAACTTTCATATCCATGATCGATCAATGTCCTGACGCGCCGATCGGGTGCAGGTTGGGACGCCTCGCCGCCCGATTCAGTGTGAAATCAGCGCCGGCACCGTCAGCGTTTCGAACATGCCGCGCGTCGTGCCGCCCAGGATGAATTCCCGAAGTCTCGAATGACCATAGCCGCCCATCACCATCAGGTCGGTGTTGTTGTCGGCAGCCAGCGACAAGATGGCATTGTGAATATTGGAAGCTTCTGCCGTCAGCTGATAGGGCGTTGCGGCCAGATCGCGTCGGGCGAGGTGCGCGATCAATGCGGTCGATGATGCTTCGCCGGCGGCGGCCTCATCCTCGTTAACGGTGACCAGATCGATGGTTTTGGCTTTGCGCAGGAACGGCATGGCGTCATGGACTGCCCGCGCTGCCGGCAGGCCGCCGTCCCAACAGATCAGCACACGGTCCGTCTTGATGGAAGCGCGGGTGATGTAGGGCACCATCAGCATGGGCCGCCCGGAGCCAAACAGCACCGCCTCGGCCAGGAAATCGGTCTGGCTCGGGTTTGACGTGTCCGGTTGACCCACAATGTTCAAGTCATAAAGCCGCGACATCTCCGTCACGGCGCGGGTCGCCGCATATGAAACATTGAACGTGCTTTTGGCGTCATGGGAAATGGAAAGCCGCCTTGCGGCGATCTCGAACTGGTCGAGCACGACGGCGGCCCGCTCGGCGCTCGTGTCGTACTCGGCGGCCATCACGACTGCGGCGGCCTCGGAGGCGATCATCGGATTCATCGCCTGATAGACACACGCGATCCCGTCGAGATGGGCTTCGAACAGAGCCGCAACCGAGGCGGCGCAATCGATCAGAGCGCCGGCAGGCCGGTCGACGGGAAGAAGGACAGCGATATCGTTCAGCATGCTGGTTCGCCTTTTGGCTATGAGAACCTGATTTTCATGACGATTATGCCCGCCTGTGCCTGAGACTTTTTGATCTATCTCATGTCTGCCAGGGGACTTGCCGCCGCGCGAGGCAAATGGCCTCATTCAGGCCGCAAAGCGCGGGGTTTGGATTTGACTGCCGTCTTTCCGGGGCGCGCGTCAGCGCGAACCCGGAATCCAGGGATTCCCAGATGTGCAATTGCACATCTGAGGTTCGACGCTTTGCGTCGCCCCGGAATGACGTGCGGGACTTACGGCTTCGCCGGATGGATGAATGTCCACGGGCTGGTCTCGGAATCCCTGGGCACTTCGATGTCGATCAGATAGGGACCGCCGTGGGCCAGCGCTTTTTCCAGCGCCGGGCGAAAGGTTTCCGGCGACGTCACCCGTGCCGCGCCAACCCCAAAGGATCCCGCCAGTTTCACGAAATCCGGATTGACCAGATCGGCCGCCACCACGCGGCCGTCGAAGCGTTCGCGCTGGTCGCGCCGGACATTGCCATAGGCATTGTTGTTGAACACCAGCGTCACCACGCCGATATTGAACTGCACGGCGGTGGCCAGTTCCTGCACGCCGAACATGAAGCCGCCGTCGCCGGTGATGGCGACCACCGGACGGTCGGGATGCGCTACCTTGGCGCCGAGCGCGGTGGGAAAGCCGGAGCCGAGCGTGCCCTGATAGCCCGAGGTGATGAAGGTGCGCGGCTCATAGACCGGAAATCCGTACCAGGAGGCAAATCCGACCTGCGACAATTCGTCGGTGACGATGGCGTTATGCGGCAGCACCTCGCGCAGGATGTTGAGGTACGCCATCTGCGGCTGAACTTTCTGGATCTGCTGCAGCGCCGTCGCCGAGGCCTCGCGGATCGTGGTCCGGCGGCCGCTGGTTTTCTTGTAACCATTCTTTCGAACCGCGGCGAGCAGCTCGCGTGTGCCGGCGCGTGAATCGGCGACCACCGCGATATCGGGCGTGAAGCGTCGCATTTCCGACGGATCGATATCGATGCGAACGGATTTCAGGCCGTCGGGGCGGAACGGCCAGCGGAACATGGTCGGCAATTCCATGCGCGAACCGATCCCGATCATCAGATCGGTGTTCGGCCATAGCCGGTAGGCCGCCGCCATCGTCAGCCCGAGTTCATGCGCGTTGGAAACGATGCCGCGGCCGCTGCGGAACGCGACCACCGGCGCATCGATCAGTTCCGCAAGCTCCAGGATTTCATCGCGGGCATGAATAGCGCCGCTGCCGACAAAGATCATCGGCGTCTTGCTGTCCGCGACCAGCGCTGCGGCGGCCTTGACGCGATCGCTGTCGGGCTGTGGCGCCGGAAACGGATCGAACGGCATCGATGCGCCGACATCGGCGCGCTGCGTGAACACGTCCCACGGCATTTCCAGCGCCACCGGTCCGCGTCGTCCCGACAGCATTTCCTGGAATGCGCGAGAGACCAGCGTCGGCGCTGCATCCGGATATTCGATGCGGTCGGCCCATTTCACAAAGCTTCGCAGCGTCGCCAACTGGTCCGGCATCTCGTGCAGATGGCCGCGGCCCTTGCCGAGATACTGCGTCGGCACCTGTCCGGTCAGGCACAGGACCGGCTCGTTCGATCCGAACGAGGTGAGCAAGGCCGCACCCGCATTCAGCACGCCGGGGCCCGGTACCACGCTGAACACGCCGGGCCGGCCGGTCGATCGCGCGTAGCCATAGGCCATGTAGCCGCAGGCCTGCTCGTGCCGTGCGCCGATCACCCTCAGTTGCGCCTGCTGGAACGCGTCGAACAGCCCGTAGATCTGCGCCCCGGGCAGCCCGAACACGGTGTCGACGCCATGCGCCACCAGGCCGCTGACGATGGCTTCGCCGCCGGAACTCAGGGTCATTGCATTGTCCAATCGTGCCAAATCATGGGGCCTCGTCGACCACGCCATTGCGCAGCACGCCGATATTGTCGGCCTCGACCTCGACGACATCGCCCGGCTTGAGATAGCGCGGCGGATCGAACCGCGCGCCGGCACCGGTCGGCGTTCCTGTGACGATGACGTCGCCGGGCACGAGCGTAGTGAAGGTCGAGATATAGTTGATCAGATAACGGAAGCTGAAGATCAGCCGCGAGGTACGGTCGTCCTGCCGCGTCTCGCCGTTGACCCGCGTCGTCAGCCTGATATCCGCAATCTGGGACTCGTCGGTGTAGGGAACCAGCCATGGGCCGAGGCTGCCGGTGGAGTCAAAATTCTTGCCCTGCGTCACATTGAATTTCGCGTGCCGGACCCAGTCGCGAATGGTGCCCTCATTGCACAGCGTGACCGCGGCGATGTGATCGAGCGCCGCGCTCTCCGGGATGTGCCGGCCGGCCTTGCCGATCACGAGGACTACTTCGCCCTCGTAATCGAGCTGCGCAGAGGCGCGCGGGCGAACCAATGGTGTCAGATGGCCAACGAAGGAGCGCGGCGTGCGCATGAACATGCTGGGAAATTTCGGCGCGTCCTGGCCGTCTTTATATTCGGCGTTGCGATCGGGGTAGTTGACGCCGATGCAGATGATTTTTTCCGGCGACGGAATCGGCGGCAGCCAGGTGATCGTATCGAGTGCATGGTCCGGCTGATATCGCGCGGCTTCCTCGGCCAGTCTTGTCAGCGCGCCGGCGGCCACGACTTCACGCAGCGTCGGAAAATCCTTCCCGAAGCGCAGGGAAAGATTGACGATTCCGCCTTGCACGACGGCGCCGTATTGAGTCGAGCCATCGACGGTAAAGGTTGCAATGCGGTGTGAGGCCATGAGACGTCCGATAACGATGCGGGGGCTGCTTAGCCGGGGTTCATGCCGTTGGCCTTGATGACGGCGGCGGCGGCGGGAGTGGTCAGTGAGCCGATGAAGGCCTTGGCGGCTTCCGCGTCCTTGCTGTCCGCAGCAACGGCGGCTGTGAAAACCAGTTCCTGCTGCAACTCGGCAGGGAAGGGGCCGGCCAGTTCGACCCCGGGCGCTATCAGCACGTTGACCAGAAATACCCCAAGATCGGCATCGCCATTGGCGACCGCCGGGGCGATCTGGGCCGGCGAACCCTGCGGTTTGGTCTTGGCCTTCATGGCCTCTGCGATGCCGAGCCGGTCGAACGTCTTCAAGATGTAGGCGCCGGCCGCGCTCTCCGGCACGAAGGCGACGGAGGGCGCATCGAGCAGCGTCCGTTTCAGCGCCTCAGGCGTGCTGATGTCGGGCCTTGCTGCACCGGCGCGCACGATAACGCCATAGCCGACGCGGGCGATATCGATGGTAGGGCCGGCGACGAAGCGGGCCTTCGCGGCGGCGTCCTTGAACACATCGACCGGCGCGACAGCGAGATCGAACGGCGCACCCGAGGTGGCCTGCTTGATCAGGTTGGGGGTGGAGTCGAAGTGAATGACAAGCGTGTGGCCGGAGGCTTTCTCGAATTGCGGGCCGAGTTCATTGAGCCAGCCGGTCGTGGAGCCGCCGGCCAAAATCTTGAGTTCGGCGGCCCGAAGGTCAGTCATGGGCGGCATGACCAGCACCAGGCCCAGCGTCGATGCGGCTGCCGCGAGCGAAAGCTCTTTCATGATACCCCCATTGATCGACACGGATGACCTTCGAACCGTCGCATCTTAATCCGCAATCGTGACATCGGCGACAAACAGCGGTTCCCGGATCGCCTGTCCGGGGAATGGCGATCCCTGTTCGAACCAGGAACGCGGCGCGGGCGCGCCCCAGAGCGTTTGCCGCCGAGGGTCCTTCAGCGACCAGCGCAGCGGCTCGTGATCGTGATCCCCGGTGAAGTAATCGCTGGTGTATAGCTCAAGGCGATGTCCGTCAGGGTCGCGGACATAGAGGAAAAACGCGTTCGAGATGCCGTGGCGGCCGGGGCCGCGCTCGATGTTCTTGAGAAAGCCGCTGGACGCCATCACGTCGCATAAATGCAGGATATTCATCGCGGTCGGCACCCAATAGGCAAAATGGTGCAGGCGAGGGCCACGGCCATTGGTGATGGCGAAGTCGTGCACATTGCCCTTGCGATGCAGCCAGGCCGCCGCGATGCGGCCGTTCGGCCCGTCTTCCTCGCCATATTCGGTCAGCCGGAAACCCAGCCGTGTGTAGAAGTCCAGGGTGTCCTGGACCTCGGCGGCGAACACATTGAAATGGTCGAGCCGCTGCGGGTGGCAGCCCTTGTAGAGATCGTAGCGGCGCAGCAGATGCGGGCGCTTCTCCATTACGGCATAGAGTTCGATCTGAAAGCCGAACGGGTCGGTGAATTGCAGCGTGCGGCCCTGGAACGGCTGCTCGGCAAATGCGTAAACGATGCCGTTTTCCGAAAAGAAGGCCGCTGCCTTGTCGAGATCGTTGTCGTTGCCGACCTTGAAGCCCAGCCGGTTGCAGGCGGCGTCTTGCGCTTTACGCAGCACCAGCGAGTGATGCTGGTGCTCCTCGCTGCCGCGCAAATGCACGGACTTGTCGTCGCGATCCTCGACATGGAGGCCGACGGTATTTTCGTAGAACTCGCGGCTCGCGTTCAGGTCCGTAACATCGAGCACCACATGGCTGCAGCGGATGATGTTGAAGGGGGGATCGAAGACGTGCGTTGGAACGGGCATATATGTTTCCTAGAGATCAGTTTTGTTTGCCCTCATGGTGAAGAGGCGCACTTGCGCCGTCTCGAACCATGAGGCCCGCGGCCCATCCTTCGAGACGCGCGCAAGAGCGCGCTCCTCAGGATGAGGACGAGCCGAGCTTTTGAATCTTGTGCGTCCCCCGCGCCAGCGAGACGTGCTTGGTTTCCATGTAGAAGTCGAATGAATAATCGCCGCCGTCGCGGCCGATGCCGGACGATTTCATGCCGCCGAACGGCGTCGGCAGATGGCGGACGTTTTCGGAATTCAGCCAGATCATGCCGGCTTCCAGCGCATCGGCCACCCGAAGCGCGCGGCCCATGTCCGAGGTCCAGACGTAACCGGTGAGGCCATACTGCACGGCGTTGGCGATCTCGATGGCGTCGTTCTCGTCGCGGAACGGGATCACCGTCAGGAACGGCCCGAAGACTTCCTCCTGCGCCACCCGCATCTTGGCATGCGCGCCGGTGACCAGCGTCGGCTGCACGTAATGTCCGCCGCCGGGGCCGTCATGCGGCTTGCCGCCGACCGCGATGACAGCGCCATCGCTCCGCGCGATGTCGAAATAGGAACAGACCTTTGCCAGATGCCGCTCGTGAATCAGCGGCCCGATTTCGATCGTGGGATCGAGGGGATGGCCGACCTTGAGCGCCTTCACCCGCGCCGTGAGTTTTTCGATGAATTTTTCGGCGATGCTGTCCTGGATCAAGAGCCGGCTCGAGGAAGTGCAGCGTTCGCCATTGAGCGAGTAGATCATGAACACGACCGCGTCGAGCGCGCGGTCGAGATCGGCGTCGTCGAACACGATCACGGGATTCTTGCCGCCAAGTTCGAAATGCACGCGCTTCAAGGTCGGCGCGCCCTGCGCCATGATCGCCGAACCTGTCGCGCTTTCGCCGACAAAGCCGATCGCCTTGATGGCGGGATGCTCGGTCAAGGCCTTGCCGGCTTCCTCGCCGATGCCGTGCACGGTGTTGAGGACGCCGTCGGGCACGCCGGCTTGTTTGACAAGTTTCGCCAAAAGATCGGCCGTCACCGGCGACCATTCGGCGGGTTTGTGGACCACGGTGCAGCCGGCGGCGAGCGCAGGCGCGATCTTCCAGGTCGACAGCATGAACGGCGTATTCCACGGCGTGATCACGCCGACCGGGCCGATCGGCACCCGGGTCGAGACGTTCCAGTGCTCCTCGCTCGGCATATTCAGGCCATCGCGCGCGTCCGCGCACTTGTCGGCGAAGAAACGGAAATTCTCCGCGGCGCGGATCGCGGCCTTGGCCATGAAGCGATGGGCCTGACCGGTGTCGATGCATTCCAGTACGGCGATGTCGTCGGCGCGGTCCTCGATCGCGTCAGCCACGCGATGCAGCAGTTTCTTGCGCGTCGCCGCGGGCATGTCGCGCCAGGATTTGAAGGCGAGGGCTGCCGCCGTCGCGGCGCGGTCGATATCCTCGGCGTTGCCACGCGCCACCGTCGCCAGCACCGCGCCGTCGATCGGTGACCTGGTCTCAAAGGTTGCGCCCGAGATCGAGGGCACCATTTTGCCGTCGATCATGTGCCCGATGCCGTCGGCGTTGAGTTTTGCGAGCAGCGGCGCGGCACGATCGAGATTGGCCTGAAACACGTCTTTCGGCGTGACCTTATCCATGCGCCGCCTCCGCTTTCAACGCTTCGTGAATATTGTTGCGCTTCCAACTGGTTTCCTTGTCGTTGATCTGCATATCGAACGTCAGCGCGAATTTGCTAGCAGCGAAAACGGGGTCGAGACAGGTGGAAAGTGCCTTGAAGATATGCTCGCCGGCCTTCTTGCGGGTGGCGAGATCGCGGCCCTCGCCGAGCCGCAGCACCATATCGAGAAAGGCGAAATGCGCACTTCCGTCGGCGATGGCGTAGTGTTCGCAGCGGATCGCGCGGACCCGAATGCCCCCGAGCGGAAAAATCCCGGTTTCGACCGCGGCCTTGCGGACGATCTCGACGAGCTTGCCCATGTCGACGCGGGCATCGAGATTGGCGGAGTATTCGATGGTGAAATGCGGCATGTCCGGCCTCCCAGGAATTGTTCAGGACGACATCAGGCGAAGTAACAACTGACTGAGCCATAGGGACCATAGTCGGCCTGAATCGTATCGCCCTTGCGGGTTTCGATCGGGCGAATGAACGATCCCGCCAGCACCACTTGGCCGGCTTCCAGCGCCAATCCGTTCGGCGCGATCTTGTTGGCGAGCCAGGCTACACTGGTTGCGGGATGATTGAGCACGCCGGCGGCTAGCCCAGTCTCTTCCAGCTGGCCATTACGATAGCATAGCGCGCCGATCCAGCGCAGATCGGCGTCCAGCGGGCGTATCGGCCGGCCGCCGAGCACGATGCCGGCATTCGCCGCGTTATCGGCGATGGTATCGAAGATTTTTCGTGTCGATTTTGTCACGGGGTCGACCCGTTCGATGCGGGTGTCGAGAATCTCCAGCGCCGGCACCACGAAATCGGTCGCGTTGAGCACGTCGAATAGGGTGCAGTCCGGCCCGGCCAGCCGCGCTTTCATGATGAAGGCGAGTTCCGCCTCGACCCGGGTGCCGATGAAGCGGTCGGACGGCACCAGCCCGCCATCGGCAAAGAACATGTCGTCGAGCAGAATGCCGGAATCCGGCTCGTCGATGCCGAGCGCGCTCTGCATTGCCTTCGATGTCAGCCCGATCTTGTGGCCTTTGATGATGCGGCCTTCCCTGAGCTTGATCTCGATCCACGCTTTCTGGATCGCATAGGCGTCCGCAATGGTGATGCCGGGATGATCGAGCGATAGCTGCCGGATCTGCTTGCGCGTCTTTTCCGCCTGATGCAGCCGCTCGGCGGCAAGCCGGATATCGTCGGTTGTCAGAGCCATTGGGGCGGCCAAATGCGGGCGAAGAGGTGCGAAAAAGGCATGGTGCGGCAATCTGATTAACATGTTAAGTGAAGCCGATCAAACGGTGCCGATGTTTTGCTGCAGCGCAAACGCTCGCTTTAGACCCATTGATGATGGCGCGGAAAAGATCGCCCAGAACCCGCGTTAAGCCTGCAACCAAGGCAGGCCTCCGGCGCGTGCCGATGCGCGAGTTCTCGCGTTCGCTGCCGATGTCGCTGTTGCGCGCGCGCGAAGCGGTGATGCGGCATTTCCGCGCTTCGCTGCGCCATTACGGCTTGACCGAGCAGCAATGGCGGATCCTGCGCGCGCTGGCCGCGGTCGACACCATCGAGGTCACGGAACTCGCTCGCGTTGCCTTCCTGCTCGGCCCAAGTCTTTCCCGGATTCTGCGCGACCTGGAGGCGCGCCGTTTGATCGAACGGAAGGTGGCGAAGGCCGATCTGCGGCGCGGCGTGGTCTCGATTTCCGGCAGGGGGTTGCGGCTGATCGATGCGGTCGCGCCGTCGTCGGAAGCCATTTACGCCGCCATCGCCGGCCGCTACGGGGTGCGCAAGCTCGCCCAATTGCAGGAGATGCTGCACGCGCTCGAGCGAAGCCTGTCGGACTTGCAGGTTGGCGGCGCAGGCCATGCCGAGGCCAGTGAATTCCAGTGAACCTCAATTTTGCATGATGCCGTGAATATGCCGCATAGCTCGCCTGGCTGCATATTGTTTTAGCAAGGTGCCAACGCTCAACAATTCAGCTAAACCCCGATGCTCGAAGCCGAACTTGATGCGATATCAATTTACTCCAAGCCCGACACGCCGTAGACACGCGGGCGGTTTTTCGCTCATAAACTTGATAGAAGGCCGGCGCTGAAGCTGGCTGCACGGGAGGACTGGATGAAGCTTACGCGACGCGACTTCACGGCTGGATTGGCCGTCGGTATAACCGCACCCCACGTTATCACTGGCGCCCGGGCGCAATCGGCGACTCTCAAGATCGGCATGTGCGTGCCGGTGACGGGTCCCGCGGCGGAGCAGGGCCTTTGGGCGCAGAACGGTGCGAAGCTCGCCCTTGCTGCGGTCAACAAGGCCGGCGGTGTGCTCGGCAAGCAGGTCGAACTCGTCATCGAGGACGATCAGACCACCAATCCGGGCATCGTGCTGGCGTTTTCGAAACTGGCCGCGCAGTCGGACATCGTTGCATTTCTGGGCTCCATCCGATCGACCCAGGTGATGGCCATGGCGCCCGATGTGCTCAAGCTCGGCAAGCCCGTCATGATCGGGGGCACCAATCCGGACCTGACCCATATGGGCAATCCGTGGCTGTTCCGCTTCCGCCCCAATGACAGCTATTCCGGCCGCGTCATCGCCGATTACGGCGTCAACACGCTCGGCAAGAAGAAATGGGCGATCGTTCATTCGACCGATGCATTCGGCACCGCGGGCGGCAAGGCGCTGTCGGACGCGCTGGGCAAGCTGGGCGCGCCACCCGTGCTCGATCAGGGCTACGCCAACCAGAGCCAGGATTTCACGCCGGTGGTGCTGGCGGTGAAGCAGTCCGGCGCGGACGTGCTCGGCACTTACTTCACCTTCGAAAACGACCTCGGCATTTTCGCCCGGCAATTGCGCCAGCTCGGCGTCAATATTCCCTGGGTCGGTTCGCCCTCGGTGGTGGCGGTGTCATCGACCAAGCTCGCAGGTCCGGCGCTGTTCGGCACCTATGGCGTGGCGGATTACGCCGAAGATTCCAGCGCGGCCTCGAAGGCGTTCGGCAACCGCCTATCGCGACGCCTACAAGACCGCGCCGGATAACCAGAGCGCCTGGCCATACGATGCCGTCACCATCCTGTCGGCGGCGATCAACAAGGCCGGCACCACAGACCCGACAAAAATCCGTGAGGCCATTCTCGCGGTCAGGAAATACGCCGGTGCGGAAGGCGAGTACAATTTCGACCAGAACGGCGACGGCCTGCACGGCTACAACGTCGTGAGGAACGAGAAGGGTACGATCGTTTACGACAAGCATATCGACTTCAACGATTGATCGCGTTGCAGGCTCCCTTCATGCGAAGGGAGCCTGCGCGCGTTTCGATCCGGAGTCCGACGAGCATTGCGGCATCGCGTGGCCGTCAATCGTCAAAGGTCGTTCGGACCCGACCGCATCCGAACTTCAGTTTCTCCCACCGGGCGTTTTCATGGATCTCGTACTGCAACTGCTCTTTACCGGAATAGGCATCGGTGCGGTCTATGCGCTGGTTGCACTCGGTTTCGTGCTGATCTTCCGCGCCACCAACGTGGTCAATTTCGCCCAAGGCGAATTCTCGATGGTCGCGGCCTACCTGATGGTGGTGTTCGCCGTCGATCTGCACTGGCCGTACTGGCTGTCGTTCCTGCTGGCGCTGGCGCGGCATGGCGCTGCTGGGCGCGATCTTCAATCTCGGGGTTTACTATCCGCTGCGCCACCGCACCTTCCTGCCGGTGATCATCGCGACCATCGGCGCCTCGATCCTGCTCGCCAACTCCGTGCTCGCGATCTACGGACCGCAGCCGCAGGTGCTCGAGGGATGGTTCGAAACGCCCGGCATCCAGCTCGGCCCGGTCTATCTCGACAGCCAGTACCTCCTGATCATCGCGGTCACGGTGGTGCTGGTGATTTTCAACTACTGGTTCTTCGAGCACACCATGCTCGGCAAGAAGCTGCAGGCGACCTCGCAGGACAAGGAGATGGCCTCGCTGCTTGGGATCTCCGTCTCCACCATGATCATGATCACCTTCATCTATTCGGCGGTGCTCGGCGGTCTCGCCGGCATCCTGGTGGCGCCGGTCTTGTTCGTCTCGATCCAGATGGGCTCTACGATCGCGCTCAAGGCCTTCGCCGCCACCATCATCGGCGGATTCGGCGATGTCGCCGGCGCCATTATCGGCGGTCTGGCGCTCGGCATCATCGAGACTTTTGGCGCAGCCTACATTTCCGTACCCTACAAGGATGGCTTCGCGTTTCTCGTGCTGGTGTTGTTTCTGGTGTTCAGGCCTCAGGGCATCTTCGGCGAACGGGTCGCGGAGAAGGCATGAGCGCTCCTAGCGATAACATGCCGATTGTCGCGTCGACCGCGCGCGCAAGGCCGCTGCTGCTCCGGCACCTGCCGTATTTCGTTGGCGCTGCTGTTCTGGTGACGCTCGCCGCCACGATGCAGTTCGACGGCTATATCCACAACATCCTGATGCAGGCAACGACGTTTGCGATCGCGGTGTTCGGCCTCTCGGTGGTGCTTGGCCTGTGCGGCCAGATCAATCTGGCGCAGGCGGCGTTCTTCGGTCTGGGCGCCTATGCGGTTGGCCTGGGAACGTCGGACTACCATCTCAGCTATTGGTTGTGTCTTGCGGGCGGATGCCTCATCGCGCTTTTGGCCGGCGCGTTATTGGGGATGTCGACGCTGCGGCTCGGCGGCCATTATCTGGCGATGGTGACGATTTCGTTCCAGCAAATCGTTACGCTGGTGATGATCAACACGATCTGGCTCACCCATGGCCCGGATGGCGTACCGCGGATCGGGCGGCCGGATTTGTTCCAGTCCGCCCAGTCGTATCTGGCCTTCTGCGTCGGCGCACTGGCGCTGGTCGGCTATGCCGTGTGGCATCTGGCGGATACGCGGCTCGGGCGCGCCATGCGCGCGGTGCGCGACAACGAGCTTGCCGCCGGCGTCGTCGGCATCGACGTGTTCCGCACCAAGGTTTCCGCTTTTGCGCTGAGCGCCGTGCTGGGCGGATTGGCCGGCGGTCTGTTCGCGGGCGGTTTTGCGTATGTCAGCCCGGACCAGTTCTCGTTTGCCGAGTCGGTGGTGTTCCTCACCATGTCGCTGCTTGGCGGCGTGGCGTCGCCGATCGGCTCGGCGATCGGTACGGGCTTGCTGATCCTGATTCCGGAATGGCTGCGCTTTCTGAAGAGCGTTCCCGGCCTTTATCTTGCGATCTACGGCCTGTCGGTGATCCTGATCATCCGCTACATGCCCGACGGCATCTGGGGATTCGTCAACATCGCGACCCAACGCTGGCGCGCCAAGGCGAAGGTGCATGCCGCCGGCCCGCCGCTGCAACTGGCTCCGGCAACGGTCGGCGGCGACACGGTTCTCGAGGTCCAAGACCTCTCGAAGCATTTCGGCGGGCTGAAGGCCGTCGACGAAGTCGATATCGCGGTCAGGCGCGGCAGCGTTCACGCGCTGATCGGGCCGAACGGCTCCGGCAAGACCACGACGCTGAACGTGCTGTCAGGCCTCTACAAGGCGACCGCGGGCAGGGTGATCCTCGACGGCACCGACGTCACCGAGATGCCGCCGCACCAGCGCGCCGCCGCTGGGCTCGGGCGGACGTTTCAGAACATCCGGCTGTTCCGCTCGATGACCGCGCTCGAAAACGTCGTGATCGGCGCCGAGCGGCCGGGCAATGCGCTGATCGGCGAGAGAGGCGAGGCCGCGCTGAACGAACGTGCGATGTCGGCGCTGACCTTCGTCGGCTTAGGGAGCCGCGCCAACGAACTGATCTCGAGCTTTTCCTACGGGCATCAGCGGCTGATCGAGATCGCCCGCGCGCTTGCCGCCAATCCGACCTTGCTGCTGCTCGATGAGCCCGCGGCCGGCCTGAACTCCAGCGAGAAGCTCGAACTGCATGAGTTGCTCAAGCGCATCGCCGCCCAGGGCCTCACCATCCTGATCATCGATCACGACATGACGCTGGTAAGCGAAGCGGCCCAGCACATCACCGTGCTCAATTTCGGACGCCGCATCGCGGACGGCGAATCCATGGCGGTGTTGCGCCATCCCGATGTCGTCTCCGCCTATCTCGGGACCGAATGATGCCGCTGCTCCAGATCAACGATCTGATCGTGCTCTATGGCGAGATCGAGGCGTTGCGCGGCATCTCGCTCAGCGTCGATGAGGGACAGGTGGTGACCTTGCTCGGCGCCAACGGCGCCGGCAAATCGACCACGCTGCGGGCGATATCGGGATTGGCGAAACCGGCCGCGGGCGAGATCCTGTTCGACGGCAGGTCGATCGCCGGCCTTGGACCGGAGGCGATCGTCCGTCTCGGCATCTCGCACGTGCCGGAGGGGCGGCGGGTGTTCCCCGGCCTGTCGGTCAAGGAAAACATCATGCTCGGCGCCTCGAACCGGCGCGTCGCGAAATCGGATTTGTCGCGCGAAGCCGACGCGATGTTCGACCTGTTCCCGGATATCCGGCCGTTTTCCAACGCGCTCGGCTGGACCTTGTCGGGCGGTCAATTGCAGATGGTCGCGGTCGCCCGCGGCCTGATGGCGAAGCCGCGGCTGTTGCTGCTGGACGAGCCCTCGCTCGGCCTTGCGCCTGTTATCGTGCAGGCGGTGTTCCGGATCATCTCGGAAATCCGGCGCAACACCACGGTCCTGCTGGTCGAGCAGAACGCCCGCATGGGACTTTCGGTCGCCGACCACGGCTACGTGCTGGAGACCGGACGCATCGTGCTCGGCGGCAAGCCCGACGAGTTGTGGGGCAACCAAGCCATCGCCGCCGCCTATCTCGGCGGTCATGCCAAAGTAACCGCCTGAACCTTAGAGCATGATCCCGAAAAGTGGACACCGATTTTCGGAAAAGATCATGCTCAAACATAATGATAAACGAAGGGTCTGATTCAGCGAAAGCTGGAGCAGACCCTGAAGAGGGCCTCCGATCCATGGTCACGATACAAGTCCAGAACCTGATCGATTTTGTTGCCGAAGTATTCGCCCATTCGGAGTCTTCGCCGGAAGAAGCCCGGCGCATCGCGACCTACCTCACGACGGCCAATCTCACCGGGCACGACAGCCACGGCGTGATCCGCGTGCCCGTCTATGTCAGGTGGAAGGAGATGGGCTCGGTCGTTCCCGATCAGACCGTCGAACTTGTGGTCGACACGCCGTCGCTGGCGGTGGTCGACGGCAAGTTCGGCTACGGCCAGACCGTCACCCCACAGGCCGTCAGGATCGGCATCGAGAAATGCAAGAAAGCGGGCCTTGCCGCAGTCGCGTTGCGCAATGCCGGTCATATCGGCCGCGTCGGCGACTGGGCGGAAATGGCGGCCGCCGAAGGGCTGGTATCGGTCCACTTCGTCAATGCCGCGGGCTCGCTGTTGGTGGCGCCCTATGGCGGCGTCGAGAAGCGGCTGTCGACCGCGCCCTATTGCGTCGGCATTCCGCGCAACGGACAGGATCCGATCGTGCTCGATTTCGCCACCTCGATCGTCGCCGAAGGCAAGGTCTTGGTCGCAAGCCGCGGCGGCAAGAAATTGCCGAAGGGAGCGCTGATCGATTTCGACGGCACCTTGAGCGAAGATCCGGCGGTGCTGTACGGGCCCTACAGTGCGGAGGGGCCGCGCGACCACACCAAGGGCAGCGGCGCGATCCGCGCCTTCGGCGAGCACAAGGGCTCGGGGCTCGCCTTCATCTGCGAGTTGCTCGGCGGCGCGCTGACCGGCACCGGCGCGACCGCGCCGGACCGGCGTTTTGCCAACGGCATGCTGGCGATCTACATCGATCCAAAAGTGGTCGACACCAGCCATTTCTTCGACAGCGAAATCTCGCGCTATGTCGATTTCATCCGGGCGACCAAGCCGGTCTCTGGCGTCGATGCCGTGCTGATCCCCGGCGATCCCGAGCGGAAGATGCGCGCCGATCGCACCAGGAACGGCGTGCCCTTGCCTGACGATACCTGGGCGGCGATAGTGAATACCGCCCGCGAAGTCGGCGTGAGCGAGGTAAGCATACAACGGGCCGTGAGCTGACGGCTCCGGCATTCGAGCAATTCGACCGACAACAACAACAAACCGCAAAAAGGGAATCGCGACCAATGGCAAATAACGTCAAGAAAGTCTGGGCCTCGGGCAAGGCCGTGGTGAACGCCTGGCTTGCGATCCCGTCCGGGTTTTCCGCCGAAGTGATTGCGCAATGCGGGTTCGACAGCGTCACCGTCGACATGCAGCACGGCGTGCAGGATTACCAGTCGATGGTGCAGTGCTTTCAGGCGATGAACGGTCATCCGGTGACGCCGATGGTGCGGGTGCCCTGGAACGAGCCGGGCATCATCGGCAAGGTGCTGGACGGCGGCGCCTATGGCGTGATCTGTCCGATGATCAACACCAAACAGGAAGCCGAAAACCTTGTTTCCTATTCCAAATATCCGCCGCGCGGCACGCGCTCGAACGGCCCGATCCGTTCCGGCATGTACGGCTCTGCCGGCACCTATCAGCAGACGGCCAATGACGAGATCGTCTTGCTGCCGATGATGGAGACCAAGACCGCGGTTGAAAACATGGAATCGATCCTCGATGTCCAGGGCATCAACGGCGTCTATATCGGTCCCTCCGATCTCGGTTTTTCCTACGGCCTGGTGCCGAAGCTCGACCGCGACGAACCGGAGATCCTCAAGATCTACGAGAAGATCGTCAAGGAGTGCGGCAAGCGCGGCCTCCATCCTGGCATTCACTGCAGCGGCGCCGAGGGCGCGGTGCGCGCGATCAATATGGGCTTCAAGCTCGTGACCCTGTCCAACGAAAGCGGATTGATGATGACCTACGCCAAGATGCAGGTGGCGCAGACCCGCAAGGATTCCAGCGGCAAAGCGTGAAGACGCGAGTAGCGAGTAGGGTTACTTCTATTCGCCATTCGCTATTCGCCAAACCGGAGACACCCCCATGACCCCAGCCCCCGTCATTCGCCTGCATCCCGACGATGGCGTGCTGATCGCGCGCTCAAGCCTGCCGCCCGGCACCGTCGTGGCCGACGGCGTGACCACGGTCGAGCGGATTCCGGCGGGCCACAAGGTGGCGATCAGGCCCATCGCGGTGGGCGAGCCGATCCGCCGCTATGGCCAGATCATCGGCTTTGCCACGGCCCCGATCGCGCCGGGCCAGCACGTCCATACCCAGAATTGCGGCATGGGCGACTTTGCAAAGGATTACGCGTTCGGCGTCGACGTCACGCCCACACCGAATTTCGATCTGCCCGCGACCTTCGACGGCATCCGCCGTCCCGATGGGCGGGTCGCGACCCGCAATTACATTGGCATCCTCACCTCGGTGAATTGCAGCGCGCATGTCGCGGGCATGGTCGCGGATATCTTCAAGAAGAATCCGTTCACGCACGACAATCCGCTGGCGGATTTCCCCAATGTCGACGGCGTGGTGGCGCTGACCCACAAGACCGGCTGCGGCATGACCCAGGACGAGCCGCTGACCATTCTGCGCCGCACGCTCGGCGGCTACGCGCGGCATGCGAATTTTTCCGCGGTCGTGGTGCTCGGCCTCGGCTGCGAGGTCAACCAGATCGGCGGGCTGATGAAGGAGCAGAAGCTCGCCGGCCGCCTGCGCGAACTCGAGATCCAGGAAATCGGCGGCACCCGCAAGACCGTGGAAGCCGGCGTCGCCTTCGTGCGCGAGGCGCTCACCGACGCCAATAACGTCAGGCGCGAACCGGTAGCAGCGAGCGAATTGACGGTGGCGCTGCAATGCGGCGGCTCCGACGGCTATTCCGGTGTTTCCGCCAATCCGGCGCTCGGTGCGGCGAGCGATCTGCTGGTGCGGCACGGCGGCACCGTCATTCTTTCGGAGACGCCGGAGACCTACGGCGCCGAGCATCTCTTGACGCGCCGCGCGGTCAGCCGCGAGGTCGGCGAAAAGCTGGTGGCGCTGATGCGCTGGTGGGAGGAATACACCGCGCGCGAGGGCGCCGAGATGAACGCCAATCCCAGCCCCGGCAACAAGGCCGGCGGGCTCACCACCATCCTGGAAAAATCGCTCGGCGCGATGGCCAAGGCCGGCAGCACCAATCTGGTCGATGTCGTGAACTATGCCGAAGCCGTCACCAAGAAGGGTTTTGTGTTCATGGATACGCCGGGCTACGACCCGGTGGCGGCGACCGGGCAGGTCGCCGGCGGCGCCAACCTCGTCTGCTTCACCACCGGCCGCGGCAGCGTGTTCGGCTGCAAGCCTGCGCCCTCGATCAAGCTTGCGACCAACTCAGCGATGTTCAAGCGCATGGAAGACGACATGGACGTCAATTGCGGCACCATCCTCGACGGCGAGGAAACCGTGCAGCAATGCGGCCAGCGCATTTTCGACCTGATGCTGAAGACCGCCTCCGGTCAGCCGACCAAGAGCGAGAGCTTTGATTTCGGCGGCGCCGAATTCGCGCCCTGGGTGCTGGGCGCGACGATGTAGGCCGCTCCATCCGGGCTACATGGTTAGACGAAAAGACCGAAGGCAGGAATATTGATCGATAGCGCGCGAAAGTAACTTTGCGGCACGTGATCGCGCACCATTTGCGGCAGAAATCCCGCAAGCTCGTTGCGCAGTCCCGGCCCGATACCCTGAACGAACGGAAGGCCTGTGAGCGCTCCGAAATGGGCAAATCCGGCCTGCGCCGCGCTTTCAAGGATGGACGGTTTGTTCCCATCGCGGGCCATCGGCGCTATGCCGTCAAAAACTCCGCCGCTCCTGCATTGTACCGCCTGCCCGACATGGCGATAGACATGAAGCAGCGTCAGCGGAACGGTCGGCACGATGTCGGCGCCGTGAACGAAGCGGAAGGTGAAATTGCCGAGCTGCGGCGTATAGTCATCGAAGAATTTCTCGCCGCCGTTCCGCGGGCTGCCGAAGGTATAGACGACGACCTGTTGAACGTTGGGTTCGAGCGGCGCGCGTGATGCGGCGAGGATCGCCAAAGCACCGCCCAGGCTGTGCCCGGTGAAGAACAGCGGTTGCGCGGGCGCGGTGCGTTTGGCGAGCGCCGTCTGGATCGCCGGCCAGACCGTGTCGACAGCCTCCTTGAACCCGCGATGCAGACTATCCGGCGCCGGCATCGCCTCGAAATCGGTTATCCAGTCCTGCGGCTTGGCCGGGTCGCTGCCGGCGAACGTGACAAACGTTGCGCCGTGGCCCTCGGCGACCACGACGCAGGCGCTGTGCGGCGGCAGGCCCGTGAGCGCATTGTTGGTGACGAATCCGAGTTTCGTGAGCTTCCAGCCCTTGAGGATGTCGTCGACCTTGGATTCGTTCGCGGTCTCGTAGGCGAGCTGGGACAGCCACATCATCGCCCGCGCATTGTCGAGCTTGAAATCCGCAGTCGCCATGAAATCCGTCCAGGGCGTTGTCGGTAAAAGCGGCCCGAGGCAATTCGACGAATACGCTCATTGGCGACTCCTCCGACGGTCATTTCGGGACCGCCAAATCAACCATAGGTAGTTAGTTGCGGCAAGCCGGAACGTCACAACCCGCCCGCGGCCTAGGCATTTGCTGCCCGTTGTTAGTGCTTGATGTCAGCCGGAACCAGTGTTCTGCTTAAAAAAGCTGCTGGAGTAGCCTGCCTGTGTCGATCTTCGTCGCACTACATCACGTCACGCACTACAAATATGACCGTCCGATCGACCTCGGCCCTCAAACCATTCGCCTGCGGCCGGCGCCGCACACCCGCACGCCGATCCTGAGCTATTCGCTTAAGGTTACGCCAACCAATCATTTCGTGAACTGGCAGCAGGATCCGCAGGGCAACTGGCTGGCGCGCTTTGTGTTTCCCGAAAAGGCCACCGAGCTGAAGATCGAGGTCGATTTCACGGCACAGATGACCGTGATCAATCCGTTCGATTTCTTCGTCGAACCCTACGCCGACAGCTTTCCGTTCATCTATACCGACGATCTCAAAACCGAACTCGCGCCTTATCTGGCAACCATCGAGCCCGGACCGCTGTTCGCCGCCTACCTTGCGGGCATTCCGCGCGAGGCGCCGAGCACGGTCAATTTCCTGGTCGACCTCAACGCGCAACTGCAGAAGAGGGTTCGCTACATCATCCGCATGGAGCCGGGCATCCAGACCCCGGAGCAGACGCTTGAATCTTGCGCTGGATCGTGCCGCGACTCGGCGTGGCTGTTGATTCAAACCCTGCGGCATCTCGGGCTCGCCGCCCGTTTCGTCTCGGGCTACCTCATCCAATTGCGACCCGATATCGATCCGGTCGAAGGGCCGCGCGAGGTCGAGAACGATTTTACCGATCTGCACGCCTGGGCCGAGGTCTATCTTCCCGGCGCGGGCTGGATCGGGTTCGACGTCACCTCGGGCATGCTGACCGGCGAGGGCCACATTCCCGTTGCCGCCACGCCGCACTATCGCACGGCGGCACCGATCAGCGGCGCGGTCGGGTTCGCCAATGTCGAATTCGGCTTCGAGATGAGCGTCAAGCGGATCCGCGAAGCGCCGCGAATTACAAAGCCGTTCTCCGACGATTCCTGGGCGCGGCTCGACCGGCTCGGCGAGCAGGTCGATGCCGATCTGAGAGCCGGCGACGTGCGGCTGACGATGGGCGGCGAGCCGACCTTCGTTTCCGTCGACGATCTGGAATCGCCGGAATGGAATATCAGTCGCGGTCGGACCGACCAAACGGGGGCTGGCCGACGATCTGATCCGGCGTCTGCGGACGCGCTTTGCGCCCGGCGGCCTGCTGCATTACGGACAGGGCAAATGGTATCCGGGCGAGAGCCTGCCGCGCTGGGCGTTTGGCCTTTATTGGCGCAAGGACGGCGTGCCGATCTGGAAGAATTCCGATCTGATCGCGAGCATCGAGAACCCGCGCAAGGCCAAAATCGAGGAAGCCGAGCGCTTCGCCGAAGGCACCGCAAAAAAACTCGGTCTCGATTCCGAGTTCATCCTGCCGGCGTTCGAAGACCCCTCGCACTGGCTGCAGAAGGAAGCCGGCCTGCCGCCCAATGTCGATCCCAGCGATTCCAAACTGTCCGATCCGGAGGAACGCGCGCGCATGGCGCGGGTGTTCGATCAGGGGCTCAACGTTCCCAAGGGATTCGTGTTGCCGATCCAGCGCTGGAATGCGGACGCAGGCAAATCTTCCTCGCGCTGGAAGAGCGAGCGCTGGAAACTGCGCCGCGGCAACCTGTTCCTGACGCCGGGCGATTCCCCGCTCGGACTGCGGCTGCCGATCGCCTCATTGCCGCATATTCCCGCCGAGGAATATCCCTACATCGTCGAGCAGGATCCGATGGAGCCGCGCGAGGCGCTGCCGGTCTATGACGGCACCGCGCCGGCCGAGACCGCGCCGCATCAGGAGGTGCAGGAGCAGCAGCTCAGGGGCGGCGGCGTGCGCACCGCGATGTCGATCGAGATCCGCGACGGCATTCTCTGCGCCTTCATGCCGCCGGTGGAGAAGCTCGAGGATTATCTCGAACTGGTCACCGCGGTGGAGGCGACCGCCGAAGAAATGCGGATGCAGGTCCATGTCGAGGGCTATCCGCCGCCCTTCGATCCACGAGTTGAAGTGATAAAGGTGACGCCCGATCCCGGCGTGATCGAGGTCAACATCCAGCCGGCGCAAAACTGGCGCGAGTCGGTCGATATCACCTTCGGCCTCTATGAAGACGCAGCCCAAGTCCGGCTCGGCGCCAACCGCTTCCTGATCGACGGCCGGCACACCGGCACCGGTGGCGGCAACCACGTCGTGGTCGGCGGCAGCAGGCCGGCGGATTCGCCGTTCCTGCGCCGTCCCGATTTGCTCAAGAGTCTCGTTCTGTACTGGCAACGGCATCCGTCGCTGTCCTATCTGTTCTCGGGCATGTTCATCGGCCCCACCAGCCAGGCGCCGCGCATCGACGAGGCGCGCCATGACGGGCTCTATGAGCTGGAGGTTTCGCTCGCCCATGTGCCGCCGCCGGGAATCAAGGCGCCGCTGTGGCTGGTGGACCGGCTGTTCCGGCACATCCTGGTCGATATCACCGGCAACACCCATCGCGCCGAGATCTGCATCGACAAGCTCTATTCGCCTGACAGCACCACCGGCCGGCTCGGGCTGGTCGAGTTCCGCGCTTTGGAAATGCCGCCCGATCCGCGCATGTCGCTGGCGCAGCAACTGCTTGATCCGGGCCTTGATCGCAAGGCTCTGGCGCGAGCCGCAGCAGGGCAAGTTCGTGCGCTGGGGCACCACGCTGCACGATCGTTTCATGCTGCCGCATTTCCTCTGGGAGGATTTTCTGGACGTGCTCTCGGAGCTGAAACATTCCGGCTACGATTTCTCGCCGGACTGGTACATGGCCCAGCTCGAATTCCGCTTTCCCGCATTCGGCCGCGTCCACCATGGCGGCGTTTCGCTGGAAGTCCGCCAGGCGCTCGAGCCCTGGCACGTGCTCGGCGAAGAGGGCTCGGCCGGGGGTACCGTGCGCTATGTCGACTCCTCGGTCGAGCGGCTGCAGGTCAAGGCTTCCGGCTTTGTCGAAGGCCGCCACGTCGTCACCTGCAACGGCAGGCGGATGCCGATGACGGAAACCGGCCGCTCCGGCGAAGCGGTCGCGGCCGTCCGTTTCAAGGCGTGGCAGCCGGCATCGGGGCTCCACCCGACCATTCCGGTCCACGCGCCGTTGACGTTCGATCTGATCGATACCTGGAACGGCAGGTCGCTCGGCGGCTGTGTCTACCACGTCGCCCATCCCGGTGGCCGCAGCTACGAGACCAAACCGGTCAATTCCTATGAGGCCGAGGCGCGGCGGCTGGCCCGGTTCCAGGATCATGGCCATACCCCGGGCAGGATCGATCCGCCGCGCGAGGAACGCACAATTGAGTTTCCCTTGACCCTCGACTTGAGAACGCCGCTCCTGCATTGAATAAGTAGCTGGAGACTCGGGATGGCGGGACACGACGGCCAGGAAAGCAGCCGGACAGGCAGTCAGGCAAGCAAGGCCCGTCCGGCCAACCGGCGCGTGGCGCAATGGACCCGCGACTATGTCCGCCTGCCCGGAATTCCCCGATGAATACATTGCCCAGGACGGGACACCGCGCGCGGTCTGGACCCGGTTCTTCGACGCCTTCGCCGCGCTGACGCCCGGCGACATCGAGCGCCGTTTCGGGACTGCCGACCGGCACTTGCGGGAAGCCGGCGTGACCTATCGGGCGCCCGGCGAAACCGCCGACCGGCTGTGGCCGCTGAGCCATCTGCCGCTATTGATCGGCGAGGCCGACTGGCAGCAATTGACCGCCGGCATCGTGCAGCGCGCCCAATTGCTGGAGATGGTGCTGGGCGACCTCTACGGCGAGGGCCGGCTGGTTGCGGAGGGCGCGATCCCGGCGGCAGCGATCGCCGGCAGCGCCGAATATCTGCGCGCGGTCTGCGGCATCAAGCCGCCCGGCGGCCGATACCTCAGTCTTTATGCCGCCGATGTCGGGCGCGGGCCGGACGGGCGCTGGTGGGTATTGGGCGACCGCACCCAGGCGCCGTCCGGCGCCGGCTACGCGCTGGAAAACCGGCTGGTGCTATCGCGCGCCCTTACCACGCTGTACAAATCGATGAACGTCGAACGCGTGGCGCCCTTCTTCGAGGCGTTCCGCGATGCCCTGCGCGCCAGTGCCGACCGCGACGAGCCGCGCATCGGGCTGCTGACACCAGGCACATTCAGCGAGACCTATTTCGAACATGCGACGCTGGCGCGCTATCTCGGCTTCCTGCTGGTCGAGGGCGACGATCTCGCCGTCAGCGGCGACCGCATTCATATCCGCACCGTCGCCGGGTTAAAGCGGCTCGACGTGCTGCTGCGCCGGGTCGATTCCAATTTTCTCGATCCCTTGGAACTGGACGCCTCCTCGCAGCTCGGCGTGCCCGGCCTGATCGACGTGCTGCGCAAGAACGGCGTCGTTGTTGCCAACATGCCGGGCGCGGGTGTGATGGAGGCGAGGGCGCTATTGGGTTTCCTGCCGAGCCTGAGCCGGCGCTTCTTCGGCGAGGATTTGAAGATGCCGCATATCGCGACCTGGTGGTGCGGCCAGAAAGCCGCCCGCGAGGAAGTGTTGTCGCGGCTCGACGAGGTTGCCATCGAGGGCGCCTACGGCAGCGGCGTTCCCGGTTTCCCGGGCCACGGGCCCGTGCTCGCCGGCGAACTGTCGGCAAGCGAGCGCGAACGGCTGAAGAGCGCGATCAACGATCGCGGTATCGACTATGTCGGCCAGGAGCTGGTGCGGCTGTCGACGACACCGGTGTGGGACAATGGCCGGATCACGCCGCGCCCCTTCGTGCTGCGGGTGTTCGCGGCCGCAACGCCCCATGGCTGGACCATCATGCCCGGCGGCTTTTGCCGGATCGCCGAACAACTCGACGCCCGCGCCGTGTCGATGGGCGATGGCGCGCGGGCGGCGGACGTCTGGGTGGTCTCCGACAAGGCGGTTTCGGCCTCAACGCTGCTGCCGGCGACCGATACGGTGCGGATCAGGCGCATCGCCGGCTGGGTTCCGAGCCGTGCGGCCGACAATCTGTTCTGGCTCGGCCGCTATCTCGAGCGCGCCGAGGCGACGCTGCGACTGGTACGGGCGCTCGGGATGTCGCAGCGCGATCCCGGCAAGGGGTCGTCCACCGTGCTGCACTCCCTCGAGCGAATCCAGCGGCTGCTGGTGACCTGGGGCGCGACATCACAAGCGGCGCGGACACAGCCCGCCAGGATTGCCGCCGAAGCGTTGCAGAGCGAGGAAAAATTCGGCTCGGCGCTGTCGCTGGTGCGGGCGGCACAGCGGACCGCGACGTCCCTGCGCGAGCGGCTCTCGCCCGACGCCTGGCAGGTGATTACCGAGATGGTAGAACGGCTTGCCGAGGCGGTTGAAGATGACGATGGAGTTGTCAGCGCCGCCGAATTGACATTGCAGGAGCTTGCGAGCTTCGCAGGGCTGGCGCAGGAGAACATGAACCGTGCCGCCGGCTGGCGCTTTCTCGAAATGGGCCGCCGAGCCGAACGCGCCATCAATACGATGCGTTTCGCGCGCCAGTTCGCCTATGACGAGGCCGGCGGCGAGGACCTCGACATCCTGCTGACGCTGGTGGATTGCCAGATTACCTATCGTTCGCGCTATCTGGTCGGCCCGCTGCTGGCGCCGGTACGCGATCTCGTGGTGCTCGATCCCTACAATCCACGGTCGGTCGCGTTCCAGGTCAACGCGATGAACGATCACATCGCCAACCTGCCGACCCTGAAAGAGGGGGGACTGATCGAGCGGCCGCAGCGGCTCGCCGTCGCCCTGCAGGCGGCGCTGACGACAGCGGAGGCGTCAAGCCTCGACACCAAGACGCTGTTTTCGCTGGAGCAGGACCTGCTCAATCTCGCCGACGCCATCGGATCGCATTATTTTCCGCATGGGCCGAATGCGAGCCGGCCGGAAAAGCTGACGGGCCTCGCGTGATCTACGACATCCGTCACGTCACGACCTACAGTTACGAAAGTCCGGTCAGCTTCGCGCGCTGCTCGCTGCGGCTGGAGCCCAGGAGCAGCGATGGACAGCAATTGATCTCGCACTCGGTCGAGATCAGGCCGCGGCCCGCGGACCGCACCGTCCGGCACGATTTTTTCGGAACCCATACCGAGAGCGTTTTGATTGAAACCCCGCATCGCAGCCTGCGCATCGATTCGAGGTCGCGGGTTTCGGTTTCCCGCAGCGCGCCGGGCCGCACCACCCAAGGTCCTTCGTGGGAGAGCGTCCGCGACGTCGCATTCGCGGCCACCAGTCTCGGTCCGTCTTCCCCGATCGGCTACGTCTTTGCGAGCCCGCTGGTGCCGGTGCAGCAGCCGGTCACCGGATACGCGGCGGCGAGCTTTCTGCCGGGCTGCGGAATCATTGCCGGCGCGGTCGACCTGATGCACCGGATCCGCACCGATTTCAAATACGACCCGAAGGCGACCGTGATATCCACACCGCTCAAGGAAGTGTTCGAGAAGCGCCATGGCGTGTGCCAGGACTTCGCCCATGTGATGATCGCGGGGCTGCGCGGCCTCGGGCTGCCGGCCGCCTATGTCTCTGGCTATCTGCGCACCATCCCGCCGCCGGGCAAGCCGCGCCTGCAGGGTGCGGATGCGACCCACGCCTGGGTCTCGCTGTGGTGCGGCGAGGGCATCGGCTGGATCGGTTTCGACCCGACCAATGACCTTTTGGTCGAGAACGATCACATCATGCTCGCCGTCGGGCGGGATTTTTCCGATGTCTCCCCGGTCGATGGCATCATCGTGGGATCGCGCAAGCAGAAGCTCGGCGTGGCGGTCGACGTGCTGCTGGTGGAATGACCCGCGCTCGCCCTCCGGCCCGCGGTTGGTTCAATAGACCGGGGGGACGAAACGCTGGGCCGACTTCTTGGGTCGCTTATAGCCGGTATCGGGCTGGCGCAGCGGAAGCTCGATCTCGACCGGCCTCATGTCCTGATAGGGAATTTGATTCAACAGGTGCCGGATGCAGTTGAGCCGGGCTCGTTTCTTGTCGTCGGCGTTGACGACGTGCCACGGGGTGTTCTTGCGGTCGGTGTGCGCGAACATCACGTCCTTGGCCCTGGAATACTCCACCCAGCGCGTGCGCGATTCCACGTCCATCGGGCTGAGCTTCCAGCGCTTGATCGGGTTTCGAATGCGCTCCTGGAACCGCCGCTCCTGCTCCTCGTCGTTGACCGAGAACCAGTACTTGATGAGATGGATTCCCGCGCGCACCAGCATCTCCTCGAAGATCGGACAGGAATGCAGGAAATCCCGATATTCGTCCTCGGTGCAGAAATCCATCACGCGCTCGACCCCGGCGCGGTTGTACCAGCTGCGATCGAACAGGACGATTTCGCCCCGCGTCGGGAGCTGGGCGACGTAGCGTTGGAAATACCATTGGCCTCGCTCGCGTTCGGTCGGCGTGCCGAGCGCCACCACGCGGCAGATGCGAGGGTTCAGGCTCCCGGTGATGCGCTTGATGACACCGCCTTTGCCGGCTGCGTCGCGGCCCTCGAAGATGACGGCGACCCTGAGGCCGTTGAGGCGAACCCATTCCTGCAACTTGATAAGTTCGAACTGCAGATGGGCGAGCTCGTCGACGTATTTGTAGTCCTTCGGGGGCTTGCGCGCCTTTGGCCGGCCGGCCGCGTGCCAATACTGCTCGACGGCCGCGACTTCCTTGGCGTCGCGCAGTACGGATTCCTCGGCACTGGCAGATTTGCGATTCTTGACCATTGGCTCCCCCAGACTTTTCATCAAATCAATCTTCGCGACATCGGACGCATTGAGCTAGATCAATACGCCGGCGGCCCGACGCGCTCCCGCCCGGTGATGACGATCTCATGGTCAGCCGGCAGTACCGGTCCGCCGTGCATCATCGCGGTGGCTGCGATGGGTGTCGGCGCGAAGATCATGAAAGAATTTGTCGACCTCGCGTGACAGGATTTCCGCCGTCGCGGTCAGCTCGCTGGACGCCGAAAGCACCGAGGTGGCGGCCTTGTTGGTCTCGCCGATGGCCTCGCTGAGCGAACCGATATTGGCCACCAGCGTCTCATTGCCCTGGGCGGCCGAATGCGCATTCGCGGAGATCTCGCGGGTTGCGGCGTCCTGTTGCCCGACGGCGCTGGCGATGTTGGAGGTTACTTCATTGATGTCGCGCACGGCGTGGCCTATTTCGCGCACAGAATTCGACGGCGTTGCGCGTCGAGGTCTGGATCATGCCGACGTTCTGGCCTATTTCGGAGGTCGCCTTGGCGGTCTGCTCGGCCAGGGCCTTGACCTCGTGCGCAACCACCGCAAAGCCGCGGCCGGCGTCGCCGGCGCGGGCGGCCTCGATGGTTGCGTTCAGCGCCAAAAGATTGGTCTGCTCGGCGATCGCCTGGATCAGATTGAGCACGCCGTCGATGCGCTGGGTCGCTGCGGCCAGGCTTTCAATCTCGGCGACCGACTTTTCGGTCCGCTGGCCGGCCTGTTCGACGACGCCCGAGGATTGACGGACCTGGCGGCCGATCTCCTCGACCGAGGCCGACAGCTCTTCGGCGGCGCTGGCGACCGCAAATACGTTGCTGGAGGCCTTCTCGGTGGCGCTGGCGGCGGCGCCGGCGCGTGCATTTGCATCCGAGGCCACCCTGGTGATGGACTGCGCCGTCTCGCGCATCGCTGACGCATTGTCGGTCACCGCGCGCAGCACGCTTCCGATCGCGCCGCGGAACGCTTCGACGGAAGTCTCAATGTGCCGGGCCCGCTCCTCGCGCGCCTTGGAATCCTGCAGGACCTGCGAATTGAGTTTGCGGTTGCGTTCCATCGCCTCCTGGAAGATCTGGATCGCGCGTGCCAGTGCGCCGATCTCGTCGGCGCGGCCGGTGTGCGGAACCTCGACATTTTCAGCGCCCTCGGCGACCCGCTTGATGGTGGCGGTTATGACGGAGAGCGGCCGCGCCACCTGGCGGAAGATGATCACGACGCCGATGCCGGCCAGCACCAGCGCCAGCCCGCCGAGACCGGTCAGGACAAATGACATCGAGCGGTTGGCGTCGGTTTGCCGGGCGATCTGCTTGCTGCGTTCGGCGTAGACTTTGGAAAGCGCTTCGAGATCCTTGTTGAGGGCCGAACGCACCGCGCGATTGGCATCGTTGTCACCCCACTCGCGGCCGGCGGCGGCATTGATCTCGACGCCGCGGCGAACCAGTTCCCTGCGGAAGTCGACGAACTGCTCAATGCGTTTCTTGAAGGCCGAGAATTGCTCGGTGTCGTCCGCCCGGACGATGGATTCCCAGTCCTTGACCACGGCGAGGATATTATCGTTGAACTTGAGCAGCCCGTCGCCATACTTCTTCACATCGGCGGGCGCGGCGGACATATACACGCCGCGCGATTCCATCACGACCGCGTAGACCAGCGAATTGACGCGCTCGACGTTCAGTGCGGCGCGGCTGGCCGTCTCGATCGCTTCCGTGAGTTCCGCGTTCCGCCGGGTGTTGTAGTCGGAGAGAACGGTGATGGCGGCGGTCAGAAGCGCGAACAGGGCGAAGATCGCGTACAGCTTGGCCGCGAGCGAAAGCCGGGATGTCGTGGCGAAGCCGGGAGGAGAGTGACCAGGTTTCATCGTTTCAGGCATCGCAGGCCTCGGAACAGAGGCCAAACCATGCGAAGTTTTAGTGTAAAAGGTGTTAATCTCGCGCGATAATTGTGCGATTCTACCATCGCGATCAGGGAGCATCGCCCTGAGGGGCGGCCCGCTGCGAAAAATCTTTCCGGCTGATAGTCTCGCAACCGCCATCGCGCATCGGCGTGACGGCCCGGAGCCGCCATGGTCTATCGCCACACCATCGACGCCACCACCTATGTCTTCGATAGCTTGCGCGACCTGCTGGCGAAGGCGACGCCGCTGCGCTCGGGCGACCGGCTGGCAGGGCTAGCAGCCGAAAGCTCCGAGCAGATGATCGCGGCGCGGATCGCGCTGTCGGAGGTTCCGCTCAAACAATTCCTTGAGGAAACCGTCATTCCCTACGAGGACGATGAAGTTACCCGTCTGATTGTCGACACCCACGACCTGCCGGCCTTTGCGGCGGTCTCGTCGCTGACCGTGGGCGGGTTCCGCGACTGGCTGCTGTCGGAGGCGGCGAGCGGCGAAGTTCTGAAAAACCTGTCGCGGGGGCTCACGCCCGAAATGGCCGCGGCGGTGTCCAAACTGATGCGCAACCAGGACCTCATCCTGGTTGCGAAGAAATGCGAGGTAACTACCGCCTTCCGCAACACAATCGGCCTGCGCGGGCGGATGAGTGTGCGGCTGCAGCCCAATCATCCCTTCGATGACGCCAAGGGCATCATCGCCTCGATCCTCGACGGCATCATGCTGGGTTCCGGCGACGCCTGCATCGGCATCAATCCGGCCAGCGACGATCCGGCCGTCATCGGCAATCTGGTGCGGCTGCTCGACGAGATCATTGCGCGGCTGCAGATTCCGACCCAGGCCTGCGTGCTGGCCCATGTGACGACGACGCTTGGACTGATCGATCAGGGCATGCCGGTCGATCTGGTGTTTCAGTCGATTGCGGGCACGCAAGCGGCCAATCGCAGTTTTGGCGTCGATCTCGCGCTTCTGGGACAAGCCCACCAGGCGGGATTGTCGCTGCGGCGGGGCAGCATCGGCAACAACGTCATGTATTTCGAAACCGGGCAGGGCTCGGCGCTTTCGGCGGGTGCCCATCATGGCGTCGACCAGCAAACCTGCGAGGCGCGAGCCTATGCGGTGGCCCGCGCATTCGATCCGCTGCTGGTCAAC
Source organism: uncultured Alphaproteobacteria bacterium (assembly GCA_963778925.1). GTDB lineage: Bacteria > Pseudomonadota > Alphaproteobacteria > Rhizobiales > Xanthobacteraceae > Bradyrhizobium. The sequence goes on along the minus strand of CAVZWE010000011.1, from coordinate 303,676 downwards.
AGCGTGGTCGGTTTCATCGGCCCCGAATATCTCTATGACGGCAAGGAAATCATCCGTGCCGGGCTCGAGGATCATTTCTGCGGCAAGCTGCTCGGCCTGCCGCTTGGCGTCGACGTCTGCTACACCAACCATGCCGAGGCCGATCAGGACGACATGGACAATCTGCTGACGCTGCTCGCCGCTGCCGGCGTGACCTTCATCATGGGGGTGCCGGGAGCCGACGACGTCATGCTGAACTATCAATCCACCTCGTTCCACGACGCGCTCTATATCCGCGATCTGTTCGGGCTGAAGCGGGCGCCGGAGTTCGACGATTGGCTGTTCCGCGCAGGCCTTGCCGACGCCGATTTTCGCCTCGCCGGCAACACGGGGTTGTTACCGGATTTTGCCTCGCGGCTGATTGCCTGAGCGCGCCAAAAACCAGCCCCCGGCGTTGTCCGTGCGACCGATCCAGCCGTCCTGACGCCGGAAAAAGCCGCCACAATGTTGAGGAACTTATGGCCCAACTTCGGACGGCATGCTTAAATTGCGGGGTTCGCGCAGAGGAAGTTCGATGAGAGCAGAGGGCATTGAGACGGTTCGGCGCATCCTGTGCGTCTTCCCGCGTTACACGTCTTCTTTCGGCACCTTCGAGTACGCCTATCCCCTGACCGATGGCGTCCGCGCCTTCATGCCGCCGCAGGGCCTGCTGCTGATCGCCGCCTATCTGCCCGGCAACTGGCCGGTCCGCTTCATCGACGAAAACATCCGCGCCGCCACAAGGGAAGACTTCGAATGGGCGGAAGCCGTGTTCGTCAGCGGCATGCACATCCAGCGTCAGCAGATGAACGATATCTGCCGCCGGGCACATGCCTTCGATCTGCCGGTTGCGATCGGGGGACCCTCGGTCAGCGCCTGCCCGGATTATTATCCCTCGTTCGACTATCTCCATGTCGGCGAACTGGGCGACGCAACCAACGATCTGATCGCGCGGCTGGCGCGCGATCCCTCGCGTCCCGGGCAGCAGGTGGTGTTGAAGACCAACGATCGCGTCGCCATGACCGACTTTCCGATTCCGGCCTATGAGCTGGCCGAGACCAGGAAGTATTTCCTCGGCAGCATCCAGTATTCGAGCGGCTGTCCCTACCAGTGTGAATTCTGCGATATTCCCGGTCTCTATGGCCGCAACCCGCGCCTGAAATCGCCGCGGCAGATCATCGCCGAACTGGAAAAGCTGCGCGAATGCGGAATGACCGACACGGTGTATTTCGTCGACGACAATTTCATCGGCAACCGCAAGGCGGCGATGGATCTGTTGCCGCATCTGATCGAGTGGCAGAAGAAAACCGGCTACGTCACGCGGCTCGCCTGCGAGGCGACGCTCAACATTGCCAAGCGGCCCGAGCTTCTCGAGAAGATGCGGGAGGCCTTCTTCATCACGATTTTCTGCGGCATCGAGACCCCCGATCCCGATGCCCTGACGGCGATGCAGAAGGACCACAACATGATGGTCCCGATTCTGGAAGGCATCCGCACCATCAACAGTTACGGGATGGAAGTCGTCTCCGGCATCATCATGGGGCTGGATACCGACACGCCGGAGACCGGCGAATCCTTGCTCGGCTTCGTCGAGGAATCCCGGATTCCGCTGTTGACCATCAATCTGCTGCAGGCGCTGCCGAAAACGCCGCTGTGGGATCGCCTCGAGCGCGAGCACCGCCTGATCAACGACGACGACAGCCGCGACTTCAATGTCGATTTCCTGCTGCCCTATGACCAGGTCGTCAGTTCATGGCGCAAATGCATGGAGGGCGCCTATCAGCCGGAGAAACTGTACGCCCGTTATCAATATCAGGTCGATTACACCTATGCCAACCGGCTGAAGGTCCCCGTCAGCCCCGAGCAGAAAAGCTGGGCCAATATCAAGCGCGGGCTGATCATGCTGCGGAATATTTTCTGGAAGGTCGGCGTGCTCGGCGACTACCGGAGAGTGTTCTGGAAATTCGCATTGCGGTGCCTGCGCCGCGGCGAAATCGAAAGCCTGATCGGGGTGACGATGATCGCACATCATTTGATCACGTTCGCGCGCCTGGCTTCGGTCGGGCAACATAATGCCTCGAACTATTCGATCCGGCTGCGCGAGGCAGCGATCCCCGCCGAGTAACCCGAGATGAAGGCGCCGGCGCCGCCGTCCCGTTCGCTGCAGCGCCTGCGGGATCTGACCCCGGCGCGCGTCGCGCTTGGCCGCTCCGGCGCAGGCCTGCCGACCAGAGCGCTGCTGGATTTCACACTGGACCACGCGCGCGCCCGCGACGCGGTTCATGCCGCCTTCGACGTGACCGCCATGATCTCCGGCCTCAACGCGCTGGGTCTTGGGGCATCTGAAGTCCGCAGTCGCGCAGGTAGCCGCAGGGACTATCTCCGGCGGCCCGACCTCGGGCGAATGCTCGATCATACGTCGCAGGATCTGCTGGCGAGCCATGGCGGCAAGGCGTGCCGGCTTGCGGTGGTCGTCGGCGATGGGCTGTCGCCGGCGGCGGTCAACGCCCACGCCGTTCGACTCGTCCGGAGCCTGGTGCCCCGGCTCGCCGTCGACGCGATCGACATCGGCCATGCCGTGGTGGCGACGGGCGCGCGCGTGGCTTTGGGCGACGAGATCGGCGCCATTCTTGGCGCGCGCATGATTGTGATGTTGATCGGCGAACGGCCGGGCCTGTCGGCGCCCGACAGCCTCGGGGCCTATCTGACATTCGCGCCGCGACCGGGCCGCACCGATGCCGAGCGCAATTGCGTTTCCAACATCCATCGCGCTGGGCTCGGCTACGATGAAGCCGCTTTCAAGATTGCCTGGCTGATTCGCGAGGGGCTGGCCCGGGAGGTCACCGGTGTCGCGCTCAAGGATGAGAGCGGCGGCCAAACGCCACAGCACATCACGGCGCTTTAAACTTGGCGTCACAAATCCGAGCCTTTGAGGCCCATTATTGCCGAAATACGCGTTGATTTTGTGTCGGGGTTACGCGCTTGCGAGGCGACGCATAGACCTGCTACATCTGTCGCGGTAAATTTACCGCATGTTTTCAAGGGTTAGCGCCGACCACACTTGGCCGATCAAGGCCTCATTCGCGCCCGGGAACTTAAGCTATACATATTGAGCCGATGTGAGAATTGGACAGGGCATGCTCGAGAAGAACAGCGACAGTGAGGTCCATGTCGAGAAGATCGAGCAGCGGCCGATGGGCAGCATCGCCTTCGGGCTGGAGCGGCTGGGCCTCATTGCGGTACAGGCGCCGATCCTGTCCTGCATCATTCTGGTCGGGCTGGTTATCGGCGCGCTTTTCGGTATCGACCGCATCAAGATCGACGATTCGCTGAGCCAGCTGTTCCGTTCCAATTCCAAGGAATACCGGCAATACGAAGCCGAAACCAAGCGCTTTCCGGCGGTCGAATTCGACGTGCTGGTCGTGGTCGAGGGCAAGACCCTGCTCAGGCGCGACAATCTCGAAAAGTTGCGCGATCTCGTCACCGATCTGCAGCTCGTCGATGGCACGCGTGGCCTGATTTCACTGTTCTCGGCGCGCCAGGCGCCGGCGCCCGGCAAGCTGCCGGCGGCGCTGTTCCCCTCGGACCTGCCGCAAGGCGCCGACTACGACAAATTCATCGAGACCGTCAAATCCAACGAGATCATCCGCGGCAAGCTGTTGTCCGAAGACGGCACGCTTGCGCTGATCGTGCTGTCGCTCGAACCGGACGTGGTCGCCAGCAACAAACTCGCCAGGACGATCGCCGAGATTCGCAAATCGATGGCCGAGGATCTCCACGGCAGCGGCCTCAACGCCGAACTGTCGGGCGTTCCCGTGATGCAGCTCGAAATCCGCAACGCCGTGAAACGCGACGGGCTGACCTACAATATCCTCGGCATCCTGGCCGGCTGCATCATCGCGATCATCTTTTTCCGCAAGATTTCGTTCATGGTGGTTGCCGCCTTCCCGCCGATACTCGCGATCGTGCTCGCGCTCGGCGGCCTCGGCTGGGCCAATTTCAATCTCAACATGTTCCTGAACGTGATGACGCCGCTGATCATGGTGATCAGTTTTTCGGACTCGATGCAGCTGACATTCGCGGCGCGCGACCGGCTGATCGCGGGCCAGGATAAATACACCGCGTTCAAGAACGCCGTGCTGGTGGTCGGGCCGGCCTGCGTGCTCACCCACGGCACTGCCGGCATATCGTTCATTGCGCTGCAATTCTCCAATTCCGACCTGATCCGGAAATTCGGCGAGGCCGGGCTTGCCGCCACCATCATCGCGCTGATCGCGGTGCTCTCGCTGGTGCCGGTGTTCGGGGTGCTGTTGGTCCGCAACGAAAAGGTTTTCGCGGTGAAATTCCAGGGCGCCGACGCCGGCGTCCAGATGCTGCGCAATTTCTGTTACTGGATCGCGGTGCGAATGGTGAGCCGGCCCGGCCTGTTCAGCCTGATTGCCGTGATTTTCGTCGGTGGACTGGCGGTGGTCTATGCCAATCTCGAGCCGCGTTACCGGCTCGCCGATCAAGTGCCGGACAAGCAGCAGGCGGTGGCGGCAAGCGGACGGCTCGACGCCAAGCTGACCGGCGCCAATGCGATCGACGTGCTGATCGAACTTCCCAAGGGCGCCTCGCTCTATGCGCCGGATACGCTGCAGACCATCGCCGATGTGCACGCGACGGTGGAGAAGCAGGCGGGCGTCGGCAATGTCTGGTCGCTGGAAACGCTGCGGCGCTGGCTCGCGGAAAAGGCCGGAAGTTCCGACGTCGCGACCTTGAAGGAATACGTCAACCTGATCCCCGCATACCTGGTGCGGCGTTTCATCTCCGCCAATCAGGACGCGGTGGTGGTGTCGGGCCGGGTTCCCGATCTCGATTCAAGCCAGATCCTTCCCGTCGTCGAGAGTCTCGATCAGGCGCTCGACACCGTGCGCAAGGCACATCCCGGTTACGAGATCGCGGTTACCGGTCTGTCGGCGATCGCCGCGCGCAACAGCGCCAACATGATCGAAAAGCTCAATCGTGGTCTGACCATCGAGTTCGCGCTGGTCGCGGTGTTCATCGGGCTGGCGTTCCGTTCGGTGGTGGTGATGTTCTCCTGCATCCTGCCGGGCATTTTCCCGGTGGTATTGTCAGGCACGGTGCTGTGGTTGATGGGCGAGGGGCTGCAGTTTGCCAGCGTCGTCGCACTCACGGTGTCCTTTGGTTTGGGACTGAGCGCGACGATACACTTCCTCAACCGGCTGAGACTCGAGTCCAAGCCCGGCATCAGTTCGGAACTGGCGGTCGAGCGTGCGACGGTACTGGTCGGCCCGGCGCTGATCCTGACCACGGTGGTGCTGGCCTGCGGCCTGGTGGTGACGGTGTTTTCCGACCTGCCGTCGCTGCGCCTGTTCGGCTGGCTCAGCGCCTTCTCGATGGTCGCCGCCCTGGTCGCGGATCTCTTTATCCTGCGGCCGACGTCGATGTTCCTGATCAATTTGTCGCAGCGGCTCCGCGGCACCCAAGGTCACGCCAAGCCGGCTGAGTAAACCGGAGCGAGCGGCTGGCGCAGGATTCCAGGCCTCGGTCTGGGAGCTCGAAGAATTTTGCGCAGGGCGGCACGATCAACCCGCAAAGGCCCAATGCATCGGATTTACTTCCGCTTTCGGTGTGCTTGGCGGACATGGGCTGACTTGCTGCCAACCCGACCGGTCGCGAATGACCCCTGAGCAGACATTTGCCTTTGGCCGACCGCTCCACATGGGCTCATATGTAAGGATGGTTTACCGGTCTACGGGGCGGGTTGAACGGCGTCTCGCCAGACGTGACGCCGCCAACTGCCGGTATGCCAATGGCGACTACCGGGGTTTGCCGTTAAGATGTCTATCCTTGAGCTCGCTCCCGCGCGTGCTCAGGTCGCCAAATAATCATAGCGGGAGGAAACCATGCTTCTTTTTGGACGCACTCGTTCGAGACGAGGCCTTGCATCAGCTCTAATCGGAGAGATCGCTGCTGTAATCGACGGTATGGAAGGCTTTGAAGAAGTTCGGAAGCTTGAGGATTTGGAGATTGGTGCCGAAGAACATCTTGACGAGCTCGGTGCTTTCACAATGCCGAAATTCTCGGTTTACGAATCCAATGCGGGCCGATTAGATTTGTTCGATGCAGCAATTCAGCGACAGATTGTCTATTTCTTCACGCGTGCCGGGAGCCTGTCCGGACACCTGCATGCCCTTGCGTCAACCAAAATAGACTCAAAGGAGTTGTGTAAGCAGCACGCAATCGACGCACAAAAGGAAATCAACGGCCTCTCGGAACTGGGCGACGACTTGATGCGTGATCTGCGAACGCTGGTCTCTAAAAAGCAGCCGGCGGGAATATCCAGAGCCTGACGGCACGCAAGCTGATGTATCGTCTTTGTTGATTCGCGCATTTGCCGTTACAGCCTGTCCGTGCTGATTGCGGAGCCATGGTCTTTGAGCTTGCCAAAGCTCATTTACTCACTACAATTAGCCAACTTATAGGGGATGGGGTCCCCCATAACCGCCGCAAGGCTGATGACTCCTACCTGACGCTTGACGTCGGTAGGAGCTTGCCGAGTTCCCACGACATCAAGCAGTGAAGTTTTCTGCACGGCGGATAACGCCGCGTAGACAGGTCACGCATGTTGTTCTGAGGACCGCTGTTTGCGAGCGCTGCTGACAAATCACGGCTTCACTATTTCCGTTTTCGTCGCAGTCGCGATCACGGCGATGTTTGCGTTTGTATTTCAAGCATCTCAAGAGCTTGTCGCGACCCTGCTGGTCTTGGGTATTCTGACTGCGGTAGCCGAATACATCTTCCGTTCGCGTTCGGAACACCAGCCGTGACCGCCATCATATCCATTCAACGTGTATCGAAAAACGTGAGTGACTACGCTGACGAGCAGGAGATTTGCAGATGACCGGAGTTTGGGCGCTTGCCGCATTGTGGTTGGGTCTTGCGCTGATAGCGAGCCTGCTCTCGATCTGGTTTCGCATTTCCACCGCACTATCGGAAATTGTCGTCGGGACAATTGCCCAATTGATCATCGGCGCTGTCATCGGATCGGCCGTATTAGGCACCGAGGAGTCGTGGGTCAAGTTTCTCTCCGGTATCGGTGCCATCGTTCTGACGTTCCTCGCTGGAGCGGAGCTCGATCCGGTGGTTTTCAGACTGAAGTGGAAAGAAGCGGCTGCAGTCGGGCTTGCGAGCTTCTTCTTTCCGTTTCTGGGGTGCGCGGCGGCGGCTCATTATTTGCTCGGATGGGAGGTCATGCCGAGCTGGCTTGCCGGCGTCGCGATGTCGACGACTTCCGTCGCTGTCGTCTACGCCGTGATGATCGAGTTCGGTTTCAACACCACCGAGTACGGCAAGACCATACTGGCAGCGTGTTTCGTGACCGACCTTGGCACGGTCGTGGCGCTGGGCCTGATCTTTGCTCCATTCACGATGAAAACACTCATCTTCCTCGGCGTCGGCGTGGTCGTCTTCATCGTCCTGCCATGGCTGACGCCGCGTTTCTTCCGACTGTATGGAGGTCGACCCTCGGAATTGGAGACCAAGTTTCTGCTCCTTTGCCTTCTGGGGATGGGCGCGTTAGCGACTTGGGCCGACAGCGAGGCAGTGCTTCCCGCCTATCTCATCGGGATGGTGCTTGCGGGAACCGTCGGCAAGGATCACGCCCTTGTGCGCCGGCTGCGTACGCTAACGTTCGGGCTGTTGACGCCATTTTATTTTATTCGCGCCGGCTCGTTTGTTTCCATACCCGCTCTTGTCGCCGCGCCTTCCGCCTTCATCGTCTTTTTGGTGTTCAAGATTACCGCAAAAATAGTGGGCGTCTATCCAGTGACCAAGTTCTTCGGGTCGCCGAACAAAGAGGCCATGTACACGACCCTCTTGATGTCGACGGGGCTGACATTCGGCACGATCTCCTCACTATTCGGTTTGTCGCATGGAATAATTGACCAGGGCCAGTATTCAGCGCTTGTCGCAGCGGTAATCGCCAGCGCCGTGATCCCGACAGTGATCGCCAATGCTTTTTATCTCCCGCACCACCTCTTGCCGGAGGCCGAGCTGGAGCAGGCGTCCGACGGTCGCCGAGAAGTGACGCAGCTTCGACCGGTCACAAGAAAAGCCGAATGACAGGGAGCAGGTCAGTGTTTAGCAAAATCCTGCATGCCAATGACGGGTCGGAGCATGCCTTTCGTGCATTCGCGATGGCGCTCGCGATGGCGAAGCAGAACAATTCAGATCTTCATATGGTTTCGGTGGAAGAGATCGACTACATGCCGGAGTTCATCGAAGAGGTTCGCGAAGAGACGGGGACGGCCGCGCGGCGTTTTCACAAGGTTCTGCAACGCGCACGCGGAATGGCCGAAGAGAGCCATGTCAAACTCGATACGCATGTCATCGCCGGGCATCCGGTGCGAGACATCGTCGAACTTGCCAAAGAGCTCAGGGTTGAACTGCTCGTTATCGGAGCAACCGGCCATTCAGCGCTCTACGGCCGATTGATTGGCAGCCGAGCCGATCGAATTGTGCAACTCGCACACTGTCCGGTCCTGGTCGTGAAATGACGCAGTCGCCAGCTGGTACGTCGCGATAATTCGTCGCGCTGCAGAATTTGCTCGCTACCGGGGAACAGCGCACGTCGAGGAAGCCACACCCATCAAGCGCTCGATCCGATCGGATCATGACCGCGAGGCTGTCAGCTCTTCACCATCGTAATCGTCACGCCCCTGATCTCGCCCTTGGAACTGATTTGCACGGTCTGTCTGTTGCCGTTGGTCCGCAAGGTCAGGTTGGCGGCAAATCCCGAAGCCTCGACGAATACCTCGATTTGCCCACCGCCCGCCGTGCCCTGGAGATTGCCGAAGATATTCCGGCTCGCCTCGCTCCAGCTTCCGGAAATCCGGTCACCCTGGCTGGTGACGTCGCTGCTCAAGTCGAATTTGTAGCTGTCGCTCGCGCAATGAAGACTTTGCTTCAGGCCAAGTCCGTTGCCGTTAACCTTGTAGTCGGCCTTGCATCGAATGCGTTCGGTCGTTCCGTCGGAAAGCGCGACCGTGCCGTTCCCGGACCATGCTCCGTCAAAACCGGCAAATGGGCCGGACTGGGCGTTGCCCGCGGACACCGACAACAATAGCGCGGCGCCGACGCCGGCAGCCCTGATCGCCTGCCCAAACAGACTGGAGCCAAACAGTTTCATATCGAGGTTTCCCATTCAAATTGACGTTCTCTGACAAGAAACGTCTCGCCGCATCGAAGATTTAGTGTCGCCGCCGAGTGTTAGGTTCAAGAGTGCCTGGTTCGAATGACCGCTCGACCGCCGCTCACGGGTGCGCTGAGAGGTTCGCCGCAGGATCGGACCCATAAATACACAAACCGATTGCCGCTGGCGAACGGCATTTTCGCTCCAGCAAGACCGGAACCGCCTCGGATCTTCTCAACTGTCGGTCCCGACAAATCCAGTTCCCGGCGTGGCTTGCCTGCAACGGACCGGTTTGAAAAACAGTGATCAGGAAATAATAGCTTGATATCAGGCGGTTAATGGCATCCTTGAGCTGAAGCACGAAGATCGCGATTCGCCCTCGGACCGCCGCAAATTTGGCCGCATTGCCAGCGCTTCTGGTTTTCCTCGTTGCTGCGGTTCGCGGCGTTCGCCATCCGACCAGTCGGTCCCGGTCATGCCTTGCATCATGCGGGATTGGAATTCTCTGTCCTCAGAATGAAGGAATACGATGCGTAAATTTTCCCTGGCACTCATGCTGTTGTCGCTATCGGTTTCCACCGGTGCCATTGCCGAGCCGCAGCCGCAGCCGCCGCGCAGCGGTACTCCGGAAGAGCAGGCGGCCTGTACGCGCGATGTTCAGCGCTATTGCCGTCCGGTGATCGACCAGGGCGATTTCACCATTCTGGCGTGCCTTCAGGAGCATCGTCCCAAACTGACCGTGGCCTGCAATCAGGTGCTGAAAGAACACGGGCAATAGCCGCGCTTCCTGCAACCGCCGCTGCAGGCCTGGGATTGGCCGAATAGGCCGGTTATCCGCCTGTTTGGGCACGCCGGGACATCGCCGACAGCATTGGTTTTGGTGTCGTATTCCCCTATATGGGGTTCGCGATCCATTGGCATGCGCGGGCGACCGCGGCATGCGAAATAACCATGCTCAAACGGATGTAGCCGGTTGGCCGATGACGAGCGCGAGCGAACTACGATCGGGCAAAAGCCACCGCGACGAGAACTTTCCGGTCGCGTCGTGGATCATTCATCCGCGCCACCGCGCGCTGATCCTCGCGTTCTACAATTTCGTTAGAACCGCCGACGATATCGCCGACCATGCAACGCTTGATGAAGGCGACAAGCTCGCTTACCTCGATCTGCTCGAAGCCGAATTGCTGGGCGAGGGCGATAGCCAGCCGGAAGCCGTCAACCTGCGGCGCGCGCTGGCGGAGCGCTCGATGCCGCCGCGCCATGCGCTCGATGTTTTGGTCGCGTTCCGGATGGACGTGACCAAGCTTCGTTACGAGAACTGGGACGAAGTGATTCACTATTGCCGGTATTCGGCGATGCCGGTCGGTCGCTTCATGCTCGACGTTCACGGCGAGAGCACGTCGACCTGGGCGGCCTCGGATGCGCTCTGCGCCGGCCTGCAGATCAACAATCATCTTCAGGACTGCGGCAAGGATTTTCGCGAGCTGAACCGTGTCTATCTTCCGCGCGATGCGCTGGCGGCGGCGGGCGCTTCCGTCGAGGCGCTCGGCGCCGGGCGGGCATCAGTGCCGCTGTTGCAATGCCTGCACGCGCTCGCGGCACGAACCGAGGCGCTGCTCGATGAAAGCAAGTCGCTCAGCCTTGAGGTGAAGGATTTCCGGCTCGGTCTGGAGATCTCTGTGATCCAGGCGTTTGCCGACAGGATCGTGCGGCTTCTGAAAGTACGCGATCCCCTCAGCGAGAGGGTACATCTCGGCCCGGTCGAGTTGCTGGCGTTCAGCGTCGGTGGCGTCGCAGGCGAGATGGCACGCCGGGCAGTGGGACGGCGGCCCGTGTCCAAACCGGCGGCCGGCGCATGACGCTTGAGGCGGCGGCAGCCAATCCGAGCGACGGGACATCCGCATCGGGCAGTTCGTTCTACGCGGCGATGCGCATCCTGCCGCGCGCGCAGCGCGAGGCGATGTTCCAGATCTACAGCTTTTGCCGGCAGGTCGACGACATCGCGGATTCCGCTGGCCCGCGGCCGGGGCGGCTGGCCGCACTTCAGCAATGGCGGGACGATATCGACGCGCTGTATCAGGGCCATCCGCCGCCGCGGCTGCGCGACTATGTCGCCTCGGTTCGCAGGTTTGGGCTCAAGCGCGAGGACTTTCTGGCCATCGTCGACGGCATGGAGATGGATGTGCCGCAGGATATCCGCGCGCCGGATCTTGCGACGCTCGATCTGTACTGCGATCGCGTCGCGAGCGCGGTCGGACGGCTGTCGGTGCGGGTGTTCGGTCTGGCCGAAGGCGACGGCATCCTGCTGGCGCACCATCTCGGCCGCGCGCTGCAATTGACCAATATCCTGCGCGACATCGATGAAGACGCCGGCATCGGCCGGCTCTATCTGCCGCGCGAAGGACTGCTGCACGCCGGCATCACCGCCAGCGATCCACTCAAGGTGATTGCCGATCCGGCGCTGCCGAAAGTCTGCGCGCCGCTGGTCGAGCGGGCGCGCGGACATTTCGAGACCGCCGACGAAGTCATGGCCCGCAACCCGCGGCGCCTGGTGCGCGCGCCGCGCATCATGTCGAAATATTACCGCGCCATTCTGGAATTGCTGGTCGAGAGAGGCTTTGCAACGCCGCGCATGCCGGTTCGCCTCAACAAGATGGCGCGCCTCGCCATTGTGCTTCGCTACGCGTTCATCTGATGCAGAAAACCGTCCACATCATCGGCGCAGGAATTTCCGGCCTCTCGGCAGCCGTCCGGCTGGCGAATGCGAATTATAGAGTGCACGTCCATGAGGCCACGCAGCAGGCCGGCGGCCGCTGCCGGTCCTATTTCGACACGGCGACCAACCTGACCATCGACAACGGCAACCATCTCCTGCTCTCGGGCAACCGTCACGCGCTGGCCTATGCACGCTCGATCGGTACCGAGGCCGGGCTGGTCGGACCGAAGCGCGCGCAATTTCCGTTTGTCGACCTGACCAGCGGACAGCGCTGGCAGCTCGACCTCGGGGAAAGCCGGCTGCCGCTGTGGGTGCTCGATAGCGCTCGCCGGGTCCCCGACACCGGTCTGCTCGATTATCTGGCATTGATGCCTCTGATTTGGGCAGCGAACAGCAAACGGGTCGGCGATGCGATCCCGTGCCGCGGAACGCTTTACCAGCGGCTGGTGCAGCCGCTGCTGCTGGCGGCGCTGAACGTCGATCCGCCCGAGGGCTCGGCGGGGCTTGCCGGCGCGGTGGTGCGGGAAACCTTGCTGGCGGGGGGACAGGCCTGCCGGCCGCTGATCGCCCGCGAGGGCCTGAGCGCGGTACTGGTCGAACCCGCGGTCAAGCTGTTGCAGGACAACGGCGCCAGCGTCCAGTTCGGGCACGAGCTGCGCGAATTCGGCACCTCGGCGGGCGGCGTCGGCGAACTCGGATTTGGCGGCGACAGCGTCGCGATCGGACCCGATGACGCCGTGGTATTGGCTGTTCCGCCGCGTCCGGCGGCCTCGCTGCTGCCGGGCCTGAAGACGCCGTCGAAATTCCGGGCGATCGTGAACGCGCATTTTCGCTTCGATCCGCCGAAGGACATGCCTCCGATCATGGGGGTCGTAGGCGGGCTGGTGGAATGGCTGTTCGCGTTCCCGCAGCGCCTGTCGGTCACCATCAGCAATGGCGACCGGCTGGTGGATATGCCGCGCGAGGAACTGGCGCAGGCAATCTGGCGGGATGTCTGCCAGGCCGGCGGCGTGCGGGGCGAACTGCCGCCCTGGCAGATCGTGCGCGAGCGCCGCGCCACATTTGAGGCCACGCCGGAGCAGGATGCCCAGCGGCCTGGCGCAACGACCGCTCATAAAAATCTGTTCCTCGCCGGCGACTGGACTGATACGGGGTTGCCGGCCACCATTGAGGGATCGGTGCGGTCGGGAGACCGCGCCGCGGACCTGGTCCTCGCCATGCGGCGGGCCTGACCATACAGGAGATGTCGAGCCAGATGCATTCCGGGAACAAGCCAGTTGGAAGCGAGAGCGGCGGCGCGCTTGAGGCGAGCATCGCCTCGGCGACGCGCGCGTTGCTCGATTACCGGCAACCGGACGGACACTGGGTGTTCGAACTGGAAGCCGATAGCACCATTCCCGCCGAGTATGTGTTGCTTGGCCACTATTTGGGCGAGCCGGTTGATGCAGCGCTGGAGGCCAAGATCGCCAATTACCTGCGCCGGGTTCAGGGCGCCCATGGCGGCTGGCCGCTGGTGCATGACGGCGATTTCGACATGAGCGCCAGCGTGAAATCCTACTTCGCGCTGAAGATGATCGGCGATTCGGTGGACGCGCCGCACATGGTCCGGGCGCGCGAGGCGATCCGCTCCCGCGGCGGCGCCATCCACAGCAATGTCTTCACCCGCTTCATGCTGGCGATGTTCGGGGTGATGACCTGGCGCAGCGTGCCGGTGCTGCCGGTCGAGATCATGCTGCTGCCGTTGTGGTCGCCGTTTCATATCAACAAGATTTCGTACTGGGCGCGGACCACGATCGTGCCGTTGCTGGTTTTGGCGGCGCTGAAGCCGCGCGCGAAAAATGCCAGCGGCATCGGCATCGATGAGCTGTTCCTGCAGCCGCCGCATTCGATCGGGATGACGGCGAAAGCGCCGCACCAGAGCTGGGGCTGGTTTCTCTTGTTCCGCGCCCTCGACAGCGTGCTGCGGGTAATCGAACCGCTATTTCCGAAGCAGCTGCGCGCGCGTGCGATCGACAGCGCGGTTGCGTTCATCGAAGAACGGCTCAACGGCGAGGATGGTCTCGGCGCGATCTATCCGCCGATGGCCAATGCGGTGATGATGTATGAGGTGCTCGGCAAGCCTGCGGATTATCCGCCGCGCGCGCTGACGCGAAAGGCGCTCGATCGGCTTTTGGTGATCCGCGAGCACGAGGCCTATTGCCAGCCCTGCGTCTCGCCGGTGTGGGACACCTCGCTGACCTGTCACGCCCTGATCGAAGCCGGCGGCGAGGAGGCCTTGCCTGCCGCCAAACAGGGGCTGGACTGGCTGAAGCCGAAGCAGGTGCTGGATCTCAGGGGCGACTGGGCCGTCAAGAAACCGGATATTCGCCCCGGCGGCTGGGCCTTCCAGTACAACAATGCCTATTATCCCGATCTCGACGACACCGCGGTCGTGGTGATGGCGATGGATCGCGCCCGGCGCGCCAGCCACAGCCCGGAATACGATGCCGCAATTGATCGCGGCCGCGAATGGATCGAGGGCATGCAGAGCCGCAACGGCGGCTGGGCCGCCTTCGACATCAACAATCTCGAATATTATCTTAACAACATCCCGTTCTCCGACCATGGCGCGCTGCTCGATCCGCCGACCGAGGACGTCACCGCCCGCTGCGTGTCGATGCTGGCCCAGCTCGGTCAGACCGTCCAGACCAGCCCGGCGGTCGCGGCCGGGGTTGACTATCTGCGCCGGACCCAGCTCGCCGAGGGGTCGTGGTATGGCCGCTGGGGGCTGAACTACATCTACGGGACCTGGTCGGTTTTGTGCGCGCTCAACGCCGCCGGGGTCGACCACCAGGACCCCATGATCCGCAAGGCCGCAGACTGGCTGGTGTCGATCCAGAACCAGGACGGCGGCTGGGGCGAGGATGCCACCAGCTACAAGCTCGACTACTGGGGATTCGAGGGGGCCCCCACCACCGCCTCGCAAACGGCATGGGCCTTGCTTGGATTGATGGCGGCGGGCGAGGTCGGGCATCCGGCGGTCGCGCGCGGGGTAGGGTACCTGATGGCTACACAGACCCAGAAAGGCCTCTGGGACGAGCAACGCTACACCGCAACGGGCTTTCCTCGGGTGTTTTATCTGCGCTATCATGGCTACTCAAGATTCTTTCCGCTCTGGGCGTTGGCGCGGTATCGGAATTTGAGGAATACCAACAGCAGGGTGGTAGGGGTCGGAATGTGAAATTGGGGGCGGGGGACGGCACGTCCGCGGGTAATCGAATTGACCGGCGGCCGGTATTGATTGTGACTGGTCTGGTGCAGGAGGCCCGCATCGCGGCCGGGCCCGGCATGACCGTCATCTGCAGCAGTAGCGATCCGCAGCAATTGCGGGCGCTTCTGACGGTGTTCGACCCCACGACGATCCGGGGCGTGATCAGCTTCGGCGTCGCCGGCGGACTGGATCCCACACTGAAATCCGGCGACGTCGTGGTGGCAACCGAGGTGCTGGCCGGCGACGCCCGCTGGCTCGCGGGTCTCGCGCTGAATGAAGAGGTGATCGCCAGTGTCGCACTCGGGCGCCGGCGCGTTGTCAGGGGTAGTCTCGCCGGGGCCGAAGAGGTGGTCGCCGCCCGGCACCTGAAGGCCGCACTGCATTCCGAGACGGGGGCCGCCGCCGTCGATATGGAGAGCCATATCGCAGCCGCCTACGCCGCCGAGGCGGGGCTTCCATTCGCTGCGCTTCGGGTCATCAGCGACCCCGCCAGCCGGGCTCTGCCGGCGCTGGCTCGCGCCGTGATCAAGCCGAATGGCGACATCGATCTGCGCAAGGTCCTGCGCGGCGTGGCGCGCAATCCGACGACGCTGCGCGCGCTGGTCTCGACCGGAATCGATTTCAAGCGCGCGCTGAAGAGCCTACGCGGCTGTCGAGGCTTTCTGCGGGGCGGCGAGGGCCTCGTCACGGCGGATCTCTGACAGGTGCTTCTGCACTTCCGATGAGAAGATGTACTGCGCCGGCCGCTGACTATCGAGATTGATCTCGGGCGCCATCGGACCGGTGGTCCGCACGCCGCGCAGCGCCACCCACATCGCCTTGAACGGATTGCTGAGGGCGGCGTTGGCAGCCGTCGGCTCGTAGCCGCAATGCGCCATGCAGTCGGCGCACTTCTCGTACTTGCCGGTGCCGTAGGTCTCCCAGTCGGTGGTCTCCATCAGCTCCTTGAAGGTCTTGGTGTAGCCTTCGCCGAGCAGGTAGCAGGGCTTCTGCCAGCCGAAAATATTGCGCGCCGGCATGCCCCAGGGGGTGCATTCGTAATCCTGATTTCCGGCAAGGAAATCAAGGAACAGGCCGGAATGCATGAAGTTCCACTTCTTGCCCTTGCCGAGCGCAAACACGTCGCGGAACAGCTTCTTGGTCTTGGAGCGGTTGAGGAAGTGCTCCTGGTCCGGCGCGCGCTCATAGGCATAGCCCGGCGACATCGAGACGCCGACGCCCAGTTCGGTCGTGAAGTCGAGGAATTTTGCGATGTCTTCGGCGGCATGGCCGTCGAAAATCGTCGCGTTGACGTTGACCGTGAAACCCCGCGCCTTGGCGGCCTTGATCGCCGAGACCGCGCGATCGAACACGCCCTTCTGCGAGACCGCCTTGTCGTGGTGCTCCTTCAGGCCGTCGAGATGCACGGAGAAAAACAAATAGGGCGAGGGCTCGAACAGATCGAGCTTCTTTTCCAGCAGCAGCGCGTTGGTGCACAGCGACACGAATTTCTTGCGCGCCACCAGGCCGCGCACGATCTCGCCGATCTCCTTGTGAATCAGCGGCTCGCCGCCGGGGATCGCCACCATCGGCGCGCCGCATTCGTCGGCGGCGTCCCAGCATTCCTGCGCCGACATGCGGCGATTGAGGATCGCGTCGGGATAGTCGATCTTGCCGCAGCCGACGCAGGCGAGGTTGCAGCGAAACAACGGCTCCAGCATCAGCACCAGCGGATAGCGCTTGCGGCCCTTGAGCTTCTGCCTGATCAGATAACCGCCGATGCGCAGTTCCTTGAAGAACGGTATTGCCATTACATACTTCTTTCTGGTCTCAGTAGATGAGTGGTTCAGACCGCCGCCAGTTCAGCCGGCAGCCGGAATTCGATATTTTCTTCCCGCCCGGGCAACACCGATACCGCGACCGGCCCGATGCGTCTCAAGGCCTCGATCACGTCATCGACGAGAATCTCGGGCGCCGAGGCCCCGGCGGTGATGCCGACGGCCCTGGCGTTCTTCAGCCATTCCGCCTTCAGTTCGCTGCCATCGGCAATGAGATAACTCGCGACCCCGGCTTCGGTGCCGATTTCACGAAGTCTGTTGGAGTTGGAACTATTGGCGGCCCCCACCACCAGGATGACGTCTACCAGCTTGCCAAGGTCCCTTACCGCAGATTGACGGTTTTGTGTGGCATAGCAGATATCCCGGATGTCCGGGCCTTGAATATCCGTAAAACGCTGCTGCAGGGCGGCAATGATGTCCTTGGTGTCATCGACGCTGAGGGTGGTCTGGGTGATGTAGGCCACCGGGGTATCCGCCGGCAGCGTCAGGGCCGCCACGTCCTCGACGTTCTGGACCAAAAGTACCGGGCCGGGAACCTGCCCCATGGTTCCCTCGACTTCGGGGTGCCCGGCATGGCCGATCAGGATCAGCGCCCGGCCTTTGGACATATAGCGCTTGCCCTGGTTATGGACCTTGGTCACCAGGGGGCAGGTCGCGTTGAGGACCGGCAGGCCGCGTGCGGCGGCCTCTTCCTCCACGCTGCGCGCCACCCCATGGGCGCTGAATACGGTGACGGCGAGCGGCGGCACCTCCGACAAATCCTCGACGAAGATGGCACCCTTGTTCTTCAGGCTTTCGACCACGTACTTATTGTGGACGATCTCGTGGCGCACATAGACCGGCGGGCCATACTTCTCCAGCGCGCGCTCGACGATCTCGATCGCGCGCACCACGCCTGCGCAAAACCCGCGGGGCTGCGCCAGATACACTTCCATTGGACGTCCGTTACGCAAGTTGCACCAACCTCATATCCGCATTTCCATCCGGCTGGGATAGCTGCAATATCCGCACCATGCCCGTTTCAGCATCCGTCCTCTCCCCCAAGCGCATGGAGGAACAGGACTTTGTGTCAAAAAACGCTCGGCTAGGAAAGGCGGATCGCACCACGGCAACCAATGGCGTAGGCGCCGGAACCGGTATTATAATACTATAATATGGAAATTGCGGCGAATAGGGCCTCGGGGACCCCTCACTTGTTCGTCACTTTACCGCGGCTCGCTGCTGGCTATATCAGCCTTGCTACCCGCGTATCGGCACGTTTTGCGCTGCGTTGAGCGCGATCAAGAAAAACATCAAAAAACAACATTAGATCGGCTGATGGAACTCCGCTAGATAGCGGGCGTTTTCGGCAAGCCATTAACTTAGAGAGATAAAGTGTGCTGACACGTATTGTTGTCTCGATTGTTAAGGCTTGTACGCGCTTTGCCTCTCTCACCGTCCTGGCGGCACTTATTCTTGCGATCGCAGCCGGCTTCTATACGGCGCGGCACTTCTCGATCAACACCGACATCAATACGCTGATTTCGTCCAATCTGGATTGGCGCCAGCGCGATAATCAGTTCGAAAAGGCATTCGACCGGGACCGCACCATCCTCGCGGTGGTGGACGCCCCGACGCCGGAACTCACCGGCGCCGCGAGCGCTGCACTCGCGCAAAAACTATCCGGCGATAAGACGCATTTCGATTCGGTTCAGCAGCTGGGGTCCGGCGATTTCTTTGAGAAAAACGGACTCCTGTTCCTTCCCGTCGCCGAAGTCGCCCAGTTGACGGGCCAGTTCGAGTCCGCGGCACCCCTGATTGAAATCATGGCCGGCGACCCCAGCATCAGGGGATTGACCGGTGCACTGGAAACCGGGCTCGCCGGGGTCAAGCGCGGGCAAGTCAAGCTCGACAGCACCGCGCGGCCCTTCAACCTGATCGCCCAGACCGTCGAGAACGTGCTGAACACGGGTTCCGCAACATTCTCCTGGCGCGAACTCGTCAGCGACAAGCCTCCGACCGACTCCGACCGGCGCGCCTTCATCGAGTTCAAGCCGATCCTCGACTTCAATGCGCTGGAGCCGGGCAAGGATGCGACCGATGCGATCAGGCAGGCGGCGCTCGATCTCGATCTCGCCGGCGAATATGGCGCGCGGGTGCGGCTGACCGGGCCGGTTCCGATCGCCAACGAAGAATTCGCCACCGTTCAGGACGGCGCCATCAGGAATGGAATTGGCACGGTCCTCGTCGTGCTGCTCATTCTCTGGCTGGCGCTGCATTCGGCCAAGATCATCTTCGCGGTGTTCGTCAATCTCTTCATCGGCCTTTCCATCACCACCGCGGTCGGGCTGATGATGGTTGGTTCGCTCAATCTGCTTTCGATCGCCTTCGCCGTGCTGTTTGTCGGATTGGGCGTGGACTTCGGCATCCAGTTCAGCGTGCGCTACCGGTCCGAGCGCTTCAAGGACAACGACTTGCGGCTGGCGCTGCAGAACGCGGCCGAACGCGCTTCGGTTCCGCTCTCGCTCGCGGCGATGGCAACCGCGGCCGGTTTCCTCTGCTTCCTGCCGACCGACTACAAGGGTATTTCAGAACTCGGCGAGATCGCCGGTGCCGGCATGGTCATTGCGTTTATGTCCAGCATCACCGTATTGCCGGCCTTGCTGCGCCTGCTCAACCCTCCCGGGGAAATGGAGCCCGTCGGCTATGCATTCCTGGCGCCGGTCGATCACTTCCTCGAAAAGCACCGCGTCGGCATCGTCGCCGGCACGCTGTTGATTGTGGTTGCGGGCCTGCCGCTATTGTATTTCATGAAGTTCGACTTCAACCCGATGAATTTGCGCAATGCGCAGGCTGAATCGATCGCGACCTATCTCGATTTGAGGAAGGATCCGAACACCGGCGCCAACGCCATCAACGTGATGACCAATTCGGATGCCGATGCGAAGAAGATCGCGGACAAACTCGAAAAGCTGCCGGAGGTCCTCGAGGTCAGGTGGCTGGACAGTTTTGTGCCGCAAGACCAGCCGGCGAAACTGACGCTCATCGCGCAAGGCGCCAAGGTTCTCGAGCCTGCGCTCAACCCGGACTCCATCGATGCTCCGCCGTCGGACGCGGAGAATGTCGAGGCCTTGAAGGGATCGGCGGAGAGCCTGCGCAAGACCGCCGGAGACGCCAAGGGCCCGGGCGCGGCGGCATCGCGGCGGCTCGCCGACGCGCTGTCGAAATTGGCCGAGGCAAATCAATTAACCCGTGACAAGACGCAGGCCATTTTCGTCGCCCCGCTGCAGTTGGTGCTCGACCAGCTCAAGAAGTCGCTGCAGGCGCAGCCGGTCAGCCTGAAGACGCTGCCGGCCGATCTCGTCGATTCATGGAAGACCAGGGATGGGCTGCAGCGGGTCGAGGCGCTGCCGCGCGGCGACCCCAACGACAACGACACGCTGCGCAAATTTGCCAGCGCCGTTCTTGCCGCCGAGCCGAACGCGATCGGCGGACCGGTCTCGATTCTCAAATCCGGCGACACCGTCGTCAAGGCGTTCATCCATGCCGGCATCTGGGCGCTGGTCGTGATCAGCCTGCTGCTCTGGCTGGCATTGCGGCGAATAGCCGACGTGGCGATGACGCTGGTGCCGCTATTGGTGGCCGGCGCGGTGACCATGGAAATCTGCGTGCTGATCGGACTGCCGCTCAACTTCGCCAACATCGTCGCGCTGCCGTTGATGCTCGGCATCGGCGTCGCCTTCAAGATCTATTATGTCACGGCCTGGCGGTCGGGCAGAACCAACCTGCTGCAGACAAGTCTGACGCGGGCGATATTTTTCAGCGCGATGACGACGGCCACCGCGTTCGGAAGCCTGTGGCTATCGTCGCATCCGGGAACCGCCAGCATGGGCAAGCTGCTGGCGCTCTCGCTGGTCACGACGCTTGCCGCGGTGCTGTTGTTCCAGCCGGCGCTAATGGGCAAACCGCGCGATGTCGGGGAGTAGGCAGATATCGCCGATCGGATCGGCCGGCGTCGGCTGCGCCGCTGTCGCCAGCTTTTGACCTGATGGTTTGGGAGCAGGGACAGCCGATCCGGTGGTCTTCGGCGCGGTGGCGGTCTTCGGCGCGGCGGCTGTGGTTGTCGGCGCAGCTGTTGCTGTCGCCGGCGCAGCCGTCGCTGTCGCCGGTGCAGCCGTTTTGGGCAGCGTGCCCGCGGTCTTCGGCGCGGCCGTACCCTTGGCCATGCTGTTGGCGGGGCTTGAGGGAATCGGGCCCGCGACGCGGGTCCAGGTTTCGCCGCCGCAGAGAAAGCCCAGCACGCAGCCTTGAATCTCGAGATGGTCGGGATCGATCGGCTTGATCGTCGAACTGTAGAACTGTCCATCCTTGGCGTTATAGACTTGGCCTTCCCAGGCATCGACGCCGGGCTTCTTCTTCATGTCGATCAGGATCGGCATTCCCAGGCTTGGCCTGTTCTGTTTTGAGACATCGGGATTGTGGATGTCGCGGCCGCCGGGCGTTTTCTCCCATGACACCGCGCCCCAAATATTGCCATTGCATTGTGCGACCCGGATGTTGGCGACGCCGTCGCCGACCAGCCAGTCGCCTGTCGGATCGAGCGCCAGCGCCGGCGCAAGGCCTGTCACCAAAAATATCCCGGAATAGACTAGTTTACGCATGACGTTTCGTGGGCAGTGCAACATGGTGTGAACCTGTGCTTTAGTAGACGAAGGGCAAAACGCCGCATTTGGCGTTTTCAGTTGACGAAACGACCATCAACCGAAGTATGTAGCTGATGTTATATTCCAATCTAGACGTTTCCGAGATGTTTGTGGACCGCCAGTCGCAGCGCAGTTCCATGCATTCGCGCCACTTAAATGAGCAGCTGGTCCGGGTCCTCAAGACGATTGGTTATGATGTCGGCTTTCAAAAGGGGCAAGGCCAGTACCTGTTCGACCGTGATGGTGTGCGCTATCTCGATTTACTGAGCGGTTTTGGCGTTTTTGCGATTGGGAGGAATCATCCGGCGTTGCGCCAGGCCTTGAAGAGCGTCCTCGATAGCGACCTGCCCAACCTGGTGCAACTCGATGTTTCGACGCTTGCCGGCGTGCTGGCCGAACGGCTGCTGGATTTTGTTCCCTACCTGGACAAGGTGTTCTTTGCGAATTCCGGAGCGGAATGTGTCGAAGCTGCGATCAAATTCGCTCGCGGCGCCACCGGCCGGCCCGGTATCGTCTACTGCGCCCATGCCTTCCACGGGTTGTCCTATGGCGCGCTTTCGCTCACCGATGATCCGAATTTCCGCGCCGGCTTCGAGCCGCTGCTGCCGGGATGCACGTCGATCCCCTTCAACGACCTTGCCGCGCTGGAGCAGGCACTGTCGTCGCGCCAGGTCGCCGCCTTCATCGTCGAGCCGATCCAGGGCAAGGGCGTCAACATGCCCACCGACGAATTTCTGCCCGGTGCCGCCGCGCTCTGCAAGAAGTACGGCACGCTGTTGGTTGCCGACGAAATCCAGACCGGGATCGGCCGCACCGGACGCTTCCTCGCGGTCGAGCACTGGAATGTCGAACCCGACATGGTGCTGCTGGCGAAGGCGCTGTCGGGCGGTCACGTTCCGGTCGGCGCGCTGCTCACCCGCAAATCCGTCTTCGACAAGATCTTCAACCAGATGGATCGCGCGGTCGTGCATGGCTCGACGTTTGCGAAAAACGATCTGGCGATGGCGGCCGGTATTGCCACGCTCGAGGTGCTCGAGTCCGAAAAACTGATCGAGGCCGCCGCCAAGCGCGGCGCCGAACTTCGGCTGGCGCTGACCCGGATGGTTCCGGGCTACGAACTATTGAAGGAAGTTCGCGGCAAGGGCCTGATGATCGGCGTCGAGTTCGGCCCGCCGAAATCGCTGCGGCTGAAGGCGTCTTGGAACGTGCTGGAGACCGCCAACAAGGGTTTGTTCTGCCAGCTCATCACGGTGCCCCTGTTCAAGGATCACAAGATCCTGACGCAAGTCTCCGGCCACGGCAGCCATACGATAAAACTGTTGCCGCCACTGACCATCACCGAAGAAGACTGCAACTGGATCGAGACCGCCTTCGATGCCGTCATCGCCTCCAGCCACAAGGTCCCCGGCGCGATCTGGTCGCTCGGCAAGACCCTGGTCGACAACGCCGTGCGCAAGTCGGCGTAGGCGAAATAAATCGCAGCCCGTAGGGGCGCTTCGGTAAGCAGGACTTAAAGGTCTCCGTCTGGTCGGGCACCCCTTCCGGCCCCAAAGTGAGACGGATAACTCGGCAAGATGCTGGCCGACCATTCCACGCCATGCGATACCGAGGTACCCTGACAACTCCAGTTAGAATTGGAGTGCCAGACCTTCTCTCGGACGCACGTCTCCTGAGAGAAGCCTCATCCAGCACGAGATAATCTCGTCTGCACCACGCAGATTGCCAATGGTCACGAACTTGCGTGAGCTGAGGTAGAAGTCCCGCATGTCGCGCTGCATGGCTGCGCTGAGAGCGGGTTCTTCGGCGAGGCGGGCCTCACGGTGGCTGGGCCCCGCACTTCGGAGCGGCATTGTATCGGTGCATGGGGTTGTCGGACGTCACAACTAGGATCGTCTGCTTTCTGGGGTATCTCGGAATTCCCGTTCACGGTCGTCAGGACCGTTTTTGACCCACAGCGGACTTTGGCTTGATTTCCTTCCGCACAAAAAAGCCCCGGACGATGCCGGGGCTTAAATTTGCTGGAGAGAACGTCAGATCAGTAGTTCGCGACCACTGGCGCGCCGCCCCCACCAAACCTGTAGTTCAGGCCCACGCGAACCGTAGAAAATCGCTCGGCGTAATTGGTGGAAGCAAAAAATTGCGGTGTCAGCGGGAATACCCCGGAAACCGACCGGCTGCCAAGGTCCATGTACTGATATTCGCCTTTCACGGACCAGTTGGGTGTGAATTTGTGCTCAACACCGCCACCGATCACCCAGCCCGCATCCACATTACGTCTGTTCGGTAAGGCAATGTTTGGAGTATTAAAAAAGTAGCTTGCGCTATATGCAACCTGGCCATAGGCCAATCCACCTGTGACGTAGACGAGCGTCCTATCAAATGCATATCCTATGCGCCCCCGAACTGTCCCAAACCATTCCAAATCAAGAGAAGCACGATAGGTAAATGGGACCAAATTACCTATGCCAGTCGGGTACAGCGTAGTCGAGCTATCCTTTATTCCGGCCCACTGAAGGTCTGCCTCAACACCAGATACAAAACCGCCACGCTGGAAATTATATCCAAGCTGGCCACCGCCAAACCCGCCTGATGGAGATACTGTTTGTAGCGCTGGCGCGACAGTAGCCGAGGTAACAAATACTGTATCGTTTGTGCGGTTGGACCAACCATACCCCCCGTTCAGACCCGCGTAAAAGCCGGTCCAATCGAAAATCGGCGTTATCGTCGGAGGTGGGAGAGCCTTGACAGCCATATCGGCGGCCGATGCACCAGCCGCACTGAAGGCGACCATCGAAACCGCAAGGGCAAGCCTTTTCATCGAAATCTCCTAACTCCGGTCGCCGACCGGGCGGAATGAAGCCTGCAATCTAACAGTATCCGTTCAAGCGAACTGTCTCCCAACAGCAACATTCGGCAACAAACATGTCCGGGCGTTTTTGATGACCATCGGCGGCCGGCTTCGATGTGGGCTTTGCTTGATGTCCGCGCTTCGATTGTGTTGAAAAACTCGAAAAGCGCGGGGCTCCAAAAGTCTCGCAAATGTAGCGCATTGGCGATTTGAGCCGCTGCAAGGCTCTGTAAAATCGATACGAGGGCCAGCGATCGTTTTTCGATAATTGATGCGGTCCCTCAACTCGCAGCGAGAGACACGCACCAGCGGTCCTGATAATTTTCAGTCGTCAGCGAAAAAGGACTTTTTCAACACAATCCCTCACAGCGCGGCTTATCTCGGTGACAGCGTCGCAGGGCAAATTGATCGCCGCATGTGCCTTGCGAGGCTGCCGAAGAGTTTGGCGTTTTCGGACATGCCGCGCATGTGAATTTGAAGGAGGGCAAGGCCCTCCTCGAGCGCGGCGAATTGCTCAAAGAACTGTTCCTCAGTGAGCTCCTGTTCCGGGAAACTGTCCTTGTCTTTGTCGTGAGTGTCGACAAAACATTTCATGATGATGCTCCTTTGTGTTGGGTTGGCTCGTGTATCCACACGACCCAGAATGTGATTGTGGCCTTTAGATCAAGCCGCCGCCTCGCCCTCCAATCTGGCGATCACTCGACGACCAGGGCCGGTTTGAGGACCACGGGCCGGGACAAATTGTAGAAATTGGGCGAGGTCGCCATTACCGCCTTGTGGACTTCGGCGAACTGCTCTTTTGTGCCGTTACCCTTGATGCGGACGGTGTAGCTGAGGTTCTCGTAGCCCTGCGGCACGGCAGGATCGATCCCGAGGAAGCCGCGGAGATCGATCTCGCCGTCGGTCTCGATCGCCAGGCTTTCGAGGGTGATTCCGCGCACCGCGCACTGCGCCACGTATCCGACCGTCATGCAGGCGTTGAGCGCCGCGATCAGATGGTCCTGCGGATTGGCGAAACTGTTCGATCCGCCGAGTTCGCGGGGCTCGTCGATGTCGATCGAGAACCGGCGCGGCACCTGTTTCTCCGCCGATCTCATAACTCTCGATTTCTGCGCGGCTCCGCGCCTGGCCCTGCCAGGTCGTGGTGACGTGCCAGTTCGTCTTGCCTTTTGCAGGTTCGCGCTTGACGTCGTCGATCAGCGCAAACAGGTCGTCGACATTGATGCCGTTGACGACGGTGGGTTCGGCAGTCTTCCTTTGTGCAGCCATGATGGGTCTCCTTTGCCTGGGTTTGGGTCAAGATTTCACATTTGGATTATTGCAGCGTCGCGAGTGCCAGCTGGATGCGCTGGCCCTGTTTTTCGGTGATCAGGCTGGAGAGCACCTTGCCGAAGTGCGGGTGCTGGGCGCCTGAATGGATGTATTGCCAGCGGTAGGCCTTGAGAAATGCGGCCTCGATTGCGCGCGCCTCCGCCTCGTGGACCGCGCGGCCGCACGTTGTCGTGAAGTAGCCCGCGTCGGCTTTGGCCTGGGCCTGCAGGATGCCGTCCACCGCGGCGACCAACTCGATGAATTCGCCGACCGCGGAATCGCGTTGCTCCGCCGTTAACCCGGCGTCGTGGCGCACCCACTCGAGTTCGTCGAGGATCGCGTGCTGGCTTTCCTCTTTCCAGTGAAAAAGGAACACGTCCTTGAACAGCTCGGAGAGCTGGGGATCGGAGTCGATGCTCTGGCGATAGTGGAGCTGGGTGAACAGCTCGATATCCAGCGTCAGTGCCAACACCGCCCAGGTACTCTTGCCAAGAACAGCATGGGCGACGGCGTTGTGATCGACGTCGAAGCGATAACCGGCGGGCAGAACATCGCCGACCATCGCGTCGACAAGGCGGAACAGCGCCTGGTGTTTTAGCTCCTCGTCGCTGAACCGTACCAGCGCCTCGAGCGCAACCTGGTCGCCGAACCAGTGATCCTCGCTCAGCTCCAGGACCTTGGCATTGATGAAGCGCTCGACCAGACCAAAGATATTGGCGTAGGTGCGGCCCTGTATCTGGCTGACGAACCGCTTTTCATCGGCCGACAGGGTCGTGAACGCATCTGCCAGAGAAAGCCCGTCTGGAAGAAACTTGTGGGCGGTATCGAAGTTGCGCCCCCGGATCACATCCTTGTCGATGTCCCAGCGAACCCGCTTGGACGTTTGAATGCAGCGTGCGTACCGTTCGCTGCTGTCGGAGATATTGCTGATCATGTTCATTTCAGTCTCCTTTCGCGGAGTGGTGCGCCGATGGCACAGACAAATCGATCGGCTGATGCAG
Organism: uncultured Alphaproteobacteria bacterium; assembly: GCA_963778925.1. Taxonomy (GTDB): domain Bacteria; phylum Pseudomonadota; class Alphaproteobacteria; order Rhizobiales; family Xanthobacteraceae; genus Bradyrhizobium. The sequence continues at coordinate 276,837 of CAVZWE010000011.1, read as the reverse complement.
CGATCTTTAGGTCGCCAGACGGGCGAGGGTCTATGACCGGCGCACCTTGAGACATGACCAAAACACCGGCTTCTGATAGAAGGTCGGTATGGATGCATTGTCCGACGTTTTGAGAGTGGCGCATTTGACCGGCGGCGTTTTCCTGCACGCCGATTTCTTCGCGCCATGGTGTATGGCCGCCCGCGTCGCGCCGGAACATTGCGCGCCCGCTCTCGGGCCAGCATCGCACCTGATTCTTTATCACTACGTCGTCGAGGGTGAACTCCGTATCCGGGTCGACGGCGAGGATGGAGAGGGCCTCGTGCTTGGAGCCGGCGACGTCGTTCTGTTGCCGCGCAACGACCTGCACCTGGTGGGTAGCGACCTGACCCTGCCGCCGGTAGCTGGTAGTGATATTATCCAACCGCCCAAGGACGGCGGGCTGTTCTCGATCCATCACGGCGGCAGCGGAAAACGCACGCGGATGATCTGCGGGTACCTCGGCTGCGATAGCGCCGAAGACAATCCGGTGATCTCGACCTTGCCGTCGCTGCTAAAGCTCGATGCCGAGCAAGGCGGGGCAGCAGAATGGATCCGCTCGACCTTCCAATATGCTGCCGAGGAGGTCGCCGCTGGCCGCCCAGGTTCGGAGACCGTGCTGGCGAAGCTGTCGGAGCTGTTGTTCGTTGAAGCCGTGCGGCGCTACGCTCAAGCACTGCCGCAGGGGCAGACCGGTTGGCTCGCCGGTTTGCGCGACCCCCACGTTGCGCGGGCGCTGGCGCTGCTGCACCGCGACATCACCCGGCCTTGGAACGTAGATGACCTCAGTCGCGAGGTCGGCCTGTCGCGTTCGGCGCTGGCCGACCGCTTCATTGGTTTGATCGGCATGCCGCCGATGCACTACGTCGCCAGTTGGCGCATGCAGGTCGCGACCCAGAAGCTCCGCAATACCAGCGCGTCCCTTGCGCAAGTTGCCGACTTGGTCGGTTACAGTTCCGAGGCCGCTTTTTCCCGCGCCTTCAAGAAGGCGTTCGGGACTGCGCCAGCCACCTGGCGACGTTCGAACAGATAGGCTGCGTCTAATCTGTGCATTCGGGCGGAACCAGGAAGCGCCGGCAGCGCGATATCGATGCGGCGCGTGCCTATCGGCAGGACTACAAGCAGCCAGGAATCCCTTCAACGTGATTGGCTACCTGCAGTGCGCGCGGGCCTTCGCCTGCACGTCGCGGGCTAGCCCGTTACCCCATCTACGAGCTGTTGCCTGACGAGCTGTTTGATTTGCCCGACGGGCAAATCAGTGACGCGCCTGTCACTTGCATGTCCAGCCCCTTTCGCAAAAATATTCTGATTTTCCGAAGACGCAAATCAGTCTATATCCGCAGCCGTCCCGCCCCACGAGGGGCGGCTCGCGATCGTCACGGACGCGGGGCGGGATGCGGTGGACGCGACGGGTGCTGCTGACGAGAGCACTTTGCTTGCGGACGGCGAAGACGTGTGGTCCTGACACCCCGACGCTGGTGTCAAGTCTGCGAGAGGAACGCGCAGGCGACGGTGGCAAAAGAGCCCGGTCACCGGGGAGAGCTCGGTATAAGCCGTTAAAACCATTGCGCGGGGAATGCTGGGTGTTTCCGGTGTGACCGTGGTGACTATGCTTGTGTGCTTTTATCACTTTGCACACAAGGCTGCGGGCGCATCGTGCGCCCGGCATTCCCTGCGCCCTCTGATCTTCAGGGGCGGGACTCAAAAGCAAAACTCGCGCGAAAACGCGCGGCGAGATCGCGAAGTTGTGCCGGAACACGGCGGGCTGTTTGAAAGTTGAATCTGCGAATGCACGCGTACTCTGTGTCGTCCCTGCGAACGCAGGGAACCATAACCACAGGCTTGCGTTGTTGAGCGAAAGCCGGCGAACAGCGTCGCTCAAAACAACCGCCGCGGCGTATGCGTCTCCGCGTTTCGCCGGGACGACGGCTGTGGTTGGGGCAACACAGCCCAACACACCGTCGTTAAGGTCTTTGACGACTCAGCCCGTCGCGCTGCTCTTCATCGCCGTCTCGAACTTGTTGCCGAACTCGGCGAGTTCGTCGGCGGCGAGGTCTGAGACTGCCCAGTAGTTCAATCCCCGATCGCTCCAGCTTCTGATATTGAAGCCCTGGACCGTTTCCATCCTGGCCGGCCGGTGTTCGGTGCTGGCGGTCTGCGCCACGAACAGATTGATCACATGGGCGCGGCGCCGGTACACGATGGCGCCGATGGCGCGGGCATCGACATAATCGAGCCGGCCGCCGATCAGCGTGAAACCCTGCGCGGTGAGGTCGACCACCGGCGGCGCCACGTCGAGCTTGCCGTTGAACCACGGTTTTACGGTGTGCTGGTCGGTGGAAATCACATCGGTGAGATGTCCGGCCTGCAGCGAGCGCAGATGCGCCGAGACGACTTCCGACTCGATGCGCTGCGCGTCGTCGTTGCGCAGCACGATGGCGACGAGGCCGCTCGCGGCGATCGCCGAGACCGCCGATCCCATCGCAAAGCCCCTCAGCACGGCGCGCCGGCTCGGCGGCGCCTGGGTTTGCGGCAGCGATGCCTCGATGCGCCGGCGCAGCGCAGCAGGTGCCGTATAGTGCAAATCGGCGCCGGCGATCGTCTTGCGCATCGCGCGATAGGCGGCAAGCTCGGCGGCGCAAGCCGCGCAGCCCGCGATATGCTCTTCGACCTCGCGCGCGTGCCCGGCGTCGAGTTCGCCGTCGATCAGCGCGTGAAGAAGAATCCTGGCCTCGTCGCAGGTCATTTCGGTTGCTCCTGTTCCGCCATCCATGCCGAGCGCAGCAGGGCGCGGGCGCGCGCGAGGCGGGACATCACCGTGCCGACCGGCACTTCGGCGACATCGGCGATCTCGCGGTACGAAAGATTATGGATTTCACGCAGCACGAAGGTTTCCCGGAACGGCTCGGCGAGCGCCGATACGATCCGCCGGACCGTGGACGCGTCGGAGTCGCGCACCATCTCGGTCTCCGGCGTTTCCTGAGCCTCGTGCCACAGCGGCGTCTGCTCGGCGTCGTCAGCCACGTCTTCGATGGTGCCGGTCGGCGAATTGGCGCGCCGCGCATATTCGGCGCGGCAGACATTGCGCAGGATGGCGAACAGCCAAGGCTTCATCGCCGGCCCGCGATAGCTGTCGAAATGCTTCAGGGCGCGCAGATAGCATTCCTGCACCGCGTCCTCGGCTTCGGTTGGGTCGCGAAGCAGGTAGCGCGCCAGCGTATAGACATCGTCGAGATGCGGCAGGGCTGCGTCGCGAAAACGCCGTGCCTTCTCCGGATCGTCGTTTGCGGCCTTGACCGGCATCGCCCGTTGCTCGGCTTCCGATGAAAACGCTGGTGCCCGGCCGGCTTCGATCCACCGGCCGGGCATCGCTGTGATGCCTTGGTTTGCTGGGCTATTCAACCTTGATCATTCCGGTCATGTGCGGGTGCAGCGAGCAAAAATACTTGTAATCGCCGGCTGCCGTGAAGGTGAACGAAAAACCGTCGTCGGTATCCAGCGTTTTCGACCTGAACTTGCCCGCCGAGACCACCGTGTGCGGGATGTCGTCGTGGTTTGTCCAGGTCACGGTGGTGCCGACCTTCACCGTCAGCTCCGCCGGCGAAAAGGTGAAATTGTCGATCGTCACCTGGGTGTCCTCGGCATAGGCATGGGCGCTGCCGAGCAACAGGGAGATTGCCGCGGCGATGGCCAACCGGCCAAGGCTGCGCAGAATTGCTGACCTCATCTGAGAATTCCCTTAACCCTGCAGCGGCGTGTCGATGATCGCCAGGCGCGCATCGCCCGGCTTGAAGTTGATGCTGGCAACGCCGAGCAGGCCGCGCAGCTTGTCGTCGGCGACCTTCATCGGTCCGGGCGAGGGAGCGGTGCCCGGCGCCGGCTGCGGGAACGCCGTCGAACGCGCGGTGTGGAAGGTGACGTTGCCCTCGACCTTCTGCATCACCTGATGGATGTGGCCGTTGAGCACGGTCACCGAGCCGAAGCCCTTGAGGTAATCCAGCGCGCGGCCGCCGTCCTCGGTGCCCCAGCCCCAGGTCGGATAGACCGTCCATAGCGGGATGTGGGCGAATGCGACGATCGGGGTGGATTTCGACTTCCCCTTGAGGTCGTCCTCCAGCCATTCAAGCTGCTCGGCGCCAAGATTGCCGAGACCGCCGGCCTTGAGGTCGACCACATTGACGAGGCCGACGAAGTGGACGCCATTGGCGTCGAAGGAATACCAGCCGGCGCCCTTGGTGCCGCGGCCGTAGCGCTCCTTGTAGAACTTGATCTCTTCATCGAGAAAATCGTGCTCGCCCGGCACGTAATGCACGTCGAGCTTGGCCTGCGAGATGATGCGCTCGGCATTGTCGAACTCGGCGGCCTTCGACAGATGGGTGACGTCGCCGGTGTGAATCATGAATGACGGCTTTGCCGGCATGGCGTTGATCTTGTTGATCGCTTCTTCCAGGGTGCCGAGCGCGTTCGGATTGGCCGGCTTGTCGAAGCCGACATGGCTGTCGCTGATCTGCAGGAACGTCAGCCCGGCCGGCTCGGCCGCCTGGGCCTCACCGACGAGTCCGAGCGAGCGGGGCACGCCGCCCGAAATGGTCCAGAGCACGCCGGTACCGGCCCAGGTCATGCATTCCAGCACCCGGCGGCGGCTAACACCCGGATTGCCATTGGGGCCTTCATCTCTGTGGTCGCGATCGAACTCGCTCATCGCCTGTTCTCCATGGACCCTTGATTGGGTTTCCACGGGCTTGATTGGGCGGGGGCCGGGTTTATTCCCGGGATTTCACCCCCGGGCGGGGCCGGGCAGGCGCCGGGCCGATGACGATTGCGTGATGCTTACCGCGAATCCTCCAGGATCATGGCGGCGCCTTTCTCGGCGATCATGGCGGTCGGGGTGTTGGTATTGCCGGACGTGATCGTCGGCATCACGGAGGCATCCGCCACGCGAAGTCCGGCGATTCCGTAAAAGCGCAAGCGCTCGTCCACCACCGCCGTCGGATCGCTGGCCGTCCCCATCTTCGCGGTGCCGACGGGATGAAAGATCGTGGTGCCGATGTCGCCGGCGGCTTTCGCCAGCGACGCATCGTCGTCGCCGACCGATGGTCCCGGCAGGAATTCGCTCGGCCGATACCGCGCGAGCGCCTTCTGCTGCATCAGCCGCCGCGTGGTGCGGATGGCGTCGGCGGCGACCTGGCGGTCCTCGCCGGTCGACAGATAATTCGGCGCGATCGCAGGGGCCTGCGCCGGCTCGGAGGTGCGGATGCGCACGGTGCCGCGCGAGGTCGGCTGCAGATTGCAGGCGCTGATCGTGATGGCGGGAAAGCGGTGCAGGGGATCGCCGAATTTGTCGAGCGACAGCGGCTGGACATGGAACTGGATGTTGGCGCGTTCGCGATGCGGATCGGAGCGCGTGAAAATACCGAGTTGGGACGGCGCCATGGTCAGCGGCCCGCGGCGGCGGAAGGCGTAATCGAGGCCCATCAGGCCGCGCCCGACAAGCGAATAATAGGTCTCGTTCAGCGTGCGAACGCCTTCGACCTTGTAGATCGCGCGCTGCTGCAGATGGTCCTGCAGATTGCGCCCGACGCCGGGCCGGTCGAGCACGGTTTCGATCCCGAGCGGCGCCAGCCATTCCGAAGGTCCGATGCCGGAGCGGTGCAGCACCTGGATCGATCCGATCGAGCCGGCGCACAGGATCACTTCGCCCTTGGCACGGGCCTCGACGGCTTCGCCGCCCTGGATGAAACGCACGCCGGCGGCGCGGCCGTCCTCGACGATCAGGCGATCGACCAGCACGTCCTTCTCGAGGCGCAGATTGGGACGCGTCAGCGCCGGCTTGAGAAAACCTCGCGCCGAAGACCAGCGGCGTCCGCGCTTCTGGTTGACGTGGAAATAGCCGACGCCTTCATTGTCGCCGGTGTTGAAATCCGGAATTCTTCGGATTCCCATTTCTTCCGCGGCATCGCCGACCGCGTCGAGAATGGCCCAGGACAGCCGCGCCGCTTCGATCCGCCAGCCGCCGCCGGTGCCGTGCTGTTCGCTGGCCCCGAGAAAATGATCCTCCAGCCGCCGGAACGCGGGCAGCACATCGTCATAACCCCAGCCGGTGAGGCCGAGCTGGCGCCAGTGATCGTAATCGGCCGCCTGTCCGCGCATCGAGATCATGGCGTTGATGGCGGACGAGCCGCCGATCACCTTGCCGCGGGGATAGGCCAGCGAGCGGCCGTTGAGACCGGCTTCGGGCTCGGTCCGGAACATCCAGTCCGAACGCGGATTGCCGATCGCGAAGAGATAGCCGACCGGAATATGAAACCAGATCCAGTTGTCGTTGCCCCCGGCCTCCAGGATCAGCACGCGGTTTTTGGGATCGGCCGACAGCCGGTTGGCGACGATGCAGCCGGCGGTGCCGGCGCCGACGACGATATAGTCGAAGTCACCCTCAAGCTGCTTCATAAGTCGTCACCGCGCTGCCCGTCCTGGCACGAAAGCATCGGCCGCCAAGATGCCATAGCGTCGCGATGGCAGGCTGTACAGCGCGCCGGAGGAGTGTTGCGGAGCGCGACCGCGTGCTAGACAGGGTAAAATACTCAAACCGGACCGAGATTTCCCATGCCCATCGTCAACCGTGTCGCCGATCTGCAACCCGATATCCAGGCCTGGCGCCGGGATATCCATGAACATCCGGAATTATTGTACGATGTGCATCGCACTGCAGCATTCGTGGCGGAGCGGCTGCGGGAATTCGGATGCGACGAAGTGGCGACCGGGCTCGGCCGCACCGGCGTCGTCGGCGTCATCAAGGGCCGCAAGCCGGCCGGCAAGGCCGATATCAGGGTGATCGGGCTTCGCGCCGACATGGATGCGCTGCCGATCGAGGAGGCGACCGACCTCGCTTACGCCTCCAAGACAAAGGGCTTGATGCACGCCTGCGGCCATGACGGGCATACCGCGATGCTGCTCGGTGCCGCTCGCTATCTGGCGGAGACGCGCAATTTCGCGGGCGACGCGGTCGTGATCTTCCAGCCGGCGGAGGAGGGCGGCGCGGGAGCCGCCGCAATGATCAAGGACGGGCTGATGGACCGCTTTGCCATCGACCAGGTCTACGGCATGCATAACGGTCCGGGAATCCCGGTCGGTTCGTTTGCGATCCGCTCCGGTCCGGTCATGGCCGCAACCGATGCCATCGACATCAGGATCGAGGGGCTCGGCGGCCACGCGGCGCGTCCGCACAAATGCATCGATTCCGTCCTGGTCGGCGCGCAGCTGGTCACGGCCTTGCAGTCGATCGTCTCGCGCACCGTCGATCCCCTCGACTCCGCGGTTATTTCGATGTGCGAGTTCCATGCCGGCAACGCGCGCAACGTGATCCCGCAAACCGCCGAGCTGAAGGGCACCGTTCGTACCCTGACGGCGGGGGTGCGGGAGCTGGTCGAGAAGCGCGTGCGCGAGGTCGTCGCCGGCGTGGCGCAGATCACGGGCGCCAAGATCGACCTGGTCTATGAGCGCGGCTATCCCGTGACGGTCAATCACGCCCCGCAGACCGAGGTCGCAACCCAGGTGGCAAAGGAAATTGCCGGCGATGCCAACGTCCACGAGATGCCGCCGATGATGGGCGCGGAGGATTTCGCCTATATGCTGGAGGCGCGGCCGGGGGCGTTTATCTTCTGCGGCAACGGCAACAGCGCCGGCCTGCATCATCCCGCCTATAATTTCAACGACGACGCGATCGTCTACGGCACCTCGTACTGGATCAAGCTGGTCGAGAACACGCTGGCGGCTTAAGGCACCTGGCTCAGGCGACGCACAAGGAAAAGGCCCGCGCTTGCGCGGACCTTCCTGCGATCGAGGCTGGTCTCAGAACAGGTGCGAGAAAATCACGTAGAGTGTGCCCGACAGCATGATCGCGGCCGGCAGCGTCAGCACCCACGCCATCACCATGTTGCGAATGGTGGCCACCTGCAGCCCCGATCCGTTGGCGGCCATCGCGCCGGCGACGCCGGACGATAATACGTGGGTGGTCGAAACCGGCAGGCCGAACATGTCGGCGGCGCCGATGGTGGCGGCGGCCACGAGTTCGGCGGAGGCGCCCTGCGCATAGGTGAGATGCGTCTTGCCGATCTTTTCCCCGACGGTGATGACAATGCGCTTCCAGCCGATCATGGTACCCAGCCCGAGCGCGATCGCGACCGCGATCTTGACCCAGGTCGGAATGAACTTGGTGGCGGAATCGAGCGAGCCCTTGTAGGCGTTGAGGATACCGACCTCTTCCTTGTTCAGGTCGTTTTCCTTGTCTTTCATCAGGAAGCGGATCGCCTCCGACGTCAGATACATGTCGTTGCGGGTGTTGCCGACGGCCTCGGCCGGCACCTTGCTGAGCGAGCCGTATTTCTGAACTTGGTCGCCGACGTCCTTCACCAGAACCGCCAGCGACGGATAGGTGCCTTCGTTGATGTGGTGCTGCGATACATATTGGGTCACCGCCGGACGTGGATCGCCGATGATACTGTGGCCGGCGCCCTTGGCGGCAACTACAGTCGCCGCAGCGGCCGAGGTCTTCTGGAATTGCGCCACCTGCGATTCCGGCAATGCGCGATTCAGCGCATAGGCCGTCGGCACCGTGCCGATCAGGATCAGCATGATCAGGCCCATGCCCTTCTGGCCGTCATTCGAACCGTGCGCGAAGCTGACGCCAGTGCAGGTCAGGATCAGCAGACCGCGGATCCACAGCGGCGGTGCCTTGTTGCCTTCGGGCGCCGCATAGAGCGCCGGATTGCGAACGATCATCTTCAGGAGCAACAGCAGCAGTGCGGCGCAAATGAAGCCGACCAGCGGCGACAGCAGCAGTGCGTAGCCGATTTCCGTGGCCTTGCCCCAGTCGACGCCGGAGGTGCCGTCGCGGCCGCGCATCAGGGCATTGGCAACGCCGACGCCGATGATGGAACCGATCAAGGTGTGGGAACTGGAAGCCGGCAGGCCGAAATACCAGGTTCCCAGATTCCAGATGATTGCCGCGATCAATAGCGCAAACACCATCGCGAAACCGGCACTGCTTCCGACCTGGAGGATCAGTTCGACCGGCAGCAGCGACACAATGCCGAACGCCACCGCGCCGCTCGACAAGAGCACGCCCAGGAAATTGAAGAACCCCGACCACATCACGGCGAATTCGGCCGGAAGCGAATGGGTGTAGATCACGGTCGCGACTGCGTTGGCGGTGTCGTGGAAGCCGTTGACGAATTCAAAGCCGAGCGCAATCAGCAAGGCGACTAGCAGCAGCAGAAAGGGAAGGTAGGTTGTGACCTTCGCCCCGGTCGCGTTGACGTCGACATAGATGCTGTAGGCGACGAACAGCAAGCCAGCCGCGAGAATGCCGAAAAAGATGATCATGGTCAGCGGGTTGAAACCCTTGTCGAGATTGGGCCGCGAGGCCGGCTGGATCGGGCCGCCGCTCGTCCCGTCGATCCCCTGATTGAGTGTGAAATCGGTCATGGAAACGCCCCCTTGAAATACAATGAGCCCTGATCTTTGACCGATGGATTTGAAGGTTAGATGACAGCGGCGGCGATATCCAAGGAGAGCCGGCGCGCGGCGCCAGGCGGTTCCGGAAGCGGCCTCCAGCGGGACCTTTTGAAATTGCTGGAACATTGCGCGTCGAGCGGCGCTGAGGCGCGGGAAATAATCCCTAGCAACGGAGCCCGCCTATGATGCAGAAGACAAGAACCTCAACGACCTCTTCCTCGATACGCTGAAGGACATCTATTTCGCCGAAAAACAGATTTTGAAAGCGCTGCCGAAGATGGCGAAGGCTGTCAATTCCGACAAGTTGCACGCAGCGTAAGAAAAACATTACGGCGAGACCGAAGGTCAGATCGATCTTCTCGAACAAATCTTCGAATTGATCGGCAAGCCGGCGCGCGGCAAGACCTGCGACGCGATCCAGGGCATCCTCGACGAAGGCAAGGAGATCATGGACGAATACAAAGGGTCAGCGAGATAGGCTGCGACCTAAAGGGTCCAAATTGCGGAGAAAGTTCCGCCGCTTGATTGGCCTTCGCTCCAAACTCCTATTTGCCTCGATGCCGCCTACCGGGCGCGCATCCGGGACAGATCGGGGGCGGGCGCAGGGAGGCCGATGGCGACGCGCCGGTCCACAATGGCGTGATGAAACTGGTTCAGCACAAGGCCAATGGCCGCCAAGTCGCTTTCCTCGATCGCTCCATCGTCATAGCAGTCGAGAGTCTCGCGCAGGATGCCGTCCACCTCGCGCTGCATTGCCGCCAATTGTTCCGGGGATTCCGCCTCGCGCACCCTGTAAATCATCGCGACCAGATTGTCCCGATGTAACGTATTCTGCGCCCTTTCGTCCCGTTTCAGATAATGGCGCAACCCGGCACCGGCTGACCCCAGCACCGAAAACAGCAAGATTGCGCCCCACATGTAGTCGCTGTATTTTTCAAGAAAGGTGCGTTCGGTGCCATCGATGAAAGCCGCCGCTCCTTCGTGGGCGGGCAGCGCGGCATCCTTGTCGGTATCGGGTTTCTCGATTTTTGCGGCACTGGGCATTTCCCTGGCGACCGATTGACGGACGGCGAACAATTGCCGGACGAATGCACCGACCGTGGTTTCAGACAACGACCTTGGCGCGATGATCAGATGGTTGACGCTCACCGTTTCAATCTTGTCTTCGGGTCTCGCGGGCGACGAAGCGAACGTGCTGCCGGGAATTTCCTCGGATTCATATAGCGGGTGTTTCTGGGCGATCGCCTCCGACACATCGACCGGTAGAAATCTTGGCTCGCCCCTGGCCAGGGCGGTCGCCGCGATAGCGTCGGAGGTGATCTTGCTGTCCAGCGGTCCCACCGCCATGAACGCATCGATGGTTGAATCGTGCGCCAACTCGGTAATCTGGTCGGTGCCGAACTGGGTAACCGCCACCTTGTCGGGATTCACGCCCGATTCAGCCAGGATGACACGTAGCAATATGACATTCGCTTGAGTTCGGCCGATGACACCAACCCGATGTCCTGCCAGATCGGCAATCTCCTTGATCCTCGATGCCGGTTGTTTTCTGGAACCTTTGGGCGGATGGCCGGAAGGCGACCACAGCACGGCGACGTTCTTGCGCAGGATGGCGGCGGATTCGGCGTCGGCGGGCAATTCAAGATCGCCGCGCGCCACCGCCAGATCGGTTTTCGAGCCAGCAAGAAGCGCAATGCTCTCGACCGCTCCGTCCGTGACTATCGGTACGAGCCGAACCCCGCCTTCGCGGGAAAAGGCGTGGGCCAGCGCCTGAATTAGCTTCTGGTCGTCGCTTCCCGGCGGCCCGACCGCAATTCGCAGCGTTACCGGTCGCAGCGCCAAATACAATGCGCCGGTGATGGCAGCAAAAATGAATAATCCCGCGGCCAGCAGCAGCAACGCAGAGTTTTTCTTTTTGCGGGCGCGCGAGGGCGCGCCTGGCGTTCGACCGGGATCGTCTGATGTGGACATTGCAGCTGCCAGCGAACGAAAAAGCGGGTCCTGGAAAACAATGATACCGATGGTCAACATCCCCTAATTGGTCGGCAACGGCAAGTTCAACCACGACTGGCTTGTCACACCACTGACATCTGCATTTGCACATAACGGGCGGAACCTCTTCGCTTTTCGAAGCTGGAGCCACCCGTGACCAAGAAGCCCGTCAAGCACGCGTCACCGCTTCACGACCGCATTCACGAGGAAATGCTGGACAGCTTCGACGAGGAACTGGAACTCGAGATCGATGACGATCGGCTCGACGCACTGACCAACGAATTCTCCGGCCATACCGCCAAAGAGACCGTCGACCGGCGGATCTACTTCAAGGAACTGTTCCGCCTGCAGGGCGAACTGGTGAAACTGCAAACCTGGGTTCAGCACCACAAGCTGAAGGTAGTGGTCATTTTCGAGGGGCGCGATTCCGCCGGCAAGGGCGGCGTCATCAAGCGCATCACCCAGCGGCTCAACCCGCGAGTCTGCCGCGTCGCCGCGCTGCCGGCCCCGAGCGAGCGCGAGCGCACCCAGTGGTATTTCCAGCGCTACGTGCAACTGTCGCAAGAAGGGGATGAATTTACGCCGCGTGCGCCAACTTCCGCAAAAGCGCCGCGGCGATTTTTAGATCGCCGACAAAGCGCTCATATTCCCGCGCCTTGGCGGCCTCATCCGGCAGCCGCAACAGATAGGACGGATGCACCGTCACCAGCGCCTTGAGCCCGTCGTCGAGATCGATTGGGTGTCCGCGGTTCTTGTTGATCGGCGTGATCTTGCCGAACACGCTTTGCGAAGCGGTTGCGCCCAGCGCCACCACCAGCAAGGGTTTGATCGAGGCCAGTTCGCGTTCGTACCATGGCCGGCACGCCCTGATCTCGGATGTGTTCGGTTTCTGGTGCAGGCGGATTTTTCCTCTGGGTAAGAATTTGAAATGTTTGACCGCATTGGTGACGTAGACCTTCTTGCGGTCGATGCCGGCGTCTTCCAGCGCGCGGTCGAGCATCAGACCTGCCGGTCCCACGAATGGCTTGCCGGCCAGGTCTTCCTTGTCGCCCGGTTGCTCGCCGACCAGCATCAGTTGGGCATGCTGCGGGCCTTCGCCGAATACGGTCTGCGTTGCGTCTTTCCAGAGAGGGCAGGCGCGGCAACCGGCAGCCTGTTCGCGCAGGGTGTTGAGTGTTGTCATGGGGCGTTTCCAATCGCCGTTTGAGAATATCGCTGCCGCGAGCAAGGGTCCAATGCGGGCGGGGCGCTGAGGGTTGCTCCGATCCAATTGGGATTGCTCATGAAAAACATAATCTCCTGACACGATTGACTCTCCCGGCCATGTTAGCTTTATATTAGAACATATCGTGAACAAATGAGCCAGCCGCGGGCTCGCTAAAAAACCGGTGACGGCCCAACCCTCCGAAGGAGTGGCGCATGACCAGCGCCAGCACGCGCACGCTTGCGAGTTTGCGTGGGCGCATCGAACGCATCGAGACGCATGGCGACGGGTACTCACCTCGCCGGGTGGCGCTTGGACATGCCGACGCCGATGCGATGTTGCAGGGTGGCCTCGCCATGGGCGCAGTGCACGAAGTGTTCACCGAGGCCGGCCGGCAAAGCGCCGCGGCGACGGGTTTTGTTGCAGGCCTTGCGGGGCGGGCGGCCGCACGGCGGCCGCTGATGTGGATCCGGCAGGATTTTGCTGAAATTGAATCGGGCGCGCTGTCGATGAGCGGACTGGCCGAGCTCGGTCTCGATCCCCGTCTGGTGGTGACGGTGCGGGCGGCCGATGTGGACGCCGCGTTGCGGACCGCCGCCGATGCGCTGGCCTGCGATGCGCTTGGCGTTTTGGTGCTGGAAGTCTGGGGACAGGCGCGACAGCTCGATCTCGTCGCCAGCCGCAAGCTGACGCTGGCGGCGCAGGCCTCGGGTGTCACCGGCCTGCTGTTGCGGGTGGCGGCGGAGCCTTTGCCCTCAACGGCGGAAACCAGATGGATCGTGCGCGCGGCGCATTCGCCGCCGGCCACCCCCTGGAGCGCGTGGGGCGCACCGGTGTTCGACGCGCAACTTGTCCGCAACCGTCATGGCCCTGTTGGCCGGTGGATCATGGAATGGAAATGTGATGAGTGCCTTTTCAGTAAACCGGCGGCGTATCCTCAGCCTGTGGCTGCCGCGCCTGCCCATCGACCGGATCAAACGCGAGCTTTGGCGCAACGTCGCCGCGCCAGCTAAATCGTTTTCGAGCGAAAGCCTGCCCCGGACGCGATCCGGGGTGGGCGCCGGTTCGCGTCAGGAAAACGCGTCAAAACAAGCTAAAGCGTTTTCAAGCGAAGTGGGTACCGGTTCGCGTCGAGAAAACGCGTCAAAACAAGACGCTGGCGATCATCTTTCAAATATTCCCTGCATCGTCGTCGCCAAACAGAACAACGCCCTGCAGATTTCCGCCCTCGACGACGCGGCCGCAGCCCTCGGCCTCGAGGTCGGCCTGCCGCTCGCCAATGCCCGCGCCATCTGTCCGCACTTGAAGGTGTTCGATGCCGATGAGGCCGCCGATGCCAAGGCGCTGAACACCATTGCCTGTTGGTGCGACCGTTTCACGCCGCTGGTGGCGCTGGATTCCCCGCACGGCCTGTTTCTCGACATCACCGGCTGTGTCCATTTGTTCGGCGGCGAGGCCGCGATGATGCGGCTGTCTGTGCGACGTGCTGACCGCGCAAGGTTTTGCCGTCAGCGCCGCCATCGCCGGCACCGCGATGTGTGCGCGGACGCTGACCCGTCATGTCCATGGCCGCATCGTTGGGGATGGCGAGGAAGCCGGCGCGGTCGGGCCGCTGCCGGTATCGGCGCTCGGCGCCGATCCCGCTATCGTCACGGGCCTGCGCCGTGCCGGCTTGAAAACCATCGGCGATGTCGCTTGCCGCGCGCGGCATGAAATCACCGCCCGTTTCGGCGCCGGCTTTACGTCTTTGCTGGAACAGGCGCTGGGGCAGGGTGACGCGCCGATCAGCCCGCTAAAACCGCTGCCGGATTACATCGTGGAGAAGCGGTTCGCCGAGCCGGTGGCGACCGATCAAGTGATCTCTGCGACATTATCCGGCCTGGCCGGAATGCTGGTCGCGGCCATGGCGCAGCAGGGCAAGGGCGCGCGGCGGCTGGAAGCCCGGTTCTTCCGCACCGATGGCGTAGTCCGCACCATCATGGTCGATACCGGACAGCCCGTAACCAGGGCTGAAGTGATCGACCGGCTGTTTCGCGAGCGGCTCGGCGCTTTAAGCGATCCGCTCGATCCCGGTTTCGGATTCGATCTCATCCGCCTGTCCGCCAGCCGCACCGAAATCGTGGTGCAGCAGCAGCGCGATCTCGATGCCCATGTGCACGATAATGACGAACTGGCCGCGTTGATCGATCGCATCGCCGCGCGCATCGGCGGGCGGCGCGTGGTCGTGCATCTGCCGCAGGACACCCATATTCCGGAACGCGCGGTGCTGGCTGCATCCGCGCAGCAGCATCTGGCCGCTGCCGCCCATGCAGCCTGGCCGGTGCGCGCGGAAGGCGAGCCACCGTTGCGGCCGCTGCGGCTGTTCGAGCGGCCGGAACAGATCAAGGTCATCGCGCAAGTGCCGGATGGCCCGCCGGCGCGGTTTGTCTGGCGCCGCGCCACCCATGCCGTGATCCGCGCCGAAGGCCCCGAGCGCGTCGCCATGGAATGGTGGCGCGCGCAGGGCGAGATGCTGACGCGCGATTATTTCCGCGTCGAGGACGAGGCGGGTTTAAGGTTCTGGCTCTATCGCGACGGACTTTACGACCGCGAGATCGTGCAGGAGGAAGGCAAACCGGTTCAGCCTAACTGGTTCATGCACGGATTGTTCGCATGAGCATATCTGGCTCAACGCCTGCCTATGCCGAGATCGGCGTCACCACCAATTTCTCGTTTTTGCGCGGCGCCTCGCATCCGCAGGAATATGTCCATCAGGCCGGCAAATACGGCCTGCACGCCATCGGGATCGCCGACCGCAATACGCTGGCCGGTGTGGTGCGGGCCTATGCCGAACTGAAAAATCCGGAACTGGCCTCACAGCCGAAACTTTTGATCGGATCGCGTCTCGTCTTCATCGACGGCACGCCGGATATCCTGGCCTATCCGCGCGACCGCGCTGCTTACGGCCGGCTCTGCCGTCTGCTGAGCAAGGGCAAGCTCGCCGCGGACAAAGGCGAGTGCCATCTTCGTTTCGAGGACCTCGAGGAATTCAGCGAAGGACTGCTGCTGGTTTTGATGCCGCCGTACCGGCTCACAGCCGATGATCTGGCGCGGATGCTGGAGACGATGCGCAGCACGCGTGCCGACGACGTTTGGCTCGCCGCCAGCCCGTTTCATCGCGGCGACGACAAGCGCCGGCTTTCAAAATTGCAGCGCATCGCCACATCGGCCGGCGTGCCGCTGCTCGCCACCAATGACGTGCTGTACCATGCCTGCGAGCGCCGGGTGCTGCAGGATATCGTCAGCTGCATCCGCGAGAAGACCAATATTGAAACGGCAGGCCACCTGCTGGAGGCCAATGCCGAGCGGCATTTGAAGCCAGCCGCGGAAATGATTCGGCTGTTTCGCGATTATCCCGATGCGATCGCCGAGACGTTGCGCTTTGCCGACCGCATTACGTTCACGCTCGACGAATTGAAATACCGCTATCCCGACGAACCGGTGCCGCCGGGCAAGACCGCGCAAGCGCATCTGGAGGATCTGACCTGGCAAGGCGTTGCAAAATATTTCCCCGGCGGGATCGATGCCAGGCTGCGCGCCACCCTGCAAAAGGAATTGGCGCTGATCGAGAAACTCGATTACGCGCATTATTTCCTCACCGTGCACGACATCGTTCGCTATGCGCGGTCGCAGCACATCCTGTGCCAGGGCAGGGGATCGGCGGCCAATTCGGCCGTGTGTTTCATGCTGGGGGTCACCTCCGTCAATCCGGCCGAGGTCGATCTTCTGTTCGAGCGGTTTCTGTCCGAAGAACGCCGCGAGCCGCCCGATATCGATGTCGATTTCGAACATTCGCGCCGCGAAGAGGTGATGCAATATGTCTTCAACCGCTACGGCCGCCATCGCGCCGCTATCGTCGCCACCGTCATTCATTATCGCCCGCGCAGCGCGATCCGCGACGTCGGCAAGGCGCTCGGCCTGACCGAGGATGTCACCGCTTTATTGGCCGATACGGTGTGGGGAAGCTGGGGCGATGGCCTCACCGAGATGCAGGTCCGGCAGGCCGGTCTCGATCCGCGCAATCCCGATGATTGATCGTGCGGTGCGGCTCGCGGCCGAACTGATCGAATTTCCGCGTCATCTGTCGCAGCATGTCGGCGGCTTCGTGCTGACCCAGGACCGGCTCGATGAATATGTGCCGATCGGCAATGCGGCGATGGACGACCGCACCTTCATCGAATGGGACAAGGACGACATCGACGAAATCAGGATGATGAAGGTCGATGTGCTGGCCCTGGGCATGCTGAGCTGCATCCGCAAATGCTTCGATCTGATCGAACTGCACAAGGGCAAGCGCTGGGAGCTTGCCACCATCCCGCGCGAGGTCGGCGAGGTCTACGACATGCTGTGCCGGGGCGAATCGCTCGGCGTATTCCAGGTCGAGAGCCGTGCGCAAATGAACATGCTGCCACGCTTAAAACCGCGGACGTTTTATGATCTGGTGATCGAGGTCGCGATCGTCCGTCCCGGCCCGATCCAGGGCAATATGGTGCATCCCTATCTGAAGCGGCGGGGAATGAAGCCGGAGGAGATCGAATATCCTTATCCCAGATATGGCGACCGCAACGAACTCCGGGATATTCTCGGCAAAACCCTCGGCGTTCCCCTGTTTCAGGAACAGGCGATGCGGATCGCCATCGAGGCCGCGAAATTCACGCCCGACGAGGCCAACCAGTTGCGCCGGGCGATGGCCACGTTCCGCCATGTCGGCACCATCCATAAATTCGAGGAAAAGATGGTCGGCAATCTGATCCGGCGCGGCTACCCGGAAGAATTCGCGAAAAACTGTTTCAACCAGATCAAGGGTTTTGGCGAATACGGCTTTCCCGAGAGCCATGCGGCTGCGTTTGCGCAGCTCGTCTATGTCTCGTCATGGCTGAAGCATTTTCATCCCGACGCGTTTTGCTGCGGGCTGTTGAATTCGCAGCCGATGGGATTTTATGCACCCGCGCAGATCGTCGGCGATGCCCGCAAGTACGGCGTCGAGGTGCGTGAGATCGATATCTCCTTCAGCCATGGCGACAACATGCTGGAGGAGAAAAGCGGCAAATATCATGCGCTGCGGCTCGGCTTTCGCCAGATCGACGGTTTCAGGGTCCGCGATCTCGACGATCCCGAAAGCTGGTCAGGCGATGAGTGGTGCCAGCGCATTGTCGAGGCGCGTGTGCGGCGCCCCTTCGCCTCGCTGGAAGATTTTGCCCGCGACACCGGCTTGCCCAAGCGCGCGCTGATTTTATTGGCGGACGCCGATGCGTTTCGCTCCATCGGGCTCGACCGCCGCGCAGCACTTTGGGCGGTGCGGCGGCTGCCCGATGACGTGCCGTTGCCGCTGTTCGAAATTGCCACCGCGCGCGAATTGCCGGATGAGCATGCGCAAGCCTTGCCCGACATGCCGCTGCCGGAGCAGGTGGTGGCCGACTATCAGACCATCCGGCTGTCGCTGAAGGGTCACCCGATGGAATTTCTGCGGCCGATGTTTGCGCAAGAACGCGTCATCGCCTGCGAAGACGTTTGCCATGAGCGCGACAAGCGATATGTCCGCTGCGCCGGCGTGGTGCTGGTGCGGCAGCGTCCGGGCAGCGCCAAGGGCGTCGTGTTCATGACGCTGGAAGACGAAACCGGCATCGCCAATATCGTGGTGTGGCCGAAGGTGATGGAGCGGTTTCGCAAGGAGGTGATGGGTGCGCGGCTGGTGCTGGTCGAGGGCTATATTCAAAGCAGCCCGGAAAAGGTCGTGCATCTCGTCGCCGAGCGATTGTTCGACCGCTCCCGCGATCTCGCGCGTCTCGCCAATGACGCGCTCAGCCGAAAGCCCGCCATGCCGGCAGGCCCGGCGCTGATCGAACCGCTGCACGACGATCCCCGCCAGCATCCGGACAATCCGGCCCAGAAAATCCGCCATCCGCGCAACGTCCGCATCCTGCCGCCTTCGCGGGATTTTCATTGAGCCATTATCACTATGGCTCAACAGTGCGATTGACAGATTGTTGCTCCCATAATGGGATCATGCTAAAAGGGCTTCGATGAGGATTATCGCCCGCCGTACCTTACGGGAGTTTGTCGAGGGTCTTTCCGGGAAGAAGGATCAGCCAGCGGCGAAAGCCTCGCTGGATGCCTGGTTCAACGAAGTCAGCAAGGCGACCTGGAAAAACATGGCGGATGTGAAGCGACGATATGCGACGGCAAGCATCGTCAGTGCGGAGCGCATCGTCTTCGACATCAAAGGCAATGATTATCGTCTCGTGGCGGCGGTCGATTTCGAGAAGGCTATCGTCTGGATCAAATGGATCGGCACCCACAAGGACTACGACAAGATCGACGTGACGAAGGTGCGACATGACAACTGAATTGAAGCCGATCCGCACCAAGGCGGACCACAAGGCCGCGCTCGCCGAGGTGGAGCGCCTGTGGGGCGCAAAGAGCGGCACGCCGAAGGGCGACCGGCTTGACGTGCTGGCGACGCTGATCGACGCCTATGAAACGCGACACTATCCGATGGACCCTCCAGACCCGATCGACGCGATCCAGTTTCGGATGGAGCAGCAGGGCCTGACCCGCAAAGATCTCGAGCCGCTGATAGGGACACGCGCGCGTGTCGCCGAGGTCATGACGCGCAAGCGCAACCTCTCGATCGACATGATCCGTCGTTTGCACGAGCGGCTTGGGATTTCCGCCGAAGTTCTAATCCGTCCGACCCGAGAGAGTGAGGCGGCATGAACCAGGCTGTGGTCGTCTCGATGATCAATAGAAATATATAGAACCTCCATGCAAACGCCTCGCGAAATTCTCGCCGAGCTCTGGACCTCGGCCGGCGGCGAGGCTGCCGCGCTCGAAACCGTCACGCTGACGGGAGACGAACCGCAACTGCCGTCGTCGTTTCGCGTGGCAGCAGCAGCACAGGTCAGCATTGCTGCGGCGGCACTGGCCGCGGCGCAAATCTGGAAACTGCGCAGCGGTCAATCGCAGCACGTTGCGGTCGACATGCGTCATGCCGTCGTCGAATGCCGCAGTGAGCGCTATTTGCGCGTCGACGGCAAGCCGCCGCCTCCGGCCTGGGACGCCATCGCCGGGATCTACCAGAGCCGCGACCAGCGCTTCGTGCGATTGCACACCAATTTCCCGCATCATCGCGCCGCCGTCTGCCGGGTGCTGAACTGCAAGCCGGAGCGCGACGAAGTGCAGGCCGCGCTGATGCAGTGGGATGCCGAGGCCTTTGAGACCGCAGCCTATGCCGAAGGCGGCGTGGTCGCGATGATGCGCTCGCACGACGAATGGTCGGCGTCGCCTTACGCCACGGCGCTGGCCACATTGCCGACGATCGAAATCGAAAAAATCAGCGAGGCCGCGCCAAAACCCTGGCCCGATGGTGACCGCCCGCTCGCCGGCCTGCGCGTGCTCGATCTGTCGCGTGTGATTGCCGGTCCGGTCGCCGGCCGCACGCTCGCTGTGCACGGCGCCGATGTGCTGTTGATTTCAGGTCCCGATCTGCCCGCAATTCCCTGGCTCACCATCGACACCGGCCGCGGCAAGCTGACAAGTTTTGTCGAACTCAAGAGCGAACAGGGGCGCGGCGTGTTGCGCGATCTTTTGGCCGGCGCGGATATTTTCTCGCAAGGTTATCGTCCGCGCGCGCTGGCAGCACTCGGCTTTTCGCCCGAGGACGCCGCGCGTATCAATCCCGGCATTGTTTACGTGTCGCTGTCGGCCTATGGCCATGCCGGGCCTTGGGCGGCGCGCCGCGGCTTCAACTCGCTGGTGCAAACGACAACCGGATTCAATCACGCTGAAGGGCAGGCGGCCGGGGTCGAGGGCCCGAAGGAATTGCCGGCGCAGATGCTCGATCACGCTACCGGCTATCTGATGGCATTCGGCGCCATGATGGCGAAGGCGCGCCAGGCGCGCGAAGGCGGCAGTTGGCATGTTCGCGTGTCGCTGGCGCAGACCGGACGGTGGCTGTGGAATCTCGGCCGCGTCGCCGATGGATTCAAGGCCGAGGATTTGAAGGGCGAGACGGTCAGGCCTTTTGTGGAGGAGGTGGCATCGGGCTTCGGTCCCCTGCGCGCTATCAGCCATTCGGCGGCGCTATCGAAGACGCCGGCCTATTGGGCGCGCCCGGCGATGCCGCTCGGCAGCCATCCGCCGAAATGGCCGGCACGCAGTTGAGCTCCAGGGCTGAAGCTTTCAGAAATAAGACCCGGCTCTCAAATTTTTAACTTTAAAGGCTAGCGCTAATCGCGTTTTTAGGTTGTTTGAAACATCAAATGGGCACTATTAGCGCACCGATGAGGCAGGCATTGCCGGAATCATCGCCGAAGTGACTGGACCCGATGTTGCCGGAATTTATCAAGCGATTGCAGATGTTTAACCGGCAACAATGGGCCGTTGGCGCGGCCCTTTTGGTGCTGGCCGGCGCAGCGCTTTATGGGCTCTTGCATATCGGCGGGGCAACGAACGGGTCTTCCGAGATGTCGAGCCAATCCCGCAAGGGATTGCAGCGCTACACGCCGACCCCGGCCGAATGGGCGAGCCTCACCATCGAGCCCGTGACCGAGCGCACGTTCCGGGCGGAGACCGTGACCGAAGGCAAGGTCGCGGTCGATGAGGATCGTTCGACGCCGGTGTTTTCGCCCTATGCCGGCCGTGTCATGAAACTGCTGGTCCGGCCGGGCGACGCCGTCACCCAGGGACAGCCGCTGTTCGTGATCGAGGCGGCCGACACCGTGCAGGCCCAGAACGATCTCATCGCCGCCATGACCGCGCTGAACAAGGCCAAATCGGCACTCAATCTCGCGCAGATCCAGGACACGCGCGCCAAGGACCTGTTCGAAGGCAAGGCCGTTCCGCTGAAGGATTACCAGCAGAGCCAGGCAAATTTGATCCAGGCGCAGAACGATCTGCGCTCGTCGCAAACGGCGCTGGAGGCGGCGCGCAAGAAATTGCGGATTCTCGGCTTCACCGACGATGCCATTTCAGCCTTTCAGGAAAAGGGCAGCATCGATCCGAACACCACGGTCTACTCGCCGATCACGGGCACGGTCGTGCAACGAAAGATCGGCCCCGGCCAATACGTCACCGCCGGCGCCAGCGATCCGGTGTTCGTGATCGGCGATCTCTCCACGGTCTGGCTCACGGCCTTCGTTCGCGAAACCGATGCCTCGAAGGTCTCGGTAGGGGAGGAGATCGCGATCAACGTGCTGGCTTTGCCGGACCGGACCTTGTCGGCGCGTATCAACTACGTCGCCGCGGCGATCGATCCCGCCACGCGCCGGCTTCTGGTCCGCGCCACGCTCGATAACAAGGACGGTCAGTTGAAGCCCGAAATGTTCGCCAATGTCACAATCTATTCTTCCGCCGGTCATCCGGCCGTAGGCGTGCCGAAGCAGGCCTTGATCTACGAGGGCGATCAGGTCCGGGTTTGGGTCGCGCGCGAGGACAAGTCGATCGAACTGCGCCGGATCAAGACCGGTCTTACCAACGGCGACATCGTCGAGGTCGAGGGTAGTTTGAACCACGGCGATCAAATTGTTACCAAGGGCAGCCTGTTCATCGACCGCGCTGCGTCCGGCAGCTAACGTACCTCAGCCCATTGAAAGCGCCGATCTGAATGGATCGTCTTGTCGCCATTGCCGTCAGCCGCCGCTATTTGATGGTGGGCCTGCTCGCCGTCGTGATGATCGGCGGCCTGATCGCGTTCAAGCAGCTCAATATCGAAGCCTACCCCGATCCGACGCCGCCGATGGTCGACGTCGTGACGCAAAGCCCGGGATTGTCGTCGGAAGAGATCGAACGCTACATCACCATTCCGATCGAGACCCAGGTGTCGGGTATCAAGAACCTGCGTACGATCCGGACCATCTCGCTGTACGGATTGTCCGACGTCAAACTGCAGTTCTCGTTCGACTATACCTATGACGAGGCGCTGCAGCAGGTGCTGAACCGGCTGTCGCAAATGGCGCCCTTGCCGGGCAGCGTGCAGCCGGGGATTTCGCCGCTCAGCGCGATCGGCGAAATCTACCGCTACCGGCTGGCTGGACCGCCGAATTACAGCGTGCTCGACCTGAAGACGCTGCAGGACTGGGTTCTGCAGCGTCGCTTTCGCGCCGTGCCCGGGGTGATCGACGTCACCGGCTGGGGCGGCAAGACCAAGACCTACGAGCTGCAAGTCGATTTCAACAAGCTGATCGCCAACGGCCTGACGCTGCCGCAACTGCTGCAGGCCGTCAGCAATTCCAACATCAATGTCGGCGGCAACACCGTCAATATCGGCTCGCAATCCGCCGTGGTGCGCGGCGTCGGCCTGATCCGCTCGATCGACGATCTCGCCAACACCATGGTGGCGCAGAGCGGCGGCAACCCGGTGCTGGTCAAGGATATCGCGACCGTGACCGTCGGCGAGAAGCCGCGGCTGGGCATCGCCGGTCTCGATGACGACGACGACATCGTGCAGGGCATCGTGCTGATGCGCCGTGGCGAGCAGAGCTCGCCGACGATATTGCGCGTCGAACAGCTGGTGGCGCAGATCAACAACTCCAGCATCCTGCCGCCGGGCGTGCGGATCGAACGTATCTATGACCGCAAGGATTTGATCGACATCACGACCGCAACTGTGCTGCACAACATGGTGGTGGGCATTTTGTTGATCGTGCTGCTGCAATGGATCTTCCTCGGCGATCTCAGGAGCGCGCTGATCGTCGGCGCCACAATTCCATTCGCGCTATTTTTTGCCGTCATCATTCTGGTGCTGCGCGGCGAATCCGCCAACCTGCTGTCGGTCGGCGCCATCGATTTCGGACTGATCGTCGATGCCACCGTGATCATGGTGGAGGCGATCTTCCGCCGGCTGTCGCAAACCACGGCACTCTCCGAAGCCGAGGAGAGCCATATCTCCTACGACACCACGATGGGCATCAAAAGCCATGCGATCCTCTCGGCGGCCGCCGACGTGTCGCGGTCGATCTTCTTTGCCGCCGCCATCATCATCGCGGCATTCCTGCCGCTGTTCACGCTGAGCGGGGTGGAAGGCAACATCTTCGGGCCAATGGCGCGAACCTATGCCTATGCGCTGGCCGGCGGCCTGCTTGCGACCTTCACGGTGACCCCGGCGCTGAGCGCGATCATCCTGCCGTCGCACATGCATGAAACCGAAACCCGCATCATGGCGTTCCTGCACCGGCTCTATATTCCCGTGCTGAACTGGGCGGTCGAGAACCGCAAGCTCGTGCTGGCCGGAGCCGCAGGCCTCGTGGTCATGACCATCGTGTTCGGCCGTCTGCTGGGCCTGGAATTCCTCCCCAAACTCGAGGAGGGCAACCTCTGGATCCGTGCGACCCTGCCGCCGACCATCTCGCTGCAGGAGGGCAACGCCTATGTCAACGCGATGCGCGAGTTGATCCGGCGCCGCCCCGAAGTGGAAGCGGTGGTGTCGCAGCATGGCCGCCCCGACGATGGCACCGACGCCGCGGGCCTTTTCAATGCGGAATTCTTTGCGCCATTGAAGCCGGTGAGCGAATGGCCGGGCACGCACGACAAGGGGGAACTCACCGCGCAGCTGCTGGCGCAGCTGCAGGACAAGTTTCCGGGCGTCGAGTTCAATTTCTCGCAGTACCTGCAGGACAACGTTTCGGAGGCGGTCTCCGGGGTGAAAGGCGAAAACTCGATCAAGCTGTACGGCAACGACCTGCAGGCGCTCACCGACACCGCCAACAAGATCAAGTCCGTGCTTGCCACCGTGCAGGGCATTACCGATCTCGCGGTATTCACCTCGCTCGGCCAGCCCACCATCCAGATCGACATCGATCGCGCCAAGGCCGCCCGCTACGGGCTGGCGCCGGGTGACATCAATGCCACCATCAAGGTCGCGATCGGCGGCGACACCGCCGGCGATCTCTATGAGCCCGGCAGCGACCGGCACTTCCCGATCATCGTTCGCCTGGCGCCGGAGTATCGCAAGAGCGCCGAAGCGATCCAGAACTTGCGGATCGGTGCTGCGGGCCCGAACGGCACCATCACGCAGATTCCATTGAGCGAGGTCGCATCGATCAACCTGGTCTCCGGTGCGGCCTATATCTACCGGGAACAGCAGGAGCGCTATCTGCCGATCAAATTCTCGGTGCGCGAACGCGACCTCGGCGGCGCGATCAGGGAAGCGCAGGACAAGGTCGCAGCCCAGGTCAAGCTTCCGCCGGGATCGCGGATCGAGTGGGTCGGCGAATTCGGCAACCTCCAGGACGCCATCAAGCGGCTGTCGATCGTGGTGCCGATCAGCCTGACGCTGATCGCGGTATTGTTGTGGTTCAATTTCGGCTCGATGATCGACACCATGCTTGCCATGAGCGTGATCCCGATGGCGATCTTCGGCGGCGTGCTTGGCCTGCTGATCTCGGGCATTCCATTCAGCGTGTCCGCGGCAATCGGGTTCATCGCGCTGTTCGGCATCGCGGTGATGGACGGCATCATCATCCTGTCGCAATACAACCAGCTGATCGACGAAGGTCTTGACCGGGTAGGGGCGGTGATCCGCACCGGCGAGCTCCAATTGCGGCCGGTGCTGATGACCTGCGTGGTCGCGGGTGTCGGGCTGCTGCCGGCGGCGCTGTCGGCGGGCATCGGATCGCAGGTGCAAAAGCCGCTCGCGGTGGTGGTCGTCACCGGCATGATGCTGGCGCCGCTGGTGATCCTGGTGACGCTGCCGGTGCTGATCTCGTACTTCTCGCGCCGCGCCCGATAAGAAGTGGGCATATGCCCATAATTCTTGCCCACTCGGTTTGTGGTTGACGCATCCTGACGGCTGTTCCTTGATGACGCCAGGGACAACCGCGGGAGATCACCATGCGGAACGGGGAACACCAGGGTCGAACCGCCGCCAGAACCTCCGACCAGATTCTCGGCGAAATCAGGGATTTTTGCCGAGCGACGCAAACGGCCGAATCCACGTTCGGGCGGCTCGTCGTCAATGACGGCAAGCTGGTATCGCGGTTGCGCGACGGCGCCAAGATCACCACCGGCACGCTCGACAAGGTGCGCGCCTATCTGTCCGAGCATCGCACCGCGACACCGCCGGGGCGCAATCAGCCGTTCCCGGCCATGAAGCCGGTCAACGGCGCAGTTGCCGCGACCGACACCGTGCCGGCCGGGTTCCGGTTCTTCGACAACCGGCAGAAGTACCTGCTGTTCGTCTCGACCTGCAGCGAGAAGACCGAAATCGCGAACCGGATTTCGCTGGAACTCGGCAATCTGCAGCCGACGCCGCCGGCGCTTCGGATCTTCGACGCCGGCGTCGGCGACGGCACCGTGCTGTCGCGCGTGATGCGGGCGCTGCATGCCCGCTTCCCGACCATGCCGCTCTACGCCGTGGCCAAGGAGATCAGTTACGAGGATGTGCGGCTGATGCTGGAGAAGATGGCGGACCGCCTGTTCGAACATCCGGCCACGGTGCTGGTCATCACCAATCTCTATTATGCCGAGGCGCCGTGGCTGACGCCGCGCTCGGCGACTTCGGCGCAAAGCCTGATCTGGAAGGACGTCGCGCTCACGGGCAATACGGCGCACGGTTTTGCCGAGCAGATCGGCGAACTCGAAGGGTTTCTGGCCGAGAACTGGCGGGCGGGGATCAGTTCGACCACCGGCAACCCGGTCTACACGCGGCCCATCATCCTGACGCTGCGGCGCGAGGATCACTCGTTCCTGCTCGATCCGATCATGCCGCGGCCTGGGCGCGTGATGGCCGATTACGACCTCGTCATCGCCTCGCAGCCCTATCGGGCGCGGGCCAGCGTCGAATTCAAGGCCTCGAAGGTAATGACACCGCTCGCCAGATCGCTGCGACCCGGTGGCCGGCTGATCGGCATCCATTCGCATGGCCACGATCCCGGCATCGAGATCATCGAGGAGGTCTGGCCCGGCGACGATCCGTTCAAGACCGATCGCTACGCGATCCTGCGCCAGGTCAAGCACGACCTTGGCGCGGAGGCGCGGCACTACAACTTCAACGCTTCCTCCGATGCGCGATCGATCTTCCGCTATCGGATGCACACGCTTCCGGACGAGGTCTCCGGTCCGATCGGAACCTCGACGCTTTTCGCGGCCTGGAATGCCGCGATCTATGTCGCGCAGATCGAGGACGTCAGGCTGTCGGAGGTGGTCCGCGATGGCCGTTACCTCGAAGCCACCGATCACGTGCTGAAGAAGCACGGCGGCCTCTGGTTCAACGACGAAACCTATGTGATTTCGCGCCGCCGCACCTGAGGCTGGGCAACCCGGGAGTAGCCTGTGAACGCACCCGAGCATGCGTCGTCCCGCGAACTCGTCGCGCTGTTGTCGCAGGCGTCGGTCGAGGTTTCGTCGCGCGGGCATCAATTGCAGGAGTTGCGGGATCATTTTCGCGCCGGCACCGATGTGACGATCACCTTCCTGCCCGGCGACAATTATCGCCACAATGTCGAGACGGCTGCGGCGCTGCGGCGAGCCGGCTACAACCCGGTGCCGCATATCGCCGCGCGCGAAATGGCCACGCGCGAGGCGCTTGACGACTTTCTGGCGCGGGCGCGGGGCGAGGCGGACGTCACGCGCCTTGTCGTGATCGCCGGCGATGTCGCGATCGCGAAAGGCCCGTTCAGGTCGAGCCTCGATGTCTGCGCCAGCGGATCGATCGAGGCGCACGGCATCGCCCGGGTAAGCGTTGCCGGCCACCCCGAGGGCCACCCCTATCTGTCGACTGCGAACGCCTTCAAGGGCCTGGAAGCGTGGCGGGACTGGGGACAACTGGCGAAAATCCGGGTCGAGGTCGTGACCCAGTTCTGTTTCGAGAGTGCGCCGATATTGGAGTGGATCGGCGAACTCGATGCGCGCGGCCTGGGCCTGCCGGTGATCGTCGGCATGGCCGGCCCGGCGAGCCCTGCCACGCTGACGAAATTTGCGCTCCGCTGCGGCATCGGCAATTCGATGCGGTCGCTGCGCAGCCAGATCGGCCGTTTCGGCCGGCTGCTGGCCGATACCGGGCCGGACGACGTCATGCGCGGTCTGCAGTCGGCGCCAAAAAATAAAACGGCCTCGATTGCCGGATTCCATCTGTTTCCCTTCGGCGGACTGCGCAAGGCCGGCGACTGGCTGCGCGCCTACGGGGAAGAAACTCAATTGGCGCAAGCGGCGACAGGGGTCCGCTCGCAAAGCCCGTAAACTCGCGGGGGGATGGCCTGGAGCGCTTGCGGCGGCGGCTGGAACGCGGCCTCGTCCATCGCATCAGAACCCGTAAAGCCGCGCGGGATTGTCGACCAGGATCTTCTGGCGGATCGCCGCGTCCGGCGCCCAGAGCGGCAATTGGTTGAGCAGACGCCCGTCGTCGATCTGGAACAGCGGCGTCAGGTCGGTCGGCTTCTTGCCGGGCGGTGTCACCGAATCCGGATGCGGCCAATCCGTTCCCCAGACGATGCGGTCGGAATTCGCCGCGATCAGCGCCCGTGCCAGCGGGGCCGCGTCGGGATAGTCGGGCGCAAGCTTCGAGGCCCGGTAGGCGCCGGAAATCTTGACGTAAGCCTTGCCCGATTTCGTAAGTTCCAGCAGATCCGAAAAGCCGGGCTGCTCGACGCCCAGTTCGGCCCGCGCGCCGCCGAAATGATCGAACACGACCGGCACCGAAGAAGCTGCGACCAGATCCTTGATCGCCGAAATCATCGCAAGGCTGGTGAAGAGCTGGACATGCCAGTTGCGGTTCCTGACGCGCTCGACCGCGGCCTGGAAGCGCGGGCGGCCGACCGAGGGATCGTTGACGCCGCCGGTGGCGAGATTAAGCCGGATGCCGCGAATGCCGGCCAGGTTCATGGCGTCGAGATCGCTCTCCGGCGTCTTGTCGTCGATCACGGCGACGCCGCGCGCGGTCGGCCCACGCGCCTTGATGCCGAACAATGTTGCCGAATTATCGGTGCCGTAGACGCTCGGGGTCACGATCACCACGCGCTCGATATGCAACGCCTTGTGCAGCGCCGACATCTCCTCGGGCGAGGCCGGCTCCGGGGTATAGACGCGGCCCGAAAAGAACGGAAACTTTTCGGGGTCGCCGTGAATATGGGTGTGGCAATCGCAGGCGCCGGCGGGAACGTCGAAATTCACCGCCGTCGATGGCTGCGCCGCTGTCGCAAAGGCATTTCGGTTGGGCATGGTCACTCCGGCCGCGAGGGAGGCAAAAAGGATACCGCGTCGTGTGAACATCGCCTCACTCCCTGGCTGATCGCTTTCTTGTTTCTCACGGCGACAGTGTAGCACGTCCCAGTTCGGCAACGCAGGCCGCGACCAGTTCGGGCAACGGCTGCGCTCCATCGAGAGACAGAATCGGGCAGGGCAGTGCGGCAAGCCAGGCCTGATGCTTTGCCAAATTCGGGCCCTCGCGATCGCCCTCTTCGTAATGCGACGCCCATTCGATGAATTCTTCCGTCTCCTGGTGGCGCCAGCCGCCGGACGCTACCGCGTCAGTTCCGAAGTGCGTGGCTTCGCGGGCACGCAAGCGCTGCAGCCGAACCTCCTTCGACGTGACGACATAGATCACCAGATCGAAATAGGGAATGATGGCGTCGCCCCAGCTTACCAGCGATCCGCTCAGGACCCAGTCGGCGCGCGGCAGAAACATCTCCCGCATCAATCGGAGCCGTTCGGAAACCTCGCGCAGCTTCCGATAAGGCGGAACCGTCGGTTGCCAGAGATAGTCGTCGGTGTCGTGACTAGGGACGGCCAGGGCATTCGCCAATGCGCGGCCGAGGCTGGTGACGCCCGCGCCTGACGCTCCCATGATATGAATGCGGCAGCTTTTCATGGCGGGCCCGGGATTCACTGTCCCGACGGCGTACGCAGGCCGTGCCAGGCGTCGCGCACCTGGTGGTAGTGCACCTCCGGCAGATAATCCGGCGTGTTGAGCGCGAGCGTCTTGACGTCGAGCCGGCCGATCGCGCTGAGCAGGGTATAGGAGGCGATCACGCGATCGCGTTGCGCGCCGATCAGCCGCGCCTTCGCCGAAATCAGGTCGGCTTGCGAGTTCAATACATCGACCGTGGTGCGCTGCCCGCCGGCGGCTTCTTTCTGCACGCCCTGCAGCGCGACGGTCGCCGCGCGAACCTCGGATTCGGAAGCCGCCACCGCGATCTTGGCGCCTTCGTTGGCGACCCAGGCGCCGGTCGCCGCGGTGCGGGACTGGTTGCGAACCTGATCGAGCACCAGCCGGCTTTGCGCCGCCAGTTCCTTGGCCTGCCGGGTCTGCGATGCCGCGGTGCCGGCGTCGTAGATCGGCGCGTTCATCTGGGCGGTCACCGAAGCTTGATCGGTTCCGAAGGTGGTGAGGCTCGGATCGGACTGGCTGCTGTGGCTGGCGTTACCTTGCAGGGTGATGGTGGGCAACAGGCTGCTTTCGGCGACCCGTATGGTGGTCGAGGCGACATCGACGTCGAAGCCGGCGGCGGTGACCGCCGGGTTTTCCCTGGCGGCGAGGCCTATGGCGTCTTCGCGGCTGCGCGGCAGATAGCGGTCCACGGTTTCGGCCGAACGCAGTTGCCCCGGCGGGTTGCCGATCACCTGGGTATAGGTCGCCTGGCTGATGGCGAGGTTGACCTCCGCGGCGTTCAAGTCCGATAGCCCCCGGCTGAGCCGCGCTTCGGCCTGCGCGGTGTCGGTCGGCGTGACGTCGCCGGCGTTGAGGCGCCTTTGGGTGATGCCGACGGTTTCCCGCAGGAACGCGACGTTGGAGCGTTGCGCCTCGACCAGCGACTGGTTGGCGAGCACGTTGGTGTAGGCGGTCACGGCGTCGAGCAGCACGCCCTGACCGACGTTGCGCAGGGCTTCGCGGCCCGACTGCACCTGCAATTCCGCCACCCGCACGCTGTTGGCGGTCTTGAAGCCGTTGAACAGCGTCTGCGTTACCGTCACCCCGATGATCCAGGGTTTCAGGCTCGCGGATTGAATGGTGTTGTCCGGCAGCAGGTTGCGCACCGCCTGCAGCCCCGCGCCGAGGCTGGCGATGATCTGCGGCCGGTAGCCGGCGAGCGCCTGCGGCACATTCTCGTCGGTGGCACGCTGGCGCGCCCGTTCGGCGTTGAGTTGCGGATTGCTCTGATAGGCCTTGGCCAGGGCCTCGGGGAGGCCTTCGGCCCGTGCGACAGGCCGCGGTCGCGGCAAAACCGACCCAAGCTGCAACGCCAAGACAAATGCCCGATCGAAGCACGTGCCTTGCCACGTGGCCAACTTTAGCGGCACGCCCAATCATTTGATCCCGTAAGCCGATCCCGGCCGTCCGCCGCCGCCGACGGCTCGACACCTCTACCTGTTTAGAGGGCGCTGCCGCCACAGGCAAACCACGGCTGGCGGAAACCCCCTGAATTCGTTGCTTCGCTGTGGCCGGTTCGTCACAGACGAATATCGGGTGCGGATGCGCTATAGCTTCGCCCCGGCTGCGCCCGATTCCGGGCGCCGGCCCTTCCGATCGCGCCTGGGCCTGCCCTCGATGCCGAAACTGTTCTCCGACCCCGATGACATTGCGGAGGATATTATCCGCGACGTCGGGACCGATCTGGTGGTCGGGTTGCCGCTCGGGCTCGGCAAGGCCAACCACATCGTCAATGCGCTCTACGCCCGCGCCGTCGCCGACCGCGCGATCAGCCTGACGTTCTATTCGGCGCTGACGCTGGAAAAGCCGAAGCCGAAGAATCTGGTGCAGTGGCGCTTCATCGCGCCGGTGATCGACCGCCTGTTCGGCGGCTATCCCGATCTCGTCTATGCCGACGCGCTGCGCGCAGGTGCGCTGCCGCCCAATATCAGGGTGATCGAGTTTTTCTTCCTGGCGGGAAAATGGCTGCACGTGCCGTTCGCGCAGCAGCATTATATTTCCGCCAACTATACCCATGCCTCCTCCTATATATTGGCCAGGGGGCTCAACGTCGTCACGCAACTGGTGGCCAAGCGCGTCGTCGATGGCGTGACGCGCTACAGCCTGAGCTGCAACACCGACACCACGCTCGATATCTTGCGCGCCCGCGGCGAGGGCCGCGCGTCGTTCAAGCTGGTCGGCCAGGTCAATTCCGAACTGCCGTTCATGCCGGGCGCGGGCGATCTGCCGGCCGAGCAATTCAGCGCGGTGCTCGACAGCCCCGCCACCGATTTTCCGCTGTTCGCGCCGCCGTCCGAGCCGATCGCCGACAGCCAATATGCGATCGGGCTTCACGCCGCAGGCCTGGTGCGCGACGGCGGCAGCTTGCAGATCGGCATCGGGCAGACCGGCGATGCGCTGGCGCAGGGGCTGATCGTCCGCCACCGCGACAACGCGCAATTTCACGGCATCATGAAGCGGCTCTCGCCCGGCGGCGAAGCGCCGGCGGCGCTGCAAACCGGATCGTTCGAAAACGGCCTCTACGGCGTCAGCGAAATGCTGACCGAGGCGTTTGTCGGCCTGATCGAAGCCGGCATCCTCAAGCGCGAGGTCGACGGCGTCGTGCTGCATGGCGCGTTCTTTCTCGGGCCGAAATCGTTCTATCGCGCGCTGCGCGAGATGACGCCGGAGCCAGATCGCGCGGATCCAGATGATGCCGGTATCCTTCACCAACGAGCTCTATGGCGACGAGGACGCCAAGCGGCGCGCCCGCGTCGATGCCCGCTTCATCAACAACGCGATGATGGCGACCCTGATGGGGGCTGCGATTTCCGACGGCCTGGAAAACGGCCAGGTCGTCAGCGGCGTCGGCGGCCAGTACAATTTCGTGGCGCAGGCGTTCGCGCTTGCCGGCGCGCGCTCGATCCTCACCGTCGAGGCGACGCGGCAGGCCGGCGCCAGGCCGCAGTCGAACATCCGCTGGAACTATGGCCACGAGACCATTCCGCGGCATCTGCGCGATATCGTCGTCACCGAATACGGCGTCGCCGATCTCAGGGGAAATTCCGACGCCGATGTGATCGCGGCGATGCTTGGCGGTTGCGGACTCCCGCTTCCAGGCCGAACTGGCGCGGCAGGCCAGGGATGCCGGCAAGCTGCCGAAGGATTTTCAGATCCCGGCGGCGCATCGGGAGAATTTTCCGGAGCGGATCGCGAGCGCGCTGAAGCCGGCGCGCGAGGCCGGCCTGCTGCCATCGTTTCCGTTCGGCAGCGATTTCACCGAGGCCGAGCAGCGGCTGCTTCCGGCATTGCAGATCCTGCAGGACACCCAGCACGCGCCGCAGCGGCTGCCGGGACTGTTGTGGCAGGGATTTACGCGCACCCCGGATGCGGCCGACAGTGAATGCCTGGCGCGGCTCGGTCTCGACCGTCCCGCGACCTGGTCCGAACGCGCCTGGCGCGCGCTGGTCAGCGCGGCGCTGGCGCGGAGCAGGGCGGGCTAGGCGTTTGGCCACCAGCACCACCGTCATCCTGAGGTGCGAGCCCGGCGGCGCGCCAGCGACGTCGGTTTTAGCGAGCCTCGAAGGATGACTGGCCGCGGCGCTAGACCCCATCCTTCGAGGCTCGCAAGAGCGCGCACCTCCTGCGATAACGGCGAAGCCGTTACGCGGGGATGACGAGATCAGCGGAGCGCAAGTGATGCAGCCCGGATTTCGCGTTCGCGCATCCGGGCGACAGACCTACCGATTTAATTTTCAAACAGCCGCGTGTCTGACAGACACAACTCCGCGATCTCGCCGCACGTTTTCGCGCGAGTTTTGCCATCAACGTCCTGTCCTCTGAAATCAGAGGGCGCAGGGAATGCCGGGCGCCCGATGCGCCCGCAGCCTCGCGTGCGAAATAAAAAAGCACACGAGCATAGTCACCACGGTCACATCGGAATCACCCGACATTCCCCGCGCAATGGTTTACGGCTTACTCCGGGCTCTCCCCGGTGACCGGGCTCTTTTGCCACCGTCGCCTGCGCTTCTTCGCGCAGACTTGACGCCAGCGTCGGGGCGTCAGGACCACACGGCTTCGCCGTCCGCATCAGCGCCATTCGTCAAAAGCGCCATCTGCGTCCACCGCATCCCGCCCCGCGTCCGTGACGATCGCGAGCCGCCCCTCTGTGGGACGGGACGGGCGAATCAATAAAGCTGTGTCTACCTGGCTGTCAAGTGAAATTCGGAAAATCAGAAATAAGGGGGGCAGTGTGCGATGCGGCGGGCTGCGTGAAAATGGATTTGCCGGGTTGGGCAGGTTGGCACGTCCAGCGCCTCCCGCCTTGCGTCCGTGACGATCCCGAACCGCCCCTCTGGCGATGCAACCGCTCCAGAACTGCGCGATCTTGACTGTGGGTTGACCTTACGCTCCATCGACCCGGTGCGGGGATTTCCCTAAAGTAGAGGCTCATGGACCTTTTTCGCGCAGCAGGTATCGACGTGGGGGACGGTGGACGCGGGGGTCGCTCCGGCCGGGCCGTCGCGTCGCGGACGCTTCGGGTTCCTCTGCTCAATCATAAGGTCGTTGCCGAAGCTCTGAAATGGTTCAATTTTCATCTAACGCCACAGCAGAAAGCGGCTGCCGCAAGCTATGCCGAGACTCGCTAACGGACGCCGCGGTTTGCCAAGCAAAAGGAGACGGCGGTCCGTCCGCTGTTCTTCGAAAAGGTGCTTGGCGAAATTCTCGGCTACAAACAAATCGGATCTGAAGACGAACTCTACGCTTGCATTCGAGTAT
Source organism: uncultured Alphaproteobacteria bacterium (assembly GCA_963778925.1). Taxonomy (GTDB): domain Bacteria; phylum Pseudomonadota; class Alphaproteobacteria; order Rhizobiales; family Xanthobacteraceae; genus Bradyrhizobium. The sequence continues at coordinate 242,452 of CAVZWE010000011.1, read as the reverse complement.
CCCATTCGTCACGGGAATGTAGACGTAGCGCTCGGCACGATTCGGGCAAGTCGGATGTTCGAGCGACGAGATCATCGCGCCTTTCGAGTTCGAAGGGCCCGCTACGGCCGATCTCGATGCGATCATGCCCGGCCGCGGCCGCAGCCCGGTCCAGCAGGCTTGGGACTATGCGATCGATGCGCCGGGCTCGCGCTGGGTGCTGGTTTCGAACTGCCTCGAGATCAGGCTCTACGCCTTCGGCCGAGGAGCGCGATGCCTTCGAGCTGTTTCGACCTCGCAGAGCTCGATGATGAAAAAGTGCTCGAGCGGCTGTTCCTGCTGCTCTCCGCGGATCGACTGCTCGGCGGCGCCACCGAAGCGCTGCTGCGCCAGCACCGAGAGCGCCGTACAAGGACATCACCGGCAAACTCTATCAGGAGCTACAAGAAGCTATTCGCGGCCAGCTCATCGCCTTTCTGACCGGTGAAGCTGGCCGGCCCGAAGCTTCCGATGCTACAGTCGCCATCGAGCTCGCCCAGAAAGTCCTCGACCGCATCCTGTTCATCGCGTTCGCGCAGCGCACCGACTTGCTTCCCGACAAGCTTCTTGAGGGCGCGGCCGAGGAACGCGCGCAATGTATGTTGCCGAAGCCACTGTGGCACAACTTTCAGGCGCTGTTCCGCGCGGTCGACGGAGGCAACGACCATCTGCACATCTGGGAGCTACAACGGCGGGCTGTTTGCGCCCGATCCCGATCGCCGATGCGCTTGTCGATCCCCGATCCGCTCGCGACCGACCTTGCCAACCTCGGTCAATGGGATTACCGCAGCGACGTCCCCGTCACGGTGCTCGGTCATATCTTCGAGCAATCGATTACCGATATCGAAAGCGTTCGCGGGCTATATGCGCGTGGCGAGGAACCGCCGCAAGGTCTCGAAAAGCAAGCGGCAGGGCATACGTTTACACCCCGGAAATCGTCACGCGCTTTCTGGTCGAGCGAACGCATCGACGTTAGCCTGGAAGTAACGCTTCGCCACGCTACTGACCAAGCACGGTAAGCCGGCAACCTTGCGCTCCAGTCCCGAGACGATTTTCGCCGCCGGCGAGAACCGGTTCGCAGATCGCGCTTTCTGGAAGGACTATCTCGCCGCGCTCCGTGGTTTCACTATGGTCGATCCGGCTTGCGGCTCCGGCGCGTTTCTTGTCGCCGCGTTCGACCTTCTGGCGCGCGAATATCGCGGCGTTATCGAGCTGCTGGCGGCGCTTGGAGAGCGGTCGATTTCGATCCATTCGACGAGATCGTGACGAAGAACCTCCACGGCGTCGATTTTAGCGCTGAATCCGTCTGAAATTACCCGCCTGGCGTTGTGGCTGAAGACAGCGCGCAACCAGCATCGGCTGCAAAACCTCGAAGCGACTATCAAGATCGGCGATAGCCTGATCAGCGATAAGAAATGGACCGAGCGGCCGTTCGACTGGCATGCGCGTTTCCCGACGTCTTCGCGCATGGTGGATTCGACGTGGTAATCGGTAATCCGCCCTATGTGCGCAGCGAGCATCTTTCGGCAATCAAACCTTGGCTCAAGCAAAATTTCTCCGTCTTTGACGCAGGAGCGGATCTGTATTGCTATTTTTACGAGCGCGGACTGAAGATTTTGAAAGAAAATGGACGTCTAGGATTTATCTCGTCCTGTGGATTTTTCAAAACAGCGTTTGGAAATCGTCTGCGCGAGTATCTTAAGACAGAGGCCGTCCTCGAATGCGGGATTGATTTTGGAGACGCTCGTATATTCGAGGAGGTAACCACTTACCCAACAGTTCTAACACTTCGGAAGGAGAAGCCGTCGAAGAGTTATGAAATTTCCTTTCTCAACTATTCCGAAGACGGGAGTGGCGATTTAGGAAGCGTCTTCGTTGACAAATATTTTTCGTTCCCTTCCGATCGCTTAAACCGATCACGATGGCACTTTGAGGTTTGCGATCTTTGGAAGCTAAGAGACAGGCTTGAGAGAGCCGCAGTAAAGCGCTTAGGAGACATCAGCTCGCCAGTGAGTGGGATAAAGACTGGACTGACGAGTGCCTTCGTTATTTCGGATGCTATTCGTAACCAATTGATTGCGCGAGACGCAAATTCTGATGAACTCATTCGTCCTTGGGCTGTACGCCCACGCCCGAATACCGGGCCGATCCGGACTTGGTGCGCGCCGAACTCCACAAGATTTTGGCCGAAGCCCGCGCGGCGCAGAGGCTGCCATGGGAGCCGAAGACCGTCCTGCTTTACCGGACCATCTTTCCGCAGATGACGAACTGGCTGCCCGACGAGGAAGCCGCGCAACTGCGCTTTGAGTTCGAGACGGAAATCAGGCGGCTGGAAGCGGCCTGAGAGGTGCGGCGGCGGATTGAATTCCGGCCGCTGCCGTCTCACTCGCGGAGCCACCCCCCACCCGACGGGCCTTCGGCCCGCCACCCAAGAGCGAGCTTCGCTCGTCTCGACCGCACCGCAAGGGCGGGGGGAGGGATGAGAACGCGGCGCGGTCGGTGGCCGCTTGAAACGCCGCAAGGTGATTAGCTGCTTGGGATCTTCGGATTTCGGCCGGCCGCGGCGGATCAGCCGGCCGCCGTGATAGAGATCGGCACGCTCCGCCATTTCGTCGGTCAGTTCCGGCACCTCGTCATATTCGTGCGGCTGAATGACGTGGCGATCGACTTTCTTCAAGTCGCTTCCAAAGCGCGCTTTTTCCGGTCATTGGCTTTCCTCATCGAAATGACGTGCCGCCCGTTGCCGCGCGGCGTCCAAACCACGATCACCATTCGCCCGCGCAGCAATCCCACGGGGCAGGGATGACGACATCACCGGTTCCTGTTCACCGGTTTCCGCTTCTCGATGAACGCCGCCATGCCTTCGGAGCGGTCTTCCAGGGCGAAGGTCGAATGGAACAGGTTGCGTTCGACGTTGAGGCCTTCCGACAGCGGCGTCTCGAAGGCGCGGTTGATGGCTTGCTTGGCCATGGCGGCCGCGGGATGCGACATCGCGGCGATCTTTTCCGCCGCCGCCAGCGCTTCCTCCATCAATTTGTCCGCGGGCACCACGCGGCTGACGAGGCCGGATCGCTCGGCTTCCGCGGCATCCATCATCCGCCCGGTGAGGCAGAGGTCCATCGCCTTGGACTTGCCGACCGCGCGCGTCAGCCGCTGGGTTCCGCCGATGCCGGGGATGGTGCCGAGCGTGATTTCCGGCTGGCCGAATTTCGCGGTGTCGGCGGCGATGATGATGTCGCACATCATCGCCAGCTCGCAGCCGCCGCCGAGCGCGTAGCCGCTGACGGCCGCAATCGTCGGCTTGCGGCAGTTGGCGACGCGGTCGCCGCCGATCGCGGCGAAATCGCTGGAAAACATGTCGATGAAGGTTTTCGGCTGCATCTCCTTGATGTCGGCGCCCGCGGCGAAGGCCTTTTCGCTGCCGGTCAACAGGATGCAGCCGATCTTGTCGTCGGCTTCGAGATCGTCGACCGCGGCGGCGATTTCCCTGAACACGCCGAACGACAGCGCATTGAGCAGTTTCGGGCGGTTGAGCGTGATGATGCCGACCGCGCCCTTGCTATCGACAATGATGTGTTCGAACGTGCTCATGGTCCACCCCGCGCCTGAACTTGGCGGGCAATGTGCCCGCTGGCGGGATGGGCTTCAAGTGGGTGAATCCGCAGGCACCCCGTCATCCTGAGAGAGTGTGAACATATCTCCCACCTCATCCTGAGGAGCTTGCGAAGCAAGCGTCTCGAAGGATGGGTCGCGGGTCTCATGGTTCGAGACGCGCGAAGAGCGCTCCTCACCATGAGGGTGTAAGTCCTCATCCTGGGAGCGCGCCTCCTGGGCGCGCGTCTCGAAGGGATGGGCCAGGCGTTCCTGGTCTGGAGCGTTCTCCGATTCACTCGAATCATTGCCGCTTCCCCCGTGGCCACATGGTTCGAGACGCGCGAAGACGCGCTCCTCACCATGAGGGTCTGGGACCTCATCCTGAGGAGCATCGCCAACGGGTCGCGCGAACGCGCGCCCGATGACAGGCTCCGCGATGCGTCTCGAAGGATGGGCTACGGGCTCGCCGCCATCCTTCGAGGCTCGCCGCGAAGAGCGGCTCGCACCTCAGGATGACGACTCACGCCATGAACATGCGTGCGGCGGAGGCCATGGTCAGCAGCGCGCCGAAGGTGATGAAGATTTTTCCGATCAGGGAGGTCTGGTCCCAACTGGAGCTTTCACTACTGCCGGCCACGACGGGCGCAACGGGCGTGGCAGGCTGCTCGGCGGGGGCCATCGCCGGGGTCGCGGAAGGGGGCGGGGTCTCGCGCAGCGCGCGATCGACGTCATTGAGCTGATCGGCAGCGACGATTTGGGTCTCCGCCGCCGGTTGCGCGCCAGCCGGTTTGTCCGGCGGCAACGCCTGCAGGATGTCGTTGGCCCGCGCGGTCATGGCCATGGCTGCATTGCCGGTCGGCGTATCGGCTGGCGCCAGTTGCGCGTTGGCGTTGGCCACCGATGGCGGCATCGCGGATGGCGGGACTGCGGATGAAGGGTCACTGTTGCCGGCGGCGACGGCATTCCTGTCGTCAGAAGCCTTGTTGTCGTCGGAAGATTTTTTGTCGTCAGAAGGCTTCAGCGCGACCTTGCCGGAGCGGCGATGGGCAAATTTCTTCCAGTGGCGCGAGCCTTGTTTGGCAACCTTGTGGGGGGCAACGGGAGCCGCAGCACTATCCGATGCCGTCGTTGCTGCCGCACCGTCGGTATCCGGCGCTGCGTAGGATGGCGCCGCCAAACACAGCAAAAGTCCGGTTGCAAGTATCAAGGCCGGACGCATGCTGGCTTTGACCGTCATTTGGCATTCTCCACATTTACCCGCCTCCGGGGACGCAATCAGACCTCGCGCCATGTCCGCAGCGGGGCAGAAAAAGGGAATCTTCTGGCCTCACCCGGCGAAAGCGGGGCAGCACCACGGGGATGAGCGGTCGCCGGACATTTTCGGCCGCAAAAACGTTTTGGAATCAATGCGGCTTGTGTCAGCCGCCCCGATCAATGTTAAGAGCCTGCCCGGGCGGAATTCATTGTCGCGATAGCCTCAAGGCGGCATGCGATGGTCCGAACGCCAGGGAGGACTCGATCACGAATTTGTGATCGTAGCCTTCCGGCGTAACAAATTGAAAGATCGACCGAATTGCAGTGTGGGAGCGCGCGTGCGCGAACGTGAAGACGAGTGGACCGGCCTGATGCGGTCGGCCATGTCAGGCGACAATGCGGCGTATCATCGCCTGCTCAAGGCCGTCACGCCGGTGCTGCGGGCGGCGGCGCGCCGGGGGCTGGCGCGGGCAGGCCAACCGGTCGATCAGTCCGAGGATATCGTGCAGGACATTTTATTGGCGGTGCATCTGAAGCGGCATACCTGGGACGCCAACGCGCCGTTCGCGCCCTGGCTGTTTGCGATTGCCCGCAACAAGCTGATCGACGCGCTGCGCCGCCGCGGCCGCCGGATCTTCGTCAACATCGACGATTTCGCCGAGACGCTTGCCGGCGAGCCGGCCGCCGAGACGGTTGCCGCAGGCGAGGTCGCCGCCCAGTTGCAGTCGCTGCCGGCGCGTCAGCGCGACGTGCTGCAGTCGATCGCGGTCGACAGCGCCTCGATCAAGGACACGGCGGCGAAATTTTCGATGAGCGAGGGCGCGGTGCGCGTGGCCCTGCATCGCGGGCTTTCGAGCCTCACGGCCAAGTTACGGGAACAATGAGAATGGAAACCGATCAGCTCATTCGAACGCTCGCCGCCGACAACGCCTATCATGCGCGGCCGGTCGGCTTGACGCTGGCGCTGGCGCTGCTGGCAGCGGCGCCGGTCTCGGTGGCGATATTCCTCGCAGGCCTGGGTGTCCGTCCGGATGTCATGACCGCGATGCATAATCCGTTCTTCGATCTGAAGTTTGCGGTGACGCTGGCATTGGCGATCCCGGCGATCGCCATCAGCCTGCATCTGGCGCGGCCGGAAGCCTCGCTGCGCGGCTGGGGGTGGCTGCTATTGCTTCCAGCCGGACTGCTCGCCGCCGGAATTGCGGGAGAAATGATGCTGCCGCAGCGGCTGCCGATGATGACGCGGCTGGTCGGCAGCAATTCGCGGGTTTGCCTGACCGCGATCCCGGCGATGTCGCTGCCGCTGCTGGCGGCGGCGCTGGCCGGCTTGCGTCACGGCGCGCCAACCCGGCCCGCGGTCGCGGGCGCGATCGCAGGCCTGTTGTCGGCGGGCCTGGCGGCGACGCTCTACGCCTCGCACTGCACCGACAATTCCCCGCTGTTCGTGGCGACCTGGTACACGCTCGCCACCGCGCTGGTGACCGCGGTCGGCGCGCTGGTCGGATCGAGGGTGCTGCGGTTTTAGCGCGGATTCCAATGGTGTGGAATCATGACGGCGTACCCCGCGGCCTCGTGGTTCGAGACGCGCGGCGTTGCCGCGCTCCTCACCATGAGGGTCTGAGACCTCATCCTGAGGAGCATCGCGAAGCGATGCGTCTCGAAGGATGAAGCCACCGAATTGGAAAATGCTCTAGCGACACAATTCTCACGTCGTCCCGGCGTTCCGCCGGGACGACATGAATTTGTTATCCTGCTACGCCGCCGGCGCTGGCGCCGGCGATGAGTTCTGCTGCATGCGATGGAAGCGCAGCACCTGCTGGGCGGTCGAGGGCCGCAGCCGCTCGTAGGTGGCCTTGCAGGCCCTCAGATCGGTCGGCTCCGCGCCGGAGAGTTCGTCGCGCATGTGGATGATCGACTGGACGGTCGCCCACGACATCCCCGAGACCTTCGCCAGGATCATGACGCCTTCGGCGCGGGTCTCGATCATCATGTTCTCGGCGATCGACACCGAGACGTTGGCCAGCGCTGCGATCGCCGCGTTGGCTTCGTCGAACTTGCCGGCGTCGGCAAACGCTGCGACCTGACGCTCATCGAGCCTGCCGTCCTCGTGGAGCGACTTGACCAGCGCATGGGCGATGGCCGTTTCCTGGGGGATGGCCGCGGACGCGGAGCGGGCGCGCCGCGTCGCCTCCTGCACCGCGGTCGGCACTTGCCGCGCCTGCTGCGGGTTGGCGGCCTCCAGCCGTTCGCGCACCGTCGCGGAGGCCTTGGCCAGCAGTTTCAGGTAGAGATGCCGCGGAATCGTCGGACGCATGCCGAGGCACGCCGCAAGATCGTCGTCGCCTTCGGCGCGGGTGACCAGCCGGGTGAAGCCGCGCTCGGAAAATTCCGCGCCGGGATTTTTGACGGTGCTGTGGATCACCTCGTCATTGCCGCGCAGCACCAGCACGTCGGTCACCGCGCCGCTCAGGACCCTTCGCACTGAAATCGCCAGCAGATGCGCCTGGCTCTTGTTGCGCGCGGTCTCGATCAGCGCCTCGTCGTCGAGCCGCTCGGAGCGTGACAGCACCGGAGCTGCGACCTCGATGAGATCGTCGAACGCCAGCGCGCGTATGGTGTGCGGCGGCGCGGTGTCGATCGAGGCCAGGCGATTGGCGAGCAGTGCCTTGGCGGAGGTCTCGATGTGGTCGATCAGGCACTGGAACACGTCGTCGAACAGCCCGATCTGCCGGTCCGAGAAATCCACCGCGCCGTTGATAAAGAGATCGGTCACGCGGCGCAGGGTTTCGACCCGCCGCGCGACGGTTCCGTGCGCGAGCGTGGACTGCAGCTCGTCGAGCAGACTTTCGGTAGTGGCAGCGGATTTCGAACTCATGATCCTGTCCTGGAGCGTTCGGTATTTGAGGCCGGTGGCGGTTTCTCCGCCGTCCCGTAACAAAACTATCGATCAGGCGGCGCTGGCGATGCGGTTGCGTCCTTGTGCCTTGGCTGCGTAAAGCGCGTTGTCGGCGCGCGCGAGAAATGTATCGGGGTTCTCGTCGGGTCTCAGCGTCGCGAGCCCCGCGGAAATCGTTACCCGCATGCCCTCCGAGAATGCGCTCCAGTCGAGATCGGCGATGATCGCCCGCAGCCGGTCGAGCAGGCGCGCGGCGCTGTCTTCCTGGGTATCGGGAAGCACCAGCAGGAATTCCTCGCCGCCATAGCGGCCGAACCGGTCGATGCTGCGGATATTGGCGAACACGGTGATGGCAAACGTCCTCAGCACCTCGTCGCCGATGGGGTGGCCATGGGCGTCGTTGATGCGCTTGAACCAGTCGAGGTCGATCAGCGCGATCGAGCAGGGCGCATTGATGCGATGGGCGCGGGTGATCTCGTCACCCAGCGTCTGCATGATGCAGCGCCGGTTGAGCGAACCGGTCAGCTCGTCGAGTTCGGCGAGCTCTTCGATGCGCTTGTAGGCCTCCCTGAGCTTGACGCCGCTCTTGTAGAGCGATTGCCGCATCGCGCTGGAATAGATTCCGAGAAACATGCAGCGGCCGATGGTCAGGACGAACACCGACATGGTCGCGAAGCGCTCCAGATAGCTGCCGTGCGGCAACGAGATCGGCTTGTCGGTCAAGAGAAAAAGCCCGGCGAGGCCGAGCGCCGTCACGGTCCAGACGATGGCCGTCTGCGACGGCGTCGAGCGCAGCGAGCCGAAGTTGAACACCACGAACAGGGCGCAGAGGAACATCACGCCGACTTCGGGCGCGATGTAGGTGAAGGCCAGCATGATCGCCGTGCTGACGATCAGTTGCGGCACGACGAAATAGTGATCCCTGGCGCGCTCGGTGAGGCCCGTTTCCGACAGCACCAGATAGAAGGCGACCGAGGCCAGACCGCAGGCAGCGAATGCCGGGCCGATCGTCGCCGGTATGGTGCCCGCATAGGCGTAGATCGTCAGGACCAGGGCATCGATGATGTAGCTGGTGGCGATCATTGCCTGAATTTGGCGGCGCTGTTTGGCGCGGCGCAGCAGCACCTTCGCCGTCAGCCTGGTGCCCACGCCTTCCAGCTCAGCCGCAATCGGATTCAGGAAGGGGTACGCCGCGGTGGCCATGGTCTCGCCGTTGGTGGAACCTGTGCGGGAAAAATCTAAGTGGGAAAGCCTTTAGGTTTGGTATCTTTTGGAACCGAAACCGGGCCCTCCGGGCTCCCGGTTAGCCTTGTTTGGCAATGGAAATTCGCCCGATCCGCAGGCTTGGCCGGGTGGCGTGGCCAAGGCAGAGGGCGGTTGCGGGTGCTGTTTTGTTGACCAAGCCTTGGTAAGGTCCGGGAGCGGGATGGTCCGGGCGGAAGAAAGTATTACTGTATTATGATACCAGTATTTGGGCTTCGCCCAATCTTTCCGCCTCGATGGCTGCCGGAAAATTCGCCTTTGTGTGTTACGTCACAGATCCGCGCGGGTAGTTGCGATAATTTCAAGAATCTTGCCTTTCCCATCGAACCACTGGCCGACCCAATCCGACCAACCTTGCGAGACGGCCATTGAGTGCGACACAGGCGGCTTCGGACGACGTCCTGATCGCTCGGATCGCTCAAGGCGACCGCCTCGCCATGCAGGTGCTGTACGGACGGCACCATGTCAGGGTGTTTCGTTTCGGGCTTCGGCTCGTGCGGGATGAACAGGTCGCGGAAGACCTCATCAGCGAGGTTTTCCTCGATGTGTGGCGCCAGGCTGGCAAGTTCGAGGGCCGCTCCGCCGTTTCCACCTGGCTGTTGGCAATTACGCGGTTCAAGGCGCTGTCTGCGCTGCGGCGCAGGAAAGACGTCGAACTGGATGAAGAGGCCGCCAACGCGATCGAGGATACGTCCGACGATCCGGAAGTGGCGGTGCAGAAGAAGGATACCAGTGACGCGTTGCGCAAGTGTCTGACCGCACTTTCGCCCGACCATCGGGAGATCGTCGATCTCGTCTACTACCACGAGAAATCCGTGGAAGAGGTGGCTGAAATCGTCGGCATTCCCGAGAACACCGTCAAGACGCGGCTGTTTTATGCGCGCAAGAAATTGGCCGAACTGCTGAAGGCAGCCGGCGTGGAACGAGGCTGGCCGTGATGGCGATGAGCAAGAAAATACTGGAGCACGAGCCCAGTGACATCGAAATGCTGTTGCCCTGGCATGCGGCCGGTACCCTGAACGCGCGCGATACCCGCCGCGTCGATGAAGCTTTGGCCCGCGATCCCGAACTGGCCCGCCAATATGCCGCGATCCGGGAAGAGTATGCCGAGACCATCGGTCTCAACGAAAGCCTCGGCGCGCCGTCGGCGCGCGCCATGCAGAAGCTGTTTGCGGCGATCGACGGCGAGCCTGTGCGTCAGCCGTCGGCCTGGCTCAGGTTCTCCGCACGGGTCTCCGAATTTTTCGCGCGGCTGTCGCCGCGGACGCTGGCCTGGTCGGCGAGCCTCGGCGCACTGGCGCTGTTGCTGCAGGCCGGCGTGATCGGCGCGGTGCTGGTGAAGAACCAGAACGCCTCCTACCAGACGGCATCATTGAGCGCGAACGAGCCCATCACCCGCGAGTTGGGAGCGGCAGCGGCGCCGCCGCGCGCGCTGGTGCGTTTCGCGCCGGAGGCACGCGTCGCCGACATCACGGCGCTGCTCGACAATTATCAGGCCTCGATCGTCGACGGCGCCAAGGGCGGCATGTTCCGGCTGCAATTCGGCAACAAGGCGATGACAAAGGACGAAGTCGCCGGCCTGATCGGCAAGCTGCAAGGCGAGAAGATCATCAGTCTCGCGGTGGCTACGCCTTAAGACCGGCGTCGTCGGTAGCGTATTGGCCGAGGTCCCATGGTCCAGGTTTCTGCGAATTGGCGGATGAAGGCGCGGCGTGCGGCGCCGGCGTTGATCGCTGCCGCATTGACCTTGGCATATCTCGACGGCCCGGCGGTTCACGCGCAGGGCTTCATGCGCTCGCCCAACATCAACATCGAATCGCGCATTCCGAGCATCAATCCGACGATGACGCCGCGGATCGACCCGAACATCGCGGGCAGGGCGGTGACGGCGATCGGCCGGACCTCGCCCAACCTCAAGACCTATCCGGGCTGCAGCTCCGCCTATCGCAATAGCGACGGCGGATGCGATGGCGAGCCGGTCGTCACGGTCGATGGCGGCGGCAGCGGCGGGGCGTCGGGCAAGGGCAAAGGCAAGAACAACAGCGGTCCGGGCCGCAACCTATCGCAGACGGCGGCTCTCAACCTGAGCACCATCACAGGCCATATCGTGGCCGAGATCGATGGCTCGCTGTCCGATGCGCAGACCGACGAACTGGCGCGGCGCCACGGGCTTGCGCGCGTGCAGTCGCAGAAATTTCCGCTGATCGACGCGACCATCGGCCTGTTCCGCATCACCGACCGCCGTCCGATCGATATCGTCAGCCGCGAGTTCGCCGCCGCAGGCCGGCGTTCGCTTGGTGCAGCCGAATTTCCGCTATCTGCTGCAGGAGCAGAAGGCTGTCTTGACCGAGGGCGACCCCGCGCAGTACGCGCTGGCCAAACTTCGATTGCCCGAGGCGCATACGCTGGCGCACGGCGCCAACGTCACCATTGCCGTGATCGATTCCGCGATCGACGTCAGACATCCGGAACTCGCCAACGCCATCGCCGACAGCTTCGATGCGCTCGGCAGCAAGGAAGGTCCGCATGTCCACGGTACCGGCGTCGCCGGTGCGATCGCAGCGCATGCGCGGCTGATGGGAAGCGCGCCGGCGGCGAGAATTCTGGCGATCCGGGCTTTCGGCGTGGCGTCGAAAGGCGTGGAAAGCACATCGTTCGTCGTTCTCAGGGCGCTCGACTTTGCGGCCGCGCACGGCGCGCAGATCGTCAATATGAGCTTCGCCGGCCCGAAGGATGCGCTGATCGAGCGCGCCATCGCCGCGGCTGCCGCCAGGGGCATCGTGATGATCGCCGCCAGCGGCAACGCCGGACCGAAATCGCCGCCGCTCTATCCCGCCGCCTATGCGAGCGTGATCGCCGTCGGCGCCACCGACGCCCAGGACAGGCTGTTTACGGCATCGAACCGCGGCAGCCATATCGCGGTCACGGCGCCCGGCGTCGATATTTTCCTGCCGGCGCCCGACGAAAAATATCAGATGACGTCCGGCACCTCGTTTTCATCAGCCTATGTCAGCGGGCTCATAGCGCTGATGCTGGAGCGCAATCCAGCGTTGAAGCCGGAGGGGGTGCGCGCGATCGTCATGAAAACCGCCCGCGACCTCGGTTCACCGGGCCGTGATGACCTGTTCGGCGCCGGCGAAGCCGACGCCTATGCGGCGGTCTCGGCCGTCATCGCCGCCCCTGCGGCGCCGGTCGCCGCGGTTTCCGATGTCCCTGCGGCCGAAAAAGTCTCGGAACGGCAACAGGTTCCCGCGACGAGGGCGTTGAACCAGTCGCCTGCCGCGATGGCGTCCGACAAGTCGGCCCCTGGCGGGGCCAATCGCCCCGCTGCGCAATGATTGGGCACCCCAATTTCCGGCCGAAAAGGTTAAAAAATTTTCCGGTGCTTTGAACGTTCGGCGGCCCTTCGGCGACAGATATTTGTGGGAGCGGTTATCCCTCCCCATCGAGGCTGTATCCGGCGCGAGCGCCCATCCACCCCAAGCGCCCATATGGCTTGACCCGTCCGGTTGTCCCCCCGGACGGGTCTTTCGTTTTGGGGGAGGTTGGGCCGTCATCGCCCGTCTTTGACCGGGCGGCGCCGACGCGATGGCAATCGAATCTCGAGCCGCTCTGCGCATTGCCCGATCCGATCGCAGCAGCCCTGTCATCCACTGGCAACGCTTGACTGTGGATAGGAAGGAAAACCCGCATTTCTGCAGCGCTCGCGTAGTGGCCGATGTCTAGTAGGGTCGGTCGCTAGACAAGGCCGAGGTTTTCCACAAAATATATCTGTCACGTTCGATTGATTTGTCCCGGTTGCGTCCGCGTCCGTTTCTCTCCTTAACGGGCTGACTTATGACAAATCGTTTGGACGTGGCCCGCGGCCGCGAGGTGGCGGCGCGCTGGTGCAATCTGGCCGAGCGGCGGCTGGAATATCTCACCGAGTTGTTCGAGACCGGCCGCTGGCGCCGCTATCACAGCGAACTCGCCCTTCTCGAGAATATCCAGGAAGCCAAGACCGCGGTCGAAATCTGGCGCGATCTGTCGGTGCGCGAAGCCTCGCGCGATAATTCCGCCATCGACATGTCCTGGCTCGGCCGCAGCAGGTCAACGCCGCCGCGTGACGAAAGGCCGCGCGTTCGAATCGATCGGCCGCAGCCGCAGCCGGTGGCGATCCCGGCCGAACCGCCGGCACCCGTAATTCCGATCGCCCTGGCGGCCGGTCACCTTAGTTCGGAAGAAGCGCCATCTGCGCCGAGGATGGAAGATGCTCCGGAACCGACGCCGGCCACGATAGCGGAACGTTATCCGTTGCTGCGCAACGCGCTGTAGGGTACGAGCGATGAGACCGCGAGTGCGTCATCCTGAGGTGCGAGCTCTTGCGAGCCTCGAAGGATGACGATGTTCAGGTGTCCTTTGGGGCACCTCCACGACGACGGGAGTACTTGCTCAGACTCGTCCAATCGGAGCGAATTAGCGCTTCCTTTTTGGCGCGGCTCCAACCCTTGATCTGGCGTTCGGCGGCAATTCCGTCCGTAATCCGATCGAAATATTCGGACCAGACGAGAACGACCGGACGCCTCGAGAATGTATATCCCGGATACGAACCGGCGTTGTGCTGATCGATGCGCGGTGAGAGGTCGTGTCCCGTTGCGCTTCCCACGTAGTAGGAGTTATCGGCACAACGGAGCATATAGATATAGATGCCCACGGATGTCATCCTTCGAGGCTCGCAAGAGCTCGCACCTCAGGATGACGAAGCTCAGCCTGCTTTCAATATCCAATATCCTACCTTCGCACCGCATTCGTCCCGATCACTACCTGGGCAAAACGCTGCGCGCCCTCGGCGGACAGATCCGGCGTAATCGGCCGTGCGTGGTCGAGCCCGACCACGGCGCCGCCCGGCGTTTCCGAGATCATGTTGTTGTTGACCAGCGCGCTGCCTGCGCCCGGCGCCACCGAAACGCCGATGCCGACAAAGGCCTTGCGGATCACATTGCCCGAGATCGCGACGTCGCGCAGATATTTGCCCCAGCCGGCGATAATCCCGAACGATGGCGCATTCTCGATCACATTGCCGGTCACCGAGGTATCGGCCTCGACATAGATGCCGACGCCGGCGTCGTCGTCGGGCGCGGTGCCAATGGGGCGCTTCGGCAACAGGTTGCGGATGATGTTGCCCTGCACGACCGCGATACGTCCGCCCTCGTTGAAATTGCAGACCGAGACGCCCAGCGCCGCGCCGTCCACGGTGTTGCTGGCGATCACCGCGCCCTCGAACGAGAATTCCGAATACAGCGCCACCTCGCGGACGTCGCTGACACTGTTGCCCGTGATCTGGATGTTGGAGGCCGAATTGCCGCGCACCGCCGAATAATCGCAGTTGCGGATGCGGTTGCCCCGCACGATCACATTGCCGGCGCGGAACGCGTTGATGGCGTTGCCGTACTGTCCGGAGCCGCCGGGGCCGGCCTTGATATCCTCGATGCGGTTGTCGGCGACCAGCGTGCCGTCGTCGCCGATGGCGTTGCGCAGGATTTCGATGCCGTTGTCGTTGGTGCCGGCAATGGTGTTGCGCGACACCATCAGGCCCTGGGCATCGAACGACACGATTGCGGTGCCAGCAATGTCGGTGATGATGTTGCCGCTGACATCGCCGGAGACCTGCTCGAACCAGATGCCGTTGCCGCCGCTGCCGGTGATTTCGCAGTCGAGAATACGGATGTCACGGCCGCCGAGGCAGTGCACGAGGCCGCGCCGGGCCGGCAAAGGGATGCCGCCGCCGTCGAGGGTGATGTTGGCAAGGCCGATGCCGCCGGCGCCTTCGCTTGCAAGCATGGACGCGCCGCCGTTGAAAACGAACCGGGTCGCGCCGCGCACGCCAATCAGCTGCGTGCCGCCTTGCAGCCGAAGCATCGAGGTCCGATAGACCCCCGGCGGCAGCGCCAGCGGCACTTGCGCGCGGGCGGCCTCGTCGATCGCCCGCTGCAAGGCTTTTGTCTGATCGTCGGGGCTGCCGGGCCGAACGCCATATTGCGTGGCATCGCGTCCGAGTACCGAGGTCGGCGGCGCCGCGCGCGCAGCATCCGGCGACATTGCCAGCGCGCCTGCCGTGCTTGCCGCGGATGCCCCGATGAGATGGCGGCGATTGATGTCCATGATCGCGTGACCCTCGCGGCGACGCGCGACGCGTTTCCGCCATGGTGGAGTAACGCAAAAAGCGGTGCCGCGCGGCAGAGGCGAGGGCGTCAGCGGTGATTGTTGGGGGTAGGGTTAATAGCGCGAAGTGGCGGAAACGAGAAATCCCAACCGCGCCGTCAGTACGGTGTCCCGTCCTTGTGAAAATATCCGGATCCGAATGCCATCAGATCGACGTCTGGATAGGTTGTCTCGTCGTCCGGCGGATTCGCCGATCCTACTTCGAGAACGCGCGCCGGTGCGCCGGACCGGTTTTGCAGGTGGTGTCCATCGGGATCCCCCGACAGAAAAGCCACACAATCTCCCGCGCGCAGCACCTCCTCGCCGTCGTTCGTCACCAGCACGACCTCGCCCTCCAGGACATAGACAAACTCCTCCGCCTGGGTATGCCAATGCCGTTGGCTCGACCAGGCGCCCGGGGCCAGTTCAAGAAGATTGATGCCGATTTGCTTCAACCCCGCCGCTACCGCCAGCCGACGTCGAAACTTGTTCTGGCACGGCGCATCGAACGGCTTTGGATATCGGGAGCCTGCCGAAACGGGCGCTTTTTGGATATCGATCTTCTTCATCCCGACCTCGTTTGATTGTCGCTGCGCGATGCCCCTCGCGCCAGCCTCGCCATCTCCAGCAGCATCATTTCGCCGGCATCGACCAGTTCTTCCAGCGTGATGCGGTGCGTTGTGCCTATGCGTTGCGGCGCACCGCCGCGCGCGATCAATGGAATATGCACGAACGCCGCAAGCGCCGGTCCGCCGTCTTTTTGCTTCTCCTCGATCGCCCGCCAGCTCAGATAATTGCAGAGATAGCTTCCGGCGTCGCGTGAGGCCCGGGCGTCGATCCCGGTCGCAACGGCCGCGCGCAGCAGCTTGGCGGTGTGCGGACCGAACATCAGGGCATCGGCGCCGCCTGATATCGATCCCTTGCGCGCGCGGCCGCGATCGGCATCGGGGAACAGGGTGGTGACCGCGTTGCGCGCGCGGGTTTCGATGCGGACATGGGCGGTGCGATCTGCAAGCCCGAACATCAGCAGTGCCTGCGGGCGATGTCTTGCGACGAGGTCGGGGAGTTCCCGATCGACCGTAGCGTAGGTGACATGGAAAACGTGGCCGATCAGCTCGACGTCGGCGAAGGCCGGGCGGCGCAACTGCGTCAGCCGCTTCACCAGTGGTATCGTCGGGTTGAACGGTGCGCCGGGAAACGGCCCGAAGCCGGTGATGAGGATGCGCAGTTTATCGCTCATCTTGAACCAAAGCCTCCCATCGTCATGCCCGCGAAAGCGGGCATCCAGTATTCCAGAGCGGCTAATTGAGAATAATATACGCAGCGGCGTTTACTGGATCGTCCGCTGGAGCCTGTCATCGGGCGGCGCCTTCGCGCCGACCCGTTGGCGGACGATGACATTTTCGCGTGACGCATATGCTCGCTATTATCGCTCATGTCACCTCACCATCTCCGCGATCTGCTCCGCCGCCAGCGCCGGCGTGATGCGGCCATCGGCGACTTCGGCTTCGATTTTTTTCACCCGTGCGCGGATTGCCGGATCGGCGCGCAGCCGCGCCATCATCCGCTGTTCCAGCATCGACCACATCCATTTCACCTGCTGCTCGCGCCGGCGCGACGCGAATTCGCCCGAGGCTTTCATCGCGGTGCGGTGATCGAGAATCTTCTGCCACAGCGTGTCGATGCCGGTGCCGGTCAAGGCCGAATAGGTCAAAACCGGCGGCTGCCAGTGCTCCGAGTGGGGGGTGAGGATATGCAGCGCACCGCGATATTCCGCTGCGGCAAGGTTGGCGCGCTTGATGTTGTCGCCATCGGCCTTGTTGACCGCGATCATGTCGGCGAGTTCGACCAGTCCCTTCTTGATGCCCTGCAGCTCGTCGCCGGCGCCCGGCAGCATCAATGCCAGGAAGAAATCGGTCATGTCGCAGACCGCGGTCTCGGATTGGCCGATGCCGACGGTTTCCACCAGCACCACGTCGAAGCCAGCGGCTTCGCACAGCAGCATCGCCTCGCGGGTTTTCGCCGCGACCCCGCCGAGTGTGCCGGAGGCCGGCGAGGGCCGGATATAGGCGCGCTCGCAAGCCGCGAGCCGCGCCATCCGTGTCTTGTCGCCGAGGATCGAGCCGCCGGTACGGGCGGAAGAGGGGTCCACCGCGAGCACCGCGACCTTGTGGCCACGGTCGATCAGGAACATCCCGAGCGCATCGATGGTGGTGGATTTGCCGACGCCGGGTGAGCCGGTGATGCCCACGCGAACCGCCTTGCCGGTTTCGGGCAGCAGCGCCTGCACCAGATCGCGCGCCGTGGCCTGATGATCGCCGCGCCTGCTTTCGATCAGCGTGATCGCGCGCGCCAGCGCCGCGCGGCTGCCGGCGCGGAGGTCTTTGGTTAGGGCTTTGATATCGAGGGGGGCAAGTTTCGGCAGGGTCATGCCTTGGTTTACAACGGTGCAGCGCGGCGCGCGAGGGGGGAGCTTGCTCTGATCCTTCAAGATGATGCGTCATGTACCGCCGTCATCCTGAGGAGCGCGCTCTTCGCGCGCGTCTCGAAGGATGGCTGCATACACCGTCGTTAATCATCCTTCAAGGCTCGCCGAAGACGGCTCGCACCTCCAGCGACAACGGCGAAGCCGTTGCGCAGGGATGACGATAGCTATTAGCCCGGTTCAAGGAGGCGCCGCTCGGCGCATGCTTTGAGCGGCACAAGCTTGTCCTGCGATATCGTCCAAAGAACACTGGTCTCGATACGATCGCGTGTGTTTTCAAGACGCCCGCCAATGTCGGCGATGGCTTGCCAATCGACGCCGTTCTTGACGGCTTTGAGGTTCGCAGGAATGTGGTCCGACGCCACGCTGATGATTTCGAACAATCGCTCCAACGCCATCCGGCGCATTCGATCATTGGCTAGCGCACCCTCCGAAATTCCATGCAGTTCCTCTTGAACGGTGTTGATCGCTGACAAGATATGAGCAAAGCGATCAGCCACGGATGGTAGTGCTTCGGACTCCGTCATCGTGAAATACTCATTGTAGGAGTTACTCCGCCGCCTCGCTGTGCCCGAGCCGCGCGTTGAGCTTGTGGATCAACTCTTCGGCGGCGTCCGCGATCACCGTGCCCGGCGGGAAGATCGCCTCGGCGCCGGCCTTGTAGAGCGCGTCGTAATCCTGCGGCGGCACCACCCCGCCGATGATGATCATGATGTCTTCGCGGCCCTGTTTCTTCAGCGCGGCCTTGAGTTCCGGCACCGCGGTGAGATGGGCCGCCGCCAGCGACGACAGCCCGAGAATGTGCACGTCGTTCTCGACCGCCTGACGTGCGGCTTCCTCGGCGGTGGCAAACAGCGGCCCGATATCGACGTCGAAGCCGACATCGGCAAAGGCCGAAGCGATCACCTTCTGGCCGCGGTCGTGGCCGTCCTGGCCGATCTTGGCCACCAGAATGCGTGGCCGGCGGCCCTCGGCATCCTCGAACGCATCGATCAGCGCCTGCACCTTTTCGACCCGGTTGGACATGGTGGACGCCTCCCGCTTGTAGACGCCGGTGATGGATTTGATTTCGGCGCGGTGCCGCCCGAACACCTTTTCCATCGCATCGGAAATCTCGCCGACGGTGGCTTTCGCGCGCGCAGCATCGATCGCCAGCGCCAGCAGGTTGCCGTTGCCTTCGCCGGCACTTCGGGTGAGCGCCTTTAGCGCATCGTCGACGTCCTGCTGGTTGCGTTCGGATCGCAGCCGCGCCAGCTTGTCGATCTGCAAGCGACGCACCGTGGAATTCTCGACTTTCAGCACGTCGATCGGCGCTTCGTTTGTTGGCTTGTACTTGTTGACGCCGATCACCGCCTGCTTGCCGGCGTCGATCCGGGCCTGGGTCTTGGCGGAAGCTTCCTCGATCCGCAGTTTCGGCACGCCAGCCTCGATCGCCTTCGCCATGCCGCCGAGCGCTTCGACCTCCTGGATATGGCCCCAGGCTTTCGCCGCGAGATCGTGGGTCAGCCGCTCGACATAATAAGAGCCGCCCCAGGGATCGATGATGCGGGTGGTGCCGCTCTCCTGTTGCAGGAACAGTTGCGTATTGCGCGCGATCCTGGCGGAGAAATCGGTCGGCAGCGCCAGCGCCTCGTCGAGCGCGTTGGTGTGCAGCGACTGGGTGTGGCCCTGGGTTGCCGCCATCGCCTCGATGGTGGTGCGCATCACATTGTTATAGACGTCCTGCGCGGTCAGCGACCAGCCCGAGGTCTGGCAATGCGTGCGCAGGGACAGCGAGCGCGGATCCCTGGGGTTGAACTGCGTGAGCAGCTTCGCCCACAACAGCCTTGCCGCGCGCATCTTGGCGACTTCCATGAAGAAGTTCATGCCGATCGCCCAGAAGAACGACAGCCGCGGCGCGAAGCGGTCGACGTCGAGACCGGCTTTGAGCCCGGCGCGGAGATATTCGACGCCGTCCGCCAGCGTATAGGCGAGCTCGAGGTCCTGCGTCGCGCCGGCCTCCTGCATGTGATAGCCGGAGATCGAGATCGAGTTGTACTTCGGCATTTTTTGCGAGGTGTAGGCAAAAATGTCGGAGATGATCCGCATCGAGGGCGCCGGCGGATAGATATAGGTGTTGCGCACCATGAACTCTTTCAGAATGTCGTTCTGAATCGTCCCTGAAAGTTTCTCCGGCGGCACGCCCTGTTCCTCGGCAGCCGCGACGAACAGCGCCAGGATCGGCAGCACCGCGCCGTTCATGGTCATCGAGACGCTCATCTGGTCGAGCGGGATGCCGGAGAACAGCGTGCGCATGTCGTAGATCGAATCGATCGCCACGCCGGCCATGCCGACATCGCCGGTGACGCGCGGGTGATCGGAATCGTAGCCGCGGTGGGTGGCGAGATCGAACGCGACCGAGAGGCCCTTTTGCCCGGCGGCGAGATTGCGCCGGTAGAAGGCGTTGGAATCTTCCGCCGTGGAGAACCCGGCATATTGCCTGATGGTCCAGGGCTGGTTGACATACATGGTGGGGTAGGGGCCGCGCAGATAGGGCGCAATCCCCGGCCAGGTTTCCAGGAAGTCGATGCCTTCGAGATCGGCTTCGCTGTAGGCCGGCTTTACGAGAATGCCTTCGGGCGTAAGCCAAGGCTCGGCGCCGCCGGCGGGTTCGGCGCTGGCGGTCTTTTCAAATGCGATATTCGCAAAGTTCGGTATGCGGCTCATCGTAGTCGCCTCATTCGTCATGGCCGGACTTGTTCCGGCCATCCACGTCTTGCCTTCTAAACGCGAGAAGGACGTGGATGCCCGGGGGCGCAGGCAAGTATACGTAGTCTGCACAAGGCAGACTACTATGCCCGGGCATGACGAGGTTCGATGGTGAGAATAGCATAGCCGACCATAAGTGCCATTCTATTGCCTGGCCTCAATCATGGTCCGGATGCTGGTGGCTGACGATGCCGGAAACCTTCTCCGGACCGTAGTTCTGCAGCGTGGTCTGGCTCGGCAGGTTGGCAATGCCGACCACCCAGCCGAGCCGGGATTCGGTGCCGAACTGCTGGGTTGGTACCACCCGGTCCGGGCGGTCGAAGGCGCCGGTCATGATCTCGATCCGCGGGCCGTCGATGCGGCGGAAGCTGAGCGGCGTGCCGCAGTCGGCGCAGAAGTCGCGCTCGGCGATGGAGGAGGAGCGGAACGCGGCCGGCTTGCCGCGGGTCCAGGCGAAGTCGGCCCGATCGATGTCGGCGAAAGAGGCGAACGGCGCGCCGGACGCCTTCTGGCACATCCGGCAATGACAGATGCTGACTTTGATGGTCGCTGCCGACAGCGCAAAGCGGATGGCGCCGCATTGGCAGCCGCCGGTCAGAACTGGTTTTGCAGCAGATGTCATGCTCACTCCGTCAGCCGATAGGCCTCCTGCAGGACGGTCAGCGCATCACCGCCGGCAAAGACAAAATCGTTGACCCCCGCGGCGCGCAACGCGGCTTCCTGCTGGCCTGCGCGGCCTGCCAGATAGATATGTTTTGCGCCGGCAGATTGCAGGGCCCTGGCGGCAGGGACCGCCTTGTCCGCATAAACCTTGTCGGATGAGCACAGGCAGGCCAGCACTGCGCCGGAAGCCTTGAAGGCGGTGGCAAGGGCGGCGGGATCGGCAAAGCCTTCGGTATCGACGGCCTCGATCCCGCCGGTCTCGAAAAAACTCTTGGCAAAGGTCGCGCGCGCCGTGAAGTCGGCCGGCGTGCCGAGATTGGCGAGAAAGACTTTTGGGCGGGCGCCGGTCGTTTTCAGGATTTCATCCGACCGGTCGCGCAGACGCTCGAAGGGCGCCGCCAGCCGCATCGGCGGCAGCGCATCGAATTTGAATTTGGCTTCGCCATAGGGCGCAAGCACGACCGGTTTTGCAGCGAGCACTGCGACGTGAGCCTCATGCAGGTTGGGAAATTCGCTGGCGCCGGTCAGCACTTCCTTGCGCTTGGCGATGTTTTGCTCGCGCACGGTCCGCGTCGCCGCCACCTTGCGCTGGATCAGGTTTTGCTCAAGTGCGGCGAACACGCCGCCGGCGTTCTCGATTTCCTGCAACAGCGACCATGCCGCCTCGCAAAGCGCTTGCGTCAGGGCTTCGATGCCGCCGGAGCCGGCCGCGGGATCCGACACTTTGGCGAGATTGGATTCTTCCAGCAGCACCAGTTGCGTATTGCGCGCCACGCGTCGCGCGAACGGATCGGGCAATCCCAGCGCGAGCGTATGCGGCAGCACGGTGATGGCATTGGCGCCGCCGAGGCCCGCGGAAAATGTCGCCATCGTCGCGCGCAGCATGTTCACGTAAGCGTCGCGCTGGGTCAGCATTCGCCACGCGGTATCGGCGGCGATGAAGATCGGCTGGGGCGTCAGCCCGCTGGCCTGTTCGATGCGCGCCCACAGCAAACGCAAGGCGCGGAATTTTGCCAGGGTCAGGAACTGATCGGCGTCGGCGGAAAGCCGCGCATAGACCATGCCCTGGGCGTCTTCGAGCGCCACGCCGGCTCCTTCGATCGCGCGCAGATAAGCGAGCGCGGTGGCCAGCACGAACGCCAGTTCCTGCACTTCCGATCCGCCGGCGTCATGGATCACCCGTCCGTCGGCAACCGCGAACGGGCCCTTGAATCCCATCGCAGCGAGGCCCTTGATCGCGCCGGTGACGGCAGGGACGATCTCGGGCCAGACATAGGGACTGGAGCCCCAGACCGCGCAGGCGCCGATCGGATCGAGACCGAAGCGGATATCGCAGGCTGCGGGGCTTAGGCCTTTGCGCTTCACATATTCGGCGACGTGAATTGCGGCCATGCGCGACTGCGGACCGATCTGAAGTTCAAGGGCGATGCCGGCATCGATGAAAACGCCCTCGAGGATCTTCGCGAGGGCTTCGGCCGCAGGGTCTATCCCGAAACCGTAGGCGCCATTGGCGCCGGAAAACACCAGCGTCAGCCCGGTGGCGCCGTTTTCGAGATCGTGCAGCGCCTGCGCGTTGGCCTGTGCGGCGTCCGGATGGTCGATCCGCTGCATGATCTGCCAGGGTGCGGCCGCAGGCCGTCCGGGGATTGCTGCGGCGCCATGCGCGCGCGGATAGATCGGCTCGATCCGCAACCCGTCATAGGTATTGCCGACCAGCTTCTCGAACGGCGCGCCCTTCAGCACGCTGTCGACCAGCTTGCGCCAGTCGTCATAGGTCGCCGGCTGAAAATCCGCCGCCAGCCGCAGATCGTCGGTTACAGAGGTCATTCGGCGGGGCGCTCCCATCGAGCCGTTCTTGCTGTTACCCCGGAAATTGCCACGTACCGATAGCCAAGCCAAACGGTTGTTTTTGGCTCGAAGCTGCTGATTTCGGTCAACCGAGGTTGGGTAACCGCTCAATTCCCTGGGTCGATAGCTCCGCCAGCGCCGCCTTGACGCTGCGTCCCGCGATGAGACGATCGGGCGCGATTTCGGCGAGCGGCACCAGCACGAAGGCGCGCTCGAATGCCCGCGGGTGTGGCAGTGTCAGCTCCGGCGTTTGCAGCGAAACGTCGTCGTAGGCGATCAAATCGAGGTCGAGGGTGCGCGGACCCCAGCGCGTCTCCCTGGCGCGATCGCGGCCGAACTTGTTTTCGATCTTGTGCAGCGTGAACAATAGGGCGTGGGGATCAAGACCGGTTTCGATCTCGATGCAGGCATTGATGAAACGGGGTTGCTGTTCGTCGCCCCAGGGCGGCGTGGCGTAATCCGACGAGCGCGCCAGCAGCGCGGCTTGCGTCATGCCGCAGATATTGGCGATGGCTTTCTGAAATGTCGCGCGGACGTCGCCGACATTGCCGCCCAGCGCAATCAGGACGTCAGCCATGCGACTGATCTTGCCGCCTGCGCGTCAGGACCACGCCGACATCGTCGAAGATCGCGGCGATCGGCGCGTGCGGCTTGTGCACGGTGACCTTGATGGCGGTGATACGCGGAAAGGCTGCCAGGATGGCGTCGGCGACGGCGCCGGCGGCGCGTTCGAGCAGCTTGTAATTGGCATTCTTGAAGGCCGCGGTCGCGGTCGCGACCACGTTGGAATAGGACACGGTGTCGGCGAGGCGATCGGTGCGCGAGGATTCCGACAGATCGGTCGAGAGTTCGAGATCAATGACAAAACGCTGCCCGACCTCGGTCTCGTGTTCCATCACCCCGTGCCGGGCATGGATGACGACGCCGGTGATGAAGATCATATCGCTCATCGGCTGTCCCAAATCGCCGCGGCTACCCGCAGCGCCTGTACGGTCTCGGCCACATCATGGGTGCGGATGATCCGCGCGCCGTTTTTTGCCGCCGCAAGGTGCGCCGCAATCGAGCCGCCCAGACGCTGATGCGGCTCCGAAGGGGTGATCGAACTGATAAAACGCTTGCGCGAGGCCCCGACCAGCAGCGGCAGGCCGAACACCTGAAGTTCGCCGAGCCGCGCGATGGCCGTCATGCTCTGCTCCGGCGTTTTGCCAAAGCCGATGCCGGGGTCGAGCACGATGTTTTCGCGTGAAATGCCCGCTCTGTCGGCGATCTCGAGCGAGCGCGTAAAGAAAGTAGAGATATCCTGCATGATGTCGATGCCGGCATCGACGTCAGTCGCGGTTGTGCATGACGATGACGGGCGCATGGCGTGCCGCCAACAGCCGCGCCATCCCGGAATCGCGCTGCAGGCCCCAGACGTCGTTGGCGACGGATGCACCTGCATCAAGCGCCCAGGCGACGACGGCCGATTTCATGCTGTCGATGGAAACGGGAACGCCGAGCGAGACGATGTCGCCGAGGATCGGCCGCAAACGATTGAGCTCTTCATCGGCCGAGATCGGCTGCGCGCCATAGGGGCGGGTGGATTCCGCGCCGATGTCGATGATGTCGGCGCCCTCGGCGATCATGCGCCGCGCCTGTGCCAGCGCCCGTTCCGGCGCGACAAACTGCCCGCCGTCGGAAAATGAATCCGGCGTGACATTCAGGACGCCCATCACGGCCGGATACGGCTTGGACAACAGTGCCTGCAATACCGGATGATCTGCCGAGGCGGCCGCCGGGGCGGGTCTGGACGTGGTCGCGATCATGCGGTGGCTTTGCGCGGTCCGCGCATGGGAGTCAAGATGCAGGGCGCCGGCCCGCGGGGCGTTTCCGGCAGGCCCAATAAGGGCTCGCGTCCGGTAATTAATCTAATTCAGTAAGTAATTTTCGGCTGCAGTTTGCGGGCTTTTGCGATCAGCTGTTCGACCGACCTTTCCGAAGGCAAGACGCGGACCAGTCTGCGCTTGGTGTTCACTTCTTTCATGCTCTCGGCCAGCCGCGCCGGATTGCGAAGCGCGAGTTCGCGAACCGTGGTGACGCCGGCGGCGCGCACCAGCCCGACCTTGGCCTTGCCCATGCCGGGAATTCGCATGTAGTCGGAGACGTTGGCCCATTCCAGCAATTGCTGTTCGCTGATGCCGGTCTTCGCCGCCAGCGCCTTGCGTCCCTTCACGGTCCGCGCCGCCTCGAGCAGCCCGTCCGTGGTGCGAATGCCCACCGATTTGAGTTTGGAAGCGGCGAAGGATGGCAAGCCATCAATCTCGGAAATTGGATATGTCATGGTACTCAATATGAAAAAAAGGTGCTTTAGGCGAACTGGCTGAGGCCCGGTGTCCCCTTGATGATCTCGCCCATGTGGTCCGCTCCGATTTTGTCGCGGCCGAACCTGAAAAGTTCACGGGCGATGTTCTGGATCTCGCCCATACCCAAACCAAGCCCCATCAGCCTGGTGCCGAGCGCCATCAGGCCGCCGCCCATCAACCTGCCAAGACCACCGCCATTGCCTGAGGCCGCGATCGCGGCTTCCGCGCCCGGAATCTTGTCGATCAGGGCCTGAACTTTGTCGGTGGGGCCTTCGTTGCGAAGGAACCCTAGAATGATGCCGATGGTTTTTTCAGCCACAGCATTGTCGATGCCGGCCTTTGCAGCCAGCCGCCCAATCAATTCGTCCATACTTGCCCCGCCTCAACCGGTGACTTGCCGGCTCCTTGCCCTTGAATTTATCTTGATCGTTCGGGAAACGAATTACAAGCGATGACAACCTTCGAAGCGCTTTTCATGTTCGATCGCTTGCCGAGTGTTGCAGCAATGCAAGAGCGGACGCGGAATCCACTGCGAATTTGTCGCAGCAGGCACATTGGTTCCGGCTTTCGGCGGCGCAAAGCACGAAGCCGGTCGTTCGCGCTTCGACGAACCGGTATTGCAATCGTTCCAAAACGCGTTGACCGGTTTCAATCGGCTTGCAAGATGCGGTATGATCATGCGCTTGCGGCTGAAACCGCTCAAGCGCACAACGAGGCGAGGTAATGGCTGCGTCCGACAACAAGCTGGCCGATACCGGCGAGAAAATCTTTATCGGAAAGGGTGAGCAGCCTGCCTGGCTGACGCTCGCGCTGGCCAACCGCCATGGCCTCGTCACCGGCGCCACCGGAACCGGCAAGACCGTTTCGCTGCAGGTGATGGCGGAAGGGTTCGCGCGTGCCGGCGTTCCGGTATTCGCAGCCGACATCAAGGGCGACCTCTCCGGCATCTCCGAAGTCGGCGAGCCCAAGGATTTTATCGTCAAACGCGCCGGCGATATGGGCCTGGCGTTCCAGCCTGACCAGTTTTCGACGGTGTTCTGGGACGTGTTCGGCGAGCAGGGGCACCCGGTGCGGGCTACCGTCACCGAAATGGGGCCGTTGCTGCTGTCGCGGATGCTCGATCTGAACGACGTGCAGGAAGGCGTGCTCAACGTCGCGTTTCGCGTTGCCGACGATAACGGCC
Source organism: uncultured Alphaproteobacteria bacterium (assembly GCA_963778925.1). Lineage (GTDB taxonomy): Bacteria > Pseudomonadota > Alphaproteobacteria > Rhizobiales > Xanthobacteraceae > Bradyrhizobium. Next base: position 215,978 of record CAVZWE010000011.1, on the reverse strand, counting down.
TTGCGCTGATCGATATGAAGGATCTCAGGGCGCTGCTCGATGCGATCGTCCCCGACGCCGGCAAGAAAGGGGCTGATGGCGATAACGATCCGCTGGCCCCGATCCGCAAGGCCGCGCAAGGCTTCGGCAATGTCACCAAGGCGACAGTCGGAACCATTCAACGCCAGCTACTGGTATTGGAAAACCAGGGCGGGACCAAGTTCTTCGGCGAGCCGGCGCTGACGCTGAAGGATTTCATGCGCACCGACAGCGATGGCCGGGGCATGGTCAACATCCTGGTGGCGGACAAGCTGATGCAGAGCCCGCGGCTCTACGCAACGTTCCTGCTCTGGATGCTGTCGGAATTGTTCGAAGAGCTGCCGGAGGCCGGCGATCCGCCCAAGCCGAAGCTCGTGTTCTTCTTCGACGAGGCGCACCTGTTGTTCAACGATGCGCCGAAGGCGCTGATGGACAAGATCGAGCAGGTGGTGCGGCTGATCCGCTCCAAGGGCGTCGGCGTCTATTTCGTGACGCAAAACCCGATCGATGTGCCGGACAAGGTGCTGGCCCAGCTCGGCAACCGCGTGCAGCATGCGCTGCGGGCCTTCACCCCGCGCGACCAGAAGGCGGTCGCCGCCGCAGCGCAGACGTTCCGGCCCAATCCGAAGCTCGACACCGGACAGGTCATCATGGAATTGGGCAAGGGCGAAGCGCTGGTGTCGTTCCTGGAAGGCAACGGCACGCCGGCGATGGTCGAGCGCGTCATGATCCGGCCGCCGTCGGCGCGGATCGGACCGATCACGCCCGAGGAACGCAAGGCGATCATGGACAACAGCCCCGTGAAGGGCAAATACGACACCGCGATCGACGCCGAGTCCGCCTACGAGATCTTGCAGAAGCGCGTGGCCGGGACTGCGGCGCCCGCGCAGGGGTCTGCCGGCGGCGGGGGGATTCTCGGCCAGATCGGCTCAATCGTCGGCACGATTTTCGGGACCAACGTATCGCGCGGACGGTTGTCGACCGGTCAACTCATGGCGCGAAACGTCACACGATCGGTCACCAACCAGGTGGTCGGCGGGGTCGCTGCCGATCTCGGCAAATCCGTCGGCGGCTCGGTCGGCGGTTCGGTCGGCCGCGCGCTGGTGCGTGGCGCGCTCGGCGGATTGCTGCGACGATAGAATTCGCTTCGCCTGTTGCGGCGTGATCTCCCTGTGATTTCCCCTGGAAAGGTGCGTGTGCTGAGATATCCGTCGCTGCGAGCCCCGCTCGATATTCTCTTTCTGATCTGCTGTATCGCGCTGACAGCCGACGTGCTCGGGCCGGAGATCTGGGGAAACGGAAAGACCAAAGACTATCCGCTCTGGTTCTGGGCCGGACAGCAGGTGCTGCAGGGAAGGGACCTCTACCCCAGCGATCCCAGCCACTATTTCGAGTTCATCTATCCGCCGCTGCCGGCGGTCCTGCTCGCAATACCGGCTTATTTCGGCAAGATCCCTCTCTATCTATGCTTGTCGGCCCTCAACGTCGTGGCGTGGTGGATGACGTCGCAGCTCTCCAACGCGATGACCGGCTCGGGGCGGATACCGGGCCCGTGGCTGTTTGCGTTGCCGGGTTTTGTCACCGTTACGTTTGTCTTCGACATGTTCGATCTCGGGCAGCCGAACCTGGTTCTGCTGGCGTTGATGTTGTTCGGGTTCTGGTTGCTGCAGCACGGCCGGCCCTGGATGGCGGGAAGCATGTTTGCGCTGGCGACCGCGCTCAAGGTTTTCCCGGTGGCGGTATTTCCCTATCTGGTCTGGCGAAGGCAGTGGGCGTCGGCCGCGAGCATGGTCGTCTTCCTCGGCGTTTTCCTGTTCGTCGTTCCGGCGCCGGTGCGTGGTTTCCAGCACAATATTTCGGAACTGAAAACCTGGTTTCAGGGCATGGTTGGATCGAGCTCGGAGCAGGGGTTTGGCCAGCGTGGCGAGCAGAACTGGTCGTGGGTCAATCAGTCGATCATCGCCGTGACGCATCGCCTGACACGTCCGGTCAATTACAACCAGGACAATGCGGCCAAGCCGCCGGCCTACATGAATCTGGCCGATGTCAGCTTCAAAACCGCGAACTGGATCGTGCTGGCCATCTCGCTGGCGATCGGGCTCGGCTACATTGCCGTGATGCCGCCGCGTTCGCGGACGACAGCGAAGTCGAATGCCGAAGAACTTGGAATCCTGTTCTGCCTGATGACGGTGGCATCGCCGCTGGCCCGGCAGTATTATTTCATGTGGCTGTTCTTTCCGGCCACCATCCTGATCCACCGTGCGGCCTATGATTCCCGTGCAAGTGTGCGGGCAGGAACCTGGGCGACGCTTGCGATCGCCGGACTCTTGATGTGCCTGTCGCTCCCGGTTTTTCCGAATGATCTGCAGGCCTGGGGGAACAATCTTGCCGCTACCGCCGTGATTGTCGGGGGGCTGGTCTGGCACATCCTGCATCCGCTGCCGGAGGCCGCGGCCAGTTCCTTGCCTCCTGCGGCCGGCGCCAAAACCTGATATGCAGGGGGCAATGAGCCCGCAAGGAAAATCGCCAATGTCCAACGCGCCGCAATTGCAAACCGTCCTCGACCGCATCGATGCCGATTTCGATAACAGCCTCAAGCGGCTGTTTGCGCTGCTGCGGATCAAATCGATCTCGGCCGATCCGGCCTTTGCCGGCGATTGCAAGGCGGCCGCCGATCACCTTGCCAGGGATATCGCAACGCTCGGTTTTTCGACCGACATCAGGCCGACCGCCGGTCATCCCGCCATCGTTGCCAAGAGCAACGGCGCGGCAAAGCCGCATGTTTTGTTCTACGGTCATTACGACGTGCAGCCGGTCGATCCGCTCAATCTTTGGCACCGGCCGCCGTTCGAGCCGGTCGTTACCGATCACGCCGACGGGCGGAAAATCATTGTCGCGCGAGGCGCCGAGGACGACAAGGGCCAGCTGATGACCTTCGTCGAAGCCTGCCGGGCCTGGAAATCCGTCACCGGTTCGCTGCCGATTGACATCACCATTGTCATCGAAGGCGAAGAGGAGATCGGATCGAAAAATTTCGTTCCGTTTCTTGAAAAGAACAAGGACGACCTCAAGGCCGACTTCGCGCTGGTCTGCGACACCAGCATGTGGGACCCGAACACGCCGGCGATCACCACCTCGCTGCGCGGGCTGGTCTACGAGGAGGTCAAGATCAAGGCCGCCAACCGCGATCTGCATTCCGGCATCTTCGGCGGCGGTGCGCAAAATCCGATCCGGGTGCTGACCCGGATTCTCGGCAGCCTTTTTGACGACGACGGCCGCATCACGATCCCCGGCTTTTACGACGGGGTGAAGGATCTGCCGCCCGATATCCTCGCCCAGTGGTCGAAGCTCAATTTGACGCCGGACTCCTTTCTCAAACCGATCGGGCTTTCGATTCCGGCCGGCGAGAAAGGCCGGCTGTTGATCGAGCAAATCACCTCGCGCCCGACCTGCGACGTCAACGGCATCATCGGCGGCTATACCGGCGAGGGCTCCAAGACGGTGATCCCGGCGGAGGCCTCCGCCAAGATTTCATTCCGCCTGGTGGAGGGGCAACAACCCGACAGGATCCGAAAAGCCTTTCGCGATTACGTCACCGCGCGGCTGCCCGGGGATTGCAGGGCCGAATTCGGCGACCATTCCAGCGCGCCGGCGATTGCGCTGGACTGGAACATGAAGCCGCTCGCGGCCGCGAGACGCGCACTGACCGATGAGTGGGGCAAGGAAGCAGTCCTGATGGGTTCAGGCGCGTCGATCCCGATCGTCACCGACTTCAAGCGCACGCTCGGTCTCGATACGGTGTTGGTGGGCTTTGGGCTCGACGACGACAACATCCATTCGCCGAACGAGAAATACGACCTCAAGAGCTTTCACAAGGGCATTCGGTCGTGGGCACGGATTCTCGCCGCGCTGGCGGAGGCGCCGCGTTGAGGCAGATGTTGTCGAACCCTTCGATATTATCAGTCGGGAAAAGAGCAATTGCGATGCTGCGGTTGCGCCGCAGAATGCGCAGGTAAGTCTGCCCGATCGTAGCGAAGCGAAGAGGCTCCGATGTACCAGATTTTATGCGTCCTGATGGCGACGATCGCATATGGAACGGCGGTTGGACATTGTCAGGCGCAGGCACGACCACCATCACGTTTCAATCTTCCACGTATAGCGACTTTCGCCAGCTTCTGATGCGGGAGGCCGCAACCGGAACGGTTACGATTCGGGCGAATCTGGCCTTTCCGGAACAGGCAAAGGATCGGTATCCCGCCGTCGTCGTCGTTCACACGCTTGGCGGCTATCGTGATGCCAATGAAGGTTATGTCGCTGCCGAACTGCGCAAATCAGGCTTCGCCACTTTGACCTACGACAGCTTTGCCGCGCGCGGAACGACGGGGGCGGCAATGTCGGGATCCCCGGGCTATTTGCCCGCGGGCGTGGCGGACGCTTATGCCGCGCTGCGGCTGCTGGCGAACGAACCCAGGATCGACGCCGATCGAATTGCGATTATAGGCTTCTCGTTCGGCGCCGAAGTGGCTCATATGACGGCATTTGAGTCGATTCGATCGGCGCTGAATCCCGGACCAGGCCGATTTGCCGCGCATGTTCCCTTCTATCCCGCCTTGAGCTTTGGCGTGATTGCCGAGCGCGGCGCCTATACCGGGTCTCCGGTGCTGATGCTGCTCGGCGGAAAAGACGACAATCTGCCGGTGGCCAAGGTCGAGAGCTATCTGGCCTACGCTCGAGCCGCGGGAAATCCGGCCCCGATCGAAACCGTGATCTACCCGGGAGCCTACCATGCTTGGACGGTTCCCGATCTGGTAACCTTGCGCTTTTACCCGGAGTTGGTCAGCACGAAAAAATGTCCAATCATTCTGCTCGGGCCGGACGGGCCGATGTTTCTCGTCGACGGTCAGACCAAACCGTTCGAGCCGGGTTTAGTCGGGACGTGCATGCGCGAAGCTCCGGGGTATTCGATGGTCTTTGATGCGGCGGTTCGAGCGCAGTCGATCGCCGATGCAGTGAGGTTTCTCCAGCGAAATCTCCAACCGTAGGGCGTGCCGATCAATGTCAGTGAGATCAAATTTGAGCCGCGTAGTTCATAAGCGGACATCGACCAGGCGATATCTGACGCCCAATCGTAAGACGATTGAACACCTTAATGTTAGCGCGTTGGCCTTTCGTTCGATGATGGCGAGGCCGAGACCTCAAAGTCAAACCCGTGATCGTCAAATGGTTCATTGATAAGTTCGAAGTGCCACCACTCCCTGGCATTGGGACGAAAGCCGGCTCCTTCCATGTAAGATTTCAGTGTTTGACGGTTGTGCAGTGCGATCCCACCTACAAGCGCGTTTGACGTATTTCCGAGCACGTCCAAACAGTCGTAGCCCGTGCCAAAATCGATCGTTCCATCCTCGAATCTTTCGCCTTTTGGAGACGTGCATGCCTTGAGGGACTGCGAGGGATTCGGCGGCGGCGCGAATGAAAAAGCGCCTGGGACTATGGCCAGGTCCACCGTGCTCCCGCGCGAGTGAGCTGATCGTCTTGCGAGATACCCGAGAGCGAACAGCTTTTTCTTATCGGTGCGTGGATAGAATTCGGCCTTCATTTCGGAGTGAGTTGGATCCTTGCTCCACTGAAGAAAATCATCGACAGCCCGCTTCGGCCGATAGCAATCCCAGACCATGAGCGAGAGCTTTTTCCTGGCCAACATCCTTTGCACCGTTCCAAGGGCATTTGCGGCTGGTTCGCTGAGGATACACTCGGCGGCGAGGTAGCCCCTTATTGGTCGACCTACAAAGTTATGAGATCCTGCATAGCGAATGTCCTGAACGATCGTAGGATCTATTTCACGCAAATAGACGAAACCCTTGGGCAAGGCAGAACCTGCCAAAGCTGGAGCAGGCAGCATCAGAATTATCAGGACAAGGCCGGAACGGAAGAGCATTTTGCGGCGCTACGTGTTTGGCATCGTATTCTATTCGCAATAGAGGCTCATCGCGATACCATGTTCGGGCTTCCACCCTTCCACAAGACGATCCCGAGGTGATGCCGTCACCGCGCCATCAAAGCGCACCGAGGATGGCCCATCGCGGATCACAGAATTCCTTCACGGCCGCCGTGACACCGCTGCTGATGATGTCCCGGCGTTCAGGCGAGTCCATCTTGAGCTCTTCGTCCCGGTTGATGATCGAGCCCGCCTCCAGCAGGACGGCAGGCATCCGGGTCGTTCTCAGCACGACGAGCTGATCGTAGCTATAGACGCCGGTTTCCTTGTTCAGCAGCGGGTGCTGGTACCGACCCATGATGGCCTGGGTATATTGCCGGGCATATTGCAGGCCCTCGGCCTTCATTTCCTTAGCCAGCAATTCGGCGAACGAGAGGCTCGTCTTGAAGTCCGGATTTTTGCGGGAGACGAAGACGGAATAACCGCTGAAGCGGTCGCTGAAATGGCTCTTCTTGCCTTCGAATTCCCAGTTCTCGAGGAATGAGTTGGGCACGGAATCATGGTGGATCGACAGGAAGAGATTCGCGGGCAGATTGTTGGCCGCGGCGACACGCTTGACGAGGCTGGGCCTGGCCTTGCCCTCGGTCAGGAGCAACCTGGTCTCGGCAAAGCCTTCGGCCTTCAATTTCTCCTCGATCCGCTGCGCAAGGCGCAGATTGAAGACGAACTCGGCGACGTTGCGGGCGCTGGTCGCGCCTTCTGATTCGGCAGTATGTCCCACATCCAGAACGATCCGGAATTTCGAGGGATCGCACATTGTTGCGGCCGGCCTCAAAGCGGAAGGGTTCAGGGCGACCGGTCCCAGGGCGGCAAGCTTTACAGTGCGGGGCTTTGGCGAGGCGGCAGGCTTCGCCAGGGTGGCTCGCTTTGGCGAGCTGACGTGCTTTGGCGATTTGCCGGGCTTTGGCGAGCCTTTGAAGACATCCGACAGCCAGCCGGCATCGCTGACCTCGATCGGCAGAAATACCAATGCGGCCATCGCGACGATGATGGTGCGGCGGCGGGGCCAAACGCCAAAGCCTGACCCGGCGAATTTTCTTTCTGACGACAGCAATCCCTGCTTTCCCCCGAGTGATTTTCTGTTCGCGCTTCATGACAGCATGGCGGCACAAGACGCCTTTAATAGGGATTATGAACCATGAGTCACTGAAAATATATTGCGAGTTGGATTTGGACGGGCGGGCCAAAAAACTCTTTAAGAGCAAATGGTTATCGCTCCCACCGAGCGCGCACTTTTCGCCCGTATCCGATTGGCGCCTGCCGGCTTCAACCCTTTTGCCGCGTCTTGATCTCGTCGAATGTGGAAAGCGCTCGTTCAAATTTGGCATTGAAGAGCCACATCGCATCAAGAATTTCGCGGAAAGTTGCAGATGTTCTTGCCCTGTCAGCCTGTCCAAAGGCGAAGATGCTGTTGTTTCGCAGATATCCCATGATCGTCGGGTCGGAAATTCTGATAGTTGACCAGGTTGCCTGACCTGAGCGCGGCCCTGGTCGGAGTGGGAATAATCTGGATGAGTTCAAAGAGCTTCATTTGATCGATCGGATTTGGCAGTGTTTTCACGATCGCCGTTACTTGCGGGAAAATATCCGCGTGCGCGTTCATGAGGCCGTCTCGCACGGCGGTCCAGTGGTTGAGCCGATGATCCAGATTGCCAACCCGTGCCTCTTCCTTGTCGTCGCGAAGGCTCAGTGCAGGATCAAAGGCTGCTATCGACTTTTTTATCGCTGCCCACTTCTTTCGACCATTTTGATCTTCGGATGGGCCGGTTTGCAAACTTCCCTTGTATCTGTTCGAGCGCGCGTTCCCCACGTTTTGATTGCCATTTGTCTCGGCAAAGAACAGCCCCAGGCTGATACGGCCTGCCGCTTCGGCATTCGTCGCATCAAGGCCCTTGGCTCGCGCAATGGCAATTCCCAAATCGACAACGTCCTTGAATGGCGTATCTGATTTTTGCGCGTTGATGGGCGGCGCTTCCATGAGGTCGAAAAGTTTCCTGTACTCATCGAGCTGCGGCTCAATGCCGGCATCAAAGTACGCCGGAGGGATTCCGAATTTATTGGGCCCTCCGATCCTGGACGGAAGCGCGTCGGTGAGGTCTTTGTATGCGCTCATCATGTTGTTGCGTGCAAGGTAGAGCTGCTTGTCCCGGCAAGTCCGGCAGCCGTTGATTCGAATTGATCTGTGCGCGCCGCTGGCCCAGGATCGACTCGAAGTTCTCTAGTGCATTGTTGTAGGTATTGAGTGCATCCGATTGTTTTTTCGTGAGTGTGCCCGGCTGACCCATTGCAGGGGACATCAAGCTGAGATTGCCGATGGCGGCAGTGACGAACGGCGCGACCGTGTTGATGATCGCATCGATGGCGATGGAAACCGGTGGCGTGAAGAAAAGCCCGAAGGCAAGCGCTGTCGTGGGCGCAGCGGTATGGCTTTTCATCCCCATGGCGGTCTCCCAATTCCCACGCTTCACCGGATACGACTCATTGGATCGTAAACGACGTAGGCGCCGCTACGCGAGACGAAAGCCCCAAATCTGATGCAATATTCGCTTCTGGCACACCGCGTCATCTTACGGCGCTGCAGAATTTGGTAGCCATCGGAGGCATAGCGGCGCGGACATCGGGCAAACCGCACCAAACCAAACATGTCGCATTATGAGTATGGGCCGTAGAAAGTAAAAACGCCGCCCGGAATTGGGCGGCGTTTTGATTTCCGGAAGTGCAGAGGTCGTTCAAACCAATACTACACCAAAAACCAAGAATTTCAATTCCTGTAGCTGGGGTCGATGCGGTCGAGCTTGCGCAGCAATGGCGGCCATACCAGCATGGTCGAGCGCATTTCCGCGCGATCGGGATTGGAAAACATGGTTTCGTTCTTGTCGACCACGGCCTGCTCGATCGGATAGGCGGTCGGGCCCAGCATCCTCGTGCGTACCTGCATGGTGCAGGCCCGCTCCAGATGGTACATGCGCTCGAAGGCGGACGCCACCGAGCGGCCGACCGTCAGGGTGCCGTGATTGCGCAGCAGCATGTGGTTCTTGTTGCCGAGATCCCTTTGCAGGCGCGGACGTTCGTCGTGATCGAGTGCGACGCCTTCATAGTCATGATAGGCGAGATCGTGGGTGACGAAATGCGCGGTCTGGTTCATCGGCAGCAGGCCTTCCATGCAGCTCGCCACCGCGGTGCCGTCGGGCGTATGCAGATGCAGCACGCAGCCGGCATCTTCGCGGACTTCGTGGATCGCGGAGTGAATGGTGAAGCCGGCCGGGTTGATGCTGTAATCGCTCTTGCTGAGCTGGTTGCCGTCGAGATCGACCTTCACCAGGCTTGAGGCGGTGATCTCGTCGAACATCAGGCCGTAGGGGTTGATCAGGAAATGATGGTCCGGTCCCGGCACGCGCGCGGAGATGTGGGTATCGACCAGATCGTCCCAGCCATAATGCGCGACCAGCCGATAGCAGGCGGCGAGATTGACCCGCTGGTTCCATTCGGCCTCGGTCATCTCCGACGGCACCTCCTTCAGGCGAGCTTCGGCTGGCGACATGACCGGTTTCTCCCGTTTGAACCGTTGATTTTCAATGTCAGACTAGCCCTGCGCATGTTTCGCAGCAAGGCGCGGGCGAGGCGTGCCAGTCATGCTTTTGTGACGCGGCAGGTGCTTCAGGGCGCCGGAATTGCCAGCAGGCTGGAAATACTGCGGCCGCGGATATCGTAGACGCGGGCAAACACCACGTCGTCGCGCTTGATTTCCACCATCACCGGTGCGGTCAGGCCCTTGCAGTAGAACTCGCCGAGCGTCATGGCGAAGTCGGCGGCGTGGCTGTCCCAGCCGATCGTGAAGTCGGGGCCGAGTGCGACCTGGGCCGGGCGCTGCGGACCGCACACCGCGACCTTCCATTTGCGTCCGCGCGGGGCCGCTTCCTGCCGTTCGGCGAGTTCCTCGCGCAGGCCGTCGGAGGCCTGCTTCAGCGCCAGCCCCCAGTAATCCAGCATGTACAGATTGTCGGCGGATCGAACCGTGCCCGCGATATGATTGAAGTGGGCGTACTGATAGGGGTGCAGCCGGATCATTTCACCGAGCGGCAACAACAGGCCGAAGGCGAACACCGCCACGGCGGCGGGCTGCCAGCTGCGGCGGTTTTCCTTGAGCGAGTTCATTCCCCACGCGAAGGCCGCGCCTGCCAGCACCGCCATCGGCGGGATCACGAAAATGAAATGCCGGATGCCATTGTAGAGCGCCGGACGCTTCACCATCGCGATCACCAGCGGCAGCGTTGCCGCCAGCGTCAGCATCAGGAAGATGGTCTTGCGGCGAGCCGGCACGTCGGTGCGCGACAGCGACATGACGGTGCCGACCACGCCGGCGATCAAAAGGCCGAGCAGCACTTCGGGAAGCTGCAGCGCAAACAGGGTCGGCAGATACGACCAGGGCATGTCGGGCACCGACACCAGCGCGCCGTCGAACATTTCCTTCCACGGCTTCTCGAAGAAGTGCGAGAAGTAAGTCAGGGCATGGAAGGGATTACCCGGTTCCATGATCGACCATGGCCAGATCAACCCCATCACGAGGTAACCGAGGATCAGGCCGGGCATCAGCACGTAGACGACATGCAGGAAGCGTCGCGCGGCTTCACGGGCGCTGTGGGTGTGAATCTCTTCCAGCAGCAACGGCACAAAGCCGGCCAGCGCATAGACCAGCGCGAGCCCGCCGAGGATGCGCGAACCGATCGACAGTCCGGCGCCGAGACCGACGATCAGGACGGTCCGCGGCGACGGTTTTGGATATTCCTCTGCCAGGCGGACGAGGCCCAGCATCAGAATCATCATCGCCACAGCGAACGGTGCATCCTTCGGATTCATGAACATGTGCCCGTAGAAGGTCGGGCACAGCACCAGCAGCAGCAATGTTGCGAGCCCGGCGAGCGGGCCGCCGACACGGCGGCCAAGCCGCCACGTCACCGCAAGGCCGATCACGCCAACGACGGCGCCGAGCAGGCGGCGGGTTTCAAACAGCTCTAGCGGGATCACCTTGTGCAGCAATGCTGCCGCCATGTCGAAGCCGCCGCCATACATATAGAGATTGGCGAACGACAGCGCGCCGGTATCCTTGAAACCGGAACCATACATGCGCAGCAGCAGATCGGCATATTCCGCGTGGGTGTAATCGTCCCAGCCGAGCCCGTAATCGCGAAACGTAATGCCGGCGATCAATGCGACCGCGGCCAGCACCAGCATGGCAAGGTCGTCACAAGTCCGCTCCATCGAGCGCCGTGAAGGCGTGTCGATGGCCGAGGTCGTAATTGATGACATGGCTATTGGTAACCCGGCGTTCCCTTTGGGCCAGTTATGGCGCTCTTGGGCCTCGTTCCCCGGCATCCATATAGCGCAGTTCTCTTTCCAAGTAATTGGCAATTGTGGCGTAATTTGCCTGATGCAATGCAGCAATCGTCAGGGTAAAAACCGCCGATGACGGCCCCAGGATCAAAAGATCAGACCAGGATAATCAAAAGTCCGGGTGATCCTGCTCCCCATGGAACCGCCCGCGTAATTGTCCGTTGGCGATGCGCACAATATGACGGTATCGTGGCGGAGGCGGCTGGCGCTCATTTTCAGTGCGGCCGGGGGGTGGATTAAATGGTGGCTGTGTCGTTGATCGCCGGGATTGGCCTGCTGTTGGTTGGGCTGGTGGCGGTCGGTTTCGGGATTCCGGTCAAGGAATTCAGTTTCGGCAATACCCTCATTCTCGTAGGCGTCGTTGCGGCTTGCACCGGGATGCTCGTGCTCGGTCTGGGGGCGGTCATCCGGGAACTGAAGAATATTGCCCGGCAGCTTGGCCCGGCCGCGGAATTACGTCCGGGAAGCAGGACGCCGCCGGCAGCATTGGGCGATCAGGCCCCCCAAGATGGTGGTTTCCTGTTCAGTCGCGACCAGCCGGCCCCACAACATCAAGGGAGTAGTGCTCCGCCGCCATGGCCGGAGGCCGGCTCGCGCGATCGCGTGCCGGTGGCCGCGCCGGAGCCCATCGAGGCTCCAGCCGCCGTCAAGCCGCGACGCAATCTGCTGTTTTCCTCGTCATCACGGCGGGAACGCGAGCAGGCGCGAGCGGCCGAGGTATCGCCGCCGGCGCCCGAGTCAGGCGAGGCCCGGCTCGCTATATACGAGGACACCTGGCCACAATCGGAACGTTCGCGGGCCGATCTGGCATCGCCGCGGCGTCCGAGCCGGGCGCCATCGACCTTTGCCGAAGCAGGCGCTGGGGCGGCGAGCGCCGATCGCTTTCCCCCGGCTGCGCGACATGAAGAACCGCCGCCGGTCACCGTTCTCAAATCCGGCGTCGTCGACGGGATGGCCTATTCGCTCTATTCCGACGGCTCGATCGAGGCGCAGATGCCCGAAGGCATGATGCGGTTCACATCGATCGATGAATTGCGCTCGCACCTCGACCAGCGTCCCTGACCGGGTCCGTATACTTGCGGTGCAACGGCTCTCAAGATAAAGCGCGGTTGTTGTTGTCACGTCGGCAGTAATCCGCTCATATTCGGCAAGTAGTGGAGGAGTCCGAAAGCGTATTGGTGCTTTACGGATACTGTGCGATCCGCAAATCGCTCTGGCGCGATTGCGATTTCGAGAGGATCAGGCCATGACCGACGCCGCCGGCAAGAGCTACATCGATCTCACCGCCAACATCGTGTCGGCATATCTCAGCAACAATCCGACGCCGGCTTCCGAGATACCGAATCTGATCAGCCAGATTCACGCGGCGCTGCTGCGGGTCTCGACCGGCCGCATCGAAACGACGCTGGAACCCGCCAAGCCTGCCGTATCGGTGAAGAAATCGATGACCCCCGACTATCTGGTATGCCTGGAGGACGGCAAGCGCTTCAAATCGCTGAAGCGGCATCTGCGCACGCAGTACAACATGACGCCCGAACAATACCGGGATAAATGGGGCCTGCCGGCCGACTATCCGATGGTGGCGCCGAATTATGCGGTGGCGCGTTCGGCGCTCGCCAAGAAAATGGGGCTCGGTCAGCAACGGCGGCGGCGAAAATAATCAGCGGCGATCAGGGCCGCCGTTCAGGAGGCGGCGGCGAGCGCCTCGCGGGCATCGGCGCGAATCCGCTCGACCATGGCGCGCAGGCCGTTGGAGCGCTGCGGCGTCAGATGCTCGCGGAATCCGAACTCGTCGAACACCGCGATCGCATCGGTGCCGAGAATTTCTCGCGGCGTGCGGCCGGAATACAGCGTCAGCAGGATCGCGATCAGGCCGCGCACGATATGCGCGTCGCTGTCGCCGAGATAAGTCAGCGATGGCTCGTTGGCAGTGTTGCGGCCGACCTGTCTTGCGAGCCAGACCTGGCTGGCGCAGCCCTGCACCTTGTTGGCGGCGGAATGCTCGGCTTCCGGCATCGGATCGAGCGTGCGGCCGAGTTCGATGACGTACCGATAACGATCGTCCCAATCGTCCAGCAGCGCGAAATTATCCCTGATTTCGTCGATCGTCATCGTGTCCCGTGCTCAACCCCAAAGGAATATATAGGATCGCGGGCGATCGAAAGCGATATCGTGCGATGAAAATCCGGATAGTTCCGGTCGCAATTTGCAGACCGTCCTACGGCGCCGGACGCCACTCGACCGCCCGATCGTCCGGCGTCAGCGTGTCGCGTGGCGCCGTCGGCGGAATGCCGACGTTGTCGCCGCCGCCGATCGAGCCGGTAGGCTCGGCCGGGCGCTTGTCGGTGATGATCTGATAGAGCTTGCGCGCGCCGTCCTGGGCGCGATGGCCGATCACGGTCGCGGCCTGGCCGCCGACTTCGCATGCCGCCGGCTGGCGCTTGCAAAATTGACTGACGTCCGACACCGCCGCGGTCGCAGCCGACACCGCTTGCGATGCGCCGAGCTGCGGCAGCTTTTCCGATTCAGGTGTCTTCTCTCTGGGCAACAGCACGAGCACCAGCCCGAGCCAGAATGCCATGCGAAGCAGAAAAAACATCTCGCGACCCCGGCCGTCTTTTTTTGATCCCGTTGCGATTTCGCAATCGTTCCCTTGACTAGCAGTTGTCGATAAATCGCATGTGTTTGCGTTGAGATTAAATAGCGCAAAATTTGCGGAATATCCGATTGATCGGATTCACCATAAATTTTCGATTGATGGTGATTTTCGGAATAAACCATGCCTCCGGCGCATCCACCATTTCGAAACCATAACTGAAGCGTTCTGGAAACCCTGCATTCACCATCCGCGTTGAATGAATGCCCTCAACGGCTGCGAAAACCCCGCGAATATGGGGTGTTTGATCGCGAGCCGTCACGCCTTAGCGTTCGCTTAATTTCGCTCTGACAGGTTGCGGTAACGATAAAGGGGGCGTTTTTGGCGCGTCTCGATGACGATGTATCCGAAGCGCGGGAGCCGTGAGAGTCTTGAGTATCATCCGCGATTGTCTTGATGCGTTGTTGCATCCCTCGGCGCGATATGACGCGCTGACGCGCGCGCGCCATCGTGCATTCATGGCGCCGCGGCTGCTCGGAAGCCTTGCGGCCTTCGCGGCGTTTCCGGTCTATCTGGCGATGCGCGGCGCGCCCACCGCGCTGGAAGTCGGCGCTTTCGCGTGGCTGACCGCGCCCATTCTGCTGTCGTGGTTCCTGTCGCGCACCGGCCGCTACGAGGGCGCGCATGTGTTGTCGTCGCTGGCGCTGGCGGGCCTCGTCATGACAGTCGCCGTCAGCACCGGCGGAATCGAATCCTTTGCCGCGATCTGGCTGGTCGTGGTTCCGCTCGAGGCGGCGCTCTCGGCTTCGCGCCGCGTGGTCGCGTTCGCCTCCGCACTGGCACTCGCATGCTGCGCATTGCTGATCGCGCTCGGACATCTGGAGATGCTGCCCGCGGGCGATCCGAACCCGCTGCTGCGCGGCATCTTCATGGCGTTCGGCGTGGCGTCGGCGACGCTCTATGCCGCGGGGCTCGCGTTCGGCGCCGAGTCGCTGGCGCGCACCAGCGTCGCGCTGCTCAACGTCGAGGAAGATCGATATCGTCTGCTGGCGCGAAACATGAGCGATGTGATTTCGCGCCATCGCCGCAACGGCGCGGTGCAGTTCATCTCGCCCGCGGCAGAGATGATGCTGGGAACGCAGGTGACGCGGCTGCTCGGCCACGGCCTGTTCGATCGCGTCCATGTCGCCGATCGTCCGGCCTATCTCACCGCGCTTTCGGACGCGGCCCGCGGCGGCGAGGCGCGCAGCGTTGAATTTCGCCTCAGGCGCGACGCCCCGCGCGGCGGCGAGCGCGGCCATCATCAGGTGGATTTCATCTGGGTCGAGATGCGCTGCCACCCGCTCGAACAGGCCTCGCAGGGCGAGGCCACACCGGAGGCCGAGGTCGTCGCCGTCATGCGCGACGTCACCGACCGCAAGATCCAGGAACAGGCGCTCGATCTGGCACGCACCGAAGCCGAGCAGGCGGATGCGTCCAAGAGCCGCTTCCTTGCCACCATGAGCCACGAATTGCGCACGCCGCTCAACGCCATCATCGGCTTCTCCGAAATGATCGTTCAGGAAGATGCCTTGATGCTGGATGCGCTGCGCCGCAAGGAATATGCCCGGCTGATCAACGATTCCGGCCAGCATCTATTGTCGGTCGTCAACGGCATTCTCGACATGTCCAAGATGGAATCCGGTAATTTTGAAATCTCGCCGGAGCCGTTTGCGCCGCGTGCGGCGCTGGTCAATTGCTGCAGTCTCCTGGCCCTGAAGGCGCGGGAGAACGGGATCGACCTCGTGACCAGGCTCCCTGAGGATCTGCCCGTCATGACCGGCGATCCGCGTGCGTTCAAGCAGGTGATGCTCAATCTCGTCTCCAATGCCATCAAGTTCACCGAGCGCGGCGGCGTGGTGACGGTGTCCGCAGCGGTCGAGGCATCGCGGCTTGTGCTCCGAGTCACCGATACCGGGGTCGGCATCGCGGCGGACGATCTGAAGCGGCTCGGCGATCCCTTCTTCCAGGCCGGCAAGACCTATCAGCGGCGGCACGAAGGCACCGGCCTCGGGTTGTCGATCGTGAAAAGTCTGGTCGCCCTGCATGCCGGCGAGCTGACCGTGCAAAGCAAGATCGACGAAGGGACCATGGTCATCGTCGCGTTGCCACTGGCGTTCACACCCAAGCCAACCAGTAATGTCGCCACGCTGACGCCGGCATTGCGATCCGCAGTCCACGATCAAATTCATCAGGTGAAGAAAAGTGCCTAGAAAAGTCACGAGAGAAGACGAGAGGCCGCGCCGCCGTCGCGGCGCACGGACGGCTGCGATCGAAGCGGGGGCCGAGCGCGGCCTTTTGCTGCGCATTCTGCTGCAGCACCCGAAAGACGTTGTCGCCGGCGCGATTGCGTTTGCGGCCGTTACCGCCATCATCGCCAACGCGCTGTTCCTGCAGGCGGGGCGTCATCCGTCGCCGATGTTCGGTTCGGTTGTCACCATGCCGGCGGCACCGCTGGCACAGGCCAGCCTACTGCCGCGTCCGCGCCCGGTTGAGGCCGACGCATCTCTTGGCGAAACCAGGCTTGCCGAACCCAGACCTGTCGAACCCAGACTTGTCGAACCCAGGCCTTTCGAGTTCAGACTTGCCGAACCGAAACCTGTTGATCCCCTGGCCAATCTGGTCAAGGCGACCACCAGCGCCGCGCCGGTGGCGACTTCCGCGATTCCACGGCCGCCCGTGCCGGTTCCGCTTGCCACCCACAATGATGCTGCGAGCCTCGCCGCAAGCACGCGCCGTGTCGCGGCGGTACAGCGTGCGCTCACCGATTTTGGCTACGGCCAGCTGAAACCGACCGGCACGGTCGGTTCGGATACCCAGGCGGCGATCCAGAAGTTCGAACGCGAGCACAAGATCCCGGTGACCGGGCAGATGTCCGATCGCCTGGTGCGCGAACTCGTCGCGATGATCGGTCATCCGATCGACTAGCGTCCACGCTTGCGCTGGCCTATCGTCGGCTGATGCGATTGAAATCAAGCATATGGGTGGCGGCGTATTTGCGCCGATGCCAGGCCGAAGGCGTATTCGGCGCCGTGCGCAGGCGCGGGGCGGAAGAGGCCGGCGCGGTGTTCGTCAAGGTGGCGCTGCTCGACGGCAACGCCATGCTGTACGTGCCGGCGCCGCAGACGGTCTATGACGACAGCCGGCCGATCGAACGGTTTTTCATGCCGATATCGAATGCGCCGGTCCCGGAAGCCTCAGTGGAAGAGCGCCTCGTCAAGGAAATCCGCTTCGACCCGGATGCCTGGATCGTTGAAACCGAGGACAGGGTGGGGCGGCATTTTCTCGATCTGGCTCGGGCTTAGCCTTTCGAGCCGGTGCGCGGCACGGCACCAGTGCCGGGCGGTGGCTCGGCGTGGCGGGACTGCGCGGGCGCCGGGCGCGCGCGATGGCGCTCGTCGTCGTAAAGCGAGGGGCGATATTTGGCGCGGGTGACCGCCATCGTCGAGCCGCGCCATGCCGCCAGCATGATGAGGGCGGAGCGTTCGCTCAACCGGTCGTATAGCCGCGACAGCCGGTAGACGGTCTCGACCGAGCATCCGAATTCCGGCTTGAGAAACAGCAGCACCCGCTGAAACACCGGGCTCGGCATCTCCAGCGCCTTCAGGGCGCAGGCCAGCGGCTCGCCGCCGGGATCGTTGACCAGCTGGGTGGCGACCCGGGCCGGCAAGATCAGTGTTTCGCCAAGCTCGAGGGTGAAATTCTCGACGTCGGCGGCGAATGCGGCCATTTCCAGCGTCTCGATGGCACGCCTGGCGCGCATGGCGGGAATCCGCGCCGAAGCCCGCAACGGCGTGTCGTTTATATCGTGCAGGATGAGTGCGCGTTCGCGGGCGCTGGCGCGCAGGAACATGTCGTGGATTTCGGCAGCGTCCTTTGGCTGCATCGACAAGTTCGAGGCCAAGCGCAACTCCACCTCGCTCAGCGCCTTCACTGCAGGTGCCGCTGGCGGGCTTGCGGGATTTGCAGGAGCGACCGGCATGCGCTGATCGGTGCTTGCGGGCCTCAGCCCCAGTCTTTGCAGGACTTCGACCGGGGTGCCCGGATAGATCGCTAGCCGCGCCCGGACGGCCGCGCGCGTGGCGTCATCGACCTGGTCGATCAGGCGGGAGGTCAATTCGATGAATTGCCGCTCTTCGTCGCCGCTGTGCGCGCTGGCCTGAACATAGAGATCGGTCAGCACGCGGAGCAAGGTGGGCCTGATATCGACGCCCTCGCGGCGGGAGAGCGTCATCAACCCGTCGAAGCCCGGAAAAAATGGTGGTGTGGTCATGTCAGGGTACGCGACTGAGTAATTCTCGAGGGCGAGCCTACTTCGGTTGCTTTAACAGCTCGTTAAGGAAAACAATCGGTGAAGGCAGCCGCTGCATTTGCGGCGCGGTTGTGCCGCAACGGGGCAAAGTCCGGCGCCGCCATCAAATAGGATCCGCGCCCGGCAAATTAACATGCTGTTAACCACGTCCTGATCTTAATGAGGCCACGTCGCCGGCGAGAAACGTGCCGCAGCGGCAAGCAGAGAGATGAGTTCGACATGGGCACCATCATTGAATTTCCGGCGGATGCGGCTTCGCGGCGGCTGGGCTCAACCATGGATGGCACCCCGCGCGAAGGCACTATCCTGATTCTTCCCGTCGTCCGGATCGAACGCGACCCCGATGAAACCAGCGGGGGCGGCGGACCGGAAGAAGGTACCGCCCCGGGCCGGCGCCGCCGTCGGCGCTGATATCTGGACATTCGATATGCCGGAGACGTGCTTTCCGATCCGGACCGACCTGCGGACCAGGCGCGCAGCGCCGGCCCTGACGCTGCTATTGGTCGCGGCGACGCTCGGCGGCTGCAGCGGCGGCGACTTCGGCCGCACCCGCCAGGATTTTCTCAACGACGACATGCATCGCTGGATCGGCGGCGAGGTGACGGGAAGCCTCGGCCTGCGGGCATCACAATTCCAGCTCACCGACAATGAACGGCTGCTGCGCGATCTGGCGTATCCACTGATCGAGCCGCCGCATTCACGCCCCGCCTGGAGGAGCGTGTTCGGCGATTACATGCCGCTACCCTCGCCATGGCGACAGGTGCCCGTTTTCGATCGCACCGCCTATGGACGCGCGCTGATCGACGAGCCGCACCGCTCGCATTCCTCTCGCTATGCGCAACTGATGGAAGACGTGCGCGACGACATCACCCGGTTCGAGCCGTTCTATGCCGATGCAGTGCGGGTGATCGAGCTCGACAGGAAGCGCAACGCCAGTCTCCCGCAGATTTCAGGATTGTCGCCGCGCGAGCGCGACGACGCGGTCGCCCGCATGCAGGAGAACAGCCTGATCGTGCAGTGGGTGCAGCAGTGCCTGGAGCGGAGGATTTCGTCCTACCGCTGGGCGCTGGAGCGGCTGGTGCTGCAGGCGCCCGACAACATGGCGGCCGACGCCGATCGCCTGATCGGCGAACTCGCCGCGCAAACCGCCAATCCCCCGGTCGCGGCGCAGCCGGTGAACGGTCAGGCACTCAGCGTGCGCGGCTAGACTTCGCTTGAAGACGCTCTAAATATCTTCAGCGTTTGGCAGGCGCCGGCCCTTCCGCCTGCTTCGCCGGGGCATCGGTCTGCACCTTGCAGCTCGATGCGGCGAGCGAGGCCTGCGCCTGCGGCATCAGGCCGGGCTCCGGCGCCAAGGCCTTCAGCACGATCAGCCCGGTTGCGGTCGGGGAATTGATGATCAGCCGGTCGGCCGCGGTAACATCCTCGTCCTCCGGCAATTCGGCGTGCTGGGCCTCGGTCATCAGGTCGAGCTCGATCACCTTGCGTCCGGCCGACCGGTCGTTGATGGCGTAATAGGCGACTTCGTTGCGGGTGTAGAACGACACCGAGGTATAGGCCTGGCTGACGGGGACCGCGAGCTTGATCGGCCCGCCGGACAGGTCGTACCGGCAAATCGCCATCGCGAACGCCGGATCCATGAATGGCATCGGCGCGGTGTTCGGATCGGCCTGCGGCAGCGGCGTCACCGCGTTGAGTTTCGTCATCGGCGTCAGACGCGAATAGGCGTCGTTGGTCGCAATGCGCGGCAGGGCCAGCACGCTGACGAGGTGTACGATGCCGCCCAGCAGCACGCCCGCGATGATCGTGAACAGCAAGCGGATCACGGGCACCCCACCGTCGCAATGGAAGGCATCGGCGCATCGCGCTGCGTCCGCGTCGCTACCCCGACCGGCGTATCGTAGAGCCGAAGCATCAGGGCGTAGCGTTCGATCCCTCCGGTGGGGAGCCAGTTTCCGGCGCGCGATCGCGATGCCACCCGCAGCTCGAACGCGCCATCCGTCCCGCGGATGATTTCCTGGCTGGTGAAGCCGTAACGTTGCAGCGAGTTGGCAACAAGGCGCCCCTTCTGGTCGTACAGCGTCAGCGTCCAGAACCGCGCCGCGGGCGTGACGCCGCTGACAACCACATCGCAACGTCCGTCGAGCGGCCGCTTGCGGTCGTCGGTCGTCGCCGAGAAGGCGACGCCGTCGCCGGTGCCGACTGGAAGTTCGCCGCTGCGCGCGATGGTGGCGCGCGAATAGGGATCGACATCGGCGGTACCGGTCTTGGGCCGGGCGGTCCAGGCGCCGATCGTGAGCGTACCGAGATCGGTGCCGCGCGTCGCCGTCATCCACGTCGCCCCTAAGCCGACGGCGGTGGCGATGATCAGCGCCAGCAGGGTGATGAAGATCAGCCGCACGGTTAGTTCTTGCGCGGCACTGACGGTGCCGCAGCGCCCGGTGTTGCCGCCGCGAAGCTGTCCGGGAATGCAACGGAATTCGACGACACCGGCTTGACGGGCTTCGCCGGATCGCCCGCGGTCTTGGCCGCATCGTCCAGCATTTTTTCCACTTGCACCAGGATATCGGCGCCGCGCTTGGTCAGGACCGGCGGCGGTCCCGGCTTGATGTCCGGAGGTTTTGGCGCCCCCGCGGCGGCCACCGTCGCAGAAACCGCCGGCGTCGGCGGCTTCGGGCCAGCCGCGGGATAACCGGCAATATCCTTGATCTCGACGCCCTGATGCGCCACGGCCATGATGTCGTGCCAGGTCTGCGCCGGCAGCGAGCCGCCGGTCATGCGATTGGTCGGCGAGTAATCGTCGTTGCCGTACCAGATGGCGCAGGTGAAGTTGCCGGTATAGCCGACGAACCACGCGTCGCGATAGGCGTTGGTGGTGCCGGTCTTGCCGGCGGTCGGAATGCCGTCGAGCGCGGCGCGCCGCGCGGTGCCTTCGCTGACGACGTGGCTCATCATGCCCACCATGTCGGAGGCGACGGAGGCTGGAATGGCCTGCAGCGGCTTCTTGCCGTCGCGGTCAAAACGCCAGACCAGGTCGCCGGTGCCGGTGCGGACTTCCAGCACCGCATGCGGCGTGACGGATTTGCCCTTGTTGGGGAACGTCGCGTAGGCCACGGCATGTTCGAGCACCGTGACTTCGTCGGCGCCGATCGGCAGCGAGGGCGTATCCGGCAGCGGCGCCTTGATGCCGAACCGCCGCGCCACTTCCACGATCTTGGCGCGGCCTCTTTTGGCAGCCTCCCACTGGTTGTTTTTCCACTGGTTTTTTGGATAGTTGCCGATCGCGATCGACAGCTTTACCGGCACCACGTTGATCGAGCGGGTAATCGCCTGCGTCAGTGTCACCGAGCCGGAATAGGAGTGGCCGTAATTCTGCGGACACCAGTTGCCGAGGCAGACCGGACCGTCGACCACGATCGAGGTCGGCGTGAAACCATTCATCAGCGCGGTCGAATAGACATAGGGCTTGAACGACGAGCCAGGCTGCCGATAGGCGTCCACCGCGCGGTTGAACTGGCTCGCGCCATAGTCGCGTCCCCCGACCATCGCCCGGACGCCGCCGTCGAGATCGGCGACCACGCTTGCGGCCTGGGTCGCGTGGTAGTCGCGGCCGAACTGGCGCAACTGGTTTTCGATGGCATCTTCGGCGGCGCGCTGCACATTCATGTCGATCGCGGTGCGGACCACGAACACGCGCTCGGTGTAGGACTTCGGAAACGTATCGACCAGCTTGCGCATCTCGTCGAACGCCCAGTCGAGATAATAATTCGGCGAATTCTCGTCGCGGCGATCGACCGCGGTGGCCGGATTGCGCCGCGCGCCGAACACCTGGCCTTCGGTCATGAAGCCGGCGTCGACCAGGTTATCCAGCACCACGTTGGCGCGGGCACGCGCAGCGGGCAGGTTGATGTGCGGGGCGTATTTGGTGGGGGCCTTGAACAGGCCGGCGAGCATCGCAGCTTCCGCCAGATTGACGTCGCGCGCCGACTTGTTGAAATAGAAATGCGCCGCGCCGTCGACGCCGAAGGTGCCGCCGCCCATATAGGCGCGGTCGAGATAGAGTTTCAGGATTTCATTCTTGGTGAGCCGCGTCTCCAGCCAGATGGCGAGAAAGGCTTCCTTGACCTTGCGTTCGATGGTGCGCTCGTTGTTCAGGAACAGGTTTTTCGCCAGCTGCTGGGTGATCGAGGAGCCGCCCTGGCGCACGCCGCCGGCCTGCGCGTTGGTTACCAGCGCCCGCGCGGTGCCGGCGATGTCGATGCCGAAATGATCGTAGAAGCGGCGGTCTTCGGTAGCCAGCGTCGCCTTGATCAGGTTGTCCGGAAAATCCTCCAGCGGAATGGAATCATTGTGCTTGATGCCGCGGCTGCCGATCGGGTTGCCATAGCGATCGAGGAAGCTCACCGCGAGGTCGGATTTCTTCAGCCAGTCGTCGTCGGCGGTTTCGCGGAACGCCGGTATCGCCAGCGCCAGCATCAGGATCAGGCCGCCGAGCCCGATCGTGGCGGCCTCCGACAGCGGTTCGATGAAGACCCAGCGTTTCCAGCGCCCGACATAGAAGCGGTCCATGAAGGTCGAGTAGCGCTCATAGAGCTCGCGGGCGCCCTTGCCGCTGGAGAACAGCGTGGAATCGATGCGCGCGTCGAAATCCAGCATCCAGTGCCGGATCTTTTTCTTCCACTGCGGTGGTACGATCTGGCGCACCAGTGCCCTTTGTTTTCCGAAGTTCGTCCTACGTTTCAGCGCCCTCTGTACGAACTTCGGAAAACAAAGGGCACTGGTAAATCCAAGATTCTCGTGCCGCTTTTCGATTTGAAGTTCCTGACGGAGCTTGCCGCTTGCGCTGCAGGAACTTCAAATCGGCGGCACTGCGGCCCTTGGTCAGTTCGAAAGATGCTCAAGCCCCGACGGGGCGCCGACGAGACGTCTTGCGGGAGTGTTGCGGCAAACCCAAGGCGCTTTTGCGTCGTTGGGGAATCGTCCATCTTCTAACCGAGCGGGGGCCATAAACCAATGGTGCGGCTCACGATTCGAACAGCAGGGCTAACGCGCACCGAAACGCTTTTTTGCACTGCCGAACCACCCCCACTTGCACCATTGGTGCTGCCGCCCCTAGAAGGGGCTTCAACCGCCATACCGGAAACGTCAGGACTCATGACCGTCCGACCCAAACCACCCTCCGATCAAGAGGGATTCTTTTGGAAAACCAAGACGTTGGAGGAGATGTCCGACGCCGAATGGGAAAGCCTGTGCGACGGCTGCGCGCGCTGCTGTCTGGAAAAGCTCGAGGATGAAGATACCGGCAAGATCTATTTCACCCACGTTTCCTGCAAGCTGCTGGATGCCGGGCTGTGTACCTGCAAGGACTATACGAACCGCTCCGACCAGGTTGCGGACTGCGTCAGACTGACGCCGGAAAACGTCCGCACCCTGAACTGGCTGCCGCCGAGTTGCGGCTACAAGCTCGTAGCCGAAGGCCGCGATCTCTATTGGTGGCATCCGTTGATATCGGGCGATCCCGATACGGTACATGAAGCGGGCGTCTCGGTGCGGGGGCGGGTACAGGGAACCGAGAGCGAGATCGCCGACGCCGACCTCGAAGATCATATCGTCCTGTGGCCGGCGCTGCTGCCGAAGCGGGCGCGGCTCAAGAAGCGGTCAAAATCGTAGTAAGCCGATCACGCGATTGCGATTGCCTGCTCGCGGGATGCACCTATGCGCCTAACCCGCTGCCGCAGCTTGGATTTGCCGCCTACATTTGGGCCCGAACCAGCGATTCCTCGCAGCCTCCCGCCGCGTACCCGATAAATACACGTCGACATGAACAAGTTCGAACGGCACAGCCGTCACCCGGCCGACCAACAGGCATTGCCCGAAGCTATCGCCGGCGAGCTGGCGGAAATGCCAGCCGATGTCATCGATATCAGCGACGCGCCGCCGATCGCTCCAAGGGCGCCGCTGAGCCAAGGCGAAGTCCGCACCATCCTGATGAGCCTGCTGCTGACGATGTTCCTGGCCGCGCTCGACCAGACCATCGTCGCCACCGCGCTGCCAACCATCGGCCGGCAATTCCAGGACGTCTCCAACCTGTCATGGGTGATTACCGCGTATCTTCTGGCCTCGACCGCGGTGGCGCCGGTGTTCGGCACGCTCAGCGACATCTACGGTCGCCGCAGCATGATCATCGCGGCGCTCGGCCTGTTCATCGCGGGTTCGATATTGTGCGCGCTGGCGCCGAACATGACGGTTTTGATATTGGCGCGTGGCCTGCAGGGCCTCGGCGGCGGCGGCATCATGCCGATCGTCCAGACGGTGATTTCGGACGTGGTGACGCCGCGCGAGCGCGGCCAGTATCAGGCTTATTTCAGCGGCGTATGGATGGCTGCGGGAATCGGTGGTCCGGTGCTTGGCGGCGTATTCGCCGAACACCTGCACTGGTCGATGATCTTCTGGATCAACGTGCCGCTCGGGCTGATATCGCTGGCGATGCTGCTGCCCAAAATGGGCAGGATCCCGGTGTTCCACCGCCGGCGCAAGGTCGACTGGCTCGGCGGCGTACTGCTGATGGCCTCCGCCGTCGTGATCATGCTGGTGCTGACCTGGGGCGGCAACCGCTTTCTCTGGCTGTCTCCGACCATCCTAGCGATGGTCGGCGCATCAATTGCCTTGACGCTGGCTTTTGTCTGGCATGCCGGCGCCGCCAAAGAGCCTTTCCTGCCGCTGTCGCTGATGGGCGGACCGATCGCGCCCTACGCGCTGGCGGGCGGCGGCTGCGCGTTTGGCGCGATGCTCGGGCTGACCGTGCATCTGCCGCTGTATTACGAGGTGGTCTACCACCTCAGCGCCAGCGAGGCCGGACTGGCGTTGATTCCGCTCGCCGCCATTTCCACCGGCGGCGCTGCGGTCGCCGGCCGGGCCATGGCCCGTTACAAGCATTACAAGAAGGTCGCCATCATCGGGACCTCGTGCGCGACCGTGTTGGGATGTGCGCTGGCGCTGACGACGCTGCCGCTGTGGGGGCTATTGCTGCTGCTGTCTGTATTTTCGCTCGGCCTTGGTACGGTGTTTCCGGTAAGCACGGTTGCGCTGCAGAACGCGGTAGCGCGCTCGCAGGTCGGCACCATCACCGGTGCGATGAACTTCTTCCGCGCGCTGATGGCCTCATTCATGGTGGCGGCGTTCAGCGCCATCCTGCTGATGGCATTGGGTGCGGATATTTCGCTCGGCGGCGAGCATCGCGGCCCAGTGAGTTCGATCCCCGCCGCCGATATGATCGCCGCATTCCGTTATGTGTTCGGCGCAGCCGCGGTGCTGCTCGCCGGCTCGGCGCTGTGCATGATCGTGATGGAAGAGAAGCCGCTGGCCGGCCCAGCCGCGCGGATCGAGATGGCGGAGTAGGGCGCGGCCTCTCACGCAGCGGCGGCTTTCCAGGGCCCGGCTATCTATCGGCGGCAATTTGATCTAACAGCGCGCCAGCAGACATCGAAATCGACGAGGAGCCGGCCATGAGCAAACCCAGCATCGAGCAAACGCGGATGGGCAGCGAAGGCATCGCCTTCTGCATCGCGCGGACCCTGATCGAGCGCGATCCGTCGCTGAAGGCGCCGATGCGCGCGAACTTGCGCAAGATGTGGGAGCTCCTGGAGGAGCGCGAGGACCACGGCGCCGCCGACATGGTCGATATCATGATCAAGGCGCTCAACGATCCCGCGTTCTTCAAGCCGTGAGTTCTTTCCTCAACTGGCTTTTTCCAGCCGGGTGTCGATTTCTTCCCGCAGCAGGGTGAAATCGATCGGCTTGGTCAGCAAGCCCTCCGCGCCACCTTCGATCGCCTTGCGCTTGGTGTCGGCATCGCCGTAGGCGGTGATCATGATGACGGGAACGTCAGGCCGCATTTCCTTGACCCTGGGCAGCATTTCAAGGCCGGTCATGCCGGGCATGTTGATGTCCGAAAGGATCAGGATCAGCGACTGTTCGATGGTGTTGGCGACACGCGCCAGCGCATCCGCCGCCGAAATCGCGAAATCCATCACAAAACGTTGCGCGCGCAGATCCCGCCGGAATTGCTGGCGGAACAGCGCCTCGACGTCGGGCTCGTCATCGACCACAAGAACCAATACGCTCACGTCCGACCTCTGATTTTGTTCGAAAAATTGCTGGCCCGCGGCAAAACGATCGTGAATTCGGTAAACTCCCCGGGCTCCGTCTCGACTTCGATCCTGCCACCGTGTTGTTTCACAATGATGTCGTGGCTCATCGAAAGGCCAAGCCCGGTTCCTTCACCCGCCGGCTTGGTCGTAAAGAACGGGTTGAACATCTTTTCCTTGACCTCGGCGGGAATGCCGGTGCCGTTGTCGCGTATCCGGATCTCGACGGTGTCTCCGAGATCCCTGGTGCTTGCACGGAGGATCGGCTCAAATCCCAAACCGCCATTCTCGGTCCTGCGCTTGGTGACCGCATAGAATCCATTCGAGATCAAATTCAGCAGAACGCGGGTGATTTCCTGCGGAAATACTTCGATCATGCCGGCCATCTCATCGAAGTCCCGTTGCAAGGTGACGTTGAACTCCCGCCTCTCGGCGCGCGCGCCGTGATAGGCGAGATTGAGGCTCTCGTCCAGAAGCGCATTGATGTCGGCGGGCCGGTGGTCGCCGGAACCTTCGCGTGAATGCAGCAGCATGTTCTTGACGATGGAATCGGCGCGCTTGCCGTGCTGGACGACCCTTTCGAGATTGTCCTTTAACGTGCGCGTCAGATCGTCGACTTCCTCGCGGGTCTTGTCGCCGAGCGGGGCGGATTTGAGCACATCGTTGAGTTCGTCGGTCAGCTCGGCGGAGAGCGCGGAGAAATTATTGACGAAGTTGAGCGGATTCTTGATCTCGTGCGCGATGCCCGCGGTGAGCTGGCCGAGCGAAGCCAGTTTCTCGGTCTGCACCAGGCGATCCTGCGCGGTACGCAGTTCTTCGAGGGATGCCGCGAGTTCTCTGGTCCTTGCCTGGACTTCATCGAACAGCCGGACGTTCTCGATGGCGATCAGGGCCTGATCGGCGAAGGTTTGGACCAGATCGATCTGCCGGGCATCGAATGTTCCCGGAGTTGAGCGCGAGAGCGCCATGATTCCTTCGACCTTGCCGTCTCGGAGCAGTGGCACCGCGAGAACCGCCCGTATTCCGGCAAGCGCGGTCGCGGGCATGTCGATCTGCGGGTCAGCGAGTACGTCGGGCACGTAGACAATTTGCCCGCTCGATATCGCCCGCGCGATGGCCGAGTTCTGCCCGGCCTTCTGCGGATGGTCCTTCAGGTATTGAATCCATTCCGGGTTGGCGTCGGCGTAAGACATCGCCCTGAACCGGAACAGATCGCCGTCGCGCAGGAAGATCACGCCTCGTTTGGAGCCGCTCAATTCCGCGGCTGAACGCACCAGGGTTTCCAGCACCGTTTGCAGATCGAACGCCGAGCGGCTGATCACCTTGAGCACGTCGGCGGTCGCGGTCTGCTGCTGCAGCGACTTCCGCAGATCCTCGGTGCTGGCGCGCAACTCGCGAAGCAGCCGCGTGTTCTCGATGGCGATGACGGCCTGGGCCGCAAACTGCTTCAGGAGCGCGATCTGCTTTTCCGAGAAGCGCCGCTTGTCCTGCCGGAAGATCATGACGTTGCCGACCACGCGCTCGTCCTTGAGCAGCGGCACCGCGAGAAGGCAGCGCGCGCCCCCGACATCGACCAGCGCGCGGCGGTTGGGTTCGCCGTTGCGATAGGCATCCGACCCGACGAGATCGGCGATTTCGACGATTGGCTCGCCCTGCAGCAGACGGGCCGGCGCCGTGCCCGGGCCGTACTCCAGCGGTTGACTCCGCCGGTATTCGTCGTAGGCGGGAGGCAGCCCGCGTGTCGCAGCAGTATGGAACAGCTCGCCGTCAAAGGTGTTGAGCACGCCGAAATCGGCACCGCAAAGCTGCATCGCCTTGCTGAGCATTGCATCGAAGACGGGAGCGAGATCCCCGGCCGACCTGCTGATGACGCTCAGGACCTCGGATGTCGCGGTTTGCTGCTCCAGCGACTCGGAAAGTTCCTGCGTCCGTGCCTGCACCTCGTCGAACAGACGGACGTTGCCGATGGCGATCACCGCCTGATCGGCGAAAGTCTGCAGCAGAGCGATCTGTTTTTCGCTGAACGGATGTACCTCGGTGCGGCGAAGCAGGATGGTTCCGATGCTTTCATTCTCGCGCAGCAAGGGCACGCTCAAAATGCTGCGAATACCAGGGGAATCCGTGTGCCGCGATAATTCCCTGCTGTCGGGGAACTCGGCGCCTTCGTCCGAGAGCATGTCACGCACGTGCACCGGCTTCCGGTCCACGAGCGCGCGCCCGGCGGTCCAGTTGCGATTGATCGGCCACTTCTCCAGATTTACCCCGATCGGGCCGTGATGAGCGCTGAAGCGAAGGTGGTCGCCATCTCTTAGCAGCACGACGGCGTCATAGGCCTCGCAAAGCTCGCACGCGCTTTCGACAATGGCCTTGAGAACAGGCGCGACATCGGTCGGCGAGGAAGCGATCACGCCGAGGATCTTGCTGCTTCCGGTCTGATAGGTCAGCGCTTCCGTGAGGTCGCGGGTCTTCGCCTGCACTTCGTTGAATAGCCTGGCATTCTCAATGGCGATTACGGCCTGGTCGGCGAAGGTCCGCAGCAACTGGACGTGATGGTCGGCGAAGGCGCCGGGCTGGACGCGCGTCACCGCAATGAAGCCGATCGAGGTGCCGTCATTCATCAGCGGTGCGAACAACATGCTGCGGAAGCCGCGCGCCCGCGAGATGTCCAGAATCTCGTCCGACAAGGCTTCGGTGTCGGGGATCTGCGTGACCTCGCCGGCTTGCGCCATTCGAAATGGCGGGAAATCGGCAACCGGCCGCGGGAAGGTGGCCTGCAATATTTCATCGGCGGCGGGAGTGGTAGGCGTGAACGCCTTGAGGTGGGCGATCCCGTCGATGAAGCGGAAGACGGTACTCGAGAATCCGCCGATCAGCGTGTTGGCTCGTCTCGCAATCGCCTCGAACACCGGCTGCACGTCCGAGGGCGAGCTGGCGATGACCTTCAGGATGTCGGCCGTTGCGGTCTGCCGTTCCAGGGCTTCCTGCGTTTCGTTGAACAGCCGCGCATTCTCGATCGCGATTACGGCCTGATCGGCGAAAGTCCGCAGCAACTCGACGTGGTGCGCTGAAAACGAGCCGGGGTTCCTGCGGCTGACGACGATGACGCCGATCGCCGTCCCCTTGCTTATCAGCGGCGAATACAGCACGCTTCGAAAGCCGCGCGCCCGCGCTATTTCCCGCAACGGCAGGTCCGCCGCCTGGGTTTCGGTGTCGGTGATCTCCACGGTCTCGCCCGCATGCGCCAATTCAAAATGCCTGATGCCGGCAACTGGGCGCGGGAACCGGGCTCTCAACATTTCGTCCGCGGCCGGATTTACCGGCGTAAATGCCTCAAGGTGACAAATGCCGCCGACAAACCGGTACACCCCGGTCGAGAAGCCGCCGATCAGCCGGTCGGCGTTGGCCACAATGGCCTCGAACACCGGCTGCACGTCCGAGGGCGAAGAGGCGATCACCTTCAGGATATCGGCCGTGGCGGTCTGCCGCTCCAGCGCTTCCCTTGTCTCGTTGAACAGTCGGACGTTCTCGATGGCGATGACCGCCTGGTCTGCAAAAGTCTGCAGCAACTGAACGTGGTGGGCGGCAAACTCACCCGGCTCCTTGCGCGTGACGCTTATCAGGCCGATAGACGCACCGTTGCTCATGCAGGGGTGTAACCAGCACGCTGCGAAAACCGCCGCGCAACCGCGATAGGTCTCGTATATCCGGCATGGTTTCGGTGTCGACGACCTGTGCAGTCTCGCCGTCGCGCACCCACTTGAAGGGCGGAAAATCGGAAAGCCGCCGCGGGAACGAAGCCTTCCAGGCTTCGTCCGCAGCCGGATGAATTGGTGTGAACGCCGCCAAGTAACCCATGTCAGCGACAAATCGAAAAACCGCGGCCGAGAAGCCGCCGATCAAGCGCTTGGCGCTGGCCGCAATGGCCTCGAATACCGGCTGTACGTCGGACGGCGAACTGGCGATGACCCTGAGGATTTCGGAAGTCGCCGTCTGCCGCTCCAGCGCCTCCTTGGTTTCGTTGAACAGCCTCGTGTTCTCGATCGCGATCAGGGCCTGGTCGCGGAAGGATTCGGCGAGCGCGATTTCGCTCTCGCCGAAGATATTGGCGCGCTTTCCGCCCAGCGCGAGCAGGCCGATACATTCCCCCGCACGCAGCAGCGGCAAGAACAGCCCCGAGTTGATGTCGTAGGTCTCATGGACGCGCCGGTCGATCTCGGGCAGCTCGGTGAGCGAAAAATCCGGCACGTGCAGCGTTTTTTTCTCGACGATTGCGCGCGATGGAAAGCCGGCGCCAGGCTCGATCGGTTGCGGAGAGCCGAGCTCCGTCTGGAGCCCCTCCGGTGTCGCCCTTGCCGCACCGAAAAGGTGTCGCGCCTCGCAGCGCAGGAAAAACGCCATGTCGCATCGGACCAGCCGCACGGCGGTCAACACGATGGCGTCGAATACCGGCTGCACGTCGGTCGGCGATTGGCTGATGACGCGCAGGATATCGGACGTCGCGGTCTGCCGGGCCAGCGATTGCCTGGTCTCGTTGAACAGCCGGGCGTTCTCGATGGCGATCACGGCCTGGTCGGCAAAACTCTGCTGGAGCGCAAGCTCCTCGGCGGTGAAGGGCACGGGCCGGTCGCGGTAAACGATGAGGACGCCGAACGCGTTGCCCTCGCGCCGAAGCGGCGTACCGGCCATGGCGCGGGTGCCGGCCGCGCGCGCGGGCGGCAGGCCGGGCCAGTCGGCGATCGCCGGATCGAGATTGTCCAGGTCGGGAATGTGGATCTGCCGGTCTTCGTGCACGACCGTGCCGGGCAGATTTCGACCTCCAATCCGTATTTTCGCCGCTGGAACGGTTGAGCGAACATGCTCAGCGCTGGTGCCGACGCGGAACGCCTGCACCCACTCGCCGTTCTCGGCAATATGGAGCGAGACGCTGGAAGCACCGAACAGACGGGCGCTGGTTTCCGCGATTTGCTGCAACGAGCGGTCGGCATCGCCCGGCGTGCCGGCGATGGCACGCAGGATTTCGGCGCTCGCGGTCTGGCGCTCCCCGGCGGCGCGCAGCTCGGCCCGCAGCCGGGCATTCTCCTGGCTGAGATCAGCTACCCTGTCTGGGGGAAGCGCAGTCATTCACAGAATCCGTTCGCGGGGCGCCGCGCCCAACTGGACATGCGCGGCGCGGGGCTCCCAATGGGAAGGCCGGCCGGCAAATCCGATAAACAGGCTCTGATTATCCCATCCTGGGCGTATCTGGGCTAGCGCCGTCTTTGGTTGCGGTTAAGCCCAGAACCCGGTCAGGCTCATGTCCCCGGCCTCGAAACCTCGGTTTCCTTGGACGTGATGAACTCCAGCAGCACCGGGATGCCTTCCTTGGTCTTCTGGATTCCGCGCTCGATCGCCGGGACAATATCTTCGGGTTTTGTCACCCGCTCGCCATAGCCCCCAAAAGCCCGCGCCATCGCGGCGTAGTCGCCGGAGATGTCGGTCGAGCGATATTTTTGCGTCGAAATCGGCATCACCTTCAATTCGATCGCCATGCTGAAATTATTCAACAGAACCGACATGATCGGGATGCGCTCGCGCACCGCGGTTTCGAAATCCATTCCGGTAAAGCCGATCGCGGCATCCCCCCAGACGTTGATGCAGAGCTTGTCCGGCTTTGCCAGCTTGGCGCCCATGGCCAGCCCGAGGCCATAGCCGAGCTGGGTGGTCTTGCCCCAGCCGATATAGGACAAGGGTTCGACCGGCTTCCAGAACGGCGAAAGCTGATCGCGCGGACTGCCGGCGTCGTGGGTGATGATGGTGTTGCTGATGTCGACGGTGTGCTGCAAATCCCAGAGCACGCGATAGGGGTTCAATGGCGCGTCGTTGCTGGTCAGCTTCGGCATCCATTTCGCCAGCCACTCCTTGTGCGAGGCGGCGATCTCGGCGGCAACGGCGGATGCATCGCGGTCCGAGCTGACGCTCTTGCCGATCTCCTCCAGCAGCGCGTCGAGCACCAGCCCGGCATCGCCGACAAGCCCGATTTTGGCTTCGACATCCTTGTTGAGATGCGCGGGGTCCAGCGTCGAATGAATGATGGTTTTGCCCTTGGGCATGGCGATGCCGAAGTTCGTCTCCGTGAACGAGCAGCCGATGCCGAAGATCACATCGGCCTCACTGAGGAATTTCGGCACCGCGCGCGGCACGGCGAGACCGCCCGAGCCCAGCGACAGCGGATGCGTCTCGGGAAAGGACGACTTGCCGCCAAGGCTCGTGGTGACGGGGATCGCGAGCCGCTCGGCCAGCCGCTTCAACTGCGGCCAGGCTTGCGCGTAATGCACACCCTGGCCGGCATAGATCACCGGCCGCTTGGCCGACATCAACAGCGCCGCGGCTTCCCTGACATGCACGGGATCGGCGCCGTAGCGGGTGCGCAGCACCGGGGTATAGTTCAAGGGTTCCGGCACTTCCTCGTTCCACATGTCGGACGGGATTTCCACGATCACGGGCCCGCCGCGGCCGTTCTTCAGTTTTGTGAAGGCGCGGCGGAAGATGTTGCCGACCTCGGCGGCGAGGTTGATCGGCTCGGACGATTTCGCAAACGCCCTCATCGCCTGGCTGGAATTGAAGTTGGGTTCGATATTGGCAATTCGCCGCGCATAGCCCATCGGCAGCACCAGCACGGGCACGGATTCGCCGTAGCATTGCGCCACGCCGCCCATGGCGTTTTCGGCGCCAGGGCCGTGCTGCATGCAGAAGGCGCCGATGCTGCGCCCGGAGGTGACCCGCGAGATCGCGTCCGCCATGTGCAGTCCGATGCGCTCCTGCCGCACCATCACGGGGCGAATATCGGCATTGGCGGCGTGTTCGATGAGGTGATTGACCGGATAGCCGCAGAGAATTTCGATTCCCTCGCGCTTCATGATTTCCGCAATGGCAGTGCCGAGTTTCATGCCGATCCCTCCCCAGAACTGGCCGATGTTGGCTCGGCCTGGTGGCTAGTTGGAACAGGAATCCGTCGATCGGTAAAGCATGTGCGCTGCTATTCCCGGGAAGCTCTGATATGCATCCCGGCGCGTCGTCGGCGCGAAGATCGGCGGTGCGGGCGGCGGCTAAATCCTCGAAATATTTCCGCTCGCAACGCCTTGGACTGGCGCGAGATGACGACGCGTTCTCGCGTCCGGTATCGAGTTTGACGCTTCGGATTTTCAGTTGGGGGCGGGAGGTGTCGATGGGGTTCATTGGCGAAGCCGGTGGGGTAAGGGCATCGGAACCTCATTGGCGCCTATCGCATCGGCCTGCTGGACCCAAATCATGATGATGGACCCGGGAGCATGATCGGCAGCCCGAACTTGCACGTGAATTCTCATCTTCCGCTACAGGTTCAAAGCAACCGCGGATGCCGCTGAAGACGACTGTCTTGTCGTCAACGCTTGTGGAGCGTGTCGTCCGGCTTGAGATGCAGGAAAATGACGATTGTCATGAGTTTGTTTCGTGTCGCGGCGGCCGGCCCGATCGCCGTCGGGGCCAGCGCAGAATCGAAAGTAAATTTTTGACCCGGTATGATAGCGTCGCGACCGATCGAATTCCGCCAGCTATCGGAAGCAATGCTGGAATTACCCGATGAGCTTAACCAGCTGTTCAGGGTATTCGTCAATGACCCGGCAACCAATCCAATCTAGATTTCGCCACGGCATCGGGACGGCAGAAACCCGTGCGAAGCGTCAACAGGAGTTTTGGATGCGGCGCCTGTTCTCAGAATTCCTGGATGACGAATCCGGTGCAACCGCGATCGAATATTGCTTGATCGCCGTTGGTATCAGTATTGTGATACTTACCGCCGTCAACGGCCTCGGCAGTACCCTCAACGGCACTTTCGCTTCGGTGAATACGTCGCTGAAATAACGGCAGGTCAGCGGCAGTCATCATGCAGGAATTGCTGCTTGGGAGCTGGGGTGCGGAGCTTATCGCCTACAGCCAGCAAAACCCCGTGCGTGTGGCTACCGCCGTGCTGAGCGTAAGCTCCATCATGCTGACGCTGATGTTTGGAAAGCGATCGTCGTCAGGCGACGGCGGCGATTTCAGCGGATTTGATCTTGGCGGTGACGATAGCGGCTGCGGGGATTGAGACCGCGGTCAACGCGTCCGCCCATCTGCGTTCAGCGCCCGCAGCACGGCGATCCGCGCGAACATCAGCCAGCCGCCGCCGGTCTCCGCGGCATTGATCAGGTTCTCGACCGCGATCTGCCAGCGCTCCTGCTGCTGCACCTGTTCCGGCAGCGTCATGATGTAATCGGCGGCGTGCTGCAGCGTCACGAGCCTGCGGTCGCCGCGCAAGCGTATCAGCTCCTCGAACGGCGTCGACCACGGCATCTCAGGGCATACGCTGTGTCGGCCGTGAAGCTACGCGGCAATTGCGCGGAGGCGCCGCGCGCCGCCGCGATGACTGCGGCACTATCCGGCCTTCTTGGATCGGGCGGCAGTGCGTACCGGCTTCTCCGCCTTCTTCGGCTCCTGCACCCTCGGCTCTTCCTTGGCGGCGCGCTTGCCGCTGATCGGCAGCAGCATCTCGCGCTGGCCGGGGGCCGCCTTGCGCGCTTTCTTGCCCTTGGCCTTGTTGGCGGCGGGGGCGGGCTGTTTTTCGCTGGCGAGGCTGCGCTTCAAGGCATCCATCAGATTGATGACGTTGCCGCCGGTTTTCGGCGCGGCCTTTGCCGTGGTGAGCATGCCGCTGCGCTTCTTGTTGATGAGGTCGATCAGCGCGGATTCGTAGTGATCCTCGAATCTCGCAGGCTCGAACGATCCGGATTTCTTCTCGACGATGTGCTTGGCGAGATCCAGCATGTCCTTGGTGACCTTCACGTCCTGGATGTCGTCGAAGTATTCCTTCTCGCTGCGCACCTCGTAGGGGTAACGCAACAGCGTTCCCATCAGGCCCTTGCCGAGCGGCTCCAGCGCGATGATGTGCTCGCGATTGGTCAGCACCACGCGGCCGATCGCGACCTTGTTCATGCTGCGGATGGTTTCGCGGATCACCGCGAAGGCATCGTGGCCGACCTTGCCGTCGGGCACAAGGTAATAGGGGCGGATCAGATAGCGGTTGTCGATATCGGTTTGGGGCACGAACTCGTCGATCTCGATGGTGTGCGTCGATTCCAGCGCGATCTCGTCGAGTTCGTCCTTCGACACCTCGATATAGGTGTCGGTATCGACTTTGTAGCCCTTCATGATGTCTTCGGAAGCGACTTCCTCGCCGGTGTCGGCATCGACCTTGGCGTATTTGATGCGATGACCGGTCTTGCGGTTGATCTGGTTGAAAGAGACCTTTTCGGTATCCGACGTCGCCGGATACAAGGCAACCGGGCAGGTCACGAGCGAAAGGCGCAGGAAGCCCTTCCAGTTGGCGCGGGGGGCCATGGGATACTCCGAAAACGCAACAGACGGCGGGCTTGAGGATACCACCGGTAAGCCCGGATTCAAGCGAGCGAGCAGGGGATTCTGCTAACGGCGTTAACCGTGGCGGGGCCGGTCAGGTCCGGCGTGCGACACGGAGGCGAGTCCGCCGCCGCGTCATCAGGGCGCTGGATGTGACGTCGCGGGCCGAAAGCCCGGAACATCGTCCGGGATCATGCGTTGCTGTCAGGGCGCGACGCCGCCAGGACCGACGGGATCTTGCCCGGCTATCCAAGGGAACCGAGATCACCATGGCAGCGAGACGGCACGATCAGATCATCGAAACCCCGACCGAAGCACGCCAGGCCGAGCCCGGTCCGTCGGTGCTTGCCCTCCTGATGGTCTCGACCGGGCTCGCAATGCTGATCCTCGGCGTCATCTGATTTGTGTTTTTCCGCACCTGAGGTTCGCTCCGGTAACGTTGACCGGTTAGGTTAAAGGCCGTTTTCCGTTGTGGGATCGGGATCCCGCTTTATGATGCGGATGCGCGCGTGCGCAGATTTCTAGCGGCCACATCGAAACGGTGGCTCGGATCGCGGCTTCGGCCGCTAATTTTTTGGGTCGTCCGATGGGCTGGTTTTTGATGTTGCTGCTTCTTGCGGCCGCCATTGCCACCTTTACCTCGGCCTACCGCCGCCGCCTGGATGCTCTCACCGGTCCCTGGATCGCAAACGAAATCTCGCGGCATGACTGATTTTGGTGAGCACTCGCCGCGGCGATATTTTGTCGACAACGACGGACGGCGCGTGCTGATCGGGCTGACACTCGAGGAGACCTTTGAATTCGAAACGCTGGATAGCCTGCCGGCACCCGATCACGGCAGTAATCACCGTGCCCGCGGCGACACTGGCATTCGAATCCCTGCGCGGGAAACACGCTGGCTGGAACTCTACGGCAAGCACGACAAGGCCTGGAAACAGTGGATGGCCATGGCTCGCCCGGATCGTCCCGCCAATTCAGGCTTTGTTAACCAAGATAGAGTGATTTGAAGTATATACTGCGCCGGATGACCGCGGCTTTGGACCGGACCGACCGAGATGTTTCAGCTTTTTTTGCGGGCCCGCGCGCACAACTATTTCAGGAGTCGCCAGGGCGATCAGGATTTCAAGGCACGTTCAGCCGATCGCGACGCTGAAACCGATCGGTCGCGCGTCGCTGCCATTTTGACGGCAGTTGAAAAGGCGCTGCATGCGGCGGAGCAGGAACAATCCGGCCTCAGCCGGCGGGTTGAGGACGTTCTGGCGCGCGCCGCGGTGACGCTCGGAAACGGCACCGACGAATATCTGGAGCGCGAAGCGCTCGACAGCCACCATCAGGACTTGTTCTCCAGCGAGATTTCCAACGGGCAACGCCGCCTCAAGGAACTCGCCAGCGAGATCACGCATTTCAAGTTCCTGAGGACTGCGATCTTCAGCCGGTTTCCGGACTTCAAGCCGCCGGCACCGCGCCAAGGATCCCCACACTGACCATGGCTGCGGTCGACCACAGCCGCTGATGCCGTCGGGCGTCCGCAGTCCAGCCGGTCGCAAGATCGATCGCCTGGCCCCTGGACAATCGCTTCGTCGGAAATTCAGGTTGGATTGCTTTTGCGTTCGATCAGGGCGCGCAGGAAAAGCTGCGCCAGCTGACCAGCGCCAATCCCGCAGACGCCTCCCGCCGTTTTCACCAGCGCATCCAGGACACGGCCGTGGCGATCCGGCGTCAGCAGCTGCAACGCCTCCAGCGCGACCGCGCTGCCCACGACGATGGCGAAGACAAACAGCAGGCGATTGGGGTAGGCGAGGGCGAACGCCAGTCCGACAAGCCCAAAGGCCGCGAAATGCTCGAAGTGCACGCCGGCAATTACCGGACGCGCCTCGATCGGGGACAGCGTCGCATAGACAATGAACGCGAGTGCCAGCCAGCCGGCGACGGCGGATATCCTTTGAATCATCGACGGTAGATAAGCTACAAGCTGACTGACCTCAACCTGTTCTCGGCTGTCCGAAGCGGTTCCACGAACGAATGGGTGAAACAACGTTAACCCGTGGGGTATCCCGCTGGAATATTATGGCCGTATGAGTCTGACCTACGTCATTCCGGATATTCACGGCCGCTACGATCTGCTCAGCGATGCTCTCACTGAAATCGCCGCGCATGCGCGGGGCGAAACTGGCGCCATCATCACCATCGGCGACTACGTCGATAAGGGACCGCAAAGCCGACAGGTCGTTGACCGGTTGCTGTCGGGCGTTGCCGAAGGGTGGCGTTATGTTGCGCTGAAAGGTAATCACGACGCCATGATGGTGGAGGCGTTGCGAGATCCGACGAAAATGGCTTCGTGGATCGCGAAGGGCGGCGCTGCGGCGCTGGCGTCCTATGGCGGCGATCCCGCCGCCGTGCCGCAAACCCACATCGCCTGGCTCGATGGACTTCGGCCGATGCATGTCGACACGCATAGGATCTACGTTCACGCCGGCGTCGATCCCGAAATTCCCCTCGACCGGCAGAACGAAGCGACGCTGTTTTGGAAACGTTATCCGAAGGGATTTTCCGACGGCTTCGGCAAACTGCACGTCGTTCATGGCCATGATAATTATCCCGAGGGCCCGCTGCTGTACCAGGGCCGCACCAACCTCGACACGCTCGCCTGGCGGACGGGACGGCTGACAATCGGGGTCTTCGATGACGACCGGCCCGGCGGTCCCGTCGATTTTATCGTGGTCAGGGGACCGCCGGCCGGACGTTAGCAAGCGGCTTGCGGCGTCGTCGGAGACGCGCCGGGCGGGCTTCGAAAAGCGGGTAAAAGCGGTTATGAAGAAAATGTAACATGGCTGTGTGGGCTCTGTTCATAGCCCGTTCACGCCGGCAAGGATCAACTTGATGGCGGATATCGTGCAGCTCACATGCGGAGGCCAGCTTGCGCCTGCTCGTCGTTGAAGACGATCCCGATCTCAACCGTCAGCTGACGACGGCGCTGACGGATGCCGGTTATGTGGTCGATCGCGCGTTCGATGGCGAGGAGGGGCATTTCCTCGGCGACAGCGAGCCCTATGACGCGGTCGTGCTCGACATCGGCCTGCCGAAGATGGACGGCATCTCGGTGCTGGAGGCCTGGCGCCGCAACGGCCGCGCCATGCCGGTCTTGATCCTCACCGCGCGCGACCGCTGGAGCGACAAGGTGCAGGGTTTCGATGCCGGCGCCGACGACTACGTGGCAAAACCGTTTCATCTCGAGGAAGTCCTGGCCCGGATCCGCGCGCTGCTGCGCCGCTCCACCGGCCATGCCCAGTCCGAACTGACCTGCGGGCCGGTCTCGCTGGATACCCGCACCGGCCGGGTCAGCGTATCCGGCAATCCGATCAAGATGACCTCGCATGAGTACCGGCTGTTGGCCTATCTCATGCACCACACCGGACGCGTGGTGTCGCGCACCGAACTGGTCGAGCATCTCTACGATCAGGATTTCGACCGCGACTCCAATACCATCGAAGTGTTCGTCGGCCGTATCCGCAAGAAACTGGACGTCGATATCATCCAGACCGTGCGGGGGCTCGGCTATCTGCTGACGCCGCCGTCGCCTCCCAGCTGATCAGTAGCTGATCTGGGGTGTTGATCACACAGCCTTCTTGCTCTTTTGTGCGGGCATGATCTCGTCCGGCCAGCGGCATCCATCCATCGGGCGTTTGTCCGGGGAGATGCGTTCTAGGATCATGCTCTGATGCGCGCCAGTTCGCTCGCCACAAGGCTGTTTCTGTCCGCGACCGCCTGGGTGGTGGTGATCCTGGCCATCACCGGGATCGTGCTGTCGTCGGTGTACCGCGACGCAACCGAGCGTGCCTTCGACCGCCGGCTCAATCTCTATCTCCGCACCCTGATCGCCGAAGTGGCGACGCCGGACGAGCCGCCCGACCGTCAGTTCCAGTCGCTCGGCGAGCCGCTGTTCGAACTGCCGCTGTCCGGCTGGTACTGGCAGATCACCCGTACCGACACTGACAAGGCCGAGGTGCGGGCGTCGCGTTCGCTGTGGGACAAGAAGTTGCCGAAGCTGGAAGATTCCGGCGCCGAACTGACTGCGGCCGGTATCCGGCTCGGTTATGTCGACGGTCCCGAGGGCCAGAGCCTGCGCATGGTGGAACGCCCGGTCGATCTCGGCGCCGACGGCAAGTTCCTGGTCAGCGTGGCCGGCGACGCCTCGGAGATTTTCGACGAAACCCGCAGCTTCGATTATTACCTTGGCGGTACCTTCGCCGCGCTGGGAATCGTGCTGTTGCTGACCACGATCTTCCAGGTCCGCTTCGGGCTGGCGCCGCTGAAACGCATTTCGGAATCGATCGCCGATATCCGCTCCGGCCGAGCCGAACGGCTGGAGGGCGAATTTCCCGTCGAGATCGCGCCGCTGGCGCGCGAGACCAACGCGCTGATCGATGCCAACCGCGAAATCGTCGAGCGCGCGCGAACCCATGTCGGCAATCTCGCGCACGCCATCAAGACGCCGCTGTCCGTCATCGTCAACGAGGCCTCAACGCACGTCGCCGATCCGTTCGCCACAAAAGTCCTGGAGCAGGCCGACTTGATGCGCGACCAGGTCGCCCACCATCTGGAGCGCGCGCGCATCGCCGCGCGTCCCACCATCATCGGCACGGTCACCGAGGTCGCCCCCGCGATCGAGGCGCTGCGCCGGACCATGGAGA
Organism: uncultured Alphaproteobacteria bacterium; assembly: GCA_963778925.1. Classification (GTDB taxonomy): domain Bacteria; phylum Pseudomonadota; class Alphaproteobacteria; order Rhizobiales; family Xanthobacteraceae; genus Bradyrhizobium. Next base: position 175,381 of record CAVZWE010000011.1, on the reverse strand, counting down.
AAATCCATCGCGGTCGCGGCATCGCGGTTGCGGTCGATGCCAACCCGCAGGCGAAGTTTCGCGGGGAGCGGCAGGATCTCGAGGAGATGGCCGGCAACCTCGTCGACAACGCCTGCAAATGGGCGGCATCGCAGGTATTCATCGAGGTTTTGGTGGAGCAGCCCTTGGAGCCGGGCGCCGGCCCGATGCTGCGGATCATCGTCGACGATGACGGGCGCGGGCTCTCGGCGGCTGAGCGCGCGCAGGTCGCCCGCCGCGGCAAGCGGCTGGACGAGACCAAGCCGGGTTCCGGGCTGGGGCTTTCGATCGTGGTCGATCTCGCGGCTCTCTATGGCGGCAGCCTCACCCTCGGCAACGCGCCAATCGGTGGCTTGAGGGCGGAATTGGTGCTGCCGGCGGTGTGAGTGCCCTTGGGCTGCTTGGCCAGCCCGTCCCAGGATTTGCCGGCAACCGGTTCGGGGCCGGCCGGCGCCAATTTGAACAAACCTAAACGGGTTCTTAACGCGGGCGCTTTTATGATGACCAGTGGACGCGTTTGCCGTCCATGCGACACCAACGTGCATACCGGGCATGAGCCAGACATCGATCGAGCGGCTGAGAGAGTATCTCGTTCAGCTTCCGCAGCAATCGCAGGCGCTGCTGATGCGCGAGTTCGAGCGCGCCATCGAGCGTGGCGAAGACGCTACCGTCGCCACCTTCGTGCTCGAGCAATTGCGTCAGGTCACGCGAGATGCGGAGCAGGGCGCGCGGCGTCGCAGCGGCGAATCGGCGCGGCTGTTGTACCGTCCGCTGGAGCCATTTCTTGCTGAAGGCAATGCGCCGTCGCGGCCGGGCCAGATTCGCCGCTCGTCGCTGCTGCCGGTATGGCAGTGGCTGGCCCGCGATGGGGCGCCGGAGCAGGTGCGAGAATATGAGGCGGCGCTGGAGCGGTCGCGCGAGTCCGGAACGTCTCATGAGGTCGAAGCGTCGGTCCGCAAATTGCAACGCGCGGCCGGGGATGCGATCGTTGCGATTGCCACGCCAGTGCCCGGCGACGACAAGCAGCGTGCGCTGGCCCGCGTCGGCCCCCCCAATGTGATCGAGGATCTGCTGCCGATCGGTTCGGTGTTGCAGGCCCGCGAAGCGCTGGACGCTCTCAGCGGCAGGCTCCCCAGCCTGATGCGGGTTTTCGCGGATACGCAGATCGACGCGATAAAGGCGGCGCTCAACGTTCCCTCGCTGCAAACGCCGCAACTGCTGCCTTTCGCGCTGTCGTTGATCATGCAGCGGCTGGCCGCACCGTGGCAAATCATTCGCCTCGCCATCAAGATGGCCGCGTCCGATGACGAAATCCGGGTCGCCGCTACGCCCTATGGCGTTGCCGTCAGTATCGCGCTGCTCGATCTCTCGCATCTGGCGGCCGGCCTGCGGATGGATATCAAGCGCGGCTATTTCGATAACGTCGCCGAGCAGATCAAGATCCTCCATGATGGCGTGCGGGGCTTGCGGACCGAACTCGATCTCCGCAACGATTCGACGTGGGGCAGACAGTTGGCGTCGATCCGGGCCGATATCTCCAACGCCTTGCAATCGGAAATCGACAGCGTGCCCGGCCGCGTCCGGCGCCTGCTTCGTCAGCGCGCCGACAAGGATATTCCCGCCGGCGCCAAGTTCGACGCCAGTGAGGTCGACGAAACGGCGGCACTGATCAATTTTGTCGCGGTGTGCCGCACCTATGCCAGCGAACTGGCCATCAACGAGGTCACGCTGCGGACCTATTCGGACCTGCAACAATATGTCGAACAGGCCACCGAGGCGCTGGTGCAATCGCTGCGCGGCGGCGATAGCAAAGCGCGGGCCTATCGGCAGATGCAGGTCACCGCAGCGATCCGCTTCTGCGACGTATTGTTCGGCCACGATTATGCGTCGCTGATGAGCCGGGCGGCCGAAAACGCGATGACCGGCGAGCGCAAGCCCTCCCGCGCGGGATAGGCTTGAACTCGAACCGGTATCGATCCCGGATCAAGTCCGAGGGTTTGCTTCGCTTGAAACGCTCCGGGAATTGTCAATTGCCGGGCTTGGCAGCGGTGGTGTAAAGCGGCGCACCGGCGCCTTTCGTGGTCTGCGCCGTTCTGTCGGAACCCGCTCGATGACATTGTGGTTTGTGTTCGCGCTGATGACGGCCGCGGCGATTTTCGCCGTGCTCTGGCCGTTGGGCCGTGGCGGCCGGCCGCCGAACGATGGCAGCGAGAGCGCGGTCTACAAGGATCAGCTCGCCGAAATCGATCGCGACGTTGCCGTCGGCCTGATTGGATCGTCCGAAGGGGAGGCCGCGCGCGTTGAAATCGGTCGCCGCCTGCTGGCAGCGGCGGATCGTCGGCGCGATCCGCCTGTCGCATCGAACGTCCGCGTGCGTCGCTCGGCGGCAATTCTTGCCCTGGTTGGGCTGCCGATCATGGCGGTTGCGATCTATCTTCCGCTCGGCTCGCCGCGGCTCGGCGATTTTCCGTTGGCGCAACGCGTCCGCGCGCCCGACGCGACGCAGCCGCTCGATAGTCTGGTGGCGCAGGTCGAAGCGCATCTGGAAAAGAATCCGACCGACGGCCGTGGCTGGAACGTACTGGCGCCGGTGCTGGCGAGGTTGGGCCGCTATGACGATGCGGTTCGGGCCTATCGCAATTCGATCACCTATAACGGCGACAGTGCTGAGCGCCGCGCCGATCTCGGGGAAGCCATCGCCGCCGCCGCAGGCGGTGTCGTCACGTCAGAAGCCAAGGCCGAATTCGAGCGTGCCGTCGCGTTGAATGCGGCTGATACCAAGGCGAGCTACTTTCTCGGGCTCGCGGCCGAGCAGGACGGCCGCGGCGCCGAGGCCGCCTCGATCTGGCGTGCGATGCTCGCCAAGGCGCCACCGGAGGCGCCGTGGCGTCCGCTGGTTCAGGCCGCATTGGCACGGGTCGGAGGCTCCGCCGCGCCCGCGCTTCCCGATGATGCGATGGCTGCGGCAAAAGACCTGAATGAGGCCGACCGCGGCGCCATGATCCGCGGCATGGTCGAGCGGCTCGCCGGCCGATTGAAGCAGAATGGTAACGACGTCGACGGATGGCTGCGGCTGGTGCGCGCCTATATGGTAATGGGTGATCGCGACAAGGCGAAGGGCGCGCTGTCGGACGCCCGTCAGGCCGTTGCCAACGACGCCGGGCGGCTGCGGCAATTAAACGAGGGCCTGAAAAATCTCGGGCTCGATGGATGAGCACGGTGCGCAGAATTAGAGATTGCCCATGACGCGCAAGCAGCGGCGTTTGACGATCATCGGCGGTTCGCTCGCCGTGCTCGCGGTTGCGGCGGTTTTGGTGCTGAACGCGATGCGCGATTCCATCGTGTTCTTCTCGACGCCGGCGATGGTTGCCGAGAAACATATTCCGCCGGGCAGACGGTTCCGGTTGGGTGGCCTGGTGCAGCCGGGGTCGCTGTTGCGCGGCGACAATCTGGCGGTCACGTTCCAGGTCTCCGACGGCAGCGCAAGCTTGCCCGTCTCCTACAAGGGAATTCTTCCCGACCTGTTCCGGGAAGGGCAGGGCGTGGTCGCCGAAGGCGCGCTTGACCCATCAGGCGTGTTCAAGGCCGACACCGTGCTCGCCAAGCACGACGAGACCTACATGCCGAAGGAAGTCGCGGACGCGCTGAAGAAGCAGGGGCACTGGAAAGACGATTACGGCAAGAAGCCGGATTATAACGCAAAGCCCACGGGCACCCAGGGAGCATCGCGGTGATCGCGGAAGCCGGACATTACGCGCTGGTGCTCGCGCTCGGGCTGGCGCTGATCCAGTCCACCGTCCCGATCCTGGGCGCGCGGTTGCACGATCCCGCCCTGATGAATGTCGCGCGCTCGACCGCATTGGCGCAACTGTTGTTCGTCGCGGCGTCATTTGCGGCGCTGGTCACCCTGCACGTGACTTCGGATTTTTCGGTCGTCAACGTGTTCGAGAATTCGCATTCGCTGAAACCGCTGATCTACAAGATCACCGGCGTATGGGGCAATCACGAGGGCTCGATGCTGCTGTGGGTGTCGATCCTGGCGCTGTTCGGCGGGCTGGTCGCGGCATTCGGCAACAATCTGCCGTTGTCGCTGCGTGCCCATGTGCTGGCGGTGCAGGCCTGGATCGCCAGCGCGTTCTATCTGTTCATCCTGATCACCTCGAACCCGTTCCTGCGCATTGCCGATCCGCCGATCGAGGGCCGCGACCTCAATCCGGTGCTGCAGGACATCGGCCTCGCCGTGCATCCGCCGATGCTCTATCTCGGCTATGTCGGATTCTCGATTTCGTTTTCCTTTGCGATCGCGGCGCTGATCGAAGGCCGGATCGACGCGGCATGGGCGCGCTGGGTGCGGCCGTGGACGCTGGTGGCGTGGATATTTCTCACGCTCGGCATCGCAATGGGTTCGTACTGGGCCTACTACGAGCTTGGCTGGGGCGGCTGGTGGTTCTGGGATCCGGTGGAAAACGCCTCGCTGATGCCGTGGCTCGCCGGCACCGCGCTGCTGCATTCCCTGGTGGTGATGGAAAAGCGCAATGCGCTCAAGGTCTGGACCATCCTGCTTTCGATCCTGGCGTTCTCGCTGTCGCTGCTCGGCACTTTCCTGGTGCGCTCGGGTGTCTTGACGTCGGTGCATGCGTTCGCGAGCGATCCGACGCGCGGCGTGTTCATTCTGCTGATTCTCTGCATCTTCATCGGCGGCAGCCTGACGCTGTACGCATGGCGCGCTTCCGCGCTCAAACAGGGTGGCCTGTTCGCGCCGATTTCGCGCGAGGGCGCGCTGGTGCTCAACAACCTGTTCCTCACCACCGCCTGCGCAACGGTGTTCGTCGGAACGCTGTATCCGTTGGCGCTGGAAGTGCTGACCGGCGACAAGATTTCGGTGGGTCCGCCATTCTTCAATCTCACCTTCGGACCGTTGTTCGTGCCGTTGCTGGTCGCGCTGCCGTTCGGGCCGCTGCTGGCGTGGAAGCGCGGCGATTTTCTCGGCGCGTCGCAACGCCTGACCGCCGCCGGCGTCACGGCGCTGATCGCAATCGCCGTGTTATGGGCGTGGACGGGCGGCGGCGCCACGTTCGCACCGCTCGCGATGGGGCTTGCCGTGTTCGTCGTCGCGGGTGCCGTAAGCGACCTCATCGAGCGCATCGGCCTGTTCCGTGTGCCGCCTGCAACCGCCATCCAGCGCGCGCGCGGATTGCCGCGCTCGAATTGGGGAACTGCCTTCGCCCATGCCGGCGTAGGGATCGCCTTGATGGGAATCGTCTGCGAGACCACGTGGAACAGCGAATACATCGGATCGATGAAGCCCGACGACATCGCCATGGTTGCCGGCTACGAGTTGAGGCTTGACGGCGTGACGCAGCGGCAGGGACCGAATTATCGCGAAATGGTGGCGCAGTTCACCGTCATTTTGGACGGCGAGCGGCTCAGCCTGATGACGCCGTCGAAGCGCAACTTCACAACGCGGGCTATGTCGACAACCGAAGCGGCGTTGCTGACACGTGGTGCCAGCCAGCTCTATATCTCGCTCGGTGACACCGCTGCGGACGGTGCGATCGCGGTGCGAATCTACCACAAGCCGCTGGTACTGCTGATATGGTTCGGCCCGGTGCTGATGGCGTTCGGCGGCATGCTGTCGTTGTCGGACCGGCGGCTGCGGGTCGGTGCGCCGAAGCCCGCCAGGGCTCTGCGCGGATTACAGGCGGCGGAATAATTCTTCCTCATCCTGAGGAGCCGCGTAGCGGCGTCTCGAAGGATGAGTTCCTTATCTGTGCCATCCTTCGAGACGCATCCTTTGGATGCTCCTCAGGATGAGGAGGAGAGCGGGTGCGGAAGCTAGTAGCGATTTCATTCGTCCTGTTGGTTACGGTTTTAGCAGCGTCGGCCGCCTGGGCCGTCCAGCCCGACGAGATCATGGCCGATCCGGTCAGGGAAGCGCGGGCGCGGGATCTGTCGCGCGAACTGCGGTGCATGGTCTGCCAGAACCAGTCGATCGACGATTCCGAGGCGCCGCTGGCGCGCGATTTGCGGCTGCTGGTGCGCGAGCGGATTGCGGCCGGCGACAGCGACGCCCAGGTGATCGATTTTCTGGTGGCGCGCTACGGCGAATTCGTGCTGCTGAAGCCGCGCTTGGAACCCCATACCTTGCCGCTGTGGTTGTTGCCGCCGCTGGTGCTTGCCGGGGGTGGGTTCGCGTTGTGGATATACAGCCGGCGGCGTTCCGGATCCGCCGCTGGGCAGAATCAGGGCTTCACCGAATTGACTGCGGAGGAAGAAGCACGGCTCGAACGGCTGATCGCGGCGGAACCCTCGCCGGAAAAGCCGGTTTAGCCCTGCGATAAGCCGGTTTGGCCCTGCGGTGGACCGTTTTCGCCCTGCGATAAACTGCCGCATTCGCTTCCCCCTTCATTACAAAAGTTTAATTCCCCCGCCAGCGCGCCGTAAGGCGGAAATCCCCATCTTTCGAGCCATAGGGCGCTCGCCCCCGAATCATCGCTTCAGGCTCCGGAGACCTCCTAAATGACTGAACGTCCCACCGATCTTTCGTCGCTGCCATCCTACCGGCAACCCCGCCACTCGCTGTTTTCCGCCCGCAAATTTGCGCTGATGGCCTCCGTCGTTGCCGGCCTCGGGGTCGCCGTCTATGGCTTCAGCCCACAGTCGGGTCCGGTAGATATCTTCAGCAGCGCCGCACATGCGCAGGTCAACAACGAAGTCCGCAAAGTCGAGAAGCCTGTCGGCTTTGCCGACATCGTTGAGCGCGTGAAGCCGTCGGTGATTTCAGTCAAGGTCAATATCAACGAGAAGGTCGCCAAGGACGATAGCTCCAACAACAACGACGACTCGCCGTTCCAGCCGGGCTCGCCGATGGAGCGCTTTTTCCGCCGCTTCGGCGGACCTGACGGCCTGCCGCCGGGCCTGCGCGGCGGACCCCGCGGCGGACGCGGCGTGGTGACCGGCCAGGGTTCCGGCTTCTTCATTTCTGCCGACGGCTATGCCGTCACCAACAATCACGTTGTCGATGGTGCCGACAAGGTCGAAGTCACGACCGACGACGGCAAGACCTTTTCCGCAAAGGTGATCGGCACCGATGCGCGTACCGACGTCGCCCTGATCAAGGTCGAGGGCAGTTCGAACTTTCCGTTCGCCAAGCTTTCCGACGGCAAGCCGCGGATCGGCGACTGGGTGCTGGCGGTCGGCAATCCGTTCGGCCTCGGCGGCACTGTGACGGCCGGCATCGTCTCGGCCAGCGGTCGCGACATCGGCAACGGCCCTTATGACGATTTCATCCAGATCGACGCGCCCGTGAACAAAGGCAATTCCGGCGGCCCGGCCTTCAACACCGAAGGCGAGGTGATGGGCGTCAACACCGCGATTTACTCGCCATCGGGCGGCAGCGTCGGCATCGCGTTCTCGATCCCGGCATCGACCGTGAAGAACGTGATCGCGCAGCTCAAGGACAAGGGTTCGGTCAGCCGCGGCTGGATCGGCGTCCAGATTCAGCCGGTCACCCCTGATATCGCCGACAGCCTCGGGCTGAAGAAGGCGGAAGGTGCACTGGTCGCGGAACCGCAGGCCAACGGTCCGGCGGCCAAGGCCGGCATCGAATCCGGCGACGTAATCACGGCGGTAAACGGCGAGACGGTCAAGGATGCCCGCGAACTCGCCCGCACCATCGGCAGCTTCGCGCCGGGCAATGCGGTGAAGCTCAACGTGCTGCACAAGGGCCAGGACAAGGTCATCAATCTCACCCTCGGCCAGTTGCCGAATTCGATGGAGGCCAAGGCCGACACCGACAACAGCGACAAGGGCGGCGCAACCCGCGGCACCGACGTGCCGAAGCTCGGTCTGACGCTGGCGCCCGCCAACAGTGTGGCCGGCGCCGGCAAGGACGGCGTGGTGGTGACCGAGGTCGATCCGAAAAGTGCGGCGGCCGAACGTGGCTTCAAGGAAGGCGACGTGATCCTCGAGGTCGCCGGAAAGAGCGTCACCAATGCCGGTGATGTGCGCGAAGCAATCAATGCCGCGCGCAGCGACAACAAGAATAGCGTTCTGATGCGGGTCAAGAGCGGCAGTTCGTCGCGCTTCGTCGCGGTGCCGCTGGCGAAAGGCTGAGCGTCGAACGATTTGAGAGCGTCGTCCGGAAAAACGGATCATGCTCAGACAAGAAGTTTAGATCGTGACCCGAGTTAGATCCAATCGGGTCACGATCGAGAAGATGGAGGGTGTCGCCGGCATTAGTCGCCCCCGCCGACGGCCCTTTCCGGGGGGCGGGTCAAGAGCCCGCTCCCTTGGGTTCCTTCCGGTGGAATACGCCCCCCTCCGTCGGAAGGTCTACAGGGCGGTGAGGTTCCCCCAGCTTCACCGCCCACCTTTTTCGTTGGGCCGAGAGGTGTCGGGTCGCCTTGCATGAGGAAGCCGACCGCGCCATGGTGATAGAAGGCTGGCTCACTTGACTGCGACCGACCCCCAAATGCGCCTCTTGATCATTGAAGACGATCGCGAATCCGCCGACTATCTGGTCAAGGCGTTTCGCGAAGTCGGTTATGTCGCCGATCTCGCCAGCGATGGCGAGGAAGGATTGGCGCAGGCCGAAAGCGGCGACTACGACGTGCTGGTGGTCGACCGGATGCTGCCGAAACGCGACGGTCTGTCGCTGATCGGGAGCTTGCGCGAGAAGGGCAACCGGACGCCGGTTTTGATCCTCTCGGCACTCGGCCAGGTCGACGACCGTATCAAGGGCCTGCGCGCTGGCGGCGACGATTACCTTCCGAAGCCCTATTCGTTCGCGGAGCTGCTGGCGCGGGTCGAAGTATTGTCGCGCCGCCACGGCGGCCCCGCCGAGGAAACCAGCTATCGGGTTGGCGATCTTGAGCTCGATCGGTTGTCGCACCGGGTGGCGCGCGGCAAGGACGAATTGACCCTGCAACCGCGCGAGTTCCGGCTGCTGGAATATCTGATGAAGCATGCCGGCCAGGTGGTGACGCGCACCATGCTGCTGGAAAACGTCTGGGACTATCATTTCGATCCGCAGACCAACGTCATCGACGTGCATATTTCGCGGCTGCGCTCCAAGATCGACAAGGGTTTCGAGCGGCCGCTGCTTCACACGATTCGCGGCGCGGGATACATGATCCGTGACGGCATTCGGTAAGCTGATCCGCACCACGGCGTTCCGGTTGACGCTGGCCTATCTGTTTCTGTTCGCGCTGTTTGCCGCATCGCTGCTCGGCTATTTCGCCTGGAATACGCGCCGGCTGATCACCGAGCAGATCACCACCACGGTGAATGCGGAAACCGGCGAAATCAGCGACATCTTCGGACGGCGCGGACTGCTCGGGCTTGTTCGCACGATCGAGAACCGGGCGCTGCGGCCCGGCGCCAATCTCTATCTCGTGACCACGCCGGCAGGGGAGGGCGGTTGCCGGCAATGTAGGTTCGCTGGCGCCGGGCGTGATGGCGACCACCGGCTGGTCCGAGACTGCCTATCGGCGGCTCGACGAGCAGGACAGCGCAGATCATCGCGCGCTGGTGCTCGTCACTCAACTGCAGCGGCTTCCGGCTGCTGATCGGGCGCGACCTCGAGGAACGGCGGCGGCTGTTCGGCATTGTCGCCAAGGCTGCGCAGTGGTCGCTGCTGGTCGTCGTCGTGCTCGGCCTCGGCGGCGGCATCTTTGTCGCGCGGCGGGTGCTGCGCCGTATCGACGCCATGACCGGCACCACCCAGCGCATCATGGCGGGCGATCTCAGCGGGCGGCTACCGGTCGGGCGCAGCGGCGATGAACTCGACCGGTTGGCGGAAAATCTAAACGCCATGCTGGAGCGGATCGAAGCCCTGATGATGGGCCTGAAGGAAGTTTCCGACAACATCGCCCATGACCTGAAGACGCCGCTGACACGGCTGCGCAACCGCGCCGAAGACGCGTTGGCGCAATCCGGCAGCGAGGCCGAATACCGTAGCGCCCTGGAACGGACCATCGAGGAATCCGACGGCTTGATCCGGACCTTCAATGCATTGTTGATGATCGCGCGCGCCGAGTCCGGGCAGGCGCGCGGCAACATGGACGACTTTGATGCCGCCGACGTCGCCAACGGCATTCACGAACTCTACGAACCGCTGGCGGAAGACGACGGCATGAGCTTGCGCGTCAAGACGGCATCGACACCGCTTCACGGCAACCGCGAATTGATCAGCCAGGCGCTGGCAAATCTCGTCGAGAATGCGATCAAATACGGCAAGCCGGTTCCATCGGTGCTGCCGTTGAGCGCCGGCGCGGTCCCCGGTGGCGCTGCGGCAAGGCAGATTCTGATCGAGGCGCGGCGCGAGGGCAATCAGGTGCTGCTCAGCGTGACCGATCACGGGCCGGGAATTCCCAAAGCCGACCGCGAACATGCGGTGGAACGATTTGTGCGGCTGGAGGCGAGCCGCACCCAGCCGGGCTCCGGTCTCGGCTTGAGCCTGGCGTCGGCGGTGGCGACGCTGCACGGCGGTGAACTGCGGCTTGCCGATGCGCACCCCGGATTATCGGCGACACTGGTGATCCCGGCGCGGGCCGGCGCCAGCGACAGGCTTGCGGCTCAAACACCGGATGTGCCACAGAAGGTGGCATGAACCTATCCGCGAAGGGCGACGCGGACCAACATCGTCTGGCCGCGCGGTTCGTGGACGGACCGCATGTGTCCGCTCCCGATAAAGCCGAGCAGCGACTGGCAGACTGGCTGACCGATCTTGCAACAGGGCAGGCGGCGGCGCTCAATGGTCTCATCGCCCGGTTTCCCCGCGCCAGAACCATTCTGTTGGGGATTACGGAGGCATCGCCCTACCTCTTCGATCTCGTGCGCGCCGATGCAGCGCGCCTGGTCCGGCTGCTCGAATGCGAACCGGAACCCTATCTGACCGAACTGATCGAAACGACGCGCTGCGACGTCCTGGCTGCGTCGAACGAAGCCGATGTGATGCAACGGCTTCGCCGCATGAAATCGGAAGCCGCGCTCCTGATCGCGCTCGCCGACATCGGCGGCGTGTGGCCGGTGATGCGGGTGACGGCGGCGCTGACCGAACTGGCGGTCGCCTCGGTGCAATCGGCGCTGCGCTATTTGCTGCTCCAGGAAGCCGCGCGAGGGCGGCTCAAACCGCCGAACCCGGATTCGCCCGAGCAGGATAGCGGGCTGGTCGTGCTCGCCATGGGCAAGATGGGGGCGGGCGAGCTGAATTTTTCCAGCGATATCGACCTGATCGTCTTTTTCGATTCCGCCGCACCCTCGCTCGCGCCCGATATCGAGCCGCAGCCGTTCTTCGTGCGCCTCACCCAGGCGCTTGCCCGGCTGCTGCAGCAGCGCACCGGCGACGGCTACGTGTTCCGCGTCGATCTGCGGCTGCGGCCGGATCCGGCCTCGACGCAGGTGGCGATTTCGATCGAACTCGGCGCTGCATTATTACGAGCGGGAAGGGCGGACCTGGGAGCGCGCCGCCATGATCAAGGCGCGGCCCTGCGCCGGCGACGCCAAGACCGGCGAGGCGCTGCTGGCGGACATCGCGCCCTTCGTCTGGCGCAAGCATCTGGATTTCGCGGCGCTCGCCGACGTGCACGACATGAAGCGGCAGATGCAGACCTATCGCGGGCAAAGCGAGATCGCGGTCGAGGGTCATAATGTCAAGGTTGGGCGCGGCGGTATCCGCGAAATCGAGTTTTTCGCCCAGACCCAGCAATTGATCGCCGGCGGCCGGCATCCCCAATTGCGGGTGCGGCCGACACTGGAAGCCCTCGACGTGCTGGCGTCGAGCAACTGGATCACCTTCGCCGCGCGCGATGAGTTGACCGCGGCGTACGAATTCCTGCGGCGGGTCGAACATCGGCTGCAGATGGTGGCAGATGAGCAGACCCATAGCCTGCCCGACGAAGTCGAGGCGGTGGAAGGCTTCGCCCATTTTTTCGGCTATGCCAGCCGCGCCGCGTTCGCGAGCGATCTGCTTGGTCACCTGAATGTCGTGCAGGGGCATTATGAAAAATTGTTCGAGGGCGACCCGACCGGCACCGAAAAATTGCCGGCGGTCGATTACAGCGCGGGCGCGGACGATCCGCGCCTGCTCGAACATCTGAAGAAACTCGGCTTCAAGAAGCCGGTCATGGTGGCGCAGACCGTGCAGCAATGGATGGTCGGCGACTACCGCGTATTCAGGGCGGAATCCACCCGCAACGCCTTTGTCGAGTTCGTGCCGGCGCTGATCGCGGGCCTCGCGGATGCCGAGGAGCCTGACGACGCGGTGATGGCCTTCGACCGCTTCCTCGGGGCGCTGCAGCGCGGCGGGCGGCTGATTTCCCTGCTCAGCCAGAACCGCGACCTCGTCGCACTGGTGGCGCTCGTTCTCGGCGCCGCGCCGCGGCTTGGCGACATGCTGGCGCGGCAGCCGCAGATCATGGACGGGCTGATCGATCCGCGCTTCTTCGGCGCGATGCCGGACCAGCGCGAATTATCCGCGCGGCTTGCGGCGACGCTTGGGGATGCGAATTCCTACGAGGAGTTCCTCGATCGCCTCAGGCTGTTCGGCCAGGAGAGCCTGTTCCTGATCGGCACCCGCATCCTGTCCGGCACGGTCTCCGCCCAACAGGCCAGCGTCGCCTTCGCCGACGTCGCCGAGGGCATCGTCGATACCGTGCATGGCCTGGTGAGGGACCGGTTCGCGGCCCAGCACGGCCGCATCAGGGGTCAGCAGACCGCGATCGTCGCGATGGGCCGGCTCGGCAGCCGCGAGATGACCGCCTCGTCCGATCTCGATCTGATCCTGCTCTATGATTTCGATCCCGAGCACCCGGATTCCGACGGCGCGCGATCCTCTGCACGGCGCGCATTATTTCGCGCGCTTCACCCAGCGGCTGATCAGCGCGTTCACGACGCGGACGAATTACGGCGTGCTCTACGAGGTCGACATGCGGCTGCGCCCCTCGGGCCGGGCCGGCCCGGTGGCCTCGCACGTCAAATCGTTCGCCGAATACCAGGAGCGCGAAGCCTGGACCTGGGAGCACATGGCGCTGACGCGCGCGCGGGTGATTTCGTCCTCGGCCGATTTTCGCGCCGAAATCGAAAAAATCATCCGCGAGGTGCTGACGCGGCCGCGCGACGCCGAAAACGTCGCAAACGACGTAGCGGAGATGCGCCGCGCCATTGCCCTGGAGAAGGGTGAGCGCGATGTCTGGGACCTGAAATATGCCGCGGGCGGCATGGTCGATATCGATTTCATCGCGCAATACCTCCAGCTCGTCCACGCCGCCGACAAGCCGGAAATTCTCGACGTCTCGACGCTGCACGTGCTCGACAACGCCGCGCGGCTCGGCGTGCTGCCGCAATCATCAGCTGAAATCCTGCGTGCGGCGGCGCGGCTTTATCACGACCTGACGCAGATCCTGCGGCTCTGCGTCACCGAGCGGTTCAAGCCGGACGGCGCGGGCGAAGATCTGCTGCGCGTGATGGCGCGGGCCGGCGACGCACCGGATTTTTCCTCGCTTCAAGCGCGGGTCGAGGAGACCGAAAGCGAGGTGCGGCGGGTATTTCGGGCACTGGTCGAGGGCAAGGCTAGGAGGACGGCTTCGGCACGCTTGGCACCTGATACAAGGAAAAATTAACCATAGCCGGGCAGGCTATCTGATCAATCCGCGCGGATCGTGATGAGCAGTCCTGGCCATGACAAGACGATTGGTGGTTGTGATCGCGGTGGGGCAGGCTCTGAGCGGCTGCTGCCCCGGAATCGGGTGCTACATTCCACCCCCGACCAGTGGGCTGACAAGCTGGGATGGGCTCGGCCCGCTTCCGGGAAACAACAACGTCAAACGCGCTAAAGTTCGAAAGCCAAGCGTGGCGGTGGCGTCCGAAGACAATTCCCCACGCGAGGAGGATCTGGTCTGGCTCAGACCATACTCGAAGGAATGGGGCGCCGTCCGCGACGCCATCGACCGCGACGCCGACGCCAAGTTGAAGGAAAAGCTGATCATCTGTCGGGGCTGTATGCCGCCGGAGCAAGATGATCAGACCGGCTCAATTGCTCGCAAATAGGCGGCAGGTCTGCCTAGTTTAAGACTGCATCTCGGCATTCCTGAGCGTGGCGATGGCATCGCGGACCTCCGGATCAAGCCCGGCGCCACCGGCGTCGAGATGCGCCAGAATGGTCTTCCGCATCCGCGGATCCCAGAACTTCCGGATGTGTTCGGCAATGCCTGGCACCGCCTTGTCGTGGCCCTGGCTCTGAAAGAACTTGCCGATCTGGTTGGCCATATAGATCAGCCGGTCAGGCGACGACATGGACGGCTCCTCGCACTGGCGTCGCCGATGCAATCCGGCCCGGATGGGTGAAAATTTCAAAGCCGTCGGCGCGCGCGATGGCCGCCAGCGTGATCCCGGCGGCATCCGCCATCCGCACCGCCAACGCGGTCGGCGCCGAGACCGCGACCATCAGCGGTGCGCCCATCGCCGCGGCCTTCTGCACCATCTCGACCGAGACCCGGCTGGTCAGCACCACCATGCCCTCGCTTGCGGAAATCTTTGCCTGCGCCAGCGCACCGGCCAGCTTGTCGAGCGCGTTGTGACGGCCGACATCCTCGCGCAAGGCAACGATGCCGGCTGCCGGTGTCCAGAACGCCGCGGCATGCACCGCGCGGGTTTCGATGTTGATCGCCTGCAGCGATGGCAGGCTCTGCATGGCCGCCATGATCTGTTGCGGCGAAAACGACCGGCCCGGCGCGACGATCGCCGCGGGGCGGACCGCTTCGGCAATCGAATCGATGCCGCAGATGCCGCAGCCGGTGGATCCCGCGATATGCCGCCGCCGCTCGCTGAGCCGATCGGCTTTTGATGGTCCGAGCCACATCCGCAGCTCGATACCGTCGTCGAGAGGCACGATGTCGAGCGAATTCGATATCGTCGGGGGATTGCACGATGCCCTCGCTGAGGCTGAATCCGACGGCGAAATCCCGCGAGGTCGCGGGGCGTGCCCATCATCACGGCATAGGTGCCGCCGTTATAGGTCAGGGCGAGGGCGGTCTCTTCCGGAATGGCGCGCTTGCCGCAGCTCGACCTGCTGCTCGCGCCAGAGCCAGACGATCGACGATGTGAACGGGGTCGTGCATCGCTCTATTCCGCCGCTTCGATCGCCGACGCAATGCGCCTGGAATGGCGGGCCTGCTCGTCATAGGCCTTCTGCCAGTCCGACGGACCGTTCGAGGGCGATATCTGCACCGCCGTGACCTTGTATTCCGGACAATTGGTCGCCCAGTCGGAATAGTCTGTCGTGATGACGTTGGCCTGCGTGTCCGGGTGATGGAAGGTGGTGTAGACCACCCCCGGCGCGACGCGGTCGGTGATCAGCGCGCGCAGCGTGGTTTCGCCGGCGCGGCTCGCAAGCCTGACCCAGTCGCCGTCCCGCACGCCGCGCTGTTCGGCGTCGTGCGGATGGATCTCGAGCCGGTCCTCGCTGTGCCAGACGACATTCTCGGTGCGACGGGTCTGCGCGCCGACATTGTACTGGCTGAGGATGCGCCCCGTGGTCAGCAGCAGCGGGTAGCGCGGACCGGTGCGCTCGTCGGTCGGCGACGTATTCGGTGATGACGAACTTGCCCTTGCCGCGCACGAAGCCGCCGATATGCATCACCGGCGTTCCCTCCGGCGCCTTCTCGTTGCACGGCCATTGCACCGAGCCGAGCTCATCGAGCTTGGCATAGGAGACGCCGGCGAAGGTCGGTGTCAGCGCCGCAATCTCGTCCATGATCTGGGAGGGATGGTCATAGTGCATGTCGAGGCCCATCGCCTTGGCAAGGCGGATCGTCACTTCCCAATCGGCCAGCCCGTTGCGCGGCGTCATGACCTTGCGGACGCGCTGGATGCGCCGCTCGGCATTGGTGAAGGTGCCGTCCTTCTCAAGGAAGGTCGATCCCGGCAGGAAGACGTGGGCGTAATTCGCGGTCTCGTTGAGGAAGAGGTCGTGGACGATGACGCACTCCATCGCCGACAGCGCCGCGACCACATGCTTGGTGTTGGGATCGGACTGCAGGATGTCTTCGCCCTGCACATAGAGCCCCATGAAGGTGCCTTCGATCGCGGCGTCGAACATGTTGGGAATCCGCAGGCCCGGTTCCTTGTTGAGCTTGACGTGCCACATGGCCTCGAAGGACTCCCGCACGGCATCGCCGGAGATGTGGCGATAGCCCGGCAGTTCATGCGGGAACGAGCCCATGTCGCAGGAGCCCTGCACGTTGTTCTGGCCGCGCAACGGGTTCACGCCGACACCGGGCCGGCCGATATTGCCGGTCGCCATCGCGAGGTTGGCGATCGCGATCACGGTGGTCGAGCCCTGGCTGTGCTCGGTGACGCCGAGCCCGTAATAGATCGCGCCGTTGCCGCCGGTGGCGAACTGCCGCGCCGCCGCTCGCAGGTCCTTCGGATCGACGCCGGTCATGATGGCCGTCGCCTCCGGGCTGTTCTTCGGCTGGGCCACGAAGGCCGCCCATTCCTCGAACTCGCTCCAGTCGCAGCGCTCGCGCACGAAGGCTTCATCGACCAGGCCTTCGGTCACGATCACATGCGCCAGCGCGGTGAGCACGGCGACGTTGGTGCCGGGCATCAGCGGCAGATGCAGCGCCTTGACGTGCGCGGATTCCACCATTTCGGTGCGCCGCGGATCGATCACGATCAGCTTGGCGCCCTGACGCAGCCGCTTCTTCAGCCGCGAGGCGAACACCGGATGCGCAGCCGCCGGGTTGGCGCCGATGATCATGACGACGTCGGTGTGCTCGACCGAGTCGAAGTCCTGGGTGCCGGCTGAGGTGCCGAATGTCGTCGACAGGCCATAACCGGTCGGCGAATGGCAGACGCGGGCGCAGGTATCGACATTGTTGTTGCCGAAACCGGCGCGGATCAGTTTCTGCACCAGATAAGTCTCTTCATTGGTGCAGCGGGACGAGGTGATGCCGCCCACGGAATCGCGGCCGTATTTCGCCTGAATCCGCTTCAATTCGGAGGCGGCGTACGCGAAGGCTTCGTCCCACGAAACCTCGCGCCAGGGATCGCTGATCCTTTCGCGGACCATCGGATTGAGGATCCGCTCCTTGTGGGTGGTGTAGCCCCACGCGAAGCGGCCCTTGACGCAGGAATGGCCGCGATTGGCCTTGCCGTCCTTGTAGGGCACCATGCGCACGACTTCCTCGCCGCGCATTTCCACCTTGAAGGCGCAGCCGACGCCGCAATAGGCGCAGGTCGTCACCACGGAATGTTCGGGCTGGCCGATCTCGATCACGGATTTTTCGGTGAGCGTCGCGGTCGGGCAGGCCTGTACGCAGGCGCCGCAGGAGACGCATTCGGAGCCGAGAAAACTCTCGCTCATGCCGGGCGAGACCCGGCTGTCGAAACCGCGCCCCGAAATGGTCAGGGCGAAGGTTCCCTGGACTTCCTCGCAGGCGCGGACGCAGCGCGAGCAGACGATGCATTTCGAGGGGTCATAGGTGAAATAGGGGTTGGATTCATCCTTCGGCATCCAGGCCGCGTTGGCCGTGCCACCGGATTTGGCGAAAACATGGTTTTCGCCCTCATAGCCATAGCGCACGTCGCGCAAGCCGACCGCACCCGCCATGTCCTGCAACTCGCAGTCGCCATTGGCGGCGCAGGTCAGGCAATCCAAGGGATGATCGGAGATGTAGAGCTCTATCACGCCCTTGCGCAGCTTTTTCAGCCGCTCGCTCTGGGTGTGGACCACGAGGCCCTGCGTGGCCGGCGTGGTGCAGGACGCCGGCGTGCCGGCGCGGCCCTCGATCTCGACCAGGCACAGCCGGCAGGAGCCGAAGGCGTCCACCATGTCGGTGGCGCAGAGCTTTGGGATCTGCGTGCCCGCTTCCATCGCCGCGCGCATGATCGAGGTGCCCTCGGGGACCGTGACGGCGTTGCCGTCGATGGTGAGCGTCACCACGGCTTCGGATTTGGAGCGCGGGGTGCCGAAATCGGTTTCGTGGATCAGCGACATGGCGATCTCCTTTATTCCGCGGCCTGAAGGCGCGTCGGCGCCGGGCCAAAGTCTTCCCGGAAATGTTTCAGCGCGCTCATGACGGGGTAGGGGGTGAAGCCGCCGAGCGCGCAGAGCGAGCCGAACTTCATGGTGTTGCAGAGGTCTTCGACCACAGCGATGTTCTCCGCCACGCGGTCGCCGGCGCGGATCTTGTCGATGGTCTCGACGCCGCGGGTCGAACCGATCCGGCAGGGCGTGCACTTGCCGCAGGATTCGATGGCGCAGAACTCCATCGCAAAGCGCGCCTGTTTCGACATATCGACGCGGTCGTCGAACACCACGATGCCGCCATGGCCGATCAGGCCATCGCGTGCCGCGAAGGCCTCATAGTCGAACGGCGTGTCAAACAGCGCGCGAGGGAAGTAGGCGCCGAGGGGACCGCCGACCTGCACCGCACGCACGGGGCGTCCCGTGAACGTGCCGCCGCCGATGTCGTCGACCAGTTCGCCAAGGGTGATGCCGAACGCGGTCTCGAACAGGCCGCCATATCTGACATTGCCTGCGAGCTGGATCGGCATGGTGCCGCGCGAGCGGCCCATGCCGAACTCGGCATAGGCCTTGGCGCCGCCGGCGAGGATGAAGGGGATCGCCGCGAACGACAGCACGTTGTTGATCACGGTCGGCTTGCCGAACAGCCCCTTATGTGCCGGCAATGGCGGCTTGGCGCGGACGATGCCACGCCGGCCTTCGAGGCTTTCCAGGAGCGAAGTCTCTTCACCGCAGACATAGGCGCCGGCGCCGACCCGGACTTCGAGATCGAAACTGTGCGCGGACCCGCCAGATGCCCTTGCCGAGATAGCCGGCGCGTCTCGCGGCCGCTATCGCCGCCTTCATCGCCTCGACCGCATGCGGATATTCCGAGCGGATATAGATGTAGCCCTTGCTGGCACCGACCGCGAGGGCCGCGATCGTCATGCCCTCGATCACCACGAAGGGATCGCCTTCCATGATCATGCGGTCGGCGAAGGTGCCGCTGTCGCCTTCGTCGGCATTGCAGACGATGTATTTGCTGTCGGCGCTGGTCTGCGCCACGGTCTTCCACTTGATGCCGGTCGGAAAACCCGCACCGCCACGGCCGCGCAGGCCGGACGCCGTAACATCGGCGAGGATCGCCTCCGATCCCAGCGAGAGCGCACGCTCAAGGCCCTTGTAGCCCTGACGGGCGCGGTAATCCTCCAGCGAGCGGGGGTCGACCATGCCGCAACGGGCGAAGGTCAGGCGGGTCTGCCGCTTCAGCCATGGAATCTCCTGGGTGACGCCAAACCGCAGCGAGTGAGGGCCGTCGGTGAGCATCGCGTCGAGCACGGCAGCCGCGTCAGCCTCAGTCAACGGCCCGAACGCGACCCGGCCTTGCGGGGTTGCGACTTCGACCATCGGCTCCAGCCAGTACAGGCCGTGCGAACCGGTCCTGACGATATCGATCGCCACGCCACGCTTGCTCGCTGCCTGCTCCAGCGCGAGGGCCACTTCATCGGCACCGACCGCGACCGCACCGGCATCGCGCGAAACGTAAATACGGAGGTTCATCGCTGCGCCTCCGCTACCAGCGCGTCGATGCGCGCCTCATCGAGCCGCCCGACCACACGGCCATCCAGCATCGCCGACGGCGCGGTCGCGCACAGGCCGAGGCAATAGACCGGCTCCAGCGTTGTCAGCTCGTCGGCGGTGGTGCTGCCCATGGCGATGCCGAGTTTGGCTTCCGCGCGCGCGGCCAGCGCATCGCCACCGGCGGCCTGACAGGCCTCGGCGCGACACAGTTTCAGCACGTGCCTGCCGGCGGGTTGGCGGCGAAAATCATGGTAGAATGTGAAGACGCCGTGGACTTCGGCCCGCGACAGATTGAGCGCTGAGGCGATCATGGGAATCGCGGGCTCCGGCACATAGCCGAACGCCTCCTGCAGCGCGTGCAGGATCACCAGCGTTGCACCTTCGATTTGGCTGTGCTCCGCGATGACTTCCGCAGCCCGCGCTTCATTCCAGGGTTCGTAGACCGGCGTCATTCGTGCCTTCGCTGAACGTCAGGCTGAAAGCGCGAATGAGAGTTGGAAAAGGTCAAAAGATCAATAAAGCTGTCTCATGCTGCGATATCAAAAGGCGATCAATAACAATACAAAATCAGGCGATATGAAAGACGAATGGGCCGATATCCGCCCCGCTGCCGCGCGTTTTTGGCACGACTTTTTGCATGTTTGTCATTTAGGGAACGTGATATTCGTTGCCATGGAATTCTGAGGTCTCTTCTTGATCGACAAGCTCGAACTTCTGCTCGCTCTCGCGAAAGAACGCCACTTCGGACGCGCCGCCGAAGCCTGCGGCGTCACCCAGCCGACGATGTCGACCAGCCTCAAGCAGCTCGAGGAAATCCTCGGCGTCATGCTGGTGCAGCGCGGCTCGCGGTTTCAGGGCTTTACGCCCGAAGGGGAGCGTACGCTCGACTGGGCGCGCCGCATCGTCGGCGATGCCCGCGCGATGCGCCAGGAAATCAACGGCCTGAAGGACAATCTCTCCGGAGAAATCAAGCTCGCGGCGATCCCGACGGTGCTCGGCATGGTTGCGTCGCTGACGACGCCGTTCCGCGCCCGCTATCCGGACGTCCGCTTCCGCGTCGTCTCCTGCACGTCGGCCGATGTGCTGGGTCTTCTGGAAAATCTGGAGGTCGATGCCGGGCTGACCTACATCGAGAACGAACCGATCGGCAAGGTGCGTACCATTCCGCTCTACAACGAGAGCTATCGCCTGCTGACGTCGCCCGACGCCATGTTCGGCGATCGCGATTCCGTCACCTGGAAGGAAGTCGGGCAGGTGCCGTTGTGCCTGCTGACGCCGGACATGCAGAACCGGCGCATCATCGACCGCGCGCTTCGCTCGGTCGGCGCCGAAGCGACTCCGTCGCTCACCTCGAACTCGCTGCTGGTCCTCTATACCCACGTCAAGACCGGTCGCTGGGCCAGCGTGATGCCGGCCAAGCTCGCCGAAACGCTCGGACTGGCGGATACCGTCCGCAGCATTCCGATCGTCGATCCCGTCGTCAACTACAGCATCGGCATGGTGATTCCGCAGCGCGATCCGATGACACCGCTGATCGCAGCCCTTGTTCAGATCGCGCGCGAGGTCGCGCCGACGCTGGAATCCTGAGCAGCGATCGCTGCTTGGTCAGGCTGCGGCCGAAATTTTCTCCCTGGCCTTGCGGGCGTCGCGGGGCAGCGCGACACGGACCACGGTGCCGGCGCCGAGCTTCGAGCGCAGACGCATCGAACCGCCATGCAGATGGGTCAGCGAACGAGCGATCGCGAGCCCAAGCCCGGAGCCGTGATAGGACTTGGTAAGCTGGCTTTCGACCTGCTCGAAGGGTCTGCCGAGCCGCGCCAGCGATTGCGGCGCGATCCCGATGCCGGTGTCGGCGATCGTCAGCACGATTGAATCGGAGAGCAGCCGGCTGCGGACCACCACCCTGCCGCCATCGGGCGTGAATTTGACGGCGTTGGACAACAGATTGACGACGATCTGCTTGATGGCACGGCGATCCGCCACCACCGAAATGGTGCTTTCGATATCCGCATCGAGCACCAGGTTCTTGTCGTCGGCGCGCCCGGACACCACGCGCAGCGATTCCGCCAGCGTCGTCGACAGATCGAGCGGCTCCATGTCGAGCTTCATCCGCCCGGCCTCGATCTTCGACATGTCCAGGATGTCGTTGATCACTTCGAGGAGGTAGTGACCGCTGGTGAGGATATCGTGACAGTATTCCTGGTATTTCTCCGAGCCGAGCGTTCCGAACATGCCGCTTTCCATGATCTCGGAAAATCCGATGATGGCATTGAGCGGCGTGCGCAGCTCGTGGCTCATATTGGCGAGGAATTTGGATTTGGTCTGGTTGGCTTCCTCGGCGCGGGTTTTTTCCTTTGAATATTTGTCGGCGAGGTCGGCGAGCTCGATCGCCTGGCGCTCAAGCGCGGACTGCGAACGCTTCAGGTCGATCACGGTGGCGCGCAGGCGCAGGTCATTGTCGACCAGTTTCTGCTCGTGCTCCTTGATGCGGGTGATGTCGGTGCCGACCGAGACGTAGCCGCCGTCCTTGGTGCGGCGCTCGGAGATATGCAGCCAGCTGCCGTCGTCGAGCTGCGCCTCGAAGGTGCGCGCGCCCGGCGCCTGGGTGCCGGGTTCATGCAGCCTGGTGCGGACTTCCGGCATGCTGCCGACTTCGATCACGGTCTCATAGGACGTCCCCGGCGTGACCGCCGAATCCGGCAGCTTGTGCAGGCGCTGGAAGTGCGAATTGCAGAGCACCAGGCGGTCGCCGGCGTCCCACAGCACGAACGCTTCCGGGATGGTCTCGATGGCGTCCCGCAGCCGCAGGTCGGCCTCGATCGTCTTCTCGGCGAGGCTTTTCTGCTCGGTGATATCGACGGCAATGCCGATCAGGTGCAGGCCGGCATCGGCGTCGCCCTGGCTCAGCTCGCAGCGAACGCGGAGCCAGATCCAGTGGCCGTCGGTGTGCTGCATGCGGAAGGTCTGGTCGATCTGGGTGATCTTTCCGGAAATAAGCTGGTCGGCGATTGCGAACAGATCGATGTCGTCGGATTTTACCAGCGCGTTGACCTCGCCGAAGGTCAAAAGGTCGCTGCGGGTATCGAGCCCCAGCATCGTGAACATCGATTGCGACCAGAAGATTCTGCCGCGCGAGAGGTCCCAATCCCACAAACCGCAGCGGCCGCGGTTGAGCGCGGTATCGATGCGCCCGCGCACGGCGTCATTGATGAGATCGCCTTCGCGGGCGCGGGTCGATTGCCAGTGGAACGCAAAGCCCAGGATCAGCACCACAAAGCCGGTGGTGGCCGAAAGCGTCACCGACAGCGCCGCATCCGACCGCCAAAGCGAATCGACCCTTTCCTGGATGATGATGACCTGGCCTGGCAGCGCTTTGACGATGTGCTGCACCGCCAGCGCACTGCCGCCATTGGGCAGGGTAATATCGGTCACGCCGGCCTGCTGGGCCGCTGCGGTCAGCGGCACCGCCGCGCTGATGACGTCGAGAACGCCGGCGGCGTCGGCAAACGCAGCTTCGGTGGGGACGCGCGCAAGAACGCGCTGGTCGGCGCCGGTAACGATGACATGCCTTCCGGCCGCGGTGCCCCACGACGGGATCAGGCCGGGCAATAGCAGTTGCAGGCGCTCGAAGGTGGCGGCGCGATCCTGCCGGCTCGAGGCAATGCGGTCGATCCGTTCGGCGAGCAGATCGGCGAGCGCCGCCAGGTCGCGCTTGACGGAGGCGCGCTTCTGCCGGCTCTGATCGACCACCTGCACGAAGGCGCCAAGACAGATGGTGATCAGGAAGGCAATGATCAGCGTGGGCACTGCGCGGCGAAGCACAGGCTCCGCTATCAACAGCCGATGATAGGCCGGTTTTGCGATCGACTGCGCCAATCCCTTGATCGAATCGGATTGGACGCACGCGCTCGCCGCATGTGCGCGCGCCATGCCACTGGCCCCCTCGGAAACTATTTGTCCGGAAGAACCCCAGTCACTTCCGAATCAAGGTGATTTGAATCCAGTTTTCGCAGGCTGTCGAGAGTCAACGATTCGTTAATGCAAATAAATCTTGTCCAACGCAGAATTGGACTCCGAAACGCCCGCGAAAACACCCGCAAGCTGAGTCCGAAACGGGAACGCGCCGGGCATCTGGATTCAGCTCACGCGTCCGGCGGCTCGGCGTGGCTGATGACGCGCTTCACGGTCGGAAACGCGCGGCGTAACGCCCGCTCGAGCTCATCGACGTTCTCGTGAACCTTGATCACGCTCATCGAGGGCGCGGCACGACAATGGAAATTCACGATTTCGCCGGCATCGGTGTCGCGCACCCGCACGCTGTGGATGTCATGGATCGCTCCGTCGGCGGCGAAGCGCGACAGCGCGGTCTTGATGGTCTCGACGCGCTCGGGCGCGGCATCGGTGCCCAACGGCAATTCCGGTTCCAGCGGCTCGATGTGGGTGTCGACTTCGACATCCTCGCCGAATTCCTCGAGGATGTTTCGCTCCAGCTCCTGGGCGATGTCGTGCGCGGCATTGAGCGCCATCTCGCCGTCGACTTCGAGGTCGATGCTGACGGTGAGCTTGCCGCCGAGATCGTGCACGGTGACATGGTGGATGGCGAGACCGGAATTGCGGGCGATCACCATGATGCGCTCCCGCACGCTTTCATTGTTGCGCGCGACCGGCACGGCGGTGAAGGTCAGGTCGGCGTCGTCGAGAACCTCGGTAACCGCCGCTTGCGCCTTGCGTTTGATCTCATCGACGCGGTCGATCGGATAGGTACGCGGCACCTCCACGATGGCGTCGATGAAGTGCGTCGCCCCGACCATCCGCACCCTGAGGCGTTCGACATCGACCACGCCTGGCACTGATCGGATCGCGGCGGTGGCTTTCTCCGAGGCGCCCTCGGGGGCGCGGTCGAGCAGGGTTTCCACGGTGGAGCGCGCCATCCGCAGGCCGAGAAGCGCGATCATGACCGCGACCGCGATGGCGGCGGCGGCATCGCCCCAGACATAGCCCAGCGCCGAAAGTCCCAGCCCGACGATGACGGCGACCGAGCCGAGCACGTCGGAGGCGAAATGCAGCGCATCGGCCGCCAATGCCTGGCTTTTGGTGTCGTGCGCCGCGCGATGCAGCGCCCGCGCCCGCCAGAAATTCACTGATATATCGATCAGCAGCACGATGAACGGGATCGCCGAGATCGTCGGCGGCGGCGCGCCTTCGTGCAGGCGGCTCCACGATTCGACCAGAATGCCGCCCGCCAGCACATAGAGCATCGCGATCACGCCCAGCGCCGACACGCTTTCGAGCTTGCCGTGGCCGTAATGATGTTCCTCGTCCGCCGGGCGATCGGAAACCCGCACCACCATCCAGGTGATGACGGTCGCGACCACGTCGACCGAGGAGTGCAGCGCCTCGGAAATCAGCGCGAGACTGCCGATGGCAATGCCGACCACGAACTTGGCCGCGGCCATGCCGGCGCTGGCAAATACCGAGATCGCCGCGACGCGGGATTTGATGGTGTGATCGGGAGGTCCCATGGCGCCGGTGTTTAGCAGCCCGTCCGGCAACATTAAAGCGCCGATCGAACATGGAATTCGTTAATGCCAAATGTGGAGAACGCCGGGCTATTCGACTTTCACAATGCCTCTGAGTCCCGCACGGTCCACGGCCTGCGCGAGCAGTCCGCTGGTTTGCACCTCTTGGACGAAATGGCGCAGATATTCGAGTGCCGCCTCGCGCCCCCTTGGGATGGCGATGGCGATATGTTCCACGCCCCATCTCCCATCCAGCACGCGCGCGCCCGGCATTTGGTCGGACATCTCAAACAAGGTCGGCTTGTTGGTCGCGAACAGGTCGAGCTCCCGGCGTTCGAACATTTCAACGGCATGCCTTGAGTTCTGCGCCGGCACGATGGTCGCGTTCGGCAGCATAATCGGAATCGTTCCTTGCGACGTGCTTCCCTGGGTGACGCCGATCCGCAAGCCCGGCTGGTCGACGTCCGAGATCGTCATGATCGGGGAGGCGGCGGGGACGAGATATCCCAGTTCAAGCGAAATCAGGGTCTGGCTGAACGCGACATCGACCGCGCGCGCCGGCGTTGCGTTGCTGATCGTAAAATCGACATCTCCCGCCTTCATGCCGGCGAGCACTTCCGCAATGCGCTGATAGTCCACCTGCTCGAAGGGGACGCCGAGCCGTCTTGCCAGTTCCTTGCCCAGGTCGATGCTGAGGCCATGGATTTCTCCGCTGGTGCGATCTCTCGCTGTGGACAGCGGGCTGCCGGGAAAAGCACCGACGCGCAGCCTGCCGCTGGGAGCCAGCACCTTGCTCGCGTCGAAGCCCGGCCAAGAGCTCACGGGTAACCGGCGCCGGGAATTTCGACCTCGACCGCGTCGATGCATGCAGACGATTGACGTTGCCGAAGCTCTGCGTGTGATGTCGCCGCGCTGAGACAGAACAGCGTCCGCCGCTCCGGGCCGCCGAGAGCACAGGCAATGGCGCGACGACCGGGCACTTCGATTCGCTGCAACTCGCGCCCGTCGCGGTCCAGACGAATGAAGGCGTCTTCGTCGAAGGAGGCGACCCACACCGCCCCCTCGTGATCGAGGCAAATGCCATCCGGAGCTTTCATGCTTCCGAATCGGCGACGGAAGTTCAAGCCGCCGTCGGCCTCGATGTCATACTCGGCCAGGCATCCGCCATCCATCTCAGCCACGACGAGCCGGCTGTTATCGGCCGAGACCGCTATGCCATTAGGAAAACGCAATCCATCGGCCACGACGCGTACCCCACCGTCGGGCGTCACCAGAATGATGCGGCCGACGGCGCCTCGATCAGGCGGCGGTGGCAAATCGAAGCCGAGATCTCCGACATAGGCGCGGCCGAGCCCGTCGACGATCATGTCGTCGATGGTACCTTTGGCAATCCCCGACAGGTCGGCGTAGAGCGAAAGCCGGCCGTCCGCGTAGGTCATCAGGCGCTTGCGGAACATCGTCAATACGACGAGCTTTCCATCCGGCAAGACGCCAAGGCCGCAGGGCGTATCGTCGTCGAGCTTCGCGTGCTGTTGGCGCTCGCCGGGCGGGGCGAGACTTAGGAGTGTCCGATTCATACAGTCGACGAACCAGAGCCGGCCTGAGTGCCAGCGCGGCCCCTCGAAATAGCGTCCCCCGTCGAGTACCCTTACCAGCTTGGTCTTTGTCATCTTGACGATCGCCTATCGGGGACACCGACTGGGGCCAATGCCAGTCGCCATTTACGAAATACGCCGCTACAGCGTCACGACGATCTTGCCGAGATGCCGGTTGGCTTCCATGTGCTCGAACGCCTTGCCGATATCGTCGAAGGCAAACACCTTGTCGATCGGCAATTGCAGCTTGCGCGATTCCACCGCCGGCCAGATATCCTTGCGGACCTCGTCGAAGATCTCGCGGATTTCCTCGATGGTGCGGGTGCGGAAGGTGACGCCGATATAGCTGATGCGGCGCGCGGCGTGCAGGTCGAAGTTGAAATCGGCGTGGGTGCCGCCGAGCCGGCCGACATTGACGATGCGGCCCTTTATCTTTGTCGCCGCGAGATTCTGGCTCGCGACCTTGCCCGAAACCTGATCGACGATCAGGTCGACGCCTTCGCCGCCGGTGGCTTTCAAGACCTGGTCGACCCAGCCGGGATCGGACGAATCCACCGCGAGGTCGGCGCCGAATTCCTTCAAGCGTCCGCGGCGCGTCGCATCGGTTGAAGAGCCGACGACGAGCTTGGCGCCCTTGAGCTTTGCGATCTGCAGCGCCATCAGCCCGACGCCAGAGCTCGCGCCCTGAATCAGGACGGTCTGGCCAGGCTGCAGCGCGCCATTGGTCACGACTGCATTGTGCATGGTGGCGAGCGCGACGGGCAGGGTGGCCGCTTCCTCGAAATTCATGTTCGACGGCGTGCGAAACAGCCGGCCGTAATCGGCCAGGGTATATTCCGCGAACGCCGCGGTGCCCGAGCCCATCACCTTGTCGCCGGCCTTGACGCCCCTGGCGTCGGGCCCGACTTCGGCGACCTCGCCGGCCCACTCCATCCCGAGTACGGCGCCGACGCCGCCGGCGCTGCCATGGGCGTGGCCCTTGGTCATGCCGAGATCGGCGCGGTTGAGGCCGCAGGCGTGCACTTTGACCAGCACCTGCGTGCCCTTCGGCGCCGGTTTTGCCACGTCGGCGATGGCGGCGCCGTTGGCGCCGTAGACATAGGCTTTCATGGGACCATTCTCTGTCGGTTGCTGAGTGGACGCCGCTTATTCCGCGGCCTGACGGCGGCCGCCCGACATCATGCCTTCGAGCCGGCTCTGAATGATCGCTTCCGCCTCGCGCATGATGCGCGATACCAGTTCGGCGCAGGAGGGAATGTCGTGGATCAATCCCTGCACCTGTCCGGCCGACCAGATGCCTTCATCGGCATCGCCGGTGGCGTAGACCATCTTGCCGCGGGCGCCGGCCACGAGATCGCGGACCTGTTCGAAGGTCGCACCCTCCTTTTCCATGGCAACGACCTTGGTCGAGACCGCGTTTTTGGCGACGCGCGAGGTGTTGCGCATGGTGCGGAAAATCAATTCGGTCTCGCGCTCGTCATTGGCGACGATCTTTTCCTTGATCAGCTGATGGATCGGGCTTTCCTTGGTGCACATGAAGCGCGTGCCCATGTTGATGCCTTCGGCGCCCAGCGCCAATGCGGCGACCAGGCCGCGGCCGTCACCAAAACCGCCCGAGGCGATCATCGGAATTTTTACCTTGTCGGCGGCGACCGGAATCAGGATCAGGCCCGGCGTGTCGTCCTCGCCGGGATGGCCTGCGCATTCAAAACCGTCGATCGAGATTGCGTCGACCCCCATGCGCTCCGCCGACAGCGCGTGGCGGACGCTGGTGCATTTGTGCACGACCACGATGCCGTGCTTCTTGAACTCGGTGACGTGTTCCTGCGGCTTGTTGCCGGCGGTCTCGACGATCTTGATGCCGCTTTCGATGATGGCCTGGCGATACTCCGCATAAGGCGGCGGCTTGATCGAGGGCAGAATGGTCAGGTTGACGCCGAACGGCCTGTCGGTGAGGCCACGGCAGCGCGCGATTTCGCGTGTCAGGTCCTCCGGCGTCGGCTGCGTCAGCGCGGTGATGAAGCCGAGCGCGCCGGCGTTGGCAACGGCCGCGACCAGTTCGGCGCGGCCGACCCATTGCATCCCGCCCTGCACGATCGGGTGTTCGACCCCGACCAGCTCGGTGAATCGCGTCTTTATCATTCCTGACCCCTGATTGTTTTCTTGGCGAGGGCGATCCCACGCTGTTTTTCGTGTTTTTCCCGAGGTCAGGATGCCGTCCGATCCGGCAAATGTCTACTGGCGCGCCATCGCGAAGTTCTTCCTTTACCTTCCGGCACGCGGAAATTCGACGCGCACCGACGGTCCTGAGCGAGACTCAGCGCCGGCGCGCTCGCGGTCGACAGCAAGCTCAGGCCGCGGAGGACGATCGCGCCGCCGCGGTCGCTTCGTCATCGAACGCGGCCGAGATGTCGCGGATGCTGATGACGCCGATCAGGCTGTAATTGTCGATCACCGGCAGATGCCGGATGTGGTGCTGGTTCATCAGGTGGCGAACATGTTCGAGCGTATCGCTGGAAGTGCAGGACACCAGTTGCTGCACCGAAATCAATTGCGACACCTTGAGATTGACGCCGGCCGCGCCGTGTTCGGCGATGGCGCGGACAACGTCGCGCTCGGTGAACATGCCGACCGCGGTATTGCCCTCGGTGCGGACGACATCCTTGACCACGAGCGCGCTGATATTGCTGGCGCGCATCAATTGGGCGGCGATGCCGACAGTCTCGTTCATTCGAACCGTCGCAACGCGGGCAGTTTTCTTGCGCAGGATGTCTCCGACTTGCATCGCAACCTCCCTTTAGTGAGTCACTGGGCGCCTTTAGGTTCCAATAGATTGGTATACATTATGCCAATTGTCAATTCGGGGTCTTATTCCGAGCTGGCGAACAGCAGTAATACTCACACTTCTTGGCACTCGGCGTCGCGGAGTATCCGGCGGAGCGCGGCTTGGGGTAATCCGCCGGGAAGTTGTCAGTATACCAGAGATTGGAGGGTCGCCCGGCAAAAAAAGCGCGCCCATCCACTTGGGATGAGCGCGTTCTTTCTCTGCAGATCGTGCAGTGTGAATTAAGACGCTTGGGATTTGGCGACCACAGACTTGCGCCACGGCTTGAGAACGACAATGGCCAGAAGTGACGCCAGAATATTCGCGCCGGCGGCAATCAGGAACACCCGGTCCCAACTTCCCGAAGATTGCTGCATGTAGTTGCCGAGAGGAACCAGCAGGGACGCGGTGCCTTTTGCGGTGTAGAGCAGTCCGGCATTGGTGGTGGCGAATTTCGCGCCGAACGTATCGGTGCAGGTCGAGGGGAAGAGAGAATAGATCTCGCCCCAGGCGAAGAACACGATCCCGGAGAGCAGCACAAACCAGACGGGATCGTGGCCCAGCATATAAAGCGCCCAGATACCGACGCCTTCAAAGCCGAAGGCGATGAACATCGTGTTCTCGCGGCCGATCATGTCGGAGACCCAGCCGAAGAAGGGTCGCGTCAGACCGTTGAGGATGCGGTCAAGGGTCGCCGCGAATGTCACGGTCGTCATCGTCAGTGCCATGATAGTAACGGGTATGCCATCGATCTTCCAATCCGCGGCGATCGGCTTCAGATTGGCGGTGACCATCAAGCCGCCGGCGCCGACGATCACGAACATGAAGTACATCAACCAGAAGATCGGGCTCACGAATCACCTCGGTCGGTCTGATAGTTGCGACGGGTCTGGAGCACGTTGGCATTCTGACCATGGCCGGCACCTGTCCCGGCCTTCGGCGCGAACAGGAAGAATGCGAGGATGACGATGAGCAGGCCCTGTCCAAGGCCGAAGTAGAGGAACGTCGATTGGAAACCGGAATCCTTGATCATCGCCTGGATCGGCGCGACCGTGAGAGCCGAGCCCGCGCCGAAATCCCGCCGCGGTAATGCCGGCGGCGAGGCCGCGCTTGTCCGGAAACCACTTCAGCGCATTGCCGACGCAGGTGCCGTAGACGGCGCCAGCGCCGATGCCCGCGATGATCATGCCGAGATAGTATCCGCTGAGCGCTTGTCGCGTAGGCGTTGATCACCCACCCGATGGCGCAGAGGACGCCGCCGGCGAGAACCACCAGGCGTGGGCCGTATTTGTCGACAAACCAGCCTTCGATCGGCACCAGCCAGGTCTCGAACAGCACGAACAGCGTGAAAGCCCACTGGATCGATGCGCGATCCCATCCGAATTTTTTCGCGATATCGGGGACGAAGAATGTCCAGCCATATTGATAGTTGGCAATCATCACCATGGCGGCGACGCCGACGGCCAACTGCGTCCAGCGATAGGCATCGCTTACGCGCGTGGCCTACCGGTAGCCGTTCCGTGAACCGTGTCCGTCATAGTTTCTCCCAAGGCACGCTTCTGTTGAAGCGAGCGCTACCGAATAGTCATATTGGTATGTGATATGCCAGAGCGCAAGCTATCCTTAAGTCCGTATGCCTGCCCAATTTGTCGCAGAACGTCAACGTGTGGGTGGGACTTCTGGACAACCGAACAAAAAAATGACCCCGGAAATCCGGGGTCAAGTCGGGAGGTTTGCTTGCGGGCTCAAGCTCGGCTACGGCGGAGATTCCGCTACACCGTCGTTCAGGGACTTAAAGACCGAAATAGGGAAGGTCGCCGTTGCGGAGCGCGGTACGGGCGCTCGCCATCAGCAGGCCATCGATGGTGGCCATCAAGCGGCCGAAAAACGTGGCCGAAGGCGCGAGGCCGAAAGAAGCAGTTTTGGACATTTTGGACCCCTGATTGCGGTGCAGCGGATCGCTGCGTTGTTCGCTTTAAGCAATCTAGGCATACCAAATGCCACGAACAACTCATTTGTTTGCATGGCAGCATTTTCGTTATTGCATCGCAACATAGCCGGTTCCGGGCACCGGGAACAAACAAAAAGGGCCGCCGGAATTCGGCGGCCCTCTGAAGCGCTGGAAAATGCGATGGCCTATTCGGCGGCGACCTTCCGCGGCGGATCGAGCGCGCCGGAATCGTGGATCTCCGCCACCTGGTGATCGGTGAAGCCGAGCACCTGGCGCAGGATTTCGTCGGTATGTTCGCCGAGCAGCGGGGAGCGCGTCACCTCGGACGGGCTGTCCGACAGCTTGATCGGATTGCCGACCGAGAAGTATTTGCCGCGCTCCGGATGATCCACCTCGACCACGGTGCCGGTGGCTCGCAACGATTGATCCTCGATCAACTCCTTCATCGACAGGATCGGACCGCAGGGGATGTCGTCCTTGTTGAGAATCTCCATCGCCTCGAATTTTGTCTTGGTCATCGTCCATTGTTCGATGCGGGCGAAGATTTCGTTCAGCCGGGTCAGCCGGGCTGGCGGCTTGGCGTAATCTGGATGGGTCTTCCAGCCGGGCTCGCCGATGACGTCGCAGATCTTCTCCCAGACCGCCGCCTGGGTAATGAAATAGATGTAAGCGTTGGGATCGGTCTCCCAGCCCTTGCACTTCAGGATGCGGCCGGGCTGGCCGCCGCCGGAATCGTTGCCGGCGCGCGGCACGGCGTCGCCGAACGGAATCCCTTCACCGTACTGGCTGTATTCCGTGAGCGGACCGTGGGCGAGGCGCTGCTGATCGCGCAGCTTTACACGCGCGAGATTGAGGACGCCGTCCTGCATGGAAGCGGTGACCTTCTGGCCCTTGCCGGTGACCGTGCGCTGGTACAGCGCGGTGACGATACCGAGCGCCAAATTCAGTCCGGTGCCGCTGTCGCCGATCTGCGCGCCGGTGACCAGCGGCAGGCCGTCGCGAAAGCCGGTTGTGGAAGCCGAACCGCCGGTGCACTGCGCCACGTTCTCATAGACCTTGCAGTCTTCGTAAGGGCCGGGGCCGAAACCCTTGATCGAGGCCACGATCATTTTCGGATTGATGCTCTGTATCTTTTCCCAGGGAAAGCCCATGCGATCGAGCACGCCGGGGCCGAAGTTTTCCACCAGCACATCGCAGGTCTTCATCAGCGCGGTCAGGACTTCCTTGCCCTTCGGATTCTTGGTGTCGAGCGTGATCGAGCGCTTGTTGTGGTTGAGCATGGTGAAATACAGACTGTCGACATTCGGGACATCCCGCAACTGGCCGCGGGTGATATCGCCGACGCCGGGGCGCTCGACCTTGATCACGTCGGCGCCGAACCACGCCAGCAATTGCGTGCAGGTCGGTCCCGACTGGACGTGGGTGAAATCGAGAATGCGAACGCCCTTGAGCGCCTTGGTCATGTGTTCTCTCCTTGGATTTGCTCTCTCGTCATGCCCGCGAAAACGGGCATCCAGTAGTCACCGTCGATGCAGTCGGGCACAGCCTTCGTCTCACGATAGTTCGGTGGCTACTGGATTCCCCGCTTGCGCGGGGAATGACACCGATGGGTTGCCGGTTCACTTCTTTTTCAGGACGCTTTGCGGGTTGAGGTTGCCGATGCGGCCGCTTTCGGAGCCCGCCGCCGGGTCGATCGCCGCATTGATGAGGGTCGGCTTGCCGGAGTCCATCGCCGCATTCACCGCGCGCTTCAGCTCGTCGGGCGTTGTCGCATGGACGCCGACACCTCCGAATGCCTCCATCATCCTGTCGTAGCGCGAGCCCTTGACGAACACGGTCGGCGCAGGGTCCGAGCCGACGGAATTGACGTCGGTGCCGCGATAGATTCCATCATTGTTGAAGATGACGATGCAGACCGGCAGCTTGTAGCGGCAGATCGTTTCGACCTCCATGCCGGAGAACCCGAAGGCCGAATCGCCTTCAACGGCGAGCACCGGCTTGCCGGTCTCGATGGCCGCCGCGATGGCGTAGCCCATGCCGATGCCCATGACGCCCCAGGTGCCGACGTCGAGGCGCTTGCGCGGCTGGTACATATCGATGACGCCGCGCGCGAGGTCGAGTGTATTGGCGCCTTCATTGACCAGAATGGCGTCCGGCCGCTCCTTGATGATGGTGCGCAGCACGCCGAGCGCGCCGTGATAGTCCATCGGCGAATTGTTGTTCATCAGCCGCGGCGCCATTTTGGCGACGTTCTCTTCGCGCTTCTTGGCGACTGCGCCGGTCCAGTCGGACGGCGCGACCGCCCACTTCGCGCCCATGCCCTCAAGCAGCGCCGCGACGCACGAACCGATATCGCCGACCACGGGGGCGACGATCTCGACGTTCGAGTCCATCTCCTTGGGTTCGATGTCGATCTGGATGAATTTCTTCGGCGCCTCGCCCCAGGTCTTGCCCTTGCCGTGCGACAGCAGCCAGTTGAGGCGCGCGCCGATCAGCATCACGACGTCGGCGTCCTTCAGTACCGTGGAACGTGCCGCGCCTGCGCATTGCGGATGGGTGTCGGGCAACAGGCCCTTGGCCATGCTCATCGGCAGGAAGGGAACGCCGCTTTTCTCGACCAGCGCGCGAATGGCGTCGTCGGCCTGCGCGTAGGCCGCGCCCTTGCCGAGGATGATCAGCGGGCGTTTTGCGTTCTTCAGCACGTCGAGCGCGCGCTTGACCGCCTCCGGAGCCGGAATCTGAGCCGGTGCCGCGTCGATCACCTTCACGAGCGACTTCTTTCCAGCCTCGGCGTTCATCACCTGACCGAAAAGCTTGGCCGGCAAGTCGAGATAGACGCCGCCCGGACGCCCGGAGACGGCCGCGCGGATCGCGCGCGCAAGGCCGATGCCGATGTCGGCTGCGTGCAGCACGCGGAACGCAGCCTTGCAGAGCGGCTTGGCGATCGCGAGTTGATCCATCTCCTCATAGTCGCCCTGCTGCAGGTCGACGACCTCGCGCTCGGATGAGCCAGAAATCAGAATCATGGGAAAGCAATTGGTGGTGGCATGGGCGAGCGCTGTGAGGCCATTGAGGAAGCCCGGAGCCGAAACCGTGAGGCAAACGCCGGGCTTCTTGGTCAGGAATCCAGCGATCGACGCCGCATTGCCGGCGTTCTGCTCGTGTCGAAACGAGATGACGCGAATGCCGGCGGCCTGGGCCATGCGGCCGAAATCCGTGATTGGGATGCCGGGCACACCGTAGATCGTGGTGAGGCCGTTGAGCTTCAGCGCATCGATGATGAGGTTGAAGCCGTCGGTCAGCTCCTGCTGCGCTTCGGGAGTTCTTGCATCGATGCTCTGCGCGATTGCGGACATACCGCTTCTCCCTGATCGTTTCTTGATACGGACGAGCTCGTCGTCTTCCAAGTCGTTGTCCGAAGTGAAAGGTTACGGTTGGTCAAAAGAGCTCTTGGCCGTGCGCCTCGACATAAGCGGCAAGGCCGAGCGTGTGATCGCGCGCGCGCTTTTCAGCCAATTCGGTGTCGCGCTCTTCGAGCGCTTCGATGATCGCAAGATGTTCGGGCAACGAGGTTGCGGTGCGGTCGACGCGCCCGATGGTGAGCTGCCGGTAGCCGCGGACGTGCAGCAGGATATCGTTGGTCATGTCGACCAGAACCGGCGACTCGCTGAGCGAGATCAGCGCCTGGTGGAAGGCGATGTTGGCCTTGGAATATTCCTCGACATGGTCCTGCGGCAGGCGGTCCTTGCCAAAATTCTTGAAGAAATCGCGCAATGCGGAAATGTCCTTCTTGCGCGCGGTGGTCGTGATCAGGCGGGCGGCCATGCTCTCGAGCGCGGCCCAGGCCCGGATCATGTCGACGATCTCGCTCTTGGTGCGGCGTACCACGACAATGCCCCGGCGCGGCACGGTTTTCACAAAGCCGTCCTGTTCCAGCATCGCAATGGCTTCGCGGATCGGGGTGCGGCTGACGCCAAGGCGCTCCGACAGCGCGCGCTCGTCGAGC
Source organism: uncultured Alphaproteobacteria bacterium (assembly GCA_963778925.1). Classification (GTDB taxonomy): domain Bacteria; phylum Pseudomonadota; class Alphaproteobacteria; order Rhizobiales; family Xanthobacteraceae; genus Bradyrhizobium. The sequence continues at coordinate 139,877 of CAVZWE010000011.1, read as the reverse complement.
ATCACGGGTTCAGGCGTCGCATAGATGTCCATCTTGAGGATGGCTTCCTTCAAGGCCTCATAGGCCTTGTTCTTGAAGCTGGTCTCCGGAGCAATTCGGACGATTGCAATTTCTGCCTCGGCCATGGTGGACGGCGCCTTGGGTTGTTTCGGTAAGGGCACGACTGATCTCCTCCGTGGGGACGTCTTTAATTAGAGGAATATCAAACAGATTTTTGGCATACCAAATGCCAGAATGTCAAGTTACCCATGTTTTCAGCACTTCTGCATCGCCGGGTGCCTTGACAACTTCCTCGCTGGCATACCAAATGCCATAACAAAGCCAGTCAGTGGCCACAAGAAGAGAATGCCACAGGGAACGCGGGCCCGCGTTTGCCGTCACCGGGAACAGCGATCGAGTGTGCGCAGGCGATCACGGTCCTGATGCGCGCATGCGTTGCCGACCAAAGAAGAACAGACGCCAGGGAGGAAGCCAATGTCGAATTCCAAAGATGCGGTCCGCAAAATCCTCGGTTCAGTCAAGGCGGACAAACGCACCAGCCTGACGGCGCCGGAAGGCAAACTGGTGTGCGACGCCTACGGCATTCCGGTGCCGAAGGAGGGCGTGGCCAAATCCGCAGCGGAAGCCGCCAAGATCGCGACCGACATGGGCTTTCCGGTGGTGATGAAGATCGTCTCGCCGGACATTCTTCACAAGACCGAAGCCGGCGGCGTGATGGTGGGCGTGAAGACTTCAGCCGACGTCGAAAAGAATTACGCGACCATTCTGGCGAATGCCAGGAAATACAAAGCCGACGCCAAGATCGAAGGCATCCAGGTCCAGCAGATGCTGCTCGGCGGCACCGAGGTCATTGTCGGCTCCATCACCGACGGTTCGTTCGGCAAGCTGGTCGCCTTCGGCCTCGGCGGCGTGCTGGTCGAGGTGCTGAAAGACATCACCTTCCGCCTGGCGCCGGCGACCAAGCAGGACGCGCTCTCGATGCTCGACGGCATCCAGGCCCATGACATGCTGAAGGGCGTGCGCGGCGGCGACCCGGCCAACCGCGATGCGATTGCCGACATCATCGTCAAGGTATCCCAGCTCGTCAGCGACTTCCCCGAGATCGTCGAACTCGATCTCAACCCGGTATTCGCCACCAAGAAGGACGCCATCGCCGCCGACGTACGCATCGTCGTCGACTTCGACTACAAGCCGCGTCCGGCGCCGCGTCCAATCGGGGAGATCGTCACCGCGATGAACCGCATCATGCAGCCCAAGGCGGTGGCCGTGATCGGCGCCTCGGCCGAGGACGGCAAGATCGGCAACTCCGTGATGAAGAATCTGATCAACGGCGGCTACAAGGGCGAGATCTATCCGATCCACCCGAAGGCGGCCGAGATACTGGGCTACAAGGCCTACAAGAGCGTCAAGGACGTGCCCGGCGTGATCGATACCGCGGTGTTCGCGATTCCCGCAAAATTCGTCGCCGGCGCGCTGGTCGAGTGCGGCGAGAAGAAGATTCCCGGCGCCGTTCTCATTCCATCGGGCTTTGCCGAAGCCGGTGCGCCCGAGTTGCAGGCCGAAATCGTCGAGATCGGCAAGAAGTACGACGTCCGCCTGATGGGGCCGAACATCTACGGCTTCTACTATACCCCCGCCAATCTTTGCGCCACGTTCTGTACGGCCTACGACGTCAAGGGCCATGCGGCGCTGTCGTCGCAGTCCGGCGGCATCGGCATGGCGATCATCGGCTTCTCGCGCTCGGCCAAGATGGGCGTTTCCGCGATCGTCGGCCTCGGCAACAAGTCCGATATCGACGAGGACGATCTGCTGGCCTTCTTCGAGCAGGACCCGAACACTAACCTGATCGCCCAGCACTGCGAAGACCTCAAAGACGGTCGCGCCTTCGCCGAAGCCGCCAAGCGGGTTTCGAAGAAGAAGCCGGTGATCGTGCTCAAGGCGGGCCGCACGTCCGCCGGTGCGAAGGCCGCTTCGTCGCACACCGGTGCGCTCGCCGGCAATGACAAGATCTACGAGGATGTATTGAAGCAGTCCGGCGTGATCCGCGCCCGCAGCTTAAGGCAATTGCTCGAGTTCGCGCGCGGCATCCCGGTGCTGCCGACGCCGAAGGGCGAGAACGTGCTGATCATCACCGGCGCCGGCGGCTCGGGCGTGCTGTTGTCGGACTCGGTGGTCGACAACGGTCTGTCGCTGATGGCGATGCCGCCGGACCTCGACGCGGCGTTCCGCAAGTTCATCCCGCCGTTCGGCGCCGCCGGCAACCCGGTCGACATTACCGGCGGCGAGCCGCCGATCACCTATGTCAACACCGTCAAGCTCGGGCTGTCGGATCAACGTATCCATTCCCTGATCCTCGGCTACTGGCACACCATCGTCACCCCGCCGATGGTGTTTGCCCGCAATATGGTCGAGGTGAAGAAGGAGATGGAGGCCAAGGGCTTTGTGAAGCCCATCGTCGCCTCGCTCGCGGGCGACGTCGAGGTCGAGGAGGCCGCCGAATATCTCTACCAGAACGGCATTCCGGCCTATGCCTACTCGACCGAATTGCCGGTCGAAGTGCTGGGCGCCAAGTACAAATGGGCGCGCGGCGCGGGGCTGCTGTAATAAGCCACAACCGTCATTCCGGGACACGCGTCTTCGCGTGGACCTCAGATGTGCAATTGCACATCGGGAATCTCAGATTCCGGGTTCGACGCAGTGCGTCGCCCCGGAATGACGAAATCAGCGGCAACGACGCTACAACGCCTCGCGCACGCCCATGCCCAGCATAAAGCGTTCCCTGATCTGCACGGGATCGCGCCGGGTGGCGCCGACGCCCGGCTTGTCGTCGATGCGCACCCCGATCAGCGTCGGTCCGGAAGCCGACAACGATTGATCGACCAAACGTTCAAAGTCTTGTTCGTCGGCCGCCCAGGCGCTGTTGGAAAGACCGCAGCCGATCGCGACCGCCACGAGATCCGATACCGCCGCGGCCGGTGTCGGCTGCGCGCCGGTGATCTGGTAGACGCCGTTGTCCATCACCACCATGGTGAGATTGTTCGGCTTGAGCGTCGCAATCGTCGACAGGCAGCCCATCTGCATCAACAGCGAGCCGTCGCCCTCCAGCGCGAACACGCGGCGCTTCGGCTGCGCCAGCGCGACGCCGAGCGCGATCGGGAAGGCGAGCCCCATGCTGCCGAGCATATAAAAGTTCTGCGGCCGGTGGCCGGCGGCCCACAGATCGAAATTGGTGTTGCCGATGCCGCCGATCACGGCCTCTTCGTTCTTCAGCTTCGCAACCAGCCTTGAGGTGAGATCGAACCGGTTCATCACCTTGGTGTTGCGGGCAGGGGCGCTGGCTTGCGTGTTCATGGCGTCACTCACTTGTCGAACACTTTGCCGCCGGTCAGAAGCGGCGACAGGATCAGCGCCACCGGCGCCTGCGTGGTGATGGCCTGCTTGATCGAGCGGTCGACGATGAACTCGAATTCATCGAGCCGGGTGCAGGTGTGGTGCTCCATCGCCAGCGAGTTCGAGGACGGGGCGCATGGTGCGGCACACCAGCGACTGCCCGTAATTGAATTCACCGAGCGTGCCGCGTTCGGACACGAACATGATCAGCGGAATCTGATAGGGGATCGCCAGCGACGCCAGCACGTTGGCGAGCGTCGCGAAGCCGGACTGTCTGCATCAGCACCGCGCCCTTCATGCCGCCCATCCACGCGCCGGACACGATGCCGACGGCTTCTTCCTCGCGCGCGGTCGGAAAGCAGGTGAAGAACGGATCGGCGTGGATGTTCTTGATCAGCGTGGTCAGGACGCGGTCGGGAACGTAGGGCACAAGGCGGATGTCGTTGCGCTTGAGGGTTTGCAGCACCACCTCGTGCCAGCTCTTCTCCCGAGAAGGCTTCTCACGAGCGGCTTGGGGCGAGCTTCGTCCCTCGGCAGCCGCCATCGAATTCTCCCTTGTCCCGCGACGATTTTTGGTTCGCGACGTGATCGCAGCGGTCTTGTTACGGTGCCGAAACTTGACGCGATCCCCGGGATTGTCAACATGTCCCGACCGTACCCGTGACCTGCAGCCGGTGGTGATGCCGCCGGCAGACCGGCGTGCGATAAAGAAGCAACGAAAAGATCGGGAGAAGCGTCATGCGGAGGTGGTTCCGGACGGCTGCCGTGGCAGCGGCGATGCTCGCAGTGGGCGGGCCGGCCTCCGCGCAGTCGTCATTTCCCTCAAAGCCCGTGCATATTTTCGTGCCCTATGCCGCCGGTGGCGGCGTGGACGTCCTCGCCCGCACGCTGGGCGATGTGGTGTCCCGGCAATGGGGCCAGACCGTCGTGGTTGAAAACCGGCCCGGCGCCGGCGGCGTGGTCGCATCGCAGGCGCTGGTGGCGTCGCCGCCGGATGGATATACCCTGATCGTCGTCGCCAGCGGCCACGCCACCAATTCGTTTCTCTATCCAAAAATTCCCTACGACACGTTCAAGGATTTCACGCCGATTTCGCTGTTGGCGTCGTCTCCCAACATCCTGCTGGTGCGTGCCAATTCTCCGTTCAAGACGCTGGCCGATATGATCGCGCAGGCGCGCGCAAAGCCGGGAAGCCTGTCCTTTGCCCATGCCGGGACGGGAACCTCGACCCATCTTGCCGGCGAGCTTCTGAAGAATCTCGCTCACGTCGATCTCAATGCCATTCCCTACAAAGGCGGCGCGCCCGCGATCAATGATCTCCTGGGCGGGCAAATCCCGATGTCGTTCAATAACGGCCCGGAATCGGTCGGACAGCTCGAGGCCGGCACGCTCCGGGCGCTCGCGGTCACGACCGCGTCACGGGCGGCGTTCCTGCCCAATGTGCCCAGCATGGCCGAGACCGTACCGGGCTACGACACCGAGGTGTGGTGGGGATTGCTCGGACCGGCCGGCATGTCGCGCGACCTCGTCGAGCAACTCTCGCATGATTTCGTCGCGGCCTTGAACACCGAGGCCGTCAAGGATCGCCTGACCAAGCTCGGCGCCTCGCCGATCGGCAGCTCGCCGCAGAAATTCGATGAAAAGATTCGTGCCGACTACAGGAAATGGGGCCCGATCATCGAGGCCGCCGGCATCAAAGCCGAATAAGTCAGATGATCCCCGCCTGCCTGCCGCCGCGCGAAGTCAGCCGGCCGAAAGTTCCGCCGCCGCCCGGTGCCTGCGATACCCACGCTCATGTGTTCGGACCCGCGGCGCGGTTTCCCTATGCCGACGATCGCAGCTATACGCCGCCGGACGCGCCGCTGGAAAAATATCTTGATATGCTCGATACAATCGGATTTGCACGCGGCGTGCTGGTCCAGGGCAGTGCGCACGGCCGCGACAATTCAGCGATGCTTGATGCGCTAGCGCGTCGACCTGACCGTTTGCGCGGGGTCGCGGTAGCCGACGCCGAGATCGCGGCGGCGGAACTGCGTGCATGGGATCGTCTCGGCGTCAGGGGATTGCGCTTCAACCATTTCTTCCGCGACGGGCAGTTGCATTATCGCGGCGGGGTACCGCTGACGGCCGCGCGGACGCTGGCGCCGGTCATGGCCGAACTCGGATGGCATCTTCAGCTCTGGATCGACGTCAAGGATCTGCCGGAGACGATTCCCGTTTTGAAATCGCTGGGCCTGCCGGTCGTGATCGATCATATGGGCCGCACCGATGCCCGCGCCGGCACGGGAACGGCAGGTTTCCAGAGCCTGTTGCGCGCGGTCGGCGAGGGCTGGTGCTGGGCCAAGCTGTCGGGCGCGCATCGCATTAGCCGCGAGGCACCCGATTATCCGGATGCGCGGCCGTTTCATGAAGCGCTGGTAGCCGCCAACCCGGAACGGCTGGTGTGGGGCGGCGACTGGCCGCATCCCCGCGTCGAGGACGCGATGCCCGACGCCGGCCATCTGTTCGAGCTGTTCCAGCTGTGGACGCCGGACCCGGCGACGCAGCGCCGCATCCTCGTCGCCAATCCCGCAAAGCTCTATAGCTTCCCGAACTGAGAGTCGCATCAGCAATGGCCGTCAACAACAAGCGCGTGTTCTACGTCAAGTACCTGGCGAACGAGATCTATGCCGACATCCTGAAGGCGCGGCCCGACGTGCGGCTCGACCGGCTCGAGAATGAAAGCCCCGATGAAGTGTCGGCGCCGATTTTGGCCGCGGCGCACGCCTATCAGATTGGGGCTGCGCGCGATGAGCTTGCGCCTCACTTTCACGTTCATGCCGACCTGCTGCGGCGGGCGCCGAACCTGTTGATCGTCTCGAGCAACGGCGCGGGCTATGACCCCGTCGATGTCGAGGCCTGCACGGCGGCAGGCGTGCTGGTGGTCAATCAGTCCGGCGGCAATGCGCATTCGGTGGCCGAACACGCGCTGGGCATGATGCTGACGCTGTCGAAACGCATCATCCAGTCTGACCGCGCGCTGCGGCGCCAGGCCAATGTCAACCGCAACGACCTGATGGGCACGGAGGTGCAGGGCAAGACCATCGGCATCGTCGGACTCGGCAATGTCGGCCGCCGCATCGCCGCACTTTGCCGGGGCCTGCTCGGCATGAATGTCTTGGCCTACGATCCCTATCTCTCGGCAACCGAGATGGCGGAGCGCGGCGGCGAAAAGGTCGCGCTGGAGGATCTGCTGCGCCGCTCCGATTACGTCTCGATCTCCTGTCCGCTGACCAAAGAAAGCCGCGGCATGATCGGCGCGCGCGAATTCGCAGCCATGCAGCCGCATGCCTATTTCATCACCACGGCGAGGGGCTTTATCCATGACGAGGCCGCACTGGCCGACGCGCTGCGCAACAAGCGTATTGCCGGCGCCGGCCTTGACGTCTGGGCCAAGGAGCCGCCGCCGCCGGACCATCCGCTGCTGCAGTTCGACAATGTGCTCGCGAGCCCGCATACCGCCGGCGTTACAAAGGAAGCGCGGGAAAACATGGGCCGGATCGCCGCCGAGCAGATGCTCGACGCGCTCGACGGCAAGCGGCCGCCGCGCATCGTCAATCCCGAAGCCTGGGGCGACTACGCCAGGCGCTTCGAGCGCACATTCGGGTTCGCGCCGGGGTAGCGGCTGCGATCAGAGTATCGGTCGGCCAGCGCCCAGTTTCCGCGGAGAAAATTTCCGCCGCTGCCGGGTCGGCGGCTGCAATAAATCCACTGTGAGTCAGGGCTTGGTCGACAGACCCGTTGCTATTTTCGCGGTGCCCTCGACATGCCTCCGGGGCGAGACCATTTTCCTTGCAGCACTTTGTTCGGCGAACCCTGTTTTGCCGAGGACACGAGGAATTGGCGATATGCGCCGTTTGAGTTCAATGCTGCGCGCGACGCCGTCCCGGATCGGACGCCGTCTCGCGCTGATCGTCGCCATCGCGGCCGCGAGCCTCCCGGCTGCCGGCGCTTAAGCGGTCTTCTGCGGCATCAGCGCGGCTACCGCTGCTAGCGCATCCGGAACCACGTCGTGATCGTAGAGCCGCTTGCGGAAGGCGGCGTGGGCGGTGATCTCGGCGTCTCTGACTCCCAGATCGGAATAGGCGGAGTCGTAGCGCAGGCCGTTTTCGCGCGCGCCGCGCTGGACCTGCGCCACGCGTTCGCGGCGGAGCTGTTCGTAGGCAAGCAGCGCCCGAGGCGACGTCGTCCGATCGGTGCGCGCCAGGATCGTTGCCAGCGCCATGCCGTCTTCGATCGATTGATTGGCGCCCTGACCGAGATGCGGAAGCATTGGATGCGCGGCGTCGCCGAGCAGGCTCAGCCTTTGTTTGGTCCAGACCGGCAGCGGCTCGCGATCATAGAGCGCCCACCGGAACGTCACCTCGACTTCTTTCAGCAACTGATGGATGCACGGATCCCAGCCCGCAAAGGCCTGCCGGAGGACATCGGGATCGCCGGGCGCCGACCATGATTCCTTCATCTCCTCGTCGGTCGGAACGAAACCGACATAGTTGATCATTTGGCCGGCGCGCACCGGAAAGGCGAGGAAGTGCCGTCCCTTGCCGAGCCACATCTGCCAGCGGTCGGTCGGCCAATCCGGCACCCGCTCGTGCCGCACCAGCCCGCGATAGGCAACCGAGCCCGAGAACACCGGTTGCGACGAAGCAAAAACATAGGGCCGGAGTTCGGAATGGATTCCGTCCGCGGCGATGACAATTTCGGTCTCGATGGAGGCGCCGTTGGCGAACGACAACCGGGCCGTCTTGTCGTCCTGCTCGAAGCCTGTGCAGCGATGTCCGGTGTGAACCGTGCCTGTTGGCAGTGCCTTGGCCAGCATCTCGACGAGATCGGCGCGGTGCATCCCGAACGTTGCATTCCAGCCCGACGAATCCGTCACCTGCACCGGCGCAATCGGCGCGCCGTCGTGGCGGAAGTAGCGGGAGTCGCGGCCGACCCGGGCGCCCCACTTCTCCACCGCCGGTTCCAGTCCGATCCGCTGCAGATGGCGCACGCTGTTGGGGGTCAGGAACACGCCGGCCCCGACCTCGCCGATATTGGGGGCCTGTTCATAGACCGACACCGGGATTCCCTCGGCGATAAGCGCATTGGCCGCGAACAACCCCCCGATCCCGCCTCCGACGATGGCGACATGGGGACGGCTCTGCGTCATCATCGGCTCCTTAGTACGGAGATGGAACGGGCGAAGGGATTGGCGGCCAGCATTGTATCCTCCCACAGACCAAGGCATTTTGCCATCAAGCGCGGTTGAAGCCGCCGACAGATTTGGGAAGCATCACATGTGCAGCGCGTACACCCCACCCTTTATTCTTGTCAGCCGGCGTGTGGCCGGGCTGGCGCTGCTCGTCGCACTGTCCGTGTGCCCGGCCTTATCGGCGCGCGCGCAAGACTATCCGGATCGGCCGGTCAAAATCATCGTGCCCTTTGCGGCCGGCGGCACCGCTGACGCCATTCCGCGACTGGTCGGAGACTGGCTCTCGCGCAAAGTGGGGCCAGCCGGTCGTGATCGAAAACCGCACCGGTGCCGGGGGAAATATCGGCGCGGAGGCCGTCTATCATTCGGCTCCCGACGGTTACACGTTGCTGTCGTCACCGCCGCCGCCCTTGGTGATCAACCAAAATCTCTATCCGAACCTGGGGTTCGATCCCGCCAAATTCGAGCCGATCATCGTGATGGCACATGTGCCAAACGCGCTGATCGTCAATCCGAAGAGCCTGAAGGCCTCGAGCATGTCGGAGCTCGTCGAATACCTGCAGAAGAACCCCGACAAGATGACGGCCGCCACGCAAGGCAACGGCACGACCTCTCATCTCACCGCCGAACTGTTCCAGGTGATGGCCAAGGTGAAGCTGCGTTCCATCCCCTATCGGGGGTCGGCACCGGCGCTACAGGGCCTGCTCGCCGGCGACGTCGATCTGATGTTCGACAATCTCGGTGTATCCTTGCCGCTCGTCGAGGCCGGCAATCTCAGGCTGCTCGCGGTGGCCTCGGGCCAGCGCCTGCCGTCGCTTCCCGATGTGCCCACGATTGCCGAGATGCTGCCGGGTTTTGAGGCGGTTGCCTGGTACGCGATCGTCGCGCCGCCGAATACGCCCAAAACCATTACCGACAAAATCAATGCCGACGTGAACGAAGCCCTGCGCCAGCCCGAGTTGCAGGACCGCCTGAAAAAACTGTCGGCGGAGACGTTTGGCGGGTCCGCGGAGAAAGCAGCGAACTACATGCGCCAGGAGGTTGAACGGTGGGGTGGCGTGATCAAGGCCGCCGATATCAGGCTGCAATAGGCAGCTTTGATCCCTGTCAAAACGGTCTGCCCGATATAAGATTATATGGGTCGATTTTGGCGTACGGACGCCGGAGGAGGTTTCATGTCACGATTTGTCGTTCGATTCATGAAGGACGTGCTGGGCGAGAACGGCCGGGAGACCGAAATCTGCCAGAGCACCGTGGAAGTTGACGCTTCAAACGAGGGCCACGCCGCGGAATTGGCCAAGAAAAAGTTCTGCGAAACCCAGGCGCTTCGCGACTGGTCGCTTCATGCCGACAGAATACAGATCAAGGCCGCCGATTTTCCGTCCTGAGAAGCTTTCTGGATAGGCCTCCAGGCTATTCTGGCTGTCGCTCATTCGGCAGTTGAAGCAGGCAGGATAAGCGTTTGAAATATCGAAGCTCTATCCATTCTTTGTCGGAAGGGTCCAGCGTGGCCCAAGGGGGAACGCAGATCGCTGTCGCAGTTCGCGGAAGCGCCACTTCACCTCAAGAGAGCGATATCAGGGGCACCGCCAGGAAATAGGATATCGGTCGATTTTTATCGGATCGTCCTTAGTCTGATTTCTCCAGGCGGTGAGAGCGGCGCGCGTCCGGCACTACCTGGCTGATTGGTGCTGCCAGCTTCGAGCGCGGATGAAAACAGACAACCCAAACACGAGAGAAGGAGACGTCATGACCGAAGAAAGCCTGTTTGAAAAAGGCCTCAAGGTCCGCAAGGAAGTCCTCGGCGAGGATTACGTCAACAAGTCGATCGCGGGCGCGGATGAATTCACGCGCACCATGGCCGAATGGTCGACAGCGTATTGCTGGGGTGCGCTATGGACCCGCCCCGGCGTCGACCGACGCACTCGCAGCATCGTCAATCTGTCGATGATCGCCGCGCTCAATCGGCCGCACGAATTGAAGCTGCACGTCAAGGCGGCCCTGAAAAATGGCCTCACCAAGGATGAGATCAAGGAGATCTTCCTTCAGGTCGCGGTTTATTGCGGCGTTCCCGCCGGCATCGACAGCTTCCGCATTGCGCGCGAGGCGTTCAAAGAACTCGAGAACGGGTGAGGGGAAGTCCTGCCTACCGGTGAGGAGCGTGCCGCAGCGAATGGTCCGGCACGCTGAGGCTTGACAGGTCAAAACGAACGTGCGTGCGCGAAGCGTTTGTCGTGGGACTATTCTGCCGCAACCGCGAAGCGGTTGTTTTCGAGATCCGCCTCTAACCGGGCTTTCTCTGCAAGGGCTTTGCCGATGCTCTGCTCCTTGATGTGGCCATAGCCACGGATCATTTCCGGAAGCCGGGCGAGCCGGGCGAGGATCGGGATCTGTTCGGCTTTCAGCGTTGCGATGCGGTGGTCGATCATCGCCAGGTAATCGGCGATCAGCTTGCGCTCGGCCTTGCGCTCCGCCGTATAGCCGAAAGGATCGAGCGCCGTGCCGCGCAGGAATTTGAACCGCGCCAGCAGCCGAAATGCGTGGATCATCCAGCCGCCATACTCCTTCTTCTGCAGATGGCCCGTCACCTTGTCGCGGCGTGCGAGCAGCGGCGCGGCGAGATGGAATTTGAGGCGGACGTCGCCTTCGAATTTTTCACCCAGCTTCTTTGCAAAAGTACCGTCCGTATAAAGCCGTGCCACCTCGTATTCGTCCTTGTAAGCCATCAGCTTGAACAGGTTCTTTGCCACCGCTTCGGTGAGTTCGCTGGAAGCCGGCGATGCCTGCGCTTCGGCATCGCGAACCCTCGCTACAACGGAGAGATAGCGGTCGGCATAGGACTGGTTCTGATATTCGCTCAGGAATTTTGCCCGATAGGCAATCGATTCATCGAGCGTCCGGGTCGTCGTCGCGGCGCGGGTGCGGAACTGGATGACGCTGCGAACCCGCGCGAAATCGTGCGCGGCGAGCCGGCCCCAGGTAAAGGCCTGCTTGTTCATTTCGATCGCGGCGCCGTTGATCTCGATGGCCCGCAAAATGGCTTCCAGCGAAAGCGGAATGGCGCCCTTCTGGAACGCAAAGCCGAGCATGAACGGATTGGTCGCGATGCTGTCGCCCATCAAGGCCGATGCGATACCGGTCGCGTCGATGATGTCGAGATTGTTGTCGCCGATGGCGTCGCGAAGCGCGCCCTGCATCGCATTCATCTCGAAATCGATATCGGGATTCATCACGAAGCTGGCGGTCGGCTGCAGGTCGGCGTTGACGATGGCTCGCGTCGCGCCGCGTTCGACCCGGCTCAACGCCGTCGCATTGGCGGAGACCACGATGTCGCAACCGAGAATGAGATCGGCACCGCCGCAAGCGATGCGGACGGTTGCGATATCTTCCGGAGCAGGCGCGATCCGGACATGGCTCATCACCGCGCCATTTTTCTGCGACAGGCCGGTGAAGTCGAGTGCCGAGCAGCCTCGGCCGTCGAGATGGGCTGCCATGCCGAGGAGGGCGCCGATGGTGATGACGCCGGTGCCGCCGATGCCGGTGACGAGGATGTTATAGGACGCATCCAGTTCGCGCCTGTCCGGCAATGGAAGGTCGGCGAACAACTGGCCGGAATCGACCGTCGAGGTTTCGGCTTTCTTCAGCGTGCCGCCGTGGACCGTGACAAAGCTCGGGCAAAATCCTTCGACGCAGGAATAGTCCTTGTTGCAGTTGGACTGGTCGATCTGGCGCTTGCGGCCGAATTCGGTTTCGAGCGGCTGCACCGAGACGCAGTTCGATACCTGCGAGCAGTCGCCGCAGCCTTCGCAGACGAGGTCGTTGATGAAGACGCGCTTCGGCGGATCCGGATACAGCCCGCGCTTTCGGCGCCGGCGCTTCTCGGCGGCGCAGGTCTGGTCGTAGATCAGAACGGAGAGGCCCTTGATCTCCCGCAATTCGCGCTGGACCCGGTCCAGCTCGCGGCGATGGTGAACGGTCGCGCCTTGCGGAAAATAATCGCGCTTCGGGTATTTGCCGGGATCGTCGGAAACGATCGCGAGGCGCTTGGCGCCTTCAGCCCACACCTGATGGGCAATTTGCGAGACGGTCAACCCGCCCTCGGCGGGCTGGCCGCCGGTCATGGCGACCGCGTCGTTGTAAAGAATTTTATAGGTGATGTTGACGCCGGCGGCCGATGCGGCCCGCAGCGCGAGCAGTCCGGAATGCGTGTAGGTGCCGTCCCCGAGATTCTGAAAGATGTGAGGCTCGCTGGTGAAAGGGGCCTGGCCGATCCAGTTCACGCCCTCCGCGCCCATATGCGAGATGGTCGCGGTGCGCCGGCTCGGAATCGACAGCACCATGCCGTGACAGCCGATGCCGGCCATCGCGCGGCTGCCTTCCGGCACTTTGGTCGACGTGTTGTGCGGGCAGCCGGAGCAGAAATAGGGCGTCCGCTGCAGCGCCGTCGGTGGGCGCATAGTTGCCGGATGTTCGAACGCCTCCAGCCGCGCCAGCCTTTGTTCCAGCACCGGGCTTTGGTGACCGAGCCGGCGCAGCCGCGAGACGAGGGCTGCGGCGACCATGGTCGGCGTGAGTTCGCCTTCGCTCGGCAACAGCACTGCGCCGCGCTCGTCGCGTTTGCCGACGACGGAGGGACGCCTCGCAGCATCCATGTTGTAGAGAATCCGCACCAGCTGGTCTTCGATGAAGCCGCGCTTTTCCTCGACCACCAGCACGTCCTGCAAGCCTTCGGCGAAACTTTTTGCGCCGCTTTCTTCAAGCGGCCAGGTCAGCGCCACCTTGTAGATGCGAAGGCCGATTTCCTGGGCGTCGCGCTCGGTAATCCCGAGGTCGGCCAGCGCCTGCCGCAAATCCAGATAGGCCTTGCCGGTAGCGACGATGCCAAGCCGCGCCGGTTTGCTGTCGAGCACGACACGATCGAGTTGGTTGGCGCGAGCAAATGCCGCTATCGCCGCCATTTTCGGGCCGTGCAGACGCCGCTCCTGTTCGAGCGGCGGATCGGGCCATCGGATATGCAGTCCGCCCGGCGGGCATTTCGAAGTCGGACGGCAGCACCACCTGGATGCGTGAGGGATCGCTGTAGATCGAAGCGGAGCTCTCGACCGTCTCCGAGATCGCCTTGAAGCCGACCCAGCAGCCGGAGAAGCGCGAAAGCGCAAAGCCGTAAAGGCCGAGATCGAGATAATCCTGCAGCGTCGCCGGGTTGAGAATCGGCATCAATGCCGCCGCAAACACCTGTTCGCTCTGATGCGCCAGAGTGGAGGACTGGCAGCCATGATCGTCGCCGGCGAGCGCCAGCACGCCGCCATGCCGCGACGTACCGGCCGAATTGGCATGCTTCAGCGCGTCGACCGAACGGTCCACGCCGGGTCCCTTGCCGTACCAGATCCCGAACACGCCATCGACCTTGGCGCCCGGAAACATCCCGACCTGCTGGCTGCCCCACACTGCGGTTGCCGCGAGGTCTTCATTCAGCCCCGGGACGAAGGCGATGTCCTGCGATTGCAAAAACGACTTGGCGCGCCACAACGCGTTGTCGTACATGCCGAGCGGCGAGCCGCGATAGCCGGAAATGAAACCGGCGGTGTTGAGATTCTGCAGACGATCGCGTTCGCGCTGCAGCATCGGCAGCCGTACCAGCGCCTGGATTCCGGAAAGATAGATTCGCTTGGCCTCGAGCCGGTATTTGTCGTCCAACCCGACCTGCATCAGCGTCATCATCTTGCTCCATTGGACCGTTTTGGCGGGGCTTGGAAGGTCTGGCAGTGGTCTTGTTGTTCGTTATTCGCTTCTATTCGCCGGGTGCTGGCTGGCCGCCGACCGCAAGCGGGTCGATCCAATCGACCAGTGAAAACGATGCGCCGGCAATGTCAATATCCGCAGGCCTGCGGATGAGGACGCTTAGGCTTCGCCCCCCGACTGAACCGCGCGCTCCGGTCAGCGCTGCCAGACGGACTTTGATCCCCACATGCAGAGGCTTGACGGTTCAAAGCCGAATTGTCGCGGCCGATGGGTGTCCTCATCCTCGATTTCATCGACGCCGACCGAATATTCGAACACCATTCGATCCGGGCCCTGGAAATAAAGAAAACGGGCTCCCGATGTCGGATGCCGGCCAGGGCCAAACACGATCGGAACGCGTTGTCCTGACAAGTGGTAGTAGGACCGCAGCACGTCGTCATTGCTCTCAACCTGGTGGTTGACGTGATGAATGCCGGGACCGCGGCCGGGCGCCAGGGCCACGGTGTGATGGATGGCGTTCACCCGCATCAACGCGATGTCTCCGATCCGGTCGCTGACCCGGGCATTGCAGACCTGGGTCCAGAACCGCTCGTCTCGCGCAGGGTCGGTGGTGAACAGGCCGACATGGCTGAAGCCGGTGATGCCGGCATCGCGGGCTGCGAAATAGCGCTTGCCGCTTCGCTCCGGGCGAACCACCAGCTCGATCTGGTTGCCGGTCGGGTCCTTGAAGCCGATGAATGCCCTGACCTTGCGAAGCGAACATTCGGTGGCGTTGCCGATATGCACGGGATGTCCCAATGCGTCGAGCGTCGTCGCCGCAGCGGTAAGTTTACCCTCGTCCTCGACCTCAAATCCCACGGTTTGATCGCTGGGATCGCCTTCGAAATAGCACAGCGTATGGGCCCGGTCGTCCGACCGCAGATAAAGCGACTTTGCCGTCTGTTCGCCGATCTGCAGGCCAAGGCTTTTGGTGGCGAAGCTTTCCGCGTCTTCGAGGTCGGAGGCGCCGAGCCGCACGTAGGACAGGTCCTTCAGTTCAATCATGCTACTCTCCGGTCTTTGCCGACGATCATCGGCCGCTTGCCAGTTGCAGCTCGGGAACGTCCTGGCATTCACTGCCCCATTCGCACAGCGAGGAGGGGTGCGCCGAGAATTGCCGGGGATGGTGGCCGGGCGCGATGTCGCTCAGGCCATAGGCGTAGGAAAAGACGTGTCCCTCCGGACCCTCGAACCTCAGAAAGATCTGGCCGGAGGCCGGCTCGCGCCCCGGGCCGTGCACGATTTTGATCTGGCGCTCCTGAGCGAAATAGTTGCTCTGCATGATGGCATCCAGGCTCTCGACGCCGTAACTCACATAGACCATTCCGGTCCGGTCCGAGGGATAGAGCGCGACGCGGTGATGCTTATGGTCGAATCGAAGGTAGGTGATATCGCCCGCCCAATCGCTGACCCGTGCGCCGAGTATCGTGGTCCACAGCCGCAAGTCATCCTTCAGGGCGCGGCTGCGCAGTCCGACGCTTTGCAAACCGGTGACCCCGGCGTCGCGGCCTGGAAAATAGCGCCGCCCGCTCTTGGCCGGCCGCAACACGAGATCGATTTCATTGCCGGTGGCATCGGCGACAATCAGTGCGCTGCGGACAAACCGCCGCGCGCACTCCTCGGCGGTCGCTTCGCGCGATGCAAAACCGTCTTGCTTCAGGCCTACTGCCACCCGATCGAGGGCTGCCTGATCGGCGATCTCGATACCAACAGATGAAGTCGTCGTATCGGTGGCAAGGCAAAGCGTGTGATAGCGATCGTCGGACCGAAACAGTAGCGCCTGCTTGTCAGGCACCGGCTGCAGGCCGAGTACGTCGGCCGCAAACGCGGCCGCCGGCTGCGGCTGCCGTACCGCAAGCCGGACATAACAAAGCTGGATCAGCGGAGTGCGCGGCAATGTTGCAGCCATATTCATGGTTTCATGCCCGCTTTCTTGGATTTCCTGGGGAGCGAAGCCGCGATATGCTGCCGGACGATGTTGCGCCACACGCCGAGCAGGCGAGCGAACCGCTCGGGATCCTTTTCGATCAGCATTCTCACGGAAAAGCCGCGAACCACACTCAAGGTCAATGCGAGAACGTCGCTGGCGAGTTGCTGCGGAATTCCGGATGACACCAGCGTATCGAGCCATGCCGCCTCGATGGAAAACCGGGTTTGCCGGGTGGACTGCCGCGTTTCGTGCCTGAGCCGCTGCGCGTCGCTCATCGCGATGGCAAGTTCGATAAAGAAGTAGTCGCCGAAAAAGAAATCCTGCGCGTCCTGAATAATTCCTTCGATCGGATCGCCGCTGCTTCGGGCCGAGTGCGCGCGCCGCATACTCTTGGTAAAGGTGACTTCATTGACGTAAGTCAGGACCGCAACCACAAGCGCATGCTTGCTTGGGAAATGATGGAGCAGCGCGCCGCGGGAGACCCCGGCAAGATCGGCGACCTCGATCGTGCGCAGGCCGCCAAATCCATTATTGCGAATAAGCGTTACAGCGGCCTCCAGGAGCTGCCGTCGGGTGGTCTCGCTTCGCTCCGCCTGCGTGCGCCGCGGGGCAAATGTGGGCGCCGCGGAACTGTCGCGCCGCGAGCGCAGCTTCTGCCTGGGATTGGGTGCCCCGCGAGTAGGTATCGCCGATGGCGAGCGATCGGTCTTCGACTTATCAATTCTCGACATAGACGGAATCTTCCACCAATTTGACGATGTAGGTCCTCAAGGGAACGGTACACGGCATCCCGGTCGGCTTGCCGCTGGTCACGTCGAAGGTGCCGAAATGCCAGGGGCACTCAACGATATTTCCCGTCAGCATGCCTTCTTCGGATAGCGAGGCCTCGCCGTGGGTGCAGAGATCCGAGGTCGCATAGAGCGTGCCTTCAACGTTATAAATGGCGAGGTTGGTGCCGTCAGGCAGAGTCGCGAGCCGAATCTCGCCCTCGGGAAAGTCAGCCACAGACCCGATCCGGATATCTTGAACCATCGTCTCCATCATAACATCGTGCTTCCGCCGTTGACACTGATGACCTGTCCGGTCACGAACGAAGCTTCCCTGGAGGCCAGATAACAGACCATGGATGCGACTTCATCCATCTCGCCGGCGCGTCCCATCGGCACCACGTCGATGAACCGCTGCATCGACCGTGGCGCCTTGAGGTTGGCCTGCTGCACCTGGGGAGTGTTGACGATGCACGGCGCCACGACGTTGACGGTGATTCCGTCCTTGGCGAATTCCCGGGCGAGTCCCGTCGCCATCGCGTGCACGCCGCCCTTGGCGGCGTTGTAGGCCGCGTGATCCCATAGCCCGTTGCGTACCGAGTCGGCGCCGATATTGACGATACGACCGTAGCCCTTCGCTTTCATGATGGGAACGGCGTACCAGGTGCACCACAGCGTGGTCCACAAATTGCGATCGATCGTGGTGCGCAGGGTGTCGGGGGTATGATCCAGGAACGGCTTGATAATGCCGCCGCCGGCGTTGTTGACAAGCACATCCAGGGTTCCGAACGTCTCGACCGCGGACTTGATGACGCTGCCGGCAATTTCCTCGCGCGACAGGTCGCCGGCCTTCACCGTCGGCCGCTCGCGTCCGGTTGCGGCGATGCCGTCGGCGACGTGTCCAAGACCGGTCTCGTCGAGGTCCGACAGCACAAGGCGTGCGCCGGTGTCGGCGAAATGTCGGGCGATGACGGCGCCGATGCCGCTCGCCGCTCCCGTGACAACGACGACCTGTCCGGCAAAACGAGAATTCATCTGGTCCGGTCCCACCTCAGAGCACGATGCTGATTCGACCGCTCGGGCGTAGGCCGTCGCTGGCGAGAAGGCACCGCTTCTCCCGGATTCGAAAATCGTCGCCGCTGGTGACCAATCGATAGTTGCTGGTTCCAAAATAGAGATCGGTGGTGCCGTCCTTGGTTCGCAGTGTCTGGAACACGCAACTCACCTGGATCTCATCATCCTTTCTTTCCCTGATCCGGACATTGCCCACGATCCGGCTGGTCTTGGAATGCGGAAACTCCGCATGCGCCGTTCGCTTCATCAGTCGCTTGACCCGCTCGCCGAGCCGGGTGCGGTCATCCGCAATATAGAAAAGGTTGGTGTCCGGCGAGGCGTCGGGCGGCAGGTCGGTGCAGGGCACTTCATATTTGGCATCGTCGGTGAACAGCGTCAGCCATTCCGGCAACCGCCACTGGTCGAGCAGGTCAGCCTCGTTGAACAGGAAATCCTCAACGTCGGATCGGTTTACCGAATGCATGTCATCCTCCTTCAGGCCGCGACGCCTTTGATGCTCGAGATCGGGGCTGGAAACATTTGCCTGTTCCACTGGGTCCAGAATGCGCGCATTTGCAGCTCGTCATTGTGCGAGGGATTGTCCTTGCCCATGCCTTTCGAGATGTCGTTCCACATGGCTTCCCTGGAATTCTTGAATCCGCGCTGGCAATGTTCAAGCGCTTCGGCGTCGTCGGGCGACGCAAATCCGCCGGGGCCAAGGAACTCGAGAAAGTTGTTGAGACGATACTTTCGGGCCCATCCCGTTTCGTCGTTAGGTGCCAATGCCCAGGCATTGATGACCATGTAATCCGGGGCGGTCGGGAAATAAGTGCGGACCGTCAATGCCATGATGTCGTTGACGACAAGGTTCGGGAAAATGAAGAGATTGCGATTCTTCAGCGCAATCCGGTCGGCGCGCTCCTTGCCGTGCCGGGCAAGCAAGTTGTCGTAAATTCGGTTGATCTCGATTTTGCCAGCCTCGCCCCATCCGGGGATCCATTGCGCGACCGGCCGGCCCCAGGGAGCGGCATATTCCAGAACCGCATGCCCGTTGCCAAGATCGTAGCCAAAACCGCCTCCCGTGCCGGCGGACAGGTTATCGGTCGAACTCATCAGAATGTCGAAATAGGTCGCGTGGGTAGTGAGCGCGTGATAGCCGTCGATGCTGTTCTCGGTGAGCAGCTTCCAGTTGGCCCGGATTGAATATTCCTGACTGCCCGCCACGATCGACATCCCGGCGTCGGTCTGGTCGCAGATAACGTCGAGATATTCCCTGGCGCCGGCGAGATAGTCGACAAGCGGGACAATATTGCTGTCGAACGAAATGAAGTTGAAGTCGCGATAGGTCTCGAAGCGAGGCACGGCCTGCATGTTCGAGGTGTCGCGGCTCTTGAATCCTTCGGGATAAGATTCTTCGCCGGGCTGGCTTCGCAGCTTGCCATCCGAGCCGAACACCCACCCGTGATAGAAACATTGGAACGATTTGGCGTTGCCTTTGCGCTCACGGCAGACCTGGGCGCCTCGATGCGGGCAGGTGTTCAGCAGGGCGCGAAGCTGCCCCTTGCTGTCACGGGTGAAGAGAATACCTCGACCGGCAACGATCCGGGTGATGTAATCTCCGGGCTTCGGCAATTCCGAGGAATGCCCGAGGTAGAGCCACGACCGGTCGAAGATTTGCTCCTTCTCGGCCTCGAAAATCTGGGGATCAACGAAATTGCGACGGGCGACTTTGAAAATGCGTTGCGCCGGGTCCACGAGCAGGGCCGGCTGAGTTTCGGTGTTCATGAGGTTTCCTCCTGTCAGGCGAGCGATGCGCTTCAGTTCAAACGCTGGATTTTCCAGATCGGCTTTTCGAACGGCTTTGCGCGATGAGACCAGTCGGCGCAGCACCGCCATGTCACGCGCTGAATTCACGGTGACGCCTCCGATGACTTCGCCATCGCGCAGGCTGATGGTCGTGAAAGGGCCATTGACGACGTCGCCCCTGACGATTTCTTCTCCGCCGCCCGGATGCCCGACGATCTGGATGTTGGCGTCGTACTGATCGGACCAGAACCAGGGCGGCGCGTCGTACGGGGCTTGCGCGCCGGCCATGTTTTTTGCGGTGGCAATCGCCTGATTTTGTGCGTTGGCCCAGTTTTCGACGCGCATCCAGCGGTCATGGCAGCGGCTCCATTGTTCGGCCACGTCGCCGGCGGCATAGATGCCGTCAACCGGCGTGGCGCCGCTTGGCGTCACCTTGACGCCCTGACCGATTTGCAGACCCAGCTGCCGCGCGAGCTCCGCCGATGGCTCGACGCCGACGCCGACCAGAACCATATCGGCGGGCAGCAACCTTCCGTCGTCGAGTTCCAGACCGCCGGAGGTCGCTCGTTTGATCGCCGCGGCGCATACGACCTTCACGCCCCTGGAGGTGTGAAGCCGTTCGACGTATCGGCTCAGGGCCGGGGACCCGATCTGGGGAAGCAGCGTGTCGGCTTTTTCCAGAACAGTGACCTCGCATCCGCGCGCGATCGCGGCGGAAGCTACTTCGAGGCCTATCACCCCGCCGCCGACGAGAACGACGGTTTTGCCCGGCTCCAGCGCCTGGCGGAGCGCCAGCGCATCGTTCATGCAGCGCAGATAGCGAACGGGCAGGGTGGCGGTTTCCAGCTCGCGTAACCGCCGCGCCTGTGTGCCTGTGGCGAGCAGCAACTGGTCGAATGCGAACTCGCGGCCGTCGGCCAACCCGATCCGACGCTTGTCGATCTCGGCGGCCACGACGCGGGAAGATGTCGAAAGTGAAATGTCGAGATCGGTCCAGGCTTTCGACGTCCGGATGAATGCCGGATTGGGTTCCGTGTCGATCAAGATCGACTTGGAGAGTTGGGGGCGCTCGTAAGGAAGGTGCTCTTCCTCACCGATCAAGGTAATTGGCCCACAATGCCCGGCCGCACGCAACGCCTCTGCCGCGCGGGCGCCGGCCTGGCCGGCACCAACGATAACGACGCGTGTTTTCGACAGGTCCATCGCGTTCGCTCCCTGGAAGCAGGCTGAGCTGCTTTCCGGCCTTTGCTTCGGCGGCGCTCGAATGACGCCTTGACAGCAAGTTAGAAACAATCAATCCTGTTTGTAAAGTAAAATGTGCGGATCACCGCCCCGCGGAGGGTAGTCCGGATCACGCCAAACAGGCTCGCCAAGAGCACCAGGGGAGAACGCAGTTGGGCGCTGTGATCGATATTCACACCCATGTCGTGCCTTCGCGGCTTTCTGCCGATCCGGCGCGCGACCGGTTGTGGCCCAGTGTAGAGCTGGCCGCCGACGGCAACGCCGCGGTGATGATCGGCGGCAAGGTGTTCCGCAAGATCGACGCGCGTTCTTGGGATGTGGAGCAGCGCCTGCTCGATATGGCCGAGGACGGCACCGACATGCAGGTGCTGTCGCCGATGCCGGAACTGTTGTCGCATTGGCTGCCCGCGCGTGATGCGGAATATCTCGCCGAAATCATCAACGAGCAGACTGCCGCCATGATCTCCACGGCGCCGCGGCATTTCGCCGGCATCGGTATGGTCTGCGCCCAGGACGTTCCCCGCGCGCTGCGGCAGCTGGAACAGGTCAAGGCGCTGGGATTCGCCGGTATCGAGATCGGAACCCATATCAACGGCGTCGCGCTGGGGAGCGAGACGCTGGCGCCGCTTTATGCGGCTGCCGAGAATCTCGACCTCTGCATTTTCATTCATCCACTTCATCCGGCTGGCCTGGAGCGCATCGGAGCCGGGCCGGAGCTGGCGGCGACGGCGGCATTTCCGCTGGAAACGGCGCTCGCCGCGGTGTCGCTGCTTTCCGCAGGGGTCACCGATCGCTTTCCGCGGCTGAAGATATTGCTCAGCCACGGCGGCGGAGCGCTGTCGTGGATCCTGCCGCGAATGGATTTTGGATGGTCGATCGGCTTGCAGGGCCGGATGAAAGAGCTGCCTTCGAAGGCCGCGCGGCGGTTCTGGTACGACAGCATCCTCTACGATCCGGCATCGCTGCAATTTTTGCGTGACGCGGTCGGCATCGATCATATCGTGGTCGGCTCCGACTATCCCTTCACGATCAGACAAAAGCGACCGGGAGAGTTTGCGAAAAGCGCGCTCGGCAGCGACGCGGTTTTGGCTGCCAACGCGCTCAACTTTCTCGGCGGTGCGCGCGACGTAGCCAAACTCGCGACCGGGGGATCGCCGCGCCGGCAGGGAGATCAGGCTCTTGGTTGAGTGCCGCTCCCAGCCGCAAATGTGCCTGTTGGGTCCGATCCCGCCGCGGACGCCGGGCCGCAGCGATGCCCAGGTGCCGACGGATCTGGCGAGAGGTGAAAGCAAGTATGGCCGCATACCCTTCGTCTATTTCTATCAGGACGGGGTGAAGGGGGACGCCACCTTCGGCCTGCTCGATATCGAGATTGCAATCCAGCGCCTCGGTCCCCGGGCATTCCAGCTTGAGATCTATTGCATCGGAGACGGCTATCAGAGCGGACATGGCTCGAGCCGGCCGCAGCCGCTGGTGGTCGAGTTACGAAGCGGGACCCAAACCGTGGCTGCCGCGGAATGGCGGTATCCGGACGTGCTGAGCGGTCACACCGATCCTCTGACATATTCAGCTTCCATCGATCTCTCGGAAGCCGAGTTTCAGGGCCTCGACAGTGTCCTGCTTCCGTCGGTGCGTGCCGAAGCCACGATATGTCTGGAGTGAGCGCACATCTCCGGCAGGACCACGCTGCGTGTCGTGGCACACATTGCCTTAAACGAGACAACACTTCGGAGGAGGTCACCATGAGCACAATCACGCGTCGTTCCGTCCTTGCCGGGCTTGGTGCGGCATCGCTGATCCCGGGCCGCTCGAGAACGGCTCATGCCGCGAAAAATTATGATGTCGGCGTCACCGACACCGAGATCAAACTTGGCACAACCTCGCCTTACAGCGGACCGGCGTCGGCCTACGGGGTTTATGGCCAGGCCCAGTCCGCCTATTTCGAAATGGTCAACGACCGCGGCGGGATCAACGGCCGCAAGATCAATCTTATCTCGCTCGATAATGCATTCAGTCCGCCGAAGGCGGTTGAGCAGACCCGCAGGCTTGTCGAAGCCGATGAGGTGTTTGCCATCGCCGGATTTTTGGGAACGCCGCCGAATGCCGCAGTGTCCAAATATCTCAATTCAAAGGGCGTACCAAGTCTGTTCCTCACGTCCGGAGCGTTGCGATTCAATGATCCAAAGAATTTTCCCTGGATCGTTCCTTTTTACCCCTCTTACGTCGCCCAAGGTGCGGTGTTCGGCAGGTACCTTCTGAAGGCGAAACCGAACGGCAAGATCGCGGTTCAATATGTCAATGATGATCTCGGTCGCGATTTTCTGCGCGGTCTGAAACTCGGGCTGGGCAATCGTGCCCCGGAAATGATCGTCAGGGAACTCAGCCATGAGATGGCCGAACCCACGATCGAAAACCAGATCGTCGAACTCAAGGCAAGCGGGGCGGATGTCCTGGTTCAGCTGAGCGCGTCAAAGTTCGCAGCACAGGCCATTCGCAAGGTGGCGAGCCTTGGCTGGCAACCGACTTTCATCATCAACTCGAATTCCAGTTCGGTCGGAGCGACATTGGAGCCCGCCGGCCTCGAAAATTCGAAGGGCCTGATTACCGCCCGATGGGAAAAGAATGTCACCGATCCGGCGGAAGCCGATGATGACGGCGTCAAGGGCTACAAAGCTTTCGCGCAGAAGTATATGCCCCGGCTCAATCTGAGCGACGCGACGGCGGTTCCCGGCTACAACAACGCCGCTGCCATCGAGCATGTCCTGAAGCTGTGCGGCGACAATCTCACCCGCGAAAACCTGCTCAAACAAGCGACCAACCTGAAGGACTACACGCCCCCACTCATTCTGGGGGGTGTCAAGGTCTACAATTCGCCGGACAACTACGATGCATTCCACAACATGCAACTCACGCAATTCGATGGCAAGCAATGGGTTGGCATGGGCGAAATGATCTCGCTTGAAGACCTCAGAATCACATTGGAATAGGGGAATCGACGGAGACGTGCACGATCACCACCCGGCCAAGCCGTTCGCTTGCGGCGCAGGGAACAGAGCGGTCCGCAAGACCAAGCAAGCAAACAAGAACGACTGGAAATCGGCGGCTGGCGAGCTATTTGGCAACCAATGCAGGCACGGATGCTATGCCGCTTTCTTCCCCTTGCGAGGTCTGCTTTTCTTTTCGATGTCTTCTTCGCGCTTTCCTGCGAGCGTGCTTTCATCGGACATCGCCAGCAGATTTCGCTTCATCGCAAGCAATGCGTCCGAAGTCGCCTCCAACTGCTTCCGGTCAATCCCGCGGGTGATTTGGGCATTGAACTTGTCAGTCTCCTTGCGAAGTTTTTCCAGAAAGCCGCGTGCCTGCTTGGTGACAAAGACACGCTTGACGCGGCGGTCGACAGGATCTGCCTGTCGAATAACGAAGCCGGAAGACTCAAGACGATCGATCAATGCTCCCACGCCAACTTTGCCGACGTCGAGCTCGTTGGCAAGTTGGGTTTGGGGAAGTCCGTCCTTGCGCGAAATGAATGCAAGCACCCACCACTGCGACCTTGTTATTCCCAGCGGCGCCAGGGCGCGGTCGAACATCATCCGGCGCAGCCGGGAAACGTCGTGGATGAGATACCCCAATCGGAGATCCCAGTCGGGCTGGTCGACCATGCCAAGTCTTTCCCTTGCAAAAGCTGATATTGACTGCCTGTCGGCGAAGAACGTTTAACTAATACCATACACAAGCGTATTTTCCAAAAATGAACGGACGGCGCACCATCGGTCGCGATTCCCCCGGCGCGGCCTCTGCTAAAATAGCCAATAATTGACCGGTTTCAAAGCCGGATTCGGCCCTTTCCACGCCGCTGAGTAGGAATGAGGACGATTTACAGAGGAAGTACAGTAGTGTATCAATTTGGCCGGGGCGCATCTTGGCCTTGATGCGACGATTCGAATAGCAGGAATTGCCCTCTCATGTTCAGCGGCGACCTCCTCAAGGGAAAGCGTATCCTCGTGACCGGCGGCGGGACGGGGCTCGGCAAGGAGATTTCGCTGGGTTTCGCCGCACATGGGGCTCACGTCTTCATTTGCGGCCGCCGGCCGGAAATTCTCGACCAGGCCGTCGGCGAAATCCGTGCGCGATCGGGTGGGCAGGCCGACGCGATGGTTGCCAACGTTCGTGATCCCAACAGTATCGAAAAGATGATGACGGAGATCTGGGCTACCGGACCGCTTACCGGGCTGGTGAACAACGCCGGCGCCAATTTCATCGCTCCGACGGAGACACTGTCGCCGCGCGGCTACGAAGCGATCAGGTCGACCATCATGGACGGCTCATTCTACGCGGCACAGGGATGCGGGAAACGCTGGATTGCCGCGGGGCTCCCCGGCGTGATCATCAGCAATCTGGTGACCTGGGTCTGGACCGGATCGGCCTATGTGGTGCCGGCCGCGATGGCCAAGGCAGCCGTTCACGCCATGACGATGTCGATGGCGGTCGAATGGGGACCGAAGGGAATCCGCGTCAACGCCGTAGCGCCCGGTCCGTTTCCGACCGAAAATGCCTGGGACAAACTCAATCCGCTCGCGGAAACCGGCGTGGGCGCAACTCAGGCGGACGAAGTTCCTCTGCGCCGGTTCGGAAAGATGGACGAGCTGCGCAATCTGATGATCTTTCTGATGTCGGACGGATGCAGTTACATCACCGGCGACACGATCAGCATCGATGGCGGACATCATCTGGCGGCGCCGAGCACATTCGCGGGGCTCTCAAAACTTACGCCGGAAGATTGGCAGCGTGCGCGCGAGGCAATCCAGGCTTCGACGCGGAAGGAAAAAGAGGGCAGATCGGCCTGAGACCGCTCTGCACCGGGATAGCAATTCTGCAGTTGTCGCTTCTGTTCAAGCTCATTTCCATGAGATCATGAGATTCGGGAGAAACGCGTTGGGTCTGGCAATGACGACAAAGAGCTTCGAATGCTCGATCGATGGCGGATTGGCACATATCGTGCTCAACCAGCCCGACCGCGGTAACCCGATTGACGGCGAGTTTTGCCGCGAGTTCAGTCTTTGCATGGCCGAATTGAGCGAGCGCGACGACGTCCGGTCCGTACTGATGTCGGCGCGCGGAAGATTGTTCAGCGTCGGCGGCGATCTTACCGCGCTCGCCGCTGGCGGCGCCGCGCTGCCGGCGACGATCAAGTCGTGGACGGCGGATCTTCATGCCGCAATCGTGCGCATGGTCCGGATGCGTGCACCCGTCGTCGTGGCAGTGCATGGCAACGTGGCGGGCGGAAGCGTGTCGCTGATGGCCGCGGGCGATCTGGTGGTGATCGGCAAGTCGGCGCGCATTTCGTCCGCGTTTGCGAAGATCGGTTTCACGCCCGATAGCGGGTCCACGACGACCGTGACAAGGCGCATCGGACCCGCCCGAGCCAGGCGGTTCTTCCTGCTTGGGGAAACGATGGATGCGGATGCCGCGCTGTTGGCCGGACTGGTAGACTACGTCGTCGACGACGATGCGGTTTTGGCAGCGGCCGAGAAGATCGCACGAGAGCTGGCGACGGGCCCCACCGAAGCCTATGGCGGGATCAAGCGGCTGTTTTTGCAAACGCCCAATCGGTCGCTGGAGAGCCAGTTGGAAGACGAGGCGCAAATGCTGGCTGCGATCTCGCGGACTTCCGATGCCCAGGAGGGCGTGAGAGCCTTCAAGGAGAAGCGCAAACCGAAATTTGCGGGAAAGTAAATTGCATACGTCGGGC
This sequence comes from uncultured Alphaproteobacteria bacterium, assembly GCA_963778925.1. GTDB lineage: Bacteria > Pseudomonadota > Alphaproteobacteria > Rhizobiales > Xanthobacteraceae > Bradyrhizobium. The sequence goes on along the minus strand of CAVZWE010000011.1, from coordinate 112,926 downwards.
CTGGATCCGGGTTTGATCGATCCGGCCCTGGACTAGCGATCCGAGTAGGACGGGTCTCGTCGCTCGCGAAAAGCAGCGACGGCCTCGCGATGGTCGCTGGTCTCCAGCAGAATGACCTGCTGACGATCCTCGATCATCAATGCCGCATCGATGCCGGGAGCGTCGATCAGCGCATTGAGTGTCTGCTTGGTCAGGCGCAAACCCATCGGCGAGGCGCGGGCCATTTCGGCGGCGAATGCGAGGCCGGTCTCGAGCAGTTTGTCGTCGGCAACGACGTCGCTGACCAGACCCACGGCCTTGGCCCGCTCCGCATCGAGAAACCGTCCGGTCAACAGCAGTTCCGACGCCACCGAAAGTCCGATCAGCCGCGGTAGCAGATAGCCGGATCCCATATCGCAACCGCCGACGCCGACGCGTATGTAGGCGGCGTTCATCCGCGCGGCGCGCGCGGCGAAGCGAACATCAGAGGCCAGCAGCAACGAAAATCCCGCACCGCAGGCGGCGCCGTGAACCAGCGCGACGATCGGCTGCGGGCAGCTTCGCATCAGGCGGACGATCCGCGAGTAGCGCTGCTGCATATCGAGCTGTCGCTGCGGACGGCCCGCGCCAGGCGCGGCGAATGCGTCGGAACCGAGTTCGGCCCCGGCACAGAACTCCCTTCCGTTGCCCCTGAGAATGACAATCCGCGTAGTCGGGCGGTCGTGAAGTCCGGAAAAATACGCGATCAGCTCATCGGCCATCGTCGGCGTCACCGCATTGAGGGCATCTGGCCGATTGAGGGAAAGGATTTCGATCGCATCACGTTGTTCGACGGTGATAGTCGTGAATTTGTCCATGTCTTGAGTTCCCATGGTTGTCATTCGTCGTCCGGCCGACCGGATGTCACGCCGATTGCCGGGTAGGGGTGCCCAGCCAATGGCTCACTTGCGAAAGAGAATACACCATATCATAATATAGTGTACGATATTTGCGGTATTGGCGCTGATCTTGCTGGGGGCCGGTAGCGGGAATCAGCGTGCTTGCGGGATGAGACGATCAATTCGGAGAACAGGATGCCGTATCAATCTGTCTTTAGGCCGGAACTCTTCAAAGGCCAGACGATAATCGTCACCGGAGGCGGCAGCGGCATCGGTCGGTGCACCGCACACGAACTCGCCGCCCTCGGCGCCAACGTGGCGATCCTGGGGCGCACCGCCGAAAAGCTGGCGGAGGTGGAGGCGGAGATCGAAGAGGACGGTGGGCAGGTCATCAGCCAGGTCTGCGATATCCGCGACGAAGCGATGGTGATCTCCGCAATCGATGCGGTGCTCGGCGCCTACGGCCGTATCGACGGGCTCGTGAACAATGCCGGCGGGCAATATCGCGCTCCGATGAAAACCATTTCGACCAAGGGTTTCGAGGCGGTGGTCCGGAGCAACCTGACAGGCGGGTTCATCTTCATGCGCGAGGTCTATAACCGCTGGATGGAGGCCCACGGCGGAGCCATCGTCAACATCATCGCCGATATCTGGCATGGCTGGCCCGAGTTCGCCCACTCGGGGGCGGCGCGCGGCGGCATGCTGACCCTTACCGAAACGGCGGCGTGCGAATGGTCCGCGTCCGGCGTGCGCGTCAATGCGGTCGCTCCAGGCGGCATCGTATCCAGCGGGTTCGATACCTACACACCGGAAATGCAGAAGAAGCTGCACGATTTTACAGCCGGAGTGCCGCTGCAGCGTTTCGGCACCGAAGCGGAAGTTTCGGCGGCCATCACGTTCCTGTTGTCGCCGGCTGCGGCCTATGTCACGGGGTCATGCATCCGGGTCGATGGCGGCACGCCGAACGCGCGCAACACATGGAAGCTTGAGCCGCACAATCGAAGCGCTCCCTTTGAGGGCTTTCATCGCTCCAAGCTTCCGGAGGCTTTGAAGAAAGCGCCGTAAAACCGGGGCGCGCAACCGGGAGCAGGAGTTAGCCGACCAGGCTTACAACGAGCTTTCCGCGGTTTGCGCCCTGGTAGAGATTCACCAGGGCCAACGGAGCCTGTTCAAGACCGGTCAGAATCTCTTCATCGAAGACGATCTCATTGCGAGCAGCGAGCCGCGTAAGTTCGGCCGCCGCCGCCGGAAAGTCGGCAATATGATCGAAGATAATGAACCCCGACCATCGCAACCGCCGGGTCAGGACTTCGCGCTCCTGACGTGGGCCGGTGGGGGTCGGTGACCACGATGCATTGGCCGCGGTGCCGCATTGAATGACTCTGCCGTTGAGACGCATCGATCGAATTGCCGCGTCGGCAATGATACCGCCGGTATTGTCGAAGAAGATATCGTTGCCGTGCGGGCATGCGTCGCTTGATCGCAAGCGCGATGTCGGGTTCGCTGCGATAGTCGATCATTTCCTCATATCCGTAGCGTGAGCACGCCAGCCTGGCCTTTTCCTGCGAACCGGCGATGCCAACGGCACGACACCCCGCGAGCCGCGCCAATTGACCGACAAAACTTCCGACGCTGCCCGCCGCAGTCGATACCAGAACATGATCGCCGGGCCTGGGATTGCCGAGGCGGTTAAACGCAAGGTATGCGGTCAGACCGTTGATACCCAATAGGCTCACATTTGCGCTCAGCGGAAGTGTCGAGGGGTCGACGCGCCGCAGCACCGCGTCCGGCGTTGCCGCACAATATGATTGCCAGCCGAACCATCCGTAGACGAACTCGCCTTCGCGAAATCCCGATGCGCGGCTTTCGATGATTTCGCCAACGGCGAGCGCCCGCATTGGCGTGTTCAAAGGGCACCGGTGCGCTGTAGTTGCCTTCGTCATTGGCCCATCCGCGTTGAGCTGGATCCACCGACAGATAGTGGTTCCGGACCAGCATCTGTCCGTCATCGATCCGCGGCACTGGCTCGGTGACCAGGGCAAAATGTCGGGGTTGCGGAACTCCGACAGGCCGCTCGACAAGCCGCATCTGCCGGTTTTCAGAAGGCTTCATAAAGCTGCTCCCCGATTGCGGGCGGCATTAATTGCTGATGACTGGAACGCCCGGGTGTATTGTTTAGCGGCCGAGCCTGAGAGGACACATATCGTACGCTTGTGTACGATCTAAGTTTACGCTAGATAAAGCCTATAATACAACCAGGAAAGCCATGCGGGTACGGGCGAGGCGACTGCTAGCAAGACGTTGCGGCGGTGTCGGTCTCGGAACCCTCTTGCGGCGAGGAAATGAAGATGGCGGGGCTCTATTTCGAGCAGTTTTCGGTCGGGCAAACGTTTGTGCACGAGATCAGGCGCACGGTCACCGACATGGACAACATTCTGTTCTCGGCGCTGACCTATAACCCGGCGGCCGTCCACATCGATCACGAATATGCCAAATCGACCGAGTTCGGCAAACCGCTGATGAATTCGATCTTCACCCTGGGCCTGATCATCGGTCTGTCGGTGCAGGACACGACGTTGGGAACGACGGTCGGCAACCTCGGCATGGAAGAAACCCGGTTTCCGCGCCCGGTCTTTGCCGGCGACACCCTTCGGGCGGAAACGAAAGTTCTGGCGGTGCGCGAGAGCAAGTCCCGCCCGACGCAGGGAATCGTCACATTCGAACATCGTGGTTTCAATCAGCGCGACGAGGAAATCGCCTATTGCCGCCGCACCGGGCTGATGATGAGGCGTCCCGCATGAAATTGCGCTCCCTTCTGTTTGTGCCCGGCCGACAGCGAACATAAATTCGCCAAGGCATCCGGCATCGGCGCCGATGCGTTAATTCTCGATCTTGAGGATTCGGTTGCGCCGCCGCGCAAGACGCTGGCGCGCGGTATGGTGAAAGACCTGCTGGGCGGCCCGCCGCGCGAATGGGCGTTTCTGGTGCGCATCAATCCGCTCGGCAGCGGGCTGACGCTCGACGACCTCGCTGCAATTGTCCGGCCGGGCCTCGACGGCATCCTGATCCCGAAGGTCAATGGTATCGAGGACATCGAACTGATTTCGAATTACGTCGATGCGCTTGAGATCGCCGCGGGCGTTACGCCCGGTCACGTCAAGCTGCTTGTGGTCGCGACCGAGACGCCGGCTGCCATGATCGGGTTTGCAAGCTATGCAACCCCGAGCCGCCGGCTCGTCGCCATGACCTGGGGCGCCGAGGATCTGGGCGCGGCGCTCGGCGCGCTGTCCAACAAGGAAGCCGACGGAAGCTGGACGTTTCCGTATCAGGTGGCGCGGGCGCAATGCCTGTTCGCGGCGGGTGCTGCGGGCGTCATGGCGCTCGATACGCTGTATGGGGATTTCAGGGATCCGGAGGGGCTGGCGGAAAGCTGCAGGATCGCGCGCCGCGACGGTTTTGTCGGACGGATCGCCATTCACCCCGATCAGGTCGCGACGATCAATGCATGCTTCACGCCGTCCGAAGCCGATCTGGCACATGCGCGCCGCGTGGTCGCGGCCTTCGCGGCGCAACCCGACGCCGGAACGCTCGGGATCGACGGCAAGATGTACGACATGCCGCATCTGATCGCGGCGAAACGCGCGCTCGCCTCGGTCGGGGAGGATGTCACGCCATGAGTTCATTGTTGGTCAACGAGTTCGAGCCGGCCGACGATCACGCCGCCATTCGCGAAGGCGTGCGCTCCGTCGTCACCCGCTTCGGCGACGACTACTGGCTGGCGCGCGACGACGACGGCGTGTTCCCGTTCGAATTTCATCGCGCCATGGCCGATGCGGGCTGGCTCGGCATCACGATGCCGGAGGAATATGGCGGCGCCGGTCTCGGCGTGACCGAGGCCGCGATCATGATGCATGAAGTCGCAAGCCATGGCGGCGGCATGTCGGCGACGTCGGCGGTGCACATCAACCTGTTCGGACCGCATCCGATCGTCGTGAAGGGCACGCCGGAGCAGAAAGCGCGCTGGGTTCCGCGGCTGGTCGCAGGCGAAGATCAATGCTGCTTCGGTTTCACCGAGCCGGATGCCGGACTCAACACCACCCGGATCAAGACCTTCGCGCAGAAGGTGCCCGGCGGCTACCTCGTTCACGGCCAGAAGGTCTGGACCTCGACCGCGCAGGTCGCCAACAAGATCATGCTGCTGACGCGGACCACCAGCTACGAGGACTGCGCGCGGCCGACCGATGGCATCACGATCTTCTACACCGACCTCGATCGCTCGAAGATCGATGTTCATCGCATTCCGAAGATGGGCCGCAAGGCGGTCGATTCCAATGCCATCTTCATCGATGGCCTGTTCATTCCGGAGGCCGACCGGATCGGCGAGGAGGGCAAGGGCTTTTCCTACATCCTGCACAGCCTCAATCCCGAGCGCATCCTGATCGCGGTCGAAGCGATCGGGATCGGCCAGGATGCGCTGCGCCGCGCGACAAAATATGCGCGCGAACGCGTGGTGTTCGATCGCCCGATCGGACAAAACCAGGGCATACAGCATCCGCTTGCGGAGAACTGGATGTATCTGGAGTCGGCCTGGCAAATGGCGATGCGCGCCGCCTGGCTCTACGATCACGACAAGCCCTGCGGCGCCGAAGCCAACAGCGCCAAATTCCTCGGCGCCCGCGCCGGTCACGACGCCGCCTGGCAGGCGATCGCGACCCATGGCGGTTTCGGCTACGCCAAGGAATATCACGTCGAGCGGCTGTTCCGCGAAGTCTCGCATCACGCGGCTCGCGCCGATCACCGAACAGTTGATCCTCAGCTTCATCGCCGAGAAGGTGCTCGATCTGCCGAAGAGCTACTGAAGCGCTGGAGGCTCAAAGATTTCGCGAAATCAGCTCGCGCATGATTTCCGAAGTGCCGCCGTAAATTCGCAGCACACGGGCATCGGCATAAAGACGGCAGATTTCATATTCGCGCATGAAACCGTAGCCGCCGAAGAATTGCAGGCATTGGTCGACAAGCCGGCCATGCATTTCCGTGATCCAAAGCTTCGCCATTGACGCGGCATAGGTTGTCAGTTCGTGATCGATATGATCGCGAAGGCACTGATCGGCGTAGGCCCAGCCAACCGCAAGATCGGATTTGAGATCAGCCAGCTTGAACCGGGTATTCTGGAAACTGCCGATCGGCGATCCAAATGCGCTGCGCTGCCCAACGTAATCCTTGGTAAGATCGAAGGCCTTCTGCGCCGCGGCGATCGAATGAAGCGCGATGGTCAGGCGTTCCTGCGGCAATTCGCTCATCAGCGCGCCCATCGCGCCGCCTTCCGCGCCCAGCAGATTGGTGACGGGAACGCGGACGTCGTCGAAGAACAGCTCGGATGTATCGGACGACAGATGCCCAAGTTTATCGAGATTCCGGCCGCGGCGAAATCCTGGTCTGTCCGTCTCGACGAGAACGAGACTCATTCCTCGCGAGCCGCCCTCCGGATTGGTCCGGACCACGACAATCACGAGATCGCACATCTGCCCGTTGGTGATGAAGGTCTTCTGGCCCGATATGACGTATTCGTCGCCGACGCCGCACCGCACGGGTGCGAATGCCCTGCAGATCGCTTCCGGTGCCGGGTTCGGTCATGGCGATGGCGCAGATGGTTTCGCCCGACACCATTCGCGGCAGCCATTTCTTCTTTTGCTCCGGGCTTCCGTAGCTGAGCAGGTAGCCGCAGCACACGTCGTTGTGTACCGAGAAGTCGGTGGCGGGACCCGCAAAGCCGGAATAGCTGAGTTCTTCGATGACGATGGCGTTGTGCCGAAAGTCGCCGCCGGCACCGCCAAACTGTTCCGGCACCTGCGGACAGAGCAGGCCGGCCGCGCCGCCGTCATTCAAGAGCGAGCGCTCCATGATGCCGGCATCCTCCCAGCGCTGGAAATTCGGCGCGATCTTCGACGCCGCGAAGCGCCGCACCGTTTCCCTGAACTGGTTATGTTCTTCGTCATAAACCTTGCGATGCGGTAGCATCGGGGCCTCCCGGTTGGTCGTATCGGCGACGGCTTGGCAGCCGCGTCAGTGCTTCGATCGCCGAAGAATCAGAACGCGACCTTGTCGCCGCCCTTGAGTGACAAGATCTCGCGCGCCTCGTCGGCGGTCGCGACGGCAAGGCCCAGTCCTTCGATGATCTTTCGAACCTGCGTCACCTGAGCGGCATTGGATGGCGCGAGCTTGCCGGCGCCGATCCAGAGGCTGTCTTCGAGGCCCACCCGCACGTTGCCGCCCATCGAGGCTGCCGTCGCAGCGACCGGCATCTGCGCGCGTCCGGCGCCCAGCACCGACCAGCGATAATTGTCGCCGAACAGACGATCGGCCGTGCGCTTCATGTGCATGACGTCTTCCGGGTGCGAGCCGATTCCGCCCAGCAGGCCAAAAACGGTCTGAATGAACAGCGGCGCCTTCACCAGGCCTTCGGTCCAGAAGTAATGCAGATTGTAGAGGTGACTGATGTCATAGCACTCGAACTCATAGCGCGCGCCCGTATCGTTGAGCGTTTCCAGCGCGTAACGGATGTCCTTGAAGGAGTTGCGGAACACCAGATCATGAGAGCCTTCCAGCATCGCCGGCTCCCAATCATATTTGAATTTCTTGTATCGCTTGAGCATCGGGAACAGACCGAAATTCATCGATCCCATGTTCAGGCTGGCGATCTCCGGCTTCCAAACCGCCGCAGGCTTGATCCGCTCTTCGACGGTCATATAGGGAGAGCCGCCGGTCGTGAGATTAACGACCACATTGGATTGCTGCTTGATGGCGCGCAGAAACGGCTCGAATGCTTCCGGCGACTGGTCCGGCCGGCCATCCTGCGGATTGCGGGCGTGAAGATGCACGATCGCGGCGCCGGCCTCGGCCGCGCCCAATGCGGATTCCGCGATCTCCGCTGCCGTCACCGGGAGATGGGGCGACATCGACGGCGTGTGGATCGATCCGGTGACCGCGCAGGAAATGATGACCTTGCGTGATGACACAGTGCTTTCCTATGTGAACTTCTGAAAGTCCGGCGTTGCGTTTTTCGTTGAAGGCGGCGACGCCTTCCTTTGATTCCGCCGTTTCGTAGAACATCTTCAGGGCATGAAGGGCGAGGTTGCTGATGCCGCGAATATTGTCCGAGTCGGCGTTGAACGAGCGCTTCGCCAGCGCGATCGCCGTGGGCGAGCGTTGCGCGAGTTTGTCGGTCCAGTCCTTGACCGCGGCATCGAGCTCCGCGGCCGGAACGACCTTGTTGACCAGGCCCATCTCGCGCGCCTGTTCGGCAGTGTAGCGGTCATTGATGAACCAGATCTCGCGCGCCTTCTTGTCGCCGACGTGACGCGCCAGCAGCGCGGTGCCCCAGCCGGCATCGACCGAGCCGACCTTGGGGCCGACCTGGCCGAACTGCGCGGTGTCGGCGGCGATCGTCAGATCGCAAAGCGTCGCCAGCACGTTTCCGCCGCCGATAGCAAAGCCGTTGACGCGGGCGATGACGGGCTTGGGAACGTCGCGGATAAGTCCCTGCAACTCGTCGATCGGCAGACCGACGACGCCGCGGCCGTCATATTGTCCCTCGTGCGCCGACTGGTCGCCGCCGGTGCAGAAGGCCTTGTCGCCGGCGCCCGTCAGCACGATGCTCGAGACATGGCGGTCATTGGCGGCAAGCTGGAAGGCCTGAATCAGCTCTTCGAGCGTCTGGCCGCGAAAGGCATTATAGACCTTGGGCCGGTTGATGATGATCCAGGCGGCTCGATCGCGGACTTCGTAGATCACGTCGGTGAACTTGGTCGGGTCTGACATTGTCTTAACCTCACATCTGCTAGATCATGTTCATTCCGCCGGAGACCGAGATGGCCTGCCCGGTAATATATTTGCCGTCGTCCGATGCCAGCAGGGCAATGATCCCGGCATAGTCATCGGGCTCGCCCATTCGCTTCAGCGGAATGCCGCGAACCATCGCGTCCTTCCATTTCACCGCCTGTTCGCCTTCGCCGAGCACCGCCGCCATCATCGGCGTATTGGTCGGACCCGGACACACCGCGTTCAGCAGCACATTCTTGCGTGCCAGTTCGCGGGCGACCGATTTGGTGAAGGAAATAAGCCCGCCCTTGCAGGCCGAATAGACGGCTTCGTCGCTGGTGCCGACGCGGGCGGCGTCGGACGCAATGTTGATGATGCGGCCGCCGCCGTGCTCCACCATCAGCGGCGCGATGGCATGATGGGTGTTGAGGGGACCATAGAGATTGATGCGGATGATCTTGTCCCAGAGATCCCTGTCGGTCTTCAGGAACGGCATCGGCCGGTCCCAGCCGGCGTTGTTGACCAGAATCCAGATCGGTCCGACTTCGGCCTCGACTTGCGCGACCGCGCGGTCCACCGAGGCCCGGTCACCAACGTCGACAGCGTAGGTCGTGATCGCCGATTGCGGTGCGAGCTTCGCGGTCTCTTGCCCCGCGTGCGGGATTGATATCGAAAATCGCAACCTTGCAACCTTCTTCCGCGAGCCGCAGGGTGATGGCGCGCCCGATGCCTTGGCCGCCACCGGTAACGATCGCTACTTTGCCTGATAAGCCTCTCAAGGTCTCACTCCCTGTTTTGCGACGCGTTGGCCGCCTGCCTGGTTCGGCGAGGTCCGCTGCCGCTCGCCGCCTCGCGGAATCACCCGCTCTTGGTCAATGCGAAACCACGCTGTGCGTACATCTGGCGGGCAATGATCGTCTTCATGATCTCGATCGATCCGCCCGCGATCTTGACGATCCGGGCGTCGACATAGGCGCGCGCGATCGGATATTCCGCACATATAGCCCCAGCCGCCGAACAGTTGCAGGCATTCGTCGACGGCTTCGCAATGAAGTTCGGAGGTAAACATCTTGGCCATCGCGGCATCCACCGGATCGAGCTTTCCCTCCATGAAAAGCGAGATGCATTTGTCGGTAAAGACGCGGGCGACCACCGCCTTGGTCTTCAACTCGGCAAGCTTGAATTGCGTGTTCTGGAAGTTCGCAAGCTTTTGGCCGAACACGCTGCGGTCCGAGGTATATTCAACGGTCCAGTCAAGCACGGTTTCGGTGACGGTTGCCGAGCGGATCGCCTGGGCAAGCCGTTCCTGCGCAAGTTTCGTCATCATCAACGAGAAACCCTTGCCCTCCTGTCCAAGCATATTGGTGGCGGGAATGCGTATGTTGTCGAAGAACAGCTCGGAGGTGTCCTGGGCTTTCATGCCGATCTTTTCGAGATTCCTTCCGCGCTGGAACCCCGGCCGGTTGCTTTCGACGATGAACAGCGTCACGCCCTTGGCGCCGGCGTTGCTGTCGGTCTTGGTCGCAAGCACGACGAAATCGCAGAGCTGGCCGTTCGAGATGAAAACCTTCTGGCCATTGATGACGAAATCGTCGCCGTCGCGAACGGCCCGCGTTCGGATCGCCTTGAGATCGCTGCCCGCGTGAGGCTCGGTCATGCCGAGCGAGCCGATCGCCTCGCCCGACACCATCTTCGGCAGCCATTGGCGCTTTTGAGCCTCGGTTCCAAAAGAAAGGATATAGGTGGCGACGAGATCGGTGTGGATCAGAAATCCGGGACCGCTCGCGCCGGATCGCCATAATTCCTCGAACACGACAACGTCGAAGAGGTAGTCGAGGCCCATCCCGCCGTATTGCTCCGGCACCGTGCAGCAAAGAAGACCCTCTGCTCCGGCCTTGAGCCACAGTTCCCGCGGCACAATGCCGTCCTTTTCCCATTGTGCATGGAACGGCACGATTTCGCGATCGACGAAACGCCGGACCGATTCCCGGAAAATATGATGCTCCTCGCGGAAAATGGTTCGCTCGATCATCGTTGCGGGTCCACGTGAATTTAGTTAGTTAGTGTACCATATGTTCGGCGGCGGCAAAAGGCAAGCTGGAGCCGAAGGCTTTTCGCGGCGCCGAGGCCAGTGACGTGCTGCCCTGCCGCTACGGAAAGGGCTTGGTTCATGACGTGCGGACAGGACAATAAACGCCTTTTGGCGGCCGCCGAAACCGTTCGCCCCAACTAGTACACAGATATACAGTATGCTATATCGCGTCAATCTTCTGCGGGAGAGTGTCATGACGATGCTGGGGAAGCTGAAGCAATTCAGGGCGGAGCGCGCCGAAAACGGTGTTCTGCACCTCGTTTTCGACATGCCTGGGCGCCCGATGAACGTATTCTCCAACGCGGCGATCGCCGAACTCGGCATCTTCAGCGAGTGGCTGCGCGGGAGTGACGTGAAGGGTGTCGTCATCCGCTCGGGAAAGCCATCGGCGTTTTGCGCCGGGGCCGATCTTGGTGAGCTGGGATTGGCCTACGACATGATCATGGCCGCGCCGGCCGAGAAGCGTGACCGCGTGGCGTTCGATCACTTCTTTGCCCTCAGCCGTGCGCTGCGCGGGATCGAAACCGCAGGCAAGCCTGTTGCAGCGGCGATGGCCGGGCTGGCGCTCGGCGGCGGCGGGGAACTTGCGCTCGCCACCCATCATCGCGTGATGATCGATGACCCGAAAGCGGCGTTCGGCCTGCCTGAGTCGCTGGTTGGGCTGTTGCCGGGAGGGGGAGGGACCCAACGGCTACCTCGCCTGATCGGAATCGAACGCGCTCTTCCGGTCCTGCTGGAAGGTGCGCGGCTGTCAGGGCAAGCCGCTGTCACGGCCGGCGTGGTCGATCAGTTGGTTCCCGCCGGCGAAGAGGTGGCGGCAGCGGAACGATGGGTGTTGTCCAACGCAGCCGCGTCGCAGCCTTGGGATCGCTCGGGATGGCGGCCGGCGGATGCCGACCGGGCGACCGCAATGATCAACGGAAAACGCGAGGAAGTGCTGGCCGATACCCTTGGGCACTATCCGGCGCCGCTCGCTATTCTCGATTGCGTCAGCCGGGGATTGCTGCAGCCGTTCGATGACGCGATCCGTACCGAGATGCAAATATTCTCGAAACTCATCCAGCGGCGTGAACCGCGCAACATGATCAGGACGATGTTTCTCGGCAGACTCGATCACGATCGTTTTCGGAAGGCAGGAGGCATCCCTGCATCGATCGAAAAAGCCGTGACCGCGGTCTCGCAAACGTTGCAGGTCAATGCAAATGACGACCCTGTCCTTGCAGCAGCATTCGCTCGCGCCGGCTTTCGCGGACAAGGCGCGCCGGCGCCGGCATTCGATGGTATCGTCTCGCAGGCAGCCGCTTTCTGGACCGAGGCGGAGCCTGCGACCGATGGCAAGATTGCGTTGCGGAAGCGGCTCGCAGACGCGCATGTCGCCGCGGAAAAATGGCGAGCCCGGCTGTCGGAGGATGAGCGGCGTGCGGCCGATTATCTGCTGGTGAAGAATTTTGGCTTTCCGGCCTACATGGACGGTGTCTTTGCCTCCGGTCAGCATGGCGCCTGACCAACAGCTGTCTTCCCGGATCCCGCCGTCCATTGAGCAGATCAGCGACCGAAGGAAAAAGCCGTGCCAAAACCCCTGACTGGTATCCGCGTTCTCGACCTGTCGAAAGTCCTGGCTGGTCCGCTGTGCGCCCAATATCTCGGTGATCTCGGTGCCGACATCATCAAGGTGGAAACCGTTGGCCAGGGTGACGAAACCCGCGGCTGGCCGCCTTTCCCGGCGCCCGGGCTTGGCACGGTCTTTCTCAGTGCCAACCGAAACAAGCGAAGCATCGCCGTCGACATGAAGACGGAAAAGGGACGTGAGATTGTCCAGACGCTGGCAAAATCCGCCGACGTCGCCATCGAAAGTTTCGGGACCGGGGTCGCCGAGCGGCTGGGAATCGATGCGGCAACGCTTCGTTCCCTGAACGACCGCCTGATCCACTGCAGCATTTCCGGATTTGGCCGCTCGGGGCCGCTGAAGAACTCGCCGGGCTATGACGTGATCCTGCAGGCGTTTTGCGGGATCATGTCGATGACGGGCGATGAGGACGGTGGCTATATCCGCAGTCCGATATCTCCGATCGACCAGATGACCGGCGTGCATGCATTTAGCGGCATTCTGGCGTCGTTGTATGCGCGGGAAAAAACCGGGAAGGGAGGTACGATCCAGGTTTCGCTTTTTGAAACCGCGCTTGGCCTGCTCGGCTATAATCTCCAGACATTTTGGGAACGCGGCGTGCAGCCGCCGAAATGCGGTTCGAGCCACGAGTCGCTTTGCCCTTATCAGGCCTTCGAGGCCGCCGATGGTCCCATCATGATCGGGGTCGCCAACGACAATCTGTGGCGCAAGTTTTGTGCGGTGGCGGGATTGGATGCCATCGTCGACGATCCGAAGTACAGGACGAACGCGGATCGCGTAGCGCACCGCAAGGAAACCGTCGATCATGTCCAGTCCGCGATTGCGCGGCATTCCGTCGTGCACTGGAACGATGCGCTTGCGGGTGTCGGCGTGCCCTGCGCGCCCATCAATTCGCTCGCTCAATTGCTTGAGCACCCGCACACAAGAGCAAGCGGCATCATTGTCGAGTACCAGCACCAGACTGCAGGCCGGCTGAAGGGCGTGGGTCACCCGGTTCTGATGGATGGAGCGGAGCGCCAGGCAGGGTTACCGCCGCCGACGCTTGGCCAGCACACCGACGATGTCCTGGGCGAAATGGGCTTATCATCTGAAACGATCAGCGAGTTGCGGCGGGCCCGCGTGATCGGTTGACGTTTGGGCGGCCTTTTCCGTCGCTATGGCATTCGACCGTTTTGCCTGCGATGATTGCCAAGCCTGATGGGTCCGAATTGCGATTCTCGAATGGACTGGGACATCTGCGCATCTTATTGAGCGTCGCGATTTTCCGGACAAGGCAAGGCGTTCAGTAGCGGATGCGCGCTGCGGGCCATTCATCGCTTGAATGCAAATATAGTTATGATACATACCGTAATGAAGCGTACTAATTATCGACGGCGCCATCGATTTGGCCTTGCAGCCTGATTTGGGCAGACAGGATCGATCAGGTCGCGGCGATCATCGCGTGGCGGCATGGGGAGCTGGGTAATGGGTGCATCGACAGGTACTGCCCTCGCAGCCTTGAAAATCGGCGGGCGCGTTGCTTTTGAACATCTTGTGCGGCCGAAGGCCCGGCGTCTCGAGGATGTGCCCTGTTCGCCTTACGCAATTACCGCCGAATGGCTGACGGCCGTACTCTGCGGCAAGGTTCCGGGGGCCATTGTGACGCACGTCGAAGTCAAGCCGGCGAGCGCGGGTACGCACGAACGCCACCAGTTGACGGTGTCCTACAACGAGGAGGGGCGGCGCGCCGGATTGCCGGTCTCGATCTTCACCAAGTCGCTGCCGAGCATCGTCACGCGGATGATAGGCGGCTTCAACGGCACGGCGCGTGTCGAGGGGAATTTCTATACGCAGATTCGGCCCCAGCTACGGATCGAGGCGCCCTTGTGCTATCATTCCGCCTACGACCGGCAGACATTTGCCGCGATCCATCTGCTCGAAGATATGGTTGCGACCAAAGGCGCGACGTTTTGCAATCACAAGACGTCCGTCTCGCGCACCATGGCAGATGACATGATCGATCTGCTGGCATCGCTGCATGGCCAGTTCTACAACGATCCGACGCTCGCCGAGCGCTACCGGTGGCTCGCCAGCTATCCAAGATGGTTTACCATCGGCTCGGAGAAAATGAGCACGGAATACTACACCTACAAGGCGCTTGACGCCGCAGCCCACGTTATCCCCGCGGAGGTCCTTGCGCGCCGCGACCAGATCTGGCCGGCCACGATGCGCGCACTTGCCGTGCATGAGAGCGAGCCGCAAGGGCTCATCCATTCCGATGTGCACATTGGAAACTGGTATCGGACAAGCGCGGGCCAAATGGGGCTGTGCGACTGGCAATGCCTTTCGCGCGGTCACTGGTCGCGCGATTTCGCTTATGCCGTGACGGCCTCGCTGACGCCGGACGATCGTCGGAATTGGCAACGCGACCTGCTGGCTCGCTATATCGATCGGTTCGCGGAACATACCGGCATCAAGCCGGACTTCGATCTCAGTTTCCGCTACTACCGGCAGCAGGTGTTGCACGCGCTTGCCATGTGGACGATCACGCTCTGTCATTCGCGGCTGTTGCCAAATATGCAGCCGGAGGAGACGACGCTCACGATGATCGAACGGATTACGACGGCGATGGCCGATCTGGATTCGATCGACAGTTTTTAGGGTGTCTGGTGAATGCGGATGTACCGGTCACTGCGCCGGACAGCGAAGTCGGGCGGCGGCGATTACCGTGTCCCGGTTTGCAACCTCGTCGCCCGCTCGCGCACATCTCGCGCTGCTATCGCCGGGCAGGTCGGCATTCTCCGCGATCGAGCACCAGCGCCTGTCGCTCGACGGCCCAGGCCCGAAAGCGAATTGCATCGCCCTCCTCAAACATCTCGACCCTGATCGTGTCGCCGGGAAAGGCCGGCGAAACAAACCGCACCGCCATGGCGCCCAGCCGCTCGGGCCGGCCCGGCGCGAAATGTTTCAAAATCGCGCGGCAGGCCAGGCCCAGCGTATTCAGGCCGTGCGAGATCGGCCTGTCGAATCCGGCGGCGCGCGCGATCGCCGGATCGGCGTGGATCGGCATGTAATCCCGGCTGACGAGGCGATAGAGCAGCGCTGCCTGCCGCGACGTGCGGTAGTCGATGCTGGCGACGGGCGATGCATTGGCGGGCAGCTCGGCCATCTTCTTCGGCGGCGTGCCGTAGCTGCCGCAGCCGCCGTCGCCGCGCAGGAACTCCGTCGCGCGCAGGCTCGCCAGTCGTTCGCCGCTCGTCGCATCGAACAGCTCGGTATCGAAATAGAGCAGTGCGCCGCGCGTGGGCCCCTTGTCCTCGATCGCGCTCACGCGGTGGTTGGCGCGGACCGACCCTTGAGCGGGCAATGGACGGTGCAGTTCAAGGCGCTGCTCGCCGTGCAAGGCCTGGGTCCAGGCGATTCCAGTCTGAGGCTCGGCGATCCAGAGCGGTGGCCAGCCCAGCGTCACGCACATGCTGGGCACGGCACGCTGATCGCGACCCTCATAGACATAAGCGAGTTCGTCCTCGTCGAGCGGATCGTCACCCATGCCCAATCCAAGCGCATAAAGCGCCGCGTCGCGCCAATCGTAGGATTGGTGGATCGGCACGAAGCGGCGCGCGATGACATGTTCGAGATTCATGGCGGTTTGCGTTCCTCAGGTCCGGTTGATCGATGCGGGTAGGCGTGATGGCAAGGCGAAATCGTGCGCTGGCCGGCGGTTTGCGTTTGCAGGCGGTAGAAGTATATGATAAACACGTGTACTAAAATACGGGCTCGGACCCCGGATCAGCCCTCAGGGCGAAAAAGACTTGCCCTAGGGCGAAACCCTGGCGAAAAAGACTTGTCGGCGTCGCGCATGCGGTCTGATCGCCGCGCGGACGCCCCATCGTAGCGGGGAGGGCCCTTTGCGGGAGCAGGCGCGCAGACCGGCGGCGCATCGGACGAACGTGCTTCGTCCGGCGACGCATGACGTGGGGGCGCCAGAGTGATCGCGCAGCTGATCGCCAATTCGCTGGCGCTGGCCTCGTTGCTGATCATGCTCGCGAGCGGGCTCGCCCTGATTTACGGCCTGCGCGATGTCATCAATTTCGGCCACGGCGCGATTTACATGCTCGGCGCCTATCTCGGCTACTCGGTCGCACTCGTCGGCGGATTTTGGCTGGCGCTGCTTGTGGTTCCGATCCTGCTCGCGCTTCTGGGTATCGCCTTCGAATATCTTGCGCTGCGTCCCCTGCAGAGCCGATCGCACATCGAGGTCGCGCTGGTCACCCTTGGCCTCGGCATAGTCCTCGGACAGATCATCATCTTCTTCTACGGCGGCGTCGCGCTCAGCGTCGATGCGCCGCAAATCCTGTCGGGTTCGGTCACGATCGTAAATCTGTCCTATCCCGTCTATCGCTTGTTCCTCATCGTCATGGGCCTCGGATCGTGCGCGCTGCTTGCCTTGTGGCTCAGATTCACCGCCTCGGGACTGTATGTCCGCGCGGTGAGCCAGGATCCCTCCGTCGCGCGCATGATGGGCATCAACGCCGACCGGCTCAGCCTGCTGGTGACCAGTCTTAGCACCGCATTCGCCGGCGTCGCCGGCGTGCTGGCCGGCCCCTATCTGTCGGTCGACCCGGGGATGGACGCCACCATGATCGTAAACTGCCTCATTATCGTGGTGATCGGCGGCACCGGAAGCATTGCAGGCGCGATCGTTGCGGCTTTGCTGTTCGGTCTCGTTCAGGTCGCCGGATCGGTGTTCCTGCCGAGCATCGCCGCCCTCGTTCCTTACGTCCTGCTGATGGTCGTGCTGCTGATCGCCCCGCGCGGCATCGGGCGCGGCAGGGTGCTGAATTGAACAGCCGGGTGCCGGCGCGGGAAACGATGGCCACCGGCGCCATCGATGGCTTCGGCGCCCAGTCCTTGCGCATGCCGCTGTCGATCGTCGGCGTGCTGATCGTGTTTGCGCTCGGCGCTGTCGCGCCGACGCACTTCGCCAGCGATTTCGTGCTGCGGCTCGGTAACGAGGGCCTGTTGCTGGGCATGCTCGCGCTCAGCGTCGCCTTCCTGATGAACCAGGCCGGATTTGTGGCGCTCGGCGCGGCGAGCATCTATGGCGGCGCCGGCGTTCTGTTCGCCATCGCCATCAGTGAATGGAACCTGACGCCGGTGGGCGCGCTGTGCACCACCTTTCTCATCATTGTCGTCTACGCGACGATCCTGGGTGCGCTGATCGTGCGCACCAATCCGCTCGCCTTCATGATGCTCACGCTCGCCGCCGGCGAGATGATCAGCCACGGCGTCATGCTGGAAGGATTGCGGGACTACACCGGAGGCGCGGACGGCCTCGTCGTCAACTTCAAGGGTGCGATCCTCGGCATGGAAGCTGCGGACTTCGCGAACCCTGCGCGGTTCTGGCTGGTGGCCTGGGTGGCGGCGTGGGCTGCTGGATTGGCGCTTTGGGCCGTCGGTCGTTCCCGTCTCGGCGCTATTTTGCGCGCGGTGCGCGAAAACGAGGAGCGCATGCGATTCTCGGGATTCGACACCTATCTGCCGCGCCTGATCGCCTTTGTGCTCGTCAACATCGTCGCCGCCGTCTCCGGGCTGCTGCACGTGCTCAACGCCGGTTTCGTGTCGCCGGAAAGCCTGGGGCTGTCGATCAGCACCAATGCGTTGGTCGCGGCACTGATGGGCGGCATTGCGGGCTCGGCGGCACCGATCATGGGCGGGTTGATATTCTCCTTTGCGCAAGACGAATTCGGCGCGCGCGGGCTGACCCAGCTTTTGACCGGCGTAGCCATCGTCTTGTTCATCGTGGTCTTCCCCCGCGGCGTTGTCGGAGGACTGTCGAGCGCGGCGCGGCTGTCGGCGCAGGCGTTCGGCGGGCGGCGGGAGACCTCCTGAATGCTCAGGATTGAAAGGCTTTCGGTGAATTATGGAACGGTCCGGGCGCTGACCGAGGTCGATCTGGACGTCCGTGACGATGGCACGCTTCACGGTGTCATCGGACCAAACGGAGCCGGAAAATCCACGCTGCTCGACGCGGTCTGCGGCCGTCGCCGTCCGACCGCCGGAACAATAAGTTATCGCGGCGAGAATATCACGCGGCGCTCGATAGCCTGGCGGCGCCGGCACGGCATGGCGCGATCGTTCCAGCGTACCAGCATTTTCCAGGAGCTCACCGTCCACGAACAACTTCGTCTGGTCGCGCAACACCTCGGCGACGACCGCCTCGACGATGTGATCGAAGTGATGGGCCTTGCCAACTATCTCGACCGCAAGGCCGGACGCATAGCCTATGGCGTGCAGCGCAGTGTCGACGTCGCGCTTGCCCTGATCGGCCGGCCCCATCTGCTGCTGATGGACGAACCAGGCGCCGGTCTTTCGGCGGCGGAGACGCTCCGCCTGTTCGAGCACCTGCGCGAGCTCGTGCGCGAGCGGAAAATCGCGGCTGTGGTGGTGGAGCACGATGTCGACGCGGTATTCGCCTGCTGCGGCACGGTCACGGTGCTCGATCTTGGCCGGCATCTCGCGACCGGCACGCCCGAGGAAATCCGTGCCGACCGCCGCGTCGTCGCTGCCTATCTCGGAACCGCGGCATGAGCGCATTGCGCATCGAGCAGCTTTTTGCCGGCTATGGCGCCTCGACGGTGCTGCATGGCATCGATCTCACCGTCGGTGAGGGGGAATCGGTGGCCGTGGTCGGCCGCAACGGGGCCGGAAAATCCACATTGCTACTCTCCATGTTTCGCGAGACGAATATCAGCTCCGGTGCGATCTGGGTGCATGATATCAGGATCGATCGAATGCCCGGCTATATGGCGGCGAAACTCGGGATTTCGATTGCGCCACAGGGACGCCGCATCCTGCCCAACCTGACCGTCAAGGAGAATTTGATGCTCAGCAAGGCGACGGGCAGAGCAGGGCATTGGGGCCTGAGAACCGTCTACGATCTGTTTCCGGTGCTCGAGGAGCGTGCGAACCGGCCCGGCACCATGTTGAGCGGCGGGCAGCAGCAAATGCTGGCAATCGGCCGGGCGCTGATGGCCAACCCCAGCCTGGTCCTTCTCGACGAGCCGTCCGAAGGCCTTTCGCCGGTGCTCATCGACGGGGTGGTTGGGGCGCTTGATACGATCCGCAAAGCCGGAACCGGCGTCCTGGTGGTCGAGCAGCATCTGAACCTGGTCAAGCGCGTGACGGATCGATTCGTCATTCTGGCCAAGGGAGAAGTCGTCGGATCAGGACCGACCAGCGCCATCGGTGCGCCTGAGAACCAAGCGCTTATGGCCTTGTAATCTGAATTAGAAAACCAGGGAGAGCAAACATGAGGAAAGCATCTACCAGTTCCGGCTTCGGCGCGCTGCTTTCGGCGGCCTTCGCCGTTGCGTTCGCAACGACGGCCCCGACCGTCGCATCCGCCGACGATACCATCAAGATCGGCGTCCTGCTCATCGACAGCGGACCGCTGGCCGGCCTGAAGGAATCCCAGACCAAGGCGGTCAACCTGGCGATCGAGCGGATCAATGCCGCCGGCGGGGCGGCGGGCAAGAAGCTTGAGGCCGATTTCATCACCTATCCCGGCACACCCGACACCGCCGTGGACGGCGCCACCCGCGCCGTCCAGAAGGACGGGGCGATGTTCATCACCGGGATGGACACCTCTGCGGTCTCGCCCGCTCTGTCGGCGAAACTTGCATCGCTCAAAGCCCTGATGGTGGAAGTGTTCGCCCAGGCGGACGGTCTCACCGGCAAGGGATGCTCGGCCAATTATTTTCGGGCCAATGTGAGCGACTCCATGATCATGGGGGCCGTCAGGGAATTCCTGAAGGACCAGGGCATCAAGAAATGGGACATCATCGCCGTCGATTATGCGGCCGGCCGCGACGCCGCGGACAAGTTCAAGGCGCTGGTCGCCTCGCAAGGCGGCTCGATCGGAAAAACCCTGTTCGCTCCGTTCGGAACGGCGGACTTCGGCGCCAAGATATCGGAGTTGGGCAATGACCCCGCCGAGGGGCTGTTCGTGACCATCTTCGGCAGCGACGCCATCAACCTTGCCAAGCAGCAGCAGCAATTTGGCCTGTTCAAGAAGTACAAGATGGTGCTCGGCAACTCCTTCGTGATTCCGCAAACGCTTCCGGCACAGGGCGACGCGGTGCTGGGCGTCTATCAGACGCTTGGCTTCGTGCCGGGCTTTCCCGGCGCGCAGGCTGAAGCCTTCGTGAAGGCGTACAAGGAAAAGTACAACGGTGAGCTGCCGCCCTACACCGGCGCCGACCAGTACACCGCGATCCAGCTCATGGCCGCCGCCATCGACAAGGCAAAATCGACCGACGTCGACGCCGTGCGGGCCGCCCTTGCCGGGCTCAAGACCGAAACGGTACTCGGCAACGTGGAAGTTCGCGCAGCCGACCATCAGACCATACGGCCGCTCGCGATCAATCAGATCGTGACGGGTCCGGATGGCAAGGCGGCTTACCAGATCAAGAAGATCGAGGCAGGACCGGACATCATTCCGCCGGTCGATCCCGCCTGCAAGATGTGACATATCCGGCGCCGCCGTCGGGCCTGTTCCGGCGGCGGCGCCGGATCGCTTTCGAAGTCGCGGCGGTGTTCCATCCGCGGCGCGCTTGGTGGCATGGGTCTCACGCCACCAATGACACTTTGCCAAATTGTCCCCCGGACGCGAGACGATCGAACGCCGGGCGGATATCCGCCATCTTGAAGGCTGAATCGATGACGGGCTTCACCAGGCCGCGATTGAACACGTCGAGCAACTGGCGGAATTCGCCGACGCTGCCGCCGGTCGACCCGTAGATCTCCAGTTGGCGGATGAACAGGCGCTGCAGATCAGCCGGGGGATTGGAGCCGGTCGTCGCGCCGCAGGTGACAAGCCGTCCGCCGCGCCGCAACGACCGCAGCGATTCGCCCCAACTCGCCTCGCCAACGCTGTCGATCACCATGTCGACGCCGCCGCCGCTGATGTCGAGGATGGCGTTCGACACGCGATCCCTCCGATAGTTGACGCCGCCGCTTGCTCCCAGCGCGACGGCGCGCGCGATTTTGGCGTCGCTCGACGAGGTGACGAACACGCGGGCTCCCACCATTTTCGCCAGTTGCAGACAGGCGACGGCAACGCCCCCGCCGATGCCGACGATCAGGACATTCTCGCCGGGTTGCAGCGTCTTCTTGCCGAACAGCATTCGCCAGGCGGTGAGATGGCCCGTCATCAGCGCGCCTGCGGCGCTCAAATCGGCCTCGTCAGGCAGCGGGAAGAAACAGCGGCTCGGCATCGCGATAAATTCGGCGAAGCCCCCGTGGCGATGCTCGCCCATGATCTTGACGTTTTCGCAAAGCGGCTGATCCCCCGCGAGGCAGTAGCGGCACCTTGCGCAATAGGTCTCGGAGAACAGAATGGCCTTCATGCCCGGCTGCAAGCCGCTGCCGGGCTCGGCTTCGACGATCTCGCCCGCGGCTTCGACGCCCATAACCTGCGGCAGAACATGCGTGATCCCGTCTCCACTGTCGCGCATATAGAGATCGACGCGATTGAGCGCCGACGCGGCCACTTTGAGTACCGACTCGCCGGGGGCGGGGCTGGGATCGGGGAAATCCCGCCAACTCACGCCTTCGATCCCGCGCCGCTCCAGAACCGCCGCTTTCATTGCGCCTCTCCTTTCTGGCCCGGCTTTTCGCGCCTTCGGATGCTCGAAGCAGGGCTTGTCATTTCGGGTTCCCGGGATGCGGTGCTCCAGGCACCGCAAGCATCTTCTGCCGGCGGCGCGCGGGTTGCCGTGTACATCGGCCGGCAGAACGGCCGATTTTGCTGTTGCGGTCCATCGTGGCGATAATACACTAGCTCACGAAGCTGCGGGAGGTTCCTTGCCAATGGATGGGCAGGGCGTCGATTTGCTGTTGCGCTTCATTTCAAATATAATACACTAGCGAACGAACTGGCCGTCAAGTGCCGCGACATAGCCTCATGGAGGGAACGCATGAGCGTAAATCGATTCGATCCTGTCGCCCATGCGCGGTCGATGCGCAGCAGCGGATTCTGGGTCGACAAGAGCTTCGACGAATTTCTTCAGCAGACGATCGCTGCCACGCCGGGAAAACTTGCGCTGCTGGCCGACCGCGCCGATCGGGCCGAGCCGAGGCGCTTCAGCTACGCCGAACTCGGTGATCTGATTTCGCGCGCGGCCGCCTCATTGAGGCGCCTCGGCATCGGTCCTGGTGACGTCGTCTCCGTGCAGCTGCCCAATTGGTGGGAATTCGCGGTGATCGCGCTTGCCGCCTTCCGGGTCGGCGCCGTCGTCAATCCTCTGATGCCGATCTTTCGCGAACACGAGCTCGCCTACATGCTCGACTTCGCCGAGACGAAGCTGCTGGTCGTACCCAAGCTGTTCCGTGGATTCGACCACGAGGCGATGGCGCGTTCGCTGCAACCCAGGCTGCCGAAACTTCAGCACGTGGTCGTCGTCGACGGCGAGGGGGCAACCGGCTTCGACCAGGCGTTTCTGTCCGGAAGCGAGCGTCTCGGCCCGCCTCCGGTCGGCGAGATCGGCGCGCTTGCCGGCGATCAGATGGCAGTGTTGATGTTTACGTCGGGCACCACCGGCTCGCCCAAAGGCGTCATGCACTGCCTCAATACGCTGATGGCCTGCAACATTGCGCTCGCCGGGCGGTTTGGGCTCGACGCCAGCGATACCATGCTGGTCTGTTCGCCGCTTGGCCATATGACCGGTTTCGCGGCAGGCATGCTGCTCGGCCTGAAGATCGGTGCGTCGGTCATCTTCCAGGATGTATGGGAGCCGAAACGCGGCGTCTCGATCATGACAAACGAAGGCGTGACCTATTCCGCCGGAGCCGCAACGTTTCTCGCCGACATGTGCGAGGCGGTCGCCGCCGGCGCGCCGAAGCCGAAGCGGCTGCGCAAGTTCCTCTGTGCCGGCGCGCCGATTCCGCCGGCGCTGATCGAGCGCGTGTATCGCGAACTCGATCTCAAGGTCTGTTCGTTGTGGGGCATGACGGAATCGCTGTCGAGCACCTTGACTGAACCTGAACGGGCACTCGAGAAGTCGTCGAAGACGGACGGTCGCCCGCTCGACGGCGTCGCGGTGAAAGTTCTTCGCATGGACGGATCGCCGGCCGCAGTCGGAGAGAAGGGCCTGCTCAAGGTGCGCGGCGCGCAGATGTGCCTCGGCTACTACAAGCGCGAGGACATGGAGCCGTTCGACGCCGAAGGCTGGTTCGACACCGGCGATATGGCCTATATGGATGACGAGGGCTACATCCGCATCGACGGCCGCATCAAGGACATCATTATCCGGGGCGGCGAGAACGTGCCGGTATTCGATATCGAGAATTTGCTGTTCAAGCACCCGGCCGTGCTTTCGGCCGCGATCGTCGGATATCCCGACCCGCGATTGGGAGAGCGCGCCTGCGCATTCGTGGTGCTGCGTCCCGGACAAACGCTCGATCTGGTGGGCGTGCAGGCCCTGATGGCGGAGCACAAGGTCGCGAAACAATACTGGCCCGAACGCATCGAGATCGTGGCCGACCTGCCCAAGACCCCGGCGGGCAAGGTGCAGAAATTTCAGCTTCGCGAGATCGCGAAGGCGTTTGCAGAGCAGCCGCGCAAGGCGAACGCATGAATTCCCGCCTCCAGGATCGGGTCTGCGTCGTCACCGGCGCAGCGCGCGGGATTGGCTTTGCAATCGCCGAACGCTTCGGCCGAGAGGGCGGGCGGATCGCCTGCGTCGACGTCAGCGCTCGTCGTCTCGAGCCGGCGGTCGCCGAGTTGAAGAACAAGGGATTCGAAGCCAGGGCCTACGGGGTCGACGTCGGCAAACGCGACGATGTCCAGGCGCTGTTCGCGCAGATCGAGAGCGAGTTCGCCGCGCCGGTCGCCGCACTGGTCAACAATGCGGTCTGGGTGCGCTTTGAGCCGCTTGCGGAAATCGCGCTCGAGACGGTTGAGCGCATGTTCGCCGTCGGCGTGCAGGGCATCATCTGGACGACGCAGGCCGCAGCGCCGCAGATGGAGCGACGCGGCGGCGGCTCGATCGTGAACCTGAGCTCCGTGTCGGCGTTTCACCCGGCCAAGGATTCGATCGCCTATTCCGCCCTGAAGGCCGGCGTCGTCGGCCTTTCGCGCGCCGCCGCGATGGAACTGAGCAAGCAGAACATCCGCGTCAACGTCATCGCGCCGGGCATGATCGCCACGCCGGCTTCGATCGCGCAATTCGATGAAGCGACGATCGCAACGCGGCAGGCCGAGATGCCGGCCGGACGTTTCGGCGAGCCGGAAGAGATCGCCGCGCTCGCCGCGTTCCTTGCGAGCGACGA
Source organism: uncultured Alphaproteobacteria bacterium (assembly GCA_963778925.1). GTDB lineage: Bacteria > Pseudomonadota > Alphaproteobacteria > Rhizobiales > Xanthobacteraceae > Bradyrhizobium. The sequence continues at coordinate 88,220 of CAVZWE010000011.1, read as the reverse complement.
TGCGAGTTACATCCAGGGCGCGGTGATCACGGCCGACGGTGGCTGGACGGTCCCTGCCAGATAGGAGAGGCGGCATGAGGCGGCTCGAGGGCAAGCGCGCGGTCGTCACCGGCGGCGGCAGCGGCATCGGTCGCGCGAGCGCGATCCGTTTCGCGCGCGAGGGTGCATCGGTGCTGGTGGTCGGCCGGGCCGGCAATGCCGAGGATGCGGCTGCAACGATCCGGCGCGAGGGCGGGATCGCATCGGCGTTGATCATCGATGCGTCGATCGAAGACAACGTGGCGGCGATCGTCGAGCGCTGCGTGTCGGAATTCGGCGGGCTCGAAGTCTTCTTCGCGAATATCGGCGTCACCGGGACAAACACGCCGCTGCTGGAACAGACGGTGGAGGAATGGACGGAAGTCTACCGCATCAACACGATCAGTTGCTTCCTTGCCATCAAATATGCCGGTCGTCACATGACGGCGCAGCGCTACGGCTCGATCATCCTCACCTCATCGGCCGCCTCGCTGCGCGCCAATGCGGGCGCGATTTCGTACAGTGCCAGCAAGGCGGCGGTCAACAACTTGGCGCAGACGGCGGCCAATGCCTTTGCCGGGACCGGCGTGCGCGTCAATGCCGTGCTGCCCGGCCTGGTCGAAACGCAGCTCACCCGCAAGGTGTTCGAGGATGCCCGCGCGCGCGGCGTCGAAGCCAAGCTTGGCCATGTGACTCCAATGAAGCGCCCGGGGCGTTCCGAGGAGATCGCGGCGGCGGCGGCGTTCCTGGCCAGCGACGATGCCTCCTATGTGGACGGACAACTGCTCTCGGTCGACGGCGGCGTCAGCAGCACTCACCCATACGGGCGGATCGCGCTCTAGGAACGATCTTCAACGACATAGAGCACCAGGGAGAGGCGCCATGGATTTCGAACTGCCCAGGGAAATCACCGACAAGCTTGCCGAGCTGGACGCCTTCATCGAGGCCGAGATCAAGCCGCTCGAGCGCGAGAATATGCAATTCTTCGATCATCGCCGCGAACACGCGCGGACCGATTGGGAAAATGACGGGCGCCCGCGCCCGGAATGGCGGGCGCTGATCAGCGAAATGGAACGCCGCGCCGACAAGGCCGGACATCTGCGCTATGGGCTGCCGAAATCATGCGGCGGGCAGGCCGCCTCCAACCTCGCCATCGCGGCGATCCGCGAGCATTTCGCCGCCAAAGGCCTCGGCCTGCATAACGATCTGCAGGACGAGTCATCGATCGTCGGCAATTTCCCGATCATTCCGGCGCTCGCCGACTACGGCACCGAAGAGCAGAAGAGCTATATCGAGGGCATCATAACCGGGAACAAGCATCTCTCCTTCGGCCTGACCGAGCCCGGACACGGCAGCGACGCGACGTGGCTGGAGACGACCGGCGTGCGCGACGGCGATCACTGGATCATCAACGGCCGCAAGCGCTGGAACAGTCAGGTTGCCCGCGCCCACGCCAATCTGGTTTTCGCGCGCACGTCAGGCAAGCCGGGCGAAGCCAGGGGCATCACCGCCTTCATCGTTCCGACCGATGCGCCCGGCCACAACGTTCTCTACAATCACTGGACCTTCAACATGCCCAGCGATCACGCGGAGACGGAACTGACGAACGTGCGCGTGCCCGACAGCGCGATCCTGCACAGGGAAGGCGAAGGCCTCGTCGTCGCGCAGCGCTTCGTGCACGAGAACCGCGTACGGCAGGCTGCGGCGAGTGCGGGAGCCGCGCGCTATTGCATCCAGCAGGCGGTCGAATACGCAAAGTCGCGCGTCGCCTTCGGCGAGCCGCTCGCCAAAAAACAGGCGATTCAGTTTCCGCTGGTCGAGCTGTGGGCCGAATACGAGTTGGTCCGCAACTTCATCTTCCGCACGGCGTGGCAGATGGATCGTCAGAATCCGCTGGAGATCAGCGATATGGTGTCGATTTGCAACTTCCGCGCCAACCGGCTTTGCTGCGAGGCGGCGGATCGGGCGATGCAGGTGCATGGCGGCATCGGCTACAGCCGCGCGCTGCCGTTCGAGCACATCTACCGCCATCATCGCCGCTATCGCATCACCGAGGGTACCGAGGAAGTGCAGATTCGGCGCGTCGCGCAATATTTGTTCAACTTCAGCGGCAAGCGGGCGAGCAGGTGACGACCGAGCCGGACCCGCCCGACCGTGGCGTCGATTTCGACGTTGCGCGGCTTGACGAATATCTAAGGGGTTGGCTCGGCGGCGCCGATCCGACGCGGGTCGAGCGCACCCATGGCGGCATGTCGAATCCGACATATTTCATCACCCGCGGCGATTGGCGTGCGGTGCTGCGAAAGCAGCCGAACAAGGCGCTGATGCCATCGGCACATGCGATCGACCGCGAATATCGGGTGCTCACGGCGCTGCAAGGCAGCCCGGTTCCGACGCCGGCGCCCTATCGCTACTGTGAGGATCGCGACATCGTCGGCACGCCGTTCTATCTGATGGAATGGCTGCAGGGACGCGTCTTCAACGACTTCGCAACGCCGGGCCTCACGCGCGGCGAGCGCGCCGAGCTGTTCCGCTCGATGTGCGCTACGCTCGCCGCCATTCATAAACTCGATTACCGGGCGCTCGGGCTGGGCGACTTCGGCAGGCCCGGAAACTATTTCGCCCGCCAGCTCAATCGCTGGTCGAAGCAGTGGGCGCAATTCCGCCGCGGCGATGACGACAATCCCGCCCTCGACCGGATGGTGCTCTGGCTTGCCGAGCGGCTGCCGGAAAGCGATACCATCGCGCTCTGCCACGGCGATTTCCGCATTGCCAACGCGATGTTCCACGCAAAGGAACCGCGCGTCATCGGCGTGCTCGATTGGGAGCTTTCGACGCTCGGCCATCCCCTCGTCGATCTCGCCTTCAACAGCCAGGCCTGGCGCATGGCGCCCGACGAAAACGGAGGCTTGCTCGGCCTGCCGCTCGATGCGATGGGCATTCCGTCCGAGCGCGACTATCTCGAGCTTTATTACGAACTGTCCGGCGCGACGGAGCGGCTGACGCGGTTCCATCAGGTATTTGCAATGTTTCGCGGCGCGGTAGGCAGCGCCGGCGTCGCCGTTCGCGGCGATCTCGGCAGCGGAGTGTTGCCGGACGCCGCGCGGGTCGGACGTCATCTGGCGCGCGCCTATGCGAGGCGCGGCGTCGCGTTGATCGAGGAGGCTGAATGAGCATGCACGAACGCCCCGCCGTAAGCGTCGACGAAGCGATACGCCGCCGTCGTTCGGTGCGCGGCTTCCTGCCCGACGAGGTCCCGGAGGCGACGCTGCGCGAGGTGTTCGAACTTGCGCAATGGTCGCCGTCCAATTGCAACGTGCAGCCCTGGACCCCGCACGTCGTGTCGGGCGAAGCATTGAAGCGGCTCCGCGGGGCGCTCGTCGCGGCGGGAATGCGCGACGAACCCATCAAGCCGGATTGGCCGGCCGAGGGCAAATTCACCGGCGTCTATCGCGAGCGGCAGGTCGACGCGGCGCAAAAATTGTACGGCGCGATGGGGGTCGAGCGCAGCGACGTGGTCGGCCGCAAGCTGGCCTATATCCGCAATCATGCGTTCTTCGACGCGCCGCACGCGGTGTTGATCTTCATGCCCGAGCCGTTCGACACGCGCGAGGCGGCCGATATCGGCATGTATGCGCAGACCGTGATGCTGGCGCTGATCGCGCGCGGCATCGCGTCCTGCGCGCAGGGCGCGCTGGGGCTGTTTCCCGAAATCATCCGCCAGCATCTCGGCATTGCCGAAAATTACAAACTGCTGTTCGGCATCTCGTTCGGCTATGAGGACCGCGACGTCAAGGCCAATGCCGCGCGCGTCGGCCGCGCGCATGTCGACGACGCCGTTCGATTCCACCGCTGAGATTGCTGATTTCGGATAACGGGAGATTTCATCGTGACCGGACCGCTGGATGGATTTCACATCGTCGAGATGGGCGGAATCGGCCCCGCGCCGTTCGCCGGCGCCCTGCTCGGCGATCTCGGTGCCGACGTGCTGCGCATCGACCGCATCGCCAGGCCGGGGGTCGAGCCCGACCTGCCGCCGCAATTCGATTTCTACAATCGCAACAAGCGTTCGGTCGCGTTCGACCTCAAGCAGCCGCAGGCGGTGGCGACCGTGCTGAAACTGGTCGCGGAGGCGGACGCGCTGATCGAAGGGTTTCGTCCCTCGGTGATGGAACGGCTCGGGCTGGGTCCCGAGGTCTGTCTCGCGATCAATCCGCGTCTTGTCTATGGGCGCATGACGGGTTGGGGGCAGCAGGGACCTTTGGCGCAGGAGGCGGGCCACGACATCAATTACCTAGCCCTGACCGGCGCGCTGCACTGCCTCGGCGACGCCGACCGCCCGCCGCCGCCGCCGCTCAATCTGGTCGCCGATCTTGGCGGCGGAGCGCTCTATCTGACGGTCGGCCTGCTCGCCGCGGCGATGGAAGCGCGCCGAACCGGCCGAGGACAGACGATCGACGTCGCCATGATCGACGGCGTCACGCATTTGATGTCGGCGTTCCAGGCTTTCCGCCAGCAGGGAAGCTGGACGGCGGATCGTGCCGACAACATCGTCGACGGCGGCGCGCCGTTCTATCGCAGCTATGTGACGAAGGACGGCAAGTTCATCGCTGTCGGAGCGATCGAGCCGCATTTTTACGCCAATCTCGTGAAGGTGATGGGCATCGACGATGAAAAACTCCCGGGCCAGAACGACCGCGCGGCATGGCCGCAGATGCGCGAGCGTTTCGCGAAAATCTTCGCAACGCGAACCCGCGACGAATGGGTGGCGACCGCCGCCGGGCGCGACGCCTGCCTCGCGCCTGTGCTGACGATGGATGAGGCGCCCGAGCATCCGCAGATGCGGGCCCGTGAGGTCTATGCCATGTTCGATGGTCTCCGGCATCCGAGCCCGGCGCCGCGCTTTTCCAGTACCCCCTCCGGGCTTCGCAGGCCGGCGCCGGCACCCGGGCGTGACAGCCGGCAGGCGCTTGCAGATTGGGGCGTTCCGCCCGACCAGATCGCCGCACTGGAAGCGGCCGGTGCAATGGCGCAGGCGTGACTCGGCCTCGATTATTGGATTTTCGAGCGTCCCTTCACGGCAGAAGCACACATCCAGTGTCGGATCGAGGAAGAATCGTTTCCCTGCTGCCAACGCCGTTGTCTTGCGCTAGAGTTGGCTGATCAACGCAAATACAGGTCCAGAATGCAGATCCGGCCCCGCAACGATGATTTGCTGCTGATAATCGATGTGCAGAACGATTTTTGCCCCGGCGGAGCGCTTGCGGTTGCCGACGGCGATGCCGTGGTACCGGTCATCAATCGTCTCGCCGAACGCTTCGACCACATCGCGCTGACCCAGGATTGGCATCCCTCGGGCCACAGCTCTTTCGCCACATCGCATCCGGGACGCGAACCCGTTCGACAGCGTCGCCATGCCATATGGCCAGCAAACCCTCTGGCCCGATCATTGCGTGCAGGGCACTCCTGGAGCGGCTTTTCATCCGGAACTGGTGATCGGACCGGGCGGAACTGATCATCCGGAAAGGCTTCCGCTCCGAAATCGATTCCTACTCGGCGTTTTTTGAAAACGACCGGCGCACGCCGACCGGCCTTGCGGGCTATTTGCGCGACCGTGGCTTGCTGCGCGTCTTCCTGGCCGGCCTCGCCACCGATTTTTGCGTGCATTATTCCGCTGTGGACGCCCGCCGGCTTGGCTTCGACACCGTGCTCGTTGAGGCCGGATGCAGGGCCATCGATCTGGCGGGATCGCTCGACGCCGCCTGGGCCGGGATGGCCGCGGCCGGCGTGCAGCGTGTCAACGAGCTTTAACGCTGCAATCGCTACGCGGATCGCGGCGTCCGGTTCGGCATTCCGCCGGCCGCGATGATTTCCGCACTCAAGACCTCGATCGTCGTGCGATGCCGCATCGCGGTCTGTCGAATAAGCGCAAACGCATCCGTCTCGGACATACCGTGACCGCGCATGATCTGCAGAACGGCGGCGAACACAACCCGCCGGGATCGAATACGGTCTTCAAGCTTTTCGATGTGCGCCGCTTCGTCAACTCTTCTTTGCGCTAAATCGAACGCAACCACCAGCGCGGTGTAAAGTCCGGCCGAACGCAGCGGCTTGATGAGAAACGACGCCGGCCGCAGATCGAGCAGCCATTTCAGCCGGCTCGGCGTTTCCGTTCCGATCAGCGCGATGATCGGCACGCTGCCCTTCCACGCCGTGGCCTGATCGGACTTGATGGGAATGGCGTCGGCATCCATCAGGATGACGTCGACGGTCTGGTTCGGCGGCGGCGGCTCGGCCGGATCCTGCTCCGATATCGTCATGCCGAGGCGGCTGAGCTGGCGGCGCACGATGGAGATTTCGCGCTCATCTCTCATCACCATGAGAGCGCGACGGCCGCGAACGGAGAAGGGTGACGATCTGGTCATTTCACGATACGCAGATGGGTTGAGCGCTTCGTCATCGCATCATTGCTCTTTTCCGGCCCCGTGCCAATCGCCGTGAGATCGAGGTTCGAAAGATAGGGATCAGGACGTTCGGGGGCATCCGCCTCCCAGAAGATATTGAACTGACATCCGGGCACGGAGCGTGCCAATCGCGGCGTGAGGAAGCAGTGATTATTGTCGGGATCGACCCAAACCGGCCCCTGCGGGGAGTCGTAGCGATGATTTGCCGCAGCGCGCCGCACGGCGCCGACGTCCGCCGAACCCGCGCGGCGGATGGCGCGGGCAAGCAGCATGACGCAGACGTAAGTCGACTGTCCGTCGACGGAAAGGCTGCTGTCCGCGCCGTGGCGGGCCTTCCACCGCGCCACAAAGCTGCGATTTTCAGCCCCCTCGATGCTTTCGAAATAAGCAGATGACGTGATGCACCCGACCGAGGCCGCCGATCCGATCAGCTTGAGTTCGGGCTCGCACAGGCTGCAGCTCAGCATCGGGATCGAGAGGCCGGCACGTGTCGCCGCCGCGTGCAGCGCGCGCATGAAAGCGTAGCTGGATTCGCCGACCAGCGTATTGAACACAACCGGCGGCCTTCGGTCGATGACCTCGGTGACGATGTGGTCCACGGTGGTCTCGCCGAGTTCCAGCAGGCGTTCGGCAAGGATACGGCCGCCGGCGCTGGTCACGATTTCGCGGATGACGCGGTTCATTTCCCAGGTCCAGACATAGTTCGACCCGATGCAGAACACGTCAGTCGAGATGTGGTCCAGCATGTGGCGCACCAGCGGCACGACGTGCTGGTTGGGCGCGGCCCCGACATAGATGACGTTGTCGCTGCTTTCGAACCCTTCGTACCGCGCCGGATGCCAGAGCAGCCGTTCGGTCCGTTCGACGATGGGAATAACCTGCTTGCGCGAAGCCGACGTGTAACAACCGACGATATGGTCGACCTGTTCTTCGCGAATGAGATCGTCGCAAGCCGTGTGATAGGCGGCGACAACGCCGCCGGGATCGCGCAGATGAGGTGTGAAAATGAAATCGAACTCGTCGCTCTGGTTGATCTCGTCGACCGCCATCAAGCGCGCTCTTGCGCATCTCGCGCGCCATCATGGCGTAAGGCCCCGACTGGGAAAACACGAGACCGAGAGGGATGGACGGCTTTGTCATCACGAGGCTCGGGAGTTGTCCGGCAATGATCTCATCGCAAGATGGTCGATCTGTCACCTGTTATCATCAATCTGGCCTGCGCGTCATTTGGGCTACGTCAGCATAAAAAAGGTGCCGGCGTCTGCATTGACAAGGCTGGCGACGCTAAGACACAATGACTGCGGTACGTGAATACGTGCATGGCGAAAGAGTTCTCGCACAGCCGATGACGTCTGAGTGACGACTTCCGAAGTTTCGTTCTGCAACGTAAGCCTACGCGACCATTGATAGCAGCGGCATTGATGCCATTCGGGGCCTTTTCGGGTCGCGGATGGCTTTTTTCGTTTGTGTTTCCCAGAAGGCTAGAAGGGTGAAGGGTGAAGCATGGTTGTTCGCCTTCCGACGCTGGAGCAGATCGATGATCTCGGATCGCGATTTCGGTCTCGTTCTCAGCGCTGACGAGATTGCTGGCCTTTCAGCAGGCCTTCAAAGGACCGCTGGCCTCCTATGGCCGGCTTGACGAATTGGTGCCGCCCGCTCTGGCGCCGATTGCGCCGCGATCGCCGGGATACCGGCCTGCGCCGAACGAAAATCCGTACGGCGCCTGGTACTGGAAGACGAATATCCAGACCGGAGCGCGAGGGGCTGCTGAGCGGCAAGAAGGTCGCGATCAAGGACAACATCTGTGTCGCCGGCGTCCCGATGATGAACGGCTCGGCGCTGCTCGAAGGCTATGTTCCGGAGCTCGATGCCACCGTGGTGACGCGGATTCTCGAAGCCGGAGGCACCATCGCCGGCAAGGCCGCCTGCGAGGATCTCTGCTTTTCCGGCGCAAGCCACACCTGCGCGAGCGGCGTGATCCGCAATCCGCACAATCCGGCCCACAGCGCCGGCGGTTCGTCGGGCGGCAGCGCAGCGCTGGTGGCGGCCGGCGAGGTGCCGATGGCGCTCGGCGGCGACCAGGGCGGCTCGATCCGCACGCCGTCAAGCTGGTGTGGCGTTTATGGCCTGAAGCCGACCTGGGGCCTGGTCCCGACCACGGGCTCGATGCCGATCAGCTATTCCGTCGATCATTGCGGTCCGATATGCGCGTCGGTTGAAGACGTTGCGCGCCTGCTGACCGTTATCGCCGGCCATGACGGCTGGGATACGCGAACGATCGCAGCGCGCACCGGCGACTATATGGCGGCGCTCGGCAATCCGGCGAAGGGACTGCGCATTGGCGTGCTGCGCGAGGGATTTGGCCATCCGGAAAGCGATCCCGCGGTCAATGAGAAGGTGCGGCAAACCATCGCGGCGCTCGGGAAGGCCGGCATCGAAAGCGAAGAAGTCTCCGTGCCGTGGCATCTCGACGGACCGCATGTCTGGAGCGGCATCATTCTGGAAGGTGCTGCCGAGATGATGCTGAAGGGCTATGGTGTCGGCAACAACGTCCAGGGCTACTATCCGCTCTCGATGCAGGAGGCCCTTGCGCGCGGCATGGGGACGCGGATCAACGACGTGTCGCCGACCGTGAAACTGGTGCTGATGCTCGGCGAATACATGCACCGTCATTATCACGGGCGCTATCATTCGAAGGCGCAAAATCTGCGGGTGTTGCTGCGCCGCGCCTACGACGAAGCGCTGCAAAAGTTCGACGCGCTGGCGATGCCGACCATTCCCTTTACCGCAACGCCGATCCCGCCGCCCGATGCGCCGCTCAACACCGTGATCGATGTCGCACTCAATATGCAGGCGAACACCTGTTCCTTCGACGTTTCCGGGCATCCTGCCTTCACCGTGCCATGCGGCCGCGTCAATGGATTGCCGGTCGGCCTGATGCTGGTCGGGCGTCACTTCGAGGAAGCAACACTGATACGGCTGGCTCGGGCGGTCGAAGCTGGCGGAGACTGGAAGTTGAATTAGGACAAACGAGGCAAGAAACCGGCGCTGGCGTGCGGTTTGCATTGCCGGACCTTTCGAGGATATCGCAATGACCGACGATCCCTGGCTCAAGACCTCGATCATGGCAAAGCGCGGCCTTGCCAAGGGGCAGGCCGGCAAACGCCATGAGCTCACGATCGAAGGGCAGGGCGCTTCCACTACGTCTATGGCCCTTACGCGAAGCCGGTTCTCACCATCGACCCCGGCGACATCGTCGCCGTCGAGACCGAAGACGCCTTCGGTGGCGTCATCACCAGCGAGAAGGACAGCCCGACCGCGAAGCTGCAGTTTCCCTTCCTCAATCCGCAATGCGGCCCGATTGCCGTGAACGGGATCGAGAAGGGCGATTGCCTGGCCGTGCATATTCATGCCGTGGAGACAAGGGGCGCGCAGCCGGCCGGCAAGACCTGCATCATTCCGGAATTCGGCGGCCTTGTCGGAACGGCGTCAACCGCCTTGCTCAATCCGCCTTTGCCCGAACGGGTGAGGGTGATGCATGTCGACAAGGACGGCGTGCGCTGGAGCGACAAGATCACGCTGCCGTACCAGCCGTTCATCGGCACCATCGGAATTTCCCCCGAGATCGAGGCGATCTCGTCGCTGCAGCCGGACTATCACGGCGGCAATATGGATCTGCCGGATGTCGCGCCCGGTGCGATCCTGTACTTCCCCGTGCATGTCAAAGGCGGTTTTCTCTACGTCGGCGATTGCCATGCCGCCCAGGGCGATGGCGAATTGTCGGGCGTTGCGATCGAACAGCGCGCCACCGTGACGATGCAGATCGACGTCATCAAGGGCTGGAGCTTTGCCTGGCCGCGGCTTGAGACCAAGGATTTTCTCATGACGATCGGCAGCGCCCGGCCGCTCGAAGACGCGGCGCGCATCGCCTATCGCGAACTGGTTCGCTGGATGAGCGCGGAATACGGCTTCGACGAGATCGACGCCTACATGCTGCTCAGCCAGGCCGGACGGATCCGGCTCGGCAACATGGTCGATCCGAAATACACGATGGGCGCGTCAATTCTGAAAAAATACCTGACTTCATAAATCATCGGCAACCGCGAGGAGGACTAGGGCTATGAGGGTCAATCGCAGAACGTTCTTGCAGAGTACGGCGGCTACTGCTGCCGCCGGGATGTTTTCCTCCAGTGCCTGGGCGGAGGATCCGATCAACGTGGCCAGCATCCACGATCTCTCCGGCGGCCTCGACATCTACGGCAAGCCGATGGTCGACGCGTTGACCCTTGCCATCGAGGAGGCCAACGCGGCGGGCGGTCTGCTCGGCCGGCAGATCAAGCTGATCAACTACGACACCCAGTCGAACATGCAGCTCTACACGCAGTTCGCGCAGCAGGCGGCGCTGAAGGACAAGGTCGCGGTCGTGCATGGCGGCATCACCTCGGCCTCGCGCGAGGTGATCCGGCCGGTGCTCGACAAGTTCAAGACGCTGTATTTCTACAACACGCAATATGAAGGCGGCGTCTGCGACCGCAACCAGTTCGACACCGGCGTGACCCCGGCGCAGACGGTCGAAAAGCTGGTGCCCCATGCCATGAAGAAATGGGGCAAGAAGGTCTACGTTGTCGCGGCCGACTACAACTACGGCCAGATCACCTCGCAATGGGTGAAGAAATACGTCACCGAAAACGGCGGCGAGGTGTCCTCGATCGACTTCTTCCCGCTCGACGTCACCAATTTCGGCTCGACCATCTCCAAGATCCAGGCGGCGAAGCCGGATTTCGTCTGGTCGGCGCTGGTCGGCGGCGCGCACATCTCGTTCTATCGCCAATGGGCGGCGGCCGGCATGCGCAAGAGCATTCCGATGGCGTCGACCACTTTCGCCGTCGGCAACGAGCAGATCGTGCTGTCGCCCGACGAATGCAACGGCATGCTGGTCTGCTACAATTATTTCCAGGACCTGAAGAACCCGGTCAACGAGAAGTTCGTGGCGAGCTTCCACAAGCGTTTCGGCGCCGACTATCCCAACATCACCGAGCTCGCGATGGGAACCTATCAGGGATTCCAGCTCTGGGCGGAGGCGGTGAAGAAGGCCGGCAGCGTCGACCGCATGAAGGTGATCGAGGCGCTCGAAACCGGCATCAGCATCGATGCGCCGTCCGGCAAGGTCACGATCGACCCGCCGACGCATCATTGCGTACTCGACGTCCACATCGCCGAAGTGGCGGACAAGAAGCTCAAGGTGCTCGAGGACTTCGCCCAGCAGAAGCCGGCCGATACCGCCGCCGTCTGCGACCTCATCAAGAACCCGAACGACAACCAGCAATATGTGATCAAGATCTGAGGATGCGTCTGCCCTCGGATCTTGCTTGGGAAAGGTGAACGTGGATCTCGTTGCTCTCCTGGCAATCCAGGTCCTCTACGCAATCGCCAGCCTGGCGCTGATCAGCGTCGGGCTGGCGATCATCTTCGGCATGATGCGCGTCATCAATCTCGCGCATGGCGAATTTCTGATGCTCGGCGGCTATGCGGCGATCGTCGCCACCAGCCACGGCATCAGCATCTGGATCGCGATGCTGGTGGTCGCGCCGATCGTGGTCGGCATCATCGGCGTCGTCGTTGAGCGGACGATCATCCGCTTTCTCTACGGCCGCATGATCGACACCATGCTCGCGACCTGGGGCTTGAGCCTGTTCCTGGTCGGGTTGACGACGGCGATCTTCGGCAACACCACCGTCGGCATCTCGGCGCCGCTCGGCAGTTTCCAGATCGGCGCCTACCGCACCAGCGCCTACACGCTGTTCGTCATCGCCGTGGCGGTCGTGGTGCTGGCGGCGATCTTCGCCGTGATGCGCTGGACCCGGCTTGGCCTGATCGCGCGCGGCACGATGCAGAACGCCAACATGGCGGCGGCGCTCGGCGTCAATCCACCGCGCGTCTATGCCATCACCTTCGGCATCGGCGCCGCGTTGTCGGGTCTCGCCGGCGCGGTGCTGGCGCCGGTCTCCGGCGTCTTTCCGACCATCGGCGTCGCCTATGTCGCCAAATCCTTCATCACGGTGATCGGCGGCGGCGCCGCGATCCTCAGCGGCACGGTATCGGCATCCGCGCTGTTCGGCACGATCAACCAGATCGCTACCTTCGTCACCACGCCGGTGTTCGGTGAAGTCGCGCTGCTCGCCGCCGCCATCGTCCTGATCCGCCTGCTGCCGCAAGGCATCACCGGCCGCTTCTTCCGGAGAGGCCTGTGAACGCCCGCGCGCTCAATCTTCTCGGCCTCGGCCTCGTCGGCGTGATCGGGCATCGCGTTCCTGGTGCTGGTGCCGCGGCTGTTCGAACTCGATGTGGTGCTCGAACTCACGGTCTACATGATCATGGCGATCCTGGCGCTCAGCCTCGCGCTGATCTGGGGCTATGGCGGCATCCTCTGTTTCGGGCAGTCGGCCTTCTTCGGGCTCGGCGCCTACACCTACGCCATCGCCATGTTCAACATCGGCGAGAGCACGATCCCGCTGCTGCTGGCGATCATCGTGCCGGCGGCCTTCGCGGCGCTGCTCGGCTATTTCATGTTCTACGGCCGCATCAGCGACGTCTATCTCGGCGTCATCACGCTGACGGTGACGTTGATCCTGTTCAATTCCATCAATTCGACCGCCGGACCGGAATTCCATATCGGCTCGGCGCGGCTCGGCGGCTTCAACGGCATTCCCGGCATTCCGCCGCTGAATGTTCCCGGCAACAAGGGCGCGCCGATCGATCTCGAGGGCATGTTCTATCTGGCGACCGCCTCGCTGCTCGCGACCTATTTCGGACTGCGGCTGCTGCTCGCGAGCCGGTTCGGCCGCATCATCGTCGGCATCCGGGAAAACGAACGGCGCGCCGAACTGCTGGGCTATGATCCGCGCGCCTACAAGCTCGCGACCTTCACCATCGGCGGCGCGCTGGCCGGATTTGCCGGCTGCCTGTTCGCCAATTGGGGCAACTTCGTCAGCCCGACGATCTTCGGCCTCGCCCAATCCGCGCAGATCATCATCTGGGTCATCGTCGGCGGGCGCGGCACGCTGATCGGGCCGATCGTCGGCTGCATCGGCATTCAATGGCTCACCGCCGCGCTCGGCGCCAACCAGCCGAGCGGCGGCTCGGACTGGTGGGCCAAGATCTTTGCCAACGCGCCGCTGATCTTCGGCGTCATCCTGATCGCGTTCGTGTTGCTGGTGCCGAAAGGGCTGGTGCCGACGCTCGGCGATCTCGGCCAATGGCTGCTGTCTTCGCGCGGCAGGCGGGCCAAGACCAGGCTGGAGCCCAAGCAGCGCGGAGGAGGGCTGATGGCCGCGCCGCTGCTTCAGACCCAGGATCTCAGCATGCACTTCGGCGGCGTGCGCGCCGTGCGCCACGTCAACTTCTCGCTGGCCGAAGGGGAGCTGCGCTGCCTGATCGGCCCGAACGGCGCGGGCAAGAGCACCTTCTTCAAGATGCTGACCGGGCAGCTGGAGCCGACCCATGGCCAGGTGCTGTTCCGCGGCCAGGACATTTCGCACGCGCACGCCCACGATATCGCGCGGCTCGGCATCGGCATCAAGACCCAGGTGCCGAGCGTTTTCGACGGTCTTTCGGTGCGCGAGAACATCTGGCTGGCGGCGAGCCGGATTCATTCCGGCGAGAAAGCCAGGCGCGCCGTCGACGAGATGCTGGAGCGGGTCGGCCTGACCGACGCCGCCGAGCGCCTGGTCGGTCAGCTCGCCCATGGGCAGCGGCAATGGGTCGAACTCGGCCTCGTGCTGGCCACCGATCCCGAATTGATCCTGCTCGACGAGCCGGCCGCCGGCATGACGCATGAGGAGGTCAACAAGACGGCCGAACTGGTGCGCGAGATCAACCGCACCAAGGCGCTGATCGTCGTCGAGCACGACATGCAGTTCATCCGCATGATCGCCAAGCAGGTCACCGTGTTCAACCAGGGCAGCGTGCTGGTCGAGGACAGCGTGGAAAACATCATGCGCAATCCGCAGGTGCGCGACATCTATCTCGGCAAGCAGGCGGCCGCATGATGCTCGATGTGCAGGGACTGCGAACGGGCTATGGCCGCATTCCGATCCTCAACGGGGTGAGCTTCTCCGTCAACGAGGGCGAATTCATCGGCATCCTCGGCCACAACGGCATGGGCAAGACGACGCTGCTGAAAGCGCTGATGGGCTTCTTGCCGGCGACCGGCGGTCGCGTGATGTTCGGCCATGACGACGTCACCGCGGTCGAACCCTACCGGCGCGCGCGGCTCGGGCTCGGCTACGTGCCGCAGGGCCGCGAGATCTTCCCCGGCCTCACCGTCTACGAGAATCTGCGCATGGGCTGCAGCACGCAGGACGGCGCGGAGGAGGACATCATCGCCGCCGTGCTGGAGGAGTTCCCCCGCCTGAAGGCGTTGCTCGATCGCACCGGCGGCGCGCTGTCGGGCGGCGAACAGCAATTGCTGGCGATCGCGCGCTGCCTTTGCGGCGACCCGCGCCTGGTCCTGCTCGACGAGCCGACCGAAGGCATTCAGCCTTCGATCATCGACGAGATCGTCGAGACCCTGCAGCGGCTGCGGGCCAAGAGCGGGCTCACGATGATCCTGGTCGAGCAGAATCTCGATTTCATCGCCGCGCTCTCGCAGCGCATCCTGATCATCCAGAAGGGGGCGATCACCAGGGAAGTAGCGCCGGGCGAACTCGGCGATGCAAGCCTGGTCGGAGAATTTGTCGGTATCGCAACGTAAAGCCCGCTCTCAGCGGGCATGATCAGAGGGAGACCCAAGCCATGGCAGTCAGGAGACCCACACTCGATCAGCTGCGCAGCGTCGCCGAAGATCTCGGCATGAACATGGGCGACGCAGAGCTCAAATCCTACGACGCCCTGATGCAGGCGAACTACGCCGCCTACGAAGCGGTCGACGCCATGCCGGACTATGTCCCGGCGGTGAAATATCCGCGCACGCCGGGCTATCGCCCCGAAGGCGAGGAGAACAAATACAACGCCTGGTACGTCAAGACCGAGATCAAGGGCGCCGCCGAGCGGCAAGCTCGCCGGCAAGAAGATAGCGCTCAAGGACAATATCTCGTCTCGCCGGCGTTCCCATGATGAACGGCGCCTCGACGCTCGAAGGCTACATCCCCGATACCGATGCGACCATCGTCACCCGCATGCTGGATGCCGGCGGCACCATCATCGGCAAGGTCCATTGCGAATATTTCTGCTTCTCCGGCGGCAGCCACACCTGCGCCGCCGGTCCCGTGCATAATCCGCACAAGATGGGCTACTCCGCCGGCGGCTCGTCATCCGGCAGCGCCGTCGTGGTCGCGACCGGCGAGGCCGACATGGCGATCGGCGGCGATCAGGGCGGATCGATCCGCATTCCGGCGGCGTTCAGCGGCATCTACGGCATGAAGGGAACGTATGGCCTCGTGCCCTATACCGGCGTGATGCCGATCGAGATCACGATCGATCACACCGGTCCGATGACGGCGAACGTGCGCGACAACGCGCTGCTGCTGGAAGTGCTGGCGGGCGCAGATGGACTCGATCCCCGGCAGGGCGCGCCGAAGGTCGCGAATTACACCGAAGCCCTCGGCGGCGGCGTCAAGGGATTGCGCATCGGCGTCGTCAGGGAAGGCTTTGGGCATCCGAGCTCGGAAGCGGACGTCGACGCCAAGGTCAAAGCGGGCGCCGACCTGTTCCGCAAGCTCGGCGCCACCGTCGACGAAATCTCGGTCCCGATGCATCTCGTGGCACCGGCGATCTGGCTGCCGATCGCCGCCGAAGGCGCCACCGAATTCATGATGAAGGGCAACGGCATGGGGACCAACTGGCGCGGTCTCTACAACACCACGCTGCTCGACGCCCACTCCGCCTGGAAGCATCGCGCCGACGAACTGTCCGACAGCCTCAAGATCACGATGCTGCTCGGTCAATATTTCACAAAGCACTATCGCGGCCACTTCTACGCCAAGGCGCAGAATCTGAACCGCAAGCTGCGCGCCGCCTACGACGCGGCCTTGAGCAAATACGATCTGCTGCTGATGCCGACCTTGCCGATGAAGGCGACGCCGCTGCCGCCGGCGGACGCGCCGCGCGACCTCTATATCCAGCGCGCGTTCGAAATGGTTCCCAACACCGCGCCGTTCAACGCCAGCGGACATCCGGCGATGAGCCTTCCCTGCGGCATGAGCGACGGTCTGCCGATCGGGCTGATGCTGATCGGCAAGTATTTTGACGAGCCGACGATCTATCGGGCCGCCGCCGCGTTCGAAGGCGCCGGCGACTGGAAGAAGATGTAACCGGACCAGGCGGCCTGCCGATATCAGGGCAGGCCGCCGCACCAGCAACGGAGGCGACCATGGATCTCGGATTAAAGGGAAAGAGCGTGCTCGTGACCGGCGGCAGCAAGGGCATCGGGCTGGCGATCGCCGAGCTGTTTGCGGCCGAGGGCGCCAACGTCGCGATCTGCGCGCGCAATGCCGATGAGGTCGGCAAGGTCGTGAAGGCGCTGGCCGCGAAGGGGTCAAGTCGTGGGGCAAGGCGATCGATGTCGCCGACCCGGCGGCGCTGAAAGGCTGGATCGAGGGCGCCGCCGCCGAGCTCGGCGGCATCGATACCATCGTCTGCAATGTCAGCGCGCTGGCGGTCGGCGACACGGCGGAGACCTGGGAGAAATCATTCCGCACCGACATGATGCACACCGTCAACTCGGTCGCGGCCGCGCTGCCTTATCTGGAGAAGTCGAAATCCGCATCGATCATCATCGTCTCGAGCGTGTCGGGTTTCGAGGTCGATTTCGCCGCCGGTTCGTATGGCGCCTTCAAGGCGGCCCTGATCCACTACGCCAAGGGCCTCAGCAACCAGCTCATCGCCAAGGGCATCCGCGTCAACGCGGTGTCGCCGGGCAACACCTACTTCGAAGGCGGCATCTGGCAGAATATCGAACGCGGCATGCCCGATCTCTACAAGACGGCGATGTCGCTCAATCCGACCGGACGCATGGGCACGCCGCAGGAAGTCGCCGCCGGCGTGGTGTTCCTTGCAAGCCCGGTGGCAAGCCGCATCTCCGGCACCAACCTCATCATCGACGGGGCGCTCACAAAGGCCGTCTAGCGAGGCTGCCGGGAACCGCTGGCGCGAGGAACATCGTGCGTCGATCGTTATGCCCAGAGAGGATCGCAGAACAGAGCAGGGAGCTGGCCTTTGATCAGGCTGCGTTCGAGATTTGCATTTCAACATGCAAGCCGGCGGCTCCGATCATATTGACCAAGGTATCGAGACCAAACAGTTCGATCTTGCCGCGCATGAGATCAGAGATGCGCGGCTGCGTCACGCCAAGCAGCTTGGCGGCTTCCGACTGGCTTAGCCCTGTCCGCGCGATATGATCCTTCAACGCCATGATCAACGCCGAACGGAGCTTCATGTTCTCAGCCTGCGCAGGTGTCTCCTCAATTGCATCCCACACATTGGCGAAGCGTTTCTTGCTCATCGACCTGGCTCCTGCATCGGACATCGCTTGTGCATTCGCACGCCAATAGTGGCCGCAACGCATGCTATAAGCCGCTGCCACTACGCGGATTCAAGGACAAAGCGCTTGTAGGCCAATGGCTTGGAAAATCGCGATTACGGTGTTTCAAGTGCGTACTTTGAGGTAAGAAGCTTTATATGGCTGAGCTAAGTAACTCAAAATACTGGCGTTTTTCAGTCGCCCCGATGATGGACTGGACCGACCGGCATTGCCGCGTCTTCCATCGCCTGATGACGCGGCGCGCGCGGCTCTATACGGAGATGCTGACGACCGGCGCCATCCTGCATGGCGATCGAAGCCGGCTGCTCGGATACGACGCCAGCGAGCATCCGGTCGCGCTGCAGCTTGGCGGCTCCGACCCGCGCGATCTCGCGACGTCGGCGAAAATCGGCGAGGAATTTGGTTACGACGAAATCAACCTCAATGTCGGCTGCCCGTCGGACCGGGTGAAGGACGGCCGCTTCGGCGCCTGCCTGATGGCGGAGCCGGCGCTGGTCGCCGCTGGCGTGGAGGCGATGAAGCGCGCGGTGAGTATTCCGGTCACCGTCAAGTGCCGGATCGGGATCGACGACCAGGATCCGGAAATCGCGCTGGATCAGCTGGCGCGCGCCGTCATCGCTGCCGGCGCCGATGCGCTGATCGTGCACGCCCGCAAGGCCTGGCTCAGCGGATTGTCGCCGAAAGAAAATCGCGACATCCCGCCGCTCGACTACGACAGGGTCTATCGGCTGAAAGCGACGTTCCCCGATATGTCCATCATCATCAACGGCGGCATCGCTGACCTCAGCGAGGCGAAAGCGCATCTCGGCTTTGTCGACGGCGTGATGCTCGGACGCGCGGCCTATCAGGAGCCGTGGCGCTTGCTGGCGGCCGATCTCGAACTGTTCGGCGAGGCGCCCCCTTTTGCCGCGATGAAGGACGTGTTCGAGGCCATGATGCCGTACATCGAAGATGAACTCGCCAAGGGCACGCGGCTGCATTCGATCACCCGGCATTTCGTCGGCGCGTTTCATGGGGTGCCGGGCGCACGCGCCTTCCGCCGTCACCTCGCCGAGAACGGCGTCAAGCCGGGCGCCGGCGTCAACGTCCTGCGCGACGCGATCGCGCTGGTCGAGGATCGCGTCGTGGCTTCGATGGCCGCATAACAGATTTTACGGATAGCCGCGCAGCATCAGCCGGTCGGCGCGCACTTCCCAGCTTTCCAGCCGGTCCAGAAAGCTCATGCCGAGCAGGTTGGTCTTCATCTGTCCGTGCGGTACCACCAGCGCGGGAACCGAACGCTCGACCAGCTTGCCGATGGCGAGACGATCGAGTGTCAGCCGGGCCGCCCTGGTGTGCCCGCCGGCGGTCTCGACGTCGACGTCATATTCGAGCAACTCCAGCGGCAGCCCAGCAGCTCTTGCGGTTTCATAGGTCAAGACCACCGAGGTCGCGCCGGTGTCGATCACCATTGGGGCGCTGACGCCGTTGATCTTGGCCTGCAGCGCGAACTCTCCGCCCTGGGCGCGGGCGATCTGCACGGCGCGGGCCGGGGAGGCCGCCCGCTTGCGCAGCAATTGCGAGACGCTGTCGCTGGCGCGCGCGATCCGTTCCGGATCTCCATAGGCGACCACGGCGCCGGCCGTCGCTGCCAGCATCAGGAGGACGAGCAGAACGCGGCTCACGGCACGTCTCCCATGCAAGGATAGCCAGCTGTCAGCCGGCCTCTGAAGTGATGCGTTGCTCGGGCTGAGCCAGCCCGGCTTCGGCCATGCGTGCCGAAAGCTGCGCCATCACCGCCTGGCGCTCCGCACCGTCCATGCGGTGCCAGCGCGCGATTTCCGGCAGCGTGCGTCCACAGCCGAAACAGAGGCTGGTTTTGGGATCCATCATACAGACTGCAATGCACGGCGTTTCTTTGCTCATCCTGGGACAGTGAAGTGTAATCGGTCATTTGCGCAAGCATTCGGTTACAATCCGGTACCGGCGCTCATGATCGGCTTGTTGCGGACCCGTCGTTTCTCTTCGGGAGGTGGAGGGCCTGCGGTTTCCGGCTGCAGCGGCGGAGCTTCCTCCGCCATCGGCGCCAGCGCCGACATCACGCGCTCCGGTGGGAAGGTGACGATGACTTCGGTACCGATGCGGAGCTTCGATTTCAGCGTGAAGGTGCCGCCGTGCATGTCGATCAGGCTTTTGGCGATCGGCAGCCCCAGGCCTGCGCCCTGTTCGGCGGATTTGATCGAATTGGAGCCCTGGCCGAACGAGGCCAGCACGATCGGGATTTCATCTTCGGCGATGCCGGAGCCGGTATCCTTGACGCTCAGATATTGTCCGCCGGAGGCGGTCCATCCCACCTTCAGCCAGATCTCGCCGCCCTGAGGAGTGAACTTGATGGAGTTCGACAGCAGATTGAGCACGATCTGCCGGGTGGCGCGCTCGTCGCCCCAAATTCGCGGCATGCCCTGCTCGAACACCTCGTGGATGGTGATGCCGCGGCTGGAGGCGCGCAGTTTCAGGAGATGATGGCAGTCGGCAACGACGTGAACCAGCGACACCGCTTCCTCGTTGAGCTCGTAGCGTCCGGCCTCGATCCGCGACAGATCGAGAATTTCGTTGATGAGATTGAGCAGATGCACGCCCGAATTGTGAATATCGGCGGAATATTCCTTGTAAACCGGCACCGTGTGCGCGCCGAAGATTTCGCTTTTCATCACCTCGGAAAATCCGAGGATGGCGTTCAGCGGCGTGCGCAGCTCGTGGCTCATCTGCGCCAGAAACCGCGACTTCGCGACGTTGGCGGATTCGGCGCGGTGGCGCGCCTCGTCGGAGATCGCCTTGGCTTGCTCGAGCTCGCCGATCAGCGCGTCCTTTTCGGCGCGCGCCTCCAGCGTCACCAGCGTCGTCGAATGCAGCCGATGGGCGAGCAGGGCAAAATAGCCTTCCGCGGTGATCGCCAGCACCGCCAGCACGTAGTTGTCGAAAGTGCCGCCCAGCATGAAATTCAGCGCGATCGCCGCCGTGACCGGAGCGGTCGCCGCCAGCGCCGCGATCGGCAGGTTGGCCGCAAGCATGCTCGATACCGCGATCACCAGCAGCATCAGGAACATCATCAGCGTGTTGGAGACCACATCGAGCCCGGCGGGATGGACCAGGATCGCCGTCCAGCACAGGCCGTAAAGCAGATCGAGCAGCACAAACCGCGTTCGCCACTTGCGGGTCAGCGTCAGCGAGGGCGGCTCGGCCAGGAACCTGGCGCAATGGCGGATGATGGCGGCATGGATGCAGAGCATGCCGCAGGTCCACACCGCGGCCGACACCGGCTGCATCCAGAAGCCGAACAGCAAGCCGGTTATCACCACCAGCAGCATCACGACATAGGACGCCGAGATCCGCGTTTGGGCATATTGCCGGAGCAGTTCGCGATCGAAGGCGGGGCGGGTTCCGCTGGTCGACGTTAACCGATCGCGGGCCTCGCGAACCCTTTGGGCAGCGGCACGGCGTTGGCTCGCCGGTGCTGCGGCAGGGGTTTCGGCCGGAAGTTGGACGACTTCAGGCTTGTCTGCGGGTTTACTCATCAAACAACACAAATCCTGCCCACGCGAGGCGCGGGCTTTTGCATTGTCTATCTCTGGCGCCAAATCCTTAAGAGCCGCCTTAAAGCGCTAAAGAATCACGTTAACGGGTGGTTAAATTAACCTCTCTTGCGCGCCCCGAAAGCTTCAGCGCTCCAGCCGCGCCAGCAGGCTGGACGTGTCCCAGCGCTTGCCGCCCATCTTCTCGACCTCGGAATAGAAGGCATCGACCAGTGCGGTGACCGGCAGGCTGGCGCCGTTGCGCCGCGATTCGGCCAGACAAATCGACAAATCCTTGCGCATCCATTCCACCGCGAAACCGAAATCGAATTTGCCGTCGTTCATGGTCTTGTAGCGGTTCTCCATCTGCCAGGATTGCGCGGCGCCCTTCGAGATGGTGTCGATCACCGCCTGGACATCGAGCCCGGACTTCTTGGCAAAATGGATGCCTTCCGCAAGACCTTCGACCAGGCCAGCGATGCAGATCTGGTTGACCATTTTTGTCAGTTGGCCGGACCCTGCGGGTCCCAACCGCTTGCACATCCGGGCATAGGCCGCGATGACGGGCTCGGCGCTGGCATAGGCTGCTTCGCTGCCGCCGCACATCACCGTCAGGACGCCGTTTTCCGCGCCGGCCTGTCCGCCGGACACCGGCGCATCGACGAATTTGAAGCCGGTCTTGGTCGCCGCCGCGTCGAGCTCGCGCGCGACTTCGGCGGAGGCGGTGGTGTGGTCGACAAAGGTCGCGTCCTTCTTCATGCCGGCGAATGCGCCGTCGGCGCCGAGCGTGACCGCACGCAGATCATTGTCGTTGCCGACGCAGCACATGACAAAATCCTGGCCTTCGGCGGCGGCCCTGGGCGTCGCGGCCGTTTTGCCGCCGAATTTTTCGGCCCAGCCTTTGGCCTTGGCCGCCGTCCTGTTGAATACCGTGACCTCATGGCCACCTTTTTTCACCAGATGTCCCGCCATCGGGAAACCCATCACGCCGAGACCGAGAAAAGCGACTTTAGCCATGTGTGCAACCCTGGGGTTTTGCCGGCCTTGGGTTGGCCGGACCGTATTCTGGAAGGGGCGGTGAGCGGTCTCGATCCTCAAAACCGGTTCCGCCGAAGAGGTGGAACAGCCACAATAAACCCTGCGCCATGAAGGGCAACGGCCGCGTTTGGCGGGTGGGCCCGGTTTTGTGCTAGGGTGAGGGATCGACGACAGGAATTTCAAGAAAAAGGGAGTGACATCGCATGAGCGTGAGCGTTGGCGTGCTCGACCATTTCAACATCCGGACCCGCAAGCTTGCCGACACGGTCCGGTTCTACGAGGACATCCTGGGCCTGGAGAAGGGCGCCCGGCCGAACTTTGCCTTCCCGGGGGCGTGGATGTACAGCGAGGGCAAGCCGGTGGTGCATCTGGTCGATATTTCCAGGACCGACGAGCCGCAAAAGCCGGATTCCGGCGTTGTCCATCACGTCGCCTTCGTCAGCCGGGGTTTTGCCGGCATGAAGCGGCGGCTGGAGTCCAAGGGGATGGAACACGACTCGCGGCAGGTTCCGGGCGGCGATCTCTGGCAGATCTTCGTCAATGACCCCAACGGGGTCATGATCGAATTGAACTACGAGGCCGCCAAGGAGCAGGGCGCGGGGTTGGCGCCGGCCGAGCGGGCGGATGATGTCGGAGTGAGGTAGCCTTTTGAGCTGCAACGCTCTATGGGTCGCATCCGAAGATAGCGACAGCGTTTTCAAGCGAAGCATGCCCTCGGACTTGATCCGGGGGTGGACGCCGGTTCGCGTGAAGAAAACGCGTCAAAACAAAAGATAGAGCCCGGTTCTGATTCAATCAGAACCGATAAGGCTCTCGGAGATGCGCGGTGAGCGTAACGCAAGAACAGGTTCTCGATGCGCTGGGCAAGGTGGCGTCGCCGCGCGGCGTCGCCCTGACCCATGCCGATGTCTTGTCGGCGATCTCGGTGACCGACGGCAAGGTGTTCTTTTCGATCAATGTCGATGCCAGCGAGGCCCGCGCCTGGGAAAGCGTTCGCGCGCAGGCCGAAAGCGCCGTGCGCGCCATTCCCGGCGTTACCGTCGCCATGATCGCGCTCACGGCTGAACGCAAGCCGGGTTCCGCGGCACCGCCGCCGCCGCACCGTCACGCGCCGGGCGTGGCGCCGGTGGCATCGCATCGGCCGCCGCAAAGCCCGGCTTCGCCGATGTCGAAACAGTCGGAAATTCCCGGCATTGCCGCCGTCATTGCGGTGGCCTCCGGCAAGGGCGGCGTCGGCAAATCGACCACCGCGCTCAATCTGGCGCTCGGCCTGCGCGACCTCGGTTTGCGCGTCGGCCTGCTCGACGCCGATATCTATGGTCCGTCGGTACCAAGGCTCACCGGCATTCGCGAGAAGCCGCAACTCAACGACGCGCGGAAGATGATTCCGCTGCAGCGTTTCGGCCTGGCGATCATGTCGATCGGCTTTCTGGTCGAAGAGGACACCGCGATGATCTGGCGCGGGCCGATGGTGATGTCGGCCATCACCCAGATGCTGCGCGATGTCGCATGGGGCACCCTCGATATACTCGTGGTCGATATGCCGCCCGGCACCGGCGATGCGCAACTGACGCTGGCGCAGAATGTGCCGCTGAAGGGCGCGGTCATCATTTCGACGCCGCAGGATCTTTCCCTGATCGATGCGCGGCGGGGGCTTGCGATGTTCAGGAAGGTCAACGTGCCGGTGCTCGGCATTGTCGAGAATATGAGCTATTTCCAGTGCCCGCATTGCGGGACCAAATCGGACATCTTCGGTCACGGCGGCGCGCGGCACGAAGCCGAGCGGCTTGGCGTGCCGTTCTTGGGCGAAATTCCGCTGCACATGTCGATTCGGGTCACCTCGGATTCGGGGACACCGGTCGTCGAAAGCGAGCCCGATGGCCCGCATGCGGCGATCTACCGCGCGATCGGCGCCAAGGTCCGCGATCAGCTCCAGGGCGTTATCGCCGCCGCCTAGGCCATATGCGACTTTCGTTTAAACAGTGCAGTCATGCCATTGTCGCGTATTCCGCGGCCAAACTTCCGTGTTAAAGACCGCCCGCCAGAGCGCCTTCGGCTGACGCGAAATCGCCTCGCCGGGAGAACTGCTCCAGGAAATCTGGGAAACGTCCCAACAAGGAGATGCCTTAGATGAAGCGTCGTGATTTTTTGAAAGTTTCGGCAACCGGCGCCGCAGTGGCCGCGGTGGCCTCGCCGGCGATCGCGCAATCCTCGCCCGAGATCAAATGGCGCATGACGTCCAGTTTCCCGAAGTCGCTCGACACGATCTATGGCGGCGCCGAGTACTTTGCGAAACAGGTTGCCGAGATGACGGACAACAAGTTTCAGATTTCAGCTCTTCCAGGCGGGCGAACTCGTTCCGGGATTGCAGGCGCTTGACGCAGTCTCCAAGAATACGGTCGAGATGTGCCACACTGTTTCCTACTACTATGTCGGCAAGGATCCGACCTTCGCCATCTATTCGTCGGTGCCGTTCGGCCTCAATGCGCGCATGCAGAACTCCTGGTGGTATCAGGCTGGCGGCATGGAAATCGGCAACGAATTCTTCAAGAAATCCGCCAATGTGATCGCGTTCCCCTGCGGCAACACCGGCACCCAGATGGGCGGCTGGTTCCGCAAGGAGATCAAGACGGTCGCCGATCTCTCCGGCCTGAAGTTTCGCATCGGCGGCATTGCCGGCCAGGTGCTGCAGAAGGTCGGTGTCATCCCCCAGCAGATTGCCGGCGGCGATATCTACCCCGCGCTTGAAAAGGGCACGATCGACGGGGCGGAATGGGTCGGACCGTATGACGACGAGAAGCTCGGTTTTCAGAAGGTCGCCAAATATTACTATTATCCCGGCTTCTGGGAGGGCGGTCCGACGGTGCACGCGTTCTGCAACCTCGACAAGTGGAATGAGTTGCCGAAGAGCTATCAGGCGATCGTCACCAACGCGGCTGCGAACGCCAATAGCTGGATGGCGGCGCGCTACGACATGCAGAACCCGGCTGCGTTGAAGCGTCTCGTCGCCGGCGGCACGCAACTTCGGCCGTTCACCAACGAGGTATTGGAAGCCTGCCTCAAGGCGACCAATGAATTGTGGGCAGAGATTTCCGCGAAAAACCCCGACTTCAAGAAATCCATCGACTCGATGCAGGCCTATCGCTCCGATCAGTATCTGTGGTGGCAGGTAGCCGAATATACCTTCGACAGCTTCATGATCCGCTCGCGCACCCGCGGCTGATCCGCGGCGTGTGAACCGGATAGCGGTCCGCGTCAGGAAAACGCGTCAAGCAAAGGATAGGGCCCTGGTTCCGAGAACCAAGGTTACGCCTTAAGTAGTAGAGTGTTCTAAGCCCGGCCTTCCCAAAGGCCGGGCTTTTTGCGTTGCGGCAACTCAGTTCGACATGGAAATTCGGAACCGGATGTTCCATGGTTGATGCAAGCCTCGCAACGAAGGCTAAGCGGAACCAACCGCACATCACCAAGGAGAGGGAAATCCATGAAACGACGAGACTTTATCAAGGTTACCGGATTGGGCGTCGCGGCCGCCACGACAATTGCAGCGCCGGCGATCGCGCAATCGATGCCGGAACTCAAATGGCGCATGACGGCAAGCTGGCCGAAGTCGCTTGATACGCTGTACGGCGGAGCCGAGGTGCTGGCCAAGGCGATTGCCGAAGCCACCGACAACAAGTTTCAGGTACAGCTCTTCGCCGCCGGCGAAATCGTGCCCGGGCTGCAGGTCCTCGATGCCGTGCAGAATGGAACGGTCGAGATGGGTCACACGGCGTCCTACTATTATTTTGGCAAGGATCCGACCTTCACCTTTGGCACCTCAGTGCCATTTGGACCCAACCAGCGCATCAACCAGGCTTGGTATTTGCTGGGGGGCGGCAAGGAGCTTTTGAACGACTTCTACAAAGGCTACAATTGTCACGCATTTCTCGCCGGCAATACGGGCTGTCAGATGGGTGGCTGGTTCCGGAAGGAAATCAACACCGTCGAGGATCTGAAGGGTCTTAAATTCCGTATCGGCGGCTTTGCCGGGCGCGTGCTGCAGAAGCTTGGCTCGGTTCCGCAGCAGATTGCCGGCGGCGACATCTACCCCGCGCTCGAGAAGGGCACCATCGACGGCGCGGAATGGGTCGGTCCCTATGATGACGAGAAGCTCGGATTCTACAAGGTCGCTCCTCATTACTACTATCCCGGCTGGTGGGAAGGCGGCCCGCTACTCCAGGCTTTCGTCAATCTCGACAAATGGGATGCGCTGCCGAAAAATTATCAAAACATCGTCGAACAGGCCGGGCACTATGCCAATAACTGGATGATGGCGAAGTACGATCAGGCCAATCCGGCGGCTCTGCGCCGATTGCTGGCGGGTGGCACCAAACTGCATGCCTTCTCGCCACCGATCATGGAAGCGTCCTTCAAGGCGGCGAAGGAACTGCACAGCGAGATCGCTGCGACCAATGCGAATTTCAAGAAGGTCTATGATTTTTCGACGGCCTTCTCCAACAACGGATATCAATGGTTCCAGGTCGCGGAAGTTGGTTTCGACAACTTCATGGCGCGTCATGCACAGGGCTGATTGACGTCAGGCTATCCAGGCCCCGAACGCAAGAACCCCGGAGCGAGAGCTCCGGGGTTCTTTGTTGGCGCAAACCGGGATCGCTATTGTTTCGGGGGCGGACCGAAATCCAGCGGCGGCGCTTCCTGCTGCGGTATCTCGATTTTGATGGTGTTGGGATCGATGGTCGATGCCGCGCCCTTGTAGTGCATCACCATCGACGGGAACGTGATCACCAAAAGCACCATCACCACCTGGATCACGACGAACGGCACGGCACCCCAATAGATCTGGCCGGTGGTGACAGCATCCATGCGCTTGCCGGTGACGCGGTCGACATAGGTTTCCTTGGGCGCCACCGAGCGCAGATAGAACAGCGCGAACCCGAACGGCGGATGCATGAACGAGGTTTGCATGTTGACGCCGAGGATCACGCCGAACCAGATCAGGTCGATGCCGAGGTGTTCCGCAGCCGGCCCGAGCAGCGGGATGACGATGAAGGCCAGCTCGAAGAAATCGAGGAAGAATGCCAACACGAAGACAAAGGCGTTGACGAAGATCAAAAAGCCGACCTGGCCGCCGGGCAGCGAGGTCAGCAGGTGTTCGACCCAGACGTGGCCGTTGACGCCGTAGAAGGTCAGCGAGAACACGCGGGCGCCGACCAGAATGAAGACCACGAACGCCGACAGCTTCGCGGTGGATTCGACGGCCTGACGGATGAGGTCCCAGCTCAGCCGCCGTTTGGCGGCGCCGAGGATGATCGCGCCGGTGGCGCCCATCGCGCCGCCCTCCGTGGGAGTTGCTATGCCGATGAAGATCGTGCCCAGCACCAGGAAGATCAGAAACAGCGGCGGCACCATCACGAACGTGGTCTGCTGTGCCATCGCGGACAGGAAACGGAACCCCGTGAACTTGTCGATGATCCAGTTCAGCACGGCGACGAAGAATGCGAACAGGATGCCGAAGAACATGCTGAGCACGACGAAGTCGGCGCCATGAGATTCGGAATGCCGCATCATGAGCCAACCGAAGATGCAACTGGCAATGAAGAGCATGCCCAGCGAAACCAATCCACGGCTGCCGTCCTTCTCGCGAAAGCCGATCGCTTCCGGCGGCAGGCCGGGAGCCGCCTTCGGAAACACCAGGGTAACAAGGAACGCGTATCCGGCATAAAGGCCTGCAAGCACCAGTCCGGGAATGAAGGCGCCCTCGTACATGTCACCGACGGACTTGCCGAGCTGGTCGGCCATCACGATCAGCACCAGCGACGGCGGAATGATCTGGGCCAGCGTTCCGGAGGCCGCGATGATGCCGGTGGCCATGCGGCGGTCGTAGCCGTAGCGCAGCATGATCGGCAGCGAGATCAGCCCCATGGAAATCACGGAGGCCGCGACCACGCCGGTGGTAGCCGCCAGCAGCGCGCCCACAAACACCACAGCATAGGCAAGGCCACCGCGGATGGTGCCGAACAACTGCCCGATGGTGTCGAGCAGGTCCTCCGCCATGCCGGATCGTTCCAGCACCAGTCCCATAAAGGTGAAGAACGGAATCGCCAGCAGCGTGTCGTTGTTCATCACGCCGTAGATTCGCTCTGGAAGCGCTTGCAGGAAGTCGGGCCGGAACTCGCCGAGCTGGATGCCGACGAGGGCGTAGATCAGTCCGACCGCGCCAAGCGAAAACGCCGCCGGATAACCAAGCAGCAGCACCACGACCAACGACGCGAACATGATCGGCGCCATGTTGGCAACAAGAAAAGCAGCCATCTATATTCCCCTGCGACCGCGTCCGCGATCAGTCATTCTTGATCGCCTCGACGAGGTGTTCGATCTCGGCCTCGATCGCATTCACCTGTGATGCGTGTGGATCCGGAATCATCCCGCGCATGACGGCGATGCGCTTGATCAATTCGGAAATGCCCTGGACCATCAGCATCGCGAATCCGATGATGATCAGCGACTTGGCGGGCCATTGCGGCAGGCCGCCGGCATTGCCCGATTGCTCGTTGATCTCGACGGAGCGCATAAAGAACGGTCCGCCCGTGATGATCATGACTACGGTGAGCGGCAACAGAAAAAGTGTATGACCTACGACTTCGATGATGTCGCGCACCCGTTTTGGGAGCAGGTTATTGACGATATCGATCCGGATATGTTCGTTGTCGAGCAGCGTCCACGACGAGCACAGCAGGAAGACGATGCTGAACAGAACCCATTGAAGTTCTAGCCACGAATTCGAGGAGGTATCGAAGGTCTTGCGGATGATCGCGTTCATGGTCGAAACGATCACCGCCGCCATGATCAGCCATGCCAGGCGTTTACCCGTCCACTTCGTGAACGCGTCAATCCCGCGGCTCAATTTCAAGAGCGATTGCAACGAAACCCCCTCCCGGTTACGCCTCTGCCGTCTTTACCGCGCCGGTCAGGCACAGTGGCTTATCCAGCCGGGCTAGCATAAGGCGGGATCACAATTCCAGCGCGCGAAGCCGCCGTCAATTGGAAGTTTGTTGATATTGAAGGGGAATATTTCCCCCGCGGAACGCCGCCCCGGGGTCCGCAGCCGCAGCCGCCGGTGACGCTCATATGTCCGCTGACGCCCCGGGCGGTTGGCGGTCGATCGTCGCGAAGCCGCTATTGCGGCTTTTCCTGCGGCCCGAAATCGACCGGCGGCAGTTCGCTTTGCGGGACCTCTATCCTGACCTTGTTGATGTCCTCGGCACTGATGGGCTTGTCCAGCAGGACGGTGACGGTCCAGGGGAAGGCGATCACCAGCACGACCATGATCGCCTGCAATCCAACCCAAGGTAGCGCGCCCCAGTAGATGTCGGAACTCTTGACCTCTTTCGGTGCGACACCCCGCAGATAAAACAGCGCAAAACCGAACGGCGGATGCATGAACGACGTCTGCATGTTCACGCAGAGCATCACGCCGAACCAGATCAGGGCTGCGTCCGGACCCACAACCGGCGCCAACACCTTCTGCGCAACCGGCGCGACCATCGGCAGGATGATGAAGGCGATCTCGAAGAAATCCAGGAAGAACGCCAGGAAGAAGATGAAGAGGTTGATGAAGATCAGGAAGCCCCAGACGCCGCCGGGCAGTGACGTCAGCATGTGTTCGAGCCATACCCCGCCCGAAACACCCAGGAACACCACCGAAAAACAGGTCGAGCCGATCAGGATGAACACAACCATGGTGGTGATGCGCATCGTCGTCTCGTAGCCCTGCTTGATCAGGCTGCGCAGTTCGGGAATGCGGACGGCCTCGAGACATACCCAGACCACCGCGAAATAAGTGATGGCGAACAGCAGCTTGAACAGCAGGTTTTCCGACAGGAAAATTCCGACCATGGTGCCGATGCCGCCGGCGATGATGCCGGCAATCAGGATCTTGTGGCCGGTGCTGCTGAATTCCTTGTGGTGCATCGCCGCCAGCACGATCGCGCCGATCGCTCCCATGGCGCCGGCTTCTGTCGGAGTCGCGAGGCCGAGCATCATGGTCCCGAGCACGACGAAGATCAGCACGGCGGACGGGATGATGCCGAGCAGACATTTTCTCCACAGCGGCCAGCCCGTCAGCGTGAGCGCGTCTCGCGGCACCGGCGGCACGTGATCCGGCTTGAAGATGCCGAGCAGGAAAGTGTAGCCGGCGAACAGCGCAATCTGGAAAACCGACGGTCCCCAGGCGCCGAGATACATGTCGCCGACCGACTTGCCGAGCTGGTCGGCGAGCACGATCAGCACCAGCGACGGCGGCACCAGCTGGGTGATGGTTCCCGAGGCCGCCAGCACGCCGGTGATGTAGCGCATGTTGTATCCGTAACGGATCATCACCGGCATCGAGATCAAGGCCATCGCGATCACCTGCGCCGCTACCGTTCCGGTGATGGCGCCGAGGATGAAGCCGACGATGATGACGGAATAGCCGAGGCCGCCACGGATCGGCCCGAACAATTGGCCCATCGAATCCAGCATGTCTTCCGCGAGACCGCATCGCTCCAGGATGGCACCCATGAAGGTGAAGAACGGGATTGCGAGCAGCAGCTCGTTGGACAGCACGCTGCCGAACACCCGGCCCGGAATGGCCTGCAGGAAATTGAAATCGAAGAAGCCGAGATGGATCGAGAGAAAGCCGAATGAAAATCCGACTGCGGCCAGCGTGAACGCCACCGGGAAGCCGATCAGCATCGCCAGAACCAGGCCGCCGAACATCAATGGCGGCATCATTCCCAGCGTGATCATTGCATCGGTCTCTCGTATTTGGCGTCGATGGTCACGAGGTCCTGGAGCGCCGCGATGCGCTTGATGACCTCGGATACGCCCTGCAACGCCAGCATCGCGAAGCCGGCGGGTATCACGAATTTGATCGGCCAGCGGAGCAGGCCGCCGGCATTGTTCGACTCCTCGCCGACGACGTAGGCCTGATGGAAGAACGGCCAGGAAAGATAGGAGAGCAGCAGGCAGGCCGGGATCAGGAAGCACAGCGTGCCGATCAGATCGAGCCAAAGCTGCCCGCGCTCGGAGAGAAACAGGTAAAAGATTTCGACCCGCACATGTTCATTGCGCTTGAAGGTATAGGACGCGCCGAACATCACCAGGATGGCGAACATGTACCATTGCAGCTCGAGCCAGCCATTGGAGCTGTAGCCGAACGCATAGCGGATCATCGCATTGCCGGCGCTGACCAGGCACGCCGCCAAAACCAGGAGGTTGCAGACGTTGCCGATCTTTTCGTTGAGCAGGTCGATCCCTGCGCTGAGCGCTAGCAGCGGGCGCATCGTGTTCGCGCTGCTGGCCGCCGGTGAAGCAGGCCCACGATTTCAACGCCCATCACTTCGCTCCCACACGTTGAACGCATGTCGCAATGGCTCTTCTTCAGCAGCGATTGAATAGTAGTCCCCTCACATACGCCTTCGCCGCCTTGATTGCGCCGTCAGGGCGCAGCGGTCTATTTGGTTGAGCACGCTTAAAGCTACCGCACCATTTCAGCGCGTCGTGGCAGGGTCAATTGGAAAATGGAGCCTTGGTGCGAGGTCGGGCGGCTGCCCGCGTTGACAATGTCGCGGCCCCGAAATCTCACCCGCCGGTGACGCTCATATGGCGGCTGACGCTCGGGCGGTTGTGCCTGCGGTCGATGATGAAGTCGTGGCCCTTCGGCTTCAGGCCGATGGCGCGGTCGATCGCGGCAGCGAGCAGCCGATCGTCGGCGGAGGCCCGCAGCGGTTTGCGCAAATCGGAGGCATCCTCGTGGCCGAGGCAGGTATGCAGCGTCCCGGTGCAGGTGATCCGCACCCGATTGCAGGATTCGCAGAAATTATGGGTCATCGGCGTGATGAAGCCGAGCTTGCCGCCGGTCTCGCTGACGCGGACGTAACGCGCAGGCCCGCCAGTGTCGTCGTCGAGGTCGGTCAGGGTGTATTGTTTGGCCAGCCGCGCGCGAACCAGCGACAGCGGCACGTACTGGTCGATACGTCCGGCGCCGATATCGCCCATCGGCATGACCTCGATCAATGTCAGCGCCATGCCCTTGCCGTGCGCCCATTGCATCAGCGCGGGGATCTCGTCCTCGTTCAGATTCTTCAGCGCGACCGCGTTGATCTTGACGGCGAGACCGGCCGAACGCGCGGCCTCGATGCCGGCCAGCACCTTGTCGAGATCGCCCCAGCGGGTGATGGCGCGGAATTTCGCGGGATCGAGCGTGTCCATCGATACGTTGATGCGGCGCACCCCGCAGTCCCGCAATTCGCCGGCGAAGCGCGCCAGTTGCGAGCCATTGGTCGTCAGCGTCAGTTCGTTGAGCGCGCCGCTGTCGAGATGACGCGAGAGCGAGCGCACCAGCGACATCACATTGCGCCGGACCAGCGGTTCGCCGCCGGTCAGCCGCAGCTTGTGCACGCCCTTGGCGATGAACGCCGAACAAAGCCGGTCGAGCTCTTCGAGCGTGAGCAGATCGGCCTTGGGCAGAAATGTCATGTCTTCCGACATGCAATAAAAGCAGCGCAGATCGCAGCGGTCCGTGACCGAGACCCGCAGATAGCTGATGGTCCGGCCGAATGGATCGGTCATCGGACGCGCCAGCGATACGGGGGGACTTAACGAGGGTCCGGTCATTCAATGCGCCTTGTCACTGCGGTCGCCGCCATCGGGGATGGCGCACCGTTCCGTAGTCACAATCTAGGCATGATGCAATCCGCCTACAATCCGCATCTGGCCTGCTGCAGTGCGAGCAATCAGCGGCTGGGCGGCGGCGGGGCTTGTGACGGGTCGGGGAACGGCGATCCCGCGGGCGCCGCGGCGGTGCTCTTGGGCGGTTTCGGTGTTTTCGGCTTCGCCATCTTGTGGGCGGCGGCCTTGGGCGGAAGACCTGCCGGTTGAAGTTCCGCGACCACCGGATTGGGGTCGAGCGTCGTCGTGGCGGGGGTGGAGAAATCGCCGGGAATATGGATCACCTGCACCGGAACGGTCGCCGGCTGGAATTTGTTCAGCGTATAGGAGACCGAGAAACCGCTGTCGGAAGCTGGCACCGCGACCGAACACGGCGTCTTGCACCCCGGCCCGAGCGAAGTATGCGCCTCGGCACCGGACGGAACCGACTCAAGCTGGACCTGCACCGTCGGCGGCGTCGACTTGAATGCATCCATGGAGGAGCAGCCGGCAAGACTGGCTGCCGCCACGGCAATCAGGATCACACGACGCATGATCGACCCGTCATTCGATGCGGCTTTCTGCCACAATCCCCGCGGTCGACCATAGGAGCGTCGGAACAGACGCGCAACCATGCGGGTCGACATCGTTAACAGATGGTTAACGCAGCAAAGATCGCTTTAGAAAAAGATTGCTGGTTCAATGTCTTACGTGACATTCTGGAGAGGCATCAGGCTCTGTACGGCAGCCGGCAGCTCGCGCATGTGATTGATCAGCCGATCGGGCTTGAGATCGGCGATCGGAACCTCGGTATAGCCGAATTCGACGCCGATCACGGGAACCCCGGCGCGGCGGGCGACCCCGATATCCGGGCCGGCATCGCCGACCATGATGGCCGACGCCAGCTGACCGCCGGCGCGCGCGATGGTCTGCTGCAGGATCGCGGGGTCGGGTTTCGAAATGCCGAAGGTGTCCGCGCCGCAAATCGCGGAAAACCGCGGGCTCAATCCGAGCCGGTCGAGCAGCAGCTTCGACAGCCACTCCAGCTTGTTGGTGCAGACCGCAAAGCGAAATCCGAGCGAGCCGAGATCGTCGAGTGCGCCTTCCAGGCCCTCGAACGGGCGGGAGGCGTCGGCGATATGGGCCGCATAGTAATCGATGAAGTCGCTGGTCAGCCGGGTGATGTCTTCAAGACCCATGATGCGGCCGTCCAGTTCCAGGCCACGCTCGATCAACTTGCGGGCGCCCGCGCCGATCATGTTGCGCGCGGAATGGAGGGGGACGGGCGGCAGGCCCTCGCGGTCGAGAACGAAATTGAGCGCGTTGATCAAATCGGGCGCCGTATCCACGAGCGTGCCGTCAAGATCGAACACAACGATGCGGGAAGAGGTCATCGAAAATCGCTATCGGTCCGCGCACAATCATGCAAGTAGGGATGACAGACATCTGCCATTACCTGGAAACAGCGGGGAAATCATGCGGCAGCTCGCCGGCAAAACGGCATTCGTGACCGGCGGGGCCAGCGGCATCGGGCTCGCGCTCGGCCGCGCCTTTGCGCAAGCGGGCATGAAAGTGATGCTCGCCGATGTCGAAACCGACGCGCTGGCGGCCGCCGTCACCAGCCTGCACAATTTCGGGCCTGACGTCCGCGGCGTGGCCTGCGACGTCGCCGATCCCGCAAGCGTCGAGCGCGCGGCGAAGGCCTCCTACGAGGCGTTCGGAAACGTCCATGTGGTTTGCAACAATGCCGGCGTCGCCGCCGGCGGCGGCATCGACAACATCTCGCTCGACAATTGGCGGTGGGTGCTCGACGTCAACCTGATGGGAGTGCTGCACGGCATCCGCAGCTTCCTGCCGCATATCCGCAGCCACGGCGAAGGCGGCCACATCGTCAACACCGCGTCGATGGCCGGGATGGACAGCGGGCTCGGGTTCAGCCCTTACGTGGCCAGCAAATACGCAGTGGTCGGCATGTCGGAGGGGCTGGCGGCGCAGCTCAAGCCGCTTGGCATCGGCGTGACCGTGCTCTGTCCCGGCTACGTTCGCACCCGCATTGCCGAGAGCGGCCGCAACCGGCCGGAGCGCTATGGTCCGACGCCACAGCTCGATCCGGCAAGCCCGGCGGCCGCGCTGGTCGCCGAGATCGCCGCCCGCCTGGACGCGGGGCTCGACCCGTCTGAAGTGGCGGCGCGAGTTATCGCCGCGATCCACGACGACGAACTCTATGTCTTCACCCATCCGGAAATGCGGGCCGGGATCGACGAGCGCTTCGCCGCCATCGAGGCGGCGATCGACAAGGCGGCCGCCCGCTAGCTGGTCAATTGCGGCCGGGTCGCCGTATAGCGCTGTTCCTCCCGGCAAAACGACGCTAGATATGCCCCCGCCGGACATCGCCGGTCGCGTGCCGGCAACGGCTTCTGGGGCATCATTTGCAAGCAAGTATGGACGAATTGAAACGGCAGGCGGCGGCGCGTGCGCTCGAACACGTGCGCGACGGCATGAAGCTTGGCCTCGGCACCGGTTCGACCGCGAAGCATTTCGTCGAACTGCTCGGGATGCGGGTTCGCGCCGGGCTCAACATCATCGGTGTGCCGACATCGGAAGCGACCCGCGCCGATGCCGTGCGCTACGGCATTCCGCTGACCACGCTTGACGACATCGATCGGCTCGATCTGACGGTCGATGGCGCCGACGAGATCGATCCGGCGCTTGACGTCATCAAGGGCGGCGGCGGCGCATTGCTGCGCGAAAAGATCGTGGCGACGGCATCCGATCGCATGATCGTGATCGCCGACGACAGCAAATGGGTCGAGGTTCTCGGCCGCTTTCCGTTACCCGTAGAGGTCATCCCGTTCGGCCTGGCGGCGACCCAGCGTGCCATCGGCAAGGCATTTGCGAAAGGCGGCAATTCCGGGCAAATGGTGGTCCGAAAGGGCAGGGACGGCCACGTTTTTGTCACCGATGGCGGCCACTGGATTGTCGATGCCCATTTGGGGCGGATAACCGATGCTCCGCGGCTGGCAGGCTTGCTGACCTCGATACCGGGCGTGGTCGAGCACGGACTATTCATCGGTCTTGCCAGCACGGTGATGCTGGCAGGTTCTCAGGGAATTCGCGTTATTGAACGGCCAAAGGCCGCAATCTAGGAGAATTGGAATGAAGAGCCTTGCAAGAATCTTGTCGGCCGCGGGCCTCGCGCTTGGATTGGCTCTGGTCGGCGTTTCAGCCGGGGCGCAGCAGCCGCCGCCGCTCAAGCCGGCTTCGCCTGCAGCCCTCGCCGCGGCCAGGGAAATCCTGACGATGAAAGACGCCGGCGCGATGTATGCCGGTGCCGTTCCGAACATCGTGCAGCGGACCAAGGATCAGCTGCTGCAGAACAACCTCAATTATCAAAAAGACCTCAACGAGGTTGCGGTGATCGTTGCCCAGAAGATGGCCGGCCGCGAGAAGGAGATCGGCGAAGGCATGGCGAAGGCCTATGCCGGCGAGTTCACCGAACAGGAGTTGAAGGACCTCGTCACGTTCTACAAGTCGCCGCTCGGTCAGAAA
This sequence comes from uncultured Alphaproteobacteria bacterium, assembly GCA_963778925.1. GTDB lineage: Bacteria > Pseudomonadota > Alphaproteobacteria > Rhizobiales > Xanthobacteraceae > Bradyrhizobium. The sequence continues at coordinate 51,372 of CAVZWE010000011.1, read as the reverse complement.
TTGCTCGCGTCCGAGCCGAAGGCCATTCAGCTCAGCATGTCCTATATGAACCAGTGGGCGCAGACGTTTGCCGAAACCGTCAATGGTGAATTCCGCGCCGAGATGCGCAAGCGCGGCAAGGAAATCTGATCACATAGCGTTTTCGAGCGAAGTCGGTACCGGTTCGCGTGAAGAAAACGCGTCAAACATGAAGAGAATTGATTTCGACGGGGGCTGAGATGGCTGAGTTCGACGTCGATCTGTTTGTCATCGGAGGCGGTTCGGGCGGGGTTCGCGCCGCCCGGATCGCCGCCGGATACGGCGCGCGCGTCATGATCGCCGAAGAATACCGGATGGGCGGCACCTGCGTGATCCGCGGCTGCGTGCCGAAGAAGCTGCTGGTCTACGCCTCCCACATCCATCACGAGATCGAGGACGCGGCGGGTTTCGGCTGGACCATACCGTCCGCGACCTTCGACTGGCCGACCCTGATCGCCAACAAGGACAGGGAGATTGCCCGGCTCGAGGCCGCCTACACAACAAATGTCGAAAAATCCGGCGCCCGCATCGTCAAGACCCGCGCGGTGTTCGAGGACGCGCATACGCTTCGGCTCGCGACCGGGGAGGCGGTCCGGTCCAAATACGTGCTGATCGCGACCGGCGGCGCCCCCAATCACGGGCGTGCCATTCCCGGCATCGAGCACGTGATCTCCTCGAACGAAGCTTTTCATCTGGCGGCGCTGCCCAAACGCATCGTGATCCAGGGCGGCGGTTACATCGCGCTGGAATTTGCCTGCATCTTCGCCGGCTTCGGCTCCGATGTGACCTTGATCTATCGCGGCGAAAACATCCTGCGCGGTTTCGACGACGACGTCCGCAGCCATGTCCGCGCCGAGATGGAAAAGCAAGGCATCACCATCCTCACCGGCTGTACGGTCAACAAGATCGACAGGCACGGCAGGGAATTCACCTCGCATCTGTCGAACGGGTCGAGCGTGGCGTCCGACCAGGTGATGTTCGCGATCGGCCGGCATCCCAATGTCGCCAATCTCGGGCTGGAGAAGGCCGGCGTTGCCATCAATCCGAACAATGGCGGGATCGCGGTCGATGGTTTCTCGCGCACCTCGGTGCCGAACATCTACGCGATCGGCGACGTCACCCACCGCATCAACCTGACGCCGGTCGCGATCCGCGAGGGCCACGCCTTCGCCGATACCGTATTCGGCAAGCGGCAGGTCGAGGTCGATCACGCCGATATTCCGACCGCCGTGTTCTCCCAGCCCGAGGTCGGCACGGTGGGACTGACGGAAGCGCAGGCGCGCGCGCAATTCAGCCAGGTCGATATCTACAAGGCCAATTTCAAGCCGATGAAGGCGACGATGTCGGGCCGCGACACCCGCGTCCTGATGAAGCTGATCGTCGATGCCACCACCGATCGCGTCATCGGCTGCCACATCGTCGGCGATGGTGCTGCCGAAATGGTGCAGGTGCTCGGCATCGCCGTCAAGATGAAGGCGACCAAGGCCGACTTCGACGCCACCATGGCGCTGCATCCGACCGCGGCCGAAGAGCTCGTGACCATGCGGACCCCGACCGCGCGGCATGTAAGGCAGGCGGCGGAATAAAATCAGCCAGCCTGTAACTGTCGAGATACGTGGATCGACAACCACGATTCTCATTCTAGGCTCGGGGCAAGCGCACCCATTTCAAACAGCGATCCTCATCGTCCCGATGGAGCCGTTGAATATCGGCACTTCCTCGTCCTGGTCCGCCAGCAGGAGACGCAAGGTCGTCTTGAACGGAATGCTCCGCTTGCCAAGCAGTGCGGTGTTGTCGTTTATGGCGCCGTTATCCGTATAGACCCCACTAAAGCCGATGGTGGCTACTCTTCGCGCGAACGGCCGCGTCGCCAAATGCGGCGTATGCTCTTGAGAAACCACCTCGCCTTTCCATTTGCCGCCACAACAGCGGTAAGTACCGATGAAATAGAAGAAGGAGTCGCCGCCACGGATCGTGCCGTCGCGCAGCACCAAAACGCCATTGCCACCGCCTTCAATACCGTCCTGTAATTCGACCGATAGCGCGTACAGTCCATTTCTGATCATGGCGGCGTCCCTCCGGTTCATGATGTGAAGTACAGATAATTGGTCCAGCCTGTGATGCGCATCAGCGCCATCCGGATGACTTCGAAAATGCCCGATTGATGTGTGTAGCGTCGCGACGGCCTGCGCCAGTCAGTGCTTCGGCAACACGATCTTGGCGTGCGGCAGCCCTCCGTCATCAATGTCGAAGTCAGGATCGAACACCGTCTGGCCCTGGGCGCCCAAATAGTCCGGCTGCGCCCTTAGCCATTCGCTCATCTTCTGCTGCCTGGCGTATGCCAGCAGACGGTTCTCCAGATCGCGGACGACCTCCGGATTCTGATCGGCAATACTATTCTTCTCACCTGGATCGGCGGTCAGATCGAACAGTTCGGTCTTGCCCGGCAGCAACGCGATCTTCACCAGCTTCCATTTGCCTTTGATGACGGCACCACGGAACGCCTCGACGTTGACAAGGATATCGTCGTGCGGGGAGGGCTGGCCGTCGGCGACGGTCGCCCAGATGTCCTTGCCATCCAGCGGCTTGTCGGATGGGTTCGGCTTGGCGCCCGCGAGGGCGAGCGCGGTGGGCATGATATCGACCATGTGCAGCGGCTCGCTCACCACCCGCGGCTTGAGCTTCGCCGGCCAGTTGAAGATGGTCGGCACGCGGACGCCGCCTTCATACAGGCTGCCCTTACCGCCGCGCAGATCGCCATTGCTGGCGGGTAACGACGCCTGCTCGACGCCGCTCGCTTCGCGTTCCTCCTTGGAGTGTGCGCCGCTTGCGACCACCGCATTGCGCGGGCCGCCATTGTCGCTGGAAAATATGATCAGCGTGTTCTCGCGCATGCCGCGCTTGTCGAGTGCGGCAACGATTCGTCCGACTTGATCATCGACCGACGTGATCATCGCGGCGTAGGTGCGGCGCGTCGGTTCCTTGATCGTCGAAGCGTAGCGGTCCTCGTCCGATTTCTGTGCCTGGTAGGGTGCGTGCGGGGCCAGCGAAGCGAAGTAGAGGAAGAACGGTTTGTTCTTGTCCTGGTTCTCGATCGTCTTGACGGCTTCGTCGCCGATCAAAGGAAGGTACATACGTCTTCTCCTGGAGAAACTTGCCGTCACGCTGCCAGTCGACGATGCCGCCCCGCATCTTGGTGAAATAATCGACCTCACCGACGAGATTGCCGTAGAAATGATCGAAGCCGCGGTTCTGTGGCCAGAACTTCTGGTCGGCATGCCCCAGATGCCACTTGCCCACCATCGCCGTGCTGTAGCCGGCCTCCTTCAAGGCTTGCGGCAGGGTCCGTTCGTCGGTCGGCAGGCCATAGGTATGGTTCGGGAAGATCACCAGCGTCTGCAGGCCGTAGCGCATGGGATAGCGCCCCGTCATCAGCGCCGCGCGCGCCGGCGTACAGACCGGCATGCCGTGGAACGATTCCAGCCGGACGCCGCCCTTCGCGAGCTGATCGATGTTCGGCGTCTTGATGTCGCTGCCGCGATAGCCGAGATCGGCATTACCGAGATCGTCGGCCAAAATCATGATGATGTTGGGACGTTGTTGCTCGGCCCTGGCCGCACCGATGGACAACAGGGACATGGCGCCGATGACGGCGATACTCAGACAATGTTTCCTGTTCACGGCGTGTTCTACTCCCGATGATGTAAGGCATGTTCACAAGGCCCGAGTTGCGCGCTGCTCACTTGGCAGATTGCTCGACGCGTTAGAGCTGTTTCACAGGAGTTTCACCTCGACCTTTTCGATCTTGCCGTCGAAGCGGAACGGACGCCGGTCGAAGTAGTCGAGCGACACGGTCGAGCCGAGGTCGACACCGACGTCGAATGTCTCACTGGCCGAGAACGCGCCCGACACAGTGCGTTTGACCGTCGTGTTCGCCACCTCCCGTCCATCGACTTTCACAATGACACTGGCTGGCGATAGCGGCCGTGCGCTCTCCAGCCTGGTCGCGACTTCAATGCGATGCTTGCCGGGCGCGATCTTCGACGCCGAACGCGCGACGTAACGTTCGATGATCATCATGTTGTATTCGTAGACGACCTGACCGTTGTCCATGAAAAGGGTAAGGCCGCCGCCGGCGCCGCCAAGCGCGTAGAGCACTCCGGAAGCGTTTTCGCCGAACTCGGCATCGATCGTGACCGTGTTGCTCTCCCGCCCGACGCCCGGTGCCGTGAATTCAGGCATGCGCGTGGTCGTCGCGTCGAACTGCCAGCTCGTGTAGGGCGTCTTGATGCGGTCTTCGGGGTGCAGCCGCAGCCAAATGCCCGCACCGAGCGGATAGACCTTGTTGGCCTTGGCCTGCTCATCGAACACCTTTTGCAATTCCGCCAGACGTTTCGGCTCCTTGCCGGCGAGATTGTCGGCCTCGGAGAAATCCTTGCTGATCTGATAGAGTTCCCACTTGTCCTTGGCTGAATCCCATTCGGCGAGACCGGGTGCTCCGGGCAGCCACGGCACCAGCGGACCGAAGGTGGCTGCGATCCACCCGTCCTGATAAATTGCGCGGCTGCCGTTGTTGTCGAAGTACTGCACCTTCTTGCGCGTCGGGCGCCTTCGGGTCGTTGAAGGTGTAGGCGAGGCTGACGCCATCGATCGGATCCTGCGACGAAACCGTCGACAACCTTCGGAGGCTTGATGCCGACGATCTCATAGATCGTCGGTGCGATGTCGTTGACGTGGGGGAACTGGGGCCGCGGCGTGTGATCGGGTTTGATGCCCTTCGGCCATGAGATGACCATCGGATTGCGGGTGCCGCCGAAGTGCGAAGCGATCAGTTTGGTGTACTGGAAAGGCGTATTGCCGGCCCACGCCCAGCCGGCATGGTACATGCTGTCGGTCTTCGGACCGCCCAGCGCGTCAAGGCCGCCGATCTTCTCCAGCGCAGCGAGCTGCTGTTCGACGGTATTCGGGATGCCGTTCTGCGCCAGCAATTCGCTGATCGTGCCGTTCTGACCTTCGGCGCTGGCGCCATTGTCCCCGAAGATGTAGATGACGACGGTGTTGTCGCGGATGCCGAGGCGGTCGAGTTCGTCGATGACCTTGCCGGCCTGGACGTCGACATGTTCGACGAAGCCGGCAAAGATTTCCATCAGTCGCCGCTGAAACGGCCGCTGCGCCTCGGGAATACTGTCCCAGCCCGGCATGTTCGCCGCGCGCGGCGTGAGCCTGGTGTCGGCCGGAATCCAGCCGAGCTGCTTCTGGCGCGCGAACACGCGCTTGCGATAGGCGTCCCAACCGTCGTCGAACTTGCCTTTGTACTTGTCGGCCCACTCCTTGAAGATCTGGTGCGGTCCGTGTCCGGCGCCCGGCGCCCAGTAAAGGAAGAACGGTTTGTCGGGCGCGAACGCCTGGTGATGTCGCAGCCAGTCGATGCCATGTTGCGCGAGATCTTCGCTTAAGTGATATTTCTCGTTGTGCGGAGGTTCGATCTGGTTGGTATTTTCGACAAGGCGGGGCTCCCACTGCGACGTCTCGCCTGCAAGAAAGCCGTAGAAATAATCGAAGCCATGTCCGGTCGGCCAGCGATCGAACGGACCCATCGAGGTGGTTTGATCGGCGGGGGTGTTGTGCCATTTGCCGATCGCCGCGGTCTTGTAACCGTAATCCCGCAGGACCTCCGCCATCGTGGCGGAGCTCTTCGGAATCACGCCGGTGTATCCGTCCCAATCGACCGCGCGTTCCGCGATCGTGCCGTTGCCGACCCGTTGATGATTGCGTCCGGTCAACAATGCAGCGCGCGTCGGCGAGCAGATCGAAGTTGTATGGAAGGTGTTGTAACTGATGCCCTGGTCGGCGAGCTTGCTCAGCGTCGGGGTATTGATCTCGCCGCCGAATGTCGAGGGCTGTCCGAAACCGACATCGTCCATCAAGATGATCAGCACATTGGGCGCATCCTTGCGCAAATGGCTTTGTTCCACGCGCCGCACGTGCTTGGAATCCTGCAGCCTCGGCGCGGCGACGCTCGCCGACGGCGCACGCGGAAACGGAAGGATGGACCCATCGGCCGCAGCGGCGTTCTGGGCGGGTTGGGCAAACGCCGTGCCCATCAGGATGAGGAGCGCCACTCCGACGACGAGGGTGCATTTCGAGATGCTACGGAAATGGCTCATCGGATGTCTCCATCAAGCCAGCGAGAAGGATTTATGACTGCAACGTAGAGTTTTGATTTGGATCAATTCTCGCCACGCGTTTCCTGAGTAGCAGTCAACGTTTGGGTGAGATTGATCATGGACGGTCAATTGGAGAAAAATTTTTGGATAAATGCGCCGCCAGGGACATCGTTCTTAGCAGGGGCTGGCTCCGTCGAACGCCCGCTTCCTTTCAGCGCGCGGTGCTTGATCGATGTCTGCTGGAGCAATTTAAGTCAGGTACACCGGTCTATTCGATCGGCGATGAACCCGGCGGCATGTTCGGCATTGTCTCAGGAAGCCTCGCCATATCGATGGCACCTCGGGAACTCGGGCCCGTACACAGCACATTTTGCCTTGCCGGGCTCCTGGTTTGGACAGGCAGCCGCCTTTACGCGCCAGCCGCGAAGGATCGGCCTGATCGCTACCCGGGACACCGAGCTGTTGCATCTGCCTCTGCAGGCTATTGACGAGATCGTCAGGTGTGACCCTTCGGCGTGGCGGCTTTTTGGTATTCTAACGATCGAGCATCTCGATAATGCCGTTGGGGGATCCGACGACCTGATGATCCGCGACCACCTCAAGCGCTTTGTGGCGGTTCTGCTTCGCATGGGTAATTGCCGCCTCGCTACCCCGCGAAGCGCCGTCCGATCGAAATCGATATCAGTCACGAAGATCTCGCCCATATGGCCAATGTCGCTCGAACCACAGCCGGTGCCATCCTGCGCGAACTGGAAGCGGACGGGCACCTTGCCCTGTCATATCGGCGTATCACCATTCTCGCGCCGGATGCCTTGAGAAGAAAATTGCGCGAATGATCGCTCTGGCCGGACGGCATGGCTGCTTGAACACCGCACTGCTTTCGTTGATACCGCTATTGAATGCGGCGGCCCGCTGTCGTTTCGAATCCAGGAGCAGAACAAGTCTGTCGTCCTCGGTCGCGATCTGCCCGGTCCGCATTGAGTTTGCGATGCGCCGCATGACCGATTTTCGCATCGGGCAAAATTAATGCGAGCCCTTGCAGGACCTAGGTGAAGACGTGATTTGCCCGACGGGCAAATCAGTAGCGCTGTTCAGCGACCCCCATGTCCAGCCCCTTTCGCAAAAATATTCTGATTTTCCGAAGACGCAAATCAGTCTATATCCGCTGCCGTCCCGTCCCACAGAGGGGCGAGTCGCGATCGTCACGGCCGCGGGGCGGGATGCGGTGGACGCGGATGGTGCCAAAGACGAGAGCACTTGAGGCGGACGGCAAAGCCGTGTGGTCCTGACGCCCCGACGCTGGTGTCAAGTCTGCGATAAGAAGCGCAGGCGACGGTGGCAAAAGAGCCCGGTCACCGGGGAGAGCCCGGTATAAGCCGTAAACCATTGCGCGGGGAATGCTGGGTGTTTCCGGTGTGACCGTGGTGACTATGCTTGTGTGCTTTTATCACTTTGCACACAAGGCTGCGGGCGCATCGTGCGCCCGGCATTCCCTGCGCCCTCTGATTAAGAGGGCGGGAGATTTATCAACGCCTCGGGCGCATCGCGCCGCGAGATCGCGGACTCATAACCTCTTTGCTGTTTGAAATTGGATCGAACAACAAACACGCCTGTCGTCCCGGCCTTGAGCCGGGACCCAGAACCAAAGGACGTGATGTTGCGCGAGGCCGCAGCGACAGTCCCTTTGAACTGGAGCGACAGTCCCTTTGAAAATGAGCAGCGATGGTTCTGGGTCCCGGCTCAAGGCCGGGACGAGGGAGAAGGCGAGCCTACTCGCCCGCCTCCATCCATTCCGCGGCACCTCGCCACAGCGTGTCGCGATGCTCGGAGCGAAAGAAACCGAAATGGCCGATCCTGGCGACGCCCGCGTCGGCAGGCGTAATGGTCAGGACTTCCGGCGTGGTCGAGGTAAATCCCGAACACAGCAGTTCGACCGCCGGCCGTGTCGCCCAGGCGTCGTCGGAAAGGCAGAGCGCGCGCAGCGCGCCCTTGTAATGGGCGAAGTTCTCGATCGCCTTGAGGTCGGGATCGTCGAACAGATAGCGCTCGCTCATGACCCAGCCGACCCATTGCTCGAACACGCCCCGCGGCAGGTCCTCGGCCAGGCCGCTCCAGGCGGGCGCGTAGCCCAGCAGCCGGGTCAGCGGCAGGCCAACGAATTTCAGCATGGCATAGACGCGATAACGTTCCGGCGAGACCATCAGCTTCCAGTAGCCGGCTTGCGCCGCGATCAACAGCGCGCGCGAAACCTCGCTGTTGTTGGGCAGAAGTCCCAGCGCCTGGCCGCCGAAGGAATGGCCGACATAGCTGAGCGGCAAGGCGTTGTAGCGCTGGCGCATCCAGGCCACCGCGGCGGTCACATCGAGGGCTGCCCAATCCGACATCGAGGCCTTGAAGCCGACCAGCGATCGCGGCCGGTTATTGCCGGCCAGCGCTTTCTGCCGGGAGCCGCCGGTGCCGCGGTAATCATAGGTCAGGACCGCGCAGCCCCGCCGCGCCAGATAGCCGGCGAAACCCCGGTAGATCTTGCGCGGCACCGCGGTCGCCGAATTGATCAGCACGGCATGGCGCTTCGTCCCGCGGGGCAAGAACAGGGTTGCCCCCAGCAAATAGCCGTCCGCGGCGGGGAAGGTGATGTCGTCGATGAAAACGTCGTCCAGCGCAGCCACCCTCGTTTTCCCCCGCGCATTCGCGCCGTCGCCAGCAAATGCGAATCCGGCTTTTGCCGCAAGGGCTTGTCTTGGGCTGCGGAAATCCAACTGGCGGTCCCTGCCGGGCCTGTGTATAAGGCGGCCGCCGCTACCTCCGACTTGGCTACGCCAACCGCCTTCGTCCGAAGGCGGACTTCGGCGGTCAAGGGATTTCGCCGGGCTTTTCCAGTGGTGGTCCGCCGAAGCTTTGGCGAAGGCGGATAAGTAGCGGGTTTTACTTAAGGAGTTGACGTCATGTCCGAGCGGTGGACACCCGACAGCTGGCGCGCCAGGCCGGTCAAGCAGGTACCCGACTATCCCGATGCGAAGGCATTGGCGGATGTCGAGGCGCAGCTTGCCACGTTTCCTCCGCTGGTTTTTGCAGGTGAGGCCCGCAACCTGAAAAAGGCGCTTGCGCGCGTAGCCGCAGGCGAGGCCTTCCTCCTGCAAGGCGGCGACTGCGCCGAAAGCTTCGCCGAGCATGGCGCCAACAACATCCGCGATTTCTTCCGCGTGCTGCTGCAGATGGCGGTGGTCTTGACCTATGCCGGCGCGGTGCCGGTGGTGAAGGTCGGCCGCATCGCCGGACAGTTCGCCAAGCCGCGTTCGTCGCCGACCGAAAAATTCAATGGCGTCGAGCTGCCGAGCTACCGCGGCGACATCGTCAACGATATCGCGTTCACCGCGCAGGCGCGCACGCCCGATCCGCAGCGCCAGCTGATGGCCTATCGGCAGTCGGCCGCGACGCTGAACCTGCTGCGCGCGTTTGCCACCGGCGGCTTCGCCAATCTCGGCAGCGTGCACCAGTGGATGCTCGGTTTCCTCAAGGATTCGCCGCAGTCGCGGCGTTACAAGGAATTGGCGGACCGCATCTCGGACGCGCTCAACTTCATGCGCGCCTGCGGGCTCGATCTGGAAAGCCATCCCGAGCTGCGCGCCACCGATTTCTACACCAGCCATGAAGCGCTGCTGCTCGGCTACGAGCAGGCCTTCACCCGGGTCGATTCCACCACCGGCGACTGGTACGCGACCTCCGGCCATATGATCTGGATCGGCGACCGCACCCGCCAGCTCGATCACGGCCATGTCGAATATTTCCGCGGCATCAAGAATCCGATCGGATTGAAATGCGGTCCCTCGCTCAAGCCGGATGAATTGCTGCGGCTGATCGAGGTGCTCAATCCGGACAACGAGCCCGGACGGCTGACGCTGATCAACCGCTTCGGCTCCGACAAGGTCGGCGATCATCTGCCGCCGTTGATCCGCGCCGTGCAGCGCGAGGGTCACGCCGTGGTGTGGTCGTGCGATCCGATGCATGGCAACACCATCACCTCGAACAGCGGCTACAAGACCCGTCCGTTCGACCGCATCCTGTCGGAGGTGAAGTCGTTCTTCGCCATCCACGCGGCGGAGGGAACGCACGCCGGCGGCGTCCACCTCGAAATGACCGGGCAGAACGTGACCGAATGCACCGGCGGCGCGCGTGCCATCACCGATGAGGATCTCAACGACCGCTATCACACGGTCTGCGATCCCCGTCTCAACGCCGAGCAGTCGATCGACATGGCTTTCCTGATCGCGGAACTGCTCAAACAGGGGCGCGCCGGCAAGGTCAAGCCGATGCCGGTCGCAGCGGGACTTCTGAATTGCTGCGGTTCTGGCGGGCCACGATCAATACGCGCAACGGCCTCGCCTTCGCGATCCGCTCCGAGCAGGCCATTCGCGAAGAGATCGCAGCCCTGGTGCTCGCGGTGCCGATGGCGTGGGTGATCGGCGTCACCACGATGCGTCGGGTCGAACTGGTCGCCGCCGTCGCACTGGTGCTGGTCGTCGAATTGCTCAACACCGCGATCGAAAAGCTCTCCGACCGGCTGACCACCGATCATGATCCGCAGATCGGGCGGGTCAAGGATATGGGCTCGGCGGCGGTCGGCGTTGCGCTGGTCATGGCCGGGCTGTTCTGGCTGTTCGCCATCGCCGAACGCATAGGCGCGGTCTAAAGCATGCAATTGCAGTTTGGCGTTGCGCAAGGCACCATCGCTCCATGACCAAACCCGCCAATCAGTTTGCGATTACGCTGGCCCAGTTGAACCCGACGGTGGGCGATGTCGCCGGCAATGCCGCCAAGGCGCGCACCGCGCGCGCGCAGGCGCGCGCCGATGGCGCCGATCTCGTGGTGTTGCCCGAACTGTTCATTGCCGGCTATCCGCCGGAAGACCTGGTGCTGAAACCGGCGTTTCAGTCGGCCTGCCGCGCCGCCATCGAGGGACTTGCGCGGGAAACCGCCGACGGCGGACCGGCGGTCCTGATCGGCAGTCCCTGGGTCGAGGACGGCAAGCTCTACAATGCCTGCGCGCTTCTCGACGGCGGCCGCATCGCGGCGATCCGCTACAAGGCCAACCTGCCGAATTATGGCGTGTTCGATGAAAAGCGCCTGTTCGCGCGCGGCCCGGCCGCCGGCCCGGTGACCGTTCGCGGCGTCCGGGTCGGCGTTCCCATCTGCGAGGACATCTGGCTGGAGGAATTGGAGGACTACGAAAACGTCGTCGAATGCCTCGCGGAGACCGGCGCGGAAATCCTGGTGGTGCCGAACGGCTCGCCCTATGCGCGCGACAAGAACGATGTGCGGCTGTCGATCGCGGTCGCCCGTGTCACCGAAAGCGGGCTGCCGCTGGTCTATCTCAATCAGATCGGCGGCCAGGATGAACTGGTGTTCGACGGCGCCTCGTTCGCGTTGAATGCCGATCTCTCGGTGGCGGCGCAACTGCCGGCGTTCGCGGAAAACATCACGACGCTGCGCTGGCGCAAGGGCGAAAGCGGCTGGCACTGCGCCGGACCGATGGCATCCATCCTCGAAGGCGACGAGGGCGACTATGCCGCCTGCGTGCTCGGTTTGCGGGATTACGTCCGCAAGAACGGCTTTCCCGGCGTGCTGCTGGGCGTATCCGGCGGCATCGACTCCGCACTTTGTGCGGCGATCGCGGTCGATGCGCTGGGCGCCGAGCGGGTTCGCGGCGTCATGCTGCCGTTCCGTTTTACCGCGCAGGTGTCGCTCGACGACGCGGCAAAACTCGCTCACGCCCTCGGCATCCGCTACGAGGTGCTGCCGATCGCGCAGGCCGTCAACGGCTTTGAAGCGATACTCTCGGCCACCTTTGCAGGTCTGCCGCGCGACATCACCGAAGAGAATCTGCAGGCGCGCACCCGAGGCACGCTGTTGATGGCGATCTCCAACAAGACCGGCGCGATGGTGGTCACCACCGGCAACAAGTCGGAAATGTCGGTCGGCTACGCCACCATCTATGGCGACATGAATGGCGGCTTCAATCCGATCAAGGATATCTACAAGACCGAAGTGTTCCGGCTCTCGACCTTGCGCAATTCATGGAAGCCGGATGGCGCATTGGGGCCATCGGGAGAGGTGATTCCGGTGAACATCATCACGCGGCCGCCGACCGCGGAGCTGCGCGAAAACCAGACCGACCAGGATTCGCTGCCGCCCTACGATATGCTCGATGCCATCCTGGAACGGCTGGTCGAGCGCGAGGAGCCGCTGGCCTCGATCGTGGCCGCGGGCTTCGACCGCGAGGTGGTGGCGCGGATCGATCGCCTGCTCAACGTCGCCGAGTACAAGCGGCGGCAGGCGGCGCCGGGGGTCAAGGTGACGAGCCGGAATTTCGGGCGCGACCGCCGCTATCCCATCACCAACAGGTTTCGCGACAGCGGCAAGCCGTTGCCCGAACCCGACGAGAAGCTGGTCGCGCGCGCCAGCCGCGGATCGGCGGAGGCGTTCGACGGTTAAATCAAAAAAATCACTTTGCGGGGATAAAGGTCGGCCCCACCGAGCGAATTGGCTTGTCGCCGGCCGCGCCATTTGCATCGGCTGCAGGCGGCGATGCCTCCGGTGCAGGAGCGGCCGGCGTGCCGACCGTGGTGCTTGCGGTGCCCTTCTTCGCAGCGACCGGAGGGGTCTTCGGCGCCGGCGGACGCGCCATCTTCTTCGCGCTCTCTTCGGTGACGATGATGTCGCCCTGCTGTTCGGCGGTGGCCTTGTCGTCGATGCTTTTCAATGCGTCGGACCAGGTCTGGCCGGCGGCCTTGCAGGCGCAGGATGGATTGAATTCCTGGCGGAAGCGAAACGCGTTCGGCAATGCCGAATAGGGCTGGCCGCTGATCGACACCGCCTGGCTGATGTCTTCCCCGGGGTTGCGATAGGCAAAGAGGCTCGCCTCCGCCGCCGGGCAAAGCGCCTTGCAGGCTCTTTCGTCGTCGGGAAAGCGGGCAGGCACGGTCGCAAACGAGATCGGAAAATAGGCGCCGTCGCAGGAACGGACGCAGACGGTGCGGAAGGTGCCGGATTGCGGACCGAAATCGGTGCCGGGAATGTTTGGATTGTTGCTGTTATTGCCGAACAGATTATCCAGGAAATTGCCGCCGCCGCGCACGGCGTTGGCATATTGCGGCCCGCAATTGTTCTGCGCCAGCGCGATCAGAACCGAGCGGCGCTGATTCTCGCGGTCGGCGCCGCCGAGCCCGCCGCGCAGCCGCTCGAGGCTGCTCGTGATCTGGTCGAGATTGGCTCGCATCTGCTGAATCTGGTTGTTGACCGGGCCGCATTGCGCCGACCGGCCGGAGAACAGCGAGAAGAATCCGGAGCTGTCGCAGCCCATCCGCTTGGCCTGCGAGGTGACGCGATCGAGTTCGCCTTGCTGCTTGGTGGCGGCATCCTGGTAACGGTGGATTTGCTCGTCCTTGGCCGGATCCCCAGTGCCGCCGTGGTCGATGGTCGCCAATTGGGCTTCCAGCCGCGGACACATCGGATTGACCGGTGGCGCCCCGGGCGCCGCCTGCTGCTGCTGCGGCGGCTGCGATGCACCCGGATTCGTTTGCGCCCAGCAGCCGTCAATGCCCAGCGCGCTGACGCCAAGCAGCGCAGCGCAGGCCAAAATCCATCGGGAGAAGGGAGTAATCGGCGTTTCCTGCATATCCGGCTATGCGATCATGATCCTATTAGACTTGATTGGACGATGATCTCATCTCTTTGTGATTGAGCATGATCCCCACGGAAAAACCGATTCTCACCTTTCCGATCATGCTCCAGGACCTACCGTGCCGGTGAAGGCGCGGCCAACGCAGCCTGACATAGCCGCTTCTCACGGCAGCGTCACGTCGTTTCCGGGGCGCCGATGTGGCGGTGCGATCCTGCCGCCGCGGACGTCTTCAGCGCTCACAGGTGATCGCGACATATTCGTTGCAACCCGCATGGTTGCAGTTCACGGCCGCCTTGGGGACCGAGCCGGTGATTTCATCCGGGTCGACGCGCCGGTACGACAGCGCCTGGGCGAAATCCCGCGACTGGCAATAGGACCGGGCAGCATGGGCGCCACATTTTTCGCCCTTGGCGAGGCACTGGTCGACGCCGTAACCATCCGCCTGGTTGGCGATGATGAACACACGGCTGTCGGCCGATGCCGCCGAGGCGGCGGACAGGAACGCACAGGCCAAAACCGCCGCGGATAGCAATCGCATGCTGCACCGATGAATGAGAGGATCGCCCTCATTTGATAGGCCCGAAACGTTAAAAATGATTAACCATGGGCGGCCGGGCCGTTTCGTGCCCCAAACAGGCTTTTGTGAGGCACTTGACGCGATCCCCAAAGCTGGCCCATGGTAATCTTCATGAACGGTCTCCTCGCCATTTGTGGCATTTGCCGCGAGATTATGAGCTAGCGATTCGCTGGCTGAGGCCGTCTTTTCTCACAAGAGATCACTGGACGCCCGGCCGCAAGGTAGGGATATCCATGGACTTGCGCCTCTACGATACGTTGACCAGGGAAAAGCGGCCGTTTGTGCCGCTCGATCCCAAGAACGTGCGCATGTATGTCTGCGGGCCGACGGTCTATGACTTCGCCCATATTGGCAACGCGCGCCCGGTCATCGTGTTCGACGTGCTGTTCCGGCTGCTACGCCACCTCCATGGTGAGGACCACGTCACCTATGTCCGCAACATCACCGACGTCGACGACAAGATCAACGACCGCGCGGCGCAGGATTTTCCTGGCTTGCCGCTGAACGAGGCGATCCGCAAGGTCACCGAGCTGACCGAAAAACAGTTTCACGACGATGTCGATGCGCTGGGCTGCCTGCGCCCGACGGTCGAGCCGCGCGCCACCGAACACATCGCGGAGATGCGCGTCCTCATCGAGCGATTGGTGCAGGGCGGCTTTGCCTATGTCGCGGAAGGCCACGTGCTGTTCTCGCCGCAGGCGATGAATGCGGCGAATTCGGTGCTGCCGCGCTACGGTGCGCTGGCCAAACGGACGCTGGACGAGATGATCGCGGGCGCGCGCGTCGATGTCGCGCCCTACAAGCGCGACGCCGCGGATTTCGTGCTGTGGAAACCCTCGAAGCCGGGCGAGCCGTCATGGCCCTCGCCGGCGGGCATCAAAGCGGAGGGTCGTCCGGGCTGGCATATCGAATGCTCGGCGATGGCGTGGAAGCATCTTGGCGAGAAATTCGACATCCATGGCGGCGGCATCGATCTGGTGTTTCCGCATCACGAGAACGAACTCGCGCAAACCTGCTGCGCCTTTCATGCGGATCGCATGGCGAATGTGTGGATGCACAACGGCTTCCTGGAGGTCGAAGGCGACAAGATGTCGAAGAGCCTCGGCAATTTTGTCACCATCCGGGAGTTGTTGAATAGGTGGCCGGGCGATGTTCTGCGTCTACAGATGCTAACAACACATTACCGATCACCGATTGACTGGACGGAAGCGCGAACCGTTCAAGCAAATTTTGAGTTGGAAGATTGGTCTCACGTTCTTCAGAATTATTATTCGTGGAGCCTTGACGTAATGCCGCCGCCAGCATCCGTCACAAAGGTTTTGATTGATGATCTTGATACGCCGAACGCGGTGACAGTGCTGCGCGAACTACATTCTCGTGCAAAGAGGGGCGGGCAGAACGAAATACTCGAGTTCGCCGCCTCCTGCCGCCTTATGGGATTCCGTCACCTAGACAAACCCGGGTTCTTCGAGGAAGGCACCCGGGGTATCGGAAGAGGGTCAGCCAAGTTGCTTTTTCAGAACGCAAATCGGGTTCAAGCACTGCGTGCAGCTTACGCGAATAATGCGCCACCTAATATGATTTCATCAATTAGGTCAGAGATCGAACAGACCGGCGTAAAAATTGACATAGGCATTGGTCAACGGATTGAGCTCGTCCTTGAAGATAGAAGCAGCGTTGAAGCGAGGGTAGCCCAACTTGTTTCTCTACGGACTGCTGCCCGCGTGCGAAAGGATTTCGAAGAATCCGACCGTATTCGCGACGAACTTGCAGCCATGGGCGTTGCGCTTAAGGACGGGAAGGACGCTGACGGTAACTCTGTAACGACGTGGGAAATCGCGAAGCAAACCAGTGACCATGGAGAGGATCGATGAGCCGCCCCGACACGCCTTTTCCAAAGCACTGGCGCTATTACATCGTGATCAAATGGGCCGTGATCGCGGCCGCCGTCGTGCTGGCGCTAAAACTGCTCGGAGTATTTTGAGGCGATGGGACAGGCGCTGCCGAAACCCGCGTTGCGGCCGTATCTTGCCGAGGATGCGCCCTTGCTGGCGGCGATCTTTGCCGCCAGCATCGAGCAGTTGACCGGCGATGACTACAGCGAAACGCAGCAGCAAGCCTGGGCCAGCGCCGCGGATGACGAGGAACAGTTCGGCAAGCGACTCGCTGGCGAACTGACGTTGGTCGCGACGCTGCAGAACTCGCCGGTCGGATTTGCCTCACTGAAGGGCGCCGATCATATCGACATGCTCTACGTTCACCCCGGCGCGGTCGGGCAGGGGGTGGCGGCGCTGCTGTGCGATGCGCTGGAAAAGCTCGTCGGCGGCCGCGGCGCCAAGGCGCTCACCGTCGATGCTAGCGACAACGCCGCGGAATTCTTCGGCAGGCGCGGTTATGTTGCCAAGCAGCGCAATACGGTGTCGATCAACGGCGAATGGCTCGCCAACACCACGATGCAGAAAACGCTTGTCCAGGCCGCCGCGCCGGGAGGCTCCCCATGAGCCGCGAACGCCTTCTTGTGTTGCGATGGCACGCGCTCTCCTGCTCCCTCCCCCCTTGTGGGGGAGGGTTGGGGAGGGGGGTAGCCCCGAACTGTGACCTCCGCCGTGATACCCCTCTCCCGCCGATGCTTCGCATCGTCGACCTCCCCCACAAGGGGGGAGGTAACAAGAACGAGTGCCGATCATGAGCACCCTTGCAGCGCGCACCGCGAAGGAACGCCTCTATCTCTTTGACACCACGCTGCGCGACGGCGCGCAGACCAACGGCGTCGATTTCACCCTGCATGACAAACAACTGATTGCCGAAATGCTCGACGAACTCGGCATCGATTATGTCGAGGGCGGCTATCCCGGCGCCAATCCGACCGATACCGTATTCTTTGCAACCAGGCCGAAGTTCGATCATGCGCGCTTCACCGCGTTCGGCATGACCCGGCGCCCCGGCCGCTCGGTCTCGAACGATCCGGGTCTTGCGGGGTTATTGGAGGCCAAGGCCGACGCGATCTGCTTTGTCGCAAAGTCCTCGGCCTATCAGGTGCGGGTAGCGCTGGAGACCACCAACGAAGAAAACCTCGCCTCGATCCGCGACAGCGTGAAGGCCGCGAAATCAGCGGGCCGCGAAGTCATGCTCGACTGCGAGCATTTCTTCGACGGTTTTAAGGAAAACCGGGAGTTCGCGCTGGCCTGCGCGAAAGCGGCCTATGATTCCGGCGCGCGCTGGGTGGTATTGTGCGACACCAACGGCGGCACCATGCCCCATGAGGTGGAGAGCATCGTCACTGAAGTGACAAAACATATTCCCGGCGATCACGTCGGCATTCACGCCCATAACGACACCGAGCAGGCGGTGGCCAATTCGCTGGCCGCGGTGCGCGCCGGCGCTCGGCAGATTCAGGGCACGCTGAACGGGCTCGGCGAACGCTGCGGCAACGCCAATCTGTGTTCGCTGATCCCGACGCTTCGGCTCAAGAACGAGTTTTCCGATGCCTTCGAAATCGGCGTGTCGCCCGACAGGATGGCGACCTTGATGAAGGTGTCACGGACGCTGGACGATATGCTCAACCGCGCGCCGAACCGGCATGCGCCTTATGTCGGCGAAAGCGCATTCGTCACCAAGACCGGCATTCATGCCTCCGCCGTGCTCAAGGACCCGCAGACCTACGAACATGTGGCGCCGGAGTCGGTCGGCAATCATCGCAAGGTGCTGGTATCGGACCAGGCCGGCCGGTCCAACGTCATCGCCGAACTGGAACGCGCCGGCATCGCCTACGACAAGAACGACCCCAAGCTGGCGCGGCTGGTCGATGAATTGAAGGACCGCGAGGCCGCGGGCTATGCCTATGAATCCGCAAACGCCTCGTTCGACCTGCTGGCGCGGCGCACGCTCGGCCGGGTGGCGGAATATTTCCGGGTTGAACAATTCGATGTCAATGTCGAGCAGCGCTACAACGCCAACGGCCAGCGGGTGACGGTGGCGATGGCGGTGGTGAAGGTCGATGTCGATGGCGAGAAATTGATCTCGGCGGCCGAAGGCAACGGTCCGGTGAATGCGCTCGACGTCGCGCTGCGCAAGGACCTCGGCAAGTACCAGAAATATATCGAGGGCCTGAAGCTGATCGACTATCGCGTGCGTATCCTCAACGGCGGCACCGAGGCGGTGACGCGGGTGCTAATCGAGAGCGAAGACGAGACCGGCGAGCGCTGGACCACGATCGGCGTGTCGCCCAATATCATCGACGCGTCGTTTCAGGCGCTGATGGATTCGGTGATCTACAAGCTGGTGAAATCCGGCGCGCCGGCGTGAGGCTTATTGCACCGTCATTGCGAGGAGCCAACGGGTCGCGCGAATGCGCGCCCGATGACAGGCTCCGCGACGAAGCAATCCATGGTGCCGACGCGGCCGCATGGATTGCGTCGCGGAGCTTGTCATCGGGCGGCGCTTTGCGCCGACCCGTTGGCGCGCAATGGCGGGGGAGATATGTCTAGGCGCGTAATTGACGGAAGCCGTCCATGATCGATCACGTCTCGGTTGGGGTCCGCGATCTCGAACGCGCCGCGCATTTCTATGAAGCAACGCTGGCGCCGCTCGGGCTCTCGCGCCTGGTGACACGCTCGGCAACGGTCGGCTTCGGCAAAACCTATCCCGAGTTCTGGATCAACCTGCGTAGCGACATGGCGCCGGTCGCGCCGGGGAGCGGGGTGCATGTCTGTCTTCGGACAAAATCCACCGCCGATGTCGATGCATTCCACGCTGCGGCGCTTCAGGCCGGTGGCAATTCCGACGGCGCGCCGGGGCTGCGGCCCCACGAGCGCGTGCGTTATTACGCGGCCTTCGTCACCGACCCCGACGGCAACCGCATCGAGGCGGTGACGTTTCCGTCCGCGTGATGCCTGATATTAGAGCCGGCGCGCGATTTCAGGCGCGAGCCTCTCGGTGCCTTCCACTGCGCGAGCGGCGGCGGCACGCAGTCGCGGCAGGATATCCTCGACCCGTTCGGCCTTGAGAATATCGAGCGCCAGCGTGGGCCGAATGAATTCCGTCGCGCGCATGTGGGTGAGTAACGCCAGCAGCGGCTCCCAGAAGCCGTCGATGTTGGCGATCAGGATCGGCTTGGCGTGGCGGCCGAGCTGCTGCCAGGTCAGTTGTTCCACCAGTTCTTCCAGCGTGCCGATGCCGCCGGGCAGAGCCACGAACGCGTCGGAACGCTCGAACATCAGTCGCTTGCGTTCGTGCATGTCGGGCGTGACGATCATTTCCTGAACGCGCTTGAGTGCGTTTTCGCGGGTGGTGAGAAAGTCCGGAATAATCCCGGTCACGGCACCGCCGTGGTCAAGCACCGATGTCGCTACCGCGCCCATCAATCCGATCGAGCCGCCGCCATAGACGAGGCGGACGCCGCTCTCGGCGAGCGCCTTTCCGAACGCGATGGCGGCTTCGACGAAGCGGGGGTTTGTGCCGGGGCCGGAGCCGCAATAGACACAGACGGTCCTGATTTTGTTCATGTTGGCCATGTGGCACTGCAGCGAAAGAGCGTCAAGCCCGTTAGATTCGCAAAGCCAAATGAATTACCCGTAAACGCCGCGAATCACGAAAGAATTGCTCTCCGCGAGGGTGCGCAAGACGCCTAAACACTCTATATGACGGGCAGAATGCAGATCAGAAGAACACGCAGGGCGGCGATCCCCCAGGCTTCACTTGATGGCTCACACTGATTCGGCGCGGGGCGCCGGCGAGGCTAATTCCAGCAAATCCATCGAACAGGCGACCCTGATCGGGACGCTGGCGCATCTGTGGCCGTATATCTGGCCCGGCGATCGCGCCGATCTCAAGATGCGCGTGGTCTGGTCGGTGGTGCTGCTGCTGGTCGCCAAGGTGGCGACGCTCGCGGTGCCCTTCACGTTCAAATGGGCGATCGACGCGCTGACCGGCGCCGATAGCGCGCCGGTGCAAGCGTCGAACTGGACGTTTTGGCTGATCGCCTCGCCCTTGATCATGACCCTGAGCTACGGCGGCCTGCGCGTGCTGATGGCGGTGCTGACCCAATGGCGCGACGGAATCTTCGCCAGGGTCGCGATGCACGCGGTGCGCAAGCTCGCTTATCGCACCTTCGTCCACATGCACGAGCTGTCGCTGCGCTTTCACCTGGAGCGCAAGACCGGCGGACTGACCCGCGTGCTGGAGCGCGGCCGTCTCGGCATCGAAGTCATCGTGCGCATGGTGATCCTGCAGCTTGTCCCGACCATTGTCGAGGTGTCGCTCTTGATGGCGGTGCTGCTGTGGAAGTTCGACTGGCGCTACGTGCTCGCCACCATGATCACGGTCGTGGTCTTCATGTATTACACCTACCTCGCGACCGAATGGCGGATCGAGATCCGCCGCAAGATGAACGAATCCGACACCGAGGCGAACACCAAGGCGATCGATTCGCTCTTGAACTACGAGACGGTGAAATATTTCGGCGCCGAGGAACGCGAAGCCACCCGCTACGATCGATCGATGGAGCGCTACGAGCGCGCCAGCGTCAAGACTTATACCTCGCTTGCGGTGCTCAACACCGGGCAGGCGATTATTTTCACCGGCGGCCTGACCGCGACCATGCTGATGTGCGCGGTCGGCGTGCGCAACGGCACCAACACGGTCGGCGATTTCGTCATGGTCAATGCCATGATGATCCAGCTCTACCAGCCGCTGAATTTCATGGGCATGGTCTATCGCGAGATCAAGCAGGCAATCATCGATATCGAGAAGATGTTCGACGTGCTGTCGCGCAACCCGGAGGTCAAGGATGTTCCCGGCGCCAAACCCCTGATCGTGACCTCGGGCAATGTGCGCTTCGAGGATGTGCGCTTCTCCTACGATCCGGAGCGTCCGATCTTGACGGGCCTCAGTTTCGAAGTGCCCGCCGGCAAGACGGTCGCGATCGTCGGACCGTCCGGCGCCGGCAAATCGACCATTTCGCGGCTGCTGTTTCGCCTCTACGACATCTCGGGCGGCAGGATCCTGATCGACGGCCAGGATCTCCGCAACGTCACCCAGGCCTCGCTGCGGTCGGCGATCGGCATGGTGCCGCAGGACACCGTGCTTTTCAACGACACCATCCGTTACAACATTCGCTATGGCCGCTGGGATGCCAGCGATGCCGAGGTGGAGCAGGCGGCACAGCTCGCGCAAATCGACGATTTTATCCGGATCTCGCCGAAGGGTTATGAGACCCAGGTCGGCGAACGCGGCCTGAAACTGTCGGGCGGCGAGAAGCAGCGCGTCGCGATCGCGCGGACGATCCTGAAGGGGCCGCCGATCCTGGTGCTCGACGAGGCGACCTCGGCGCTCGACAGCCATACCGAGCACGAAATCCAGGAAGCGCTGGAGCGGGTGTCGCGCAACCGCACCTCGCTGGTGATCGCACATCGGCTGTCCACGATCGTGGGCGCCGACGAAATCATCGTGCTGGATCAGGGCCGCATCGCCGAGCGCGGAACCCATTCGCAGCTTTTGGCAAGCGGCGGACTTTATGCCAGTATGTGGAACAGGCAGCGTGAGGCCCAGGAGGCGCGCGAGAGGCTGGCGCAGATTGCCGACGAGAACGAGGCGCCGAACCGGGTACCGCCGCCGGTCGACGATGTATTGGCAACCCCGGCCGCGGCGGAATGACGAAGGCCTAATCCAACAGTGAAGTTCTAATGTCGATCGCCAATTCGATCCGCGCGCAGATTCCGCCTTTTCACCCCGAGGGCTATCCGTTTATCGGTGGATTTGCGCTGGCGAGCCTGGTCCTGTTCTGGATCTGGTCGCCGCTGGGCTGGATCGGCACCTTGCTGACGGTCTGGTGCGCGTTGTTTTTCCGCGATCCGGTGCGGGTGACCCCGGTGCGCGAAGGCATCGTGGTGGCGCCGGCCGACGGGCGCATCTCGATGGTCACGCAGGTGCTGCCGCCGGCCGAACTCGGTCTTGGCGACCGGCCGCTGCCGCGGATTTCGATCTTCATGAGCGTGTTCAACTGCCATGTGAACCGCAGCCCGGTGACGGGCCGGATCGACCGGATCGCATATCGGCCAGGCGCCTTCCTCAATGCCGAGCTCGACAAGGCGAGCGAGGACAATGAGCGCAACTCGCTGGTGATCTCGACGCCGAACGGGCGCATCGGCGTGATCCAGATCGCAGGCCTGGTGGCGCGGCGGATTGTCTCATTCGTTCGCGAGGGGCAGTCGATCGGCGCCGGCGAGCGGTTCGGGCTGATCCGTTTTGGCTCGCGCCTCGACGTCTACCTGCCAGAAGGCACCAAATCGCTGGTTTCCGAAGGTCAAACCGCGGTCGCAGGCGAGACCATCCTGGCCGATTTCAGGTTTGGCGATAACGGCCGGACCTACCGCGCCGATTAACCAATTAAACTGGGGAACCGGCCGGCTCGCCGCCGCAATGGCGGAGCAGGCTGGTGCTTGCTATATGTGACCGAGCCATGATGCCGTTCGATCCCAAATCTCCGGAAATGCGCCGCCGCCGGTTTCGCCCGATCCCGGTGCGGATGCTGGTGCCCAACGTCATCACCTTGCTCGCGATCTGCGCCGGGCTGACGGCGATCCGGCTCTCGACGGAAGGGCGGATGGAATTGGCGGTGGCGGCGATCGTGTTCGCCGCCGTGCTCGACGGCCTCGACGGCCGTGTCGCGCGCATGATCAAGGGCCAGTCGAAGTTCGGGGCCGAACTCGACAGCCTCGCGGATTTCGTCAATTTCGGCGTAGCACCAGGCCTGATCCTGTACTTCTGGCAATTGCATGAACTGAACAACGGCGGCTGGATCGCGGCGATGGTGTTCGCGATCAGCGGCGGCCTGCGGCTGGCGCGTTTCAACGCGACCATGGACGATCCGAACAAGCCCGCCTTTGCGGCGAACTACTTCACCGGCGTGCCGGCGCCGGCCGGCGCGATCACCGTGCTGCTTCCGATCTATCTTGCTTTCCTCGCTCTGCCGAAACCTCCGGCAATGCTGACCGCGCTCTATACGCTGTTGATCGCGTTCCTGATGGTTTCGCGCCTGCCGGTGTTTTCGGGCAAGACCGTGCGCATGCGGGTGCCGCCGGAAATGGTGCTGCCGGTGTTCGTCTCGGTGGTCTTCTTCATCGCGCTATTGATCGGCTATCCCTGGCACATTCTCTCGGCAGGTTCGGTGCTTTACCTCTTGAGCCTGCCCGCCGGATGGAAATCCTATCGCGACCATGCGCGCAACGCCGCTGCAGCCGCCTCAGCCGCCGCCGCGCCGCCGGCCGCTACCGCCCCGGCAAATCCAGCGCCGCCATTCGCCGCCACGGTCAGCGAACCGGAGCAGAACGATCGGCCGGCGCGGCTGAACTAGGTGTTTGGTCCCGGGATGAGGTGACGCGGATTGATGATGAAGGCTGCAGGATCTTTCGTCCAAGCGCCGCAGATGGCCTCGAAGGGAGTTTTCCATCGTAGAGCCTTGAGGTGCTTTGCAAAGTTGTAGGCGGTCACGAAGGCGAGGACGTGAGCCTTCAGACTTTCGAGGCTTGGATAGTGGAAGACCTTGATGGTCGCGTCTTTGATCGTCCGGTTCATTCGCTCGGCCTGACCATTCGTCCACGGGTGATACGGCTTTGTCAGCCTGTGCTCGATGCCATTCTCGGTGCAGACACGATCGAAGATGTGGGCACCGAGATACCGCCGCGTGGCTCCATCCCTGTTCTTCGGCAGATCGGAGAAAGCCATGCCATTGTCGGTGAGCACCGTGTGGATTTTGTAGGGGAAGGCTTTGACGACGTTGCGCAGGAAGTCAGCGCCGTTCATCTTGCCGGCGTTCTCATGGAATTCGACATAGGTGAACTTCGAGACCCGGTCGATCGCCAGGAACATGTTGAGTTTGCCTTCGGTGAGCCGCAGCTCGCAGATATCGATGTGGACGTAGCCAATCGTCGTGTCCGCGAACCGTCCTCGCTTGGAGGCCTTCTCCTCGCTCTCTGGCAGGCGAGAGATGCCGTATCGCACGAGGCATCGGTGGAGACTGGACCGCGTAAGCTTCGAGATGCTGTCCTTCAAGTAGCCAAGGACGTCATCGAGTGGAAGCAGTGTCCGCCGACGAAACTCGACGATCATCGCTTCCTCAACCGGTGTGAGCACCGTGCTCTTGGGATCACGCGGCCCCATGGGAGCATCCGCGGTCGTCGTCCGAGACCTCCACTTGGCAACCGTCGTTCGGCTCAGGCCGTAGCGACGAGCGAGCGTACCGGTCGTCTCTTTCGATGCTTGGAGCTCGGTTCGAACTCGCGGCGTTGTGCGGGCGCTGCCGTGAAGAATGTCTGCCATAGCGCTTCCTCCGACTCGCGTGTCAGGATAGCGCCACCACTCTCCGGGACCGAACACCTAAGTACTTCTCGGCATCACCCCCAAAATACCTGCCATGAGCGATCGCCGAGTTGGGTTCGATCCCGATCTCGGCTATACGGCTGCCCATGCACGGCTTTGAGAAAATGGCCGGCCCCTGAATTCTGGAGAAAACGCCGTGAACAAGCACGCTTCGCCGCCGTTGTCCGCCGCCGTCCTCGACGCGCTGGCGCGCTACGACACGCCGACGATCTGCAACGCGATGGAAATCGTCGCGCCCGAACGGCGCCTGATCGGCTACACCACCAAGCCGCTGGTGTGCCCGTTCCCCGATCTGCCGCCGATGGTGGGATACGCGCGCACGGTGACGATCCGCTCCGTGCTGCAATCCGGCCTTCCCGCCGCCGAGCAGTCGAAGCGGCGCATCGCCTATTACGAATATGTCGGCACCGGCCATGGCCCGCGCATCACCGTGATCCAGGATATCGACGGCCCCGATGTCGGCTATGGCGCATTCTGGGGCGAGGTCCAAAGCAACGTGCACAAGGCACTCGGCTGCCTCGGCGTCATCACCGACGGTTCGATCCGCGACATCCCGCAATGGGCGCCGGGTTTCCAGGCGCTTGCGGGTTCGATCGGTCCGTCGCACGCCTGGGTGCACGCCGAGAGTTTTGGCGGAGAGGTTCGGGTCGCCGGCATGACCGCGCGCTCCGACGACCTCATTCACGCCGATCGTCACGGCGCGATCGTGATCCCGCTCGATATCGCCGCGAAGCTGCCGGAGGCCGCCGAACTCTGCGGCCGTCGCGAGACGCCTATACTTGAAATCGCCCGCAGCAAGGATTTCAGCCTCGAGAAACTGAAAGAGGCGCTGAAACGGTCAGCCGAAATTCACTGAGGGTTTCAGGAAGAACTCGCGATGAATATGGACGGCAAGACGGTGCTGGTCACGGGTTCGACCGACGGCGTCGGCCGCTATGTCGCGGCCAAACTGGCTGCAGCCGGCGCCAGGGTCCTGATCCATGGCCGCGACAAAGCGCGGGCCAAAACCCTTGCCGATGAGATCGAGCGGGAAGGGCACGGCGAAGCCGTCTTCTATCCGGCCGACCTGTCGTCGCTGGCCGGCGTGCGGCAACTCGCCGAAGCGGTGCTCGCCGATCACAAGAGGCTCGACCTCTTCATCAGCAATGCCGGGATCGGGTCGCGGACGCTTGGACCCGAGCGGCGCACCAGCGGCGACGGTTACGAACTGCGGTTTGCCGTCAACTATCTCTCCGGTTTTCTGCTCGCCTGTCTGCTGCTTCCCTTGTTAAAGGCCAGCGCGCCCTCGCGCATCGTCAATGTCGCTTCGCTTGGCCAGCATCCGCTCGATTTCGACGATCTGATGATCACCAGAGGCTATAGTGGCAGCCGCGCCTACGCGCAGAGCAAGCTCGCGCAAATCATGTTCACTATCGATCTCGCCGACGAACTCAAGGGGTCGGGCGTGACGGTGAATTCGCTGCATCCGGCGACCTACATGAACACCACCATGGTGCGCGACGGCGGCATCACCCCGATCTCCACGGTCGAGCAGGGCGGCGCGGCGATTTTGCACCTTGCGGTTGGCGACGATGTCGCCGGCAAGAGTGGGCTGTTCTTCAACGGCATGCAGCAAGCGCAGGCCAATCCACAGGCCTATGATGCGGCCGCGCGCCGGCGACTGCGCCAGCTCAGCCTCAAACTGGCAGGGCTGCCGGTCGCCTGACGCGGCTGCTCCCTCGAAAATCCCTCGCGCAATATCTTGATGCGGCCGCCGCCGCGGGTGCGCGAGCCCGCAATATGGTTAGCAGAGTGTTTAGATCGGGTTCGGAGCCGGTCGATTTTTGCGTTCCCAGGGCAATCGGTTTAACCTTTACGCGTCTTTAATGGCGCGCCCGTAGGGTTCCTGTTGCGCGGTTCGGGATGGGCCGCGCCACCGTCCAGGACGGCCGGTTGGTTCGCGTACGCGTTGGAGTCTCCCATGGATATTATGACGGGCGCTGGGCTCGTGTCTGGCATCATCGTCATCGCAGTGATGATGCTCTTGGGCGGCGATCTCCACATTTTCATCAGTGAACATGCCATCATCATCATCTTCGGCGGATCGATCGCGGCGACCATGATCCGCTTTCCGCTTGGCGTGATGTTGCACGGCCTCCCGCTCGGCGCCAAATTCGCCTTCACCATGAGCCGGCTGTCGGCCCGCGATCTCGTCGACGAACTCGCCCGTATCGCTGAGATCGCGCGCAAGCAGGGACCGGTCGGCCTGGAAAAGGTCGAGACCGATGAGCCGTTCCTGGCCAAGGGCATCCGCTATGTCGCCGACGGCTACGATCTCGAATTCATCCGCGACAATCTGGAGCGCGACCGCGACAATTTCCTGATGCATCTCGACGAAGGCAGCAAGATCTATCGCGCCATCGGCGATTGCGCGCCGGCCTTCGGCATGATCGGCACCCTGATCGGCATGGTGCAGATGTTCGCCAACATGACCGACCCCTCGAAACTGGGCCCGTTCATGGCGACCGCGCTGCTGGCGACGCTGTATGGCGCGCTGGTTGCGAACCTGTTCTGCCTGCCGATCGCCGACAAGCTGCATGGCAAGCTGCTCGACGAGGAGACCAATCGCACGCTGATCATCGACGGCATTCTGATGATCCGGGATTCCAAGAGCCCGACGCTGGTCCGTGAAATGTTGCTGGCGTACCTGCCGGAAAAACACCGCCACGAAGAAGGCGAGCCGGTTCCGGCCTGATCGGGCCGGTCGCACCGGCCCGGGAAACAGGCGATGGCCAAGAAAAAACGCGGCGATGCACATGGCGGAGGGCACGGCTGGTTCGTGACCTTTGCCGACCTCATGGGTCTGATGATGAGCTTCTTCGTGATGCTCGTCGCCTTCTCCACCATGGACAACAACAAGCTCAAGATCGTCGCCGGTTCGATGCGCGATGCGTTCGGCGTACAGACCGAGGCGCGCTATGCCGGGGTCATCGAATCCGACGGCCTGCCGACGCGGCCGAAGCTGAGGAACGCCGCGCACATTCCCCCGGAGGAATCCTCCAACACCCCGAGCCCCGATGAAAGGGATCATCGCGTTGCCCAGGGCGCCCGCCTGAAGATCGACCGCGAATTCGCGCTTGCTTCTGCGTCCCTGCGGCAGGCGTTGCAGGACATGCCGGAACTGACCGAAATCTCCAAACACATCATGTTTGAGGAGACCAGCCAGGGCCTCAACCTCGAAATCATCGACCAGGATGGCCGGTCGATGTTCGCCGATGGCTCCAAGGTGCCCTACGACCGTACGCGCCGGCTGATCGAGAAATTGGCCATTCCGCTCAGAGCGACGCCGTTGCGCATCTCCATCATTGGTCATACCGCGGCGGGCTTCGTGCCGACGCGTAGCGACTATGGTGCGTTCGATCTGTCGGCGGATCGGGCCAATGTGGTGCGCCAGATTCTCGAGCGCGAAGGACTGCCGCCGGCCCACATCTTCGCGGTGTCCGGAAAGGCCGACACCCAGCCGCTGTTCCCAGATGATCCCACGCTGTCGGCGAACCGCCGCGTCACGATCACGCTGATGCGTGAAGATCCGCCGCTGCCGCCCGACCTGAAGCCGTAAGCTTCGCTACTATATTACCCTCCACGAATTGGAACCGGTGTGGCGTTGTGGAGACGCGCGGCGCCGTGCAGCGCTGCTATGGTTGGCCGGTTGACAGGCTTTCCGGGAAGGCGTCGATACCCGGCCGGATCAAATCAAACCGTAGCGTGTTTTCCAGCATCATGGCCCTCAGCGTCACATCAACCGAAGCCCATGACGGTCCGGTCAGCACCGGCTTTTGGGCCCTGACGCTGGGAAGCATCGGCGTGGTCTTTGGCGATATCGGCACGTCGCCGCTCTATGCCTTCCGTGTGGCTGCCACCGCTGCCGCGCAAGGCCAGCCGATCACGCGGGTTATCGTGCTCGGGGTGCTGTCGCTGATCCTGTGGGCGCTTTTTGTCGTCGTCACCGCAAAATATGTTCTGCTGCTGTTGCGCGCCGACAATAACGGCGAGGGCGGCACGCTTTCGCTGATGGCGCTGGGTCAGCGGGCATTGGGCCGCAGAAGCTGGCCATTGCTGGCGCTCGGCGTCATCGGCGCCTCGATGTTCATCGGCGATTCCATGATCACGCCGGCGATCTCGGTACTGTCGGCGGTTGAGGGTCTCAAGCTCGCGGCACCGGCGCTCGAGCACTATGTGGTGCCGCTCACGGTGTTCATTCTGGTTGCGCTGTTTGCGGTTCAGCGGGGCGGGACGGCCCGCGTCGCAACCGCGTTCGGGCCGGTCATGATTGTCTGGTTCGCCACGCTCGCGTTGATGGGTCTTGTTCATATCAGCGACGATCCGTCGGTCTTGGCTGCGATCAATCCATGGTACGCGATCCAGTTTTTGCTCGCCCATGGCACGATCGGAATGGTGACGCTGGGAGCGGTATTTCTCGCGGTGACCGGCGGCGAGGCGCTCTATGCCGATTTGGGCCATTTTGGACGCAAGCCGATCCAGGCCGCATGGCTTTACTTGGTGCTGCCCTCGCTTCTGATCAACTATTTCGGCCAGGGCGCGCTGGTGCTTTCCAATCCCGCCGCGATTGAAAATTCCTTCTATCGGATGGTTCCGGAAATACTGCTGTTGCCGCTGGTCGCGCTGGCGACGGCGGCTACCGTGATCGCAAGCCAGGCGGTGATTACGGGTGCGTACTCGTTGACCCGTCAGGCGGTGCAGCTCGGTCTGCTGCCGCGCTTCGAAGTTCGCTACACCTCGGAGACTCATGCGGGCCAGATTTATCTGCCGCGCGTGAACAGGTTGTTGCTGATCGGCGTATTGCTGCTGGTGCTTCTGTTCCGCACCTCGGGCGAATTGGCGTCCGCCTATGGCATCGCCGTCTCCACCACCATGGTCGCCGACGGCATCATGGGCTTCGTGGTGATCTGGAAGTTGTGGAATTGGCGTGCGGCCACCGCGGCAGCGTTGATCGTACCGTTTGTGGTCGTCGACATGACCTTCTTCAGCGCAAATCTTTTGAAGCTGCTCGAAGGCGCGTGGGTGCCGCTGCTATTTGGGTTTGCCATGGCGGTCCTGATCTGGACCTGGCGCCGGGGCTCGACGATCCTGATCATGAAGACCCGGCGGATCGAGGTTCCGCTCGCGGATCTGGTCAAGAGCCTCGAAAAACGTCCGCCTCACATCGTCAAGGGCACTGCGGTTTTTCTGACCAGCGACCCGAGTTTCGTGCCGACGGCGCTCTTGCATAATCTCAAGCACAACAAGGTCCTTCACGAACACAATGTGATCCTGACCATCGAAACCGCGCAAACACCGCGAGTCGACCTGGCCGAGCGCGTCCGGATGGAAAAGATCAGCGACAAGTTTTCGACTGTGCGGCTGCGCTTCGGTTTCATGGAATCCCCCAACGTTCCCAAGGCGCTGGTGATCGCACGCAAGCTCGGCTGGCAGTTCGATATCATGGCGACATCGTTCTTCGTGTCGCGGCGCTCGCTGAAGCCCTCGACCCAGTCCGGAATGCCGCTCTGGCAGGACCATCTGTTCATCGCGATGAGCCGCTCGGCCAACGACGCTACCGATTATTTCCAGATTCCTACCGGGCGGGTGGTTGAAGTGGGCACCCAGGTCTCCATCTAGGCCCTTATGCATTTTTGCATGGCGTAGCGCCGAAATCGGGCTATAAGCCGCCGTCGCTTTGCTATGGTGCAGTGAAGCATTTGAGGCACCGTTTCCCATGACCACCGATGTTGTAGCTCCCGCCCCGGAAACGGCGGCGGCCACTGGGCATGGCGACGCCCATTCCACTGCCGGCTTCAAGGCGCTGCTGGTGGGCAGCATCGGTGTCGTCTACGGCGATATCGGCACCAGTCCGCTGTACGCGCTACGCCAGGCCGTCGTCGCGGCCAGCGGGCCCTCGGGCGTCGTTACCACCCTGGCGGTACTCGGTGTGGTGTCCCTGATCCTGTGGGCGCTGATCATCGTGGTGACGCTGAAATATGTGGTGATCCTGCTGCGCGCGGACAACCATGGCGAGGGCGGAACGCTGGCGTTGATGGCGCTGGCGCAACGCGCGGTCAGCCACGGCGCCGCCGTTATCGTCCTGCTCGGGATCATCAGCGGCGCATTGTTCTATGGCGACGCGGTGATCACGCCGGCGCTGTCGGTGCTGTCGGCGATCGAAGGCATCAAGCTCGTCACCGAAGAGTTCGATCCCTATGTCGTGCCGCTGACCGTGCTGATCCTGGTCGTGCTGTTCGCCGCGCAGTCGCGCGGCACGGCGCGTGTTGCCGCGTTCTTTGGGCCGGTGATGTGCGTCTGGTTCGGCGTCATCGCAATCGCGGCGATTTCCCCGATCATGCGCCATCCCGAAGTCCTGCAGGCACTAAATCCGCTGCTTGCCGTCTCATTCATGCTGCATCACGGTGTCATCGGCTTCGTCACGCTGGGCGCGGTGTTTCTCGCCGTCACCGGAGCCGAGGCGCTCTATGCCGACCTCGGGCATTTTGGCAAACGGCCGATCCAGACGGCCTGGCTCTTCATCGTCCTGCCGTCGCTGGCGCTGAACTATCTGGGGCAGGGCGCGCTCGTGCTCGCCGATCCGAAAGCGGTCGAGAACCCGTTCTTCCTGATGTTTCCGGACTGGGCACTGATCCCGATGGTCGGTCTCGCCACCGTTGCGACCGTGATCGCGAGCCAGGCCGTGATCACCGGCGCCTATTCATTGACGCGCCAGGCCATCCAGCTCGGCCTGCTGCCGCGATTTGAAATCCGCCACACCTCGGAAGCCCATTCCGGCCAGATCTTTATCCCGCGCATCAACTTGCTGCTGCTGATCGCCGTGGTGCTGCTGGTGTTGATGTTCCGTTCCTCCAGCGCGCTGGCATCGGCCTACGGCATTTCCGTGACCGGGACCATGGTGGTCACGGCGATGATGGGATTTGTCGTGATCTGGCGGGTCTGGAAATGGTCGCCATTTGCGGCTGCGGCGCTGATCGCGCCATTTCTGTTTCTCGACCTCACCTTTCTCGCCGCGAACCTCCTGAAAGTGCTCGAAGGCGGTTGGGTGCCGCTGGCACTCGGCGCCGTCGTGATGCTGCTGATGTATACCTGGCGGCGAGGTAGCCGGCTGCTGTTCGAAAAATCGCGCAAGCTGGAGTTTCCGCTGGCCGATCTGGTGGCGATGCTGGAAAAACGGCCGCCACAGCGGGTTTCCGGCACCGCCGTGTTCCTGACCAGCGATCCCGTCAGCGCTCCCACGGCGCTGATGCACAGTCTCAAGCACTACAAGGTGCTGCATGAGAAGAACGTCATCCTCACCATCGAAACCGCGCCGACGCCGCGGATCGACCCGGCCGAGCGGGTAAGGCTGGAGGAGATCAGCAAGACCTTCTCCAAGGTGACGCTGCGGTTTGGATTCATGGAATCGCCCAACGTGCCGAAGGCGCTGGCGATCGCGCGCAAGCTGGGCTGGCAATTCGACATCATGTCGACGTCGTTCTTCCTGTCGCGGCGCGCTCTGAAGCCGGCCGCGCATTCCGGCATGCCGCGCTGGCAGGATCACCTGTTCATCGCGCTCAGCCGCACCGCCAACGATGCCACCGACTATTTCCAGATACCGAGCGGCCGGGTGGTCGAGGTGGGAACGCAGGTGACGGTCTAGTAAGGTCACGATCCAGTAGAGTACCCGCGCGCGTCTCCGTCTCATTGTTGGAGAACATTTCAACATGGGTGCTGCCGTTCACCGCCTGGCTACGCTTGATGACGCGACGCGTCTGTTTGAAGTGAGGCGGAAATCGATTCTCGAGCTGGCTCCGTCTGGCATGTCCGTCGAAGACGCGAAGGCATGGGCGAAGCGGCTCACGTCCTCCGGAATGGAGCAAAAGCTTCGCGAACTGGAAATATGGATTGCCGAGCTCAACGGTGTGACGGCCGGATGGGGTGCCATTCGCGGTGACTTCCTCCAGGGACTGTACACTGCCCCCGAATATGCCGGGCAGGGCGTCGGTGCAGCGTTATTGGACCGGCTCGAAACGCTGATGCGTGGACGGGGCGTTAATGCGGTTCGCGCGGAAGCAAGTTCGAACGCCAAGGCTTTCTATCTTCGACGAGGCTACAGGGAGACCGGTCTCCAAACGCCGGTGGGGGCTTGGCCCATCACGAAGCAACTTCTGACCTGAAATGAGGCCCGCGCGAGCATATAAAGCGTTAAGCGCTTATGGGGACTGGCCAAGATTTCGAAGGTCATTTAAGCGCCTGCGGCGCTTGATTTTCGCCGCGCGAGAGGCGACTTTGGCGCCCGGCTGACGGGGCGAACAGGACCCCTCAAAACAAATTGTCGGGAGGATTTGCGTGGCGGACCATCAGGTGCACGATTTGACGCCGGAAGACGTGGCGAAGGGCATGGCGGAGGGACGTTATCTGCTGGTCGACGTCCGCGAGCCGAACGAGGTCGCAGCGGAAGCCTATCCGGGCGGTGTGGTCGTTCCGCTCTCGACCTTCGATCCGGCGGCCATTCCCGATCCCAAGGGCAAGCAGGTGGTCTTTGCCTGCCGCTCCGGCAAGCGCTCGGTGACAGCGTCGCTGGCGGCGCAGGCGGCGGGCCTTGCCTATGACAAGCATCTGGCGGGCGGCATATTGGGCTGGAAGGCCGCAGGTTTGCAGACCAGGGCCGGCGGCTAAATTTTCCCGGGACGCTTCTAAAAATGACCTCCATGAACAAGGTCTTCGCCGACCTTCCTGTCACCGTCTTCGAGGCGATGTCGCAGCTTGCGCGCGACAACAACGCCATCAATCTCGGCCAGGGCTTTCCCGACGATCCCGGGCCTGAAGATATCAGGCGCGCTGCGGCGGACGCGTCCGTGAACGGCTACAATCAATACCCGTCGATGATGGGAATTCCCGAACTGCGGCAGGCGATCGCGGCCCATTACGGACGCTGGCACGGGCTCACCCTCGATCCGATGACGGAAGTGATGGTGACCTCGGGCGGCACCGAAGCGCTGACGTCTTCGATTCTGGCCGTCGTCGAACCCGGCGACGAAGTCGTCGTGTTCCAGCCGGTCTATGACAGCTACCTTCCGATCATCCGCCAGGCCGGTGGCATCCCGCGACTGCTGCGCCTTGAACCTCCGCATTGGCGGCTATCAGAGGAGATGCTACGCAGCGTCTTCAATCACAAGACCAAGGCCGTCCTGTTCAACAATCCGCTCAATCCAGCAGCGGTGGTCTATCCGCGCGAGGATCTCGAGCTGCTGGCGCGGTTCTGTCAGCAATTCGATACCATCGCGATCTGCGACGAGGTCTGGGAACATGTGATCTTCGACGGCCGCGAACATATTCCACTGATAACGATTGCCGGAATGCGCGATCGCACCATCAAGGTAGGTTCCGCCGGCAAGATTTTCTCGCTGACGGGCTGGAAGATCGGGTTTGTCTGCGCGGCGCCGCCGCTGTTGCGGGTCGCGGCCAAGGTGCACCAGTTTCTCACCTTCACCACCGCGCCCAACCTTCAGGCCGCCGTCGCCTACGGCCTCGGCAAGCCGGAGGATTATTTCTTTCAGATGCGCAAGGATCTGGCGCGGAGCCGCGATCGTCTCACCGCCGGCCTGGAGAGCATCGGTTTTCCGGTGCTGCGGTCGCAGGGGACTTACTTCCTCACGGTCGACCTTTCACCGCTCGGCCTCAACGAAACCGACGAGGCGTTCTGCAAGCGCATCGTGACCGACTACAAGGTCGCGGCCATCCCGGTGTCGGCCTTCTATGAAAAGGATGCCGTGACGTCGGTGGTGCGGTTTTGTTTCGCCAAGAAGGATGCAACCCTCGATACCGCGCTGGAGCGTCTGTCCGACGCGGTACACCGCCGCTAAGAGGTAACCATGATGCGTGGCCGGACCTGCTCCCGTCTTCGATTTGTGGCGATTGCCGCGGCCCTCGCACTGTTTTCGCCAGCGGCGCCGGCGGAAGAGCGCACCGTCAATTTCTACAACTGGTCGAACTACATGGCGCCGGGGGTGCTGGAAGACTTCACCAGGGAAACCGGCATCAAGGTGGTCTACGACACCTTCGATGCCAATGAGACGCTGGAAACACGGCTGTTGGCGGGAAAATCCGGCTACGATGTCGTCGTTCCCACCGCCTATTTTCTGCAACGCCAGATCACGGCGAATGTGTTCCAGAAACTCGACAAGTCGAAACTGCCGAACCTCGCCAATGCCTGGCCGGTGGTGACCAAACAGCTCGCCATCTACGACCCCGGCAACCAATACGCCGCCAACTACATGTGGGGCACCACCGGCATCGGCTACAACGTCAAAATGGTGCAGAAAATTCTTGGTCTTGAGGCCAGGATCGACAGCTGGGATGTCGTCTTCAAGCCGGAGAACCTCGCGAAATTCAGGGATTGCGGCATTCACATGCTGGATTCCGCCGATGATATTTTCCCCGCGGCGCTGGGCTATCTCGGGCTCAATCCGAATTCCACCAGGCAGGCCGACCTCGAAAGGGCCGCCGACCTCGTCGGCAAAATCAGGCCCTATGTCCGCAAGTTTCATTCATCGGAATATCTGAGCGCCCTCGCGACCGGAGAGATCTGCTTTGTGGTGGGCTGGTCGGGCGACATCATGCAGGCGCGAAGCCGCGCCGCGGAAGCCAAGAACGAGATCGAGATCGGCTACGCCATCCCGAAGGAGGGCGCGCA
The DNA here is from genome assembly GCA_963778925.1 of uncultured Alphaproteobacteria bacterium. Lineage (GTDB taxonomy): Bacteria > Pseudomonadota > Alphaproteobacteria > Rhizobiales > Xanthobacteraceae > Bradyrhizobium. Next base: position 15,835 of record CAVZWE010000011.1, on the reverse strand, counting down.
GATGTTTTTCGACAATTTCGCGATCCCCGCCGACGCCAGGAATGTCACTGAGGCCTATGAGCTGATCAATTACCTCTATCGGCCGGAGGTCGCGGCAAAAAATTCCGATTTTCTGTCCTACGCCAACGGCAATCTGGCGAGCCAGAAGCTGGTCGATCCGAAAATCCTCAGCGACAAGAACATCTACCCGGACGACGCCACGCTGAAGAAGCTCTTTGTCATTACCGCGCGCGATCCAGCCACGCAGCGGATCATCAACCGGCTTTGGACGAGGGTGAAGACGGGGCGATAATCCGTCATTGCGATGATGTCCGAAGCGGCGCTACCGCCAGCGGCGATGCAACCACAGCCACTGATCCGGATATTCGCGGATCCAGCCCTCGACCACCGAGGTGATCGCCTGCGTCGTGCCCTGGACGTCGATATGGCCCGAGGCGTCACGCACTGGCGCGACTTCTTCGGATAGCTCAGCGCGAAAACGATGCCCGGGCAGGCGGATGATTCGCACGCCATGGATCGGACATTCGACCTGCCGCAGCAGCCGCGCCAGCATCGGATTGGCCCGGGTCTTGCGGCCGAAGAAGGTGACCTCGACGCCGTTGGTAAGATACTGGTCGACCAGCATTGCGACGTGCTGGCCGTTTTGCAGGGCCTCCGCAAGCCTGAGCGGTGCATCGCGGCCGGCCGGAATCAGCGTACCCATCTTTACCGCGCGCATATCCTGGATGATGCGGTCGGCGGAGGCGATGTTCGGCCGCCGGTACAGGATCGCGGCGTCCAGCCCGTGCGCAACGGCTGCCAAAGCCGGCAACTCCCAGTTGCCGAGGTGGCTTGCAAAGATCAGCGCCGGCTTGCCGTCGAGCCGCAATTGCGCAAACAGTTCATGGGTGCGCGGCTGAATTTCGATGCGGCTATCCTCGGGATGCGCGGGATCGTGCTCCCAGATATGATCGAGATGGGCGAACTCGGCCCCGACACGGCCGAGATTGTCCCAGACACCTTCAAGAATGGTCTCGATTTCCGCGGGCGATTTTTCCGGAAACGCCGCGGTCAGATTGGCGCGGGCGATCTTCTGCTCGCGCATCACAGGTCCGATCAGGCGGGTGATCCGGCCGAACAGGTTGGCGGTCTTGATCGGATCGAAATAGCGGGTGGCACGGAGCATGCCGACGGTCAACGCGCCGACGGCGGCTTCGCCGAGCGGTTTCGTCGCGTCGCGAATGCGGGCTTTGGTGCGAAGGAGCAAGCGGCTCATCAAAATGAAATGTTCTGGCTTGCTAGATCGGTTCGCGCGTCAAAATCAGCACGGCATTCTGGCCGCCGAAGCCGAACGAATTGGACATCACGGCGGTGACGCGGGCGTCACGCGCCTTGTTGGGGACCACGTCAAAGGGAATTGCCGGATCCGGAACATCGTAGTTGATCGTCGGCGGAATCCGCTGCTGCTCGAGCGTCAGCAGCGAAAATATCGCTTCGACCGCGCCCGCCGCGGACAGGGTGTGGCCGACCATCGATTTGTTGGAGGATACCGGAATCTTGCCGGTCTGCTCGCCGAACACCGTCGAGATGCCGAGATATTCCATCTTGTCGTTCTCCGGCGTCCCGGTGCCGTGCGCGTTGATGTAGTCGATCTGCTCGGGAACGATGCCGGCGTCGGATAGCGCATTGCGCACGCATCCGATGATCGGCTTGCCGTCGGGGCTGGAGCGGGTGCGGTGAAAGGAATCCGCCAGTTCGCCGCAGCCGGCGACGACGCCAAGGATCTTCGCGCCGCGCGCGGTGGCGGCTTCATAGCTTTCCAGCACCAGCGCACCGGCCCCTTCCGCCATCACAAATCCGTCGCGGTTCTTGGAAAATGGCCGGACCGCCGCCTGCGGCGGATCGTTATGGGTCGATAGCGCCGAGAGCAACGAGAACCGGACCAGGGCTTCGGGATTGACCGACCCGTCGGTCGCGACGCACAGCGCGGCGTCCGCCTCGCCGCGGCGGATGGCCTCGACGCCAAGCTGTATCGCGCTGGCACCGGAGGCGCAGGCCGTCGAAAGCGAAATCGGCGAACCCTTGGTGCCGAATCTCTCGGCGAGGTGATCGGCCACCGAGCCGAACATGAATCGGTGGTGATAGGGGGTGAACCTTCCGCCTCCGCTCACGCGCAGCAGGGCGTCGTAATCGAACGCCGCATCCCCGCCGACCGCGCGTCCGAGTTCCATCCGTTGCGGCCATTCGACCTCAATAGGGGCCACGGCAAGAAACAGCGGTCCGGGAAAGTCACCCTTGGTTCCAATCGCCGCTTGGGCGACGGCTTCGTCGGTGGCGATATCGGCCAGCCGCTCCGAGAGATCGGTCGACGAAAAAGGCTCGACGGGTACGAAATCGACCGTTCCGGCCATGGTCGTCTTCAAGCCGTCGGTGGGGAAACGCGTAATGGTCCGGATGCCGGATTCCCCCGCGGTGAGTTTTTTCCAGTTATCGGCCTTGCCGGCGCCGAGCGATGTCACGACGCCCATGCCGGTGACGACGACGATCGGCCTGCCGGATTTATCGCGTGGTGCTGTCATGTTTTCCCCGTCGGGTAAGCCGCCATGCTCACTTGATCGCTTCCACCAGGGCCATGCCTTCGCCCCGCCAATGACCGGTCCCGATCACGACAATCTGGGACGGGGGAGTGGACATTTCAATCTCCATCCCCGTTGAATCGTTGGGCGGAAACAGCGCTCCCCGTGAGATCGACAGCGCGGCCAGGCCTATTCCCAGCGGAAACTGGGTTTCCATGGTGTGACCGAACATGGTGCCGGTCGCCCGCACCGCAAAGTCCGGATGTTCGCCCAGAAATGCCCGTTCTTCCGACGTCGCTGGTTCGGCACCGGTCGCGCCGGTGATGATGGCGCCCTTGCTCTGCAGCCTGCCGAGCTTCGACCACAGTTTTTCCAGGGTCGCGGTTACGTCGCCGGGGTGCTTGCGGCGCGTCAGATCGGCGACGACGTTGGTCAGCCGCGCATAGGGCTTCGCACCGCGCGCTTCCGCATGCGCCCTGGATTCGATGACCAGAAACGCACCCGCAGAGCCAAGGGCGAAGCCGGGATGTTTCTGGCGCGCCCAAATCGGAGTGAATTTGTCCTTGAGGTTGAAGTCGCCGAATTCGTAGAGAACCAGCAGGTCCTTGCGCTCGCCGTTCTGCGAGCCGCCGATCAGCGCGATGTCGCTCTGACCGGCGGCGATACGCGCAAGCGCAATCCGTGCCGCGTCGACGCCTGCGGCTTCCTCGCCCATGAAAGTGCGCGACGACCCGGTTACGCCGTGAACGATGGCAATGTTGCCGGCCAGCAGGTTCGACAGCTGCGCCAGGAAGAGCGTCGGGCGCAAATCGTTCATCAGCCGCTCGTTGAGAAAGCCGGGTGCGGAATTGCCCTTTGCCTCGGCATTGAGAATGCCTGTATCCACCGCGAGATCGCGCTCGCCGCCGCCGGCAGCGACGATCATGTCCATCCGTCCCAGAATTTCCTTGTTGCCCTTCACGCCGGCCGAATCCAGCGCCAGCCCGGCGGCATAGGTTCCAATGCGCTGCCAGGCTTCCATCTGGCGCTGGTCGCCCTTTTTGGGGATCTGGGTGTCGAGGTTGACCTGTGCCCAGGGGTGGACGATGTAGGGCGCGAAGGTCTTCTCGTCGACATTGATGCGGCGTGCGTTAAGCGCGTCCCAGTTCGCGTCCAGCCCCTCGCCAAGCGAGGTGGCCAGACCGATGCCGGTGATCCAGACTTCGGCCGAAGATTTCGTTTCGGTCATGAAAGAAGAGCCTGCTGCGGAAAGCCGATGCGCTTTGCCACGGCGTCCATGTGTCCGCGCAAATCCGGATTTGGGAAGGGGATGTGGCTGAACGTGATCGTCGCGTTGGATCTGAGCTTGCCGCTGACCCTGACCCTCGCTTCGGTCAGCGCGTAACCGGAGCCTTCGTGAAGCACGTTGGCGTCGATCGTCAGCATTTCCCCGGGCGACACGAAGCCGCGCATCTTGGCTTCCTTGACCGCGGCCAGAAACGGCATGCGTTCGAACTTCATCAGCGCGAGCAACAGCCAACCCGAGGTCTGCGCCATCGATTCAATCAGCAAGACGCCGGGCATGATTGGATAGCCGGGGAAATGCCCTTCGAAGATGGTGTTGTGCTGCGGAACCAGCGCCTCGACCGTGATGGTCTTCTCGCCGATATTGAGGTCGAGAATGCGGTCGATCAGCTGAAAATATTCGAGATCCATGACGGGCGGTTACGCGCCCGTGCCGGCGCCCTTGGCCGCGACCAGTTCGTCGATGCGCGCGGCAAGGTTCTTCAGGACGAAGTACTGTTCGGTGGTCGCCTTGCCGTCATTGACTTCCTGGGTCCACTTTTCCAGCGGCAGCTTGATCCCGAACGCCTTGTCGATCGCGAACGCAATGTCGAGAAAATCCAGGCTGTCGATCCCCAAATCGTCGATGGCGTGGCTGTCCGGCGTGATCGTGTCGCGCGGTATGTCGCAGGTCTCAGCGATAATCGTGGCGATCTGATCGAATGTGGAGGACATCACTAAACCTTTGATAGATTGAGGATAATTTCCGGAATGGCACGGCAGGCGGGCGCTGCGCCCCGGAATGCCCCATCCGCTGTCCGGAGTCGAGTGCCCGTATATCGGAGCGTCGCCCTGAGTTCAATGGAGGCGGGCGAGGAGGGCGGACCGCGTAGGGGCCAAATGCGCGGACCGGCCTTGAAACCGCTAGAAATGCGGCGTCGAAATCCGCGCGCAATCCCGCCGTCCCATCAGCACGCAGTCCTGGGTCTTGCGCAGATCCGCGATGCTCATGGCGAGCCAAATCCCCACCGCCGTCAGCGCGACGGTAAAGGCGAAGGCGGCAATGTTGGCCAGCATGCGATGGCGAAAGTCGTCCGGTTCTTCCCGCGCCCGCTCATAGCGCGACAGATCGTTCGGCTCGGCCCCGGCATCCTCCTTGAGGGCCTGGTCGCCCGGATATCCCCGCCGACCCGGAGGCTGAGCCAGGGTGCGCGGGCGGAATTTGAGCACGCGATGCTCGTCTTGCGAAACTTCCGAGGTAATGGGCCGCTGGATTTTCACTGCTGCCAGCTCCGGGACATCCTGACCTTATTTAGCACGCTCGCGCCGCGTCTCACAGAAAATGTTCACATGGCACGGATGCGAGAATCTATCCCTCCAAAGTCTCATGGAACTTGCCGTAATCGATTCTGATCCGGCCATCGTCCGAGCTGTCGAGGATATCGGCATAGCGGTGCCCGAAACGAATATCGGCATGAACGTATGATTTTCGCGCGTGGACGGTTTGCGCCGCAACAACATCGTATCCAGACACCACCACGACGAGCGAAACGTCTGCCGCGTTGAGGTCGTCCGCATTGAGCCCGTACAGCGGGCTTTGCTCGTCGAGCACATGGTAGAGCGTCCAGCTCAAGGCCAGCGCGGGGTGCTCGTTGCGCACCAGCGGCAGCTCGTAGAAGCGGCGGAACGACTGGCCTTCCAGGCTGACTTCGTTCCTGAGCAGCCACAACCGGGCGGTGGCGTTACCGATGACGTTGTGACGCTCATTGGCAAAGCGAACCATCAAAGTCGGTTTGCCCTCATGGCCGGAAATGACCGGATGATTGGCGAACAGCAGCCGGGCATTCGGCCGCGAGAACCGCGCGAAGATCAGGCCGGTCATCAGCGACATCGAGAAGATGCCCGTGAATAGCTCTACCGCCGCGACGAAATGCCCGTAATGGGTTTGTGGATGCATATCGCCGTAGCCGGCGGTCGAAAGCGTCTCGATGCTGAAATAGAGATAATCGATATAGGAGCCGCCGGGCACGTTCGCGATCGGCTGATCTCCGATCCAGTAGAACGTCGCGAAAACCGCGTTGAAGACGATAAACACCAGCGCGGCGCCGGCGATGAAAGCCGGCCATGAAGCCGTCATGCAGCGATGGCTGATGTCGGCCCAGAAATTGAGATTCAGGCCCTCCGCGATGACTTCGCGGCCGCCAAGCCGGACCACCCGCGCCTTCGATGTTCGCTCGCTCTGGCTTCTGGCCATCCTCTTGGAATCTCTTCGGCTGTCAGCGCTGGATCCGCCAAACATGCCCTGGGGCTTGACCCCGGAGATGTGAGCGGTCTGGCGCGAAGTTCATGGGCTCTTCAGTAATGGACAGCACGACCGGACGCAAAACCGTAACCCGGTTTTGCTGCTCCCGTTCCGGGCAAAAGGATTTAACCGCCCGCGCCATCATGCCATAATCGCCCCGATTTCAGAGGCTTTTTTGACGCAGACACGAGGTTTCCAGCCATGACGAATACGCGCGAACCGATCCTGCAGCCGATTCCAATCCTCTCGCTGCGCCCGACCCAGATGACCGTGGGAATGATCGAGGTCAAGGAAAAGCGCAAGCGCTTGCGAGAGTATTGGCGGGAGCACAAATCGGAGCAAAAGCAGGGCGAGTTTCTCGGAAGGCATATGATCCCGGTGGTTCTGGGACCGAACAAGCGCCATTATGTGGTTGATCACCATCATCTGGCGCGCGCGCTCCACGACGAAGGCGTCAAGGACATTCTGGTGACCGTCATCGCCGATCTCACCATGGTCGATCCCGATGCGTTCTGGGGCGTGCTGGACAATCACAGGTGGGTCTATCCGTTCGATGCCAAGGGCGAACGCCGGCATTTCAGCGAGATTCCGAAAACGGTGACGGGCCTCAAGGACGATCCGTTCCGCAGCCTCGCCGGCGAACTGCGGCGCGTCGGCGGCTTTGCCAAGGATACGACGCCGTTCAGCGAATTCCTGTGGGCGGATTTCCTGCGCCGCAACCTGTCACGCAAGAGCGTCGAAGCCAATTTTGCAAAGGCTGTCGAGAAGGCGCTGACGCTGGCGCAAGGCAAGGATGCGGTGTATTTGCCCGGCTGGTGCGGAGCCGCGTCGGACGACTAGAGCATGATCCGGAAAAGTGGAGACCGGTTTTCCGAAAAGATCATGCTCAAACAAAAAGATAACGCTAGAGACTGGTTCAATTCAGTTGAATCAGGCTCTAGCGTCTATTTCGCCAAACGCCCCATCATGTAGAACTCGTCGTTCGGGCGCATGGCGGTGACGTTGGCCATCCGGTTCGACAGCGCGAAGAACGCCGAGATCGCCGCGATGTCCCAGATGTCGTCGTCGGAGAAACCGTGGCCGGCGATCTGGATGAAATCGGCTTCGGAAATCTTGTGCGCCTCGGTGCTCACCTTCATCGCGAAATCCAGCATGGCGCGCTGGCGCGGCGTGATATCGGCCTTGCGGTAGTTGACGGCGATCTGGTCGGCGATTTGCGGGTTCTTGGCCCGGATGCGCAGGATCGCGCCGTGCGCGATCACGCAGTAGTGGCACTGATTGGCGCTCGAGGTCGCCACCACGATCATCTCGCGCTCGGCCTTGGTCAGGCCGCCGTCCTTGTCCATCAGCGCGTCGTGATAGGCGAAGAACGCCCGGAATTCATCCGGCCGCCAGGCCAGCGTCAGGAACACGTTCGGAACGAAGCCGGATTTCTCCTGCACCGCGAGCAAGCGGGTGCGGATATCGTCCGGCAGGCTGTCGATGGAGGGCGTCGGGAAGCGCTTTGCAATCGGCTGGGTCATGGGCAGGTTCCGGCTCGCACCGCGCGACGCGGATGCCGCAAGACCATAGTCGATGGCAACTTGGGCGCAAAGGGCAGCTTGCGCGAGGCGTGCACGCGGCACAATCGCCGGGGTCTGCCCCGTCAGCGCAGCGGCTTTTTCAGGAGCGAAAAGCGGTCGGGATCGAGCCCCATCGACGGCTGCAGCATCGGCGCTTCCACCGTGCGCGCGGCCGGGCGATCGCCGGCGCCGGGATCGTTGGGAACGTCGCGTTGCGAGGTAGCTCCGCGCCAGCGCTCGAGCACGGCGCCGACGAAATGCATGTCGTGGCCGGCGGCGACCGATGCAACCGTTGCAATGGTAGCTTCGCTGCGCGGCAATTGATGCACCGGCACCTCCTTGAAGCGCAGCCGGGTCGGAAGCGCCACGCCTTCGCCGAAGGCAAGGACTTCGCGGGTACCGAGCGAGGGCACGAACGACAGCAGGTTTGCCGCAGCATCGGAGACCGCCGAGCGCAGCAGAGCCTGGTCACGATCGTTGGCAAGCCGCATCGCAAACAGCGTGTTGCACTGGGAAATGATGGTGGCGTCGAGTTCAGCCGGACGCTGGGTGACGAGGCCGAGATAGACGCCGTATTTGCGGCCTTCCTTGGCGATCCGCGAAACCGCTTTGCGCGTCGGCCCAAAGCCGATGCTGCGATCGGCGGAGGCGTAGCGATGGGCCTCTTCGCAGACAAACAGCATCGGTGAAACACCGTCGCTCCACAGCCCGAAGTCGAACGCCATGCGGCACAGCACCGACACCACGGAATCCACGACTTCGGCCGGGAAGCCGGCCAGCTGCATGATGGTCATCGGCCTGCCATTGGCCGGCAGCCGGAACAGATGGCTGATGACTTCCGCCATGGTGTCGCCGCCGACATTGGCGTTGTCGAACATGAAGGCGTAACGCGGATCGTTGCGCACGGTCTCGACGCGCGAGATCAGCTTATGGTAGATGATGCGCGACGAACGGTTTTCGAGCTTGCCCATGCGCTCGTCGATCAGTGAAATCAGATCGACCAGGCGGTAGGGGACCGGCGTATCGACGGTATAGCCGACCATCTTGAGATCGAGGCGTTTCAATCCCATGCGGTCGGCGTTCTGGTACTGCGTATAGATTGCTTTCGCCGCCGGGATCACTTCGGCGAGAATGTCGAGTTCCTCGGGCACGCCGGGCCGGCCGCCGAACAACACATCGACGATCTCTTCGAAATTGAACAGCCAGAACGGCAGCTTCAGATTGCGCGGATTGAGCACCAGCGCGCGTTCGCCGAAACAGCGGCCGTACTCGTTGTGCACGTCGAGCAGAAAAATCCGCAAATTCGGCCGTGATTTGAGAATCTCGTTCAGCAGCAGCGACACGCCAGAGGATTTGCCGACGCCGGTCGAGCCAAGCACCGCGAAGTGCTTGGAGAGCATCTCCTCGACATCGACATAGGCGACGACGGACCGGTCCTGCTGCAGGGTGCCGATATTGATCTGGTCCGAGCCGCTCGGCGCATAGACCGTGCGCAGCTCCTGATTGGTGATCAGATCGACGGCATCGCCGATGGTCGGATAGTTGGTGACGCCGCGCTGAAATTTGGGGCGCTCGGGGCCGCCGAGGATTTCGCCGAGCAGATCGACCCCGGCGCTGGCGATGTAGACGTCGGAGGTCGGCAAGTCCTCGCAGGTTACGTCGGTGATCATGGCGACGATGGTGGAATTTGCGCAGCGGATGCTGACGAACCGGCCGACGGTGGCCCGCATTTCCGTGAGGCCCATCTGGCTCGCCGCCAGAAGTCCGACCCGGGCGAGCGATCCCCGCACCGAAATCACACGTCCGAAGGATGTCACAGCGGTTGAACCTGGTTATGAATTTGTGTCAGGGCGCCACTATGCGGCCGGGGGCTGGACAAACGGTTAAGCCGGCGCGGTCCCGAGTTGTTCAAATCCGCTTCATCTTGGTCAGGGGTTCGTTTCGGGGGACTGCGCGGGATGGCCTGCCCGCGGGATTTTGCTGCAAAACCAACTGCCTGCATCCATTGGCCCCGACGCCGGTCCCCGCTTAACAGTTGGTTTACCAACCTCTCGGGATGGCAAAGAAGTTACTACGGAGATGCATAGGCGGTGGACCTTCGCGTGCAGGGGGCGGCCGCAATCAATCGCGAAGGTCCGGCGTCGCGCCGTTGATGGCCGCGCAGAGGTCGCATTCAGCTAGAGGACTTCGAACAGACTGTAGATGACGCCGGCCGGGGTGCGGTAGCCGGCGCCGATTGCGAGGATGCCGTTGATCCAGGAATAGCTCGACGCGGTTTCGAATATCGGGTTGGTGCGAAAATAATACGTCGCGGGATCGACGTCCTCGCCCTTGTTGACCCGTTCGATCACCTCGGCAGGGCCTCGTCGTATGCCCTTGTAGGTCATTGCGATAAGCGCGCCGTCGGCCGTCTCCAGAATGAGCTTCACATCCAGCAGCACGCTGCCATCGCCGCGCACCGTCTGCCAGTCGCTTCCGCCCAATACCTTGCCGGAAAGCCGTTCGCCCTCGAAGATTCCACCGGGTACGACACCGACCCTTCGAAAGGCGCCGTCGGGCCCGCCGATGATCTGATAGGGCAGCACGTCAAGACGCATGATGAAGAGCGGGCGGGTTCGCACCGATGCCAGCACTTCGGGTAATCCGTCGCTCAGTTTCGTGGCCATGCATGATCTCCCTAATAGTACTGCGCGGGTGGTGGATCAGGATCATCCGGTCTGATTGACACCCGCAATAGCAACGCTACCCTGTACCTCAATTTTTGAGGAAACAGCTTCCCTTGTGGGGAATCCGCTTCCTCAAAGTACAACAAGAAACAGGGCAGGGTGGAACGCGATGAACCGCGGCATCGAGAGTTGAGCGCGCCCGCGCGGCCTTCCGCGCTCGCACCCTTCCAATACAGGAATTATCGTTTCCAGTGGCCGGCCGATCTGCTCACCTCGTGGGCGTTCGAGATGGAGACCCTTATTCTAGGCTGGTACGTGCTGGTCGAGACCGGATCGGTGCTGCTGCTGACCTTGTTTGCCTCGCTGACCTACATCGGCACGCTGATCGCGCCGATGTTTGGCGTGGCCGGCGACCGCATCGGTCACCGCGATCTGCTCGCCATGATGCGCGCGACCTATGCGGTGCTGGCGGCCACGCTGATGACGCTGGCGCTGACGGGCTATCTGACGCCGTTCTATGTCATCATCATCGTGGCGATCATGGGCCTGGTCCGGCCTTCGGATCTCGGCGTGCGTGGTGCGCTGGTCGCCACCATCATGCCGCATGACCAGTTGATCGGCGCGATCAGCATTTCCAGGACCACGATGGACACCGCGCGCATCGCCGGAGCGTTGTCCGGCGCCGGATTGTTTGCAAGCCTCGGCATGGGGCCGGCCTATGTGGCGATCGTCGGCCTTTACGTCGCGAGCACGCTCCTGACCCTCTGCGTGGTGGCGCCGTCGAAGCCGCACCCGATCGATGAATCGGCTGATGACCCGCTGCGGCGCTCGCCGCTGCGCGACCTCAGGGAGGGCATCGCCTATGTCTGGACCACGCCGCGCATGCGTGCCGCGATCTGGATCGCGTTCCTCGCCAATCTGACGGCGTATCCTTTGTCCAACGGATTGCTGCCCTATATCGCCCGCGAGATCTACCGCACCAACCAGACCGGGCTTGGCTATCTGTCGGCGAGTTTTGCCATTAGGTTCCCTGGTCGGTTCGATTCTCCTCAGCCTGATCGGCGGCCTGAGGGTGGCGCGGCTGATGATCGGCGCGACGGTTATATGGTACGCGGCGCTGCTGGTGTTTGTCCAACTACAGACCGTGCCGGCCGCGATCGCGTGCCTGATGCTGGCGGGTTTCTCGCAAAGCCTGACCATGATCTCGATCGCGGTAATATTGATGCGTACCGCCAGCGAGCATTTCCGCGGCCGGGTGATGGGGGTGCGGATGCTCGCGATCTACAGCCTGCCGCTCGGCCTGCTGGCGGCCGGTGGCCTGATCGACGAGATCGGGTTCGCCGCGACCGGGACGCTCTACGCCGCCGCGGGCCTGGCGCTGATGGGGGCGATCGTGCTGCACTGGCGTGCCGATTTGTGGCATGTCCATGCGCCGGCGAATGCGAAGTGAACGTTGCCGGTCTGCGCGGGTATCGGTGCGAACCGATGCCATGACTGGAACTAAACGGAGCTGACGATGCGCTTGCGCACATTGCTGGGCGACCATCCCTGGACGGCCGCGTTGAAGGACGGATCGGTCAAGTCCGATTCCGTCACATTCGATTTCGCGGAGTATTCGCCGACCAACAAGGGCTTCAAGCCGATGGTGCGCGAAGGCGCCTTCGATGTCTCCGAAATGGCGATCGTCACCTATCTGATGGCAAAGAGTTTTGGCAAGCCGATGGTGCTTATACCTGATGTGGTGGTGGCGCGGTTTCAGCATGCTTACGCGCTTTACAACGCGAAACTCGGAACGCTTAAGCCCTCCGATCTCAACGACAAGCGCGTCGGCATCCGTTCCTTCACCACCACGACCGGCGCCTGGCTGCGCGGCATTCTCGCCAATGATTATGGCGTCGAGCTCGATTCGATCGACTGGGTCACCTTCGAGGACGCCCATGTCGCCGAGTTTCAGGACAACACGGTTCGTGCACCGCAGGGCAAGCAGATCATCCAGATGCTGCTCGACGGCGAGCTCGATGCGGTGCTGGGCGAGAAGGTAGATCGTCCAGGCCTGAGGCCGCTGTTTCCGGATGCCGCGGCGGAGGAGAAAGCATGGTTTGCCAAACACAAAGTGCTGCCGATCAACCATATGGTGGTCGTCAGCGAGAGCCTCTCCAATCATCATCCGGAGGCGGTGCGCGAAGTCTTCCGGATGCTGCGCGAGAGCGCGGCGCGCGCGCCCGCCGGCACGCCGAAGTTCAGCGACGATGAAATGCGCCGCTCGCTGGAACTGATCATTGGATATGTTGCGCAGCAGGGGCTTATTCCCCGCGCCTTCGCGGTCGACGAACTGTTCGACGATCTGACGCGGACGCTGCGCTAGGCGGCGCCGTCATCACTGGAGGAGCCCGGCCAGCCCTGGCATGTGCCGCCCAACGGCTTCAAAGAGTATGGCGCTTATCCGAACGATCGCGATTACGTCGTGGACGGATCGGCCGGGATGTCGAGTTACGAAATTGCGGCGGCCTGATTCCAACATGCAGATCCTCGTGATCGGCGTGGTGTCCGGCGAGCCGAGATATTTCGAAAACGGCGACGCGCTGATCGCCCGGTTTGACGCCGAAATCGACGGCGTTGAAATCGACCGGTGCCAGTTGATTCGAAGCTTCCGCGATCGACTGGAGGTAAGGTTGCCGCCCATGCGCACCGCGTCCGGAAAGAGGCGAGGCGGGAATTGGCCAAGGCGGCCTTTGAGGCATTCGAAGCCGCGGGCGGCGTCGAGGATGTGCCCTACGTCAGCGAGTGAATTTTCGCACGATCCAGGGATCGGATGTGTTTATGTGATCGTCCAATCGAATGGGCTCCGAAGTTCGGACGAATCGAAATCGCTACCAGCCAGATTTGCGCTGTCGAATACCAAGCCGTAACGTAAGCATCCGGTGAAGGCCGTGTGCCGGTCAGCTTCGGCTCAAGCTGCCTGATCGGCTTGGCGATTACTGGTGCGCCAATTCCATGGCAGCAGTTGGTCGAGCCGTTGCGCGGGATACTCGGCGATGCGGGAGAGCACGTCGGCGAGCCAGGCCAGCGGATCGACGTCATTGAGCTTTGCCGTCATGATCAGTGTAGCCATGACGGCCGCGCGATCGGCGCCGCGCTCTGAGCCGGCAAAGAGCCACGATTTGCGTCCCAGTGCGAATCCGCGCAGGGCGCGCTCAGCGGCGTTGTTCGTGAGGCAGATGCTGCCGTCTTCGATGAACCGCGTGAACCGATTCCAGCGCTTGAGCATGTAGTCGATTGGCTCGGCGACCGAGGCCGAACGCGACATACGGGAACGCTGCTCACGTAGCCAGCTTTCCAGTTCGGCGAGAACCGGCGCACTCTGCTCTTTCCGGATACGCAGCCGCTCATCGGCGGCAAGGCCGTTGATGCCGCGCTCGATATCGAACAGCACGTCGATGCGCCGGACTGCCTCCAGTGCGACCGGCGAGATCGCGCCTGCGTTCTTGCCGCGTCGCGCATTGGCGGCGATATCGGCCAGTTCAAAGAACTGCCGCCTGGCGTGCGCCCAGCAAAGCGCCGACGTGATTGGCCCCGGCGAGCGGGACGGCTCGTAGAGCTCATTGTACCCGTCATAGGCGTCGGCCTGCAGAATGCCCGCGAAGTCTCGAAGATGCCGGACCGGATGTTCATGCCGCCGGTCCCGCGAGGCATAATACAGCGCGGCCGGAGGGTCGCGTCCCCCAAATGGCCGGTCGTCGCGCACATAGGTCCAGATGCGCCCCTTGACCGTCTTGCCCTTCGCCAGGATCGGCACCGTGGTGTCGTCGCCGTGCAGCCGCTCGGCCGCCAGGACATGGGCCTCGATCAGGGCATGGAGCGGCTGCAAGACCACGGCGCAGGCGCCGACCTGGTCGGCCAGCGTCGATACGCTGAGATCAATGCCCTCGCGGGCATAGCGCTCGCTCTGGCGGTTCAACGGCTGGTGTTGCCCGAACTTCTCGAACAGGATCATGGCCAGCAGGTTCGGCCCGGCAAAACCGCGCGGCGTCACATGGAAGGGCGCCGGCGGCTGCGTGATCGTCTCACAAGCCCGGCACGAGAACTTCTCCCGCACCGTCTGGATCACCTTCCATCGCCGCGGGATGACCTCCAGCGTCTCGGTAATGTCCTCACCCAGCCTGGACAGCTTCGACGACCCGCAGCAGGGGCAGCTCTCAGGTGCTGCGATCACCACGCGCTCGCGGGGCAGATGATCCGGGAACGCCTTGCGCGCAGGCCGCTTGCGTTCGAACGATTTGACCGTCTGGGTCCGCCCCGCCGCATTCTCGGCCGCCAACTCGTCCTCGGTCGCCGCCGCCTCCAGATCTTCGAGTTGAAGCTCCATCTGATCCAACAGCCGAGCCGTACGTTCCGAGCGCGTCCCGTAGAGTTCACGCCGCAGTTTCTCGATCGCCAGCTTGAGATGGGCGATCAGCGCTTCGCTGCTGGATAGATCCGCCTGTGCATTGGCCGCTTCGGCCCTGGCGACCGCGGCATTGGTCGCGGCAGCTGCAGCGTTGGCTTCAGCCGTGAGGCGCGCATGGCGCTCCGCAAGGATCATCGCATGCGCGGCAGCGAGATCGGACGGAAGCGATTTCAGCAGCGTCTTTCATGAGACGATGGAATCACATCCGCCGTGATCCGCAAGCAAAACCTGTTAGCCGACAGAGGTCGGACGCCAGGTTTCCTGCGGATGACGCCAGTCGATACCTGAGAGCAGGTAACCGAGCTGTGCGGAAGAGATCATCACCACGCCGTCGGCTGCGCTCGGCCACAGGAAGCGGCCCCGCTCCAGCCGCTTGGTAAACAGGCATGCGCCCTGGCCGTCGTGCCAGATCACCTTCAGAAGGTTGCCGCTGCGTCCACGGAAGCAAAACAGATGGCCGCTCAGCGGGTCGCGCTGAAGAATCTCCTGGACCTGCAAGGCCAACGACGGAAAGCCCTTCCGCATGTCGGTATAGCCAGTCGCAAGCCATACCCGCACGCCGGCTGGCAACGGGATCATCGTGGCCGTCCATCGACCAGTGCAGCCACGGCTGCTGTCAGCGTCGCTGCGTCGACCGCGCCCGTGATCCGCATCCGAACGCCGGCCACAAACTCGATCTCGATGGCACCCCCACCGGCCGAGCCCACTGGAGCAGGCGCAGCCTTTGATTCCGGGGCCACCATCGCCGGCACGAAGCCATGCTGTTGCTCGACGCCATCATTACGCTCGGCACGAAACGCTCGTCGCCATCGGATCAGCAACGACCGCGATATGCCATATCGTCGCGCCGTTGCCGATATCTGCCGGGGCGTTTGCAAGCTCTCCAGGACTATCTTGAGCTTCTCATCCTCGGTCCAACGACGACGCCGGCCCGTATCCACCACTTCGAGCCGTTCGACCTGGGCACTGCGCTTATCACTGTCCATAAGGACAGTTCTCAACACTGAGCCTCACCTGACAAGGCGGCCTTCAGCGAAGGG